>NZ_RJUD01000001.1 GCF_024343675.1 Lacihabitans sp. CS3-21
ACTTTTTCTTGATATTTGTACATAGTATGCATGCATACCATTATTCTAATAATAGACAACATGAATATTCTTCCTCAAATTCTGTTTTTGATTGCTTTAGGCACTGCTGCATACTTTATTGGTCGCAGAGTAAACCTCATCAGGAAAACCATACTATTGGGAAAAGCTGAAAACCGATACGATAATCCTAGTCAAAGGCTAAAAAACATGCTATTGCTGGCTTTTGGACAGAAAAAAATGTTTGCTAAACCCATAGTGGCGATTCTGCATTTAGCGGTATATGTAGGCTTTATCATCATCAATCTTGAAGTGCTAGAAATTGTTTTGGATGGACTTTTGGGTACCCATCGTATTTTTTTAGAGCCTTTGGGTAACGTTTACTCATTTTTGATAAATTTCTTTGAAATACTGGCTTTGGCTGTAATAGTGGCTTGTGTGGTGTTCTTGATCAGACGAAACATAACCAAAGTGGAGCGTTTACAGGAAAGTCGCCACCGTGAAATGAAAAGTTGGCCTGTGAAAGATGGTAACATTATCTTGATTTTCGAGATTATTTTAATGGCTGCTTTCTTGAAAATGAACGCCGCCGACGCCGTACTCCAAAGCCGCGGTGTGGGTCATTTTGCAGAGGCCATTACAGGTTCTTTTGTAATCAGTCAATGGTTGGTGCCCATTATGGATAATTTCTCAGATGGTATGCTCATCTTTGCTGAAAGAGCGGCTTGGTGGTTTCATATATTGGGCATTATGGCTTTTGCCTTGTATGTTACTTATTCTAAGCACCTCCATATAGCTTTGGCTTTTCCAAATACTTATTTTTCGGACCTCAATCCAAAAGGAAAAATGAGTAATATGCCTACTGTAAGTACAGAGGTAAAAATAATGTTGGGTCTAGAACAAGCTCCCGAAACACCAGCAGAAGTGGGAAGGTTTGGAGCAAAAGACGTAGAAGACCTCTCTTGGAAAAACCTCATGGACGCCTACAGCTGCACCGAATGTGGCCGCTGTACTTCCGCATGCCCGGCCAATATTACAGGAAAGGCTCTATCGCCTCGCAAAATAATGATGGACACCAGAGATAGATTAGAAGACATTCAAAAAGGCTGGATTAAAAACGGAAATGATTACAAAGACGAAAAAAACCTATTAGGTGACTACATCTCTGATGAAGAAATATTGGCTTGCACAAGTTGCAACGCCTGCGTTCAGGAATGCCCCGTGATGATAAGCCCGTTAGACATTATCCTACAACTACGCCGCTACCGCGTAATGGAAGAAAGTCAAGCTCCTCAAAGCTGGAATATGATGTTTCAGAACCTCGAAACCAACATGGCTCCATGGAAATTTTCCCCTGACCAGAGATTTGATTGGGCGAAGGAGGATTAATTCTTGCCCTGAGCGAAGTCGAAGGGGGTTAATTGGTTAATTGGTTAATTGGTTAATTGGTTAATTGGTTAATTGGTTAATTGGTTAATTGGTTAATAAAAGTTTACCTATTCTATTTAGGTTCATTTCTGAGCCTTTTTGTATTAATTTGCGGAAATATTTTTGAGAAAACATAATTTCTTGGGTTCTCTAAACAATTACCTATTTCAATCAAAACACCCAATGAACCAAAACATCCAAAAACTATATGAAATAGCACAAAAGCCCTCTAGAAAAATCATTGGACTGATGTCGGGGACATCAATGGACGGCTTGGATGTGGCTCTTTGTGAATACAGAGGAAGTGGATTGGATACGAAAGTGAAGGTTTTGAAGTTTGAAACAATATCCTTTGCCGAAGATGTAAAAATTGAAATCAGAAAGATATTTGCAAAAAAAGAAATTGATTTTCAACAACTCTGCGTTTTAAATCCTTGGATTGGCAATTTGCATGGCGAAATAGTGAATCAGCTTTTAGAAAAATGGGGAATTAAAAATTCTGAAGTGGATTGTATTGCAAGCCACGGACAAACCGTTTTTCATGCTCCTAAAATTCAACATAAAATAGAGAAATTCCCAAATGCTACGCTCCAAATAGGCGATGGCGACCATTTGGCCGTTAAAACAGGCATCATAACGCTTTCAGATTTCAGACAAAAACACTGTGCTGCAGGAGGCGAAGGTGCTCCATTGGCTGTTTATGGCGACTACCTTATTTTCTCCGAAAAACATAAAAACAGAATCTTGCTCAATATGGGCGGTATTTCAAACTTTACGTTTTTGAGCGGAGACCTAAATCCTGAGAAAGTTTTTGCCACAGATACTGGCCCAGGAAACACCATTATGGATGCTTTTGTGCAGAAACATTTCGGAATTCCATTTGACAAAGAAGCTGAAATAGCATTGAAAGGAAAGGTATCAGAAAGCTTACTTTTAGAGTTGAAAAAGCATACTTTTTTTAAAGGTCCTTTACCTAAAACAACTGGTCCTGAGGTTTTCAACTTGGCTTATTTGGAAGTGGCTCTTGAAAATTCTAAAACTAAAGAGCTTTCGAGAGAAGATATTATGGCTACGCTTTGTCAGTTTACAGCCGAGACTATTACTGATTGTATTTTTTCTATTTCGGAAAACACCTTGCCTTCAGAGGTATTCATGAGTGGCGGTGGCATGCACAATCCCTTGATTGTAAATTTCTTACAAAACAGAATGCCGAACACAAAATTTCTAAGAACAGATGAAATTGGCATAGATGGAGACGCTAAAGAAGCCGTACTTTTTGCCACATTAGCCAACGAAGCACTATGTGGTGGCGAAACTGACTTTGGAATAAGAAAAGGCGTACCTAGCGTAAGTATGGGAAAAGTGAGTTTCCCAAATTGATTAATTTTTTCTAGATCCAACTCCTATCCCCACACCAACAACAGCAGATAGCGTCGTACCGTTTCCTGCTAGTCTATTGTACATCGTGAATCTGGTAAATTCATAACCCTCAGGCAGGTTTTGGTTATAATTGTTATACGTTCTTACGCCCATGCCCAAGAAAACATCTAAGATAGGAAAACCATTTTGACCAATAAATTCGTGGCCAAGTTTTAAATGTAAAGCCGCTACATTAACATTCAATAAATACGTAACACTAGGCGATTGAGGGTTGGAAATATTATCGGCACTTTTCTTTTCTAATACTTTTTTATACATAATTTCTTGTCCTAGATATCCCCTACCTTTCTTTTTAGAGGAAAATGGTCTGAAATATACGCGATGCTCTAACCTGAACATCATGGCCTTTTCGTTGCTTGAACTTTCGAAAATTTTATCATTACCAAAACCGAAAGTGGCCTGAACACTTCTCTTGGCACTCAAGAAATACTCACCTGAAAACTGAAGATGGGGGTCAACTTCCAAAAATGCTGCAAGGGGATTAAACTTAATACCAAAATTAGGCAAACTATCAGGAGAATAACTCCCAAATACATTGGAACAAATGAATAGAAAAAATATCGTAGCCCTCATTAATTTGAAGAATGTGCTTTAAAAATCGACACAGAATTGAATACAGGCGAATAAAAGTTATTCTACGGTCAAATATTTAATAAAATATATGCAAAGCACCAAGTATAAAATTTTCCTCTCTTGTTTTATCCTAAAAAAAATTATTTTCTAAATTTAAAACTACGATGAGACTTAATCTACTGTATATCAATATTATATACACAATAACTGATTTTTAAATTAAATAACTGAAAAAACAGTTGTAAAACTGATTATTTAGTTTTAAGTTTGTTTCATGATGGAAGAACTAACAAAAACAGAGGAGAAAATAATGCAAATAATCTGGAATTTAGGAAAATGCCTTGTTCGAGATATTATTGAAAAATTACCAGACGAACCCAAACCACCTTACAACACCATCTCGTCGGTGGTGAGGCTTTTGGAAAATAAAGGTTTTTTGGGGTTCAAGGCCTATGGTAAAACGCATGAATATTTCCCAATAATTACAAAAGACGAATACAAACAATATACTTTTAAAAAAGTATTTGCTAATTATTTCGACAACTCGGCCGAAAGCCTTTTGTCTTTTATGGTCAGAAAAGAAAACCTAAGTAAAGAAGAAATAGAGAACCTTAAAAAAATTATTGATAGCAATTAAACTAAACCAAAATGGAATATCTACTAAAATCCTCCGCTTGTCTTATTGGTTTTTATGGCCTTTACTATTTCGTTTTCCGTCAGTTCACTTTTCATACCGCCAACAGATTCTATTTGCTGATGAGTATTGGTTTGAGCGTTTTGATACCATTAGTTCACACTACCAAAACCGAAGTTGAATATTTAACAGCCGTGGAAAATCCGCCTGTTCCTACTTTGGTTTTTCCACAAATACAAAAAGAAGCTTCGAATACTAATTATTCAAAAATCGAAAAAACAGAAAAACCATTATGGAAGACTTTGGAAGTATCAGATTATTTTCTTCTCTTCTATTATGTAGGTATTCTGGTATCTATATTCATGCTTTTAAGAAATTTATCATTGATTTTTAAAGTAATAAAAACAGCAGATTATGAAAAAAAATCATTGAATTTGAAGATATTTGAAACCAGCAATTTCCTTGAAAATTCATCATTTTTCAATAATATTTTTATCAACTCAAAGCCGCTAAATCCAGACGAAAAATCCCTAATTATCGAACATGAAAGTTTGCATTGCAAAAAATTACACACGGTAGATTTACTGATAGTAGGAGTTCTAAAATGTACTTTCTGGTTTAATCCTGTAATTTATTTTTTGCAGAAATCTCTCAAAGAAATACATGAATATGAAGTTGATGAATTGATGACTAAATCGTTTAACCAAAAGGAATATGCAAATCTCCTATTAAAATTGGGCGTCTTTGCGGAGCTTTCATTTGTAAATCAAATGAGCAAAAAGCCGCTTTCACAAAGGATACATTTCATGTTTAAACCTGCCACCATTCATACAAAAAAATATCTGTATTTGATTGCGATACCACTAATTGCGGCTGCTTTCATGGCTTTTACAAAAGAAAAAATCGTAAAAGTTCTAAGAGAAAAAGGCAGTACCAAAACGGTTAAGAAAATAGAAGTAAAAGCGTATCCTTTAACCATTAAAAACGACCGAGATTATACCACTTGGGGACCAAGAGCATCATTAAGAATGTTGCCAACCAATATTTCTCTAAACTCACTCACTACAGTAAGGTACAACGGATTTAAATACGAAGTAAATCCAAACTCATTAACTGAAAGCACTATAAGTGATGTCAATAAAGAACTCAAGAAAAGAAACTTAGCCATAATAATCACAGAAAAAGTCCTTGACTTGGGTGGAAATTTCACAAAATTGGGCCTTTCTATCAAGCACCTTAAAAGTGGTAAAGCTTCAATACCTGAAATATTTGATATGAACAAGTGTAGAGAACAAGGGCAAAGCGGTGCGTTCTTTGTTTTCGATGCTTTTGATAGAAATTTCGAAAAATCACAGGTAAGCTACTTTTTCGGAAGCCCTCACTTGCTCATAAACAAGAGTCATTTAGATAGGAGTAAGCATAACACTTTCAACGTAAACTCGGAATCTTCCATTATCAGTCATAGTTCTGATTTGATAACCTATGTAGTTTACCCTGACAAGCTAACCCTTAAAGCGGCGGAAGAAGCCAAAGCATATTTCTCTGAGAATGACTTTAAGTTTGAATTGAAAGATTACGAATCAGATGCCGCTGGGAATTTGACCAAACTTAAGGTAGTCTTCGGAGGCCAAAGCCGATCTTTTGACTTGAATAAAATGCGTCATTGGGTAATATTAAAAAGCGAAGCGAATTCAAAACCTCAAAGAATGGATGAGTCGATGGTTTTTGAAGGAAATTTAAAAACCAAAGAAACTAAAATATCAGTGAATGATTTCTGGTTTAAAGCCATGGAAAAAACTGGAAGGTATGAAATACTTGGCAATAAAATAGTTGAAAAGGCTGCAGTTTTAAATCAAAAAAAAGAGACAAGAACCGTTTACGAAACCAATTTTCTTGGAGAAAACCCTTTGGTTATTATTAACGGGAAGGAATATCCAGCAGAAATTTTGACAAGAATAAATCCAAAAGTCTGCTTAATGCCTAAAATTCTTAGACCTGAAAATAAAATAGCCATCCAAAAATACGGAGAAAAAGCCAGAGATGGATATTTTGAATTATTAACGATGCAAGATTTTGTTCTAACTAATGAAAAAGAAATATTAATTGAAAAAGAGGTGATTGTTAAGCACCTTAACCTTCCAAAGAAGAGAATTCACAGGATTGAATTTGAAGATCTTGATGGAAATATTTTAAATAGAGTAATAGTTCACAGAGAAAACAGGGAAAGCGTCTTCTTTGAAATTGACTTCAAGAAGAGTAGTAAGATACTATTTATGTTAGATGGAAAACCAATAAGTGAAGAAGAATTGGCAAACTTTACCATCAGTATTTTAGAAGGAAAAGCTAGTCCAAAAATAACTACTGAGGATATTAAATTATACGGGCAGATTCTTATTAATTATGATGGTTTTGTATCGTTAAAAACCTACAACACCTTTGACTAGAACTATCCTATATCTTCAAGTACTTCACAAAGTGATTTCTTTTACCGACTTTTATGCGAAGCAGGTATAATCCCGGGCCACCTTTGAGTTCAAGATAAACATTGTGCAAGCCTGCTTGATAGGTTTTTTCATGTATCACACCCATTTCTTGCCCCGAAACATGGGCCTGAACAATCCGAACAGCACCCTGAAAATATAGTCGCATATTTAAAAACGCCGAATTGCCCTGTACTGGATTGGGATAAAGCGTAAACTTATCTTGCTCTGTAATATTCAAAGGACTCAACGGATTATCGGGAGAATTTAAATCCTGACTAACTTTCGGAACATCAGGTGGAGGCGGTAAAGTCACGTCCTTCTGCGTCGATTTAAGGAATCCTTTTTCTTCAATATAGGCAAATTTTGAACCCAATACATATTGTGCATATGCTGGAGTTTGACCAAACCAACTGACCATTATTTCGTAATACAAACTCCTAAAGTCTGTTCTGAACCATAAATTCTGAAAATCTCTAAAAGGCAAAAAAGCAAAATGATACCCAAAAATTTCACCTTTCACTGCCTCCCCAAATGCAAAGCCAACATTGGCAGTGCCGTGGTCTGTACCTAGGCTCCCGTTTTCGTAAGGCCTTCTACCAAACTCCGACGTAGTAATTCCTACAACCTTAGAGGCATGTCCCAGCTGCTCAATATCAGACTGAAAAGCACTGATAGCCTCGCTCAACTCAGCCAAAAGTCTTGAATGAACACCATCCAATACACCCTGATTAGAGTGCGTGTCATAACCATGATGTTCTACAAAATACACCTTAGATTTTAGTCCACCATTGATGAGCCTTGCCACCAATTTGAGCTGGTTAGACAAAGGTTGATCGGCATATTTCTCTATGTTCTTACCATTGTCGAAGGCCTTCTTTATTACCCTAGAATATTCGTTTACCTCAAGCCCTACTTTGTTTATATAATCAAACTCATTTAAAAAATATGCAGAACCACCTATGTTTATCTTGTTAGACTCTACAGACTGAGCTTGGCTATACAGTTGCTCCGCATCTTCCAAAACGATTGATTTTTCGCCACTTTCTCCCAAAAACATCAGCGACGGGTTCTGACCTATCTGCAAACAAAATGGGCTATCGGATTTCTCCGAAGGTCTTCCCCTGTCAAAATATCTGCCCAACCAACCCGTTTTCAAGGGTTCTGTGTCGCTGTTGGGAGTTATTCCACTCAACCAAATATCGGTAGACCTGAAATGTGAATAGTTGGGATTGTGATAACCTAAGCCATGCATTACTGCCAATTTTCCTGATTTAAACATGCCTAACATGCCATTCTTGGGCCCTTTTTTGAGATTGGGGTGCATAGCCATACCAAGTTCTTTACTGATAGGCTCCACAACGTTTTGGGGAATATGAAGCTTGGGTCTGTAAAGTGTATAATAGGAGTCCCATTCGTATGGAGTGATGGTGTTCATTCCATCGTTGCCGCCAAACTGCTGAATGATAACAAGAATGTTATCGTTTTCCGTGCTGACATTGGATGGATCAAATGCACTCACACGCATTTTGCCCAGAGATAGATTGGTAACTACCCCGACACCCATGGTGGATTGTTTTATGAAATCTCTTCTCTTTATCATTTTTTAAAATAAGAAATACTCCGGTGCCTTAATAATCTCGAAAAGGAAACTCCTAACTCGCTGACCAGCTTGTTCTTTGTTTTTGATGATTTCGTACCATTCATAATCGGGTGCCCCGCCCAAAAACGTATTTTTAAACTTCTTGAATCTTTCCTCTGACACAGGTCTTGCCAAAAATAATTCAATAAATCGCTCAGTAAGAATGTGTACTTCGCCACTTCCTTCAATACTTAAGGCCCAATCGGCCAGCCTTGTGTTTGAGTTATTGTCTATTATTTCTTTCAAAAAATGAATTGTTGTAGGTAATGTCTTAGTAGAAATCCAGGCCCTGTAACCTCTCCAACCTGCCACATTGGGTGGGTTAAAAAGTTCTAAACCGAGTGCTGCCATGATGTTTCTTGCATATCGGTCGTTATAGTCTATGTGTTTTACCATAGCTATAATCGTTTCAGCAGGGGATTTTATTTGTACGCCAATGTTAAGGTCATCAAAAAAATGTTGACTCTTGAAGAGTTTTTTCAACATGGGCTTCAATTCAAACCCATTATCAATAATCAACTGAGCCATTTGATCCACCACCGCATTATCGGTTTTTTGTGTATTTGCATACACAAAGTATTGATATATCTTGGTGCTCAAATATTTGGCAGCAACCTGTCCCTTTTTAGCTAAAATAACGTCTATGAGTTTCTGAACAGAGTTTTTATAGACATTTTGTTCGTTCACTTCATAATTCACGGAAAAAACCTCGCCCATGAATAACTTGGAGGTCTTATCAAATTGATTCGTGTTTAGAAAAGCCTTGTAGGGTGTACCCTCATCGAGAAACATGTTTACCTTCCAGCCTGTCAAAATTTTGGCCGCTTCTCGTATATCTTGTTCAGTATAGTTACCCACACCGAGTGAAAAAAGCTCCATCAGTTCCCTTGCATAATTCTCATTAGGCGACTCACTGATATTCTCATTGCCGTTTAAATACCTCAGCATGGCTCCGTCAATCGAAATCTGTTCCAGTAGCGTCCTGAAATTACCTGCATAGTTTTTTCTAAACAACTCGTTTTGGCGGTACATCGAAACAGATGGGATGTTATTGCAACTCGCAAACTGCGTAGCGAAATGGTCATGCCAAAAAAGAACCATTTTTTCCAAAAAGCTCTCGGAGTCCTTTTTCATTACGCCCACCCACCATTCGCCTAAGGTAAGGTTATACTCTCCCACTATAAGTGACTTTTTAGCCTCCGCCTCTTCACGTTGTTTGCCGGTAAGATTCCCTGGGTTTTTTATATGGTCATTTACAAAGAAAGGAGGTGTTGGGTTGATGTTGGCGTCTGCTTTGGCAAATAATTCATCCACCACAAAAGCGGCTGATTTACCAACATATTTATCAATAATGCTGTTGGACAAACTAAATGTGGCTCTTCGCAACAAATGTTGTACCTGAAGTCTATTGAGTGGCTGTGTGTACTCATCCAAACTAGCATTTATTTCTAGTCGGCTGTGGTTAAAATCAAACAAACCCTCTAAAAAATTTCTTCTAGAAACTACCGCCATTTTTTGTGTTGAAATTGTTACAAGTTATGTAGAAAATGGCGTTCTGCCAAATTAGAATTGTATTAGAGATGTTAATGAGGCAGTATGAGAAAGACAAAAGCCTTATTAAAATAATTTATTTATATTATTGAAATAAAACATATATTTGTGCTTGTTCAAAATTAAAAAAATATAAATGAAAAAAAATATTATAATTCTTGTAGCCTTTATTTTGGTTTCGGGCATTGCTTTTGCTCAGAAAAAGGGCAAATGGGAGAAACTAAGCGATGGAAAAACATTCAAAAACTGGCATATTTATAACCACGCTGGCGAGCCAGTAAATGCCAAGTGGAAAATCGTAGATGGTGCTTTTGTATTTGACCAAACTGCCAAAAGTGATTACAAAGTAAATGACTTAGTATCTGACAAAGCTTACGAAAACTTTGAGCTGGAATTGGACTGGAAAATTGCCAAAAACGGAAATAGTGGAATTTTTTATGGTGTATATGAAGATGCAAAATATAGCACGCCTTACCTGACAAGCCCTGAAATACAAGTGTTAGATGATGAAGGTCATCCTGATGCAAAACAAGGGAAAAACGGCAACCGCAAATCGGGATCTCTTTATGACATGATACCTTCAGCATCAAAAGGAAAACCTGCTGGCGAATGGAATAAAGTGAAAATCAAGAAGTTGAATAACCAAGTAACCGTTTGGCAAAATGGCGTACTAGCAGTGACATACCCTACCTCCGGCCCAGAATGGGACGCCATGGTAGCTGTAAGTAAATTTAAAGGTTGGGAAGGTTTTGGCAAATACTCAAATGGAAAAATCGGACTTCAAGACCACGGAAATGAGGTTTCATTTAAGAATATCAGAATAAAGGAATTATAAGGAATTCCACTTTTAAGCGTCGCCAATTGAAATAAAATCAATTGGCGATTTTTTTATTCCTTAAATCTAAACTGTTTGCCTTCGCTTATGGGCAAGCTTGGCTTACCTTTATAGTCTTGCACTACTCCTGAAATAAATACAGTGCGTCCAACATCGTCTTTGGTGATTTTAACTTCTGGTACCGCATCAGGAAAAACGGTTACACCAATTTCAGAATTAGGATAGCTTTCGTCAATATCTAAGAAAAGGATATCTTTTCCATTGCGGTCTGAATAGGGTTTTACGCCTTTTAAAATTCCTTTCAAAACTACTTCCTTACCAATATAGTTTTTGGCAGTTGCGGCGGTTATCGTGTCCGATTGAGCGAAAGAATTAAGTGACAAAAAGATAGAAATAATTATCAAAAGAGGTTTCATGGGTGTTTTTGATGTTTGTTTTTACAAATATATACACATAACAGCCAAATGTTTGTGGCTTTCTAAAACAATTCCATCACGCCGTTGGCCACTCGATTTTCTAAGTCTAGCAGATATCTTTTGTTTTCCAATCCACCCGCATAGCCAGTGAGGCTGCCGTTGGTGCCAATCACTCGGTGGCAAGGAATTACTATTGCCACTGGATTTTTACCATTGGCAGATGCCGCGGCTCGAATAACTTTTGGATCGCCTAGCTTATTGGCCATTTCGGCGTAAGTCCAAGTTTTTCCAAAAGGAATTTTGTATAACAAAGCCCATACTTTTTTCTGAAAATCTGTTCCTTCGGGCTCAAGTTTTAGACTAAACTCTTTTAGGTCTCCATCGAAATATTTTTGAAGTTCTTTTTGTGCTTTTAGTAATATTTCAGGTTGAATATCTGAGGGTTCTTCCAATTCTTTTACAAAACTAATGGCTTTAATAGCATATTCATCAGACTCAATTTTGAGCAAGTGATTAGCGGTTTTTAAAAATGTTTTGAAATATTCTGCCACAATTTTTAGAAAGAATAATACGAAATTAAGCAAAAAGGCAGAACTTTGATATCGAAAACACGATCGAATGCAAATAGCAGAAATTTACGAGAAATTTAAAGAAAGTAAGGGTGTTACAACCGACACCCGCAAGATTGGTCAAGGACAGATTTTCTTTGCCTTAAAAGGTGAGAAATTTAATGCCAATAACTTTGCGGAGCAGGCCATCGCTCTTGGAGCAAGCTACGCCGTAGTGGATGAAATGGAACATGCCCAAAATCCACAATGTATTTTGGTAGATGATGTACTAGAAACACTACAAAAATTGGCCAATTCCCATAGAAAGACATTTAACATTCCGGTGATAGGCCTGACGGGTTCAAACGGAAAAACGACCAATAAAGAGCTTTTGGTAAGGGTTTTAAGTAAGAATTTTAAAGTTCATGCCACCAAAGGAAACCTCAACAACCACATAGGCGTTCCTTTGACCCTACTCGAAATGACTGCTGAAACAGAGATGGCCGTGATAGAAATGGGAGCCAATCATCAGAAAGAAATAGCGATGTTGAGTAACATTTGTGAGCCAACACATGGTTTTATTACTAACCTTGGGAAAGCCCATTTAGAAGGTTTTGGTGGTGAAGAAGGCGTGAGAAAAGGCAAAGGAGAGCTTTTTGATTTTCTGAAAAATAGTCATGGAACCACATTTGTAAATCAAACCGACGAAAAATTGACTTCTCTGGTGAAAGAAAAAAACATGATGTTGGTGGTTTATTATGGAGCTGATGAATTTTCACTAAAAATGACCGCAGAAAGCCCTACAGTTTCTTTTCAAATACCTGACAGTGAGCAAATTTATATTACGCATATTGGTGGAAAATACAACTTTGACAATATGCAAACGGCCTTTGCTTTGGGTCGGTTTTTTGGAGTAAGTCATACTGATGCTGCAGAAGCTATTGCAGACTACAACCCTGACAATAACCGTTCACAAGTGATAGAAAAAGGGAGCAATTCGTTCCTGATGGATGCCTATAATGCCAATCCTTCGTCAATGGCGGCCTCTGTGAAAAACTTCGGTAACTTGAAAACCGAAAAACAAAAAGTGGTGATTTTGGGTGATATGTTTGAACTGGGTGAATACAGTCAAACCGAGCACGAAGCTTTGGGCAAATTGGCGTCTGAACAAGATTTTGATATTGTGGTACTTTATGGCGAAAACATGCATCACGCATTGATTCATTTACCCAAAGCTTACTATTTTACCGATAAGTTTTCTCTACATAACTGGTTGATAGAAAAGGCATTTGCCAATACTTATTTTCTTGTTAAGGGTTCTAGGGGTGTGGGATTGGAGAGTGTATTGACTGTGATGTAGCAGAATTTTTCTAAAATTGTACTTAACCAAGCTCTCGGGCGGAAGAGATGAATCTATAAGATAATAGTTACGAAAATCGCTAGTCGGCTATTTAGGAAAATTTGCCCTACCTTTGTAGAAAAAAACAAAACATGTCTTTCCAATCGCTCGGACTATCGAAACCTTTGCTGGAAGCCATCGAAAAGATGGAATATACGGAGCCTTATCCTATACAGCAACAGGCTATTCCGATAATTTTGAAAGGCAAAGATTTGCAGGCCAAGGCTCAAACGGGTTCGGGAAAAACCGCCAGTTTTGTATTGCCCATTCTGGAGCTTTTTCAGCAGAAAAAACCTTCTAGAAATTTACACCTAAAAGTACTCGTACTGGCTCCAACGCGAGAGCTGGCCATGCAAATAAGCGAAGTATTTAGTTCGTTTACAGTAGGTTTGCCCATTGCACCTAAAAATTTGGCGGTCTATGGCGGTGTGCCTTTGAACCAGCAAATGGTTAAACTCAAAAATACTGAAATCTTGGTGGCTACGCCAGGAAGATTGCTCGATATGGTTTCAACGAATTCTATTCATTTGGGCAAAATAGAAATTTTGGTGTTAGACGAAGCCGACAAAATGCTCGACATGGGTTTTCAGGACGAAATGGCAGATATTCTGAGATTGATTCCTGCGAAAAGACAAAATCTCCTGTTTTCGGCCACACTCGACCCCAAACTAGACAAGATAAAATCTTCAGTATTACATAAACCAGAAATTATTGAGATTGAGCCAGAAGTATTGAATCTGGATTTAATAAAACAAACGGCTTATATCGTAAAACCCGAAAGAAAAGGACCACTTTTGAGACATCTGATTGTTTCGCAAAATATGCAACAAGTGCTGGTATTTGTTTCAAGCACCCGCACTGCCGACAACGTGGTGGCCAAACTCAAAAAAAATGGCATAAATGCTACTGCCTTGCACAGTGACAAATCGCAAAGTGCTCGTAGTGAAGCGTTAAATTGCTTTAAAAAAGGCAAAATAAATATATTGGTGGCCACAGACATTGCTTCAAGAGGGATAGACATCGTTCATCTTCCGACGGTGCTTAACTACGAATTGCCCCGCTCACCCAAGGATTATGTGCATCGAATCGGGCGAACAGGTCGGGCAAATGCCAGTGGGGAAGCCATTTCTTTAGTGACTGAAGAAGAAGAACACCATTTTTATATTATTCAGAAAAAAATGGGGCGGAAAGTGGAGAAGATTGATGCTGAGACTTTGGATTTTAATTAATTGGTTTTAAAGAATCTACTTAAGTCTTCTTTGGGTCATTCCTTAAAATAAAATTCTAACTGAAAACTGTTGGAAAAAATTTGGATATTATCTTTCAAATTCTGAATTTAGATGAAATATATAACTCAGGCTCATGAAACATAATTCCCTAATTATTAAATTATTATTTCTGTTTTTCCTCATTGTCGGTTTCAATCTTTTTGCTCAGCAAAAGATGAACAAACCTGAACAACTAAAACTTACGCCGCAAACTTATAAATCTCGAATAGATGAGTCAGTAAAAAATAGTCTGAATCAAATCTATGAGCAAAAAAGCGTAATGGATCAGGTAATACCTGACGATCTTATTGTGCAAGGAAGTGGTTGTTTTGGGTTTGACTGTATAAACAATGAATCCTTTGGTTTTGATACAATACGCATAAAAGAAAATAATACCAGAATAGGTTTTGATGATACAAGCACTGGAGCATTTCCTGCTAACGATTGGCAAATAACTGCCAATGAAAGTGCAAGTGGAGGGTTAAACAAATTTTCAATTGAGGACATCACTGGTGCTAAAGTTCCATTTACAGTTGTTTCGGGAGCGAAAACAAACGCATTATTTGTAAGTAGCAATAGTAATATCGGAATTGGCACTTCAACTCCGGTATTAAACGCTCATATTTTAACTTCGAATACCCCAGCCATTCGTTTAGACCAAGATAATTCAGGAGGGTATACCCCTCAAGTTTGGGATATTGCAGGAAATGAGGCTAATTTTTTTGTGAGAGATATTACTGGAGGTAGTAGGTTGCCATTTAGAATAAGACCAGGAGCACCTACAAACAGTATTGATATTCAGGCAGATGGTACAATAAAAATCGTAAATTCAATTGTTCCGAATTCTGATATAAGACTAAAAAAGAATTTTGAAAAAATAGGAAATGCCACTTCATTGATTAACCAAATGAATCCGATGAAATATGATTTCAAATATCAAGAACTGAAAGAAATGGGTTTGCCGAAAGAAAGACAATTTGGATTGATCGCTCAGGAACTCGAAAAAGTTGTTCCTGAATTGGTTTTTCAACATTCAGAAGGTAAAAATCAAGAACACTATAAAGGAATAAATTATACGGGACTGATACCCATTCTTATTCAAGGAATGAAAGATCAACAGGCTGAAATTGAAGCTTTAAAACAAAAATTAGTCAATTATGAAACGATAGATTCCAGATTGACACAAATTGAAGCTTTACTTTCAAATCAAACCAAAAATATCAAATCAGAAAAATAATGAAAACAATATATATTACACTCTTCCTTTGTTTTGTTGCCATCCTCTCTAATGCTCAAAAAATTGATGAAAATGGCCGTGAAATTGGAATTTCGAGAACTGCCAAAATAATTCCACAGCCCTATGTGGCTCTTGACGTTCCAAAAACAATAAAATTTGGGGCTACCTTTAATGTAAATTATACTTTACCTGAAGGCAAAAAATCAGGAAAACTGAAATTATTTAATCCTCTAAAAGACGAAGAACTGATAGTGTTTGATTTGGCCGATGAAAAAGGTCAAGTCGCTATCCAAACTGCTGAGCTCAAAACAAAAGGTTTAGTATTAGGCCTATATTCTGATGAAAACTTAATTGCTACTTGCAAAGTAGGATACAATTAAAAAAACAAGAATAAGGCAGGTAAATCTTGTCCTGGTTGGTTTACTTTTGTGTTTTAAACCAATTTCTTGAAAAACAACCCTTACATATACATGCTCCGCATGGCTTGGAAATATTCCAAAGGCGAAAAATTGCGTTTCGCTTGGGTATATTTTAGGTTTATGATGAGCAATGTAGTGCAGGCGTTGTATCCTGTCATCTATGGGGTTTTTGTAAACGATGTGCAGAAAAATGGCACCGACGTGATGCGGCACGTTTGGATTTATGCAGCTGGATTTTTAGGAATTAGATTGGGTGACTGGATTTTTCACGGGCCAGCAAGACTCACCGAAAGAGAGTTGGCTTTCACTATGAGCCGAAATTTCCTTCAAGAAATGTATCACAAAACGCTTAAACTTCCTGTAAAATGGCACCAAGACAACCATTCTGGTGCAACAATCAATAGAGTCAGAAAAGCATATGAAGCACTTAGAGACTTTTTCCAACAAGGATTCGAGTATTTACACACTATATTCAAATTTGTCTTTTCTTTTGGTGCTATGGTCTATTTTTCACCGCTTTTTGGAGGAATTTCAATCATTTTTGGGGCTATTATTGTCTTTATTATTCTAAAGTTTGATAAACCATATATGCAAACTTTAGACGAAGTAAACGAAGGAGAACATGTAGTTTCATCAACACTTTTCGATAGCCTCTCTAATGTAGTGACAGTGATAACACTTAGACTAGAGTCAAGAATGGAAAATGGTTTATTAGAAAAAGTTAAGATGATCTTAAAGCCATTCAAACGAAATGTGGCAATCAATGAATGGAAGTGGTTTGTAACAGATTTGTTGGTAGGTTTCATTTATGTTTTTGTGATGCTGGGCTACGTCTGGCAAAACTGGGAGATTGGAAAGCCATTTATGTTGGGTGGTTTGGTGATGTTGATGGGATACGTGGAGCGTTTTACAAGTGTGTTTCACGGTGTGGCATATTTATACACCGACGTAGTTAAACATGCTACAAATGTGCGTACTGCTCAAAGCATTTTAGACGCCTACGAAGAAAATCATATCGCGGAGTTGGAGAAAACCCTTCCAGAAAATTGGGAGAAAATTGAAATAAAAAATTTGAATTACACACATCAAGGACGAGAAACGAATGTTGAAAACTCTAATTATTTTGCTGGAATAAAGAATTTAAATTTTGAAATTAAAAAAGGACAAAAAATTGCATTAATTGGTGAAAGCGGAAGTGGAAAAAGTACTTTATTAGCTATTTTAAGAGGACTTTATGGCCCAGAAACCTCTGAAATAATCATTGATGGGGAAGTTAAAAAAGAAGGAATAGCATTGATTTCAAATTATGTAACTTTTTTCCCTCAAGAACCAGAAATATTTGAAAATACCATAGCATATAACATTACACTTGGACTACCGTGTAACGAAGAACTGATGCAAGAAATATGTGAAAATGTTCATTTTTTAGAAGTTATTGGCCAACTTCCCAATGGCTTTGAAAGTAATATTGTTGAAAAAGGTGTCAATCTTTCTGGCGGACAGAAACAACGCCTGGCTTTGGCAAGAGGCGTGTTTGCGGCTCAGGATTCTGAGATAATTCTGTTAGATGAACCTACGAGCAGCGTGGACCCTATGACCGAGAGCAAAATTTACAAAAACCTTTTTGAGCGGTTTAATAAGCAAGTTATCATTTCTTCTCTCCACAGATTGCATCTGCTGCCGCTTTTCGATTACATCTACGTGATGGAAGGTGGTCAGGTAAAAGCGGAAGGAAATCTAGAATTTCTTTTAAAATCTTCTGAAACATTTCAAAAACTTTGGAAACATCAAGAAGACCTAATTGTAACTTCATAACCTAGTTATAGAAAAAATAAATGAACTTTAGACTTATTTTATTCTTATCATTATTATTATCTCAAACGGTTTTAGCTCAAACTCAAAATGAGGTTAATCACAAAATACATATAAAAAAAATTAATAGGCCTATAAAAATTGATGGAATATTAGATGAGGCAGAATGGCTTAATGCCGATGCCACCACACCATTTAACCAACAGTTCCCATATGATACCTCTTTGGCCATTATGCAAACACAAGCAAAAATAATGTTTGATGATACTTATTTGTATTACAGCTTTGTTTCGTATCAACCTCGACAATATAGGGTAACCTCTTTAAAAAGGGACTTTCCTCAAGGAGGCGGCACAGACCTAGTAAGTTTAAATATAGATACTTTTAAAGACAAACAAAACGGCTTCCATTTTTCTGTTAATCCCTATGGTGTGCAAAGAGAATCCTTGCTATTTAACGGTAACGAAATAACCAACGATTGGGATAATAAATGGATAACCGAAGTAAAAAATTATGAAGACAAATGGGTAGTGGAATGTGCTATTCCTTTTAGGATTCTCCGCTACAGTCTTAATCCAAATGGAATAAATGAATGGAATATTAATTTTTTTAGAAATAACTTATTGATTAACGAAAGGTCCTCTTGGACAAAAATGCCGAGGAGTGGCCGAGGCAATGATTTGGCTTTTGGGGGAACCTTAATTTGGGATGATGCACCTCCAGAACCAGCTAGAAATATTACCCTAATCCCCTATTTCATAGCAAGCACTACTTCAGATTATATTAACAATAAACCTGTTCAAAATAAAGCAAATATAGGTTTTGATGCGAAGGTTTCTTTGACCCCTTCCCTGAATCTTGACCTAACAGTAAATCCAGACTTCTCACAAGTTGAAGTTGACAGACAGGTTACCAATTTAAGTAGATTCGAATTGCTTTTTCCTGAAAGGAGGCAGTTTTTCATAGAAAACAATGACTTATTTGGATCATTCGGTTCTACTCAAATTAATCCATTTTTTTCTAGAAGAATTGGCATAGCCCGGGCATCAAATACTTATATAGAAGATATTAATGGCGATGGAAAAGTCGACACTACTTCATATTCCAAAACGGATGGAGTTCCTATTTTAGCAGGAGCAAGAGTAAGTGGTAAGATCGATAATAATTGGAGAGTGGGGTTTTTAACTATGCAAACTCGGGCCAAAGAAATAGCATTAACTACTAAACATAGTGTAAATGTACCGCAAGCCAACTATAGTGTTTTTGCAATCCAAAGGAAAGTACTGACGCGATCAAACATCGGATTTATATTTGCAAACAAGCAAAACTATTTTAAAGAGGAAAAAAGTTATGTTGGCAATATACCAAGTACTTCAGATTTTCATAGAATAGTAGGAGTAGATTTTAATTATGCATCTAGAAACGGATTTTGGCAAAATAAACTCTTTTTCCATAAAGCTCTAACCCCAGAAAAAATTGAGCAACAAGAAACTGCAGGCCTTTTGATTGGTCATGACTCTCCTCGTTTCAATATCGAATCAAACACATCGTATGTTGGTAAAAATTATACTGCCGAAATCGGATATGTACCTCGACAAGATTTTATTAGAAATGCATCGTCTGCTTTTATCAATTTTTACCCAACTAATGAAAAAATCAATAAACATTTAAACAGTTGGGGTTTAGGTGTGGATTGGGATTATGTGAAAAGGCAATCTGACGGTTTAAATACGGATTGGGATGGCACTCCTTTAATAATTACGCTTCGATTCAGAAACAATGCCAACATTCGTTTTTCTCCTTATCGAAACGATTATACCTATTTGTTTTCAGATTTTGACCCTACCAATACCGGAGGAAAAACCCTGAAAGCAGGGACATCTTATAACTATAAAAGCACGCGAATCTTTTATCAGTCTAATACTAATAAATTATTCTATTATAATTTTCAAGCTAGAATCGGTGACTATTTCAACGGAAAAATCAGTGCATTGGGAGGTAGTTCAAACTATAGAATTATTCCTTACGCTTTACTTTCTGTAGATTTGAATTATAGTAAAATCAGGCTACCCAAAGGTTATAATAGTTCTCAACTTTGGTTAGAGAGCCCAAGGGCAGAAATTACTTTCACTAAGAGTTTATTTTTTACCACATTTGTTCAATATAACAATCAAGCCAATAACGTAAACATAAACTCTCGGCTTCAATGGAGATTTAAGCCTGTAAGTGACCTATTCATTGTATATACTGATAACTATTTTGCAACAGCTACCGAAAGTGTTTATAATTTGGGTTATTTGGGTTCAAAAAGTAAGTCATTGGTTGTCAAATTTAATTATTGGCTAAATTTATAAAGAATAAAGCTTGATAAATTTGCATTATTCTATTTAGTGTTATCTTTTTTTTACCTTTAAAAATGATGATTTTTAATAGTCAATAAACAAATAGTTTTTATTTATTCCTAAAACATATATTAAAATGATAGGATACGATATCATAATACAACACAGTGTGTTTGAAAAAAAAGCAATAGGTAAGGTCTCTTCGTAATCAGAATAAATGATCAATCAGAAATCACCGAATTTGGCCATACGGGCATCGTGCCAGAGCAAGGTTTTACCTCCGTGAATTTATATTATCCCCAAACCAAAACAAGTTAAATTGTTCTTGAAAATCAGTGTTTTGAGGATTTTAGTATCAGTTATTTTTTTGAGGCTGAAGTCAGAAAAATTGTACGAGAAAGTGGGATTTTGGAATAAAAAAAAGGGCCGAAGCCCTTCTTGATTTTCACAGGTGAGTATTTTACGACAAGGCATTCTTACAAAACTCCAAACATTTCTGAACTTCTTTCACAGAGTTTGATCCTTCTGGTATTTTGTATTCCAATTCTACTGTCGCTGGGAATTTATACTTATTGTCTCTCATTATTTTCAGCACGTCTGCCAAAGGCGTGTCACCAGTTCCCCATGGCAAGTTTCCTTTACCATTGGCGGCATTTTGGCGGTCTTTGATGTGCATGCTGAGTATATTCTTGTTCATTTTTTTCACAAAAGCCAGCGGTTCTATGTTGCCAGCTGCCACAAAATGCCCCAAATCAAGGTTTAAACCGTTGGCTGGTGATTGGCTCAAAGCTGTATCCCAGAAAGTTGGCGTTTGTTGTTCGTGGCCATGATAACCCACTCTTACACCATACTTTTCGGCCAATTTACCTAATCTCATTGTTTGTGCATCGTCTGATGGGTGTTCTAGTGTTACTTGATTAGCACCTAAAGCTTTTGCGGCTTTCATTCCATAAGCCACATCATCATCACTATTGTCTTTTCCAAAGGCATTTGGCTTGAAACCGTATATCGATACTCCTGCTTTTTTATACATTTTACCTACTTCCTCAAATTTACTCATTTGCACACTCGACCTCCATCTTTTCACCTCGGCGTTGTATTCTTTCATCTGAGCATCGGCGGCATCGAGTTTTTTGGTTTCCTCTTCTGTCAAAGGTTGTTTTTCTCTTCTTTTACGCATCAAAGGGAAAAAAGTTCGCATATCAACAGGATTTTTTGGTCTTCCTGCAAAAGTTTCGGCTGGATCACCCATAAGCTCCACTGCACTTATACCACTGTCTAGGATATACTGAAGCGTCGCCTCGGCACTTTGGTCGGGCATTTCTCTAAACGAGTAAGTAATCACACCAATCTGTACACCTTTTATTAACGAACCTCCTTTATAGAGGTCTCTGATAATGGCTGGAGCTCCGAAAATTTTAGTCGAACCCAATACTGAGCCAGTAATCAAGGCTGCGTTGGTAATAAACTGCCGACGAGAAACTTGAGATTTATCTGTTTTTTCCATGAGAGTTTTAGAATAAATGAATGAGTTTTTAATAGAATATTATCTTATAAAACTACAATTTAAAAATAAATATATCCTATAAAAACGACATTATTGTTCCTATTTCCGATGATAAGGCAAAATTAACCGACAAAGAGATTATTTGGAAAAGGCAATTTTATAGTTTTTGTAAACATTGAGGTCTGGCAATGGGTTTAATGAATGATTAATACACCAAAACAATATTTGATGAAACGCCTGAAAGTCGAACAGTTTCTGCCAATTAGTCTTGAAAAAGCATGGGATTTTTTCTCTTCTCCAAAAAATCTGAACGAGATAACTCCGCCAGAAATGACCTTCAAAATCCTTTATGATATTCCCGAAAAAATGTATGAGGGACTGATGATTAGTTACAAAGTCTCGCCCATGCTGAATATTCCGCTCGATTGGGTGACGGAGATTACACATATAAAAGAAAACGAGTTTTTTGTAGACGAGCAACGTCTTGGGCCATACAATATTTGGCACCATGAACACCATTTTAAAGCCGTCGACGGTGGCGTGTTGATGACGGATATTCTTCATTACGACATCGGAAAGTGGATTTTTGGTTGGATTGCAGGTAAATTGTTCGTAGACGCCAAAGTGCAAGGCATTTTTACCTATCGGAAAATTATTTTGGAAAAAATGTTTCCAGTATAAAATTTTACTTTGACAGCTTTGGGTTTCTGAAGTTGATATTTTAAAATTCACTATAAATATCCATCCTTGTTAATCAAAAATTATTAATTTTCGAAAAAAAACAAGCCCATGTCAAAAGTAAAAGCCCTCATTGAAGCCGTTGGCGATTCCCGCCAACGGTTCTTAAAAACAATCTCTCAAATCCCTGAAAAGCAAGCACAAGCCAAGCCTAATGCTGACGTTTGGAATGCTGTGGAGATAACCGAGCATCTGTTTTGGGCAGAGCAAGGCGGTTTGTTTGGAATGTGGAAAGTGTTGGATGCTTTGAAAAACGGAGATGATAGCATTCAGAAAGCCAACGCTCCTTTTCAAGGACTAGAAATAGAAGCAATAATTGCCCAAACTTGGCAAGAAAAAGAGTTAGTTCCAGCAGTAGCTGCACCACGCTTAGGCGGAACACTTGCCTTTTGGTCTGCTTCTTTGAACAGTTTACAGGGCATCCTTGAAACACTCGGAAATGAATTGTCAGACAGTGACTTGCATTTGCTTGCTCACCCACATCCGATTTCAGGGGTGTTGGATTTCCAGCAAAGATTTGAATTTCTTCGGTTTCATATTGATCGACACAATGAACAAGTAAAACAACTGATTTGAAAAGCAGTTTATTTAACCTTTAAAATTCTGAAACTCTTTGCAGGAATTTTGACCTCATTCTGAAATTGACCGCCATCTAAAACATCCTCAAACGACGGCTTGATCGGAAGCATTCCTTTGTATCTTTCCAAACTAAGAGAGGCCTCTTTGTCGTTTTTGTTGAGCACGACAAAATACTTCTCTTTTTCATTAAATCTAAAATACGAATAAATTCCATCTTCTGGGGCAAAGTGAATGAGCTTACCATTATGAATAGCAGTTGCGGATTTACGCCAATTGAGTAATTTTTTTACAAATTCTCGCATCTCCGATTGTAGCGGGCTAAGGTTTTTATTTTGAAAAACATCTACTTTATCACCTTCCCAACCCCCTGGTAAATCTGCCCTTATCAAGCCGTCGTTTCTTTCTTTCGGTGAGGTCATGGCCAGCTCTGTTCCATAAAAAAACTGCGGGATTCCTCGTGTTGTAAATATTACAGCCAATCCCATTTTTAACAAATCTTTATCTTCATCCAGCTGGGTGTATATTCGGTTCATGTCGTGGTTGTCAAAGAAAGTCACCAGATTGTTTGGATTGGCATAAAGATAGTCATCAGACAAACATTGATACAATTTCAGCATGCCTTTTCCCCAGTCTTTGTCGTTTTCTTTGAGACCTTCTATGAGTGCATTGTTTAGTGGAAAATCCATCATCGAAGGCAGATAAGAATGATAACCGTCTCTGTTCATCTGTCCTTTTTGCCAATAGGCCGTTACGGCTTGGCGGGTAGACCACTCTTCGCCTACCATGTTCAGTTTTGGATATTCGTCCATCACTGCTTTTGACCAAACCGATAAGAAGTTTTTGTCAGAATATGGATACGTATCAATTCGCAGTCCGTCTAAGTCAGCGAATTCTATCCACCATAATGTGTTTTGAATGAGATAATTGGCCATGAAAGGATTTCGTTGGTTCATGTCTGGCATTGCAGTTACAAACCACCCTTGGGTCATTTTGTCCACGTCTGTTTTGGCGGCATACGGGTCGTGCATCACTTCTCTTTGGTGGTTGGTCGGGGCAAATTTCCCTTCATTGTTTATCCAATCTTTTGAGGGCAAGTCCGTCATCCACCAATGGTTGAGTCCACAATGGTTCAACACCACATCTCTGATAAATTTCAAGCCTTTTTGTTTAGATTCTTTTACCATATTTTGGTAATCGTCATTGCTACCGTATCGTGGATCTATTTTGTAGAAGTCCGTTATAGCATAGCCGTGGTAACTGGCTTCGTTCATTTTGTTTTCTTCCAATGGCATTGGCCATATAGTAGTAAAGCCCATTTCCGAAATGTAATCCAAGTTTTTTCTTATACCAGCAATGTCCCCGCCATGGCGGCCATAATCTTTCGCCCGGTTGAGGGCATCTGGATAGCCAGAAATATTGTCATTTTTTGGATCCCCATTGGCAAATCTGTCAGGAGTAAGGAGGTAAATAACGTCTTTTGGACTGTAGCCTTCTCTTTGAGCCGAGTTTGGTTTTCTATTTTTTAAATCTAGAAAATACTCGGTTTTAATTTTACCCTTTGAGAAATTGAAAGGCACTTTTCCAGGTTTTGCATTACCAGAAATCAACAAATCTGCAAAAAGATAATTGGGGTTCTCCGTTTTATTGATTTTTACCAATTTCACTCCAGGATAATTGACATTCAGACTAAAGGTCGAAATATCTTTTCCATGAATCAGAACTTGCAATTTAGGGTTTTTCATACCTATCCACCAAGAAGCGGGCTCGAAATGCTCAATAGCCTGTCCATAGGTTTTTAAGCTAATAATCAGAAGGATAACAAGTAGTTTTTTCATAGGTATTCAAAGTTCTTTGTCAAATTAATTAGGTTTGGTTTTTCTTAAAATTTCCTCAACGACCATACAGTATAGCTTTTTGAGGGCGTTTCTATAGTTGCTTTGCCTCTGTCATCGGTGGTTATAGTTTTGGCAGTGTTTTCAGAATAGTCATACAAAGTGGCGTTTTTAAATGAAGTAAAAACGTCTTGTTTTTTAGAAACAGTGCTGTTGTTTATGGCCACTACAAGGCCAGGTATTTTGCCTTCTCCAGAGCGTTGGGCTAAATAATATTCTACGTCAGCAAAAATCACGGAAAAATCGCCTTTGGCAAGTGTTCTATTTATTTGAATAAGTCGGTCAAGCTTCCATTTGGGCAGTTGCACTTCATAATCGAGATAAAAAATACAAGGATAACCTGGATGCGTTAGAATGTAGGCGTAGGCCAAAAGTTTGTTTTCGGTACTGCCGATTCTGTTGGATTGATTGGTTTCTTTTTCCGTGTCGTGGTTGGTTACAAATGTCACTGCATTTTGTGGTGAAAGCTTGAAAAGGGCACTTTTGTCTCTCAGAAGTTTCAGGTTATTTCCGTCAAATGCCTGTTCCATGTTGTAGAATGCCGCAAAATCAAAAGCCTTTGCCCCAGTTTTATCTACCCAAGTTTTGAGATAATCGGCGTTACCATCCCAGGCTTCTAAAACTCCAAAGCCGCCCACTTCTTCCATCCAAGATTTTATGACCGAAGGATCAAATCCCTTGACATAATCAAATCTCCAGCCATCAAACTTCATGGTATTTTTGTAATATTTGGCCACCGATGAGTCTGATTTCCAGAACCATTTCTGTACATTGGCTTGGTCATGACAAAGGTCTTGTTCTTCAAAAAACAGTGCCTCTGCATCTTTAGAATGGTGGTCGTTTGGATGGAAATCTTTGGCTGTTCTAAAAAACCTGCCCGATTTTGGTCTGAAAAGCGTATAGGTATTCTTGTTTCTGTAAGTATTGAATTCTATAGAACCTCCACTATTGTGGTTCAAAACTATGTCGGCAATTACCTGAATGCCAGCACTGTGTGCTGATGAAATCAGTTTCTCTAGTTCTATCCGAGAACCAAATCGAGTTTCCATTGTACCCATTTGGTCAAAATCACCAAAGTCGAAATAATCCATTGGATCATAGCCCATCGAAAAACCTCCTGACATGCCTTTCGAGGCCGGAGGAAGCCATATTCTGTCCACGCCCACTTTTTTCCAGGCGTCTATTCTTGTAGAGAGGGTATTCCACCAGTCACCCTTTGGTTCAACATCCCAATAAAAGCCCTGCATCATCACGCCACCCGTATTTTCTACCAAATTCAAATCCATAGGAGCCGAACTCGAAGGTACATTTTCGGATTTTGAACAGGATATGAAAACAGTAAGAAATAGGCATAGAACAGCGGCTTTTTTCATGGAGTTTGTTTTAATAAAGTTTAAAAAAATCTGCACAGAAATACTCTATGCAGATTATAATCAACCTATTACGAATTTCTTCGTGTTATTTTTTTGTAATTTTATATACAGGAGTTGACTTCGAAAAGTCTAAAATCACATCATATTTCCCAGCTAAAACTGCAATGTTTGCTCCACCAGCATCAAGTGTGCCATTAGCACCGTCGTCGCCGTAGTTTACTGACCAATCGGAGTTTGCTCTGAATTTTATTTCTCCTGTTTTAAGCGTTACATTTTGTGCAATCCAAACACCTTTTGTGTCAAAATCTTTGGAGAAATTGCCAAAGTCAGGTGCGAAAGTAAAATCTGGAGTTGCACCCCAATCGTTGTATCCACTACCAACAATCCCCCAAAGATTTGTGATTTTTTCTACGGTCATTTTGTTTTCTTTGAAATTTACGGTGATCAAATAAGTGCCTTTTTTGGCAGCAACATTTGCTCCACCAGCGTCTATTGTACCGTTTCCACCATCATCACCATAGTTTACCGCCCAGTCAGAGTTTTGTCTGATTTTAAACTCACCATCTTTCAAGGTAACCACACCTCTCCATTGGTCAGAAAAGGGATCATAAGTCAGTGGTGCATCTGGAGTTGCTCCCCAATCGTTGAAAGCACTTCCTACTAGTCCCCACGAATACTTTTCTACTTTTACTGTAAGCTTTGCTGCATCAAAAGTTATTTTATATGTACCTGCTTTGCTAACAATATTTGCACCTCCAGCTTCAAGCGTTCCATTTGCTCCATCGTCACCGTAGTTTACTGCCCAGTCGTTATTTTTACGGATTTTAAACTCACCGTCTTTCAGTGTTACATAAGCCACAAACACCTCTGCCGAACTCGTTTTGTAGAATGGAGCATCAGTAAAAGCACCCCAGTCGTTGTAGGCACTACCCACAACACCCCATGGAGAAGAAAGATCGAGTTTATCGAGATATGCGGTAGCTTTGAAACCAGCCAATGGCGACGTAAGAACTACCGCATCGCTCAGTTTCGCTTGGATCTTTACATCCAAGTCAGCCGCTGCACCCGCTGCCAAACCTAGATTTAGCAAAATGCTATTCAGCTCTGCACCTTTGAAGGTTTTGGTTAAATCTTTTCCTGCACTGTAGCTGTACGCTTTTGAGAAATCTCCACCTTTTTTATCCAAAAGTATGGTATAAGAGGGAGCTGCATCATAGCCAAATTCTGGCTTTTGCCAAGTAATTGTTAGAACAGTGTTCTCGGCAACATCTTTTGAAAGAACCACCGTTGGTGCTGACAGCGAAACTACTGGGGTGGCTCCTGAGTTGAGAACCGCCTGTATTTCGTCTTTTTCGCAAGAGGACATCAGAATCAATGTCCCTACGAAGAATGCTATATTTTTAAATATTTTATTCATTTTCTGAAAAATTAGTGATTAATAACCTGTGTTTTGTGACAAATTGGTATTTACCGTACGTGCCTCAGCTGGAATCGGGAACAACTTATATTTCGTATCAACCGCTCTACCCGCCATTACGCCACCTTTCCAAGGCCAAACATAAGTTGAAGTGGTAAGTTGGTCGAAACGAATAAGGTCTGTACGACGGTGGCCTTCCCAATACAACTCACGAGCACGCTCATCTAGGATAAACTGAAGCGTAAGGCTATTTGCTGTGATGTTTCCTGAATTGTTTCCGTAGGCTCTTTCTCTGATCTTGTTGATGTAAGAAAGTGCAGTGGCATTGTCACCTGTACCACCTCTCAAAACCGCCTCAGCATAAATCAAATACATCTCCGAAAGACGGAAAATCGGGAAGTCAGTATCCACAAAATTACCTGTGATATCATTTCCTTTAGCTCCGGAAGTATAATTGTTGGTCCATTTTTTTACATGAACGCCATTTTTAAAATTGCTGACATCATCAATTTCATTTTCCACTGGATCAATCTTAAATTTTGAAGTGGTGAAAAGAGCACGCTTATCATTTGTTGTAGTAGTATTGCCACTAAAAAACTTACTTGAAAGCCCTTTTGTTGCTCTGTACCCAGCCCAACCACTATTTACGCCAAAGTCTGGATAATCGTCGCCCGCGGCTGCATGTGCTAAGAAAGTCGTGTTTCCGTAACCCTGAGTTTTAAGTCCGTCGCAGTTGATAGCCCAAATAATTTCGCCAGTTTTGGTATGATTGTCTGCTTGAAAAAGTTCACTATATTTCGGAGTCAAAGCATAGCCAGCATCTATAACTTTCTTTGCATAAGCGGCGGCTTCTGTATTTTTCTCTGTTCCAATATATGTTTTGGCGTTTAAATACATTCTGGCCAAAAGTGCCTGAGCAGCACTTTTATCCACTCGTCCATAAACGGCAGTTTTGGCTGCCGGAAGTAAGTTCTCTACCTCCTTCAATTCTTTTTCTATATAGTTAAAAAGCTCAGATGAAGATTTTTCCACAGGCGTAACGCCTACAGCATCAGCTTCTGTCAAGAAAGAATATTTGCCAAAAAGATCCATGGCTGCCCAGTAGTTAAAAGCACGTAAGAATCTAACTTCAGCCACCGCATTTTTAATGTTGGTAGCGTTGGCTCCGGTGATTCCTCTTTCGGCGAATTTGGCATCTGAAGACTCACGGATAAACTCGTTGATAAGGGCCACATTCCAGATCGGACGTGCATACATACCTTTGATAAACGGGTCAGTGCTGGTCCAAGATAGGTTATGGAAGTCTTTAATTGTTTGGTCATTCCAAGTCACCATGGCTTCGTCGGTTGGTAGCTCCTGCATATTGAAAAAGGGACGAATAAAGGCTATTTGTGAACCTTCATCAAGTCCAGTAATGTCAGGTTGACCACCTCCGCCAGTGTTTCCACCCACAGAAAGGGCTCCATATATTTTTGCAAGTACAGAATTGTATCCTTCTACACTAGAGTAGGCCTTATCTGGCGTAAAATCGTTCTGAGGAAACAAGTCGAGTTTGTTTGAACACGAAGTAATGAAGGCTGTCGTGAGCAAAGCAACTGAGAATTTTTTTAATATATTTTTCATTGTTTTTTCTTCTTTTTAATAATTATCAAAAATCAAAGTTTAAACCAAACGAGTAAACTCTTGGACGAGGATAAATGGTGTTGTCAACGCCCGATGCACTTGAGTTTTCAGGATCTAAACCACTGTATTTGGTAACAAAAAACACGTTGTTTACACTTGCATTCAAGCTTAAAGTAGTATTACCAAAAACTTTACCTACATAATATCCAACGTTCACATTGTCCAATCTGAAGAAAGAAGCATTTTCTATGTAATAATCAGAAAGGTATCTGTTATTAAAGAAATTGGTTTTTGTTAGAAGCGTCGTGGCATTGTTGATCACCAAAAGTGGGTCTATCAAATTTCTAAGTACTGATCGCTCTGACTGTAGGTTGTTGTATAAATAATTGCCCACCATGGCATGTCCAGAGGCACTAAAAGTAAACTTATTGTAGTTTAAAGAAGTATTTACACCAAATAACATTGTTGGAGCGGGTTTTTGGAATAAATATCTATCCGCATCGTTAATCTGGCCATCCGTATTTCGGTCCACATAAACACCTTCAAGCGGTGTACCATTTTCGTCATATACTTGTTGAAAAACATAATAAGTATACGGCCATTGCCCAATGGCATGCAAGCCAATAGAGTTACCAGTTCCTCCCGAAATTCCACTAACAGGTATTCCTGTGAAATTAGGATCTTCTTGTTTACGTAATGCTGTGATTTTGGTATTGTTTTTTGTGAAATTGAATCCTAGATCCCAACGAAGTTTGTCTTTTTTGATAGGTGTAGTATTCAGCACAACTTCTACTCCTTTGTTGGTCAAACTACCCACATTGGTGAATAAGTTGATATCAAACGTAGAACCATAGGCTACAGGAACTGTCGCCAATAAGTCTTTGGTGTCTTTTTGGAAAAGCTCCACTGTACCGCTGATTCTGTTGTTAGCAAATCCGAAATCTAAGCCCAAGTTTTTGGTAGTAGTAGTTTCCCAAGAAATGTTTGCATCAAAAGCCGCAGGACGGTAGAAAGTATAGAATTTATCACCGAATTGGTATTGGGCAGTTGCAGTACTTTGGGCATATCTGGCCATGTATGGATAATACTGTCCAAAATCTTGCTGTCCAGTCACACCGTATCCAACTCTAAGTTTCATATCAGAAACTATTTTGCTATTTGAGAAAATATCGTCTCTAACTTTCCATGCCAAGGCTACAGCAGGGAAATAACCCACTCTTGTTGCTGGGGAGAATTTCGATGACGCATCTCTACGAATGGAAGCCGTGGCCAAATATTTTCCCATGAAGGTATAATTGACTCTTCCAAGATAGGAGTCCAGTCGATATTGTGGTTTATCTGTTGCAAAAATAGGCTCGGTGCCAGGGATGATTGTTTTACCGTCAGCACTGTAGGCTGGGAAATTAAATACATTGGTTACAAAGTCCTGATAAGAGTGTAATGCCAACACGTCTATTTTACTTTTTATGCTTGCAAGGTCTTTTTCATAGAACAAAGACACATCCCAAAGTTTGTTTGACTTGCCTTGTTTGTAGTCGGTTAGTCGTCCGTTTGTTAAATAGTTTGTAGCCGAAAGTGCATTAATCAAGTCTGTGCCACTACCTTTGGTGTTATCTAAACCAAGGTTGGTTCTTACATGCAAGTCTGGTAAGAATGGCAGTTTATAATCTAATTCAATATTTCCGATTAATCTATTTACAGTAGAAGTATTGTCACGTTGCTCCAGCAAACCTAAAGGATTAAACCCAGAAAGTTGTTTGTACTTGCCTTGGCCGTCTAACCATTGGTAGTATCCGCCGTATGGGTTATCGGTCATAACTGGTTTTGTGGGGTCCATTCTAAGGGCAGAGCCTATGGCTCCTTCATCTGCAAAACGGTTATTGGTATTAGCCAATTTTAGGTTAACATTAACTGCTAATGCATTGTCCAAAAACTTAGGGCTAAGATTGATTGCGGCTGAGGTACGATTGAAATTGTTGGTTTTCAAGATACCGTTTTGATTAGAGTAACCCAAAGACACTCTAAATGGCACTTTTTTGTAAGTACCACCCGCACTTAAGTTATTGTCTGTACCCAAGGCCGTACGGAAAATCTGATCTTGCCAATCGGTATTTTCAGTTCCTAAAAGGTTTTTATAAGTATTGTCACCAGTTTTGGCAGCTCTTGCAGTGATTATTTCTCTTACCTGATCTCCTGTAAGTACATCTACTTTTGTAAATACCTCACTGGCCGAAACAGCGGTATTAAAATTGAAAGTTGGCTTACCCGAAGTGCCTTTTTTTGTGGTGATAATAATAACACCATTTGAAGCTCTTGAGCCATAAAGGGCTGCCGCTGAGGCATCTTTCAATACTGACATACTCTCTATATCATTTGGATTGATGGTGTTCAGTAGGTTGGCTGAACCAGCAATGCCATTTCCTTCTACTGGTATCCCGTCTATTACAATCAAGGGGTCGTTGCTGGCGTTTAATGAGGCCGTACCTCTGATACGGATTGTGCTACCTCCGCCGGCAGAACCACCACCACTAGTTACCTGTAAACCAGCCACTTTACCTTGTAGCAACTGCTCTGAAGATTGTATGTTTCCTTTTTGAAAATCCTTAGAATTTATCGCTATTACAGAACCCGTAAGATCAGCTTTTTTACGCGTACCATAGGCTACCACCACAACTTCTTCCAGCAACTTGGAGTCGTCTACCAAAACTACGTTGATAGCTGTTTGAGTTCCTACCAATACCTCTTTGCTGGTTTTTCCAATAAAAGAATATACCAAAATGGCTTGGTTATTCGGAACAGCAATGGAGTAGTTTCCACTCAAGTCAGTTTGTGTACCGACGGTTGTTCCTTTTACTGACACCGTCACACCAATCATTTCTGATTTGTCTGTGGCATCGGTCACCTTGCCCGTAATAGTTTTTTGGGCAAAAGCAACATTTCCAAAAATCATCAACAAGAAAACAGCAAAGATGCCGAAGCCGGAAGTTGATGACCTTAAATTTCGATTGCGTTTGTTTTTTTGCATCTTGAAATAAAGTTTAAGTTAAAGTATAAAATATTAAAAAATCGGTTTAAAAAATTTAAAAACAGGCAATGCTTCATTGCCATTATCTGCATCAAAAAATGAAGCGTTTTCCCAATGTGAACCTGTACCCCATTGCGTTTTGCAACTGCTAGAAATCCAGGCAGGTTCCCAATAAATTACGCCTTCAGCCCCCACATTTTTGCATCTTTTTACGAGATCAACCATAAAACTCAGCTGACCTTCAGGTGATATTGGATAATTTTTTAGGGCTGCATCTGCCCCAAGCATATTGTTTGCTTTGTCAAATTCTTTTGCAGTGTAAGGATAGCCCGTTTCTACTATCATCACTCGTTTACTGTAGGTGTTTTTCAGTGTTTTTATGGTGTTTTCCAGCTGGTTCAAATCATACTTGGACCATTTGGGATAATAACTCAAACCAACCCAGTCGTAGTTTTTTACCTCAAATTGGTAGGCGTCTTTAAACCAAGGTTCGGCGTTTTCGGGCTGAGCTACGTGTAACATCGTTTCTACTTTCAGGCTGTTGGTTTGGTTAAAAAAACCTACTGCTTCTAAACCTTTGTTGAGCAAGAATGCATTGCGTTTCCAATTTATAGGACCGTTGCTGGCCGAATCGGGATGTTGAATGATACCGATATTGGTCTCATTGCCAATTTGGACCATTTCGGGTGTAAGACCTCGGGACTTTAAATAACTGAGAGTTGATAAAGTGTAATTATAAACGGAGTCACCAAGGGTATTTAGGTTATTTATTTTTTGCCAAGCTTTAGGCATAATTTGTTTGGAAGGATCGGCCCAGTTGTCGGAATAATGAAAATTTAACAAAACCGACTGACCAGCATTTTTGGCTCTTTTCAGTGACTTCTCCACATCGGCAAGTGAGGAATATTTGTTAAACTCTGGTGTGTGCCAAAGACGCAATCTTATAAGGTTTGAACCTCTTTGGGCAAAGTATCCATAAGGTTCCACTTTTTCACCTTTTTCTCTATAAATTCCGCCACAATCTTCAAGTTCATTTACATAAGAAAGATCTGCACCAAGATAAAAACTAGGCTTAGGGCTTGCCATTTGACTGCAACTGTTCAATGACAAAGCTGCCATTAAAACTAGTAATGAAAATTTGGCTTTTGGACTTTGCACCTTTTTTATTTAAGTATTTTGAGATGCAAAGGTATAGGTCAGAAAAATAGACTTCGCCCCATTTTGTATTTTTCTAATAATTTTTTGTTTGATACAATGGTTTGAATATTAGAACCTTACGAAAATAAAAAGTGCCGATTTATAAAATGGCACCTTTTTTCTACTGTAATTTTATACTGTCCAAGTATTCTCTAGGAGTCTGGTTAGTGATTTTTTTGAAAGAGCGGTTAAAAGCAGTCTTAGAATTAAATCCTACTTCATAAGCCAATCCCAAGAAGGTAAGATTTTGGTTTTTAGGATCAATGACCATTTTCTTAAACTCCTCTATTCTGTAATGATTGATGAAGTCGAAGAAGTTTTGGTGATAATGGTCGTTGATGATTTTCGACAATAGATGTGACGGTATTTGAATCTGTGAGGCGAGTTCGCTCAGACTGACTTTTGGGTTTTTAAACGGACTGTGGTCTACCATAAATTTCTCTAACTTTTCAACATCCTTTTTAATATGCTCAGGATCATTGGCAACTACTTTTTGATTCAAATTAACCGCCGTTTCAAGCAAATCGTCAAAAATGGAAATCTTTTGAGGCTGTGCTTTGAAGGTCTCTGACTGATGTATGGCGAAGTATCCAACAAAATAAGTGATAATAGAAAAAGCTAACCAAGTGAGGTCCACACTGTTTTCAAATAGCCTGATATTGTCAATGTTGAAATAATGCCCAACCAAGATAGCTACAATAGAAAATGCCCAAAAGCACAAAACGACAAACTGAATTACAGAAACGGTATTTAGATAGTTGAGGTTTTGTTCGTATGATAAATTGGTCTGAAATTCGAGTTTATAAGCAACAATCGTTTTTCTAAAAAGATACCAATAATACACATTCCATAGTAAACCAAAAATGCCTGCCCCACCAAATATATAGGTTAAAATAAGCTTTTGCTCCATCAAATCCAACAAAAAGCGTTTGTCGTTTTGCATCAAAAAAGGTAAGTAAACAAAAAATTGGACCATAAATGGCACGAAGTGTAAGTACCACTTTGAAGGAAGAAAGTGAACATTATAGAGCAGTTTTATTAAATAAAAATAAAAAATTGGAGCATAAACAAAGTAAATGAAGTCATGCAATATTACTATTCCCGGAAAACGATTAACAAAAGTCTGGAAATTGGACATCAAGTATAACAAAATGCTCATTGATGAAATAATAATTGAAAGTATGAGCCAACGATTGGCCTCAATATTGGCATTCTGAATGAGAGGAATTGCAATGACCAACAATATGCCTTGAAATACTGCAAATAGCAGTAAAAAGTCGAAAAGCGAATAAACATGAAGCGTACCCATGAGGTCTTCCCAGCCTTCAATGGTCACATTTACTGACTTATTGTTGATGTCCGAACTGCGATAGATTATCCTGTTTGGTCTGGCTTTTCCACTTTCTCTAGCTTCTACCGATTCCCAGGTACCTCTCGTAAATTTAAACTCCAATTTGGCCATATCAGAATAAATCCTGGTGGTATATTGCCCTTGAATATTTCTTTTGAGTTGATAGTCGGCATTGCCTGACTCCCAATTATTGAAATTACCTGAAACGTAAATTTCTGCATCTTTAGGGGTGTTTTCAGGAATATTATCCACTATTATATCATAGGCTACTTGCTTTTCCCAGCCCAATATTTTTGCCTTGACAATACTCGACTTTGTCACATTTCTATCAAAGCTCCTGTTGGGCAGTCCTTCACCACTGGGAGTACCTTCTACCAACATCCAGCTTCCTTGGGTAAATTTATATTCAAAGCTTGAAGGAACGTTTTCAAGAACAATAGAATAGAGGTTTTCTTTTTCTTTAATAAGAATATAGGCAGGGTCGCCAGGGTTCCATTTGTTGTAGTCAAGGGCTACAAATAATGGCTTATTAGCATCTAAAAATGGCGACAATACTTCTACCTCTATTTTTACTTGTGCCGAAATAAGCTGACTCAAAAAGAAAAAATAGAAGCACAACATTTTGGATAAATGTGGGCTAAAAGTATTTTTAAGAACCATTGATGAATAGTTTGTTCAAAAGTAAGCAAATTTTTGAGATAATTGACCAGTAAGTATAATCCAATAATATGAACTACTTTTGTTGTTTGATCTAGTATAATAGAAATACTAAAATTCATTGTTTAAAAAACTATTAAACAATTTCGTATATAAATAGTTGATAACTTTGTTAACTGAATACTACAAATGAAATGAGCCAATACTCCATCCGAGACCTCGAACAGCTTTCAGGCATTAAAGCCCATACCCTCAGAATATGGGAGCAGAGGTACAAAATGTTGGTTCCCCAAAGGTCTGATACAAATATCCGTACGTATAGTGACCAGGAGTTGAAGCTTTTGCTCAATATATCCACGCTTAAAGATCATGGCTACAAAATTTCGGAAATAGCCAAACTGAAAGAGTCGGAAATTAAAGAAGAGGTGTTTTCGCTTTCAGATAAAGTGATGCAATACTCAGATCAAATACAGGCCTTGACTATTGCAATGATTGATATCGATGAACAGTCTTTTGAAACTATTATCAACAAAAATATAGAAACACATGGTATAGAAAAAACCATGGTAAACGTCATTTATCCGTTTCTAACTAAAATTGGCATACTTTGGCTCTCAGGTTCCATCGGACCGTCGCAAGAACACTTCATTACAAACCTTATCAGGCAGAAAATCGTCGTCGAAATTGACAAATTACCAACAAATTATGACCCTCAAGCCGAAAAAGTAGTGGTGTATACACCCGAAGGTGAATATCATGAAATCGGAATTTTGTTCGCTTACTATATTTTTAAAAATATGGGAAAGAAGGTGATTTATTTGGGACAAAGTTTGCCTTTTGAGGAGCTTAAATTTATTATTGAAAAGGAGAAACCAAATTTTGTTTTTTCAGCATTTACTTCGTTTTCTACTTCCCAAGATGTACAGAACTACATTACCAAAATGGGTACAACTTTTCACGATCAAACCATATACCTTACTGGTATGCAGGTAGTTAGTCAGAAACTGGAGCTAACCGAAAATATTACGGTTATCCAAACAGTCAATCAGCTTGTTGCGTTAGGAGCAAATCCTTAGAGTAAATCTATCGGGTTGTCAACTACTCTAAAATCTTCATGGAGCGAATTCAAGATATTCATATCACTTTCAGCAATTGCAAAATCAAAAATATCAAAGTTCTCCTTTATCCTCAACAAGTTACTAGACTTCGGAATCGGTGAAACTCCATGCTGAACATTCCACCTCAGAATTATCTGAGCGGGTGTTTTCTCATATTTTTTTGCCAAACTTTGAAGTAGATTATCGTTCATTTTTAGTCCTCGAACCAAAGGTGTGTAGGCTTGTAAAACAGTTCCTAGTTTCTCGCATTTCGATTTTAAGCTTTCCAAATACAAAAACGGACTAAACTCTACCTGATTAACTGCAGGTACAATATCTGAATACATCAAAAGTTCGTCTAAAAAAGGCTCTAAATAATTGGCCACGCCAATAGCCCGAGCTTTGCCAGACTCATAAATTTTTTCCAAAGCTCTCCATGTTTCTTTTCTTGTGGCTTTTATAGGCCAGTGAATTAAATATAAGTCCACATAATCGGTTTGCAAAAGTTCTAGACTATAGTCAAAAGCTCGTAAAGTATTGGCATAGCCTTGGTCTTTATCATTGACTTTGGTAGTCAGAAATATTTCTTCTCTCACCACCGAACTGGTTCGAATTGCATTGCCTATTTGCATCTCATTTTCGTACATTGAGGCCGTGTCAATCAATCGGTAGCCGATTTCCAAAGCCCACGCTACAGCTTGTTCTGCTTCTTGATGATGCATATCAAATACACCAAGGCCTAATAATGGCATTTCCACGCCATTGTTTAGCGTTACTGTTGGTTGAGATATCATAATATTAAATTTTCAAATCAATAATGGCCATTAAAAAAGCAGATTTATCCAAATATAAATTTAAATAAATCTGCTAGAAAAATTTATAGATTATTTTACCCAATAATCTACCACAAAAACCTTCTCCATGTGAGGTTTTAACACCTCTTGAAACGCTTTGTGGCTAGGATCATTTTGATAATCTGCTAGGTCCTTCTCGGATTTAAAACTTATTATAAAACAATGTGTAAAACCCTGATTAAACTGTTCAGGACTATTATTTATTCCCCATTCCATATCCTTTATTTGAGGCACTGATTTCTTTAATGCATAAAATGTATCTGCCACATTTTGAACGTCTTCGGCTGAGGAACTGTCGTTAAATTTAAAAATAACAACATGTCTAAGTAATTTCTTGCTTGATTTTCCTTGAGAAAAAACTTGAGTTGACGTCAAAGAAATTATAAACACGTATAAAAATAATCTAAATTTTGATTTCATAATTTTGGTTACCATTTTTCAATACCTAAAAGTTTTTTACCTAAATCGTTTAATTCTGCCACACCGTATTTAGTTTGTTCCCAATTTCTTGGATCTCCCGGAAATGCATAACCTTCTGGTGCTATGCGGTTTTTCCATGAATTTACTCGCCAGTCTCGCATGGCTTGGTTGTCATCTTCGGCTGGCATCATTGATATGTACTGAGCTACGCGTACCTTATTTGTTGAATTATTAGGGCGAATGCCATGTGGCTCTAAGCTGTTGAATATCAGCAAGTCACCTGCTTCCAATTTCACTTTATGGAACTGTCCCTCAAAAGCAGAAGTGTCTGGTTTAAATCGGTTTCTGTCTTCGGGCTGGGTAAGTTTCCAGGTGTCGTAGGTTCTGTATAGCTCAGGAATACACTGAAAGCCACCCATGTTTTCGTCGGTTTGGTCAGCTAATGCCAATACGCCTTGCACGTTTACGGGTTTGGTTTCTGGGTCATAATCCCAATGAATAAATCCTTTATACTCAAATCCCGGACGAATTGGGAAATTTAAGTTGGCTCTGTCTATCGTTACCCAAAGTTTCTCTGTTCCCCAAATGTCCACAAAAGCATCGTACACACGCTGCATCTGGCGGTTGTTCCACAAGTGCTGGTTGTTATAAACTTCTACCATACCTGTGCCACCAAGTTCTTTCATCTTCATTTCGGCTCTTGGAGCAGTGTACCATGTAGTTTCGTCATTTGGGTCTTTTTCTTCAAATTCCCATAAGAAAGCGGCCGTTTCCAATGCTTGCTCTCTAGGAACCGCATTTTTAATGATTACATAACCGTTTTCTATCCAAAACTTCCAGTCCTCTTCGCTCAAAACTCTTAAAGGAGCACCATTAGAGCGGTCGTTTAAGGCAATTTGACTGCTGGTGGCCGTAGAAGGATTGCCCGGAATATCGAGATGATTGGTGTTTGGTATCATAGTGGGAGCCATTGTAGGCACCATTCCAATATTAAGGTTTTCCATAAATATTTATACTTTATATTTAAATAATATACAAATTTGGGATTAAAAAATCAGGAAAACATTCTCAAAATTTGCCTATATTTGAACAATATTGACCTTTTTAAAAGTTTTTTTATACAAATAATATATTATAGTGTCAAATGATAAATTAATTCTTGAAAAAATTGTTCCTGACCAAGAAAAAAGTTCGTTTCATTGGTTGGTAAACCCAAAACTTAATGATTTTTTCTTGTGGCATTTTCATCCTGAATATGAGTTGGTATTCATTGAAGCCGCGGCAGGTAAAAGACATGTGGGTGAACACGTGGGGAATTTTAACGAAAGCGACCTCGTGTTTATTGGTTCATATATTCCGCATCTCAACTTCGACTATGGTATAAAAACTGAATATCTGAAAACTGTGTTGCACATTCAGCCGCAATTTCTTAAAAACGAGCTACTCAACACACCCGAGCTGGAGGCCATTGCTTCTCTTTTTGAAAAATCAAAATACGGTATTGCTTTCGGTGAAAATGTCAAAAAACTTGTTGGTGAAAAATTCAAAAAAACTACTAAATTGACTTCCTTTGAACAGTTCTTGAGTATGCTAGAGATTTTCAAAATATTAGGTGAAACGAATGACTACATGCTTCTTCACACAGAAATACCTAAAAATCAGTATAATAAAAAAGAAGAGGAACGGCTCAGAAAAATTAATATGTTTATAGAAATCAATTACACGAGAAAAATAGATTTGATAGAAATTGCTCAATTGAGCAATTTAAGTACTGCCGCTTTTTGTAGATATTTCAAAAAAATGACCAAGCTGAGCTTTACAGAGTTCTTGAATAATTACCGTATCAACCAAGCCAAACTTATGCTCATGAATCACAAAAACGTTTCAGAAACGTGTTTTGACGCTGGTTTTGACAGTCTTTCGTATTTTAACAGAACCTTCAAGAAAGTAATGGGCGAAAATCCATCTTCCTTTCGGAAAAAGTATAGTAAATTGTAAAAAAAACTTCATCATGAAAAAATTCTTGTTCTTGACCGTACTATTTTGCCAATCTTTATTTTCATTAGCTCAAGACTTCAAAGTAGTTGGATATTACACACCCACCAAAAATCCCGAAGAAATTCAGATAAATTTGCTAACACACATCAACTATGCTTTCGCGATTCCAGCCAAATCGGGCGATACCTTGTTGCCCATTGGGAATCCTGAAAACCTTATAAGAACCGAAAAATTTATACACAAAAATGGCAAACAAATTTTTATTTCAGTGGGCGGCTGGGGAATTGGAGATGGTGGTGGTGACGATACCCGATTCCATAAAATGGCAGAGCGAGCAGAGGGAAGACACACTTTTGTGAAAAACATAATGGCCTTTGTAAAAAAATACAACATGGACGGTGTGGATTTCGACTGGGAATATCCAGACGAAGAAAGTCCATCTGCTGACCATTATGTGGCTTTGGTAACCGAAATGGCGGATGCCCTACACAAAGAAAACAAAAAGCTAACAGCAGCCGTAATTTCGTATGGAAAGAAAGGCTATGGAACCAAAAACGAGGTTTTCGAAAAAATGGACTGGCTCAACCTTATGGCTTATGACGATGATTACGGCCCAAATTATGTAGTGGCACATTCACCTTATTCTTTGGCTATTAAAAGCCTCGACTATTGGTTGATTGAAAGAGGCTTACCTGCTAAAAAAGCGACATTGGGATTGCCATTTTACTCCAAAAAGGGCATGGGCAACTATGGCCCGAGCTATAAAGACTTACTAAAAGACGGGGCAAGTCCATTCGACGATTACTGGAAAGGTGCGTTTTACAACGGAATGCTTACCATTGAAGAAAAAACCAAATTGGCCAAAAAACAAGGTTTGGCCGGTGTGATGATTTGGGAAATTTCTAGCGACACCAACGATGAATGGTCGCTTTTGAAGGCGATTGAGCGGGGAGCTAAACACTAATCTATGCCAGTAGTGTTTCGGCAGAGATTCCAAATCCTTTGTGTAGGTTCTTAATCATTCTCAGTGTAAGTGGCTTTTTCCCATTTAAAACTTCGGATACTCTAGATTTTGTACCCAAATATTTAACCAAGTCTTTTTGACTTAGGTTGTTTTCCTCCATCTTGTACTTTATTGCCTCTATGGGATTAAGTTTAGGAATAGGAAATTGCTCTGCTTCGTACTTTTCAATAACAAGCAACAAAAGTTCAAGTTGATCTCCTTCCTTTGTGTTAGGTTCTGCGTGCCAAACATCTTTTAAATAACGAAGAGATGTTTGGTATTCTTCTACGTTTTTGATAGGTCTTATTTCCATAATCTCAATAATTATCTACCGTTTTTGCGTCTATTTTATCATATTCCTTGTGAGTGCCTACAAACATTATCCAAATAGCCTTAAATTTAAAGTTGCAGGAAACTACAAGCCGAAATTTGTTTTTAGCGATATTAAATACAATTCGATCATTTCCAACATAATCAGCATCCTTAAAATCCAAAACAATTTCTTGCGGTGTTTTATAAAAATTCTTGCTCATTTTTTCATACCAACTCAATAAGCCAATCTTTGAATCAGGATGTTTTTCCCAAAATTTTAAAAGTGTGCCTTTTGCTATAATTCTCATAATGTTACAAATGTAAGAAAAGTTCCAAAAGTTGGAACTTAAAAATCTTCAATATTTTCAAAAACAAACTAAAACTCAAATATTGAATATATTTTATCAGAGATCTGAAAAATCGCCCTACTTTAAAATCTCCAAGCTACTAATCGACTGACCTTCTGTCCTTGAGCCATTTCAATTGTTTTGAATTGGCTCACTTTTACCTTTTCAAGTTCTTTGTAAATTCTATCGAGATGCTCTTTTTTTGAAACCAAACTTGTAAACCAACGGCAAGCATCAGAGAATTCTATACTTTCTCGAATCATTAAAATGATAAATTTCAGTTCTCCACCCTCACACCACAGCTCGTTAGAATTTCCTCCAAAATTAAGCTTTGGAATGTCCTGTTTTTTTCCAGATAGGTTGTTTGTTTTTCGCAAATTTTGTGCAGCGGCATCGGCTTCTGAAGTATAAAATGGTGGATTACAAATGGTCAAATCAAACTTTTCATTCGGCTTTATGATACCTTGGAAAAAATGATTTTTGTTTTTTTGCAATCTAATTTCAATTCCATCCTTTAAAACTTCATTAAAACCCACAATTGCATTGGCTGCTTTTACAGAAACAGGGTCAATATCTGTTCCTACAAAACTCCAACCATATGCACAATGGCCAATTATCGGATAAATAGCATTAGCTCCTACTCCAATATCAAGGCATTTTATGTTTTTGCCTATTGGAATAATTCCGTTGTTGGTTTCTGCCAAAATATCGGCCAAATAATGCACATAATCCGCACGACCAGGAATTGGTGGACAGAGATAACCTGCAGGGATATCCCAGTTCTTTACGCCGTAATAATGTGCCAAAAGTGCTTCATTGAGTGTTTTTACAGCCTTAGGATTTGAGAAATCTATTGTCTGGGAACCGAATGGATTAACGAAAACATGGTTTGAAAGTTCGGGCAATGTCTTTACGAGAGCTTCAAAGTCATATTGCCCTCGATGCTTATTTCGAGGATGTAGATTGAGTTTTTGTTTGGCTATTTCTTTGGGCATTGACCATTAATTTCGATACAAATTTACCCAATTACTAGAGAAGTCGGTGAAGAATTAAACTTATTGTTTCTTATAATAAAAAGCACCTCCATCGGCCAGTTCAGCTTCTAAAGGACATTTTTGATATAAACTTATTTCTCCCTTGGTTTCGTCTATTCTTAAAAAAGAGTAAGTTTTGGACTCCAAAAAAACCAAAGCCAAACGTGGATTTGGGGAATTTTTGGGATGATTCCCTATTTCAATTTTCGTAGACTCCGTCACTACACCGTTTACTTTTCGTATCAAAGTACGTGCCTTGGCATCAATCTCTAAAGTTTCTGTTTCAGTAGGAAACAATTCCGTCGGACCATTGGGCGGAGGATAACCGACTCCGATTTTATACATAATCCATTTGCCATCAAGCTTTGAAAGTTCAGGATCAACATCGGCTTCGCATTGTGCGGCACTCAAAACCAATCCGAATAGAAGAAACAATAGTCGGGTCATATTTATAGCGTTTTCTTTAATGATTCGGAACTTTCGGATTTGGTTGGAAATGAAGAAGGAGAGCCAAAAGACTCTCCTTCCTATAAATTATTCAAATCAATAACCAATCAAAATGGCTTCCATGGCTTGCCTCCAGCTAATATCTCTTGAGCTTTTGCATCAAAAGTTATTTTTAAGCCAGTTCTATAGGCAGCATTTGACATCATAGTGGCTATTGAATGCTGGTATCCAGCTTCAATTGGAGCGTTTGGAGTTTTACGGCTACGCACACACTCCATCCAGTTTCTGATGTGAGCAAATGTCAAAGGGTCGCCACCTGTGTTGGCATCAGAAGCTACTTTGTCGCCTTCCAATTTCAATGGTGAAAGTAAGTTTGCCTTCATTCCCATTGCTTTGGCCTCTCGCTCACGTAAACCACCTGTGTCAGAGATTTCGTTGGTATCCAAGTTGATCATACCTCCGTTTGAATAATATAGCTCTTTGGTATCACCGGCCGAGTTTGAGAATCTGCTTGTAAACTGCACTTGGAAACCATTTTGTGGTTGGTCAGCAGGGCCGTAATCAAAAACAACCGTCAATGTATCGGCATTCGTGCGGCCATCTTGCCATTGGTAAATACCGCCGTTGGCTACTACACTTCTCGGGTGACTCAAACCTGAGAACCAGTGAACCGTATCTATTTGGTGGCTCATCCATTGACCAGGTATACCTGATGAATACGGCCAGAATAATCTGTATTCTAAATATTTACGAGGATCAAATTTCTCATAAGGACGGTTCATCAAATATCGTTTCCAATCTACATCAGACTCTTTCAGGCTGGCAACTAAGTCAGGACGTCTCCAACGGCCAGGTTGGTTTACGTTCCACATCAACTCCACCATTTTGATATCGCCAAATTTACCTGATTTAATAAAATCTTCGGCCGCGTGATAGTTGGCTCCCGAACGTCTTTGCGAACCTATTTGTACGATTTTCTTCGAGTCCTTCACGGCTCTCAATACTGCACGGTTGTCGGCCATGGTTTCTGCCAAAGGTTTTTCTGCATATACATCGCAGCCAGCTTTTACTGCCTCGATAGTATGCAAAGCGTGCTGAAAATCGGCTGTTGACATCATTACGGCATCTACAGACTTAGAAGCATAAAGTTCTTCATTGTTTCTGTAAACTTGTACATTGGCTCCTAACTGCTTATCCAAAAACGCCTTACCTTCTTCACGACGGCGATTCCAGATGTCTGAAAGGCCCACCATTTCGAAGTTCATTTCTTTTTGCAATGCTGCAAAAGGACCTACATGCGATGCACGGTGACGGTCAGAGAAACCCACACATGCTACTCTTACGCGGTCGTTTGCACCTATGATTTTTCCGTAACTTTTTACAGAAAACCCTGTGGCTACACCCGCCATTATCGATTTTTTAACAAATTCTCTTCTTGTTGTCATTCTGATATTTTGGTTGAAATTTTCTAACTATAAAAATACTGTTTTATTAAAATTATTACTGTTTTTTCTTGAAAAAAATTAAATCAATAACTCAATCCTTGGCCAAAATTAAATAAGGCATAACCTGGATTTTCTTTGCTCCCAGGCAAATCTGACTTGTTTTCTGACACAGCTTTTTCCGAACTTGGCGTAGCAAAAGGCATTTTACCAGTTGGGTTAAATCTGCCAGAAATAACATCTATCAAAGCATCGACAGAAGTACCAAAAGTAGCCAAAATAGTTGCTGCTTTTCCTTTATCAATCTCATCTATCACCCAAGGATTGGTGTAATTTATCACCACAATTGTCGGTTTGCTATTAATTAAATCATTGACATGGGACACATCAACTTTGTTTTTTGAAATACTCAATTCTATAGGTTTTCCGCCAGAACTAAATAAACCACCAGTAGTAGGAAAAAGCCACAAGAGAACCACATCAGCTTCCTCTTTAGTAGAAACAAACTCGATGTTTTCGGCTTTCGTGTCGGGTTTTAAGACTTTTATTGGAGACTTTGGAGCTTGTGCCTGCGGCCCTCTTCCACCACCATCTTCTTTGTAATATTCAAAGTAAACTTTTGTTTTCTTGGTGATGGGTAACAATTTCTCATCATTTCTTAACAAAACGATAGACTTTCTTAATGCCAAGTCTCCTTTTTGCTGGAATTCCGAATTTCCAACAATTTTTTCAGCTTTTTCGACATCTACAAAAGGATTTTCAAACAAGCCCAATTCAAATTTTTCTTTTAGCAACCTACTCACTGACTCGTTAATTCTAGATTCTTTTACCAAACCTTTTTTTACGGTATTGAGCAATACTGTTGGATCCGCCGCTCCCGAAAAAATATCCACACCAGCCTCTATGGCTTTTACATATCGCTGCTCGATGCTCAGAGATTCTACTCCCCAAGGCATCATTTCTATAGGTCCCGTATCAGAGTTTATTATGCCTTTGAAACCTAACTTTTTACGCAATAAATCATCAATAATGGCCTTGTTGAATGAGAAACCAACTTCCTCAAACTCCTTGCCTTTTGGTGCTGAATAGTAAGGCATTATAGAAGAGGTACCTGCATTTATAGCTGCAATGAAAGGTTTCACATGGTCATTAAAATTTCCACCGGGATAATGGGCAAATTTTCCCCAATCAAAATGCGAGTCTTGACCACCTTCTTGAGGGCCACCACCGGGAAAATGTTTGGTGGTCATCGCTACAGAATTTTTGCCTAATTTATTTCCCTGAAAACCTAAAACTATCTCACGAATCATAGCAGAGGAAAGATCTGCATCTTCTCCAAATGTCCCTTCCGTGCGATTCCAGCGGGGTTCTGTAGCCAAGTCTGCCATATACATATAACCTTTTCGCAAACCTACCGCAGTCCATTCTTTTGCGGCAATTTCTGCAAACTCTCTGGTAAGTTTGAAATCACGCATGGCAGCCATACCCAATTCGCCCGGCCATTTTGAAAATGCAGTAGCTCCCACACTCAAGCCCACTGCGGCATCGGTGGTGATATGGTTTCTTGGATTTGAAGCAACAATAGCTGGTATTCCCAACCTTGTGGTTTCGCAAAGTGCCTGTAAATTATTAGACCACTCTGCCATAGTTTTGGCTGAGGTATTGGCCCTTAATATAAAATGTCTTAACTGTCTTTCTGTAACAGCCTTGGTTGTACCAGAGGCAGACATATTGGGCTCAGACAATGGTTTACGTGTAAACATATTTACATTTTGTACCAAATCTTCCTCATTAAAACCACTTGAAATTGGAGCATTCGGATTAGCTGAAGGACCAAAACCTCCATCGTTTGCCATTCTCGTGGTGCTGATCAACATGAAGCCTACTTTTTCTTCCATGGTCATTTTTGATAGCAAGTCTTTCGCACGCACATCAGCTGGTAAACGCCAATCTTCATATTTGTCAAGTTTGCCGTTCTTGTTTAAGTCCTTAAATTCTAAATTTGCTGACTTAATTATTTTCGTACTTTTGGCACCCAAAATTGGCTGAACAAATTTTTGAGCAAAGAGCGAGGTGGCTGAAAAAAGGAAAATAAACAGTATTTTATTCATATTTTGCTCAATTATTAACTTACAATTTTAATTAGACTTAAAAGGGTTTTAGAAAACTTGTTAAAATTCTCTGATTTTTATGTTTTTGAAAAACACATTGTCGCTGTGATCTTGCAACAATATATGCCCTTTTTCACCTGATCCAAAACCCTCAATTTTGGCATATTTACTTCTAGCCACTAGTGCTTTGAAAATATTGCTGTTTCGTTGATATTCAAGAACCTTGAAGCCATTTAGCCAATGTTGTACCGTATTATTCGGCATCACAACTACACGGGCTTGGTTCCAGTCTCCAATTTTCTTCTGAAAACGTTTGTCTAACTTATCAGACGGAATAAGGTCATACAAACTGGCTATGGTGCGGTTGCCCACCACGCCTTGTTTGGCATCCGGATGTTTTTCATCATCTAGCACTTGATATTCTAGGCCCAATGGAGATTTTTTTCCTTCTTCACCGAGCATTTCAACAAAGTACTTTACGCCAGAGTTTGCAGCATCTGTCAGTTTAAAGTCAAACTGAAGTTCGAAGGCTCCATATTTTTGATCTGAAATCAAATCTACCCCAGGGCTTTTTGTAGCATTGGATGTAATGGCCAAAACACCATTATCTATTTTCCAGCGAGAATCTGGTGCAGCGGTGCTACTGCCGTTTTTCCAACCATCCAAGTTTTGACCATTAAAAAGTAACTTGTACCCTTGAGCTTTTTCTTGTTCTGAAATATTATTAGGAAGAAGATTTACTACTGGGCACTCATCCAAAGGACTAGGCTTTAGATTTTCTGTTTGAATTCTGATATTTTTCCATCTAATGGTCATTCCTGGCTTCATGGCTGCATAAATAGAATGCACTTGAAGGGCAATAAACCCTTTGGCGGTCATGTCGTCAATCACATGTGCTGTGGGTACTCCATTTATAAAAGTTCTTAAAGTGTTGCCAATCGCCTCTATTCGGTATTTGTTCCATCCTAGTTTTATAAATGCTTTTTGACCAGCTGGATTGTGGTTTAAATTATATAACCAATCCCTGCGGCCTTCGTCATAAATACCACCTGACCAAGCTCTTGTAGAAGGATCCACTTCCATTTGGTACCCATGTACTCTTCCGTTTTGATAATCTGGCTTTGACAAACTTCGAAATTGCACACCACCATTCATTTCATCATCAAGTTTAAGATCAAGCTCAAGAATGAAATCACTATAATCTTTATCGGTGCAAAGAAATGAGTTAGGAGTATCGCTTATGGTTTGACCTACAATTTGACCATTTTCTACTTTATAAATTGCTTTTCCACCTCTTTGGGTCCAGCCTTTTAAAGTTTTTCCATCGAAAAGGCTTGTCCATTTTTGTGCTGACAATCCCGAAGAAAACAAAAGGAATAACAATATTAGTTTTTTCATATTTTATAATTGAATATTACTCAAAATTACCTAATATTATTATTCCCGAATGATAGATAAAAAGCGAAAAAATATGAAATTTTGATGCTTATTTAACAGTTTGGGCCAGAAAGGTGTTAAAATTTCACCTTTATTGTTTCCAAATACGTTTTGCTTATTTGTCCACACTCCAATGCGGTTCTTCCTTTTACAGGAACGGCATCTAATTCTATGACATTCCAACCTTTGAAGCCTATTTTATGGAGGTTTTTGAAAATAGCAGGAAAATCTACTTTCCCTTGTCCAAGTTCCACAAATCTATAGCCTGATTTATTCTCAGTATCAGGACGTGTGTCTTTTATATGGGTAGCATAAATGATATCTTTGTATTTTAAAACAGCATCGGCTGGCACGCCACCTCCTTGGTGATAATGTGCTACATCGAGCAATAGTTTTATATATCTACTATCCATCTCGTTAACGATAATTTCTATTTCCTCAGGCGTCTCCCCTAGCTGATGCATGTGGTTGTGATAGGCCGGCTGAATTCCCGTTTCTTCAAGAACGACTTTAGCCACTGCCGACATATTTTTAGCATACTTCGTAAGTTCATCTTTGGTTGGCTGTCTGTCTTTTGGTCTTGATGTGTTGGTAATCTGTAACGACTGACCGCCTAAAGCTTTTATAAATTTTGCGTGATTTAAGTGCGTTTGGGTATCTTTAGAGATATCGTCTGATATGCCGACATTTCCACTAGAAAACATCGCCAATTTTAATTTTGCCGATTCTATGGTCAGCTTTAAATCCTCCGGTTTATCTTTAAAAATAGGGTAAGTATTGGCTCTTAACTGAATGCCCTTATAACCTAAGGCAGCAATGTCTTTAATGGCTACAAGGTCGTTTCCACTCCATGTGATGGCTGAATAGGCCATTTTTTGGTTGTATTTGGCTGCAAAGGCATCAAACTGAGATGCCAAAACCAAACTTGCTGCTGATTGAATAAATCTACGTCTGTTCATGATTATTTTTGGTTGAATTATAGAAAAGAAAACCCCGAATCTCTTCGGGGTTTCTATGCGTATTAAAAAGGTCTAAATTAATATCCTGGGTTTTGTGCAAATGTACCTTTAGCTGCACGGTCAATTTGCGTTTGCGGTATTGGACGTAAGTAGTGTTTCTCCGCAACTGCTGAAGCTTGTGGATTGTGTTTTTTCACTCTATCCACCAATAAACCCCAACGCTTCAAATCTAACCAACGTGTTTGTTCACCTGCCAACTCACGAGCACGCTCATCTACGATAAAGTCAAATGTAAGTTGGTCAGCAGTAATTTTCATAGCATCTTTTTTACCAGGCCAAGCAGCTCTTTCTCTTACTATGTTTACGTCAGCCAAAGCTTCTGCTTTTTTACCCATTTGGAACAAAGCTTCTGCTCTCATTAAATGTATATCCGCCAATCTCCAAACAAAATGATCTCTTGAACCTCTTGGCTCTGTTCTGTCAGAACGCTTAGTATCAAAGAATTTTTGCAAGGTTGGGAAAAGTGCTTCATTGTATGCACTTGGCACCAATACTTGGTATTTCTTGGTAGCTCTTTCTTCTTTGCTCATTTCGTATCCTGGGATAAAGATGGTCGTATCACCAGCAGCAAAAGTTACTTTAGCCTTTGAATTGTCAAATGATGTATTAAAAGTACCAGGGCTATTAGACTTCCAAGTATCTCTAAATGACTTTTTGTAACGAGAATCGTTTACTCTGTCAGCAAAAACTGTATTAAGAAGGAAATTAGTTGGTCTCAAACGCTTAAATGGTCTGCCATAGAAAACATCACGTACCATACCAGCTTGTGTATCATATTGCATACCAAAGAATAGGTGTAAGTTATTACCACCACCGCCTTCTCCGCCAACATTGGTAGCGTTAGAGATTTGGTCTGTAGTATATTGAACAGCAAAAACTACCTCTGCATTCTGTTGGTTGTCTTCGTTGTGCACTGCCGCAAAATCATCTAACAATTTGAAAGTATACTTAGTGATGAGGTTAGTACACAAGTCAGCCGCTTTCTGAAAATCATCCGCTGCCTTATTTGGGCCATAGGCCTTAGCCAAATATACCTTAGCCAATAGAGCTTCTGCTGAAGCCTTAGTAGCTCTACCGTAATCTGCTGAATGTGCTTTATTTTCAAGGTCAGCAATTGCTTCATTACAATCTTTGATAATTTGGGCATAAACCTCCGCTTCAGAATTTCTCTTTGCTTCTTTAGAAGGAGCCAAAGTTTCGGTTAATCTTAAATCTAAAGGCCCGTATTGTTGTAACAATATATAGTAATAATGAGCTCTTAAAAACTTAACCTCAGCAATTCTTAATTTCTTAGTAGCATCAGAAACACCTGTAACTGCAGCTGATCTCGCAATAACAGCATTACAAGTATTTATACCTCTATACATTTCGTCCCAAAGGATGTTCATGTAATCAACCGTTGGTTGTATCTGATTATCATAGAAATGAAATCCCTTATAACCACCGTCGGCTCCTGTAGCATAAATATCAGTACCGTATTCAGTCAAAGTAAGACCCAACTGCGTACCGTAAAATGTTCTCAGCGAAGAATATGCAGCTTTGGTAGCATCCTCAAATCCTTTGGCTGTATTCATATAATCATTACCGATGTTGGAGATTACTTCTTCCTTCAGTAAATCTTGGCAAGAGGTGCTCAAAAGTAACAAGCCACCTAGTGCAAATCCTTTTATTTTATTTATGTTCATGATAATCAATGCTTTAGAATTTAATATTTAGACCAAATGTAGTTACCGTTGTTGACGGTGTAACATCACTAGTAACCGCTGTTAAGCCTGTGGCAGAAGTTGTAATCGCCGCTTCAGGATCTACACCATTGTATTTAGACATATAGCTTGACCAAATCTTAGGCTGCTGAATTGAAGAATAAAAACGAACAGACTCTGCACCGATTTTCTTGGCAATACCTTTGCTAAATGTGTATCCGAAGTTGATGTTTCTCAACTTTATGAAAGTACCATCATAGTAAAACAAAGTAGAGTTGTAAACTGGGAACTCTTGGTTGCTTTTTGGACGAGGAAACTCATTGGTAGGATTGTTTGGCGTCCAGTAATCCACTTTGATTTGTTGGTAACGACCAGCTAATTGTAGTTGGTTTCTGTGGAAACCTGACAAAATAGTATTACCAAAACGTCCAACGAAGAAGAAACTTAAATCGAATCCTTTGAATTCGAATCTGTTTGTAAGACCCCCTGACCAATCTGGCACATCAGTACCTACTAATACACGGTCGTCTGCAGTTATTTTTCCATCGCCATTGGTATCTTGAACTTTTATTTGACCTACTTCAGAACCAAAAGCTTTGGCTTGATCAGCCTCATTGCTTTGCCAGATACCCTCTTTCTTCCAATCAAAGTAAGTATTTAAAGGATAGCCAATGAACCATCTATTTCCCAAGTCATCTACTTTACCGTTATACAATTCTACGATTTCTTCTTTGTTTTTAGTGAATTGGAAATCAGTAGTCCATTTAAATCCATTTTTTGTATTCACGTTAACCGTTGTAACACCTAGCTCTATACCCTTGTTTCTTGTATGACCTACGTTGTTACTGAAGAAGTTGAATCCAACAGAACCTGGCAAGAAGTCATTCAACAATAGGCTCTTGGTATTGGTTTCATACAATTCCAACGATCCTTGTACACGTCCACGAAGAACTGAGAAATCTAAACCAATATTGGCATTAGAAGAAGATTCCCATCTCAAATCAGGGTTACTGATTGTTCCTGGTCTAAATCCAAATGCTCCAGTTGCACCGAAAGCATAAGTAGTACGAGCCAATAAACCTTGTGTTTGATAAGGTGCAACCCCTTGGTTACCCACTTTTCCCCATCCACCACGAAGTTTCAACATATCTACAAAAGTGACGTTTTTCATGAAGTCTTCGTTGGTAATGTTCCAACCAACAGCTACTCCAGGGAAGTTACCATATTTGGTGTTTTCTCCAAATCGGCTAGAACCATCACGACGTAATGTGGCAGTCAACAAATATTTATCATTAAATGAATAATTCACACGACCCATAAATGAGTTAATCGTCCATTGTGTCAGACTAGATTGAACCCCCAAAACAGAAGTGGCAGAATTTAAACTATAAAACGATTGTGCCTGAGCAGGTATTCCTTGTACCTCTGTTCTATATCTTTCGAAGTTATCTTTTTGAATTGACTGAACACCGGTAACATTCAAAGTATGTTTGCCGAAGGTCTTGCTATAGTTCAAGATATTCTCCATGGTCATGTTGAAACCAAAACGGTTCTCGTTGAATGCTTGAGCATCTCCACGACGACGAGCGTTCGTCTCAGATCCAATGAATCTACCCCAACGCTGCTGTGTAAAGTCAGGACCAAGGTTTAATCTATAAGTCAACCCATCGATTATTTTTACTTCAGCATAAATTGAGTTGAATATTCTATACTTTTTGGTATTATCGATATTAACGCCTGGCACAACCTCGGAAAGTGGGTTTGATAATAATGCATCATTTGTTGGCTCAAATATTAAGCTACCATCTGCATTATAAGCAGCACCAAGTGGATTTGCATTAAGCGTATTTCCGTAAGGATTAAGGTTTTCACCGTTTCTTACTGAGTACATCATATAGGTTGACATACCTACTTTCAATCTTTTGTTTACTTGGTGGTCAATATTAGCACGAAGTGAATGACGTGTAAAGTCCAAAAGCTTTGTAATTCCTTTATCTTGGAAAAAACCACCCGAAATATAGAAAGAGGTTCTTTCATTACCACCTTGTACACCAATCGTATGGTTTTGCATCATACCTGTTCTAAGGATTAGGTCCTGATATTGTGTATTTCTACCTGCTGCTATACCTGCAGCTACGTTAGGGTCTCCACCTAATACTGCAATTTTGGCATCAGCCGCTGGATCTGATTTACCAGTTGGAACTGCATTTCCAGCAGCGTCTTTATATAAGTTAGTAGCTCTATAAGCCTCTCTTACATATTCTGCAAATTCATCTCCTGAAAAAAGCTCTAACTTACTGTAAGCATTTGAAGCACCCGCATAAGTGTCAAAAGTTACCGTAGTTTTTCCTTTGTTAGCACCTCTTTTGGTCGTTACCAAGATTACACCGTTTGCTCCTCTAGCACCATAAATGGCAGTAGCTGTAGCGTCTTTTAGTACTTCCATTGACTGGATGTCATTTGGGTTGATGTCTTCATATCCAGCAGAAAGCGGAATACCATCTACTACATAAAGTGGGTCGTTACCAGCGTTAAATGACCTACGACCACGAATTAGGATTCTTGGAGCAGAACCAGGCTTAGAACCCGACTGAGAAACGTCCACACCAGCTGCACGACCTTGCAATGCCTGTCCAAGAGAGGTTAGTGGCATTTCTGTGATTTGCTTGGCTGTTACCTGTGAAATCGCACCCGTCATCTGACTTTTTTTCTGAGTACCATATCCTACTACAACCACTTCTGAAAGGGCAGTTGCGTCTTCTACTAAAGAAACATTGATTTGGCTTTTAGATCCAATAGTTACCTCTTGCGAAACATAACCAATGTAAGAAAATACCAAAGTGTTTTTGTCACTTGGTACATTAACACTGTACGCTCCATCACCATCTGTTACAGCTCCATTTGTAGAGCTCTTCACCGTTACACTCACACCTGGAAGGCCATTGCCACCAGCATCCGTTACCTTGCCTGTAACTGCTCTTGACTGAGCCGCTACAAACTGCGATTGGAGGCAAAAAAGCACTCCAAAAAGGAAAAGTAAACTTTTCTTCATAGTTAAAAAATTGGTTAAAAAATTGAAAAAATCTTAATTGTTCTACGTTATTTTATACTTCTTAAAAACAAAGAAAAATATGACATTCTTGGAAAATGAATACTTTTCTTAGAATTTATACAAAATTAGTATGGCAAGGATGACTTACCTTCCAATAAAAAAGCAATTTATGATACGATTTTGACGACAATAGCCAAAAAAGTGTCGATAAAGTGTCATAATAAAATTTTTTAAAAACTTACTTGGATTTTGCAAAAATTTTATCAGTTCCGTAAGGCGTTCTTTGTGATCGGCTGAGCAATTTATTTGCATGCTCATTATTCGTAAATCTTTCGGCTTTAGGGTCCCAAAGTAATTTTCCAGGGATTTTCATGGCCACGTGACTCACCAAACAAACCGAACATGCTCGGTGTGCAATTTCTACTGGAGAAAGTACAGGCGTTTTTTTGAGGATTCCTTCTAACCAGTTGAGGTGATGCTCCTCACTTACTTGTAGTTTTATTTCATTATCTTTTATAACAGAAGTCAATATTTTAGGATCACTCGCATCTAAGGCTTTTGCACTTTTGGCCGCAGAAATTGGATCACTTGCTGAAGCGACATAGTTTCCTCGTGAAACAAAAATCCAACCTTCAGTTCCTTCATACCTTATGCCATTGGTATAGCCACCGCTGGTGTACATACTTATTCCGTTAGCATATTCGGCTTTTACCATAAAGTCGCCATGTACATTCCAGAGCCCTGCCTTTGGAAATTCAGCTACGGCTTCTACAGATATTGGTCCAGTAAGTTCGGTGTCCATCCCCCATGCAGCTGAGTCAAAATGGTGTTGACCCCAACCTGTAATCATTCCCGCCCCAAACTGCTCCATTCTAAGCCAACCTGGTCTGTCATAACCTTTTTGTGGGTGAACACCAATCTCCGTGTAAGGCATATTCGGTGTAGAACCTAGCCACATATCAAAATTGAATCCTTTTGGAATTGGCATTTCAGGAGCTGCAGGGCCTGCGGGATCTCCAGGCAAACCAATTTTAACAGTATGTAACTTACCTATTCTACCATTTCGTACCAACTCCGCCGCTATTCTGAACTGTGGAGAAGATCTCTGCTGAGTCCCAACTTGAAAAACCACACCTGTTTTATTTACAATATGAGCCAGTTGCCTACCTTCAGAGATGGTCAAAGAAGTTGGTTTTTGTAAATAGATATGCTTCCCGGCCAAAGCGGCCTCCATGGCTGGTTGTGAGTGCCAATGGTCGGGCGTGCTGATCATTACTGCATCAATATCTTTGTTCAACAACATTTCACGATAATCGTCATACATTTTGGTGTCCATGTATTTATCGTTACCCGTCTTTTTTGCATAATAACCATCAATTAGCTTTTTACCATCTTCGAGCCTGTTTCTATCTACATCGCAAGCCGCCATTATCCTAGCAGAATCGTGTTTCAATGTACTGGCTAAATCATGATCCCGGGCAATTCTGCCACAGCCAATTTGTCCAATATTCACTTTATTGCTAGGGGCGTTTTTACCAAAAACCGAAGATGGCACAATGGTGGGCATCGCAATCCCTAATGCAGCAGTTTTTAAGGTCTTATTTAAAAATTCTCTTCTTTCCATAATTGAATATTGATGATTTAAACGATTTCTATTTTTTGGGCTTTACTTTGGGCTTTTAGGGCGAGTTCCATGGCCAAGAAACAATGATCCTGGGTCATGGCAGTTTCTGTCCGGTTAATCACGTCGTTTACAAGTTTTTCTCCGTAAGAAAGTGGATACTCACTGCAGTCGAAGTAGGCAGTCTCTTTGTTGTTCGCCATATAAAGGTGGTTGCCAATATCCTTTCTGGCTATATCTATATTTTTCCTGATTTCTATAAAACCTTCTGTTCCAAGAATCGTCAATCTACCATCTCCCCAAGTTTTGAGACCATCAGGTGTAAACCAATCCACGCGGATATAACCCATTCCCTGGTTTCCCTTGAGCATTACATCGCCAAAATCTTCGAAAGTGGGATATTGTTTGTTGTTAAAATTCCCTACTTGAGAAGCCACCACTTGGGCTTGAGTAGATCTGGTAAAATGCAAAAATTGGTCAAACTGATGCGAAGCAATATCTGTAATTATTCCTCCAAAATATTTCTTTTCAAAAAACCATTCAGGCCGAGTCTTTGGGTTCATTCTATGTGGTCCCATACCGATGGTCTGCAATACTTTTCCAATTGCACCAGCTTTTACCAACTCACTGGCTTTTTCGGTCGCTCGGTTTTCGAATCTCTCGCTATAGACTATGGAGAAAATACGACCCGTTTCTTTCTGAATTTTTCTAACTTCTTTGAGTTGTTTGAGATCGGTAAGCCCAGGCTTGTCTACCATATAGTCTTTACCTGCCTTCATGGCTTTAATGCCAATATCTGCTCGCTCGCTTGGAATGGCCGAGCTCAGTATAAGATGAATCTCTTTGTTATCTAAAAGAATATTTTCATTGTTTACACGAGGAGCGTTTGGGAATCGTTTCGAAAAGTCGGAGGCCAAATCATTTTCTTTTGCATAAAAACCAACCATTTCTCCTCCTCCTCTAATAATAGCATTAGCCATGGAGTATATGTGACCGTGGTTGATACCTATAACTCCAAACTTTATTTTGGGTGCTAAGTTTTTAACAAATACCGGGGCCTTTTCAGTGTAAAATTTTGGCTGAGACTCAAAATCTCCCAAAAATGGCAACATACCGAAACCCGACAATTTCAACGAAGTTTCTCTCAAAAAACTTCTCCTATCCTGTTGTTTTTTCATATTCAAAGGTTGAATTTCTCTTATTATAATATTATTTTATATAAGAATTTTAACAAAAATAGGGTTTAGATTTATCAAAAACTACTAAACAGATGCTTATTGTGGTGATATTTTGACAGTAAAATTACAGTTTATGTAAAAATAGTCTTAAAAACAGGTGAGTGCATGATAATTATATGACAGTTTTATTATATTTTTGGAAAAAAAATACCAATTCTCATGAAACCTCAGCTTCTAAAAATTTCAAACCCTGCTGATACGTCGTTTAATTTGATTAAAATGGATGGGCCAAATTTCCCAACACCATGGCACTATCATCCTGAAATAGAGATTGTTCTGATGTTGGAAAGTACGGGCAAAAAGTATGTGGGTAGTAGTATTACTGATTTTGAGCCTGGAGATTTGTGCATGATTGGAAGTTTTTTACCTCACTATTACAAAAGTGACGATGCGTATATGAAAAACAACCCAAACCTAAGAGCTAGGTCAATGGTTGTACATTTTAATTCTGACTTTATTGGCAATCAATTTTGGGAAACTCCCGAAAGCTATAGTATTAAAAATCTATTGGAAAGAGCTAAACGAGGTTTACAATTTAGCAAAGAAACTTCTGCAAATATTCATCCGAAATTTGTTGAAATGTTTAATTTGGAGGGCATGGCTCGACTTTTAAAATTCTTGGAAGTGTTAGACGATATGGCCAAAAGTAGAGATTTGGAATTTCTCTCAACTGACCCAATACAAATCAGAAACGAGGTGGATTCGGATCGTATAAAAAAGGTGTTAGAGCACGTAAGTGAGAATTTCAAAAATCAAATTCGATTAGACGATGTGGCTCAATTGGCCAACATGAGCGAGTCGGCTTTTAGTAGATATTTCAAGAAAAGAACGCGTAAAACTTTTTCCAATTTCTTGACCGATATCAGAATTGAATATGCTTGCAAGATGCTTCAAAATGACAAATTGAGTATTTCCCAAATAGCATTTGACAGTGGTTTTTATAACCTATCCAACTTCAACCGTCAATTTAAAGCCATTAAGAAAATCACGCCTCTCGCTTACAGAATGAATTATTTGGATTGAGAATTAAAAATAAGATAACATGAAAATTCTCAACAAATATGTAAATTTGAGAAAGAAAAATCTATAGCTTATAATTCGTGTTAATAAATAATCTTCCATGCTAAACGCCATTCTTACGGGAATCTCCATAGGCTTAGGTTTGGCCGTTTCGGTCGGGCCTTATTTTCTTTTTTTGGTGAATACGAGCTTAGTTGAAGGAAAATCTTCTGCAAGTTATCTTGCAACGGGCGTGGCATTGAATGATTTGGTATTTTTGACGGTAGCATTTTTAAGTGTAAATTTTCTAATTCAAAATGTCACTTTTATAGAAAGTGCTAAAGGCTATGCTGGTTTCTTTATATTGGCATACGGATTTTTTACGATTCTTAAAAAACCATCTGAGAAATCGGAAAAGCCAGTTAAACTCAATCCCAAAGAAAAACTAAAAAACATACTTAAAGGATTTGCTTTCAATGGGTTAAATCCTAGCGTATTTGTGTTTTGGTTTGCTACGGTAGGCATTTTAATAAGCAAAACAAATTTTACCAGAAACCAAACTTTGGCGGTATTTCTGAGCATCGTTTGCACTACCTACACGAGTGATCTCATCAAAGTTCGACTGGCTGAGTTTTTTTCTCATTACTTCACCGAAAGTGTCATTAAAAATGTGAACAGAATCGTCGGCTCTCTTTTGATTGTTGGTGCTTGTTATTTGTTGGTAAAGGCGTTTGTTCTTTGACCCCTATATTATCCCCAATTCCTTCTTCAAAAAATATCCCGTATAACTCCCTTTTACTTTAGCAACTTGTTCTGGAGTGCCTTCGGCTACTATTTTGCCGCCTTTGTTTCCACCTTCGGGGCCGATATCTATTACGTGATCGGAAATTTTTATAACGTCTAGGTTGTGCTCAATAATCAAAATTGTGTTGCCTTTGTCTGCGAGTTTTTGAATGACGTCCAAGAGCTTTTTGATGTCTTGAAAATGCAAACCCGTGGTAGGCTCATCAAGAATATAAAGCGTTTTGCCTGTATCTTTTTTTGAAAGCTCTTCCGAAAGTTTTACCCTTTGTGCTTCTCCTCCTGAAAGTGTGGTGGCGTGCTGTCCAAGTGTAATATACCCAAGGCCCACATCGTTCAAAATCTGTACTTTACGATTAATTCTGGGTTGCACTTCGAAAAACGGAATCGCTTCCTCAACCGTCATATCCAACACATCTGAGATAGATTTTCCTTTAAACCTTACTTCTAGGGTTTCTCTATTAAACCGCTTTCCTTTACAGGTTTCACATTCTACATGTACATCTGGCAAGAAATCCATCTCTATCTTTTTCATACCAGCACCTTCGCAAGTTTCACAGCGGCCACCTTTTACATTAAAAGAAAAACGTCCAGGTTTATACCCTCTAATTTTGGATTCAGGAAGTTCAGCATACAATGTCCGAATGTCAGAAAACATGCCTGTATAAGTAGCAGGATTACTCCTTGGTGTGCGACCGATTGGCGACTGATCTACCTCAATTACCTTGTCTATATGCTCAAGTCCTTCTACTTTTTTGTATTCTAATGGCTCTTTTTTTGCTCTGAAAAAATAGTGATTGAGGATAGGAAATAGTGTTTCATGGATCAATGAGGACTTTCCACTACCGCTTACGCCTGTTACACTGGTTATTTTTCCCAGTGGCAACTTAAGATTTACGTTTTTCAGATTGTGCCCAACTGCTCCCTTTATACTAAGGAAATTTCCGTTTCCTTCTCTTCGTTTTTTGGGAACTTCTATTTTAACCCTATCACTCAGATAATCTGCCGTTATGCCTCCTTTGGCTATAAACTCCTCTGGTGTTCCGTAGCTCACTACCTTGCCCCCATGGCGGCCAGCACCGGGACCTATGTCTAAAATATAATCTGACTCCAACATCATGTCTTTGTCGTGTTCAACAACTAAAACTGTATTTCCAAGGTCACGAAGATCTTTGAGAGCAGTAATGAGTTTTACGTTGTCTCTTTGGTGCAAACCTATACTCGGCTCATCCATGATATAGAGAACGCCTACTAGCTGAGTCCCTATTTGGGTTGCCAATCTGATACGCTGAGCTTCACCACCGGAAAGGGTTTTTAGTGGCCTGTTCAAAGTCAAATAATCCAAGCCAATTCCGAACAAAAAGCCTATACGCTTCTTTATTTCTTTTAAAATTTCGGTAGCAATCTGATTTTGACGATCGTTTAATCTTTTCTCCAAAGATCCAAACCATTCTGACAAATCAGCAATGTCCATTTCAGATAGCTCGGCAATGTTTTTGTCATCAATCAAAAAATGAAGCGACTCTTTTCTTAACCTTTGACCATTACATTCAGGGCATTTTTTGATAAGCATAAAGTCTTTTATCCAGTCCTGTATTTTGTCTGAATCCGAATCTTGTTGTTTTTTAAGGAAATTCATTATTCCCTCAAAATTGGTATTCCAATCTGTTCCTGGATATTTTTTTGAAGGTACTGCAACTGGTTCTTCACTGCCGTAAAGAATGGTTTTTAGAGCCTCCTCAGGTATTTTCTCTATCGGAACACTGATGGAAGACTTATAACTTTTAAGAATTATTTCTATTTGTTTAAAAATCCACAAGTCGCGATATTCGCCCAAAGGAGCTATTCCTCCACGAGTAATAGACAGTGTTCGGTCTGGAATGATTGACTCTTCGGTGATTTCCTCCACCACACCCATGCCGTTACAGCTTGGACAAGCTCCATAAGGTGAATTAAATGAGAAGGAATTGGGAGAAGGGTCTTCGTAACTTATGCCTGCCTCCGGATCTGTAAGGTTTTGCGAAAGATATTGCACATTGCCTTTTTCATCCAATAAAAGCACCGAACCCTTTCCGAGTTTTAGGGCTGTTCCCACCGACTGACTAATTCTAAATCTATCTTCAGCTTTAGGTAAAACTCTGTCAACAACGATTTCAATATCATGTATTTTATATCGGTCGAGCTGCATTTTTGGTGAAACGTCCAATACCTCATTATCTACCCTAACTTTCTGATATCCCATTTTGGATATTTGAACAAAAAGCTCTCGGTAATGACCTTTTCTTCCTTTAACCAAAGGAGCCAAAATACTCACTTTTTTACCTGTATATTGGTCAAATATTTGCTCAATGATCTGGTCTTGAGTTTGTTTAACCATCGGCTTGCCCGTTTCATAACTATAGGCTATCCCCACCCTCGCAAACAAAAGACGAAGGAAATCGTAAATTTCAGTAGTAGTGCCGACAGTAGAACGTGGATTTTTAGAAGTCGTTTTTTGCTCAATACTGATTACCGGAGAAAGTCCATTGATTTTGTCCACATCTGGTCTTTCCATGTCACCAATAAAACTTCGTGCGTAGGCAGAGAAACTCTCCATGTAGCGACGCTGACCCTCGGCGTATATTGTATCAAATGCTAAGGAAGATTTGCCACTGCCGCTAATGCCTGTAATAACTACCAATTTATTACGCGGAATAACTACATCAATGTTTTTGAGGTTGTGTTCACGAGCACCGAAAACTTCTATTTGTTCGTGTCCTGTAAGTTCTACGTCGTTGAGTTTTTTATCTACCACCTTAAAGTTTTTGCTGAAAATTGTAAGAACCTCAAAATTAAACAAAAATAAGGCAGAATGGTTTTTTGGGTTTGAAATAAAGACGGAATTGCTAAAAAAGGTGGAGTATTTGTTTCCTTCAATTTTTTAACTGTAAATATTGGTGTCGATGTCTTTCGCCCTTTCAGGGCTCATTTGTATTCAATTCTATATCCTCTCTCTCAGGCCATTCGGCCTGAGCTAAAACATTTCGCCCTTTCAGGGCTTTTGGAATAGATTACTTAATTTTCATACTAAAGGGCTAAAGGCCCGAAATATTCTAGAATTGTGCTTCGCCCAATTAATTTGTCCCCAAAAGAACATACACTAGCCCTGAAAGGGCGAAAGATAATGCTCATTTAGTTTAATGGTTTTTTCAATGGAAGTCGGTGAAGATTTATGAATTGTAATCTCAATCCCAAACATATTTTTCATCATACACAATATCATACTTTTTTAATATTATACGATATTCATCTTCAAACGACTTTTTTTCGTGATGCTGCTTTTGGTTGGCAATATAATCTACAACTCTTTGAAGTTGACTTGGATTGACACTGAATGAACCATAACCATTTTGCCAATAAAAATCCTGAAATGCTTCCCCCTTAGTTTTTATCCATTTTGAGGAATTAGCTTTTACTATTTCTAAAAGCTTAGCTAGTGCTATCTTTTTAGAAAGAGAACACAAAATGTGTACGTGATTTCTATATCCACCTACTTTTATCGGGATACAATCTAGGGAATTACAAATGCCTCCTATATAGGCAAATAGGTCAACCTCAATTTCATCATTAATAAAATTTTGTTGATTTTTTGTGCCGAAAACGATGTGGACATAGTTTTTAATTAAGGTTTGTCCCATGTGAAATTTATTTTTCCAAAAATATGAAATAAACTTATTTCTTCAAACCCTTCCTCCGTTCTGCCACCATCAAATCTATCACCAAATCGTAGCTTCGTGAGCCTTGTTCCTGACCGTTGGACTTTAAAAACAAATCGTAAAAAGGACTAACCACATAAACTTGGATAGGATTTCTGAATTTTTTCCAAACTTGTCTTTCTTTTTCTCGGTCGGCTTTTACTTCTGGACTTAATTTATCAAAAAGCTTTTTTGAATAGGTGCTATCTATTTCCCAAACTTTATTCAATGCCCTGAAAACTGTTCCATAATAGGCCGAATATTGAAAAACCAGGTCTGGGTTGTTTTTACAGGATAAATAGGCCAAATAATTAGCTTCTTCTTCAGAAGCAAAACCCATTTGGTGTGCCATTTCATGTGTGGTTACATACGGTGTGTCGTAAATCATGTTGTTTGTATTGACGTTCGCCTCGCCAGTTGGGAACATATACACACCACTCGTACTCATATAGGCCAAAAGGTTGCTCCCTGAAGCCATTTTAATGGATGGGGTTGTGTAAGTCAGAAAAGGATAACGGACCTGTAAATTTCTATACCCGATTGGTGCGAACTCAAATACTTTTTCGAAAGTCAGGTCCCTTAGATTTGATTCTAAAATCCTTGATCTGGTGACATTTGTTGAGTCTATTAATTCTTTACAAAGACCTATAACTTCTTGATTTATAATATTTTTAGTATTCAAATTTAAAATTCTTTCTAGAGGCTTTTTGTGATAGGCCAAACCCCAAGTGAGCATAAAAAATAAATAAATTGGGGAAATGTATGCCAAAAAGTTTATTACGATTTGCTTAATTGAAACTTCCTTTTCTCTTATTCTAAAAATGGTTTTGATAATAAAATAAACAAAAAAAGCACTTAAACCATAGACCAAAATTAAGCCAATGGAAATACTTGTCCAACTGGTTATTATTCTTAAAAACCGAGAGACTATCTTAAAAAAACCTCTTGAATAATAGTATTCTACCCATTCTTCATTGGAGGTAATAATTTTAAAAAGAATAAATTGTATGGGCAGCAATATAATACTGATAATTTTCCAGCTGAGATTTTTCATGGTTTTTTTAAAACAACTTTACAATACCATAAAAACAAAACGAAAGGATGGCAATAATGCTTATCCAAAGCAAAATATTATATAGGGTGGTTGATTTTTCGACGTCATTTTTTCTAAAATATTTATTAAAAATTACTGCCCAAATAACCAAAATGAGCAGAAATGAACCTACAATTCCACCCGAAATAACCATAATCATGGGCAACTTGATGTACACAAACAAAAACGCCCACAGAAATGGAAGTATCCAAGCTAGGCGAGTAATAAGTTTTTTCCGTTGAGCCATATCGCTAAAATCTATCCAGCCCATTTGACCAAAAATATCAGCAAACTGACGTGTCCAAGCTGCTAAAGCCGCAAAAACCGTAGAAAACAAAATTGTAAAAGAACCCGCTAAAAAGAAAGTTTTTGACCATGACCCAAGGCTTTCTGTAAACATAGACGAAAGTACTTCTATCATTTGGTAGCCCTCTGGAAGGTTGGCTTGGTGATGCAAAACTGCTGCTCCCAATAGGTAAAAAGCTGCTGTTACTGTTGTATAAATTAACATCGCCAAAAAAGCGTCGAGCTGCATTACTTTTACCCATCCTTTTACTCTGTCTTTCCAGGCGGCAGAGTCATCTCTCGGCCCTACAAACGATGCATACCCCTTTTCGAGACACCAATAGTTATAATGTATAATTTCATCGGCACCCACCCCTGTAATACCAAATGCACCGAATGCAAACGCCAAAGCAGCCTTGGGTAACTTCAAGGATAAGCCTTCTAGGATATTACCAAAGGAGATTTGGTAATGGGTATATTTCAAAAAATACAAAGAAGAAAATGTAAAAACAGTAAAGAAGGCAATCATTACCAAGGAGAGTTTTTCCAGGCTTTGATAATAACCTTGATAAACCAAAACGGCTCCTAATGCCGCCACCAAAAATGCAAAAACTGAAACAGATATTACAGGAAAAACCATGTTGAGGGTAATGGCTACACCGCCCACAATTCCGCCAACTTGTAGCAGTTTGAATATCATTATCACAAAAACTAACCAAACGCTCCACCTCGTATTTCGGATTTTTGGTCCTGGAAGTTTTGACATGATTTGCATTGACGTTTCGCCTGTACTGACCGTATGTTTGCCAAACTCTAACTGAATCATCACTTTGACCACACAACTGATCAATATGATCCAAAAACACACAAAACCTGCTTTTGCACCAAGTGTTGTTGTGGCTATGAGTTCACCAGACCCTACAATAGCCGCAGACAAAATCAAACTTGGGCCAAGATGTTTGAGTCTTTCCCTGAATGTTTCAGGAGCAAACTTAATTTTTTCTATACTTAAATGGTAAGGGTCGTTTTGCATTTTATAGGGTTGAATATTTTATAAAAATAGAAATATCTTAGCAAAACTCAACTCCATGACCAATAAATACATCAAAAAGCCCGAAGATAAAAATCTTCGGGCTTTGATTTCATTTCAATATTTTCAGAACCAATTTATCGAGAAGCTTACTCTACAGGAATTCCCACACAATAATTTCTAGAAGTACTTCCCTCATAAACACCACAAATCAATACACCTTCTTCACCATTTTTCTTGGCAGCGTTTATTTGGTCTTTTACTTCTTTTGTAGAATTAACTCTCACGTTACCAACTCTTGTAATTATAAACCCTTCCTCTATATTGGTTTGTTCTCCAAAGAAACCATCCTTTTCGATTTCCGATATTCTTACGCCATTTCTTAAACCAATCTTCTCTTTATCTTTGGCAGAAATGTCCTCTAGCGTAATTCCCAATTTACCATAAGCCGAAGCCAATTCAGGATCTTTCTTTACTATTCCTTCTCCGCCCTTGTTATTTCTAAGCGTTAATACATAATCTTTCTCCTTACCGCTTCTATTTACCGTTAGCGTCACTTTTTCGCCTGGCCTTTTTCTACCAATCAACTCTCTAAACTTAGGCTCTGATTTAGTTTCAATACCATCAACACGAACAATAACATCTCCTTTTTTGATACCTGCATCATTGGCTGCACCGTCTTCCGGCACTTCGGCAACGTATATACCTTCGTCCAAATCGGAGTCAAATTCTTTCGCGTTTTTGTTGTTTAATTCCACTGGAGCAAGGCCAATGAATCCTCTTTGAACATTACCGAACTTAATCAAATCTGTAGACACTTTCTTTACAATACTCGAAGGGACTGCGAAAGCATATCCTGCATAAGCACCGTTTGGTGACGCTATGGCCGTATTGATACCTATTAAATGTCCACGGAGATTTACCAATGCACCTCCACTATTCCCTGGATTTACGGCAGCATCAGTTTGTATAAATGATTCAATCGGAGTATCTGATCCTTTGGAGCTTTGTCCACCTCTCTGATTCTGACCTAAAATGTTGATATTTCTGCCAATAGCACTAATGATACCAGCCGTAACTGTCGATTCTAAGTTAAATGGATTACCAACGGCCAGAACCCACTCTCCTACTTTTACTTCGTCAGAATTTCCAAAAGTGATGGTGGGCAATTTTCTCTCTTCGATTTTGATAACCGCAATGTCCGTAGATGGATCTTTGCCGACTACAGTGGCATCATAAGATTTCTTGTTATAAGTCACTACTTCCAACTCACTTGCTCCATCCACTACATGATTGTTGGTCACGATGTAGCCATCCTCTGAGATGATAACACCTGAGCCTGACGACTCTTGATTTTGGGTACGTGGCCCTCCAAACATGTCATCATCCATGCCAAAAAATTGATCAAAAATAGAAGGCATTTGACGTACAGTTCTAGAACTTTTGGCCTTGATATGTACCACTGCTGGAGCCGATGCTCCTGCCGCAAAAGTAAAATCACCCGGCTGACCTGCTGGCAAATTGGCGAATTTCATCACAGAGCCGTTTGACCCAGCTTCGTTGATTACCACGTCGTTGCGATATCCATCGATGGCTCTGTAGCCAGCGATAGTTGCCACACTAGCCGAAACGGCGATGAGGGCAGTTTTCCAAGAGTTATTCAATGTCATTTTTTTAATAGCTTTGTTTTTATTGAATTTAAAACCTATAGAATTACAAATTTATTTTCAAGTAAAGCAATAACGCAAATTATTGAAATAAAATTTATTTCGCGTTCATTTGTTTAACAATTATTAACTAAAAAGCACCTTTTGGTAAATCCAAAAGATGCTGAGTTCCACTTTTCAACGCTTAATTTATCGAAATCAATTTTGGTTCTTTTGGTTTTGCTTCTTCTTTTTTAGGAATGGTCACTTGCATAACGCCGTCTTCATAAGTAGCCTCTATTTTGTCTGAATCAACGGTATTTGGCAATCTGAATGATCTGGTAAAAGATCCAAAGCTATATTCTTTTCTCAAAAACGTCTCTGTTTTTTCTTCAGTCTCGTTCTTTTCTTCTGCTGAAATGGTCAAGTTACGCTCATGAACTTCCACCTTAAAAGCTTCTTTCTTGAACCCCGGAGCTACCAACTCTATACCGAAACTATCTTCTGTTTCTTTGATGTTCGCAGCTGGAACATTCTTGTTAAATTTAGCAGCAGATTGTTCACCAAAAAGCTCATTGAAAAAAGCGGGAAAAGAATTCAAATTGTCATAGTTTCTTAAAACGGTTTTCATAATTATTGTTTGTTTTATGTTTTACAAATTTTATTTGGATGACAATGAACAAAACTTATTCCAATTGATTTTTCAAGACAAAATGGCCGAAATGCTGGTTTTGCTATAAATTTATTATGACAAAACGGCCGATTTTGAGTTTTATCATTATGACATTTTTTCTTGAGGAGCCAAAGCTGACTAATCATTTTGTTCCTAAACAATCTCTTTCAAATTTGTAAGGGCTCAAAATTGGGCGGGGAAAATACAAAATGGAATGTGGTGGAATGTTTGTGCTAACACAAACATTGGCACAAAAAAAACCTACAAGACACATCTTGCAGGTTTTTGATATATGAAGATTTCTACTCGAAATCGATATGTTACAAGTGAATTACCTCACCGTAAGCAGCAGCGGCTGCTTCCATGATGGCTTCTGACATAGTTGGATGTGGGTGAACCGACTTCACGATTTCCATACCTGTTGTTTCTAAGTTACGAGCAACAACGGCTTCTGCTATCATTTCAGTTACATTGGCACCAATCATATGACAGCCTAACCACTCACCATATTTCGCATCAAAAATTACTTTTACAAAACCTTCAGGCACACCACCAGCCTTGGCTTTGCCCGATGCTGAAAATGGAAACTTGCCTACTTTTATTTCATAACCAGCTTCTTTGGCCGCTTTTTCGGTATAACCTACAGAAGCAATTTCAGGAGAACAATACGTACATCCCGGAATATTTCCATAGTTCAAAGGCTGTGGATGATGTCCAGCCAACTTCTCCACACAAATAATACCTTCTGCACTTGCAACATGAGCCAATGCTTGTCCTGGAACCACATCACCGATGGCGAAATATCCTGGAACGTTAGTTTGATAATATTTATCAACTAAAATCTTGCCTCTATCTGTAGCAATGCCGACATCTTCTAAGCCAATGTTCTCAATGTTGGCTACTATACCTGCCGCCGAAAGTACGATGTCAGACTCAATTGTGATTTCGCCTTTAGGGGTTTTTACTGTAGAAACGCATCCAGCTCCAGAAATATCTACTTTCTCTACGCTTGAGTCTGTGTAGATTTCGATACCCATTTTTTTGTATTGCTTGGCCAATTCCTTCGAGACGTCCTCGTCTTCTACAGGAACAATATTAGGCAAAAACTCAACTATTGTAACTTTGGTACCCATGCTAGCATAGACATACGCAAACTCTACTCCTATCGCACCTGATCCTATGACTACCAATGATTTAGGTTGTTTTTCGAGCGTCATGGCTTTGCGATATTCAATCACTTTTTCGCCGTCTATAGGTACATTTGGCAAAGCTCTTGCTCTTGCACCAGTGGCAATAATGATATTTTTTCCTTCAACAATAGTTTTGGTACCATCTGCAGCAGTGACTTCTACTTTTTTGCCAGGCTGTACTTTCCCATATCCGTCTATTACGTCTATTTTGTTTTTCTTCATCAAAAACTGCACACCTTTGCTCATGCCGTCAGCTACGCTTCTTGAGCGACCAATCACTGCTGAAAAGTCTGCACTCGCTTCGCCCACGGTAATACCGTAGTCTTTGGCATGCTTAATATATTGAAACACTTGTGCCGATTTTAACAGAGCCTTGGTAGGAATACAACCCCAGTTGAGGCAGATACCGCCCAGATTTTCCTTCTCTATAACCGCTACTTTCATTCCCAACTGAGAAGCTCTAATAGCGGTAACGTAACCACCAGGGCCGCTTCCGAGAATCACAACATCATACTGTGCCATAAGAAATTTGATTTTTGGTATAATTTGGGTGCAAATTTAGTGAATAAAATCGAAAGCTAAATTCTGTGTACAACTTTTGCGACTTTATTAAACAAATAGTAAAAGTTTTGGGTGGGAAAGTACAAGTAAGATTAGGTGATACGTTGTTTCTAAACTAAGATAATACTTTATCTCAAACATCAAAGTTGGCTTTAAACCAAAATGGTTCATCAAACCACAATAGCAGATATTTTGCTAATACAAGAAATCTCGAAATCCGAGCATGATTCTGGAATTAAAAAGAGAGCACAAAAGTAGTACCTTCGTCTTGGTTGGATTTTACGGAAATATTACAACTTATAGCCTTGGCGAGGTCACGGATAAGGTGTAAACCGAGGCCAGATTTGATGCCAATAACTTCAGAATCATTAAATAAAGCCTTTATTTGATCTTCTGTGGCACCGGGGCCGTTGTCTGTGACGGAAATAAACTTCTTCCCTTGCACTTCCCATGCTTTCCAAGTTATTGTTGGATTTTCTGTCAAAGATAAAGCTCCGATAGCATTACCCGTTAAATTCCGAATTATCGTTTTTAGGTAGTTTTCGTCGGTATGTAATGTTAAATTTTCGGGACTTAGAAAATTTATTTTTATATGCTCTTGACTTTCGAAATGCCTTTGGGTGTCTTCAAAAATTGATTTTATCTCAATTTTTTTGAGAAAAGGCATAAAGTTTTGCATTTGCCCTTTGCTCCAAAGCAAGAGATCTTCCATAGAAACCAATAGGTTTTCTACACTCGTAATGGTCTTATTTTGGAGTCTTTTTTTGTTGGTTTCATCTAATAGATCTGGGCTTTCTTGCTGCAGTTGCAAAAACTGCAATAAACTGGCTACTGGACTTCGTAAATCGTGGTTTAGGATTCCCATGAATCGTATTTTGGCTTTATTGGCCTCCTCCAGCTCTGTGTTTAATGTTTGTAGTTTCTTATTGGCTTTTTGGCTGGTATTTCGTTGGTAAAACAACAAGCCTCCGATTATGCTCAAAAGAAGTAACCCACTGACATAAAACCATTTTTGGGTTTCTTTGGCGGCCAAATTGAGATTGGCAATCTCCACTTCCGTTTTCTTCAATTTCACCTCGTTTTCGGCGGCCGACAATTGTTTTTTATTCGAAATACCCAGAATCTGTTCGGCTTTTAAGTCGGCTTGGGTTTTTAAATAGTTAAGTTTTACCAAGTCTCGTTCTTTGTTGCTAACGCTCAGTTTAGCGTTGTTTAGGGCCAGCAACAATTGACCTTGTTTTAAGCTTTCGGTATCCAAAAGCTGCTGATTTTTATATTTTTCTTCCTTGTTATCAAACTCATACTGAATTTCAAGCCTGGCTAATTGCTTTTGATTATTTTCGTTGTCAATACTTTCTTTTATGTCAACGTATTTTTTGAAATACAAATAGGCACTGTCTACTATTCCCTTTTTTTCGTAGATATCGCTAAGTCCAAGGTAGGCGTCTCTTAGCACATCTCGGGTTCCTATTTCCAGAGCAATGTCCTTTGATTTCATCATAAAAGGCAAAGCCTCATCTAGCCTGTTTTTTTGTAGATAATATTCACCAACACCTGCATTGTTGATGGCCATTCCCTTTTTATTTCCTACCTCTTCAGATAGTTTAAGTGCCTTGCTATGGTTTTCAAATGACGCCTCAAAAATCTTTTGCCTTGCATATACAAGGCCCAAATTGCCATAATCGCGTGCCATACCCAGCTTATTATTCATTTCAATGTCTCTGGCTAAGGCTTTACTAAAAAATTCTAATGCTTTTTCGTAGTTTTTGGTATCCAAATACACCGAAGCGATGTTGTTGTAGCCTGCGGCCATTCCGTCTGTTGAGTTGGCGGTTGTATTGATTGTAAGGGCATCTTGAAAGTGTTTAAGGGCTAAATCATACTTTTTTTGTGTGGTATAAATAATCCCAATGTTGCTGTAGGCCAATCCTGCAAGTTTAGGTAATTTAGATTTTTCGGCCACTCTAATAGAGTTTTGAAAATAAAACAATGCCTCTGGATATTTATTTTGAACCAGGGCTACTGACCCTAAATTATTATTACAAATGATGATTCCAGAATATATTTTTGATTCTTCAAATAACTTTAGCGAGGTTTGGAAATTAGCTTCGGCTTTTTGATAATCACCGACCGATACGTACTTTGCTCCCAGCAACTTATAGCCTTCGGCCTGGCCTTTTTTAAAGTATAGTTTATTAGATAACTGAATAGCTTCTTCCGCATGCAACTGCATATTACTTGGATTTACGCCATAGTTTGCAACTGAAATTTTTAGCAATAACATTACCCTCGAAGTATCTGGAGTTGTATTTTTTTGGAGTTCGGCAGTGAGGTCTTCAATGGCTTTGTTTGACTGCGAAAATAATAATCTACTCCAAAGGAGCAAAAAGAAAAATAAAAATTTAGTCTTCATTGTAGTTGTAACAGATTTTCTCTAAAACTCCTTCCAATAGGTACTAGAAACTCATTCCGCAACATAACATCGTTGGTCTGAATTTTTAATACGTAGTGTTTCTGAATGGCGTAGCTGCGATGAACACGCACAAAACTACTAAAATATTGATCTTTGATAAGCACTCCTAAACTCGATAACACGCAATGTTGCTTGGTTTCTGTTACTATTTTGGTGTAGTCTTTAAGTGCTTCAAGATATAAAATATCATGAAGCTTTATTTTAACTTGGACTGTGCCTTCTTTAATATAAATTACATCACCACCCAAGCTCGCTTCAAAAAGATTGGCCTTTTGCTTAAGTTCCAAATAATCTCGAATACGATCAACCGTCTTGGTGAACCTATCAAATTTGAGTGGCTTTACTATAAAATCGAGCGTGTCCAAATCAAAACTTTCAACAGCAAATTCAGGATGTGATGTAATGAAAATGCAAATTGGAACATCCTTGGCAATTTTCCTGAAGTCAATCCCATTCATATTGGGCATATCAATATCCAAAAAAAGAACCTCCACTTTTTCGTTCTCCAAAACAGGAATGGCATCGAAGGCATTTTCAAAAACACCAACTACATGGAACGCCCCGCATCTGTTTACAAAAGAGCTTACGGTGAGTCTATCAATCTCTTCGTCGTCAATGATTATGCAAGTTATTGGCTTCATAAAACAAACATACCGATAATTTTCAAGCCTTGAAAACCTTGAATCGATATTTCTCAGTGTCGTTCGTCTATTTGTTGGGTTGTTTATCTATTGGCTATTTCAAGGAGCGACGCTTTCATGCAACTTTGGAAACTATTGAAGACCGAATTGATGTGAAAAATTATATAAAACAATGTAAAACGATTCTTCATCAAAAGATAAACAGGATTTAAACAAAGTGAAAATTAATCTCGAAACACACCATGAACAACAACATTATACCCATTGGCAGTCGTAAAAAAGTGCCCTCTGAAGATATTTTATATCTACAGTCAGACCTCAACTACACCAAAGTGTTTTTGGTAAATGGCCAAATGATTTTTTCGTCCACTACACTAAAAATCATCGAAAGTCGCCTTGCCGAAAACCCTGAGTTTTTAAGAATAAACCGCGGCGTGGTCATCAATCGACAACACGTAAAAACCTACCAAGAAGCCAGGGTGGAGCTTTCAAACAATCTGAGTTTCGTGGTTTCGAGGAGGCGTAAGGCGTTTTTAAATGTTATTTAAATTGTTAATTATTAATTGATTGTGATATGAAAAAAGTGTTGATTTTATTGATGTTTGTAAGTTTAGGATTGGTTGGCCAAACACCGAAAATGGAGATTGTGGTAGGTACTACCGAAAACGTTGATGGTATTAAAGTTACTTCAAAAAACACTTCTCCGAATGCCCACAACTATTCAATTTATGGTTTAAACAAATCCACAACTTATAATGGCATAGGCGTATATGGTGGCCACGAAGGCTCTGGCACTGGAGTGCATGGCTATTCCAAAAACGGCACTGGTGTATCCGGCTTTTCCCAAATGGGCACCTTTGGATCTGGCGTCTATGGATTAGCGTATGGAGCCGGAAAAAGTGGGGTAAAAGGATATTCCGAAAACGGTTACGGAAACGGTATTCTTGGTGAGGCAGAGTCAGGTATTGGTGTAAAAGGATATGCTCTGAATTTTTTCAGTACAACTGGTATAGGAGGGCATTTTTCTAATGCTTCACCAACAGGATATGCCCTTATAACGGGTACCGGTTTAGTAGGCATAGGAACAGAAACTCCAGCTGCCAAAATGGACATAAAGGGAACATCCTATTTAAGTCATTTTTATTATGACTCTGCCGAAGACACATATATAAGGGGGGGGAAAGCCGGCTCAAAAGTTTTAATTAATGACATTTCGGGTATGGGAAGTGTAGGAATTGGTTTGTCAAATCCAAATGAGTTATTGGATGTAAACGGTAGAATGAGAATCCGACACAATGTAAATACATCTGGTATCTGGATGAGTAATTCCACAAACAGCCTAAACGGAGCTGATGGGGCTTTTTATGGCATGATTACTGATACCCAAGCAGGAATTTATATTGGCAATGCTTGGCGATTTGCAGTAAATAGTAATGGAAATGTAGTAAATACTGGTTTTACACAACTAGGCAATACAGTACCCGCTGGTGCTGCCGCTGGTGCTACGGCACCCACAATCAAAGTCTTGAAGCTCATTGGAACAACCGCCGCTACCCAAGGTACGAGTGTTTCAGTAAATCATGGAATACCCGGAAATAAAATTTTAGATTATCAAGTAATTGTCAATCAAGCAGGTACCAATGGAGTTCCGCCAAATTATACTGTTTTAGCTGGTTTTCTATACAATATTGGAAGTGATTCAGGTGCAATATATGTTGCTAATGCTGCTGGCAATAGTGCAAATATTTTGAGTAAACCATTTAGAGTTTACATAACCTACGAAGAATAACATAAATCTAAAACTATTTTTCATATACATCAAAACAATAATCATAACTCTCTCATTATAAATGCTTATCACCATGAAAAAAATCTTATTTCTCTTACTATTTATTAGCCTCAAAATTTGCGGACAGTCAATTACTATTGCTCCTTCCAATATTGGAGGAACTCCAAATGGTGTTATCAAGACCGCTACTTCAAAAATAGGACTGGAACATACCGATGGAACAATACGATTGAATACTTATATCGGAACGGCAAGCCAAATAGGTGGCTGGCTACAAACCTATACTGACCACCCGCTGGTTTTTTCCACATCTAATGGAAGTGCTCAATTGTTTTTGAATAATGATGGAAATATTGTTTTGAATCCAAGTGATGGAAAAACAGGAAATGTAGGAATTGGAATTGAAAAACTTGGCATCCCCAACTATAAACTTGATATAAATGGTCGAAGCAGAATTCGACATAATGGATCAACAGCAGGTTTATGGTTTAATAAATCTGACAATACCGAAGGAGCATTTGCGGGAATGTACGACAACAATATTTTTGGTTTTTTCGGAATGGGTACCATTGCAAACTGGAGATTTGCCTTTGATTTGGTCAATACAAAAATGGGAATTGGCTCATTTTCGCCAAAACACCCACTTACTTTTTCAAGTAATATAGGTGATAAAATATCTTTTTGGGGAGGTGAAACAGCCGCATCAGACAACCACTATGGCATCGGAATACAAGCCTCTGCACTGCAACTATTTGTGCCTAGTGCAACCGAAAACATTATATTTGGAACAGGAAGAAGTGCCTTATTCACCGAAAACATGAGAATAAATGGCGGCGGAAACGTAGGAATTGGCACCAATAACCCACAAGAAAAACTACACGTTAATGGAAAAATAAGAGCTTCAAATCTGGTAGGTTCGGGCAATAGGTCAGTATCGGCTGATGCCAACGGAAATTTATTTATTTCGACTGAAAGGTTTGCTTTTTCAGCAAAAAAAGTGGGAGCAAGTAACTTGAGTGTTCTTTCTAATACTTCATATACTATACCGTTTTCGATTGAGGAATATGATTACCAAAGCAATTTCAATAATTCCACAGGTGAGTTCACCGCACCTCTTAGCGGGGTTTATCACTTTGATGCCTCTATTCAATGGGGTACCTCGGCTGTCAGCAATGGAGAAGGGTTCATGTTTTTGATGTTGAACAACGGTTTTCATCAAAGTGTTGCTACTCCGATTAATTTAAACAAATCTTTTACTACTCAAATAAGCCGGGATATTCAATTAACTAGTGGTGATGTAGTGAAAATTGACATTTTTCAGACTTCTTTAACAACCCAACTCATTACGAATACTGACTATTATGTTCGGTTTTCTGGTCATTTAGTTTTCCGTTTTTAAAAGTTCACCACCAGAAGAAAATGTTTGAAATACCAAGTATAGTACAATTTCCCCCCTCAAAACAACCCCAAAAACAAAGTCGGCACCTCCGTCTCAAAACGCATGGCTTCTTTTGTAACTGGGTGGGTAAATGATAAAACCCATGCGTGCAGCCCTAGGCGTTTGATGGGATTGGTCGTGGCTCCGTATTTGTCGTCACCTATCACCGAGTGGCCGAGGTCTTTCATGTGTACACGGATCTGGTTTTTGCGGCCGGTTTCAAGGTTCACCTGTAGCAAACTGTGCTTTTTTGAGGTTTTGGTTACTTCGTAATAGGTTACGGCTTTTTGCCCATGTTCGGGATTTTGTGATGAATACATGATCAAAGCTTTACTCTCTGTCAAATAGGAAATAATTTTACCCACAGGCTTCGCCACAATTCCTTCCACAACCGCTAAATAGGTACGTTCCAGAATGTTGTCATTCCAGTTTTCTTGCAGAGCCTTTTGGATTCTTTGGCTTTTGGCATACATCATAATGCCTGAAGTGTCTTTATCAAGGCGGTGAACTACAAATATTTTGTTGGCAGGATCCTGCCTTTTTACATATTCGCTTAATACGCTATAAGCCGTGTTTTCTTTTTGTTTTTCAGTGGCTATCGAAAGCAAGCCAGCCTCCTTGTCAATTACAATCAAATATTGGTCTTCAAAAATGATTTTCAACCCTCTAAATTTAATTTCTTCAGGCTGTTTTTCCCAACGGATTTCAACTTTTTGCCCTGGCACCAAAGGCTGATTAAACTGGCTGATGGCTTCTCCTTCAACAAAAACCTTCTTGTCTCTCAGCAAAACCTTCACATCGTTTCGGCTCTTTTGAGGCATTTTTTCCAACAAAAAAACCAGAAGTTCAGAATCCTGCTCAACTTCAAACTTGAGGTCGTTCGGCTTACCTTTTTTCTTTTGTGAAAATGTTCTTTTGATTTCTTTGGGTTGCCTCATTTACACTATATTTTAAAAAATCAAGCCCTATCCAAGTCGCTTGAATAGGGCTCAAAACTTATTTCTTAATTTTGTTTATTTCAAAGTCTCCACAGCCGACTTTATTCTCGCTACGGCTTCTTTCAAGGCCTCGTCTGATGCTGCAGTAGAAATACGAATACAGTTAGGAGCACCAAATGATCCACCCCCAACTGTGGCCACAAATACCTTTTCTAACAACCACATTGAAAGGTCGTCAGAGTTGTTTATGGTTACTTCACCGTCTGTTTTTCCAAAATAATAACTTACATCAGGGAATGCGTAAAACGCTCCTTCTGGTACGTTTACTTTGAATCCTTCTATTTCCTTCAACAAACCTATCACCAAATCTCTTCTTACCAAATACGCCCTTTTCATGGTTTCAGGGGCAGTCATATCGTCCCAAGCTACCACTGAGGCTCTTTGAGCGATGCTGTTGGTTCCTGATGTAACCTGACCTTGTAGTTTGTCGATACCATCCACAATCCACTTGGCTGCACCAATGAAACCAATCCTCCATCCTGTCATGGCAAATCCTTTGGCCATACCATTCACGGTAATTACCCTCTCTTTGATGGCAGGAATAGACCCGATACTGAAATGTCCTTCCTCACGGAAGTTGATATATTCATAGATTTCGTCAGCAAGGACGAATACATTTTCGTGTTTTTCGATAACCGCTGCAATCGCCCTTAACTCGGCTTCACTATAAACCGACCCAGTTGGGTTGTTCGGCGATGCATACATAACCACTTTCGTTCTGTCCGTGATGGCAGCTTCTAATTGCTCTGGCGTTACTTTAAAGTCATTATCAAAAGCTCCTTCCAAAATCACAGAAGTTCCTTCGGCCAATTTCACCATTTCAGAGTAACTTACCCAATATGGAGCAAAAATGATCACCTCATCACCCGGATTTACCATCACGGCCAAGGCATTGGCCAAAGAATGTTTGGCACCAGTAGAAACAATTACGTTCTCTGGTTTCCAGTCTATATTGTTGTCACGTTTAAATTTCTCAGCTATTACCTTTCTCAATTCTGGAATTCCAGCCACAGGTGTGTATGCGTGGAATCCATTGTCAATAGCCTGTTTTGCAGCCTCACAGATGTGCTTTGGCGTTTTGAAATCAGGCTCACCTATTGAAAGATTGATTACTTTGTGGCCTTGTGCAGCCAACTCTCTCGATTTTTTTGACATTGCAAGCGTTGCAGATTCTTCCAAATTGTTGATTCTGTCAGCGAGCAAATTTGCGGTTTCAACCATTACAGACATTTTTTAGATTTTTTTGTTTCCCAAAACTTATTGATTTTCAAAAAACTAAGTGTTTCTAGAAATCGGGTGCAAAATTACACAATAGCTTTTTAAATGCCTTGGGTTTTTTTATTTAATGTGACACTCTTAAAACTAAAATGTCATTTTATAATAACTACTAAAATCAAAATTTGCATTTCAAAAAAGAAATACAAAAAGACTCAAAATGTAATTATTTTTCTAAAATTTCATTAATCAGGTCTATTGCAGTGTCGTTGGTCGAGCTACTTAGAATGATTACCGTTGTTTTGGATTTCATGTTTCTAGAAATAAAATTTTCGAAACCTACCCAACTACCCGTATGTGAGATATTTTTGTTGTTTCCCTCAATTTCCCAACCAAATCCATATCCAAACTCTTCTCCATTTAAAAGTTTTCCGCTCGTAAAAGCCTCTTTCATGGTGGCCGCCGAAACCAACTTTGTGGTATACAATGCCTGATCCCATTTCAATAAATCCTCCATAGAAGAATAAATATTGCCATCGCCCACCACGCCATCCATATTGGTTAAATCATTAAGGTATTTTTTGCCATTTTTTACTTCAAATCCATAAACTCTTTGGTGGCCGATACTCGTATTATTCTTCATGTTTTTATAAAATACATAGGAATCTCTAAAACCTAGCGGGGCTGATATTTTAGTCTTGAAATAGTCTTCAATAGGTATTTTGGATGTTTTTTCTATAATATTGGCCAATAGTGCATAGCCAGTATTGCAATATTCCCATTGGGTGCCAGGTTCAAAAATGAGCTTTGGCTTTTTTGCAGATAACAAGAACAGCAATTTTTTGTTGGTCAAAATTTCGTCCTCGTCTAGATATTGTTCAACAAAATCGAAATACTCTGGCAATCCAGAAGTATGGTTGAGCAGGTGACGAATGGTCATTTTTTTATACGGAAACTCCGGGAAATATTGCGTCAATTTATCATCGTAATCAAGCTTTCCCGCTTCTTTAAGTTGCATGATCATCATCGCAAAAAACTGTTTTGAAACCGAAGCAAGATTAAACGTTGAATTGAACTTTAAGGCTTCATTGGTTTTAAAATTGGCTACTCCAAAGACTTTTTTATAGATTGGATTACCATTTTGAGCAATCAAAACTGCTCCGTTGAATTTGCCTTTTTTATACAAACCTTGCAGCTCAATATCAATTTCTTTTATCTGATAGGCAGAAGGTTGTGCATAAATTTCAACCGAAAACAGGAGTACAAGCGAAAGTTTAAAAATACTTTTCATGGTTTATAATTTATAAATTCGGCTAAGCTGGAAAACCCAGACAGATTGTAAAAAATTCATTTCTTTGAGTATCGACCCTTTTTACTTAAAACAAGGCAATATTAAGCAGTTAAATTGCCAATTTTAAGATTTAATGACTAATACCTTAAATTCTTTTTTAATTTTGAATTCGGTATAACTTTAGATGAATGGAAATCAATATAATTGGAGGTGGAATTGGTGGCCTTACAGCGGCTTTATGTCTGCACGAAGCTGGATTTGAAGTAAAAGTATTTGAATCTGTAAAAGAAATCAGGCCACTGGGTGTTGGAATCAACATTTTACCGCACTGCGTAAGGGTATTGACCAACCTTGGTTTGCAAGAAAAAATTGCCCAAAGTGCCATAGAAACCTCCGATTTGGTATATTTTAATAAATTTGGACAACAGTTTTGGACCGAGCCACGCGGCAGATTTGCCGGCTATAGGTGGCCGCAGTTTTCAGTTCATCGCGGGGTTTTACAAATGATTTTGTTGGATGCCGTAAAGGAGCGAATTGGGGAAAAATGCTTATTTCTTAATCACCATCTTTCGCATTTCGATCAGTTAGAAGGTCAAGTGACCGCTCATTTTATAGATAAAGAAACTGGCGAAAAAATATTAGAATCCACCTCTGACATCCTCATTGGTGCTGATGGCATAAATTCTGAAGTCAGAAAACAACTCAATCCGGAAGAGGGATTACCTGTGTATTCTGAGAATGTTTTGTACCGTGGAGCTAGCAAAATGAAGGGCTTTCTGAATAGCACATCTATGGTAATGGTGGGGCATTTGGGGCAAAAAATGGTGGCTTATCCTATCGCCAACCAACCTGACGAAGACGGAAATTATTTGATAAATTGGGTAGCGAACCTTAGAGAAGGAAAATCTAAACTCACTGCACGAGATTGGAATAGAGAAGCCGACAAACAACGACTGGTGGATATTTATAAAAACTGGAATTTTGATTGGCTAAATGTTCCTGAAATGATAGATAAAGCCGAAAAAGTATATGAGTTTCCGATGTCTGACCGCAATCCTCTGGAGAAATGGACAGAAGGTAGAGTGACCTTGTTGGGAGATGCAGCACACCCAATGTACCCCATCGGCTCCAACGGTGCTTCCCAGGCAATATTGGATGCTGATGCACTTTGCGAAGCTTTAAAAAGTGAAAAAACTGCCGAATTGGCACTTTTTGTTTACGAAGCAGAGAGATTGCCTGCTACTACAAGTGTAGTTTTGCAAAATCGTGCCAAAGGCCCAGACCAAATCATGGACATGATGGAAGAATGGTTTCCAGATGGTTTCACGAAAGAACAAATACCGCATGAGGCACTCAAAGAGGTAATGGACAACTACAAAAAAATAGCTGGTTTTGATATCAATACACTAAATCTAAAAAAATGAAAAGACATCTACTAATCATCTTGGTTCTAATTACCATACTGGCAAAAGCTCAACAACCGCCCGTTAAAATTAACGGCATACCGCAGCTTTTGTATTGGGAAAACTCACCCAACAGTGTTTCACTAAAAGCGGGCGTTTTGGAAATAGAAGCTGGAGCCAAAACCGACATGTTTCGTGACCCAAACGTGACTTACAACACCGATAATGCCCCAAAACTGATGTTTGTTCCAGACAAAAATTTTGTGCTAACGGCCACTATAGAGCAAAGTTTTGTCAACAAATGGGACGCTGGAGCTTTGGTGCTCAAAGCCGATAGCCTCAACTGGATAAAGTTCTGTTTTGAAAGGGACTACTTGGGTTACAGAAGGATAGTTTCGGTGGTAACAAAAGACGTGTCTGACGATGCCAATGCACAAAGTGTAAACGAAAACTTTGCTCATTTCAAGATAGCTAAAGCCGACAATGTGGTCACACTTTATGTTTCTACTGACGGAAAAAAGTGGCTATTAATCAGGCACTTACAGTTCAACACCGACGAAGAGGTAAAAGTGGGTTTCTTGGCACAATCGCCGCTGGGACAACGATGCAAAGTAAAGTTTTCGAACATAAAATATGAGGCCAAGAAAATAAAAGACCCTTATGCGGGGAATTGAGAGAATTATGAATCCAAGTTTCTAACATTTGAACTACTAATTCTACTTTCACACTCAAATGCTGCGGCAGGGATGGAGCCTTTGTTTGAGCTCCTTTGGTGGGCTGGCCAAGGCCAGCCCACCAAAGAGCGAGTGGCGACAGCCCGACCTTCGGGGCCGCCCAAAATATAATGATTACAAAAGAACCTTAATAAAACCTCAACCTATGAAAAAAAGAGAATTCTTAAAATCGGCTTCCGTTTTGGCTGCCGGAGCGGCATTTCCAGAATTAATGTCTTGCACTAGTAATACTTCTGAATCCACCCAAACCACTGAGACGGTGCATGTGGGCAGGACCAATTGGGCGGGAAATTATACGTACAGCACCGACAATTTGGTGGCTCCGAAAACTGTGGAAGAGCTACAAGAACTCATAAAATCATACAAAAAAGTCAAAGGGCTGGGTACAATGCACTGCTTCAATGGCATAGCAGATAGCAAGTTTAACCAGATTTCGACAGCGGCTTTAAACAAGGTGATTTCGTTAGACAAAGAGAACGAGACCATTACGGTGGAATCAGGCATTAAATATGGCGAGTTTTGTGAGTATCTTGATAAAAACGGTTTTGCCTTGCACAATTTGGCCTCTTTGCCACACATTTCTGTTGCCGGGGCCTGTTCCACCTCCACACACGGCTCGGGCATAAGCAACGGCAGTCTTGCCACGGCGGCAATTGCCCTCGAAATGGTAAATGGCAAAGGTGAAGTAGTGAGGCTCACCAAAGAAAAAAACCGTGAGGAATTTCTGATGGCCATAGTGAGTTTGGGTGCTTTGGGCATTATCACAAAGGTGACATTGAAAGTGCAGCCGACTTTTAAAATGAAGCAAGTGGTGTACCAAAACATGCCTATGGCCGCACTGGAGAAGGATTTTGAGAAAATAATGGCCAGTGGTTATAGCGTAAGTTTATTTACCGACTGGAAAAATAAAAACGTGAGTGAGGTTTGGATAAAAGTAAAATCTGACGACGTGAAGGAGTTTGCTCCCGAGTTTTATGGGGCAAAATTGGCCAATAAAAACCTGCACCCCATAGCGTCTGCCGACCCGGTGAATTGCACCGACCAAATGGGTGTGGACGGGACTTGGTTTGAACGCATGCCGCACTTCAAAATGGGTTTTACGCCGAGCAGTGGCAAAGAACTGCAAGCGGAGTATTTTGTAAATATCAAAGATGCTTATCAGGCATTTATGGCTGTAGAAAAACTGAATGAGAAAGTGTCTCCGCTCCTATTCATCACCGAAATTCGTACCATAGCGGGCGACGAAATACCGATGAGTCCATTTTATAAAAAGACTTGTTTGGCTATACATTTTACGTGGAAACAGGAAGTAAATGCCGTAATGGCACTGTTGCCGGAAGTCGAAAAGGCACTAGAACCGTTTGGAGCGAGACCACACTGGGGCAAGGTTTTTACACTTCAACCCTTTGTTTTACAAGGAAGAATCGAAAAACTCAATGAATTTAAGGCTTTGATGATCAAACATGATCCAGAGGGTAAATTCAGAAATGACTTTATCGAGACCAATTTGTTCGGTTAAAAAATTATTCTCAAAAACATTATTGAATAAACAATTGGATAAAGAACCCCCTTACCAAACGCTCAAAAATCTTATTGATAACAAACCGATGAGTGGCTTCCAAATTTTGATGGTCGCCATTTGTTTTGTGTTGAACATGAACGACGGCATAGACGTACTCATCGTGTCGTTTTCTAGTAGCGACATCGCCGCCGAAATGTCACTTTCGAAAGTGCAGTTGGGCTATATATTTAGTGCTGGCTTGGCAGGAATGACCATCGGAGCATTGGGCATAGCACCCATGGCCGATACTTTGGGCAGAAGAAAAATATTTATAATTTCATTGTTTCTCATTACTATGGGAATGCTATTGGTTTGGTTTTGTGACAGTTACAGCCAACTCTTGCTTCTTAGGCTAGTCACTGGCCTTGGTATCGGAGGTATTTTGCCTGCCATGGCGGCTACTGCTTCGGAATTTTCGAATACCAAGAATCGAGATTTCAATGTCGGCTTGGTACAGGCAGGTTGGCCTGTCGGTGCCATTTTTACAGGACTTTTCTGTGCTTATACCATTCCTGAGTTTGGCTGGCGTTATGCTTTTCTGTTTGCGGGTTTCGTGTCATTTGTTATGCTTATTGCCGTCATTATTTTCATGACCGACTCAGTGGAATATTTGGTGAAAAAACAACCCGAAGATGCGTTAGAAAAAATGAATGCCTTATTGACCAAGATGAAACTGGCAGCTGTGAATTTAATGCCAGAAAAACCCTTAGAAACGGCCACGAAACCATTCAGGAGTCTTTTTACTAAAGAATTCCAAGCGGATACCATCAAACTCTGGGTGGCTATATTTTTTGGTTTTCTTACGCTTTACACCATTATGAGTTGGGTGCCAAACATCGCCAAAGAGTCGGGTTTACCATTCCAAATGGCTACCTATGTGGGCATTGCACTAAACATTGGTGCGGCAATTGGCACCATAAGCCTTGGCTTGGTAGCCAAAAAACTTGGACTCCGTATAACTGTATTTACTTATATGCTTAGTGCATTCGTTATCATGATTATCTATGGTAACGTTGCCTTGTCTCCTTATTTGATTTTTGCCTTAATTTTCCTCATTGGCATATTTGTTCAGGGCGGCTTTAACGGCATATACCCCACACTTTCTAGGGTTTATCCAACAGAGATTCGATCTACTGGAGTGGGATTTGCTGTAGGCATCGGCCGTTTTGGAGCCATTTTAGGGCCATCGCTTTTTGGATTACTTTCAGATCAAAAACTCGGTATAGGGTTACTGTTCACGGTATTTTCTATCCCACTTATCCTAATGGGTGTCAGCGTTTATAGCCTTAAATCCAAACGTTTAGATTAAATTTTTTATGAAAGCTGCATTTTTAAAAAAACCTTTAGAAATAGATTTTCAAGAAATAGAAATACCCGAGCCGGGTTTTGGAGAAGTTAGGGTAAAACTTCAAAAAGTGGGTATTTGTGGCTCAGATGTTCACTTATTTTTTGGACACCGCTCATTGGAAAAACCGACTATCATCGGCCATGAAGGCATAGGTATAATAGATAAAATTGGTGCTGGTGTAGAAAACCGAAAAATGGGAGAAAGGGTAGCTGTTGAACCTAATATTCCTTGCCAAAAGTGTAAATTTTGTCAACAAGGCAGAGGAAATATTTGTGTGAATAAACGAGTAAAAGGACTTAATGAAAGTGGTTGCTTTGCCGAATATGTAGTACTTCCAGAAGCATTTGCCTGGAAAATCCCTAATGAAATAAGCGATGAAGATGCTGTGGTATTGGAACCAACCGCAGTGGCAGTACATGCGTTATTTAACAGTAATACCAAACCTGGAGATACGATAGCCATTATTGGCCTCGGAGCTATAGGTTTGTTAATTAACCATTTGGCCTTAGCCTTAGGATATAAAGTACTAGTTTGCGAGCCACAGCAAGAAAAGTTAAATTTGGCCATAAAAGAAGGAGCCATAGGTATAAAACCAGACGGAAATGCTGATAATCAAGTAGCTCAACTTTCAGAAGCCTGGGAAAAGCACGAAGTAGCGGCTGTGTTTGAATGTGCAGGGGTATCACAAACCGCATCGTTGGCAACGGCTGCGGCTCCGAGAGGTTCTGAAATTATATTGGTGGGACTTTCGGGAGGACTTTCGACATTTACTCCACTCAAAATCGCCCGAGAAGGCATTCATATCGTACCATCCATCATATATGATCATCCTGCCGATTTTAGAAGGGCGATTCAGCTAATCAAATCTGGAATTATCTCTCCAGGTAAAATCATTTCAAGAACATTGACTTTTGATGATTTGCAATCTGCATTGGAATTGGCCACGAAAGGCGATGAAAGCAAAATCATAATTGAATTTAATTGAACAAAAACTTCTTTTTTTAAATTATTCTCAACAGTTCGGAAGACAAAAAGAGTAAATATGACTCAAAAAATATTAAAAAAAGAAACGCCAGAAAGCAAGAAATCTAAACTCCAACAAAAATACGAGAGCTTACTAAAGGAAATTGAAAAACGAAAAAAGCAGCACAAAAACCTAACTGAAGGCTTGCGTGTGGCAATTCCGCGTGTCATAAATGAACTCCAGCCTTTGGCAAAAAATGAAAGCGAATGGCATATAAAGAAATTATATCGTTTAGATGAAATTGTAGACGAAATAGTAATCTCAAAAACAAAAAAAGAAATATTTGTCACCTATATTTTAGATGAAATTTGTTTGTTTTTAACCTCCTCGCATCCTGATAATGAAGAATTACAATATCTATATCAAAAATACGCCAAAGAAGCATTTAACTTTAACAACACTCCAAGACCGTTCGATTTGGAAGAAAATAAACAACCAACTTCAGAAGAAATAATTGATAAAAAGGAGGATAATAATTCGTTTGAAACAAATGGAAAAAATTCTAGCGAGAAGTTTAACAAAAAAGAAAAGCAACCAAACAAAAAGCAAAAGAAAGAATTAGAGGAACAAAAAATTCTTGCTCTTGATGCCAAAGCCATATATTTCAGGCTTATAAAAAAATATCATCCTGACCGCCAGCAGGACCTCGAAAAACAAAAAGAGTACACCGAAATTTCAAAACTGGTCACCAAGGCGTACAAAGAAAATGACTTTATGGCCTTATTGAGACTTCAGGTAGAATATATCGATGAAAACGAAAATGATGCACACGCTCTAGCCGATGATATGATTGAGCGATATAACAAAATATTGCTTGGCCAACTAACCGAACTCAACTTAACGGTTCTTCAAGCCAAAAGAAACGCTCACGGTTTGTTTGAAGACTTTTTCGATGAAAATTATACTTTTTCAGAAAAGCTATTTGAAAAAAAGAAAAGGGATATTGAAATTAGTATCTCCAAAATCAAACAAAATATTGAAGAATCTCATTTACAAAAAAAGGGCTGGTTTAAACAATGGCTCAGGGAGTTACAGGAACTTAATGACAAGAAAGCTTTGGATATATTTTATAATGGATTTTGATAATCTAGCTCAAGAACTTTAACCAAATAGAGATTGATATTTCGAAACTTTAGCGTCAACACTGAGTTGTACTTCTTGAGCACTATTTATATACTTTGATAACAGAATATTTTAACAGTTTTTGTCGTTTTCTTAAAAGCATTTAGGTTATTTTTGACCAATACAATAAAAACCACCCGATAACTATCGGGATTCCGTTAACCTTTGGGACATAAACAGCGTATTTGTAAGCACATAAGCGAAGCTTTACTATGAGAAAAACCTTTCACTTTCTTTTTATATTGATATTGGCCTGTCCATTTTGGAGTTATGCCACCCACTTGCGTGCCGGCGAAATTACAGCCAAACGGGTATCTGAAACCCAACTTACCTACAAAGTAACGTTGACCACATTCACGGATCAGGTAAATGGTAGAGCGGCTAACGACGGGCAGGAAACTGTAAGTTTCTATTTTGGTTTTTCTACGAATAAAGTGGAGTCGTATAATGTAACCCGAAAAAAGAAATTTCTGATCAGTCCGACCACCATGTGTAACGTTTATGACACCACATTTACGTTTCCAGCACCAGGCAGATACACCATAAGTTGCGGAATAGTTAACCGAAATGAACGAACCATAAACCTTCCTCAACCTTCCGAAAACATCAGTTTTTTTGTTCAAACTACCATCGTTATCAGTTCGAGTTTCGGTTTAAATAGCACACCCGTTTTGCTCAATATTCCTTTAGATTCCGCTGCAATAGGCAAAAGATTCATTCATAATCCTGGTGCTTTTGACATTGATGGAGACAGCCTTTCATATAAATTAACAACACCTCAACGAGACAAAGGCGTAGACACTGGGATAGGAGAGTTTATTGCGGGATACCTCGACCCTAGCACCGTTGGGCCATCCCCTGTACTCAATCAAGCAGGAACGGGTCCTGCAACTTTTAGAATAGACCCACGAACGGGTGACCTCATTTGGGATGCTCCAAGAGAAATAGGACAGTATAACGTTGCATTTATTATAGAAGAATGGCGAAAAGCTCCAGATGGAACTTATATAAAAATAGGGGAAATAGTCCGAGATATGCAGATAATTGTGGCAGAATCAGACAATAATAGTCCTGAACTCATTCTTCCACCAGATATATGTATAGAAGCAGGTAAAAAGCTGGAGTTTGAAGTAAAAGCAACAGACAAAGACGACCAACCTCTTAAAATAACCTCCACTGGAGGAGTTTATAATCTCGATGCCAATGGACTGTTTTTCAAATACGTAGAACCTGAAGCAGCGAAGTTTAAAGCCGCGGTTACGAAAAAACAAGCCAATGGAACTTTCACGTGGAACACCAACTGTCTGCATGTGCGTGAGCAAGCTTATGACGTACTTTTTAAAGTGGAAGACAATCCCGGACGATTTGATATTCAATTGGTTGATATTAAAACCATTAAAATAAGTGTACTCCCACCCAGGCCCCTAGGACTCACGGCACTTGAAACTGATGCTGGCATAAAGCTCACATGGCAGGCACAAAAAGTATGTAAGACAGCGGGCAAAATATTGGTTTACAGAAAAAGCGGTTGTAGTGGACTAAATCCAGGTGAATGTGCTTCTGGTATTCCGAATGATTGGGGATATTCCCTCGTAGGAGAAGTGAATGTAGCAGACAGCACTTACCTCGACACCAAAGCTGACAAAGGATCAATCTACAGCTACAGATTGGTGACCGAGCTAGCCGTGAATCAATTCTTAAACATGCAAAGTGCTCCTTCAACAGAGTTTTGTATTGGATCCGAAATAAAACAAGGCATGAATGTCATGACGAAGGTATCAGTCACTAAAACCGACCTTACGACAGGCGAAATATTGGTAAACTGGACAAAGCCTTTGGACCTGAAAATAGAGGAAAACAAAGGCCCATATGCGTACAAACTTTACAGAGCAATAGGAATTGGTGGTGAAAACTACACCCTAGTGCATACCCAAAACACGCTATTAAACACAGCAGCAGACACTATTTTTACAGACAAAAACCTCAATACCAAAGAGTTGGTTTACAGATACAAAGTGGAGTTTTATACAGAAACGAGCAAATTGTTCAGTAGTTCTGCAGTGGCTTCAAGTGTGAAGCTGGGTGTGTTGCCAGACGACAAGTCCTTGAAACTCTCTTGGGAAGCCAACGTGCCGTGGTCAAACGAAAACCGTACGCATTTTATCTACAGAGAAGATAAACTCAATTTGGGCAAGTTTAATCTGGTAAAAAAGGTTAATGTAACCCTAGCCAATACTTTTAGTTTTACTGATAATGGGTTAGATGAGGAAAAAGCTGATGGAGACATCTCGTATGACATCCAAAATGGAGAAACACACTGCTATTTTGTGGTTACCTATGGTGCTTATCCCGAGCTTCCACAGTATGGTGTTCTAGAGAACTACTCTCAAATAGCTTGTGGAAGTGCATCTGATAAGTCGCCACCTTGTCCACCTGCTATTGTAAATACACCAGGAGGAAGCGGCTCAGGTTGTGTGGGGCTTACCGCAAAAGATTTTTGTGATGACAATGTATTTGTAAATAAGATAAATTGGAACACCCCAACTACAAACGGCACAGCTGCATGCAGGCAAGATATTGCGTCTTACAGTATATTTTTCGCTAGATATGAAGACGAAAAACCAACTTTAATTGCTGTCCAAGATGCCTCCTCTGGTACTACGTTTTCGCATAGAAGAAATTCAAAAGACGGCTTTGCTGGATGCTATTATATTTCTGCCAAAAATTCGATAGGAATTGAAAGTGAAATTAGCAATAAAATATGCTTTGACAACTGCGAAGACTTGAGTTTCCCGAATGTGTTTTCACCCAACAATGATGGCAAAAATGACACTTTCTCTCCTTTGAATTGTCCTGCTTTCATCAATAATATAAATTTCGACCTTTATTCTTCTCAAGGATTAAAAGTGGCTACAAGCACTGGTGAAAGGCTCGAATGGGATGGTAAAGACCTAAAAGGCAAAGACTTACCTGCTGGCGTCTATTATTATTATATCTCGGTGAATTTTGAAAAGCTAGACAGGGCAGGACTTACCAAGACTTTCAAGGGTTATTTGACATTGATTAAGTAAAAATGAAACTTCATTTTAAAACTAGACTGTGAAACTTTAACATTAAGAAAATTAAGAGGTTAAGAACATTGGGACTAAAAACAACCCTACATGTCCCTTCATATTCTTCATCCCTTCATGTTAAAAAAATCAAAAACACTATAAAACAAAAAAGGGAGCAAAAGCTCCCTTAAATGTTCTTATAAACAATCGATTACATCGAAATCTCTACTACTTCAACCTCCACCATACCAGCAGGGGCTTGAATTTGTGCTTTGTCGCCTACTTTCTTACCTAAAAGACCCTTTGCAAAAGGTGAGTTGATGGAGATTTTGCCTTGTTTCAGGTCAGCCTCTTCCTCCGCCACCAAAATATAGGTCATTATAGCACCGTTTTTGGCGTTTTTGATTTTCACTTTGTTCATCAAAGAAACTGAAGAAATGTCTATCGTAGACTCATCCAAAATTCTTGCGTTCGAAAACAATATTTCTAACTTCGAAATCTCTCCTTCCATCAAACCTTGAGCATCTTTGGCAGCATCGTATTCTGCATTTTCAGATAAGTCTCCTTTGTCTTTGGCCTCAGCTATGGCTTTTGATATTTCTCTACGTCCACGCGTTTTGAGGTCGTTGAGTTTGTTTTTCAAATTATCATATCCTTCCTGTGTATAATATTGAAATGACATGTTTTTTTAAGTTTTAATGTTAATACTACTAAAAAAAATAACCCGCCCTCTCAGGCTGGGTAGAAAAAAAAAGAACGGCGAAAATCGACCGTTCCTGATATTAAATAAAATCAGAAACTCGGCTAAGTTTTGCTAGAAAATGTAAATTTCGTTTTTTGCATTCTTTTCATATAGGCAACAAAGATAACACTTTTTTTTGGTGTGTCAAGCTAATTTTTCACCTACCGTATCCAAGGCCCCTAACCACCATCCAGCCACCTATTTTACAAACTTACCGACGACAAAGGCCAATTAAACGTTGTTAAAAAGTAGTTTACGTTTATTTTGTCGAAATAAGTATCTATCAAAAATAAGCCGGCATGAGCTAAACTCCTCAGAAGTTTGCCGTCTGCAATGGGTACCAGAAGAACTTTCGAAAAAAAACACCTAGGAGCATAATCAGGCCTTTTGGCGAATGACATAGTTAACTGCTGTGGTGAAAAAATTACGCAAACATAGAATGCCCTATAGAATGCCGAACTGTCACCTCGGCTTAAGTCCAAACATATACCTGTACATGGTTCCGATGAGATAATGATGATTTTCAAGAATCTCGAAATTGTGTTCCAAACCAATCTCTCAAACTTTTCGGGTGTGATTTGGGTCTTCTTAGAGGCCTTTATGAAGCCAAAAGAGTCTTTTTCCCAACGTTTAATTATGCCGTAATAAATGAAATTAGGCAACTTGTGGAAGTAAGGTAATCGTGACCAAAGTTTGCTCTTCAGTACTTGTTGGTGACCACCAAAGGGATTTTACCAAGGTGGAAAACCGAATTATATCACTCATCTTGGCTACAAAATGTATTTGAAATTGCTGATCATCTCCTCATGACCATAAACGCGTTCTATTACATCCTTGAGTACAATTATATCAAACTTGGCCGACTGATTGTCTTTATTTTCGGCAATAAAGTCTTGCACATCTTTTACAAAAAACTGGCTTTACCTTGTTTTATATCTTCTGTATATATTTGCTGGGCACTTTCTACAGGGCCTCGGTCATGGTCGAAGCCTGTCACTATGCATCCTCACTTTATAAACGGCAATAACACGCCACCGTCACGACAGCCGATTTCCAACACTTTCATACCCGCATTAATAGGTTTTTGCATTTCTATCCAAGGTATAATATTGTCCTTGATGTAGTTGTACTAAAGTTTGAAGTAAATCGCTGGGTCAGAATGAAAATCGAAGGCCATCTTTTTATAATAGGTTTTGCAAAAGTAATATATTTTAGCTTTGCAAATGTCAAGCCAAAAGTATTATGCTTAATTGAACCAGCCAAAAACGCCAAAATTTTAGAAGCGGAAAGAGCTTTTTAGCAGAAAAAGGAAAGGATTTACTTAGAAGAATCCAATTAAGTCGATGGTAATTAGACTACTTAGTCAATTGGTACTTAAAATTCAAAGGAAAAGACCAAATAAGGATGTCCTTAAGTTGTAAATAAGAAAATGACAAACCAACTATTGCATTTTTTGAAATTGAATACTGACAATTTATATTTGCAGAAGGGCCAACAATTGTAGTTTTTAGTTTATCTTCAAAATAGATTTGATATATAGGTAAAGAGAAATCCGTAATATCAGGAAAAACAATAGAATATTCTTTCGGACTTGTTGTTATCAATCGTGAAACCGAGCCTGCAACACCAAGTGCAACTTTAATTTTTTTATTTACTAAAATGTAATTAACACCTAAATCTAGATGATTAATTAGAACTAAATGTCTAAATTCTGCTAATTGATCAAACGAACCCAAAGGAGTTGCTTTATAATAATATTCATCTGATTTAGAAAATTGATAACTTCCTAGCATTAAACTAGCTTCAAAGTTTTTTGACATTCTTTTCTGAAGACCAATTTGAAAATCATTTCCCCTAAAGTCACCTTTTGAATAAAAAGAGCGACCATATTTAGTATTTATGGAAATTTGAGAAAAAGAGGATATGGGAGAAAACGCCAGAAAAACTAGAAGTATACCATTTCTAAACATAACTACTTTATTAAAAAAAGTTTAACATTTTTTTGTTGAAAACAAGTAGGCAGATTACTTGTTTCTCATTTTATTGGTTTTCTAATTTATAAAAAATCCTATCATCACCTACCGTAGTTGGTGCAGAATCTAAATAATTAATTAGTCTTCCAGCCAAAACCTTATCCTGAGCCTTATATGTTATATTATACGAGGCTGTAATTCCTTGAGTCGAAGTTCCATTCACTCCAACAGTTAATGATTGGGTAGACCCAGCATCATCAATTTCAAAAGGATTTACTACATAATTTTGACCATGTGAAGTATTGAAATACCAATTAAACAAATTAAGATAAGCAGAATACCCCCCAGAAGCTTGATTTCTCGATGGAGTTGACCAAAGCGGATTTGGAGAAAATGCGGTTGAATACGAAACATTATAAACTACTACATTAAATCGTAATTCTGGCCCACCAAAGTACCACGACTCAATATCACTAAGGTTCGGGCATTGAATGTAGTTAATTATTTCTGCATTCCCCAAATTTCTCGCATAAGCAACTTTCGCTCCTTTTTTATCTAATTTATTAACATCTAAACCAATTCTTTCGTTATTACCAATTACTATTACAGGTTGATCCGGTTGTATTTTTGCATCAATTAAATACGTTTTTCCCTTGCTATCAAATGCTTTCAATTGCTTCGTTTCATTTTCAATTGCACCATTTGCAACCACAACTAAAACCTCTTTAGAAATTTCATTCCACTTTTCTATATTTAAAGGAATACTAATGTTTAATTTTTCATTTCCACTAATTAGTGATTCAATAGTCTCTCCTTCTTTATTTCTGTTATAAATATTTTTAAAGCTATCGTTTGAGAGATTTATTGATAAAAAAGTCTTCGCTAAAATATCAAAATCACCATCAAATTTTTTATTGGCTTCTGATTTAATAATTTGTCGTACTTCTTTGTCTTTCAATATTTTGGCAAGTGATTTAGCGAACTGCTCATATTGAAAATTTCCTTCCAAATAACTTAATTTAGCACCCTTTCCATCATAGAGCTTTGCTGTAGAGGGTATTAAAATTTTATTAGAATTTAGAGATTCAACTGGGGTTAAATCTTCTTGAATACTATTTTTGCATGAAAAAAATAGTCCTGTTAAAAATAAAATCATTGACAAATGTTTCATATTTTTACATGTTTAATTGTTAAAAAATTAAATATCCAAAGCCCCCTGCGTCTGCCAAGATCTTCGGGGGCTTTGTTGCTTGTAAAGTTCTGAAAGGTTTTTGAGACGAACAATTGCGAAATGACAAGAAATGGCTTGTCATTTTGCAATTCATGTAGCAACATTATTTTTTAAGTCTCCGTTTGCTGCGTACTTTGCTCAGGTGGCTGGGGGTGGTGTTCAGAAAAGAGGCTATCATCCACTGTGGTACTTGGTTAGCAAGGCCGGGCTGTAGTGCTTCAAACATAGCTAGGCGGTCTTCTACTTTACGCAGTTGGTGCAAGCGGTTACGGAACTCCAACTGCAAGAGGTAGTTTCGGTAGATTTTAAGAATCTGCAAAAGAACTTCCAAGCCTGATATGGCCAGTGCTTCAAAGGCCGCCTTTTTGATGTAGCGGGCTTTGGTTTTGGTTACCGCTTGTATATTGCTCTTAGACTTTATGCCTAATTCAAAACTCTCTACTTGGTAAATCCATTCCGAGTCTGTCAATATCCAATGTGTTATTTCAGATTCAGATTCAATATACGAAAATTCACGGAGAATTCCACTTTCTACAAAGTATATTTTGTCTGAAGTGTCTCCTTCTTTCAATAGAAACTCGTTTGGTTCAAAAATTACTCTTTCAAAGAGTGTATCAATGTTTTGGAGCAATTCGGTTGGTAAATTGTGATTTTGTTGGAAATATTCTATTAACTGCATTTTTGGTTGGGTGGTTTATAAAGATTTTGTGGAACACAAATATAAAACAAGAATTGGTAGATTTACAAAGGATTGAATATACAACCAATTCTACATCTGAGTTTATTTTTTAAACAGAATCTTTATACGTGTCTAAACCAAAATCACCATTTTTAGGTTATGAAATTATAACCACGACTATTTTGTCGCATTACGGATTTTAAAACTTCGATGTCGAAACTCGCTCCTGAGGACAAATTTATTGATTTTTCGGATTATGGTCGGCCTATTGCTAGAGGAATAGCAACCTTCTTAAAAAACACCCAGGTCACGCCTATTCATATTACATTGGCATTTGGGGTATCTGGTTTGTTGGCCATTTACCTGATTTTTGAAGAATATTATTGGGCTGCTGCATTTTTTCTTATTCTAAAATCGATACTAGACGCTGCTGACGGCGAACTTTCTCGCCAAAAAAATACGCCTTCGTATGTGGGTAGATATTTGGATAGCATTTTTGATATTGTACTAAATTTTCTTTTACTTTTTTCTATTGGATTTCTGAGCCATTCGCCTATTTGGATTACATTTTTGGCTTTCATTTGTATACAGTTACAAGGTACTTTGTACAACTATTACTACGTCATTCTCCGAAATATCAGCATCGGAGGAGACAACACCAGCAAGGTTTTTGAGCAAAAAGCACCAATAGCTTTTGCAGGTGAAAATCAGAAAACCGTAAACGTCATGTTTATGATATTCAATTTTTTATATGGGTTTTTTGATAGATTTATCCAAATGTTGGATGTCAATGCTCACCGCTCCAAAAACTACCCCAACTGGTTTATGAGCTTCGTTTCTGTATATGGTTTGGGCTTTCAGCTGATGCTTATTTCTGTATTATTAATATTGGGTTATTTGCACTTTATCCTTCTGTTTTTTGTTGCTTATACCGTTTTGTTACCCATTATGATTACCATAAGAAAGGCCTTGAATCAATATTCGAAAAGAAACGGGTGATTGAAGTTTTCAAGAGCTAATTTTTCAATACTTTAGTGAAAATAGTATAAATATTTTTAAATTGCAGTCGTTGTAAATTAAAGACCAAAAACTACAGCCCTTTAGGGCCAAGTTTGGTTTCCTTTTTTCAATTAAACACTTATAAAAATGGGAAAAGCACAAGACGCCAAAAAAGCTGTAAAAAAAGAACCTGCCAAAACAGCTAAAGAAAAAAAGCAGGAAAAACAAGAAAAGAAAAACAGAAAAGACTATTGAAAAACACCCTTTTGAGGTGTTTTTTTTATTAAAAAAGATGGCAATCAATAAAATTGAAATCGAGGAATTTGTTGCAATATTTAGGGAAAACTTGGTTTTAGATGTAAGAAGTCCTGGTGAATATGCTCATGCCCACATACCTACCGCTCATAGTTTACCCCTATTTACCAACGAAGAACGAAAAGTTGTAGGCACGGCATACAAGCAAGAAAGCAAAGAAAAAGCTATAAAAATAGGATTAGACTACTTCGGCCCAAAAATGAGAGCCCTGGTAGAAGAGGTAGAAGAATTAGTGAAAACCAAAAACACAAAAATACTGGTGCATTGTTGGCGTGGCGGTATGCGAAGTGGTGGTGTTGCTTGGCTATTAGATCTATATGGATTCGAAGTATATCAGTTGATTGGTGGCTATAAAGCATATCGCAATTGGGTTCTGAGCCAATTTGAAAGGCCTTATGATATTACCATTTTAAGCGGAAATACGGGAAGTGGAAAAACGCCTTTGCTTCATGAATTAGAGAAGTCAGGAATGCAAATGGTTGATTTAGAAGCCCTTGCCAATCATAAAGGCTCAGCTTTAGGTGGCATCAATCAACCTCCACAACCTAGCCAAGAGATGTTTGAGAACCTACTTGCACAAAAATTCTCCCTTAAAAATTTAGCGGAAATCATTCTCCTGGAAGACGAAAGTCAACGAATTGGTAATGTAAATATTCCAAATATTTTATGGCAAAAAATGAAAGAAAGCAATCTGATTTATCTCCAAATTCCGTTTGACGAACGCCTTAAATATTTGGTAGATGAATACGGAAAACTTCCATTTGGCGAACTGAAAAGTGCAATTTTAAGAATACAAAAAAGACTTGGCGGACTCGAAACCAAGAATGCCCTACAACATTTAGAGAGTCAAAATCTGAGTGCCTGTTTTGGTATTTTACTGCGATATTATGATAAATGGTACGAAAAAGGCCTTCATGCCAAAGAAAATGGAGAGGTTATTAAAATAGAAGGAGAAAGCGTGAATGTTGAAGCAAACGCAAAAAAAATCATAGAACAACAATGGAAGAAATTAGACTAACGCAATATTCGCACGGTGCAGGTTGTGGCTGCAAAATATCACCTCAAGTATTAGACGTGATTTTGAAAGGAAACATAGCCCTACCTAATAACGAAAATCTCATCGTAGGTAATCATAGCAAAGACGACGCCGCAGTACTGAATCTTGGCAATGGCTCCGCCCTAATTTCTACCACGGATTTCTTTATGCCCATCGTTGACGACCCCTATAACTTTGGTCGAATTGCCTCCTGCAATGCCATCAGCGACGTGTACGCCATGGGAGGTAAACCCGTTTTGGCCATTGCCATTCTGGGTTGGCCTATCAATAAACTTTCAGCAGAAGTGGCTCAAAAAGTAATAGATGGCAGCCGAAGCATCTGCCTTGAAGCGGGAATTTCTCTTGCAGGTGGACACAGTATTGACTCACCAGAACCCATATTTGGCTTGGCCGTAAACGGAATAGTCCCATTAGAAAATATCAAACAAAACAACCAAGCAAAAGAGGGCGATGTGTTGTTTCTGACCAAACCACTTGGCGTGGGAATTTTGACAACGGCCGAGAAAAAGGCCATCTTAAAACCCGCACATAAAGACCTGGCACCCCATCAAATGATGCGATTGAATAAAGTTGGCGAAGAGTTAGGAAAATTGGCTTGTGTTTCGGCCATGACAGACGTAACTGGATTTGGTTTACTCGGACATTTAACCGAAATGGCCGAAGGCTCAGGTTTGAGTGCAGTTATTGATTTTGAAAAAATACCCGTAATTACGCCTGAAATATATGATTATATAGCCCAAGGTTCAGTTCCTGGCGGAACCAACAGAAATATGGATAGTTATGGACACAAAATTGCCCCATTGACGGATCAGCAAAGAGCAATTTTGGCCGATCCACAGACCAGCGGTGGTTTGTTGATTGCTGTGGCTAAAGACCAAGCTTCGGAAGTTGTTAAAGTTTTGACAGAAAATGGATTAGCCGATTTCTGTGAACCGATGGGATATTTGACTGAAACTTCGGAATTTGTGGTGAATATTGGTGGCACAATTTTTTAAATTGTGTTATCTTTAAAGGCAATTTGATAAATTGCTCCACTGTATGAACAGAAAAACTTTCCTTCAAACCAGCCTTGGTTTTTTGATAGGCTCACAGGCTTTTTCAAAACCTAAAAACAAACGAAAGCTTTGTTTTAATACTTTGGCTTGCCCCGATTGGAGCTTAAAAGAAATTTTTGAAAATGCCCAAAAGTATGGCTTCAAAGCCATAGAAATCAGAGGAATAAAGGGCGATGTGGATATTTTGAACAGTCCTGCATTCGAACCAAGTAAATTATCTGAAATCAAACGAATGTCTAAAGATTTTGATGTAAAAATCTTAAATCTCAACTCCTCTGTCGTACTGCACGAATATGAATCTGAAAAACGCAACAAAAATCTAGATATAGCCAAAAAATACATAGACTTAGCACAAGAATTAGGGTGTCCTTTTATAAGAGTTTTTCCTGATAAATTCCCGAAAGAGAAACCCAAGGAATTTGCCTTAGATACTATAAAGTCTAATTACGAAACACTCATCGATTATTGCAAAGGTTCAAAAGTAAAAGTGCTGCTCGATGCCCACGGTGATTTGGTTTGGTCAGAAGACCTCCTTAAAATGATGCAAGGCTTTGATAAAAAGCACATTGGACTTATCTGGGATTTTTTTAATATGCATTTGATAACCAAAGAAAGTCCACAAAAAATGTATGAAACGCTCAAAAATTACATAGAAATCGTACAGATAAAAGACGGTTTTTTTAAATCCAATAATACCTACGAATATACCCTCACGGGCAAAGGCGAAGCACCTATTGCAGAAATCCTTAGCATAATTGAAAGCGAAAAGTATAAAGGCTTCATCAGTTTCGAATGGGAAAAACGCTGGCATCCTGAGCTACCCAATCCTGAGGAGGCTTTGCCAAAATTTGTAGAATTCATGAAAAATAGTTTTTGAAATAGTTTTATATTCCTAATTTTAGGGGTATTTCAAAACCCTAAAACACTATCAATCATGGATTTAAACATCAATTATTTGGCAATTACCATTGCCGTAGTAGCCCATTTTGTGCTTGGTTTTCTTTGGTACACGCCACTTTTCGGTAAAGCTTGGGCCAAAGAACTCAAAATGGATACAACTCAAACGCCTGACCCGAAAGTGATGATAAAAGGCATGGTCTTTAATCTCATCGGAAACTTCTTTATGGCTTATGTGTTGGCTCATAACAACGCCGCATGGAGTTTTGTGCCGGGGATGGATCAGATGGGAAAAGTTGGGACTATCCTCAATTCTGCCATTTTTACTTGGTTGGGTTTTTATGTTCCCTACCATCTTGGAGCCATCGTGTGGGAAAGCCGCTCTTGGAAACTGTTCTTTATCAACACGGGCTATGCTTTGGCTTCTTTATTGTTGGTTTCAGGAATTCTGACTTTCATGGGCTAAACTATAAATGATAATAAAATTGCCACAGATTCACTATTGTTTAAACTATTAACTTGTGAATCTGTGGCAAAAAAAATGACCCCATCAAAATCAACGGAGCCATTTAACCCTAACCATTATAATTTCCTACTTACACACTTCCAAATCCATTATTACCCCGAAAGCACTCCAATTCATCTTGAGGCTAGTTTCTGAAAAGGTCTCAATATCGTATTCCCAACCAGTTTTTGATTTCTTGTTATTGTCTAATACATTGCTGATTACAATTTTCTTTTTATTGGCAGACAAAGCCCACTTGCCCGTGTCGTTAAACCGACCGCCTTTAGAGCCTTGTTCCCAAGTACCGTCTGCTTTAAAATATTGCGAAGAAATGGTACCCGTACCAGCTTTTGCACACCACCATTTATTGGTTATTTGAGACGTGGGGTCAGGGCTTGTATCTTCATTTGTGCAAGAGTTTAAAAGTGCCGAGCATACCAGAAGAATTAGAATAAAATTTGTTCTCATTTAATTGAAATTTTAATTATTTTTCACGAATTAATAAATTGATAATCAGCATTTAAAATGTAAAAACCGTAAAGTTAAAAGAGGTCATCGGAAGGCTAATAGTAGATGTTGAAGTGTTGGTAAACCTTACTTCGATCCAATCATCACTCGAAACCATGGCTGATGCTATGCTCAGGCCTAATGGTAGAGCAACATTTGGTGAGACCATCACAGTGTTTCTTGCCTTTGTTATATTGGTTAAATTAAACAACACGGTTTGGGTTACTCCACTTGGGAGGTTCGAAAAAGTGGTTACTCTATCATAGTTTGTGATAGCAGTTATTTTATTACCTGTAGTTCCAATTTTTGCGGTACCATTTACTTCAAGCGAGTGGCTAACGTTGGCAGTGCTTGCAATACCGATAGAAACTGAATTGGGCGTAATTCGAGTTTCACCACCATTATAAAATGAGCGAATATCTTTTTCAAGAAAAATGAAATCGCCTTGACTATATGGATCCTTGTTCTCAAAAACTGTGTTTCCTGCTAAGCTATAACCACCCATAGAATAAGTACTCCTGGAGGGATATCTTTTGATTGAAAACTCTGATTGCGAAATATAACCTTGGGTTTGTAACCTTAAGCCCACGGTATTATTACGACTAATCGCTTCGAGGTTATAACTCACAAGATTGTCTAAAGTATTGGTGGTGTCATCTACGACAATTCGTTTATAGGAAACAATCGACCTATTGGTACTTAATTCTTCTCGAAACCTATAAAGGCTGTTTCCAAATGTACCAGACTCATTTAAATTTATCAAAAACTCAGAGTTGAGTTTTTTATTATTTAAGAAAGCTTTACCCGAATTGTCAATTCCAAACCAAAGGCCATTGTTGGCATTTGTACCAGTGGCTCCATTGGTAAACTGGATTTCTGAATTCACATTACCTGCCCGATTAATTTGAAGCTCGGAGTTGGGCTCAACCACATTGATTCCAACTTTATTTGCCGTGGTATTTAGAGCATTGCTAGTGGCATTGTTTGGTAAAATCGTAAAACTTTGTGCATTTACTATACTCTGCACAGCCATTAATAATATAAAAAGTTTAGTTTTCATGTATATAAAGTTTAATTATCTAAACAATGTGCATGTCAAAGTCCACCGCACTTCTGACAAGTTTCCCGATAATTTCTCCAGAAACTGACAAAGCCTCAGCACCTTCTTGATCCTCTTCAATTCCGAAAGTTTTCATTAAATCTAACCAACCTACAGGATCGTGAATATTCAGCCATTTGTTGGGTAGATTGCTGGGATTAGAAAATGTATGAACCGTGTTTGGCGGTATATTTACAAAGTCATTTTGCTTTAATAACTTCTTCTCACCAGCAAGTATAAAGTCCATTTCGCCCTCTAAAACCATAAAAAACTCCGTAAGTCCGGCATGATAATGTGGAGGAGGCCCAGAAGTCTCTCCGATAACCATATCATAATTTTCAGTGGTCATTATGGGTGAAATAAGATGACCAATTAACCAATATTTTTTTGACATTTCCATACAATTTGTATATTTGTGAGAAAATTTTCTCACAAATATAAACTAGAGAAAAAATAAATTCCAAATAATTATGAGAAAAATTTCTCACAAAAGCAAAAACCAACTGTCACTAAGTGTTGGTCGAGTAGATCAAAAGAAAAGAACACGCCAGCTTCTTTTAGATGCCGCCAATCAACTCTTGAGTGAAGGCATCGTATTTAATATTGACGACGTGGCCCAAAGAGCACAAATATCCACGGCCACAGCCTACCGGTATTTCTCCAACCCTGAGACCCTCAAACAAGAGGCAATACTGGCCATGAACACCAAAGACCCAGAAGAGATTTTCGCAAACTTCAAAAGTGCCAGCCTGGCTGATCGAATGTCAGAAGCCATAGATTATCATCTAAATATGACCCAGACTAACGAGGACAGGTTTCGAATATTCTTGAGCACCTCGCTTCAAGAATCTATAAAATCTCCTAAAACCAAACTCCGTGGTGCGAGACGAATTCCGATCATCAAAAAAGCTCTTGAGCCCTTCCAGAATGAAATTTCGATTGACCAATACGAACACCTCATAAACACTCTTTCAGTACTCATAGGATTGGAATCTTATTTGGTTCTTAAAGACATTTGTGGACTCAACCCTGAACAAATACGAGAAACCACACATTGGGCAATTCGTAATCTAATAAAATCTGTGTTGAACTATAAGGGTTAAATTCCCCTTTCCAGTCAAAACTTTTTGTCCATAAAATGTATCAAATATTTAATCCCCAAATAAACGAGTAGTAGGTCCTACCAGCCAACGAATGACCTTTTGCGGAAATAAAGGCACATCTGCCACCCAAGTGTCAAATTTGAGTCCCAAACTAGCCAACTTCAAAAGCACTTTGGGTGATTTAGTACCATGCTGATCCATGACTGGGTAGAGCTGACTTAGACCATAAGCGAAATGTGATGGCATGGTAGGATGAATATCTGAACTATCGTTCAAGATAACCATTTGGCCAGTTTCATTAAATGGTTTATGCGGTGTACCTTTCGGAATCAAAATACTATCACCGGCCTTTAAGGTCCGTTTTTGGCCATGGATGAGTAAACTCAGCGTTCCCTTCTCTACTGCAAAAAACTCATCGAACTCCTGGTGAATGTGTCCGGGAGGCCCTGCTGCATAAGGCTCAAGCGACACCTTCAGATAAACTTTTTTCTCGTCAAGCTTTTTTATGCTTAATTGCATTCCCTCTTCTTTACTTGCAAACTGTTGGTGTTTCTCGAAATATGCTGCGTAATCAATCGGTTTTGGTGGGAAAACATGGTTAAACAAAATACCTCCACCAACCAAATAAAGAATGAGAAAGCCGAGAATGTAAATTATTGTTTTTTGAATCATGGCTATAAAATTGTAATGATTATGTTACAAAGCTACGGACCACAAAAACTCAAAAATTGTATAAAATGAACCTCACAAATAAATAACCCGCGAAGTGATCGGAAGCGAAAGTTTTTTGAATTCTTTGGGTGTAAAACCCGTCATTTTTTTGATTTGATGTATGAAATGGGCTTGGTCAAAATAGTTTAATTCATGTGCTAAAGCCGTGAAATTCTCAATTTTTGAGTCCCCTTGGAGCATTTGAATAGCCTGACCTACTTTAAAAATATTTTGGAGGCTTTTGATACTTACGCCGGCATAAGACCGCAAGATTTTGTTGACATACTGATGCGAGTAACCTGTTTTGTCAATTATTGCGTTGATGTTAAGTTCGTTTCGGAATTTTACTAAGTTTATAAAATCCTGTGGTAAGGTTAGGCTGTCAAATTTTGAAAGAATATTTGTCAATAATTTTTCAAGGATCAATATCTTAGTTTCGCAAGATTCCTCTTCCCCCAAATCGTGATAGATGCTTTCGAAGAGGTTTTTGTTTATCAAATCGGCATCAATAGCTTGATTTTTAAACTCTTCTATCGGAATTTTTATGAAAGGATAGGCTCCTCCAGATTTGAAAATTACCCCAACTTGCTGATGAATTTCCTCTTCTGATTCATATTTCATAGAAATAAAATTGGTAAAAACCCCCGTAAAGACACAACGCTTAATGGGCAAATGTAACTTCCCACTAACGCTGGCGACAGGTTTTCCAAAATTAAAAAGCAACAGACAAGAGCCATCGGGAATAACTCGCTCCTCTTTGAAGTTAGGCTTGCCATTGCTCGCCCAGATAAGGTCAATATATGGCAAAAGAAGGGCGTTGGGCTTCTTAATAAAGAAATCCATGCCTTCGTTTACTTTTATATTGATCGGTATATCCATTCAGAAAAGAATTGAATTTCTGCAAGTTAAAAGAATTTTTGAATATGAAAATTGTAAAAAATGAAACTAACAAATAAATTAACCGGGAAGTGATGGGCAGCGAAAGCTTTTTTGAATTCCTTAGGTGTAAAACCGGTAATTTTTTTGACTTGATGTATGAAATTGGCTATGTCAAAATATTTTAACTAATATGCTAAGGCTATGAAATTGCCGATTTTTTGGCGGCTATTGCATATTTGAAAGGCCTGGCCCACTATAAAAAAATTCCTTTTGCTTTAAATATTTATGCTTAAAAGAGACCTCAAGAATTTGTTGAAGTCCAAGTGGGAGTACCTTATTTCGTCAAATTATTGTGTCATTTTTTTAGATTTGGTCTATGTGACATACACTTTGCTCTCTTTTTTGTTGGAAATTGTCTAAAAATCATAACTTTGTTTATGAAATAGGGTTATATCTCTGACCCTTCAACAAACTAACGCTATATGAAAAAAACTATTCTAAGTGCAGTAATTCTCGGCTGCTCAAGCCTTTTTTTACAAGCACAAAACAATTTACTACTCCGTCAGCCAGCAATCAATAAAGATGGCTCAGTAGTAGCATTTTCATTTCAAGGTGATATTTGGACAGTGCCAAGTTCGGGTGGAAAAGCTACTCGTTTGACCATACACGAAGCTTATGAAAGCAATCCAGTTTTTAGCCCAGATGGCAATCAGATTGCTTTTTCAGGGTCAAGATTTGGTAACAATGATATTTTCGTAATGCCAACTGATGGCGGAATGCCCAAGCGTCTGACTTATCATTCTGGCTCAGATAATATTTCAAGCTGGACTCACGCCGATAAAATTTTATTTTCTACCAACCGAGAATTCAAGCAAATCGAACGTCCAAGTGAAGTTTATACAATCAGCTCGAAAGGCGGTACTGAGTCCCGTTTTTTAGATGCCGTTGGACATGACCCAATATTTTCTCCTGATGGCCGTTTTTTGGCTTTTGTCCGTGGCGATATTAACCCAGTTGCTCGTCAAGACTACAAAGGAAGTTCTGACCGTGACCTTTGGTTGTATGATACTAAAAACAAAACTTATCAGCAACTTCCAAGTTTTGAAACCAACGATGTGTTGCCACAGTGGGGCGGAAACAATTCGCTGTATTTTTTGAGTAGTATTGATGGTGCGTACAATATTTATCGCCTAAAAATTGATACCAATGGCAAAGCTGCCGAAAAAGCTGAAAAATTGACCAATTTTAAAGATGAATCAATTCGTGCGTTTAGTGTGTCGGCTGATGGTAATTCGATAGTTTTCGAGAAAGACATGAACCTATATACGATGAAAACTTCGGGCGGTTCAACTCAAAAGCTCAACGTACAAATCAGTGCCGACGACCGTTTGGATGCCACCGAACAAAAAACATTTACCACAGGAGCAAGCCAATATGCAGTTTCTCCCAATGGAAAAATGTTAGCATACTCGATTCGCGGTGAGGTTTTTCTGAAAGAAGCCGATAAAGAAAAATCAAGAAGTATCAATGTTTCGGAACATGGTTTTCGTGATGTTGAACCAACTTGGTTGAATGATTCAACGCTACTTTTTACGAGCGACCGTGCCAATGGAAATTTTGATATTTACATGGTTCGTTCGGCCGATACAACCCAACGCAATATCTTCAAATCATTGAAGCACGAACTTACGCAAATAACCAAAACTCCAACCGACGAAAATGGTTTGAGTGTGTCGTCCGATGGTAAAAAGATTGCTTACGTGCGTGGAAGAGGGACTTTTGTAGTAGCCGATATTTCGGCCGATGGCAAATTATCAAACGAAAAAATCATGAATGATAGTTGGGCATCGCCAAGCAGTATCGTTTGGAGTCCAGATAATAAATGGTTGGCATATTCGCTCGAAGATTTGTATTTCAACGAAGAAGTTTTCATTCAGGCAGCTGATAATTCCTCAAAACCAGTTAATGTTTCGATGCACCCACGAGGCGATAGCCGTCCGTTTTGGAGTGCCGATGGTTCGAAATTAGGTTTTATTTCACAACGAAGTGTGGGCCGAAGTGCCGATGTTTGGTTTGTATGGCTCAAAAAAGAAGATTGGGAAAAGGAAATCCAAGATTGGCAAGAACGCGAAACGCCAGCCGAAGCTGCTCCAGCAAAACCAAACGACAAAAAAGATAAAACTCCGAAGCCAATCAAGATTGATTTCGATAAAATCTATGAGCGTGTGGTGCAAGTAACCAACTTCCCTGGCGATGAAAGCGACCTTGTAATCTCGAAAGATGGTGAAACTTTTTACTACACAACCACCAGCAGCAATGCCAAAGGTAGAGATTTGTTTAGCATCAAATGGGATGGAAAAGATTTGAAGGAAATCACGAAGGGCGGAGCAAATCCAAATGGCGTGACGATGGACAAAGAGGGAAAATTCTTATACTTTGCTAAACAAGGAGCTTTGGGTAGAATTGACATAAAAACGAGTGCATCCGAAAATCTACCTTTTGTTTCAAAAATGAAAGTTGATTATACCGCTGAACGTACACAAGTTTTTGAAGAAGCATGGCGTACTATTCGTGATGGTTTTTACGACCCTAAATTTCATGGAAATGATTGGATGAAATTACATGATAAATACAAAGAGCGTTGCGTAAATGCCAGCACGGGCAATGATTTTAGAGATATGTTTAACCTGCTTTTGGGTGAACTCAACTCCAGCCACATGGGGCTTACCGTAACCGACCGTGCCGAAACACAACGTGAAGCAACTGGACTGCTGGGTGCTGAAATTTCGCCTGTAATTGGTGGTGTGAAAATCAATCATATTGTGCCAGAAACCCCTGCAGATAAAGAAAAAAGCAAACTCAACGAGGGTGACGTAATTGTGGCGGTAAATGGTGAAAATGTAAGCGAAACTACTAACTTTCATGGTTTATTAAATGGTTTAGTCAACGAAAAAGTATTATTGACCATAAAAGCCGCCGATGGCAAAACTCGTGAAGTAGCTATTAGATTGGCTGCCAGTATTTCGAGCAATTTGTATGAAGAATGGGTAGAAAACCGCAAGAAATTGGTAGAAAAATATTCAAACGGACGTTTGGGTTATATTCATATCAAAGGCATGGATTTCCCGAGTTTTGAAGTAGTAGAGCGTGAATTTACCGCAGCAGGCTACGGAAAAGAAGGCTTGCTGATTGATGTGCGTTATAATGGGGGGGGCTCAACAACCGATTATTTAATGACGATGCTCAATTATAAGCAACATGCCTATACGATTCCAAGAGGAGCGAGTAATGATTTGGAAAAAGATAAGTTGAAGTTTAAAGATTATTATCCAACAGGCGAACGCTTGGTTTATGCCGCTTGGACAAAACCTTCGATTGCACTTTGTAATGAAGGCAGTTACTCAAACGCTGAAATTTTCTCACATGCTTACAAAACGCTCGGGGTCGGCAAATTGGTGGGCGTTCCAACCAATGGTTCGGTAATTTCAACTGGTGGAAAAGCCTTAATGGATGGTTCATTTGTGCGTTTACCATTCCGTGGCTGGTTTACGAAAGCCACTGATAAAAACCAAGAACTTGGGCCCGCCGTGCCAGATATTATCGTAGAAAATCAACCAGATTGGATTTCAAAAGGCACTGACGACCAACTCAAAACCGCAGTTGAAGTGCTTTTGAAAGATATTGATGCTAAGAAATAAAATTTAAGATTATCTTTTTAAAACGTCGGCATGGTTTTTTCAACCATGCCGACGTTTTTTTGCTACATATCGACTGAACCCATCTTTGGTCAATTTTAAACTGATCTACACATAAATTTGCCCAACAACCTCACTTTATTGATTTTATCTCTAAAAGCAAAGTTCAAAAAACTGTGTTTGACCTTTTGTAGATAGACACATTTTCTCTAACTCTGCCATCTTTTTCACGGCTTCACAGGCAAGTTCTATTATGTGTTTAAAATTCGCCGCCATGTGCCATGCCCAAACTTTAACAAACAGAAGAAAGAGCGATAAAATAAAGAGGCTTTGTAGTTTCAAGTGCCTATACTTTCTCAAATATAATGGCGGTACCTCCACCAAGAGAAGATTTTATTTCTAATTTAGCTTCAATCTCCTCTGCACGGGTTTTCATATTGTTGAGTCCATAAGACTCCGTGACTTTATTTTGCTCTAAATCAAAGCCTTTACCATTATCTGTTATTTCTAAAAAATAGTTTTTTTCAGAAAAATCGGCATTAATTTTCACCAAACTCGCCGAAGCATATTTTTGGGTATTATTAAGTGCTTCCTGCACGATCCTGAATAGATTTAGGCCCTGAATCGGAGTTAAAACTACCTCTTCACCTTTTATATAAATTTCAACGTTGAAGCTATTTTCATCACTGAATTTTTTTACAAATTCCTGGATCCTCGACCTCAAATCTGCAACTGAAATTTCAGAATTATACGTGGCCCAAATCGTATCTCGCAAACTCTGAGCAGCCAAGCGTACTTCACCAGAAATATTCTCAAGTTTTTCGGGCAGAAGCTTTTGGTTTTCAAAAAGATAAAAGGCATTGTCAAGACTTGTACTAACAACAGTCAGTTGAGAACCAACGCTATCGTGGAGTTCCTTGGCTATGCGTTGGCGTTCTATTTCTTTGGCAGATAATAGTTTCTTTTGGTTTTCTATTTCAATATTTTTGAGCTTTTCATTTTCTGTGGCTTTCCTTTTTATCGATGAAATCCTCCACAACAGTCCGCCAGAAACCAAAATCCCTAACAAAGCCAAACTCAAACCAATAATCCAATTACGTTTTTGGGCATTTTCAAGTTGTGCGGCTTTCAATTTGGCTTCTTTTTCTGCGGTTTTGTATTTTATGTCAAATTCGGATAATTGTTTGTTTTTTTCGGTGGTGTAAAGAGAATCTCTCATTTTTAGGATTAACTTTTGATATTTATCACCATTCTTGATATCGTTTTTTATATAATAAAATCGCTCTAATGTATAGTATAATTTTAGCATTGAACTATTGTCATTTAATTCCTTTGCCAAATTTTGTGATTCTTCAAAAAACATTGCTGCTTTTTTGAAATCTTTCGTTTCTGTATATAGCATTCCTAAAAATCTTGTACCATCAATTAAGCTCCACTTATCATTTATTTGTTTTTGAATCTTATAGGCTGCTAGTAGTGGTTTTTCAGCATTGTGAGATTCATTGATTTTACGGAATAAATTGCCATAAGTTGATAAATGGCTGGCATAACTCTTTAGGTTTTTCTTTTTTTTATAATAATTTGCGGCCTTCAAATATTGTTCTTGAGCATCTTCATATTTACCCATTGCGATGTAATTATTGGCAACATAAGTATTGATTTCGACAATTCTTTCCTCATCTTTTAAGTATTTAGCAATTGTTAATGCCTCTCTAAAATAATCTATCGATTCTAAGTGATTTCCCATTTCATGTGATAACCAACCCAAACCTTCATACGCTGAAATTTTATAATTTTCATTTTTTATTTGTGTAGCAAAATTCAATGATTCAATGAAATGTCTTTTTGCCTCAGGAAACTTATAAATATTTTTATAGCGATAGCCTAAAATAAGTTTTTCATAAGAAACCGCCTTCAAGTTCTTATTTCTTTTGTAAAAGTCTATTGCTAATTGTGAAAAATAAACAGAAGAATCAATCTGTTTTGCATCGGCATAGAAAGAACCTAAGCTACTCCACAATTTCACTTTTGAAGAATCCGATTTTATTAAAAGTAGTTGATTTTTGAGACTATCAATTTTATTCTTTTGTGAAAAAGATTGATTAGAAAACAAGAAAAAGGACGCAATTATAAGACACTTGACTACAAAATTCATACTAAATCATCATTTTACATTAAAATCATACCCACCTATTCTTTTGTGCCACTGACACAGCCTCCAATTTAGAGTGTACCTGAAGCTTTTGATAAATATTTTCTATATGCTTACGTGCAGTTTTGGCAGAAATAAAAAGTTGGTCAGCTATTTGGTTGTAATTAAGTCCGGCAGCAACTTTCTCAAGTATTTCTATTTCTCTCTTCGATAAATTATAAGATTCTGGGCTTAGATAAGATTCGGTCTTTTGGCCTACCACCTCCTGACTTCTAAGCATTTTAAGGGTTTTCATGGCTATAGTTGGCGACATCGGAGCACCGCCTTCCATCAATTCTTCTATGGCAGCTACAATTTTGGAGGGTTTTTCATCTTTGGTCAAATATCCCGATGCACCAGCTTTTATGGCCTCAAAAATTTTATCCTCGCGATCGAGCACGCTCAGCATCATTATTTTTATTTCAGGAAAAAGCTCTTTTACCCGTCTGGTGGTTTCTATGCCGTCCATTTCGGGCATTTCTATGTCCATCAGGAGCATGTCGGGGTGGTGATTGTTGAGCTTGTCTAAGGCATCATGACCACCATTGGCTTTAAACAACACCTGAACTTCGTCAAAAATCGAGAGATTCTGACTAATGTTTCGCAGCAATGTTGGGTTATCATCAACGAGGCCAATCGTAATCATGGACATTTGTTTTTATACAAATGTAGGATTTTATCATGGCAAAAAACAATAGGGCATTTGACGTATTTTTCAAAATAATCCAAATTCCCAAATTTCTTCTTTTTTTATAAGAATCATTTTTTCATGGCTTTCATTTCTCTTTTCAATGCATCAATTTCCTTTTGTTGCTGAATGGTGTAAAGCGTCAATTCCTCCACTTTTTCGAGAAGTTTGGAGACCATTTCGTCAACTTTAACTCCTTGTTTTACAACCTCTTCTGCAGAAGGAACTCCAGGCAAGTGTTTATTTTGCTGAATAAATTTATCTACTTTGGAAAGGGACATCAACGGGTAGTTTTTCTCAAATACCTTGTCAGACCACAAACCCACATTTTGGTATTTCATTTTGAACGAATTCAGAATAAACTCGCCCTGCTCGTCTAGTTCTAGAAAATTGCGGTCATTGATTTTATAGGCCGGATTACTGTAGGCCACTCTTGTATTGAAAACCCCTTTTACGTCTAATCTGTACTTTGGATTTGACATGCCAATGCCCACTTTTACCAACATAGTATCTCCCAAAACCAATCCGTCATCTACTGATACTTTGGCATTGAAGCCTATGGCCGAGGCTCTTTCCAGTTCAGCCTGATTCAAACCTACGGTACCGGCATATTTGCCAAAATAAGAACCTGATTGAGCCCAGGAATTTGCAACTACACCCAAAAACAGAATAAATAGTACTGATTTCTTCATTTTATAATCTATTAAATATTGTTTAAATAACTCATAATTAAAGGCATTCTTCTTCTCGAAATCCTTATTTGTTTACCGGTTTTTAACAAAATACTTTGGTGGTCTTCCATAAAACTGGCATAATTGACATTAACCAGATATGACCTGTTTGGCCTTACCATGTGTTTGAAATTACCTGATCGTTCTTCTATTTTCCCCAAATTTGTGGAGGTCAGGATTACTTTACCATCATTCATAAAGACTTTGGTATAGTTGGCATCTGAAACACAAAACAACATTTGGGATGCTTCTACTTCCGTTCTGCTTCCTATATTTATTTTCATGGCTATTTTATTTTATTCAAAATTATTGATAGATAGTCCTTCAAAAAATACCTCTTTGGAGGTAGTTGGGTTTATTTCTTAAGGATAAAAAATAGTATTAAGATGATTAACACAACAGCATCAAACAAAGCAAAGAAATTAGGATATTGGGTATAAAAACTCCTTTTGTTAACACAAATAACTTCCTGACTAGTAATATTTTCTGTAAACCAAGGAATCTCGCCATATACTCTACCAAAAGGATCAATAAATGCAGAAATACCACCGTTTGAGCATCGGGCTATGGTACGACGGTTTTCTATGGCTCTTATTTTTGTGAAGCTGCTCAGAAACTTGGCCCCGGTAGTTTTACCAAACCAGGAATCGTTGTTCATCAAAGCAATAAAATCGGCTCCCTGCTTGACCAAAGAAGCTATTTTAGCAGGGTAGGTTTGCTCCCAGCAGATACTCAAAGCCACCTGATGCACTTCTCCATCTTTATCGGCATACTTAAATGTGTAAGGTTCGTTGCCTCTGATAAGTTGCCTTTCCCGCACCGAAGGACAAGAGGCACAATAAGGCATAAATTCCATAAATGGTAGTCCATATTCTTTTTGGTAAACTTTTACGTCTTCTTCCTTAATATGCAAGGAATCCCAAAAAGCGGCCAGCTCCGGAGTAAAGACTACTGCCAGGTTTTTAAAGCCTTTGGTAGAATCCTGAAATTCAGCATAACCAATGGCTACGTTGGTGTTCCAGTTAAGGATATTGTTTCGGGTATAATCCAGAAAGTTTTTGTTTTTGAACAATGAAAATGGGAAAGCTGCCTCAGGTAAAATCAGCAAATCTGGAATTTGAGTTTTAACAGCTGAATCTGAAAGGCTCACCACTTGGTCTAAGGTTTTGGTGACAACCGAGGTATCGCCATCTGCGTAACTGTCAATGTTGGTCTGTATCAGCGAAACTTTGGTTTTTTGATTGCTAGTACCCAAAACTGACTTTGGGTTAATTTTCATCACCCACACTGAATAACTTACTGCCAGAAATATCCAGATTGCGGAAAATACGAAATGTTTTTTTGAGCGATAATTTATTCCAAAAGTGATGAAGACATTGAGTGCAATGACCCAGAAACAAATGCCCCACATGCCGGTAAAATCTGCATATTGAATAACATAAGGCATATTAGCCTGAGAATAAGCTACATAATGAACTTGCAAATTATGAGGTAAGAAATGAGTGGCCCAGTCAAGAGCAGTCCATTGGAACGGAAAAAGTATCAGAGCCCTGTGCCAACCCAGTTTTTTCTGCAAAAAATAATGGGCGATAAATGGAATATATAAAGAAAGAGACTGGGTTATAAAGCAGATAAAGAAAGTGGACCAAGTGTAATAGCTTGTCCACCAATACCCTATTGGACTACTGATTACAAAAACTGGAAAAACCAGCAAAAATGATTCCTTGAGTGTGGAAGTGTTTTTTAAAAGTAACAACAAAGGTACAAGGGCAAACCATGCCAATATTCCAACTGGAAGATTGGGGTAATTGGGGTAAGAGAGCCCCCATAGGATTCCGGAAAGTATAATGGCCAAAGATTTGTTTTTCATTTTATACCCCAGCTAAACTTTGCTTTAGACTTTCCTTTTTTCAATTCTTTTATTTCGAAACCTTCACGGGTTTTCTTTGAAATATACACGCCATTACAATCGCTTTCTAGCTGGATGTTGATAATCAAATCTTCAAAATCATCTCGTGATTTATCAAATTTTATAAATGTTGAGCCATTTTGGAGTTGCCCTTTACCTGAAAAAGTAATTGAAGTCCCTATCCTTGCATTTTGAGAAGCGATACTGGCCACTGGAGTTGTCGTACTTAACATTTGCCAATCTGTTCCATCAAAATAATAAAATCCAGGGGTATTATTTACTTGATAAATCAAAAGGCCTTCGGCGGGATCTTCGGGGCGATTAACTTCGGTGATTCTCGGAATCAATAGACCAAGAGAGTCACTATCAATATCTAAAATAGCAGAAGGATGAGCGTCAGCATCAGAGGTGTTAATTGAAATGCCTTTATTGTCATTATTGAGTTTTAAGTTGCTAGGTGCATTTAACAGGACGGTTGGCACAATTGCCTTAAAACTTAGGTTTTCTAATATGGCATTTTGACCAGTTTGAGAGACAATTTTTGCTTGAAAAAAATGACCCTGCTTAGTCATAAAACCTATACTATTTGAGCTATTTTGCAAAACAAATGCACTGGTTTCATTGGGTCTTTTATAAAATTGAGATTGATAAGTGCCTCTTAGACAGTCATATGTTCCATTTCCCGGAATAGTAAGTGTTCCGTAGGCATCAATAGTGAGTGTAGTAACAGTTCGATAAAGTAATTGGTCAGTTTCATAATCGAACTGATCAATGGTGTTGTTCATTACATCGCCTAAACTGAGCGGTACATCCATAAACTCATAATCGGGTTCATCAAAGGCGTCGTCATCAATGTCAAAATCAAAAGAACGACCTAAGTGATCAACGCTTGAGGCATTAATATTAAAGTGTTCATAAACCTCAAACTCTTCGTCGGTATCGGTTACATAAGTTGATTTTGTAATATTTGTTGCACCAGCTAATTGTAGGGGAACAGGCACACTACTAGGCGAAATAAAATCATCTTGGGTGTAATAGTCGAAAAATTCCTGAAAATTCGTAGGTAAAGACCAGTTTTGAGGACTTATATTATTAGCAACCCCGATATTCATATTCATGGCACTATTTCCACCTCCAAAAACCACCCATGAGTTACCATTAGAAGCGAGTTGAGTTACATCTGCCTGGGTGATTTCAATGGCTGAATTAATACTCACCAAATGATTTGTCTGAGTTTTTATGTTTAATAGATCCCAGTTGAGTGAGATTTTGCTAACATTGTTTTTTATTCTGCTATTCTGTTCTTGGTTTGAACAGCTTTGAACACTGTATGGATCATCAACACAATGTCTAATAGTTGAAGCAAAAGTGTTTTGATTTATTAGGAAGTATAAATAAACAATCCCAATTTTAAAGATTAAATTTTTTTTCAGCTTCATAATATTATTTTATTCAATTTTCCAGTTAAACTTAGCTTTTGATTTCCCCTTTTTCAATTCTTTTATTTCGAAACCTTCCCTTGTTTTCTTTGAAATATAGACGCCATTACAATCGCTTTCGAGCTGGATGTTGATGATCAAATCTTCAAAATCATCTCTTGGTTTATCAAATTTTATGAAAGTGGAGCCTTTTTGGAGCTGCCCTTTACCTGAAGAAATAATTGATGTCCCAATCCTTGCATTTTGAGAGGAAATAGTGGCTACCGGAGATGTGGAACTTAACATTTGCCAGCCAGTTCCATCGAAATAATAAAATCCAGGGGTATTGTCAACCTGATAAATCAATAGCCCTTCGGCGGGGTTTGACGGGCGATTGGCTTCAGTAATTCTTGGGATAAGAATTCCTTTGTTTGTACTGCTAACATCCAAAATGGCAGAGGAGTCAGGATCGGCTTGGTTGGTATTGATACTTACGCCTTGTTGATTGTTATTTAATTCAACTTTTCCACTGGCCGAAAGCATGGCTGTAGGCATAATCGTCTGAAAAGCAATATCTTCCAATGTGGCATTATTGCCGGAAAGACTTACCACCTTTGCATAAAAAAAGTGACCTTGTTTGGTATAAAATCCAATAGAATTTTTGGTGGATTTCAAAACGAAAGGACTAGATTCATTTGGTCGGGTAAAAAAATTCTCTACATATGAACCTCTCAGACAATTAAAATTGCCTTGACTTGGAATATTTATTGTACCAAATGCGTCGACAGTTAAAGTAATCTCTTTTTTAACCAAATTAAGATTAGAAATTGGGTCTTTTTTTTGAATTACAGCGTTGATTACATCTCCCAATTTAAAAGGGACCTTCATATATTCGAAGTCTGGTTCATCAAAAGTGTCATCTACATCGGTTTCCATATCAAAGGACGTCCCTAGGTGTGTTACGGTTGTTGACCCAATATTATAATAATCATAAATATCTATGTCATTGTCGTATTCGTCCAGACCTAAAGATTTGGTAACATGTGTAGCACCACTTATATTTAAACCAGCTGGTGCATTTGCCAGAGAAAGGAAATCATATTGGGAATAATATTCAAAATACTCCATAAAATCTGCTGGAAGTGACCATGTCTGAGCAACACTATTATTGGCTGAACCAATATTCATAACCATCAACTCATTGGCTCCATCAAATCTTACCCAGGAATTTCCCTGAGTAGCTGCATTTAGAATATCAGTTTGATTAATTTCAATAGCTGTCGTTATCAATTTAGCAGAGGTTGTCTGATTTTTCAGGTTTAACAACTCTTTTATTTGATTTAAATCTTTTTGAGGAGTTTTGGAGAGTATTTTTATCCTACCACCTCTGGTATCTCCTGGCTGAACGCAAATGTTGTTACTACCAGTAAGCGTACAAGTTTTTGAACTTGATGCTAACAGAATATTGGTTTTTAAAAAAAATAATGAAATAGCTATTGTCGCTCTAATAAAATTCATGAAAACATTTCCTATAATATATCCACAAAAGTCGATAAGACCATATTCCTAACATATACCTATTTGGAGGTATTTTGATAAATAATTTTATGAGATAGCTTTGTATTAAAATCCGGATAAATATTGAAAGTCGTTCAGGTTGTCATTTTGCTATTGATTCATTTTTATATTTCTGCTCAAAAACCCAAAGTTTTCGAGGTGGATGAAAATTTTCGTTCTGCAGACTTGGTAGGATATGTTTCAAGATTTGACACTGAAAAGGATGAAACAATCGAATATGTTTCTCAGAACACACAATTTAAATTATCGGCAGAAGTACCATCCTTCAAAGCAGATTCACAATACCACTGGCTGAAAATTGAACTGAAAGCTTCGGCCAGGAAGCCTATCGTTATTGAGTTTCAACAGATTTTTGTGGATGATATTTCATTCTTTTTGTTTGAAAATGATTCGCTAAAAGAGCAATTTTCATCTTCCTGGATGCTGCCTTTTGTAAAAAAACCATTTCCGAGCAGGTACCATGCCTTTGAATTTGAAGTCTCCAATAACAAATCATATACCCTATTTTTACGTTGCCATAATTCCCAAATAAAATACTCTAGTCGGGCATTTCTCAAGATTTTTGAGAGGAAAATATATGAAATAGAAAGTGATTCTTACTTACTGCAATACGCTTTTAGTGTAGGCTGTTTATGGTTTGTAACGGTCCTTTCTCTAGGGTTTTTCGGATATTCCCGCAAAAAGATTTATCTTTATTACGGACTCTATCTTATTTCGATGTCCCTCTATTTTTTGGTAGTAAATGGAGTCGTTAATCAATTTTCTAATCCTCAAACTGATTTTTTTGCAAAACCCGAATTTGGATCATTGCTGGTGGTTTTTAATTTAACATTTCATATTTTATATGTTTTCGAATTCTTCAAAATTAATCACAAAGCCTTACTTAGAGGCTACGGCATTTTCATTTTTTTAAGCATTATACAGGTTGGGTTTATAATATTTAATTCTCAAACCCATATGCCTTATAGCATAATTTATTTATATTTTTCGCTCCTGATTATTCTTACAATTCTTTACAATTTTCGCTCAAACAAGAAGGCTGTTCTGCTTTATTTATTAGCTTCTGGACCACTTTTTCTTACTTTTCTGCTGGTTATTTTAGGAGCAATTGGTATTACAAAAATCAACACTTTCTTTTATTACAATGCCCACATTCCGCTAACACTCGAAGGACTTGGTTTAGGTTTGGCGTTGTTATACCAATTTAATGATGACCAAAAAAAGGTTGAGAAAGAATTGGAAAAAAACCGATTGGATACAACGCACAAAATCCTTTTGGCACAAGAAGAAGAGCGGCAACACCTAGCTCGCGACCTTCACGACGACCTTGGTGGTAGCCTTTCTGTACTAAACCGCGAGTTGGACGAATTTAACGAAAATAACGGAAGGAAGATTTCAGACTCTGTAAAATTGACCCAAAAAATCGTGGAAGATTTGAGGCTCATTTCGCACCATCTAATGCCATCTTCTTTTCCTGAAAAGGGACTTACGGCTGTAATAAAAGAAACCGTAGAAATGGCCAACAGGCAAAATAAGTTAAAGTTTGATTTTATCACGAATGGGCAGGAGAAAAGACTTCACCCTGATAGCGAAATTAATATTTATAGAATAGTCAAAGAACTGATAAACAACACCTTAAAGCATTCTGGAGGTACAGCATCTACCATTCAGCTGTTGTTTTATGATGACTTTCTCTATTTCTCCATCGAAGACAATGGCCATGGGTTTGATATAAACCTTTCAAAAAATTGGGGAATTGGTTTCAAAAATATAAATTTACGGGCAAGATTTCTGAAGGCCAAACTCAACACGGAGTCAGGTCCTTCAGGTAGTCTTATTAGCCTTGAAATACCCTATACTGCCTCCTAAAATTAAGATTTTATTGGTTGACGACCACCATCTTTTTAGCGATGGAATAACTGGTTTGCTCCAAAGCGAAGGCTCATTTCAGGTGGTAGGACAAGTGTATGACGGAAACCATGTGCTGCCGACGGTACATCAAAAAAGTCCCGACCTAATTCTACTTGATGCCAATTTACCCAACATTAGCGGAAAAGATTTGGCAGAAAAAATAAAAGCTAATTTTCCCAAAATTAAGATTATGGTATTGACCATGTACGACGAAAGTCAGTTGGTCAGAGAATTTCAAAAAATAGGTGTAGAGGGTTATCTCCTAAAAAATTCCACCAAGAACGAATTGCTTTCGGCCATATTTAGAATTATGGAAGGGGAAACAGTTTTTGACGGTAAATTGTCTCCCGTATCTTCAGTACAGGCATTTGCAGGCGACGAATTTCAAAAGCGTTATTTATTAACTCCCAGAGAATTAGAGATACTTCGTCTAATCAGGAAAGGTCATAGTTCACAAGCCATTGCCGACTTGACGTCATTGAGCCTTATGACCGTAAAAACCCACCGCCGCAACATTCATTTCAAGCTCAAAACCGAAACTACGGCTGATTTGATAAGATTTGCTATGGAGAATAATCTTTAATTAACAAGTCTTCTCCTTTCACAAATTGGGTAAATGCCTTAATTATAGTTATATAGTATGCTCTCAATTTTGTAAGTATTTATTGTTAATTTTCGCTAAAAATTTTTCATGACTAATCTATTTTCGAAAAATACACCGATGGGCTGCTCGTGCTGAATCCTTGACCCACAAAATAAACAGAGACGGTCATTACCATACTTTTATTGCCAGAGGCGTCCCATGCTACATCAATAAAATTAGTAAGGCTTCTTTCACTCGATGTAATTGCTGTAATATACCCATCATAATAAAAAAGGCCAGAGCTTGCGAAAGTATCTTTAGAGGCATTTTGTGAAAGCCCCTTTGTAAGCCATTTGCCATTTTTGTAAAAAAACCCAAAAGCCTCATTACTTTCTGATAAACCTCCCGCTTGAATCATGACCGCCATTTCTCCATTTGGTCCTTGGTCTGCCTGAAAGCTTTGGATTTTGACTCCTGTCTTTTGAATTGAGGCCAAAACATTAGTTTTTCTTGTAGCAACATCGTAATCCCAGATTTGCTCGCTTTCTAAAGTAGAAGCGGGAGGCCTAAAAATGATGTGGTCGTTTCCTTTTTCATCATAAAGGAGTTCCGCTGGATTATTAAATGTGTTTCCTTCTTTATACAATGGGTATTGATATGCGATTTCAGCCTTTGTTCCATTGTATAGAAAAAGCGTTTTGACACCTGACTCGGCAACAAATTCACCAATAAAATGTAGTTTGTTTTGCTTATCATAATAACCGCTAAGATTTTGAAATCCCAAATTAGGAGGTGCCCCACCTGGATATTTGGGTTTGCCTGGAGTAGAATAGTCTTTAAAGTTTCCGAAACTGCCCCCATTTAATGTGGCTTCAGTGATTAAATCGGCATAGTACCAATAAGTATTCCAGCGGTTTTTTAAGGTTTCGTCACTGACTTGTGACCACACCACGTGTACCTTGCCCGCATTGTCAAGTGTCGCAAACCACGAAACCTGCATGAGTTCATTGCTTGCCAGCATAATGGGCTTGCCAAAAGTGCTCCCGTTTAAAACAGCATAGAAAAGTGTGCCCATATTATAGCCTCCAGTACCTTCTAGCGTAGTTTCAGCTATTGGATATTGTGACTTATCACTGCTTCCAAAGCGTTTCCAAATAGCGTAAATGGTACCGCTTCCATCTTGAATCAATTTCGGAATAGAGGCCCCATTTCCAGTACCGTCGTTGCTTACTGTTACAGGAGCAGACCAAGATTTGCCTTTATTGCTTGATGAGCTATAATACACAAAAACTGGTTTACCATAATCGAGGTTTTCAAGAAAAACCGCATGGTAGGTTCCGTCTTTGGCTATGAGTAAATCACAGTAGCCTGCTTTTTCAAATTGGGAGAGCTTTATCTCCTCTGCACCTGATGCCTTAATGGCATCAGGCAAAAGTTTGCAGCTGGATAAGGCTAAGATTAAAAATATTGAAGCTGCTATTTTTGTCAATTTTGTTTTCATGATTAACTGCTTGGTTTACAATACAAAATTGCATGAAAAAGCAAAACTGAAAATCACCTTAAATGGGTATATTGAAAACTACCACAAAAGGTGTAGTTTCACCAAAAAATTCAAAAGAAAAAAGCACTAAATTGTAAAAACTTAGTGCTCTAGGAAAGTTTATTTTCGACAAAAAGTGTTCTAACTGGTGCTACCTTCTAATCTTTTGAGGTGGCTTAGGGGCAATCGCTTTACCGTTAGCTATTCTGGCACCTTTATATTTTTTATAAATAGGGTGCGGTCCAGCAGAAAGTGTAGAAATTAAAAAGATATTGCAAAGAATGAAAATTAGAGCCTTTTTCATGATTATAAATGAGTTTTAGTTACAATTTGAGTAAGAAAATGTTTTGGAATAGGTTTTCTTTTCAACAGCATCAGTGTCGGTTCGCTCAATTACAAAATTATTCGAGTTGTACTTTCGGGTTGCTTTGTAATCATAATAGATGCGTGTTTTGTCAGTTAATTCCGACCAATCTTCATTATACTGAGTGGATAATGTACCAGAGGTAGAAAAAACATCGTTACTGACATTCAATGGGTCGCTATAAATCATATTATAAGTAGATTGTGCGGGATCAAATACATGTCCTTTAAATGCCATTCTATAAGATTTCTTGTTTTTGTCTTGTTCATAACTATTTATTACGAAGCGATCAATAACCTTGCCTTCCCACACTACCTCGCTTTTTGAAAGCAAACCATTTGGACCATTGTATTCGTAAGTGGAGGTTGTCCCGTCTGATTTTACAACAAGTTTTGTTATGCGTTTCTGAGCATCTGTTGTGAACGTAAACTGGTCGTAAAGTTCTCCTTTATCATCTTTAAAATCCATTCTTGATGGAGCTCCGTTTGCATCATAGAACCAGTTTTGGCTCCAACCAAAATTATCAGTTGTCTTAATTAAATTTCCAGTAGCGTTGTATTCATGGGTAGAAACCAAATCCACTAGTTTTCCCTCATCATCATAATTAAAAGTAGTCTCAACCAACCTTTGATTGGCGTCAAATTTGAAGATTTCGTAATATCCACCAGTATCATAAGAAATTTTTTGTATTTGGCATACAGTTTCGACTTGTGCCACTTCCTCCTCTGGTTTTTCACAAGAAATAGTTAGGGTGGCAATGATTAAAAGCAAATAGAGTTTTTTCATGGTTTTTAATTTAATATTCTTTTGCAAATTTCGTACTTTGTATAATGCTGAAAATCAACCAAAAAGAGTATATTAACAACTACCACAAAAGGTGTAGTTTCATTGCTGTGGAAATATGTTTTATTCTGTAAAAGCAAAAAAACCTCTCACAAAAAGTAAGAGGTATATTTTGTTTTGGGGAGAAATTTTTTAGTCTTTTAAATTAAAGGCTCTTTTTACTTCATTGTAATCTTTGAAGTTTATACTGCGTAATCTTGCACCCGAGGCTGGAGGAATTACAACTATACGGAATTCCTCATCTACAAAATACGTTTGAGGGTCTATTGCTTTCGAAAAATTGATGTCAATGATAGCCTTTTTAGGTTGTAGCCTTAGCGAATATGTTATGTGGTTGCTATCATGGTAGTAATCAAAAGGGACCAACCATACTTCAGAAGGTGAGCCAAAAACACGGTTATACGCCAACACTATACCTTCATCAAGTGTTTTTTGGGTAATATTATCGATTGCGGTACCGTTGATACCTATGTTTGTTGAAAATAAACCATCCTCAGTTGAGTAAGAACTTGCAAAAAGTTCTTTTGTTACTTTTATCCAAGCAGTTGATTGAATGTTGACAGTTCCAGCATCGCCTTTCGCACCTGTTTGCCCCGGGGCACCCGTAGACCCAGCTGGTCCGGCCGGACCTGGCTCACCTTGTGGGCCTTCACAAGAATTTAAAAAACTAATAGCAAGAATAGAAAATAGATAGATGATTTTTTTCATGGTATTAAATGATTTGATTTATTTCGCAAATATCTATTAATACATAATACAGAAAATCATCTTAAAAGGGTATATTAAAAACTACTATAAAAGGTGTAGTTTTTTTGTGATGAGAAAAGGGTATTTTTGGGAATTTATTATTCTTTTGTGATGAGAAAAACACTTCTACTTTTTCTTTTGATTTCCATAGTTTCTAAAGCTCAACTCAGAAAAAGTGAAGTGTACTTTTATATTGATACTACATCAAGTAAGGAACTAAAAGATATAACAGGCAACCAACAATTTAAAAAAGCAAGAAACAACATTCCTAGTGTAGGTATAAATTGTTTTCCTGTTTGGACTAAGATGTCTGTTAAAAATACCTCTAAAGATCCACAAAATCTTTATGCACAAATTTTGGTTCCAATCATGGATTCAGTACAATACTTTGTAGTAAAAAATAAGACTATGCTCTCCAAATCTGAAAAAATGGGTTGGTGGGCTGTTTTAAAAAACAAAAAATCTCCCAATCCAAATAATTCTTTTATTTTTAGCATAAAAGGATTGGAAACGATTGAAATCTATGCAAAAATATTAAAGACTCATGGCACGGTAAGAATACCTCTTCAAGTCGAAATAGAAAAAGATCACTACAAAGAAATGACCAAAAAAAGTGAGTTTTGGGGGTGGTTTCTTGGAATGGGCTTTGTGGTCATATTCTTGAATTTATTTCTTTATTCTTTGGTAAAAGAAAAGGTCTATTTATTCTATTCACTCTATGTGTTTTGTCAGATTTTCAATCTCGATAGCAGCGAGGGCGTACATTCAAGCTTATATATGAACGGTCTGTTAAGTATTTCGGGTAGAAGTGTATATTATTTTTCAATGACCTTATTGATTATTTCAAGTATTTTATTCGTTAAATCTTATCTCAAAATAAAAGAACTACAACCCAAAATATTCTCTAAAGTACTCTCTTTTTTGATTTCTGTAGGCTGTATTTATGTGCTACTATTGGCTACCCCTGAATCAATAATGGATTTAATTACGACCAAAAAAGTATTTATTTGGGTTTTCTTTGCTTGGTTTTTTGTGTCTATCACTTTCGGATTTTTTGTGATTTTTTACGCTATTATTAAAAATTTAGAACGAAAAACTGCCTATTTGTATTTAATAGCGGGGATGCCCCTTTTTTTGGTCGGAATTTCACAAATGTTAGGAAACATCACAGTATTGCCGGTTGAATCGTCAGCACAAAGAAGTTATATTTTAATACCCGCAATAATTTTTGAGATACTTGTACTTTGCTGGTGGTTAGCAATTAGATTTAAAATGTATTCTGATGATCGTAAAAATCTTTTACTTGAACGCAATAAACATCAACAAATAGTACTAGAGACCGGGACTAAATTTCAAAATCAAGAGAGAAATAGAATGGCAAAAGAACTGCATGATGGAGTCGGAATAGATATTTCTATAATTAAAATGAAATTAGAGGCTATAAATTTAGATTTACTAAAGAAAGGCCAAACCACTGAAACACATGAAATTGAAGATACCATAAAAAGCATTGATAATGTCGTAACCGAAATCAGAAATTTTTCACATAATCTTGTCCCTCCTGATTTAGAAAACAATGGTTTAGTGCATGTTTTACAAAATTTAATTCATAACCTGCAAAAAGTGATCCGAGCAGTTGAAATAAATTTTACAACCAACATAAAAACTAAAATACCAATTGAAATATCACACCATTTGTTTTTTATCGCCAAAGAGCTTATGAATAATGCCATCAATCATGCAAGTTCATCAATAATAGACATTGAGCTAATGGATTATCCATCGCGATTCGAACTGTGTGTCTCAGATAATGGCAAGCAATATGATTTCAATTCAGCAATAAAAAAAGGAGGACTTGGTCTAAGAAGTATTCAATCCAGAGTCGAACTATTAAATGGGACTTTTGAAGTAATCGCAAAAAAGCCTATGGGTAGTTTTCATCAAATTATTATTCCAAAATAGCGGTTTTTTTACATTACCAGTATCCTTTCCATTTTGTAATTCTACTCACCTAAAAACGAAATTTTACAATTATTTATTCAAACATAAATTATTTTTAAGAAGCATATTAAATTTATTATGCTAAGAAATTTTTCAAGAAAATGGTAAAATAGAATTTCAGTCTTAAATTTTTGCAAAATATAAAACGCTACTTTTATGATTATTTTTCAAAATAATATCTCAGGATAATCACCACAATATTTTACAAGCATTGCAGTGTTTTTGAGGTTAAGTTTTGACAAAACATTCTTACGGTGTGTACTCACAGTAAGCGGACTAAGAAATAACCTTTCGGCTATCAACTCATTGGTAAGGCCATCAATAATTAGTTTTATGACTTCCTTTTCTCGCTTGGTTAAATCGGGCACATAAGCCTGATTGGGTTTTCTCCCTGCCACACCCAATGCCAAGATTGTAGTGATTTCGGGACTCATATAAATCTGACCATTCATGACCGTTTCAATCGCATTTTGTAATTCCGAAATTCCGAGATTTTTCACCACATAGCCATCCATGCCACTCCTCAAAGCTTTTTTTATGGTGTTATAATCATTCAGCATTGTTACAGCCACGATTTTTATGTTCGGAAAGTCTCTTTTGATAATTTCGGTTGCCTCTATTCCACCCATTTGCGGCATCTCCAAATCCATCAGAATCAAGTCTATTTTCTGATTTTGACAATGCTCTATTACTTCCTTGCCATTTTTTGCATCGCCGACGATGTGCACGTCTTCAATTCTCGAAACGAGCATACTGAGCCCTTCGATAAATAAAGTATGGTCGTCGGCGATGAGGAGATTCATATTATTTAATTAATGAATATTTATAATACTACAATTTAACAAAACCTTGACTTATCTTTTTCTAACTTCTGGTTTTGGAGGAAGCGTTTTTCCGCTGGCTACTCTTGCGTTCTTTTGGTTCCTATATTTCGGGTGCGGTATAGCCATAGCCATTGAACCAAAAACCATTATGCAAATTAATAAACTTAGTGTCTTTTTCATGTTTTTGATATTTTTTTAGTTACAGTTTGAGTAAGCGTATGTTTTGATATAGGTCTGTTTTTCTATGGCATCTACAGAGGCTCGTTCTATAGTGAAATTATTGGAATTATACTTTCGGGTAGCCTTGAAGTCATAATAAACACGCAATTTGTTGGTAAAATCAGACCAATTTTCATCAAGCTGAGTGGATACTTTTCCTGCTGTTGCTAAAGAAGTTTTAGGGTTAAAATTAAATGGGGTTGAATAAATGAGATCACTAGTAAAGTAAGAAGGGTCAAAAGGATGTCCTTTAATCATGATTTCATAAGATTTCTTTGTTGCGTCTGTTTCATAACTATTCACTATATATTGGTCTAAGATCTTCCCTTCCAAAGTTGCTTCACTTTTCGAGAATACACCGTTAGGTCCATTATATTCAAAAACCGCTACCACACCATCTCTTTTTTGAACAAATTTTGTTATTCGTTTTTGAGCATCCATGGTTACCGTAAACTGCTCCGTAAGTTGTCCTTTTGGGTCTTTAAAATCAACCCTTGTCAACAAGCCATTGGCATCATAAATATAATCATCTGTATATCCGTCTTCACTAGTGGTTTTTAGCAAATTCCCTGCTGCATTATACTCATATTTTAATGGCACTTCAACGATTTTTCCATTGTCTTCATAAGTAAGAATCGTCGAAGTTAGGCGGTTGTTGGCATCGAATTTATAGACTTCATAAGTGCCGTCATCATAGGAAATTTTTTGAATGAGGCAGTTTGTTTCAACCGGTTCTGCATCCGCGTCAGGCTTTTTACAAGAGATTGATAATGCTATCATTATCAGGACAAATAGTGTTTTTTTCATGGTAATAATCTTGTTTTGATTTATATTACAAAGTTCTATATTTTGATAAAGTCATAAATCAACCTAAAAGTGTATATTTATAAATACCACAAAAGGTGTAGTGTATAGAAGAACTGAGGTTTTTAGTATAAAATATCGATTCGTTCTGTGTCAGGCTTTAGGCTACTTTACTGTATTGAAGTAACGTATCCCTGTTTTTTCTAAGACGGTTTCTGCATTCAATATTTTCGAAAAATCAGGAACAACAGTGTAGAAAATAGCATCCGTAAAATGAATTTCTTTAGAATTTAAAGATTCAAAGTTGAGCTTTTGCCAAAACTGGCAACCAGAAAGAAGTATTCTTTCCACCGAAACATTGTCCATCTCAAAGTCATCTCCGAATTTACTTCCATCAAAAAAGACGCCCTTTTTGAAGCGGCTAAAATTAAAGCTCATAGGCGAGAACGTTTTTTGAAGGGAAAAGTCGATATTTTCTCGAAATTCTGCTTCACGAAATATCGCTTCTCCTTCCCACTTACAGGATTGAAAATATCCAATTTCGTTAAAAATTGATTTATTGAAATAGGCATTTTTTCTAAAAACTGCATTTTGAAAAAACACTTTCCGTCCGAAAATGACATTTGAAAAATTTGCATCATGTCCGATCACTGCGTTTTCTAAGTGTAGTTCACCATGTAATCTACTTTCCGCGAATGCCAAAGAAGTGCCCACAATGGCCCCATTGAGCAATATATCACCATAAAAAGTACAATTATGAAAGCTCAAATTTGTTTCAAAATTCGAAAGGATAACCTTATTTTTGCCTTCGTTGTATCCTTTTATTTTACCTTTGAACTCACAATTCTGAAAATATAAGGGACTAGAGATTTTTACTCTACTCAGCAAGTTTGATTCCTCAAACGCCTGAAGTTTTGTAAAATCAAGGTCTCCTTCTATAGTTACATTTTGAAAAGAAACGGGCTTGTTCTTTCGTATTAATTTTATGATGCTTTCTGCTTTTACTACTCGAAGCTCTTGAGCTATAACAGTGCTTTTACTCAAAAATAAAACTATAAATATTCCACAAAAAACCTTGGTACTATTTTGGATTAATGTCATTGCTTGGGTCCATTTTTGCCTTGTTAAATGCGTCTACTTTCTTTTGAAAATCACCATTTAGTTTATGGCTTTTGATCATACCAAAAATTTCGTCTGTGGAGTAGGCGTTGGGGTTGATCTCGTTAGTAGCTGTGCGAAATTTTAATTTTTGCTCGCTTTGTTTACTATATTTTGTGTTGTTTCTAAAAGAAAAATCGGAGCCGTTGGTGCTCATACGAGCCCCTTGACCATTTTTAAATAAAATCGGGTTTTCTGTGGTATAAAAAAAGTTATCGTCCTCGTCATACTCTTTAAAAATATCGCTGCCGTCAGCAATTAATATCAAATAGTAGTTGCCGTTTAAGGTTGAAGGCAATGTATATTCCACTTGGATATTCTCTGTGCCAAAAAGCATGTTTGCAAAATCACCGTTGGGGGGAATCGTTACATTCAAATCGCATGATTTTTCGCTGCAAACAAATTTATTTTCGGCCACATTCTGATTTGTAAAATTATAATTGAAAATTATCCCATAGTCATTGGCATTGTAGGCATTATAGTATATGTAGAATGCATTCCACGGCTTGTTAACACGAGCTGGTTGTGTGCCATCATTATAAAAATTAAATAACAATTTTCTTGAGGCAGGATTTTTGGTTGTTGAAAAAGTAGAAATGTCTTCATCAACCCATGAAACTAACTCTACGCCAGTAAGTTGTGAATTATTTACTGGTGGAGGGTTGCTAACTTCTGTATTTTTTATGGCAGCATCGCTCATGGTAAGTAAAACACCATTGCCATTAGAATCTCTTTGTAAAAATGTGTTTATAAAAAAGTTATAATCAACCCAAATAAAACCATTATTCCCCCAATTGCTTCCCCAAGAATTTACTACCTTAAATGCTCCGTTTACGCCTTTTTTGTCGTCATATCCAACAATGGCCATGCCATGATAGGCATGTTGACCAACCGAATTAAAAGTAGTTTGCGATGAATAAACATTTGCCGAATTCCAAGACATGAAATTATCAGAAAGTCGAAAGCCCGCGATTACTGGAATTCTATTGGCTATTTGTTGTTTTATAGAAAACACGTCATCATCAATAATTCTATAGTTTTTAATTTTATGCTTTCCTGCTTCGGTCGTCCATGAGGATTGTATGGAAGACGACAAACAAGACCCCAGATTGGAATAAGGAACTGTTGCCATGGTGGCAGCTCCTCTGAACTGTAGCATTTCCATGTTTATCAAATATGAACTTCCATTACAATCGGCCCCTTTAGAGTTGCCTTCGGGTAATGAGGTAAACAAATCTTTGGCACTTATTTGATTGGTTGCCTTAGACAAATCTGATGCTTTGTACCCGAAAGATAGGGCTTCAGTAGCAGTCTTTCCATAATAGCCTGCTGCCCAAGAAATACAAGTTCCATAACTTCCCTGACTTGCCACAGGCGGAAGTAGCTCAGACAAATCAAAAGAGGTTGGTAAATTTGTATTTGAAGCAAAGCCAAACTTTACATTGTTGGGCACCTTTCCAAGGTTTTCGTTTCCAAGCCATCCAAATCCAAAAGCTGGTTTGTCGTCATCAGCCTGATCCGTCGGCGAAATAGTTTCGGCTAACTTACACGAAGACATGAAAATCATGTTCACCATAAAAAAGGCAATTAAAATCGAGGGTTTTTTCATTAGATTAATATTTATAAATGGCTATTTTTAAACATTTTACGAACATTGTTTTAATTATCATTTGCAAAACTCTTAAAAATTAAAACCCTATAAATCAACCAAAAGCAGTATTTTAAAAAATACCACAAAAGGTGTAGATAAGTAGAGCATCGAATGTGTAAATTTGGTTTTTTGTGAGAGATAATTTAAGAAAGGTAGGTTTACTATCTATTTCAATAATTATATCTATTACCATACCAGCCATTTTATAATGAAATCTTTCACCTCAATAGTAGTATTACTTTTTTTTACTTTGCAGCCTCTTTTTGCTCAAAAAAGTCAAAACATTCCTGTTTTTTATTTAAAAGATTCGAACTCCAATTTTAACATTGATAGCCTTGAATCAAAAAGTAAAGCGTTTTTAGTTTTTGAAAATAAGCGACTTAGCTATGGACATGAAAATAAACCCCATTGGCTCAAAATCTCTATAAGTAATAATGACACGATATCTCAAAAGAAATTGCTAGAAGTAGATTATGCTTTTTTAGAAGAAGTAAATCTATTTATTATTCAAAATGGAAAGGTAATCTTCAAGTCTGATACGATTGGTTGGAAATATCCTTATGAAAATCGAGTTTTTAAGCATTATAATCCGGTCTTTCCCATTACAATTGATGCCAAAAGCTCACAAACGGTTTATCTTCGAATTTTCCGTAGATACATTTCTTTAATACCTCCTATTAAAGTTTGGGACGAAGGCGATTTTTACCAAAACGAGATCAATCGTAAATTTATCTGGGGTGGTTTTGGAGGAATTTTGCTTTTAGCTTCTTCATTTGGAATGATCCTTTTTCTTAGTTTGGGCAAGAGGCTTTATCTATTGTATGCTCTTTATGTGACAATGGCATTATTGTATTCTTTAATAGACAGAGGGTTTTTTTTCGAATACTACAATGATGGTTTTTTGGGCTTCTATAAGAAAAACTTTCGTCAACTCTTAATGAATTTAAATATTCTGTTTACGCTACTTTATGTTAGAGCGTATGTATTTCCGAATTATAAACTTACGTTTTGGCTTCTTCAGATTTATAGATTTTGCATTCTTCTATGTTTTTTAGCCATATCGCTATTATGGTTTGAAAAGTATTCAAGTGAGCACCATATTATTATTTCTGATAAAGCAGCTCTACTTTATCCTTTTGCATTTATCACCCCGGCTTTATTTAGTTTTTACTTAGTTTTTTATAGTTATTTTAAAAAAATTGACGTGTTAGCCAGCAAATTCTATATGATTGGTGCTTTACCATTGGTACTCTTTACGGTTTTAACAAATTTAAGGCATTACAATTTAATCCCTAATTATTGGTTTCTCGAAATTGAAGGTGCCATGCTGGCTTATATTTTTGACGTTCTAATATTGGCTCTTGGATTAGGCTATCGTTATAAAATGCTACGGGTCGAAAAGGAAAAATTGGTAGAAGAAAAAAAACAAAATCAGCTATTGGTTTATGAAAAAGGGCTAGAACTGCAAAATCAAGAGCGTAGCAGACTGGCCAAAGAATTGCACGACGGTTTGGGAATTGACATCTCGATTATAAAAATGAAACTAGAAGCCCTGAATATGGACTTTGAAAAAAAAGGAATCAAAGTCAAGGAGTTTTATGAAACTATTGCCAACCTCGACAACGTGGCAAGCAATGTCCGGAGTTTTTCACACAATATTATGCCTCCAGATTTGAAAAAAAACGGCATTGCGATTGTCTTAGAAAACTTAGTTTATAGTCTACAAAAACTAAACGCCAATATTGAGATAAATTTTACGACCAATGTCACCGATAAACTCGATGATAAATTATCACAAAACTTATACTTTATCGCTAAAGAATTAATAAATAACGCCTTAAGGCATTCTAATGCTTCCATAATTGATGTGGAACTAATGAAGGAAAACAACCAAACCGAGCTAAAAGTCTCCGACAATGGTATAGGTTATGATTTTGAAAAGGCCCTAAAAAAAGATGGTTTGGGTTTAGAAAGTATTAATTCAAGAGTAGCTTTAATGAATGCTCAAATAGAAATAACCAAAAAACCTTTAAATGGCATTTCGCATAAAATAATACACCTTGGTAAATCGTGAAAACAGCTCTTCAATGTTAAGGTTTCTAGACTAAAAACCCTTTATTTGTTTTATAAACAACATTTATGTGTTCAAAAAAATGTTGGATTCTGCATGGAAATTCTGCAAAAAAATCATTTTTAATGTGCCGATTCATCGCTAAACTTAATTCTAGATTTATCTATTAATGTTTTTTTAAATATGTATTTCAAAATAAGGTTTGTATAAAATAGGGCAAATGCCTTATTGAGTTCTTTTTTTTTCATGGTCAAATTTGTAACATCATAAAAACAAAAGCCATGAAAAAATTATTGTTGATTCTTGTATTGTTTACTGCATTGACTTCTTGCGAGGAAGAATCAGACCCATCAGTAAAAGAAGTTGCGTGTAGAATACAAAGTCTTAAGATTGAATCTGTTGGAGACATACAGTATGTCTTTGATGCGAGCGATTTTTTAAAGGAAATAATTTTTTTAGCTGCCGATGGCACCAAATCTTCATCTGTTTTTGAATACAACGGCTCAGGAGATGTTACTAAAGCTACAAGCACAGATGGTAGTTATGACATCTATATCTATGACAACGGAAGGAAACTTACTCGAATTGATTTCTTTCAGGCCGACAAGTCTATGTCCAATCAGTTTGTAGTTACGATGGATGACAAACGTAGGATTACCAAAATTGTGTCTGAAACTTGGGGAGCTGAGGCCACCTATGAATACAACCATGCTGGGGGAAAACTTTCTAAGATTGTGGTTAAAGCCGACGGAGTAATATTTGATCAAACTGATGTAATCGCATATGAAACAGACCCAACAAAAAAACATTATGAATTGCATTTTAAAGGTCTAGCTTTTAATCCATCGTTGCCAACAAATGATATGCTATTATATGCTCCACTCAATTACAAACCCTATTCTGATCTTTGGACAGCTTCAAAGTTTTCGGATGAAGTAGACGATGATGGAAACCCAACTGGAAAACTTGAAGTTTATGCCGAAAATGAAGTAACCTATACCTACAACACCAATAACTATTTAAATGGGCTTACCATCAAAAATAAGCTTTCTCCCGATATAGTCAAACAAGTAATAAACTACACGAATTGTAAATAATTTGATATTCAAATTTAATGTTAGTATGAAAACAAATTTTCTAATAGTTTGTATGGTCTTTTTGGCATCATGCAAACTGTTCCCAGATACGCTTAACCCCAACAATACGCCAAAAGAAGTTTTAATTTCTCAATTCGAAAAAGTGGGTTATAGCGATTTGCTGATTGCGAAAAACGGAACATATCATGCTGTTTTTCAGGAAAGTCCTGCTAATGGAAAACCAATTTATATCTATTATTCACAATCTTCTGATAAAGGCAAATCATGGAGTAAACCAATAACTCTGAGCGATGATGGCACAGGCAATGGTAGTGGATATGCCCGAATTATTGAAGATGGTCAAGGGATAATTTATGCTATTTGGAAGAGATACGGCAGTTCAAAAGTCCCTCAGCCAGATGCAAGTCTTGATGGCCCTGGTGGTTACGTGGCCGGCACGCTCATGTACAAGGTACTACAAGGAAACTCCTGGAGTAGTCAAAAACGTCTTGCCGACAACGATTATACGCAGTTTTCTTGGTTTGCCAATGTTGACCCTGCTGGTACACTCCGGGTTGTTTGGTCGCAAATTAGCAATTTGTCTTCGGCTACAAATTGGATCAATTATTGGTACGCCGATTGGGTTCGAGAGGCAAAAATGAACGGTTCCAATTATTCAATTACAGCTTTAAACAACCCTCTTCCCGCAGAATATCCAACTGGGCCGCCAAAAAGAGCTGGGTATAACAATTTGGATGGATACTATGACAGCAATGGCAAGCTTCACTTTGTGGGTGAAACGCTCGACGACGAAGGTGTACAGAACGTTATTTATTTCAATGGAACGGGTGCTTTTTCTGTTTATAAATATCCCAAGTTTTCAACGAATAACACTTTCATGAATCCCCCGCGGTTGGTAGTGGATGATAATAACAGAGACCATGTGGTTTTCCAACCCAGCAGCTCTACGGTAAGTACTGACCAAATCTGGGACATCACTCCACACAATGGCCAAAAGAAAATAATTGGAGAAATAGCTGCAAAAGGGGCTGAAATCCAAGGTTTTCAGGTTAGTCAAGGCCCAGGTGGAAAATATGGTTTAGTTATACAAGCGGGGGGATTGGTAGAATCAAACCAAACCTTGGGGGTCTTTTATTCTAATGGAAAGTTTGAAAATTTAAACCTTTCAAACAACGAAGCCAAAGACTCTTTCTTTACTCAAGAATTTCAGACAATTTCTGGCAAATCCTCGTATCTATCGCTTCTCACTCTATTTCTGACAGACCATACCAGTGTAGAATACGATAATTCGGGAAACCGAAAAATCTTGATGACAATCTCCGAGCAATCTATTGGAGGCGGTTTTAGAATTAGTAGTCCTTCTTTATATTTTATAAATATTGACTAACATGAAAACTTTATCAATTTCAACTATTTTTTACTTATTGGTTTTGGGAATCACTTCACAAAGTTGCAAAATTACTGAAGCCCTTGAACCCGACGATGATGACACAGGCAACGAAACTTCTAGTGCATTGTATAAAACGGGTTGGCTTGGAAACGATAATTTGGCAGAAACTCCAAACAATATCCGTTTTGGTTTTGCATCTTCTACTACATTGCCAAGTTCATTCGATAATTCCAAGCTAATGCCTCCAGTAAAAAGCCAAGGCCAATACGGTACTTGTGTATCATGGGCTACGGGTTACTACGCCAAAACCGCAACAGAAGGTATAAGCTTCAACTATGGAACCGCCGAACTAGCCAACGAAAAAAATCAAATAAGTGCCAAAGACTTATTTACATCACTACCTGAAGGCAACTCAAAAGGTGACAAGTGCGACGGAAGCAGTTATATAGTCAATTTCGAAATGCTACAGAAACGTGGTGCGGCCACTTTGGATGTGGTACCCTATACAAACCTTGGCGACTGCTCTTCTTCAGCTATACAAACATCTTGGACCAAAAGTGCTGAAAATCACAAAATCAAAAACTACAGAACCATAGAAAGTAGTGTGGTGGCCATAAAACAGCAAATTGCAAACAGAGTGCCGGTAGTAATGGGGGCTAAACTTTCTGACAATTTTATGAGTTGGAACAGCGACAATGTCCTGTCTTCCAATACTACATTCAACAACACAGGGCAGCATACTTATCATGCACTTACTATTGTTGGATATGATAATAACAAAGGCCTCAACGGAGCATTTAAAATCATAAACTCTTGGGGCACTGGCTGGGGTAGTAAAGGATTTATATGGATAGATTATAATTTTCTGATAAACACATTTTTGCAGAGAGACCAAAACGGTAATGGCGTTCTGATGGTCATGAGCGACGGTGCCAGCAAGCCTAATGGCGACCCTACTCCTCCCCCACCAACAGAAGTTGACCAAGTGTCAGGTATAGAGTTGGTTTCTTGGGTAGAAGAAGACTATTCTACTGCTACTGAAACAAAAACGCCCAGTTCAAGGTCCGTAGTTTTTGATATTTACAACGACGGAGAGTTTACGGCCACACCTGTAAATCCTTGGAAAGTCTATTATTTATATTATAACTCAAAAAATGCCAACGACTACGGAATCATTTTTAATTACAATTTTACGACAAAAAATCTTGCTCCAAACAAGTATAATTGTGCTTCTGGTAATTCCTGCGACTTTAACCTATCCATTCCTTCGTGGAGTAGTTTTTCGGAGGAATTGTTTGGCTCAGCCGAAGGTGTTTTGGTAAATTATACGATGCCTTCAAATCTTACAGGGTCTTATTATATAGTATTGGTGTCAGATGCAGAAGATGTGTTTCAGGAATACGACGAGGATGATAATTTCTTCTACACCACAGACGACCCAATTATATTCAGAAATGGAGAAGGCGGAAAAATTAGTTTCAAAAGCTCAGGAAAGGTATTTTCGTTTAAAAATACACTTTCAAAGAACAGCCCCACAGAACAAAAAAAACAGTTTTATAGCACCATAACACCCAATAGGTTAAATGATTATTCTCCAGAAGAAATTGGAGACTTTATTGCACAAAAGAAAAAGTCTGGTGAGTTAGACAGAAAAATTAAAGCTTATGAAAACGATCACCGAAACAATATTTCAATTGAGCCCTACCTTAAAAAATAAATATTGGTTTTGGTTGCTAGTTTTGGGTTCATTCTTGAACACAACAGCCCAAAAATTCGAAATAATTGAAGCCAAGAGAATTATATCTCAAATAAAAAAAGGTAAACCCATAAATATCGAAAAAGTAGAAATTAAGGGAGACCTTGACTTTACAAAGGTCGGATATTTCAGAGAAACCAAACAAAACGCAAGGGTGTTTATAGAAACCCCCATATCTTTTAAAAATTGCAAATTTCGAGGTCAAATAATTGGTTTTAAAGAGATTAATGACTTAGCCATTGCTAGTACATTTACCAAAAATTTTACTTTTGTCGATTGTGTATTTTATCAAAATATTAATCTCAACAGCACTTCTATTAATTCTGTAAGTGATTTCTCTAGTTCACAATTTTATGGTGAAGTACATTTTGAGAACTCCATTTTTGACAAATCAAGTATTTTTAACAAAACCATTTTTGCCAAAGAATGCTATTTCCAAAATGCTAGGTTCAGATCTAATCTAGATTTTTCAGAAAGTATATTCAACCATAACGCCAACTTTCAAGGCACTGATTTCTATGATTTGGTTCTATTTAGATTAGCCGAGTTTCGTGAAAGTGTAGATTTCTCACTTTGCACATACTTCAAAAATGCCAGTTATAATTTTTGTAGCATCAAAAACAAAGGTCTATTTAATAACTGTCGTTTCGAAGCTAGGTTAGAATTTGAAAACATAAAAGCAAATAAAATAGAAATGGAAGAATGTGTTTTTGAGAATGAGGTGCTTTTCAATGAGATCGATAGTCCTTTTTTTAGCATAAACAAATCGTTGTTCTACAAAGAACTTCCAACCTTTAGCTTTAAACAAAAAAATTCCACTCTTTTTACATATGATGATGCCAAAAATTTAGGTCAAAAGTTACTGGAAATAAGGTAGATATTGATCTTTTCTATCCTGAGAAAACTAAAACACATTTGAAAATTTTATCTTTGAAAAAACTTACTTTATCGAATATTTAAAAAGTAATCGACCTTATCCCTCCTTTATTTTTTACTGACTTGTGAACAAACGCAACTCCTCTATCTACTATTTCATCAAGATTGAATTTTTGTTAAAGGATGGTTAAAAACATCCAACTTTGAATTTTCAGGATTAATATTGAACTTTGAAAGCCAAACTTTCAAGACCTAGCCATTAAAACCTAAAATTTTTGCATGAAAAAAACCTTCTTCTTCCTGATTCTCTGTGTCTTTATATCTAATATTTCTCATGCCCAGATCTACGTTTTAGAAACCCAAGGACAGGTTTCCCTAAATGGAAAAGCACTAAAAAAAGGAGACGAAGTTTCAGAAAAAGCAATCTTAATTTTCGGAAAAGAGAGCAAACTTAACCTCCTTTCTCCAAGCGGATTTATAAATATTAATAGCAATATCCCTAATATAAACACCACAGAATTAGGCATTTTGATAAAAAACCAAGAGCTTTCAAAAAGTACATCTACCCGCTCTTTTTCTGAATCAGAAAATATACCATTAGAAAAAGAATTGACCAACATGATGGATATTTTGGCAGGAAATGGCCAATCATTTGAACAAAACTATGGCAATTACATAGAACCCTATCTGAAAAGCCGATTCGATGAAAATGCCGTAAAAAAAGCCTTTGATTTTTTACAAAACAATTTCGACAAAAGCCCGCCCACACTCACTGGTTTGATGAGCGACGAAGCTCAATATCAATCCATTCCACAAGTTTCGAGACTCATTAACAGGTCTTACACAAGTCTACCAGAGCGGTTTTCGTTGAAAGAATATTGCCCGAAACCCGGTTTGCAACAATACAGCGACTGCGTAGGCTGGTCTACCACTTACGCCGCCCGAACGATTCTTTACGCCATCAAGAACAACATACAAAACAGACAAACCATTACCGCTGAGACCTTTGCTCCTTCGTTTACTTACAGTCAAATAAAATCTAGCCAAACCGAAGCTGCGTGTAACCAAGGCTCTTACATTCAAGATGCCGTCAAACTTATTAAAGATTTAGGATCCATCAAAAACGTTGACTTTGAGTACAGCTGCTCCCCTGTTATCGAAAATCAAGACGTAAGAATTGCATCAAAATTCAGAATCAAAAACTATAAACGTCTTTCGGGAGATTACAATTCTGACCGCAGCCAAATGATGGAAAACATCAAAAAAAGTCTATCAGAAAAACGCCCCGTAGTGATTGCCATGGAAGTTTATGATTCGTTCCAAAGACCAAGTGCTTCAGCCACCAAAGGGCTTTGGGAAGGCAAAAAGGGCAAAATGGTTAGCCGACATGCCATTACGGTGATTGGATACGACGACACAAAATATGGCGGTGCATTTGAAATCATCAATAGTTGGGGTACGTTTTGGGGAAACGAGGGCTTTATGTGGCTTAAATACAAAGACTTTGCAGCAGTAACCTACGAAGCCTATGAAATGGCTGATTATGAAGCCTCTACACCAAACAATACCAAGGCCGACTTGGCAGGAAGTTTTGAGGTAATATTAGACAATGGCAATAGCATGCCGGTGAGATTAAATAGTTCTACAACCGAAACCGTAAACTACACCGCCACCAAATCATACAGCACAGGCACACAGTTTCGTTTGAGTTTTACCAACAACCAACCCGCTTATGTATATTTACTAAGTTATGGCACCAACACCCAAAAAGTGAGTAATATCTTCCCTTTTGATGGATACAGTGCCCTTTTAGATTATTCCAAAAACGAAATTATGATACCCAACGAAGATTATTGGGTACAGATGGACAATAATATCGGTACGGATTATCTTTGTATATTGTTTTCGAAAGAAGAATTAGACATAAAGGCTATAGCCAAACAAATGCAAAGGCAGTCAGGAAGTTTTGATGCCAAACTAAAGGCCGCCCTTCAAAACAAAATGGTAGAAAACAGAAGCATAAAACTAATAAAAGACAAGATAAGCTTTGATGCCAAACTTAATGACAAAACAGTAATCCCTATTACGCTAGAAATAAAACATGTGAATTAAAACCCATGAATTCAATGAAAAACAAACTTTATATATTGATAATAATATTGCTGCCTTTGCTGAGTTTTGGACAAAGTTCTTACCAAAAAGGTGTAGAATATTACAAAAAAGCAGACTACAAAAATGCCCAGATAGCATTCGATGATGCACTAGATGAAGACATTGAACCGGCATACAATACCCTAACTTACAGAGGATTGTGTAAATATTACCAAAAACAATACAACGAAGCATACGAAGACTATAACCTTGCTGTAAAAGACCTCAACAAACTCGGATACACCAAAATCGGAGAAATGCCCGCCAATATTTTGAAAGCATATGGTTTGACGCTATATGACAGGGCTTTAGCCCAACACAAACGTGGACAATACAACGAAGCCATCAAAGATTTTAACTTTGCTTTGATGTACAAATACAGTTCTGGCGATTGCTACTACCAGATTGCAAACGCCTACTACGCTCTTTCTGATTTTGGTAAAGCTGCAGAGAATTATACGCTCAGTATGCCCTATAAACCAACAGATTACAGTTTGTATTACTGGCGTGGAAATGCGTATCTGAGCAATGGTAAATGGAAACAAAGCATAGCGGACTTTGATTTTTATATCAAGCAAAAACCCAATGATCCTTACGGATACCATTACCGAGGTTTTTCAAAAATCATGTTGGACAACATCGATGAGGCAATAGAAGATACCCAAAAATCTATCGACCTTAATATGAAAGACATCTATTTGGCTTTCAGAAACTTAGGCATGATATATATCAAATTGGAAGATTGTGAAAAAGCCAGAGAGAATTTTGAATATGCCATTAAATTAAATTCAAATGACAATTTCAGCAAAAACAAACTCGAAACCTTAAGTGTCGATTGCGGCGAAACTGAAGAAGAGAAAGTGGTTGTAAAAAATACCCCTAAATATTCAAAACCAACCATCAGCTGGGTATATCCAGCACAAGAAACTATAGAAACTTCAGAAAATGTAGTAACCATAAAAGCCTGTGTAAATAGCTCAGAAAAACCAACCATGAGTTTGTATGCCGACGGCGTTGAGTTAACTTCTAGAGATTTCGTAATTGTGCCGTCCAAACAACCCGACTGCCCATATAGATTTGAAAAACAAGTAACTATACCACCCAACGCCAATCTTACCAGCCTCAGATTTGTGGCTAAAAACTCTGGAGGAAGTGTGGAGTCAAGTCGAAAAATATACAAAATAAAATCGCAAAATCCAGAGGCTGAAGAGCGGAGAATAGCCCTTTTGATAGGCAACGCCGCCTACAAACACAAACCGCTCAACAATACGCTGAACGACGTGGACGACATGGCCAAAAAACTTGAAGGATTGGGTTTTAAGGTAATCAAACACAAAAACCTGAAAGCCGAAGAAATGAGCATGGCCTTCATAAAATTCGGTAGAGAACTGGCCAGTTATGATGTGGGCATGTTTTTCTATGCTGGCCACGGTTTGCAAAACGGCAGCGGCACCAATTTTCTGGTACCCATAGATGCCGAGGCCATCAAAACCGACCAAGATTTCAACAAATATTGTGTAGAAGTGGACGAGCTTTTTGGACAAATGAAAAAAGCCAACTCAAAAGTAAACATCATCATTTTGGATGCATGTCGCGACAATCCGCTAGATGCCAGAAACGCCACCAGAGGCTCAGGTTCACGAGGCCTGTCTGCACCTACCCAAAACCCACAAGGCTCATTTATATTTTATGCTGCATCGGCCAACCAAACGGCCTTAGAAGGCGAAGGAAGCCGAAACGGTATTTTCACGGGAGAATTGCTGAAGTTTATTGACAAACCCAACCTTAAGCTAGAGGAAGTAGTAAAAGAAACCTCAAAAGCCGTAAAACTCAAAACCAACGACCAGCAAAAACCCGCTTGGTATTCCGAGTTTGATGGAGATTTTTATTTTAGGCATTGATATTATTTTGCAAAATAGCTATTCATAGAATAGAGACTGCTTAGGATATTATTTTTTACATATAGAATTGCTACTGAGTTTTTCACAATTGCCTTAAAGTGTAAATTTCATAGGGTGGTTTTAAATCAACAAAGCTTGTCTCAATTTTGCCTAATCACCTTCATCGCTTCTTCAAGAATAGTATCTTTGCCTTTGTCCATATCTCCTTTGGTCATGTCTATTTTGATGTCGGGATCTACCCCATTTTCTATATTAAAACCATTTCGGTCTAAAGTTATTGAACCAGAAACTCGTAAAATCCAACCATTACTTAGCTCAGTGGCTGTAGGTAAGCCTCCGCCACCACCTGTTTTTCCACCAACCAGTGTTACGTTTTTAAGACCTTTCATAAATGCTGCAAACATATTGGTAGCACTGTAACACCCACGGTTTGTCAGAATTACAAGGGGTTTGTCGAGATAGGTTTCAACTTCTTTAGCAGGATAAATTTCAGACTTTTCTTCTACAAAATCATTTTTACCTGGTCCGTTTTTATGAAATTCAGTTCCCAATAACGTCGTATCGCTAATAAATCTGCTTGCCAACTTATCTATATTTATGACGGCACCTCCCCCATTATTCCGCACATCCAATATCAAGCCTTTTTTTGTTTTTGACTTTTCTAAAATATAATCGAGGGCTTCGTCCGAAATGCTATCTATGAACGAATCGTACCTAAAATAAGCCACATCGCCAAAATCAAAATAAGAGAACGGAGACACAATCTGAGTGCGGCCTTTGAAATAGTTTCTGTTCAATAAATCTCCAGAATAATTTTCAGGATAATCCAAAAATACTTCAGGATTTCGTGAGACATTAAACTTGGAAATGAGGTTGGTGTGTTCATCTTTTAGCTCATACAGCATGTCATAACATACTTGAAAAAGCTCTTCGTCAGACATATTATCACTTATCCGAGTCTGGTATTTGTTATAAATTTGCTTCCAATCCACATTTTTAAATTCAAAAAAAGCATACTTCTCATTTACGAAAGTCCATACTTGATCAAAGATTGATTTCGGGGTATTTTCAGGCTGAGGCTTCATGAAAAGGCTCTCGCATGACAACAAAAAAACGGCAAATACTAAAACGATATACTTTTTCATATTTACTTGACTTTATGAAGATTAGCTATTAAATAAATGGTGTGGGTGCCGTTGATTACACTTGGATATTTGCTTGGTTTAAGGGCTTGTAAGTTCCAACCATATCCCAGCATTGGACTTATACTTGTAATACGCTTTTTGTTCGGAAATCTCAACAAAAGCCTGCTATTGATGGCATTGTAAGTGTTTGGAAGAAAGCCGTCAAACTTGTTGTTGGTAAAATTAGAGGTAAAGGTTGGCGTCCAGAATCCTACACTTGCCATTGATGCCGAAAGACTATAATCGATGGCATAATTTCTTCTAAATAACCGAAATTCCCGAACATACTTCATTTTTGGGTTAAGACTTAAAAATACTTCAGATGCGATAGAATTGTTATCGTATTCGGGTCCAAACCTAGCCGATACATTTAAAGACATTTGGGCTCCTATTGCAAAGTTTTTACTCACTTTTCTCAAATAATGCCTTGCCAAAGACATATTTCCGGAGTATGAATTAGCTGTTCCGTTTGCTGATTTATAAAATGGCAAGGCACTAAAATATCGCTCAACTCCCCTTTCATATTTAGTTCTATCCACCACTTTGCTTCCAAAAATAGCCAGTCCAAAACCTCTAAATTGGTTTTGAGAAAAACTCTGCTGTTGTAGGTTTTGTTGAGCTAATCCCAAACCATTATACTTATAAATACTTTCGGAATTCCATTCTTTTTGTCGCCAATTATCCATTTCTTTTTTAATATCTTTTAAAAAATGTTGCGAATAACAATGGGTGGCCAAAAAAAGTAGTATTAACAGCTTCTTCAATTTCAATTATTTTTTTGTAAAAATAACCTTGATTTCAATTCTTCGAAATTCTAAAGCTTATTTTTAAGTATTATTTGTTCAGAAATTCAATCCTATCTCTTTTTGATGGAAAACTCAAATTGATTTAAATATTTGTTTTATATCTTTATAGCAAATTCAACCCCTTGTTTCAATGAAAATCAAATACCTCCTTTTATTTGCCCTTACGCTTTTTATGCTAATTTCTAAGTCTGCCGAATCCAAGAAAAAACCCATAAAAACGCTCATCGTAGATGGTCAGAATAACCATAGCCATTGGCCAAAGATTACCTACATGATGAAGAAATATTTGGAAGAATCGGGTCTTTTCAAAGTGGATGTGCAACGCAGTGCCTACACTTGGGGCGAAGCCGAAGGCCAAATAAATGATTTTGTGATAGCAGGTATGCCCAAAACAGAAGCTGAAAAAAAGCCAAAAGCTGACCCAAATTTTTCGCCAGATTTTAAAAAATATGACTTGGTAATTGTCAACTTTGGTTGGAATGCCGCCGCTTGGCCAGAAAACACCAATCAAGCCTTTGACAATTTCGTGAAAAAAGGTGGCGGAGTGGTAATTATCCATGCCGCAGATAATTCGTTTCCAACTTGGCCGGCTTATAACCAAATGATTGGTTTGGGAGGCTGGGGCGACCGCACCGAAAAAGACGGCCCTTATGTATATTTTGACGATGCTGGCAAATTGGTCAGAGACAACTCGCCAGGAAAAGCTGGCTCACATGGCCCACAGCACGAATACACCATAGAAGTCAGAGAAACCGAGCATCCTATAACCAAAGGTATGCCGATGAAATGGCTCCACGCCAAAGACGAATTGTATGATCGTTTGCGTGGCCCAGCCGAAAACATGAAGGTTTTGGCCACGGCATATTCTTCAAAAGAAAACAGAGGAACAGCTCGCCACGAACCCATGCTCATGACCATAGACTACGGCAAAGGTAGGATTTTCCATACACCGATGGGCCATATCGACTATTCTGTGGAGTGCGTTGGATTTATCACTACCCTACTCCGTGGCTCACAATGGGCAGCTACTGGAAAAGTGACTATTCCGATTCCCTCAGATTTTCCGGCTGTAGATAAGACCAGTTCGAGGGCGTTTGTGAAATAGGCTAAAAACAAATTATAGATTTATCTCCAAAATAATAGATTTAGAACCTAAAATGAAAAACCTAAAACTAGTTCTAACATTTCTCTTCGGTGCGTTTATGGTTTTGGGAGGAGTAAATCACTTTCTAAAACCAGAGATGTACTTTCCTTTTTTTCCTGATTTTTTGCCGAAGGAAATTATAAACTATTTTACTGGAATTGTCGAAATTGCTTTGGGAATTGGAACTTTCATTCCTTCTTTTAGAAAAATGGCAACTTTGGGCATTTTAGTATTGATGTTGTTCTTTCTACCTTTGCACATCTTGGACGTTTTCAAAGAAAGCCCAGCCATAGGTAGTCATCAAGCTAGCTTAATTCGCCTCCCGATACAATTTCTATTTATTGCTTGGGCTTGGTATATCAGCAGAACTAAATAGAAATTAAAACGAATTTTATGAAACGACTGGCTTTCTTGCTTATTCTTCAAGTTTTTTCTTTCCAAACTTTTGCACAAAATCGTGAAAAAGACAAGGCTGAAATATTGGCAGTACTTACAGACTTTTTTGAGACTTTCACTCATCCAGACATGAAGTATTTTGACAGAAATTGTAGTTCTGATTTTCAGCTATTAGAGGTAGGTGAGGTATGGGAAAGAAAGGAAATACAAGCTTATGTGGATAGGATGACCGCCAAACCCTTGACTTTTGAACGCACCAACCAGTTTGATTTTATTAAAGTCAAATTTTACAAAAATATGGCTTGGGTAAGCTACTACAACACCGCCACTATTAGATCTTTACAAGACAATTCTATAAAGAAAAGAGAATGGCTAGAAAGCATAATACTAGAAAAAGTAAAAGGCCGATGGGTTTTGCAACAAATGCACAGTTCGGTTAAAAAATAAAAAGGACAAGTAATTTTCCAGGAATGCACGAATCCAATAATTCGTACATTTCTGGCTTTTAAAACACTACTTTTTCATCGTTTTTAAATACTTCATTAAGTCCAAAATCTCTGGCTCTTCCATGTTGTCAAATAACCCTACTGGCATGAGTGAAGTTGGCATAACTTCTCTAGACTGAATATCTGATTTGTTGATAAATACCTTGTCTTGTCCAACAATCCGCATGGTCAATTGTCTATCATTCTCTGAAATTACGTTGCCAGAATAGGTTCGTCCATCACGGGTAATAACCACCACCAATTTGTAATCATCCTGAATTTCTCCGCTCGGATTCAGTACATTGAATAGTATGTAATCCGTATTCACACGGTTTGAACCTGTTAGTTCTGGTCCGATATTTCCACCCTTCCCATACATTTTATGACAGCTTCCACACACAGTTTGGAAGACTTTCTCTCCCTTTATTGGATTTGCTGTTACCAAAGCTTTATCATTTATCATCCTTTGGTATTTGGCATACGATTTTTCCAAAGAAGGCTCTTGCTCTATCGGCCCCCAAACTTCTATAAATCCACTTCCTACCACTCTCAAGAGTTGTCTGGCAGCATAAGGCGGCACATCACGCTTGGATATTTTTTGAGATTTGATAGCCTGCGTAAGTTCCCAACCATATTTTGATCTCGAAGAAAGCGTTTGAATGGCCTGTTGTTTCTCGGTAGCAGTGAATTCGTTATAATTGGCCACCAATAATTTCCCAAATTCGGGCCTATCGTATTCTGAAATAGCCTTAATCGTCTCTAATCTAAGTTTAGGGTCGTTCAACAAAGTTGGAATTTCAGCTACCAATTCTTCTCTTTTTCTTAAAGAAAGAGACTGAATAGCCTGTTGCCTTTGGAGAATTGGAGCGTTTTTGTTTTTCAATGTAGCCATCTGTTGTTCAGATGCTTGCGTATCACCAAATCGTTGCGAAATTTGGTTGGCCAAAGTCGCGGACTCTCCTTTCGTAGTTTTCAATTTTGTAGAAAGTCCAGCCCAATTTTTAGGAGCTTTTAGGTCAAATCTTCCCTCCAATCCATCTCTCATTCCTTTCAAAATCTCCACTTGGTTCGAAGGGTTTTTTACCAAAGAACTTACGATAGCTTCTGGATTATTAGCATCTACCAATCTTCTAGAAATATAATTTGAAATGAGCGGAATCTTAGCTTGATGTGCCAATGCCATAGCCCGAGCTGGATTTTCTTTTACTAAACCTTCCAGACCAAACCATATCATTTTGGGTAAATTATGATCCTCAGCATCTTCACCATGTAGTGCCAATCCTTCAGATATTTGCCAAGCGGTAGGGTTATCAACTCTCTGGATAGCAGAAGCCAAATACAATCTAACTACAGCCGAAGGGTCCTCTTTCGCCATTTTCACAAACTCCTCTTTGGCATTTTGATCAGCGTTTTTGTCTTCGCAAAGCATCTGAATAGCCCAAGCTCTTATGTGTTCATTTTTGTCTGAAAGCGATTTGTATAGTTCATCTTTGCTAATATTATTGGTGATAAACAAAGCCCAAAATGCCCTTAGTCGGTAGTCTGCATTACTATTAGTTTCAAATATAGTTTTCAAATCTGTCAACGCTGAGGCATCTAACTTACTTTTTAAAGCTCTATTTTGTAAAATCAACCTAGCCCTTCTGGAATGCCAATCACTGGTATTGGTTTGTAAAGCTACCAATTGCTTATCAGACATTTTGTTCAAATCCTCATATCTACCTTCCCAATTGATGGCCTTGTTCTCTTTAGGCATTATTCTGAAAACCCTACCCGTTTCGCCGTTCACCACTTCTTGGCCGCAAATGTCGGCATCGTGCCAATCTAACACATAGAGTCCTCCATCTGGCCCCACCTCCATACTAAAACCTACCCACTGAGCATTGTTGGCTGTCAAGAGTTCGTCGCCATGTTTGGCCACAAAACCAGAGCCTTTTTTCTCCAAAATATCAGACAAAACCGCATGCTCATGGATATTGGCCATAAATATTCTACCTTGATGCTCTGCCGGAAAAGCATCTGATTGATACACCCTGGCACCGCCATGGGCCGAGCGATGACTGTGGTCGGCAATGGTTCTGATGTCGCTGTAGGTATAAGGATTAAAATGCTGTCCACCTTGGCGGTGATAGATGCCTCCTGGTATGATGTGCCACATATGAGGTATCACACAAGCACTTATAAACAGTTGACCCTTAGCGTCATAATCGATTCCCCATGGATTACTAAAACCGTGTGAAACCACCTCAAACTTGTCTTTTGTTGGGTGGTATCTCCACACACCACCGTTAATGTCTACGCCTTCCCCTTGCAAAATATCTTCTGGAAATGGGTCTTTGTGTCGGTAAAGTCTGCCTTTACCTACTGGTTTTCTAACTTTAGATGGTGTAGCAAATCCTTGGCAACCATAAAGCCAGCCATCCGGACCCCAATGCAAACTGTTGAGCGTTTCATGTCGATCCCGAATTCCCCAGCCGGTTAGTCTCACTTCAATGTCGTCCATATCGGCTTGGTCGTCGTGGTTTTTATCTGGCACAAAAAGTAAGTTGGGCGGTGCTCCCAAATACAATCCATCAAATCCCACAGCCATGGCCGCAGGAAAAGCAATACCTTCTAAAAAGACTTTTTTAGAGTCCGCCACACCGTCGTGGTTGGTGTCTTCCAGTATCAATATTCTGCTGTTACCAGCGTTCGAAAATCCTTTGCCCCTTGACTCATAATCTCGGTTTTCAGCTATCCAAAGACGGCCTTTGTCATCCCAACAAAACGCCATTGGTTGCGTAATCATAGGCTCTGCTGCCCATGTGTTTACCTTGAAACCATCTTTTAGAGTCATATTGGTCACAGCTTCCTCTGGCGATAAAAACTTTGCGTCTCTTCCTTCTTTTTGGGCTATTCCCCAAAGTGCCCAAGTCAAATTCTGACCACTGTACTCACCCCACATATTGTTGATTTCGACATCATTAAGCTGACCCGTATATACAATCAACTGATGTTTTATGACCTCAACCTCTCCTTTTTTTATGTTCCAATCAGCTGTTCTGGCACGTGCGGGCCCTATTCCCAACTGACCGTCCACACGCCAGTATTGCGGAAATCCTTTGTTTTCGGGGTGGTCAAACACCGCCACATGAACTCTATCTTTTCTGCCTTCTATAGTCATGCCGGCATCTACCCACATGGCACGCTGCCCTTCGGCTTTTTCATTTTTCTGTCTTGCTGCATTTACTACTTCTCCGTCTATTCCTTCTCGCCATAGCATCCTTACAAACAAGCCACCATAATCATATTTACTTATCGTCACATCGGTTTGAGCATCACCTTCCCAGTCTACATTCAGTACATATTTCCCATCTTTTTCTTGCATAGTCCAAGTTTGGGTTTCTCTCAAAACGGCATTTCCTTTTTCGTCCAAAAGGTCGTAAACCGTTTGCCATTTCACCTCAGCACCCTTGGCTTTGATGATTTTGGCAGAAACTTTTCTCCAATAATCACCCTCTGGATGATGAAAATAATCTCGACCGTTTACTCGGGTATAGCCCCAGTAAATGCCCGTTTGGTGTTTGTGATGGCCAGGGCTATATTCGGTAATGACGCCTTTTCCGTCCGGAGCCATTATGGGGTGTAGGTACGGTCGAAAGTCCTTTTTGGCTACTTGTGTAAGTATCGGCGTAGTTCCTGAAAGCCGAAAAACAGAAATGGTTTGTGCTTTTTCGTCTTGGACAATCCTTAGTTGACTTATTTTTGGAGGAGAAAAAGCCTCTGGTTTATCGTTTTGTACAAAAAACAACAAAAGGCTAAAAATAGCCAAGTGAATGGCCAGAAAGAAGTTCTTCATAAAGGAAAAGGTTGAAATTGACCTAAATTTAGAAAATTTTGGGTAAAATCAAGAGTTTTAGAAAAATCAATCTTATTAGAACATAAAAAAGTGCATCCGAAATATCAGATGCACCTATTCAAAAAATCAAAGTATGTCGGTCTTAAAATCTTATTTCAACTCTTCCTTAAAAAAAGCAATGGTTCTGTCCCAAGCCAATTTGGCGACTTCAGCATTGTAGCGAGCAGGCGACGAATCGTTGTTGAAAGCATGTTGAGCTCCTTCGTAGATATAAAGCTTATAATCAATTTTATTTTCTTTCAAAGCTGCCTCATATGCGGGTATACCCTCGTTTACACGCTCGTCCATTCCAGCGTATTGTAGCATAAGTTTGGCTTTTATTTTAGGAACATCTACTGCAGCAGCTTGTCGGCCATAGTAAGGAACGGCGGCATTGAGCAATGGATCGCTCACAGCCATGGCATTGGCGATAGCTCCACCCCAACAGAAACCTACGCAACCGGTTTTCTTGTTGCTATTTTTCAATGCTCTCAAATAGTCCAAGCCACTTTTTATATTTTCTATATTTTGAGCAGGATCCAATTTTGGAAACATGGCTCTGCCTTCGTCTTCGTTGGCAGGAGTACCACCAAATGGCGAAAGTGCGTCTATGCCCAAAGCTATAAATCCTGCTTTTGCTATTCTTCTTGTAACATCCTTGATATGAGGCGTTAGTCCTCTGTTTTCATGTACTACCAATACCGCCCCAAGTTTACCTTTTGCTTTTTTGGGCATAACCAAATAGCCTTTCATGGTGCAGTTTTTCGAGGCATAACTGATGTCTTCCATCGTTAGGTCTTCATCTTCTTCTGAAACTTGATTGGCCAAGGCATATTTACCCTCTAGCATGGGCAGAATGGCCATTGCAGCAGCTGTGCCACCAGCAAGTTTGGTTAGTTTTGCTAAAAAATCCTCTCTTTTCAGAGGTTTGTGGGTGTATTCGTCAAAAAGGTTGATAATTCTCTGATCCATAGTGTTTTTGGTTTAAGAAATCAATTTAAATATTTTATTTGGCGTATCAACTTATAAATCGACAAAATCCTGTAAATAATCGCTGGATTGGAATTTTCCACTTACCCAAACTTTATGTTTTCAGTTTTTAAGTCTAACTTCACCCCCATATTCAACCATAAAATATGAAAATCACTCTTATTGCTTCTCTGTTTTTATTTTTTTCTATTAGTCTGGAGGCCCAAACCATCCCATTACCGGAGCATCCAAGGCCTGATTTTGAGCGAGTAGATTGGGTCAATTTAAACGGAAAATGGGAGTTCGAATTTGATAGCCTAAGCAAAGGCGAGGCCCAAAATTGGCAAAAAGGAACTGCTAAATTTTCTAAAACCATCCATGTGCCATTCCCTTGGGGAGCACCGCTTTCAGGGGTAAAAGATGAGGCGGATATCGCTTGGTATCAGAAAAGTATCACGGTCCCAGAGTCATTCAAAAACAAAAAATCTTTCGTGACCATCGGAGCTTCTGACTGGGAAACAACCGTTTGGTTGGATGGAAACCTTTTAGGAAAACACCAAGGAGGTTACACGCCGTTTTCTTTCGATATTACTTCCTTCGTAAAACATGGCTCAGCCCAGAAGTTGGTCATAAAAGTAGATGACAAACGCCGTGAATTTACACTTTACGGCAAACAAGGTTATGGCAATGCCAGAGGCATTTGGCAGACGATTTACCTTGAGGCACGTGGAAATAGTTATCTAGATTACGTTCATTTTACACCCGATATTGACCAAAATAAAGTAAAAGTATCAGGCGAAATTATTGGCGGGGATACTAAAGACAACGTATTGAAGATCAAAGTGAAAGACCGTTTGGAAACCCTAACTTTTACTGTTCCGAAAGGTCAAAAAATGTTTGAGTTTACTTTTGATGTTCCCAACGCTAAACTTTGGACATTGGAAAATCCTCATCTTTACGATACAGAGGTTTCTTGGGGAGATGATGTGGTGAAAACCTACTTTGCCATGCGTAAAATATCTGTCACCAAACTGCCTGGCACCGATATTCCTTATGTGGCCTTGAACAATAAACCCATTTATCTTCAACTTACGCTCGACCAATCGTACCATCCAGAAGGTTTCTACACTTTCACGACGGATGAATTTATGAAAAACGAGATTCAACTTTGTAAAAACATAGGCCTCAACGGCCTACGTACACACATTAAAGTGGACGTGCCTCGCAAGCTCTATTGGGCTGACAAACTGGGTCTTTTGGTAATGGCCGACTTACCCAATTTCTGGGGGGAGCCTGATGCACAAGCCCAAAAAGAATCGGAGTTTACACTTCGACAAATGATTAGGCGTGACTACAATCACCCAGCAATATTTTCTTGGATTGTTTTCAACGAAACTTGGGGACTAAGAACCAAAGTGAAAAACGAAACTACCGGAAAAGTGGAAAGTCAATATTTGCCAAAAACCCAAAACTGGGTGGCCTCGATGTATTATTTGGCCAAATCGCTGGACCAAACACGCTTAGCTGAAGACAATTCTATCTGTTGCGGTGCTGGCCATACAGAGACCGATATCAACTCATGGCATGAATATTTACCTGGCTACGAGTGGGAAGCCCACATGCAAAAAATAGACAAAGGCACCTATCCGGGTAGCAGTTTTCATTTCGAAAAAGGCTTTACCCAAGGCAACCAACCTATGATAAACTCGGAGTGCGGCAATGTGTGGGGCTATGATGGCAGTACAGGCGATGTGGATTGGAGCTACGACTACCACCGTATGATGAACACCTTCAGAGTTCACCCAAAAATGTCAGGCTGGCTATATACCGAACACCACGATGTGATAAACGAATGGAATGGATACTGGCGTTTTGACAGAACCATGAAATATACTGGGGTGGGTGATTTGGCAAAAGGCATGACAGACAAAGATTTTCATTCATTGGTATATTTATCTAATGGTCAAGACATTATGCATACGGTAAAAGCAAACGAAGAGGTGTCAGTACCTATTTTTGTATCTGTAATGGAAGATATTAATATGGTGGATAATGTGTTTTTGGTAGAATATTCACTTGAGGGCGTTAATCAAATCGGAAATACGGTAAAAGTGGGTGAAGGTAAACTCAATTTACCTTTTGAACCTTGGATGCAGAAAGCTTTTGATCCTCTAAAAATCAAAATGCCCGAAACCAACGGGGTTTACACGCTCACATTTACACTCAAAGACAGCAAAGGCGGTACGGTTTATCACAAAAACTTTGTGTCGTTTGTCGTGACAGACGGAAAACTTCCAGCGGGCGTTTCCATCATTGAAAAAGCAACAAATGCATATTCAGATGCCAAATGGTCTTTGAAAAAATGGGAGATTATGGGTGGTAAAAAAGTAAACGGTGCCGGTAATGGTAGCTTTACTTACACCTTCGAAGGCAAATCTGTAAAGGCAAAGTCGGGTTACTTGTTGATGGAATTGGGTGCGAAAGAGTTGTTTTTCAAAGATCGCGAAGGATCAGAAATCAAAAATAGCGACTACATGCTAGGAGCTAAAGCCGAGCCAAGTCAGAATCAGAATTCGTATCCAATGACAGATGAGAAGAAATTTCCTTCAAATCTGAAGGTTTTTGTGAATGATGCTTTTGTAAAAACGGTAACTTTAGAAGACGACCCAGCTGACCATAGAGGAATATTGAGCTGGCATAATCAGTTACAAAACAGGAAGTTGTCGGAAGCAGGCAGCTATGGTTACATGGTAAAAATACCTTTGACCAATAGCCAAATAAAATCTCTAGAAAAAACAGGAAAACTAAGCGTGAAACTGAGTGTGGACAACGGTGGAGGCTTGGCCGTTTATGGCAAAGAGTTTGGCAGATATGCTTTTGATCCATCTATTGTGCTGCTGAAGTAATATGAATAAATTTTTAATTGTATTCTTGTTTTCCTCGTTTTGGGCAAATGCACAAACGCCCAAAAACTTTGAATTCATAAAGGCCGACTCCTCATTTAATTGGCCTACTGATGTGTTTTCATTTCTACCTCCAGAAATTAAATTTGGAGGAATTTCAGGTATAGAATTTTACAATAATGCCCTATTTTTGGTATCCGACCGAGCTTTCAAGTCTGATACCAATCAAAATTCTTATCTTTTCAAGATGGACGCTGTCGGCCAAATATCGGCTGCTTTTAAATTTTTTGGCGTAGACAATGCCGAGTCGATTCGTTTTGATAATCTTTCTCAAAAAATGTTTTACGCCTTCGAAAGAGAGGACTCAACAGGTATCGGTTATACCAATGAAAACAATATTCCAACCAATCTGGTGGCATTTTCAATGAAAAACGACACCCTAACCGCTGAAAATCGAGGAATCGAAAGCTTGTGTTTTGATGAAAATAAAAACCTTTGGTTTGCATTTGAGTCGAGTTTGGGTTCGTCTGTTTCATTGTTTCAATGTCCTTATGAAGCAACAACGAACAACTATAATTACAAAAAAAAGAAGGTTTTTCAATACCCATTCGATGCCAGAAGTTGCATAAAATCCGAACAGGTACTCAATGGAAATGTTGGAAATGGAATAACAGAAATATTACCTTTTGAAAACAACAAACTTTTGGTAATGGAGCGGTGCTTTGATGGTAGTTTTATAACCATGCGATTATTTGTTGCAAGTATTCCATCCATCGGGAGTTCTATATCTAAAGAACAAGTGTTTGAATTTAGCATAAAAAACGAACTTCTCGGGCAAGGACACGCCCTAAGACCCGATAATTTCGAAGGAATGGCCTGGGGGAAAGAAGAAGACGGCCGAAGAATCCTTTATGTTATCAGCGACGATAATTTTAGCCCAAAAAGGCAACGGACATTGCTTTTGAAGTTGAGAGAAGTTGATATTCAAAAATCAGATAAATAGCGAAATTATGAATCTTGAAAAAGTAAATATTGCAGAGAAGTTTTCGCTTTTCCATGACCATTGGAACCCGAGAATTGTCGGAGAGCTCAACGGACAACACATTAAATTGGTCAAACTTCAAGGCGAGTTTGTTTGGCACAAACATGATATGGAGGACGAGCTGTTTTTAGTAATCTGTGGTATACTCAAAATGGAATTTAGAGACAAAACTGTCGAAATCCGCCCAAATGAATTTATCATCGTGCCGAGAGGTGTAGAACACAGACCTGTGGCCGACAATGAGGTGGAAATCATGCTTTTTGAGCCTGCATCTACTTTAAATACTGGCGATACGAAAGGAGAACTAACACGAGAGGTTTTAGAGAAAATTTAGGAGATGATTAGAAGCAGAATAATAACCTGTTCTTATTTTTAAACACATAGAAGCATAGATAGCATAGTTTAGGTTTTAAAACCCTAAGACGCTTAGAAATAGACTTAAGCAAAAAACGCAGTGAAACTCGATAACGTAAAGAATATAAAAAGAAAACTCTGATTAAACATTGCCAAAAAAACAATTACATATATGAAAAACAGAAGAGATTTTCTAAAAACATTGGGGCTTTCCGGAGCCGTATTTTTGTCTGGCGAAGCATTTTCGGCCGAAAGTTTTGTGGCTTCGAGAAGTAAGGTGAAACTCCGCTTTATCGTAGCTTCTGATGGTCATTATGGTCAGCCTAAAACTGAGTTTGATGCCATGCATGATTCTTTGATTGGCCATGTAAATATGTTTGCAGAAAAAGAAAAAGTAGATTTTTGTGTGATTAACGGTGATCTTTTTCACGACGACCCCAATCTTTTGCCACAAGTAAAACTTAAGCTTGACCAGCTCAAAACGCCTTATTACGTAACCCGAGGCAACCACGACAGAGTGCCGGATAACCGCTGGGAAGAAGTATGGAAAATGCCTTTAAACCATAGTTTTACAACAAAAAATCATGCAGTAATATTGGGAAATACTTCCAACATCAAAGGTGAATATCTGATGCCCGACCTCAATTGGATGAGAAGCGAACTCGAAAAGGCTAAGGCACAAACAAACACCTTTATTTTTCTACATATTCCACAAATTCCATGGGTAGAGCACTGCATCGACAGCCCCGATTTGATAAAACTTTTTGGAGAATACAAAAACATCAAAGCCATTTTTCATGGACATATCCATTCACTTGATGGCCTTAAAATGCACAATGGCATTCCCTACCTTTTCGATGCCCATTTTGGCGGCAATTGGGGCACCGAATACCGCGGTTTCCGAGTAGTAGAAGTCATGAAAGACAACTCCATACTTACTTACATGATGAATCCTACTGTTAGGATTTTGGAGGAGAAGATTTAGGTATGGGTTATTCCAGAAAGATAGTTAGATTTGGATTCATTATTTCATATATCCATGGTATTTAAACTTGAATTTAGTTAACTAAAAAATAATGTAATGAAGTACTTTCTCCTGTTCCTATTAGTGTCTTTGGGTACGAATGGTCAAAAATCCAACAACCCCAACGTTATTATTATTTTATCGGATGACCAAGGCTGGGGCGATTTAAGTTTAAACGGAAATACTAACTTATCTACTCCCCACATTGATAATTTAGCAAACACAGGCATATTATTTGAGAATTATTATGTAAACCCAGTTTGTTCTCCCACTCGAGCAGAGCTCCTCACTGGCCGATATCACCCTCGAGGAGGGGTATATAGCACCTCAGAAGGGGGAGAAAGATTAGACCTAGATGAGACTACTTTGGCTGACGTTTTTAAAAAAGCAGGTTACAAAACAGCCGCTTACGGAAAATGGCATAGCGGCATGCAACCCCCATATCACCCGAATTCACGCGGATTTGATGATTTCTATGGATTTTGCTCAGGCCATTGGGGTAACTACTTCAGTCCAATGCTAGAATACAATGGAGAAATAGTAAAGGGAAATGGCTTTTTGACCGATGATCTCACTAATAAAGGACTAGAATTTATCGATAAAAACAAAGATACTCCTTTCTTGCTATATCTGCCTTTAAATACCCCACATAGCCCTATGCAAGTACCTGAAAAATGGTGGGCAAAATTTGAAAAGAAAAATATAGAAATGAGGTACGGTGGGGAAGAAAAAGAAGATATCCTTTTTACCAAAGCCGCATTAGCCATGTGTGAAAACATAGATTGGAATGTGGGAAGAATTACTAAAAAATTAGAAGAGCTTCAGCTCGCTTCTAACACTATTATAATCTTTATGTCCGACAATGGCCCTAATAGTTTTCGATGGAACGGAGGAATGAAGGGCAGAAAAGGTTCTACCGATGAGGGCGGGGTGCGTTCGCCTTTTATTATTTCATGGCAAGGGGAAATACCAAAAGGTAAAAAAGTAAGTCAAATAGCAGGAAGTATAGATCTGCTTCCTACTTTGGTTGATTTGGCAGGAATTCAAATGCCGACACTCAAGGCATTGGATGGCGTTAGTCTTAAACCCCTGATGTCAAACAAAAACATAAAGTGGCAAGATAGACTTATTTTTAGCCATTGGGCTGGAAAAACAAGTGTAAGGAGCCAAAGATTTAGGTTAGACAGTGATAAAAAACTATTTGATATGGTTAATGATTTGGGTCAATCTAAAGCTGTAAATTATGAATATCCAACAGAAGCACAAGCATTAATAAACGCAGTAGCGAATTGGGAGAAAGAGGTTTTGTCTGAGTTGCCCAAAATAGACCATAGGAGTTTTCCGATAGGCCACCCCAATTATAAATTTACACAAATACCCGCCAGAGATGGAAAAGCCAGCGGTACCATCAAGCGATCTAGTCAACATCCCAATGATTCATTTTTTACCAATTGGACTAGCACCGCAGATAGTATTTATTGGGAAGGAGAAGTGTTAATGACTGGAATTTATGAAGTAGAGGTATATTATACGCTACCCTACGGAAATATTGGGACTGAACTGGAACTAAGTTATAAGGGGGAAAAACAATCCGGGTTAGTTACAGAAGCAAATAATCCACCATTAAAGGGAATGGAAAATGATCGAGTGAAAAGAACCGAGTCTTATGTGAAAGATTTCAAACCTTTAAAATTAGGAAACCTTTATTTAAAAAAAGGCTCAGGAACATTAACCCTAAAGGCAACCAAAATACAAGGAAATCAATCTATCGACTTTAGTTTATTGACACTGAAGCGAGTAGATTAATATAAATGTTTATGATCCCAAGCATTTAAATGACGCTTTGCTAGTAGCCCATTTTGTGCAAACATTCAGCAGATATAAAATTAATTTCTGCGGACTGAAAGAAGAAAGTTGTACAACGTCTCATACCCTGCTTTGAAGTTATTTCTGTCTTTAAATGAAGTCCGCAATTTTTTTATTTACGATGATTTTTAAAGCCAGACCGACAAGTCAGACTTCAAAAACGAGCATGCCACAGAATCAAAAAAATTCAATCTTCACCCCCACTTCTTCACCAATCCATCCAAAAGCTTATTGGTTACTGGATTGATAATCATTCTTTTGGGGTCGGCTTCAAACCACGCGATGGTTTCTTTGATACCTTCGGCGTATGGAATGGTGGCTACGTAATCGGGTACCAAACGTTTGATTTTAGTGTTGTCAAATATTGCACAATGCGATTTATCGCCCCAAAGGCCACCTTCTTCCGACTCAAAGCCGTTTTCGTTGGCGTATTCTATGATTTTCTTGGAAGGTACATGCACAATATCGGCCTTGGCTCCTGCCGCTTCTGCCAGTTGGGTGTATATTTGGTTCCAAGTAAGTACTTCGTCAGAGGTGATGTGATAGGCCTCTCCTATCGCTGCTGGTCTGCCCATCATCCCTAAGAACGCCTTAGCGAAGTCGCGGGCATGGGTAACTGTCCAAAGTGATGTGCCGTCACCTTGCACCACCACGGGTTGGCCTTTACGCATACGATCCACGGCATTGAACTCCGTCCACCCTCCCAATGAAAGCGGAAAGACAGAATAGTATGTATGCGAAGGGCGAATGATGGTCATCGGGAAATTTTGCTCTCTGAAGGCTTTTACCAGTAAATCTTCACATGTAATTTTATCTCTTGAGTATTGCCAATGCGGGTTTTTGAGTGGTGTAGACTCTGTGATGATGTAGTTTGTAGGTGGTTTTTCATAACAAGATGCCGAACTGATGAATACATATTGCCGAGTTTTGTTTTTGAAAAGATCGATGTCACGCTGGACCTGCTGAGGTATGTAGGCAATCCAGTTAACCACCACATCCCATTCGTGGGTTTTCAATACATTTTCGGTTTCTGCAATGTTTTCAATATCGGCCACAAGGTTTTTTACGCCCAGTATCGGCTCTCTATTTCCACGGTTAAGGTGATAAAGGTCTATGCCATGTGCAACCGCCATTTCACTTAATGGTGTACTGATATTGCCTGTACCGCCTATAAATAATACTTTCATTTTTTGATTCTATATTTTGTCAAACTTAGAAAATAATTGAGAATTTTTCGTGAAAATTAAAAACGCGTTTGTAAAAAAGAGCTAACCGATATCATAAAAAAAGGCTTTACGACAACGCTCGAAGTGACATTCTTCGGCCAAAATGAATATTTTGGACTTCCTGAATTAGTACAGATTAATAATAAAACCCTCAATATTCCCTCAGCTCCACTTTCCGGAATTCTACTTCGGAACCTTCAGCTTGTAAGGCTATTTGACCTTTGCTGGCCGTTGCCAAACCTTCGTTTACTAGGTCGCCGTTTACCCATACGGTTATTTTATTTCCATCGCACCTTACTTTCATCATATTCCACTCCCCTACTGGTTTTTCAGAATTATCCGTGAGGTTTTTTACACGGCGTTCTTTGCCTTCGGTTACCCCCCAATCTTCTTTTTTTCCTCGACGTGCTTCCATATTTGGTGTAACTACATCCTCACCGATACACCAAAAATCTCCAGCATTGGTATGCATGAGTTGGCATTCTATAGATTTGGGAAACATTTTGTATAGAATTCTTGGTGTAGAACAAAACACCAAAACGCCGCAATTTCCTGGCTTTCCAGCAAAACGATACTGCACTTCCAGCTCAAAGTTTTCATAGATTTTGTCGGTGATGATATGGCCCTGAGGTTCAGCGAGACTTACCAATTTACCCTCTCTGATAATAAATGGATTTTTACCCTTGGGGTTTTCATCCAGTTTGGGTACGTCAATATGCCATCCAGTAAAATCTTTCCCATTGAACAGGTTCACTACCGGCGGCTTTTGAGCGAAAACAGTGCTCGATAGTATTGAAAATAAAAATGCAAATCTTTTTATCATTGAAATTGAGATTGAATTTTAGCCCTAAATTTCAATAAATAATGGCATTCTTTTGAGTAAAATCGATTTTATTTACTAAAAATCAAGTTCAACTTAATAGGAACCTCCTCGGCTATCAAATCATTCTTTAAAGTCGAGAAAAAATCTGGAGCCTTGTAGTTTATTCCCCACCATGATCTGTAAAGGGTTAGTTCAGCCGTGGCTTTTGTGCTAGTTTGCATGGGTATCATTTTCAAGGCAAAAGAAACTTGCTTTATTACGCCTTTGATGGTCAAATTGCCCTGAACGTTGTAATTGTTCGGCACAGTGCTTTTCTCTATTTTGGTAGTAACAAAATACGCCTTTGGAAATCTTTTGACAGCAAAAAAATCCTCTGATTTTAAGTGTTCTGCCAACCCATCTTTATCTGGTCTAGCGTCCAATGTTTTGATGGTATTCATGTTTATTTCGAAGTACGCAGATAATATTTTTCCCGTTTTATCCATCGTCATATTTCCAGAAGAAAAATGAATAATTCCCTCATGACTATCTGTGGACATCCACATTTTTCCTTTCCAATTAATTGTACTTTCTGCTGTGTTTAGCACTAACTTTTGCTGAGAAAATGCTGGCAAAAAAGCTATTAGGAGGAGTAATATTGTTTTACTCATAATCAATAAACTAATATCTCGTTGTGCGGAAGTGCAAATTTATTATCTATCGTCATGATGATAATTGAGTCGCCTTTTCGGCATTTGGCAAGTACTTTCTCTGCCTCAATTTTCTTATATTCTTTGGGCGAAAATAGCATAATCGTTCCCGTATTTGCGTCTTTTATGGCCACACCAAACGCCAATTTCTCGGTGATCTCGAACGCCTTTTCACCTTTGCTCACATCACCCAAACTTACCGCACCAGCCGAAATCCATCCTGTAGCTTCTTTCGAAATTTTGGCTTTGGCCGTTGCAGTATATTCTTCTACAATCATCTGGTCGTTGAGAAATGCTGCTGAGCAACTGTTGTACAAATCTTGGGCAATCACAATGTTGCCAATGAATAAAAATGATAATAATAATAGCTTTTTCATAATGTTCTTTGCGTACCGTCGCCACGAATAGTGTTCTAACCAGCGTATTAAGTGAATTTGAAAAAAGGATTTAACTTCATTAGATTTTTTAAAATGATCTGCATTTAGCACCCTCCTATGCCCATACTAAACTCAAATCGTTGCTTTACCTTTTCGCCTGTGGCATTTTGGGCTGGTTTCCAGTTGGGCATGTTTCTAAATACTTCCAGTAGAAAATTATCCATGTTGGTGTCACCAGAGGGTTCTAAAATTTCTGCATCAACCAATTTGCCATTGGGGTCTATTTTAAATACTACCTTGCCTTTCTGAAACTCTGGTGGTGTGTTTTCGATTATTCTATCAATCAGATTATCTTTCAAATACTTTTTTAGATTTTCATATCCTCCTTCAAATTCGGCTTGAATGTCTGGTACTACAGTCATTTTCACAACCATTTCATTGTTTTCCTTTCGTTCGGTACCAGAATTGATACTTTTATAATGTACATTTATATGAACTTCTGAATCCAAATCCGCTTTGTTCAAAATCGATTTTTGCTCTGTGTTCAAAACTTGATTTTCTCCTTTTGCTATCTCGGTTTTACCATCCTTTTCAGTTAAAACGTCTACCGAAACATATTCTTTTACCCAGTTTACCGGATATCCAGCTATAATATCACTTAGCAAATTTGAATGCTCAAGTACATCTTTGGTAACGGTTCTCAAGTATTTTCCACGAACCTCATAAGCCAAATCTTGGGCGAAACCACTTAGAAATGTGGTTGATAACAAAAGCCCTAATATTAATTTTTTCATATGTCTTTGTTGTAAATTGCTCTAAATATTTAACACCCAACAAGCCTCTCAGCAGGAATGTTCTCCACTAAATCTCCCTGAACTCTATACAAGCCGCCCGAAAAACCCAGCCAAAGATTTCCTCTTTTGTCTTGCCAGATACTTTGGACATGATTTTTTGTAACGCCCTTAGTTTCTTTAAACGTTTTAAACGTTTTTCCATCAAAGCGACTTGCTCCACCACCGAGCGTTCCAAACCAAAGTTGATGTTTTTTGTCTTCGTAAATTGTCCATACATTCACACTACTCAAGCCTTCTTTTTCACCATAATTCGTAAACGTTTTTCCATCAAATCGACTTATGCCTCCACCTAACGTGCCTAACCAAACCGTCCCTTCGTGGTCTTCAAACACACTACTAATATTATTGCTACTCAACCCGCTTTTTTGTGAATAGGTATAAACTGTTTTGCCATCGAATTTCTTCAATCCTCCTCCATCTGTACCAAACCAAATATTACCCTTTTTGTCTTCTATCATACTCCAAACTACTGTTTGATTAAACCTTGGCACGCCGGGTTTTTCTAGTTTTGGTAAGTCTATTTTATGAAATTTCTTTCCATCAAATGTATTTACACCAGCTAATGTACCTACCCAAATATTGCCTTTTCTATCTAACAAAATACTCCACAATTCATTATTAGAGAGTCCATTCTTTGTGGTGTAATTAGTGAATCGCTTGCCATCATACTTGCTTAGGCCCTCATCTGTTGCAAGCCAAATATTGCCATTTTTGTCTTCTGTTATTCCATTGATTTGATTTCCTATCAAACCGTCTTTTTTGCTCAAAAACTTCATCTGCATACCATCATACCTACATACGCCGTCGCCATTGGTTCCAAACCAAAGCACTCCTGCTTTGTCCTCATAAATCTCTCTGATATACGCACTTACTTGTTTTTTTTGAATATTGTCAAAACAAGTATTTTTTAAAGTGTTTAGGGTAAAAAAACTATATTTGGTGCTGCCCTTGGGGGTTTCTTTCGAATTCTGACCCAAAGTTACTATACTTATTAAAAGCATTAATGTGGTTTTCAAACACAAATTTCTTTTCATTCTTTATTAAATTATTTAGATTAAATCTCCACTTATCGCTTTATTTCAACAGTCCAAAACTATTCCGAATAGCCCTAAAAAATGTAAATAGAATGTAAATAATTGCAAAACGAATATAAAACATGTGTAATATCAGCGTTTTTTGAAATATCTTGCAACACTATGTTAGGAAAGCGTTTCGTGTTTCTGTTTCTATTTTTAGGTTTTTCATGTGCCCAGCCGCAGGACGATGAAAAACATAGGATTGTGCTTTTTCGCACCATCGGGCATCGCCTTTTACTAGCTTCTGGTGATTCCACATCTAGAATATTGCCTATACAAAAAACCAATCCTGGAACTTATCGGATTCGATTTGAGAATAGTTTCGAAATTATGCCAGACAGCTTGGCGAATATTACCATTGAAAACCTGAAAAGCACCAATCCTGAAAACGAATATCGGGTGAGTGTATTTACTTGTCAAAAAACCGAAATGGTTTATGGCTTTGAATGGAGTCCAAAAAGTACCGATGATATAACATGTTTGGGTCGTAAGCTACCTGATAACTGTTATATTGTGGAGATTGAAGTAATTGCGTCTAGCATAAATCCAAATATTCTTTGGTCTATTGCAGTGCTAATTTTATTGGGTATAATATTTTACATTATTATCAAAAAAGACAAGAAAAAAACTATAATTGAAGAAGAGCATGGAGTGGATTTTCAAAAGATTGGAGCGTTCAATTACTTTCAACAACCCGGTTTTTTGGTGTTAGAATTGCAAAAGATTGAGCTTTCTGAAAAAGAAAATAAGCTCTTGAATATACTTCTTAGCAAACCTAACGAAACTGTTGCCAGAGAATATCTTCTAAAAGAAATTTGGGAAAACGACGGGGTGTTTGTCATCAGCCGAAACCTTGACGTATTGGTATCAAAACTTCGTAAGAAGCTCATTGCTGACCCCACGGTAAAAATCAGCAACAGTCATGGGAAAGGGTATAAATTGGAGGTTTGAATAAAACCAAACATTTAGAATTGTAAATGTTTGGTTAATTGACACATAATTAAATTTCTTTCACATCTTGGCCTTTGATTCCACCCACCACTCGTCTTGCTCCCAGTAATTGTCCCAACCTAAGTGCACATATTTTTCGTTGATTTGTATATCCCGCTCACCATAGCTGAAATCGGCCAAAATGTCGTTGGCAAACATAAATATATCCTTTCCAAAAATGAATGGTTTCACATTCGGCTTGCCATATTGCTGCCAGTTGCCAGCAGAGGCATATCCAGCACCTTTTGAGCCGATAGACGGTGAATAAAACCAAAGAAAACGGTCGCCTTTGGCCATATTGGCAAACTCCATTCTAAAGTCTCCACTAAATACGCCGGCGTGACCTAGCCTTTTGTCTTCTTCAAACTGTAATTTACCTATCAAACTATAGGTGCCTTTGAGAGAGTCGCCGTTTTCGTACTTCCATTCCGATAAATTAATTTTAGGATCTGTGAATTTCATCGCTTTTTCTAAAACCAATTTACCCTTGAAAGGTGCTATGTTATCTTTAAAATTACTTTTCCCTTCAAAATTATAAACTAAAGGATCCAGGCTGTCTTTCCAAACCTTTGAAAAATAAAACTGTATGCGATAATGATCTGTTCCAAAAAACCCATCCACTCGATTGTCATATGCTCCAAGTGAATCATGGTTACAAAATATTTTAGATAAATCACTTGTATCCAATAGTTTACGAATATCAATATTAGCAAATTTCACCAAAGTATCTTTTGATCCGGTACTTAAAGTATCTACGGCTTCTTTATGGGTTTGAAGCACCATTTTCTTCTTGTCAGCACACGAAAGTTGTGTTAAAAAAACAGCGATTACGGCAATCAATAGCAGTTTAGTCTTCATTTCAAGGGTTTTATAAATTTTACGAAATATCTGTCTATTTTGGTTAATAATAAAATTTCAGCAATAAAAAGATTTCCTACCCAACTCAACCATACCACTGTGAGGTAAGTTTCTATAGGTTTTGTACCAAAGAACTGATACATCACATAACTCTCTGTTCGTAAACTAAATGCAGCATAGGTTACCGCCAAACTTCTAATCATATATCGAACATGCTGAGCGATATCTCTTTCCTTGATATATAAAAATGCCCTTAGAGTAAGAAACCACCACACCAAACATTGCAAAGTAAATCCCACTTGGGCCGAAAGGCCCCCGTTGGCGAATTTGGCTAAAACCAAACCTGAAGGAGCCGCAAACACCAAAACACCAAAAACATAAATTTTTCCTAAGTTTCGGTGCCATTTCGGATATTTTTCGATAATTCGAGGCAAAAATTGGGGAATTCCGACCAACCAAACCACCAAAGCCGAACTGATATGTATATAAAACCCAATCTTAAAGACCAGCCTAGAAGTTACCTCAAACGTTTTTGTACCCAGAAAACCTTTTCGGGGAGCAAAGTCAAAATAAGGAATTGTATTTTCTGTCATCACCAAGGCAAAAACCACCCCAACAATACTGAGCAGAACCAATGGTAAGCTGAAATATTTACGAAAAGACTCTATTTGCAATTAGTTTTCTGATTGTAAAGCTACGTTTTTTTACCAAAGATTTTGGGGTAAAAAAAACCACTCCTATGTTAAAGAGTGGCTTAAGTACATTTTCTCTATTTGATCCTTGAAAAACCCGTTGGTTTCATATAAATAGATTCTACTTTTTCTACAATTTTTCCAGAAACTTCAGAAGCGTCACGTACTTTTATCCAGTTCGGATTGGCTCTGAAATCATCCCAAGATTTCTTGGCGGCCTCTGCGTCTTTATGAGCAAGAAAATAGAGTAATGTTGGCTGTCCGCCATCTTTCTCTATGGTTTCAAAGTACATGATGTTTTGCATTCCATGACCTTCAAACAACTTTCTTGTATGATCTCTAAAGCGTGCCACAATGTTTGGATATCTTCCGGGCAAGCAGTAGTACGTCCTCATTTCAAACAAACGCTCCGGGTTGGCTTGCTGAAATTTAATTTTCTTTGTGAGTTCAGGGTGTAAAGTCATAAACTTTGACTCCACTTTGGCAACAATTTTACCACTTTCCTCTGACTTTTTAGCCACCTCTTTCCATTCAGGATCTGCTACAAAAGCTTTCCAAGATGCATCTCTGGCCTCTTTACTTGGGTAACCCAATACATAATATAGGACATTATTGTCTACCGTTGTCGGTGTCCAATACCCTATGTTTTCCATACCATGTTTTTCAAAAATCTTGGTGGTATGATCAGTAAATCTTGTAATCAAATTGGGCAATTTACCTGGATGGCAATAATAAATCCGCAGCTCGTAGTATTTCGAAGGCTTTTTCTTTGCGAAGCTCAAAACAGAAATGGTCATAGCCATCAATAGCAATATTGTTTTTTTCATTATGGTTGAATTGTTTTTTTTATCAAATGTAAATCAAAGTTTGTATTTACCCAAACACAAGACCCATTTGTCTCGCCTATTTTTGTGTCCGAATCACCCGAGGTTCGTTCTCAAAATATGTTTCAACTCCCTTTCAGGTATTATCTTCGAATAAATTAAATATCTTGCATAGTAAATTTACTTCTTTGACCCAAAACCTTAGTGAAACTTAATGCATTCTTCGTGTCACTTTGTGTAAAAACTCAATTCAATATCATGAAAAAATTCAACATAAAAGATTACCAAATAACAGGCAGTGAGAATTTTAATCCTAGAAACCACCCAACAAAAATCAAAGACTTTTATGAAGATAAAGTTGATTATGAAGCGATTCTGAAAAGTCTACAAACCGAAATGGACGAGTTGCAAAGCATCATGTATGCCCATTCAAAATATGGAGTTTTAGCGGTTTTTCAGGCCATGGATGCTGCTGGAAAAGACGGCACCATGAAGGCCGTTTTCCAAGGAGTACATCCGCTCGGTATGAGTTTTTATTCATTCAAAAGACCTTCTGAAACTGAGCTCAACCACGATTACATGTGGCGTTGTTACAAAGAATTGCCCGAAAGGGGCAAAATGCAAATCTTCAATCGCTCCTACTACGAAGAGGTGTTGGTTGTTAAAGTACATCCCGAAATATTAGAAAATTACCAAAAAATCCCTAACGAACTTAAGGGCAATGATGTTTGGAAAAAACGATACCAAGACATCAAACATTTTGAGGATTATTTGGCCAACAACGGTATTGTGGTGATAAAGTTTTTCTTGAATGTTTCTAAAGAAGAACAAGGCAACCGCTTGATTGAGCGGATAGAAGACATAACAAAAAATTGGAAATTTGAAGAAGGCGATATAAAAGAGCGTGGCTTTTGGAATGAATACCAAAAAGCATACGAAGAAATGATAAACGAAACCTCAACAGAAAAAAACCCATGGTATGTTGTACCTGCCGACGACAAGAAAAATATGCGTCTGATAGTAGCCAAAATAATTGTTGAGAAACTGAAAGAACTAAGAATGAGCTATCCCGAACCCGACGAATCCAGAAAACTAACGCTTTTGGGCTTGATTGATACCATTAAGCAACAGAATTAATAGTAAAACAATTTTCCCAAATTGTAAGATTTACTAGGCAAAAAAGATGATAAAACTAAAACAGTACCAATTCATTAAATTATTTCATTCAATTAATTTCAACCTAAAATGAAAAGAAATCAATTTATCAAAACCCTCGGATTAAGCTCTTTAGCTTTGTCAACTAAAGCTAATTTCCAGCCTTCTGCATCATTTCAGGGACTCAAAATCGGTTTGGCTTCGTATACGCTAAGAAAATACTCAATCGACCAAGTCATAGAAATAATGAAACGCTTGGACTTAAAAGATGTTTGTCTAAAAAGTTTTCATTTGCCATTTGATGCTTCGCCAGAAGAACTAAAAAACATCACAGATAAGCTGAAATCCAATGGGCTTAATCCATACGCGGCTGGGGTTATCTACATGAAAACCAACGAAGAAGTAGAAAAACACTTTAAATATGCCCAAAATGCAGGTCTAAAAATGATTGTAGGAGCTCCCGAGCATCACGTATTAGCCAAAGTAGAAGAAATGGTGAAAGCCACTGACATCAAAATAGCCATCCATAACCATGGACCTGAGGATAATATCTTTCCTTCTCCTGCCAGTATTTATGAAAAAATCAAAAACTTGGACGCTAGAGTTGGCCTTTGCATAGATACAGGACACACTTTTAGACTTAAACAGGATCCCGCAGCCGAATTTAGAAAATACCGTGATAGACTTTTTGATATTCACCTCAAGGACCTTAATTCTCAAAAGCCTGATGCTGAAAACATGGAAATTGGACGAGGAGTAATGAACATTTCGCTGTATTTACAAGTACTTAAAGAACTCAAATACGACGGCATTATTGGTGTAGAATATGAAAAAGATGCAGATAATGCAGCATATGGACTTACCGAATCAATTGGTTATCTTCGTGGTATCCTCCGGATGTCTTGATAATTTAAATCGAAATTTCTCTCAAAATCATCTTTCTTAGTATCTTTGCTATAGTTTTCAAGTATGGCTCAAACTTTAGTAGCCAAAAAGAGTGCTTTTCAATAAAAATTTTAATCTCGGTAAAGTTCTTTTGATTCATTCAAAGGCACTTGCCAAATGAACTGGTCACTTTTGAACGCAGAGGATTTCCTAAAAATATACGCCGAAGATAGTTTTGTGCAGAACATCGTTTTGTCACAAAAATCGCATCCTAAAATCCACCTAGAAGGCACTTCTGGTAGTTTGGATGCTATTTTGGCTGCCGCTATTTATCAAAATAACCCACATTCGACCTTAATTGTACTTCCAGATAAAGAAGATGCTCTATATTTCTTCAATGATCTACAAAATATTTTTGGTTTTGAAAGTCCTAAGATTGCCTATTTTCCAGCATCCTTCAAACGACCTTATGAATATGAGGAAATAGAAAACGCCAATGTCATTCAGCGTGCAGAGTTGCTTAATCGCCTAAACAATTCTGCTGACCCTTTGCTTATAGTCAGCTATCCAGAAGCTCTTGCCGAAAAAGTTGTGAGTAAAAAAACGCTCATAGCCAACACTTTACGCATAAAAGTAGGTGATACGCTAGACTTAAACTTTGTAACAGAACTACTCGTTTCTTACGATTTCGAAAAGACCGATTTCGTTTACGAACCAGGTCAATTTGCGATTAGAGGTGGTATTTTTGATGTATATTCTTATGCCGCCGATACGCCCTTTAGAGTAGAATTGTTTGGTGACGAAATAGAAAGTATCCGTATTTTTGACACAGAAACGCAGCTTTCTAACAAAACCATGGATGCTATAAGCATTGTGCCCAATATCCATGAAAAACTACGCTTTGAAGAGACTGTACCGATTTTTAGTTTTATGCCCGAAAAAACTATTCTTTGGGTAAAAGATTATGTTTTTACGCTAGATAGGGTAGAGGACAACCTCAATCGTATTTCCGAAATTTATGACACCAAAAAAGCCAGTGGCGGAGACATCAACCTTTTGTTCAAACCCGACCATTCATTTTTAGCAAAAAAAGAGTTTTCTGACTTTCTAAAAAAATACTCAACCATAGAATTTGGCAGAAAGAGCTTTCTTAAAGAATCTCATAAAATCAGCTACTTGTCAAAATCGCAACCGTCTTTTAATAAAGACTTTACGATTTTGATAAACGACATTGCCGAAAACCAAGCCAACGGGTTTTCGTGTTATATAAGTTCTGATTCGCTCAAACAACTCAATCGCCTCGAAACCATTTTTACCGAAATTAACCCCACAATACGGTTTCTTTCTGTTTATGCCAATTTCAGAGAAGGTTTTATAGATTTACAAAACAAAATACTGGTTTACACTGACCACCAGATATTTGAGCGGCTCAATCGCTACAAAGTAAAAGACCGTTTCTCAAAGTCAAAAGCACTCACTATAAAGGAACTAAAAACCTTACAAACAGGTGATTATGTAACCCACGTGGACTATGGTATTGGGCGTTTTGCAGGTATGGAAACCATTGATGTTGGTGGAAAAAAACAAGAAGCCATCAGGTTGGTATACAAAGACAATGATCTTTTGTACATCAACATCCACAGTTTACATAAAATAGCCAAATACTCAGGCAAAGAGGGAGATGCTCCCAACATGAGTAAGCTCGGCTCTGGCGACTGGGAAAACAAAAAATCAAAAGCAAAACGACAAGTTAAAGACATTGCAAAAGAGCTCATTGCTCTTTATGCCAAACGAAGAGAAGTGCATGGTTTCGCATTCTCACCCGACAATTATATGCAGATTGAGCTGGAGTCGTCGTTTATGTACGAAGACACCCCTGACCAAGCCTCTGCCACTGCTAAAGTGAAAGAAGATATGGAAAAACCATATCCTATGGACAGACTCGTTTGTGGTGATGTCGGTTTTGGAAAAACAGAAGTTGCCATTCGTGCGGCCTTCAAAGCCGTAAATGACTCCAAACAAGTTGCTATTTTGGTTCCGACTACCATTTTGGCCATGCAACATCACCGAACATTCTCCGAAAGATTGTCTAAAATGCCTGTCAATGTTGATTATCTAAACAGATTTAAGTCAGCCAGCGACACCACAAAAACACTCAAAGCACTCAAAGAAGGCAAAGTAGATATCATTATAGGTACACACAAATTGCTCAACAAAAACATTGAGTTTAAAAACCTTGGGCTTTTAGTGATAGACGAAGAACAAAAGTTTGGAGTAAAGTCAAAAGACAGAATAAAAGAATTGAAACTAAATGTGGATGTTTTGACCCTCACCGCTACTCCCATTCCTCGTACCTTACATTTCTCACTCATGGGTGCTCGTGACTTGTCTGTCATTGCCACTCCACCGGCCAACCGCCAGCCAGTAACCACCCAAGTTGAAGTATTCAAAGAAGAAATCATTCGTGATGCCATTAGTTATGAGCTAAATAGGGGAGGGCAAGTATTTTTCGTTCACAATAGAGTTGCTGATATTGAATCAATCGCCAATATCATTTACAGATTAGTTCCAGAAGCCAAAATTGGTGTTGCTCATGGCCAAATGGAAGGTGATAAACTCGAAAAAGTGATGATGCGTTTCATTGAAAACGAGATAAATATCTTGATTTCTACCAACATCATTGAGTCCGGGCTTGACATTCCAAACGCCAACACCATCATTATCAACCAAGCCCACATGTTTGGACTTTCAGATTTGCACCAAATGCGGGGTAGGGTAGGACGTTCAAACAAAAAAGCCTACTGTTTTCTTTTGGGCCCTCCTAGTTCTGGTCTTACCAAAGATGCCCGAAAACGCCTGCAAACCTTGGAGGAATTCACCGATTTGGGTGATGGCTTCAAAGTGGCTATGCGTGATTTAGATATACGTGGTGCTGGCAATTTGCTCGGTGCTGAACAAAGCGGTTTTGTGAATGATTTAGGTTATGATATGTACCACAAAATTTTGGATGAAGCCGTTTCTGAGTTAAAAGAGAACGAATTCAAAAGTCTTTTTGAAGGAGAACTTTCCAAAAAAACCTTCAAAGTAGAAGACTGTCAAATAGAGACCGACCTACAAATCTTAATTCCAGACCATTACATTGTCAATATGTCCGAAAGGCTTTCGGTCTATAATGCCATTGATGATCTAAAAACAGAGGAGGAACTTAATAAATTCACCATTTCGTTGATTGACCGATTTGGAAAATTACCAGTAGAAGTTGAAGAATTATTTAGAATCGTAAAAGTGCGTTGGAAGGCCGAATACATCGGTTTTGAAAAAATAACGCTGAAAAATAATAACCTTAAAGGATATTTCGTTTCACAAAAGCATCAAGAATATTATCAAACAGATAAGTTTGGCAGAATTCTTGATTATATAAAATTGCATCCAAAAGAGTGCAGTTTAAAACAAATCAAAGACAAATTGATGTTTTCGGCCGAAAACACTGTTAATATCAATAAAATCAATGATTTATTCGAAAAAATTGTGGCTTTCATTGATGCCAAACAATGACTTGGTAATATATTTTAAACTATTTTTGTGTTTTAATTCGCAGAAAACAAAATAAAAAAAGAATGAAGAGACTTATTTATGGTGTAACAGTTCTTACACTTTCTCTTTTTGTAGCTACTTCTTGTAGTAAAGGTAAAAAAGCGTCAAGTTTGAATCCTGGTAAAAAAAGTAGAACCACAGGAGCTGCCTATGCCAAAAAAGGTAAAGAAGGATTCCAAGTAGCTTCTTTTGCTGGTCAACCTGCTGGACCCAACATGGTCTTTATCGAAGGTGGTCGCTTTACAATGGGAACCCTTGAAGAGGATGTTACCTACACACGAGATAACATCGAACGTACGGTTACGGTTGCTTCATTCTACATGGATGAAACAGAAATCGCAAATATCGACTATCTTGAATACATCTATTCTATCAGCCAAGACTCCACACGTGAGTTTGTGCAAGCAGCTTTGCCAGATACAACCGTTTGGGCTAACGAAATGTCATTCAATGACCAATACGTAGACCAATATCTTCGTTACCCTGGGTTTAGAAATTTCCCTGTTGTGGGGGTTTCGTGGATTCAAGCCAACGACTACTGTAAATGGAGATCGGCTATTGTAAATGCAGGCCTTTCTGAAAAGTATGGAGATGGTTCAAAGAAAAAAATGGGTTTGCCTTTTGGAAAGAAAAAGAAAGGTGCTGCTGAAGTAGCTTCTGCTCCTAAAGTAACGGGCAGGGTGCCTATTGAAACTGGAATCAATATTCCAGACTTCAGACTTCCAACAGAGGCTGAATGGGAATATGCTGCAAAAAGTATGATTGGCACACAATACATAGACGAAAATCAGTCGAATCAAAGAATTTATCCTTGGGATGGCTCAGCTATGCGTAAAGCCAAAGGCAAAAACAAAGGCAATATGATGGCCAACTTCAAAAGAGGTAGAGGTGACTACGCCGGTATAGCTGGAAAACAAAACGATAAGGCTATCATTACTGAAGAAGTTTACTCTTTTGCCCCTAACGATTTCGGTCTTTATAACATGGCTGGAAACGTGAACGAGTGGGTTTATGACCTATACAGACAAGGTTCTTATCAAGACTTTAGCGATTTGAATCCAATCCGTAGAAGTGACTTCCAAGACGAAGCAAAACTTTATGATAAAGAAAACTTCAACTCCCTAATTGACAACAAATTAAGAGTTTTCAAGGGTGGTTCATGGAACGATATCGCTTATTGGTTATCACCTGGAACTAGAAGATATCTGGATCAAGATTCTTCTACTGCTACTATCGGATTTAGATGTGCGATGATTTCAGTAGGTCCAAAAGGCAAGAAGTCTTTGTAAAAAATTAAGTTTTAGAAATATTTAATCGCCTCGGTTTTTTAATAAGCTGAGGCGATTGTTATTATATACAGTTCTCTACATCCTGCAGCGAGCAGTACACTTCCTGCTTCTTCCAAAGTTGATCCAGTAGTAAGCACATCATCCACCAGTGCAATTCGTCTCCCTTCAATATTTTCCATATTTTTCACCTCAAAAACACCTTCAATGTTTTTAAACCTTTTAAAACGACTTCCCGTCTTGGTTTGAGAAATAGTAAACGTTTGACGAACCAAAGACACCTCATCATAGGGCGTTTTTAAGACTTCTGAGAGCCCCTTAGCAAAGGCATCGGCCTGATTGTAGCCTCGGATCTTTTGTTTGTCTTTATGGAGCGGAATTCCTATTATTAAGTCTATCTTTTCTTCCAATTGTATCGCCTTCAAATCATTTGCATACATTTTTCCAATATATTCTGCTAATTCTGGCTTATTTTTGTACTTGAGTGTGTGAAGAATATTTTGAACTTTTCCCTTTTTCGAAAATTTAAGGAAAGAGTACACCTGTTTCACGTTTAATTTTCCCCAGAACTTTCGCTCTAAGAGTTCAATCGGGTGCAAATGAGAATTGGTTTTGGGTATAGCTAGGAGGCATTCAATGCATAAGTGGTTTTCTGAGCCTAGTATGTATTTCTCACAACTTACGCAAACTCTTGGGTAGATAAAATCCAAAAGTAGATTAATGTATCTTTTAAATGTGGTTTTCATTATTGTATGTCATTAGAAATCAAAGATAATAAAGAAATATGGGACAATTTAATTCGTTTTTTAAAACAAACAACGGGTAAAAAGCCTTCCGACCTAAATGCTGTCCTATTTTTAATTGGGATTCAGGAATTAGGAAAGGGAAATTTGCGTTTTTCTAAAGAGGAAAAGCAGGATTTAATGCATATCGCCATATGCAAAGTGCTAAGCTTAGGTGGTTTTTATGAACTAGAAGGTACAGACAGCGAAGGTTGGCCACATTGGAAACTCATAAAACCATTGCCACAATTTGATTTATTGAGTCAGGAACAATTGCTCAAACATTATGTCATAGAATATTTTAGAAATGATATCGGTTTGCACATATGAAACTTACAACATTCAACGTAAATGGCATAAGATCAGCCCTTAACAAAGGTTTAGAAGATTGGTTAAAAAGTCACGATCCCGATGTTTTGTGTTTACAAGAAATAAAACTGTTTGAAACCGAACTAGTTGAACCCATTTTTGAAAAATTAGGATACCATTGTCATTGGTTTCCTGCTCAAAAAAAGGGGTATTCGGGAGTAGCTATTCTTAGTAAACAAAAACCTGAAAGTGTGACTTATGGTTGTGGAATAGAGCAATATGATTTGGAAGGACGAACAATTGTTGCAACTTTTGAAAAGTTTCATGTTCTATGTGCCTATTTTCCATCAGGAACTATGGGCGACATCAGACAAGACGTAAAAATGGCTTTTCTGGACGATATGTTTGAGTTCATTCATCGATTTGACAGGGCAGAAAAGCCCATATTTGTATGTGGTGACGTCAATATTTGTCATAACGAGATAGATATCCATAATCCTAAATCTAACGCCAAGAGCTCTGGTTTTCTACCCGAAGAGCGGGCTTGGGTTGGCAAGTTTATTGATAGTGGATTTAAAGATTGTTTTAGGCTAAAAAACACTGATCCTCAACAATATACGTGGTGGTCATACAGAGCAGGAGCAAGGTCAAAAAATTTAGGGTGGCGGATTGACTACATCTTTGTAAATCATGAAGCCCAGGACTTTATATTAGACGCACAAATACACGCAGAGGTTATTATGTCTGATCATTGTCCTGTTTCAGTAGAATTGGTGTTTTAGAGTTTTTCAGTTATGTTATTGATATTCAATATTTTATGAAAAAAAATGTGGAGTTCTCGGGCTTAATAGAGAAAATATCTGAGTTTAAAAGCAAGTATTATAAAAACTTACTTTTAAAAGGTGCCTTAATTGGGCTATCACTCATATTATTCTCCTATATAGTAATCAATTTCTTAGAATACTTTGGAAGGTTTAGTTCTTCTTTTAGGGCAGTTCTTCTTATCGGATTCATTGCTGTATCAGCATACACACTATTTTTCTATATTTTAAAACCCTTGTTTTATTTACTGAACTTCAATAAGCCTATTTCAGACGAAACCGCTGCTCAGCAAATTGGCACATTCTTTCCCAACATAAAAGATAAGTTACTCAATACCCTCCAGCTGGCAAACGGATTGTCTGATACGGATAATGCCTTATTGGAAGCGAGTATTGCTCAAAAAACAAAAGAATTAAAATTGGTAAAATTTGCTGATGCTATAAACTTAAAAGAAAACAGAAAATATCTAAAATACTCACTTCCTCCTTTATTAGCCATTTTATTGATTTCAGCCATCGCTCCTTCATTTTTCAAAAGTACTGAGCGTATAGTCTATTTTAAAAGGAATTTTGCTGAGCCTGCTCCGTTTCAGTTCGAAATACTTAATAAAAACTTACAAGCAGTAAAAAACGAGGACTATCAACTAAATCTTAGATTGTTGGGCAACTCCTTGCCTGAAGATGTTTTTTTAGTCTATAACGACCGTAAATACAAGATGAATCTAAAAGATTCTAGAAACTTTGACTTTGTTTTTTCTAAAGTGCAAGAGGAAGCAGAGTTTCATTTTCTAGCCGGTGGATTCACATCTAATACCTTTAAATTAGCAATGATAGCCAGACCTAGTTTGCTCTCTTTCAATGTAGAGCTTAAATATCCGGCATACCTAAACAAAACCTCCGAAGATTTCGACAACGTTGGGAATCTTATTGTCCCTGAAGGTACGGTTGTGGAGTGGAAATTTAAAACAGATGAGACAGATTCATTAAAAGTAATTTTTGAAGGTAATAAGCCATTGAATATTTCCAAAGGATTCATCACTGATTTTAATTTTCAAAAACGATTCGCTAAATCTTCAAACTATGAAGTGATTTTAAAAAATGAGAACGCTACAACCAATGCCGAAAAAATATCTTATTATATCAATGTGATCCCTGATAAGTTTCCACAAATAAGTTTTGAACAAATAAAAGATAGTAGCTTATACAATTATATCGGAATAGGAGGGAGCATTTCTGACGATTATGGCTTGTCAGATTTTAAGTTTATGTATAGAACCAAGGCGGGCAATACCCCTTTCAAAGCGGTGGATATTCCATTTAACAAAACATCCCTTTCTCAAACATTCTTTTATCAGGTAAATATCAACAATCTTGGATTAGAAAAAAGCGATAGACTTGAATATTATCTTCAAGTTACAGACAATGACGGAGTAAATGGTCATAAATCAACAAAGTCGGGAACTATGACTTTTGGAATGCCTACCTCCCAGCAATTTGACCAAGAGGTAGAAAAACAAATTGAAAAAACAGAAGACAAGTTCGAGGATCTTTTACAAAAATCAAAAGAATTTAAGAAAGCCCTAGAAAACTTAGAGTCTGATCTGAAAAAGAAAAAGGAGATGGACTTTCAAGACAAAAAAGAGTTTGAAGAACTTCTGAAGAAAAAAGACGAAATGATGAAGGAACTCAAGGACCTTCAAAAACAACTTCAAGACCTAAAAGAAAAACAAAATAGATTTGAAAAACAAAGTCCAGAGATGCAGCAGAAAATGGATATGCTCCAAAAAATGCTTGACGAACTTATGAAAAACGAAGATTCAAAAGCACTCGAAGACTTGAAAAAGATGATGGAGGAGCAGCTCAATGATAAATCTTTGGACAAAATGAATGATTTCAAAAAAGACCAAAGGAACATTGACAAAGAAATAGATCGCACCATGAAACTCTTTAAGGATCTACAACTAAAACAAAAAGTGGAAGAAACCGTAAAAGAATTAGAAAAACTTGCTCAAAAACAAGAAGACCTAGCCGACAAAACCGAAAAAGAAAACAAAGATTCTCCAAAAAATGATGAGCTAAAAAAAGAACAAGAGAAGCTAAACAATGAATTTGAAGAGAAAAAAGAGAAATTAAATGATATAGAAAAGTTAAGTAAAGAACTCAAAAAAGAGGTCGATACCCAAAAAGAAGAGCAGAAGGACGTCTCAGAAGAGCAGAAAAAGGCTCAAAAAGAGATGGAAAATAAGGACAACAAAGCAGCCAGCAAAGCCCAAAAGAAAGCCTCAAAGTCAATGAAAAAAATGGCTGCGGAGATGTCAGAAAACATGCAAGGTGCGGAGATGAAACAATTAGACATAGACATAGATGCACTCAGAGATATTTTAGAAAACCTCCTAAAAATATCTCATGACCAAGAACGGGTTATGAAAAACTTTCGGTCTATCTCAGTATCGGACCCTCGCTTTGTTAATCTCTCTCAAGAACAATTAAAGATATCCGACGATGCCAAAGTTGTTGAAGACTCTCTATATTCACTTGCAAAACGAGTCATGCAAATAGAATCTTTCATAACCAAAGAAGTGACGGATATGAAAAACAGTATTGATGAATCTGTCAAATTTATTAAAGAACGTAAAACACCACAGGCTGCATCAAAACAACAGTTTTCAATGACTTCGATGAACAACTTGGCACTGATGTTAGGCGATACTTTCAAACAAATGCAACAAATGATGGCAATGGCCATGCCAGGATCAGGAAAAGGAGGCAAACAAGGAAATACACCGAGCGAAGGAATGGGTGAAAAACAACAGGAGCTAAACAAAAAAATTCAAGGAATGGGGCAATCGGGGATGGGTGGCAAACAATTGTCCGAAGAGTTAGCAAAAATTGCCAATGAACAATCCAAAATAAGAAAACAACTAAAAGACCTTCAAGAACAAATGAATGGTACAGAACAAGGCAAAAAACTTGGAAACAATCTAGATGAATTACAAAAGAAAATGGACGAAAGTGAGAATGACTTGGTAAACAAACGTATTACACCCGCATTATTAAAACGTCAAAAAGAAATAGAAATACGCTTACTTGAAGCTGAAAAAGCCATAAAAGAACAAGAGTTAGACACCAAAAGAAAATCAAATACGGGTGTCACTTTTAACAGGGTGAGCCCACCAGACTTAGAGAAATTCAAAAAAGAGAAAGAAAAACAAGTGGAACTGCTACGCACAACACCTCCAAACTTTACACCTTTTTATAAAAAACAAACAGATAGTTATTTTAAAAGAATCAATTAAACAATGTTTCACGTGAAACAATTAGAATTTGTTTCACGTGAAACATCAATATATATGTTCGAACAATACGATGTAATAGTAGTAGGAGCCGGTCACGCAGGATGCGAAGCTGCACACGCGGCGGCGACAATGGGTTCAAAGGTTTTATTAATCACCATGAACTTGCAAACAATCGCTCAAATGTCTTGTAACCCCGCAATGGGAGGAGTAGCAAAAGGCCAAATAGTAAGAGAAATAGATGCTTTGGGAGGAATGTCAGGAATTGTATCTGACGAAACCATGATTCAATTCAGAATGTTAAATCGTTCGAAAGGCCCTGCAATGTGGTCGCCTCGTTGTCAATCAGACAGAATGGAGTTTGCTATAAATTGGAGAGATAAACTTGAAAAAAACCACAATGTGTCCTTTTGGCAAGAAATGGTTACAGGACTATTGATAGAAAACAATCGCGTTACAGGAGTTAAAACGTCTCTAGGTTTAGACATAAAAGCTAAATCTGTAGTACTTACCAATGGAACATTTCTAAATGGGAAAATACACATTGGCGAAAAAAACTTTGGTGGTGGACGAACAGGGGAGTCGGCAGCTTACGGCATAACTGAGCAATTGGTAGCTTTGGGTTTTGAATCTGGCCGAATGAAAACAGGAACACCACCAAGAGTTGACAGTAGAACAGTGAACTACGAAGCCATGGAAGAACAACATGGTGACGAAAACCCGGAGAAGTTTTCTTATACCAATACACCTACTTTAGGTAAGCAAAACAGTTGTTGGATCAGTTATACAAATCTAGGTGTTCACGATGAATTAAGAAAGGGTTTCGATAAATCGCCTATGTTCAATGGCCGTATTCAAGGACTAGGTCCAAGATACTGCCCGTCTGTTGAAGACAAAATAAATAGGTTTGCTGACAAAGACAGTCATCAAATTTTTCTAGAACCAGAAGGAAGAACAACCATAGAAATGTATGTAAATGGATTTTCTACATCTCTTCCTGAAGATGTACAATATGCCGCCTTGAAGAAAATTCCAGGATTTGAAAATATAAAAATGCTTCGCCCTGGCTATGCGATTGAATATGACTTCTTTCCACCTACACAATTAAAGCTGACTTTAGAGACCCACTTAATTGAAAATCTATTTTTTGCTGGGCAAATAAACGGTACTACGGGTTATGAAGAAGCAGGTGCACAAGGTTTAATGGCTGGAATAAATGCACACAGAAAATCCAAAGAACTGGACGGCTTTATCTTAAAAAGAGACGAAGCATATATTGGTGTTTTGATAGATGACCTCGTAAACAAAGGCACAGACGAACCCTATAGAATGTTTACCTCAAGAGCAGAATTCAGAACTATCCTAAGGCAAGATAATGCAGACGTAAGATTAACTAAAAAAGGTAACGATATAGGATTGGCTTCAGACTTAAGATTGGAAAACGTAAATAAGAAAATTGAGAATTCTGAAAAACTATACAAAGTCTTAAGTGAAACCAAAGTTACTCCAGAAGAAATCAATGGTTTCTTAGAAAAGAATAATTCTGCAAACATAAGAGAAAAGGCAACTTTCTATAGTTTACTAAAAAGACCCGAACTTAACATAGAAATTCTAAAACCAGCAAATGATGCATATAATAAAATAATTTCTGAATACTCAAAAGACGAATTGGAGCAAACTGAAATTAAAATAAAATATGAAAAGTATATAGAAAAAGAACTACTTCTGGCGGAAAAACTGACGAAGTTTGATGATCTTAAAATCAATCCTGACTTTGATTATGAGAATCTTAAATCGATATCTATCGAAGCCAGACAAAAATTGAAGAAAATAAAACCAATAACATTGGGACAAGCATCAAGAATAAGCGGTGTTTCACCTGCAGATATTTCTGTTATTATGTTACATTTAGGAAGATGAAATATATTTTATACTGCACGTGCATTTTTTTACTGTTTGGTTGTGCTCAATTTGTCCCACCAACTGGTGGGCCTACAGATAAAGCCGCACCAAAACTTTTGAACTCAAATCCGTCCAACAAAACAAAAAATTTCCATGGAAACACCATAAGCATGGATTTTGATGAATACATAGATATAACGGCATTGAAACAAGAATTAATTATTGTTCCAGATCCGAACATATTATATCTAATAAAACAAAAGGACAAAAATGTTAAACTGGTCTTTGAAAAACAGTTTCCAGATAGTACCACATTCACTTTAAATTTTAGAAATGGAATAAAAGATCTAAGTGAAAGGAACCCATCAAAAAATCTCAAAATTGTCTTCAGCACAGGCCCAGAAATAGACTCTCTGACACTCAATGGCACCATCATAGACTTACACACAAAGCTGCCTGTTTTAGACGCTTTAGTGGGCCTTTATAAAAAAGACACACTTCCTTTAAACAAAAAAAAGCCTGATTATTTCATGAAAACTGATAGCTCCGGCAAATACCTATTTGAAAATATTAAAGCTGACAAATATTTTGTAATGTCGTTTACTGATAAAAATCAAAACTTAATATTTGACCAGAAAAACGAAAATATCGGATTTATTAAAGATACTGTAATAGTAAGCAAAAATACAGTTATCGACACTTTAGAAATCTACCCGGCCAACTATACAAAAAACAAAATCAAAAAAAATATCAGCAGAGAAAATGAATATATAATACAATTAGACAAACCCACTAAATCAGCTACTATTTCGTTAGACGACAGCTCAATAGTTACTAACTACGATAAATTAAATTTGAATTTTTTTAAAATAAAACAACCAGCAAACGACACACTTCTAGCTAAAATTATCTTGGTAGACTCATTAAACATATCTGATACTATTTCGCAGAAAATATATTTTGCAAACCCATCTAAAACAAAAAGAAAAGTTCAAAGCTTTCCAATAAATAGCTCTATAAAAAACAATCAAGAACTTACTCGAACTTCCACTTATACTATTACTTTTCAATATCCCATTACTAGATTTGATTCCTCCAAAGCAATTTTTAAAACAGACACTGTTAACTCAGAGAAACCAAAATATACCTGGATAAACCAAAACACACTTAACATTGAAATAAATACCAAAGCCAAAGCAAATACACAACTGACTTTTCCTTCAAATATATTTGAGAATTACAAAGGGGATACCAACTCATTATTCAGTATCAAAAATCCAATACTCAATAACGATGACCTCGGAAGTATAGAAGGAATAACAATTACAAACGCTGGAACAAAAATTGCCCAATTGATAAATGAAGACTCAGGAATAATTTCCAAGACTCAAACGTTCAGCAACAAATTTAGTTTTAAAAACATTATTCCAGGATCTTACTTTATAAAAATAATATTTGATGAAAATAATAATGGTATTTGGGATCCAGGAAATATCAACACAAAGCAACTGCCTGAAAAAATATTGGTAACCAAAGAATCAATAAGAATTAGGGCCAATTTTGAACTCAAAGACATTGAAATCAAATAATATGTGGATAACCAAGTGGATAACACAATAAATATGTGGAAAGACTCGTGAATAATACATGTTAAAAACATACTTACAAGAATATTCTAACTTAAAACACTAAATTCGTCAGAAAGTCATACAACAAGTACTTTTATAAACAGAAAGTAAACAATAAAATTACATTAAATTTATGTTAATTAATTCTTTAAAATAATGAACATAAATATTTAAAAATCTCAAATTCAATAGATTAAATGTGGAAAAGACCAATACTTTTCCACAAAAAAACAGAAGAATAAACAATTATAAATACCAAAAAAATTACTCCACATATTCACAGACATAATAAATAATAACAATAAATTTATATTAATAATCTTCTTTTATATTATATGAATTCTATAATAAGAAAAACGATTTTTATTTGGCTGGCTACTTGTCTTGCTGTCTTTTCACAGGAGCTGGATTTGGCCAATACATACTTCAAACAAGGGGAATATGACAAAGCCGCTGAGATTTATAAAAAATTGAGTACCAATAAAGATCAAGCGAGGCTTATACATAATGAGTATTTAGCTACTTTGATAAAGCTAAAAGACTTTGCGACTGCAGATAAATTTCTGAGAGCTCAAATAAAGAACAATAGCAATCAAATATCTTATAAGGCGGATTTAGCTCAACTTTTTGAAATATCTGGCAAAGGTGAAGTGGCCAATCAAGAATATGATAAATTGATTGAAGAAGCTGCTAAAGTAGATGCATATGTTTACGAACTTCAGAATTTTTTTTATAAAGCCAATAAAATTGATTTAGCCGTAAAATTACTTTTGAGTTCAAGATCAAAAAGCAAAGATCCTTTTAAATTTGATACTCAGCTTGCTCGTGCATATCTATATCTCGACCAGAAGGATAAGATGCTCGAAGAGGTGCTTGGCTTTGGCCAGAGGAGCAAAAACTATTCATATGTACAGGCTACCATTCAAGACAACATTAAAAGCGATAAGGAGATAGATATGTTAGAAAAAATGCTTTACGCTAAAATTCAGGCAGATCCCAACGAGAGCTTCAATACCGAGATATTGATTTGGCATTTTACTCAAAAAGCAGATTATGCCAGGGCTTTTATACAAGCAAGGGCATTGGACAGAAGACTAAAACTTGCAGGTTTTAAAATGTTTGAACTTGCAGGTCAGAGTTTTAATGCCAAAGATTTCAAAAATTCTTCGAAAATGTACCAGTACATTATGGAAGAATACCCCGATGGCGAATTGTATCCCTATGCCCGCAGATGGTTAATACAAAGCAAAGAAGAATTAGTAAAAACTACTTTTCCTATTGATAATCAACAGATTAAGGAATTAATAGGTCAATATCAACAACTTATAGCAGATGTTGGGATAACACAAAAAACCGTGGATGCTTTGCGTAATATGGCCTTGTTAAACGCCTTTTATTTGCAAGAACATGATAGAGCCATAGGAATACTGCAATCGGCCATTACAGGGGCCGGAAACAACCAAAAATTCAAAGATCAATGCAAACTCGACTTGGGAGATATATATATTCTCAAAGATGAGCCTTGGGAATCCACCTTGCTTTACATGCAAGTGGAAAAATCACAAAGAGAAGATAATTTGGGAGAGATAGCAAAACTTAAAAATGCGAAACTTCAGTATTATACAGGGCAATTTGAACTATCAAAAGAAATTCTGGATGTATTGAAAAAGGCTACAACCAGAGAAATATCGAACGATGCCATGCAGTTAAGTCTCTTAATTCAGGACAATACCGGATTAGATACTTCGGAGGTAGCCATGGCAGATTTTTCCAAAATAGATTTACTTATTTTCCAAAATAGATACGAAGAAAGTATTCTAAAACTGAATGCCCTGTTTAATCAATACAAGAGTCATAGTTTAGCCGATGAGATATTGTGGTTAAAAGCCAATACATTGCTGAAAATCAATAGAATAGATGAAGCAGTAACCGATTTAAAAAATATTCTAGAAAACTACAAGTATGATATCTTGGCCGACGACGCTTTGTTTACATTGGCTAAAGTAACCGAAGAAAATCTCAAAGACAACGTAAAAGCAATGGAATACTACAGACAGTTGTTAAGAGATTATCCAGGAAGTATATACGGAGCCCAGGCTAGAATACGATTTAGAGAATTGCGTGGAGACGGTGTTAATTAATTATTAGTCAATGTTTTGTGTGTGGATAAGTAAATAAATATTATGCCAATTTATTTTTCTTAGGCCAATTTTTAGATTTAAAAAAGCACCTTTTAACTACCTATTAAATCCAAGCTTTTTTAACACCATCAGTTTTTTATTTATCTTTGAAAAAAAATAACAAATCAACTTGAACAAGTCCTTAAAGATATTTCTGACCCTCTTTTTATTAAGCAATTTATTGTTTGCTCAAAGTAAAAGCTGTGTAATGACCGAAATGATTTTGACAAAAGGAGATCAGCCCCTCAACAAAATTTTGGTAGCATATGATAAATTTGACAATGTTCTTTCGAGAGAAACTATCCAGTATTTTGATGGAGTTGGCGTAAGTTCAAAGGTACTTTTTGAATACAACTCCAAAAATAAACCGACCAAAACAGAATATTATTTTAAAAATCAACTTACACGAACCGTCAACAAAACTTTTGATAATGTGGGTAACCTTTTATCCGAATCAGAGTCAAAAGAAAATAAAATAAGCAACAGAACGATTAAGGTTGACAATAAACTTGAGCAGGTTTTCCTGAATGAAGATGGAACTGTTTCTGCGAAACATGTATCAGAAACAAATGCTAATACAGAGTTATTCACGAAGTATGATGCTCAAAACAACATAATTTCTACAGAAAAAAAGATACTATCCACATCTGGAAAAACTGTGGAAAAGCAGTCAGAAGATTTATTAGGAAAGGTAAAAAAGACAGAAAAGTATCAATACAATAACAAAAATGATTTGACCAAAAAAGAAGATTTTCTGGATGGTCAACTGGAAAGTTATACGGTATTGGACTATACCAACGACCTATTGACAAAAGTAACGGCCTATACCAAAAACAATAAAGAAGATTATAGATTAGAATATAAATACGCGGGTTCTAACCAAACAGAAGAGCTAAGTTATTACCGAAACGAGCAGGCCAACAGAAAAGTAAAAGAGTACGACGCAAACAACAATTGCATAAAAGAGACCAGCTATACCAAAGACGGTCAAATCATAAACGTAGCAACATTTAAATATACTTGTAAATAATAAAGATGGATTTTGTAGCAGAGATAAACAGACTTAAAAAAGAGAAAAACGCCGTAATACTAGCACATTATTACCAAACTGCCGATATTCAAGATGTTGCTGATTATATTGGTGATAGTTTGGGTCTTTCGCAAGAGGCAGCCAAAACGGAGGCTGATTTAATAGTTTTTGCTGGTGTAAAATTTATGGCCGAAACTGCCAAAATTCTTTCTCCAAACAAAAAAGTCGTGTTGCCAGATATCAATGCAGGTTGTTCACTCGAAGAATCCGCTCCAGCAGATAAATTCAAAGCATTCAAAGCAAATTATCCGGATGCTGTGGTGATTTCTTATGTCAATTGCTCGGCAGAGTTGAAGACACTTACAGACATAGTATGTACGAGTACCAATGCCATCAAAATTGTAGAAAGTGTGCCGGCCGACAAACAAATTATCTTTGCACCAGACAAAAACCTAGGGGGCTACATCAATCGAGTAACAGGCCGAAACATGATACTTTGGGACGGAGCTTGTATGGTTCATGAGGCATTTTCAGCGAGAATGTTGAAGGACATGAAAGAAAAATATCCCGAAGCCTGCGTTATTGCCCACCCAGAATCTGAGAAACCTGTTTTAGATCTAGCAGAATACATTGGTTCTACCACAGGATTGTTGAAATATACCATCAACAGCCCGAAAAAAGAATTTATAGTAGCCACCGAATCGGGCATTTTGCACCAAATGCAGAAAGCTTCTCCAGATAAAGTGTTCCACGTGGCACCAACATCAAAAGACGGTCGAGCATGTCAGGCATGTCAAGATTGCCCGCACATGAAGCTCAACACCATGGAGAAACTCTACAATTGCTTGAAAGACGAAACCCCAGAGATTATATTACCAGAGCAAACCATAAAAGACGCCAGAGCGGCCATAGATCGCATGCTAGAGATCTCGGCAAGATTTGGGTTATAAAACACAATAAATCATGTCACAGACTCCATTACAACTAAAAAACATACTATTTATCGACATTGAGACGGTGTCGCTTACAGAAAACTTTTCGGAGCTGCCAGAAAGGCTTAAGGACCATTGGAGAAGAAAAGCGAGCAAACTCAAAAATGAGGGTGAGCGGGAGCCCGAGGATTTGTATTTTGAAAGAGCGGCTATTTACGCCGAGTTTGGTAAAGTGATCTGCATTGGAGTAGGAGGGTTTTATGAGCAAGATACCAAGTTCAGAGCCAAGACATTGGTCAATACAGACGAAAAACTATTGTTGCTCGAATTCAAAAACCTTGTAGAAGAACACACTGCCAAAGGAAATCTAATACTCTGTGCCCACAATGGCCGAGAGTTTGATTTTCCCTATTTGTGCCGAAGAATGCTCATCAATGGCATAAATTTACCTGCAGTTTTAGACATTACCGGTAAAAAACCATGGGAAGTAATGCACATAGACACCCTAGAATTCTGGAAATTTGGCGACTATAAAAACTATACTTCTCTCGACCTACTGGCCTCAGTTTTCGACATACCAGGCTCCAAAAGCCTCATGGATGGCTCAGAAGTAAACACCAATTATTACCACCAAAACAACCTCCAAAAAATAGCCGAATATTGCCGCGAAGACGTAGTTGTTCTGGCCCAATTGTACCTCAAAATCAATGGTAGGGATATTTTGGAAGAGGGGAATATTTACAGGGTATGAGATTGAAAATTAACCTCATAAAGTCAGTACAGCAGGTCAGACTTGAATAGACAACTGAACTAATTAAAAAGTACGGTTTGATAGGAATTTTGAATTGTAAAATGAAAACTATTATGTTTTGCTTTATTTAAAGACAGAAACATACGGGTACAAAGTAATATCATGTGGTTGGGAGTTTGACTTTTAATAGATATCAAAAAATAAATTATAAAATGAAAAAACACCAGCTTTTGGTAATTTTCTTAACAATCTCAAATTTAGCTTTTTCACAGGATTTGAGCTTATTAGGAGGTGTATCTGAAAGTACCTTGCTTTCCAAATTAACTCCTGGTCATATTGACAATTTTAGGCCAAAAACTGTATTTGGATTAAATAATTCCTTTAAGCTATCAAAAAATGGAAATTTTCTTTTAAATATGGGCATCCTAAATTTTCCTAGAAACTATAATTATAAAAACACACCTCCGACCACGGAAAAAAACATTGCTATTCCGTTCTATTTCAACAACAAATTGTACAAAAAATTTATCATTGATTATGGTACTACATTTTTCTTTATTTATGAGAAGAAAAGCCTTGATTGGGTCAAACCACAAAGTACCTCAGGTCTAATTGGGTTAGGGTATAAACTAAGTCCAAAAGTTCTTATAAATGCCCAATATTTCTTCAATTTTAAAGAAATCTCAAGTGTAATTTATAATCAAGCAGGACTAAAAGTATCAACCTTAGCCTTAACAGTTCATTTCTCCATATTCAAAAAGAAAGTAAATAACTATCCCAATATAATATTAAAAAAATAAATTAACCCAGGCACTTTGGGATGTCCGGCTCTTAGGGATGTTCCGCAAGACAATCCCGAAGCTAGATAAAAATGATTTTTAATCCGCAAAAATGGAGAATGAGATAAATAGAAAAACAACATTTGAACGCAAACAATATAATCTCCGCTTTGACACGGATACTTTATCCGTACTGTGTAATTGGCCTTTGGCCTGAGCAGTGTATGTTGATAGATTTTTGGAAGAAATGTTTGACACAATTGGCACTTAAAACTTTGATTTTAAAATGAAAAAGAGAAGAAATATAATGAGGAAAAAGTTGTTGAAAATAGCTTTAATGGTCGTTTTTCCATTAATAACTAATGCTCAATGGAGTATTACCGGCGGCCTAAGTTTGAATAAAAGTAATTTTGTTTTTGAAAAATGGACACCAGAAAAAGTTGGAGACCCTATAGTTAAAAGAACATTTTCAACAAACATAATACCTGATTTTTCAATAGGAATTAAAAAAAATATGATTATCGGTAAAAAAATAGGCCTATCATCAGAATTACGTTTTATCAAACGTTCTCTAGATTTTCCTTATCCTCCTGTTCAAAATATGGATTTCCAGCATATTTCCTTACATAATAACTTCTGCTATAATTTAACTAATAAGTTAATGTTTAAATCGGGTCCCCAGGTAGACTATTTATTAAATAGAAATAAATATGGCAATAGGTATTATGTAAAATCAACTTTGAACAAAATAAATTTATCTGGGGGTCTTGGTTTAGAATATAAACTATTTAAAAAGCTCTCAATAGACATGAGCTATAATAGAAATATTATTAGTGCTATTCGATCCTCAGAAAATAGCCTACATTATAATACAGTATTAATAAACTTATCATATTACTTTCAAAAATAAAAATAGCCACAATATTAAATACTTTAAATTAAGCCCTCTCATGAAAGCCTTACAGTTTCTTATTCTTTTAATTATTAGTTCTAAATTATTTAGTCAAGTTAACTCCACTGGTGTTTATAATGCAAACATACCAATTTATACCTTAACCAGCTCTGCGAAGGCTATTGCCTTCATAGGTGTGAAAAGCGGGTTTCACCCGCAGAAAATGTAAGTGAAACAATATAATTAAAAACCTAAAGTAAAATATGCCCAATAAAAACCGAATGCAAATACTAAAAACCCTACTATTTCTCCTCATTCTCTCAACCTCACCACTATTTGCCCAGCAAAAGCAAGTCTGTTTTAGCATTGATGACCTTCCGGTGGTGAATTACGGAATAAATACGCCCGAATTTCACAATCAGATTACCGACAAATTATTAACAGGCTTAAAAAAGTATGAAATACAGGCCATTTGCTTTGTAAACGAGGGTAAAATGTATGATGCAAAAAGAAAAGTCATAACTTTCCAAAAGGAGAATCTCGAGAAATGGCTGAAATATGGAATGGATTTGGGCAATCATACGCTTCGCCACAAAGATTTCAACAATGTGGATTTTAGTGATTTTACGGCCGAAATACTGAAAGGAGAGAAAATCACCAAAGCATTACTTCGCAAATACAACAAGGAAATGAAGTATTTTCGGCATCCCTTTTTGCATGTCGGGGACACTAAAAACCGAGCAGACTCTTTAGAAAACTTCCTAAATAAGCACGATTATACTACTGCTCCAGTTACGATTGATAACGAAGATTACCTCTTTGCCAATGCTTATCAAAAAGCACTGATAAAGAAAGATACGGTTTTAGCCCAAACGATAGGTAAAGACTATATCAGTTACATGGAGCAAAAGATGTTTTATTACGAAAAGATGTCTCAAGGGCTTTTTAACAGACAAATTCCGCAAATATTGCTCATTCACGCCAGCCTTTTAAATGCAGATTATATCCAAGCATTAGCCGAAATATATACCAAAAACGGGTATAAATTTACCTCAATGGACTTAACAGTGGCGGACGAAGCATATAAAACACCCATAACAAAATTTGGCAGATACGGCATTTCGTGGCTTGATCGCTGGGCCATTTCACAAGGCAAAACCGGTGATTTCTTCAAAGGAGACCCCGAAACCCCCAAATATGTGGCAGACTTAAGCAATCAGAAGTAATTCAAGAGGAAGGTCGGTACCGCAGGTCAGACCTGGTAAAGGACGATAAATTAAATTGTAGACCCAAAGGATGGAATAGCAGATTTAACCCCTCAAAAAAATCACTCGAAAACTGGAGTCACTTTAAAACCAGCTTTTCTGAGTAAGTTTATAACACCATTTTCTCCCGCCAAGTGAGCAGCCCCGAATGCGTACAACATCTGACCATTTTGAGAGTACTTTGAAATCCTTGGAATCCAGAGTTTATTTCTAAAATCTAATAATAATTCATTTTCTATAAAAGACTTGTCATTGGTAACATCCCTATACAATTCGTCTATTTTGCCCTCAAAATACAAACCTTTTAGTTTACTAAATTCACCAAAATAATCTTTTTTGGTATCAGGGTTGGTTATCAAATCATATAATTTCTCAGCATTTGCTTTAATAGTACTATCCGTTTCTGACTCAAAAGAATTGTGCTCTTCATAGGTTTTTAAACCCGAAACGCTAACCTTGTTTTTCTTGGCTATTTTCGATATTTCCGCTTCATAAGAAGTCCATTTTTGGCATTGGAATGCATTGGGTATGATAAACCCTAAAATTTCGGAAGGTTTAAAATTACTGTAAAAAGAAAGCCTAACATTTTTGGAAGCCATTTTCGTATTAAACATCTGTTCCAAAAGCTGATATTGTTCAGCTGTATAATAGCTTCTCAAGGTTTTCCCATTTTTCAAGTATGAGTCGTAATGCGATTTAAAATCGTTGAGTTCTTCGTCAAAAACAATCTCTAAAAACACTTTATTCGACGTCTTTATGATTTTCTCAAGTTTGGGTTTTACAAGTAAATTTGAATAACAAATTTGGTGTATGGTTCCATATAAAAACGACGGTTTTTCAAGTCCATTTCCAGAGATTTGCCATAAAAGGGTATTTTCTAATTGTCCAAATACGGAGAATTGGGAGAAAGTAAGTACTATTACTAATAATTTCTTCATTTTTTTAGGTAGTAAATGGTGTTAATAAGCACTTGCTATGGCTACTCTAATTGCTGTTAAGGCCAATGTTGCTAAGAATCCTTTTAATGCTTTATTGGCAATATTATTATCGACACCTTTGGTGTTGATAATAAAAGGAATAGCGGTTAAAGGAATATCATCGAGGTTATGAAAAATTTCCATTTGGTGTCGGCCTTGTTGAATGATTATTTTTTTGGGTACTGATTTATTCTCTGATTTACCATCTTGCAATTCCCATAATTTGTATTGCGTTTGACTATCAAGCTTTTCTAATTTAAATATTCGATTACCAATACCGACCAAGTGAACTTTACCATATTTCTTGCTCATTCCGACCACTTTCCCTGAATTATTCTTAATTAGTGCGATACCAATATTATAATTTTCAGGCATTGCCTTAAATGTTTCATTTTCAAATTTGACATCCAATACTCCATTGGAGACATAAATTTTTGATATTTCTTCTCCCTCAATAAGAAGTTTGCGATAATCGGAGCCCGATTCTTTCTTAATATTCACATTAGTTGCAAAACTTAGGGGTATAGTTTTTTCTAAAATAGTGCGAGATATTTGCGAGTAGCCACAGTTAGATGCAATTATTAAAATGGCAAGAAAATAGAGCGGATTTTTCATTATGAAATGGGAATTTCTTATTGAAATCCACACAAATTATGCCAACTACAAGTTTATCAATCAGATATAATTTATAAAGAGTTGTAAATCACATATTTTCAACGAAACTGCTTTAAGCACTTTGTTTCGGCATATTCAATGCCGGTAAGGTTTCCATAATGTTGGTTTGGCGGTGTTGTAAGCCCCAGGTTATCATAGATTCCATCACATGATGCAATTCCCTTCCTGATGGAGTCAATTCATATTCTACAGTTACTGGTGTGGTATTGTACACAGTACGGGTCACTATGCCATTTACTTCTAAGTCTTTTAATTCTTGAGAAAGCATTCTAGGGGTAATCTTTCTTACTTCTCGCTCTATTTCCTTAAATCGTTTTTTGCCGAAAAGTAATGTACCTATGATAGGCATTTTCCATTTTCCATGGAATGCATTTAGGGTATCCTGCACAGCCAAAACATAAGATACTGGACACTTTTTGACGTTTTCTAGTTTTTCAAAGAATTTCATCTTATTGATAATCAAATAACTATACTTTACTATACTGCTATACTTAAGTATATTGATATATTTTATATAGCAAAGATAATGTATTTTTGTGCATCAATAATCAAATTTAAAAAAAATGATACTAGTAACAGGAGCGACAGGACAATTGGGACAAATTGTTATAGAAAAATTATCAGAGAAAATACCAACCAACCAAATAGCAGCATTGGTAAGAGACGCAAGCAAAGCAGATCATTTAATTGCAAAAGGCGTCAATGTTAGAGTAGGAGACTATCAAAATGGCGAGAGTTTATTGGCCGCATTTCAAGGTATAGATAAATTGCTTTTGATTTCGTCAAATGATTTCAACGACCGACTTGGGCAACACAAAAATGCAATAGACGCTGCCGTAAAGGCAGGAGTTAAGCATGTGTTTTACACGGGCGTGACCATGAACAACATCAATTCATCACCGCTGAAACCGCTTTTGGAAGAACATTTTTTAACAGAAGATTATCTTAAAGCAACTGGCTTGAGTTACACATTTCTTCAAAATAGCCTTTATGCAGAGGTAATACCAATGTTTTTGGGAGAAAATGTAATAGAAACAGGTGTTTTCTTTCCTGCTGGAGAGGGTAAGGTTGCCTTTGCTTTAAGAGAAGACCTTGGCGAAGCCACCGCAAACATTTTGGTTAGCGAAGGGCACGTAAACCAAACATATAATTTGACAGGCTCAGAGGTTATTTCATTTGCTGAAGTAGCAGCTATATTATCGGAGCTCTCAGAAAAAGCCGTAAGCTACATAAATCCAGAAAGTGAGGTTTTTGAAGGAACATTGAAGCAGTTTGGTTTGCCAGAACCAATCATTCAAATGTCTGTAATGTTTGCCGCAGGTATCAAAAACAACGACTTCAACAAAACATATGACAGTTTAGAAAGGTTTTTAGGACGTAAGCCAACAAACATAAGAACATATTTGAAAGCCGTTTATAAGCTTTGATTTTTCTTAAGTTTCCAATTGAGTTCAGGTATTTCTAATTAAGATTGCCTGAGCTTCGTTTTTTATAATCAAAATAGACGAAATAATCTCAAATAGAAAACCCTAAACTCATACCAAAAATGTTAGTTGATCCGGTAATTGGATTCCAAGAGAAACTTCCTTTATAATATTTTGGGGTGTACTGCAGTTTCAAGAAAATAACTTTTGGTTTGGGAGGAATATCAAACACCACTTGTTGGCGGAGACCAATTATACCCGAAAAATTATGGCGAGGTTCTGAAATCCCATAAAAAACAGGCGTGTAAGCAGCACCAACTTCAGCAAACCATTCTATGGATATTTTTGAAGGGGTCGATTTGCATTTTAAGGATACCCGCTGTTTAATTCTTCGTTTTAAATTATTCACTAAGATATTCTGTGTAATGGACATAGGTAAAGATAAGCCATTATCACTCCAACCAAATGTATCTAGTTTTTTTGAACCAGGCACAAAACCGATGCCATATCTAATATCCGTGAATGACTTCATTCGGCGGTTTACGGCATGATCCATGTTAAAAGAAAAAATAGGGCTTACAGCAAAAGTTTCGAGAAACACAGCCCTTTGGTATCTGGTGCGATACGATATCTGTCCGATTCCTTCAAAAGAAAAAACCAGGATTAAAAGTGTAAATATGGTTTTTTTCACGAAAAATTTATGGGTATTAAAGCACAGTTTCTTCTATAAAACCCATCTTTTTCAAATTTAATTGAATCGTAGAAAGGTTAAAATCCTATTTTTTTGATATTAAAACGCCTGAATCCGAAACTTATTTTGGCGTCTTACGTTTCTATTCCGTCAACAAAATGTATTCTAAAGGTAAAAGTTTCATTTTAAAATATAGATGTTTGTTTTGAAAAAAATTAATTTCTTGATAAAATGGCATACATACTGGTCCAAAATATATAAGTTTAGACAAAAAAATAGGTAATTTGCGTTCTTAAGAATATCAATTTTCAATTTATTAAATGAGTTATCAAAACGATAAAAAATCTATTATTTTACCAATTGCGGTAGCGGTTTCACTCGTCTTAGGCATTATTTTAGGGGCCTCTTTTTTTGGCAAAAAAACCTTTATTTCTAATAGCGGGGGTACAAACTCAGTTTTTAAAGAAGTACTTATGCACATCAACAAAAGCTATGTGGATGAGGTAAACATTGACTCTCTTTCGCAATATGGCATCGAGAAAATGTTAGAAAAACTCGACCCCCATACGGCTTTTTTACCACCTCAAGATGCAGAATTGGCCAGTGCTGACCTACACAATGGTTTTGACGGAATAGGGGTAGAGTTCAATATTTTTAATGATTCACTTTTTGTGGTTTCTCCATTGGTTGGTGGACCTTCGGAGGCTATTGGTATAAAAACAGGAGACATTATTCTCAAAGCAGACACGGTGAACCTTACGGGGAAAAACCTTAATTCTAACGTAGTTTTTAAAAGTCTCAGAGGACCAAGAAACTCAATCGTTAAGTTGACCGTAAAAAGAAAAGGCACTAAAAGTCTTTTATCTTTCAATGTTAAAAGAGATAAAATTCCAACCTATTCTGTAGACGCTGCATACTTAATGGCCGATAAAAAGACAGGATACATAAAGGTCAACCGTTTTGCTGAAACTACCTACGATGAGTTTAAATTGTATTTAGGACAACTCAAAGCCAAAGGCATGACGCAGCTGATGCTGGATCTTAGAGGAAATCCAGGCGGATATATGGATAGAGCCACAGATATGGTAGATGAATTGGTGGGAGGCAATGATGTGATAGTTTATACCAAAGGCAAAGATCGATCAAACAATTATGAAGTAAAAGCCTCAAAATCAGGCATTTTTGAGAAAGGCAAAATAGTTGTTTTGGTAGATGAAGGCAGTGCATCGGCCTCTGAAATTGTGAGTGGTTCGCTTCAAGATTTTGACCGTGCTACTATAGTAGGCAGAAGAACATTCGGCAAAGGCCTCGTTCAAGCACCCATCCAACTTTCAGACGGTTCAGAGCTTAGACTGACGATTTCAAGATATTATATTCCAAGTGGAAGAAGTATTCAGAAACCGTATGAATTGGGCAAATCGGAGGATTATATGGAAGATATGCACAACAGATATACAAGTAAGGAGCTTTTTGTGAAAGATAGCATAAAGTCAAATCAAAAGCTTAAGTTTAAAACCAAAGGTGGTCGCACCGTTTATGGCGGCGGCGGCATAACCCCAGATATTTTTGTACCACAAGATACAAGTTATTACACCACATATTTGGTAGAGATGTTTTCTAAAAATATTTTTAGAGAATATAGCCTTAACTTTACAGTAAGCAACACTGCTAAAATACAAGCAATGGGCTTTGATAATTATCTTAAAAACTTCCAAGTTGATGAGAAAATGCTTGCGGATGTGAAGTCTTTGGGAACAAAAAATCAAGTGAGGTTTTCTGAAAAAGACTACGCAAAATCAAAAGCATTCATAAAAACCCATGTGAAGGCCTTGATTGCTCGAAACATTTGGAAAAACAACGAGAAGAGTGGCCTAACCAATGAATTCTATCAGATTATCAATCAAGACGACAGTATGATTAAAATTGGATTGACTAAGTTTTAAATAAGAAATGACAAAAAATAGAGGTGTTAAGGCTGTAATTCTGATTTTGTTTATACTTATAGTCATATTTCATTTTTTAGTGATATTTGGAATAGTACCATTTCAAAATGTTTGGGGCGGAAGATTAAAAACGCAGGAAGAAATGCTAAAGTTTGAGGCATTTTCCATTGTTTTAAATTTGATATTTATCGCCGTTGTTTTGGTAAAATCAGGATTTTGGAAAGTAAAAATCTCGCCCAAAATCATTTCTTTACTATTATGGATAATGACCATTTTGTTTGCCCTAAATACCATAGGAAATCTTTTTGCGGTCAATAATTTAGAAAAATATATAGCCACACCCATCACGTTTATATTGAGTTTTTTATGCTTTATTTTGGCAAGAGAAAAATAAACCCCAGACATAGATTATGAGAAAGCTTTTACTGGTTTTGAATTTATTGATTTTTAGTTTTTGTAATTCCCAAGCTCAAAAATTTGACTTTGAAAATGCTACAATAGAGTCTGTAGGCAAAGAGATTAGAAATGGAAAGCTAACAGCAGTTGAGCTTACGCAAATTTACCTAAAACGCATAGATTCTCTAAACCCTCTTGTAAACGCCATGCTCGTTATTAATCCTGACGCAATGGCACTGGCGAGAAAAGCAGACTTAGAGCTAAAAGCAGGATTGGATAGGGGCAAATTGCATGGAATACCCGTTATATTAAAAGATAATATTGATACCCATGACAAAATGCCAACCACAGCAGGCTCTAGGGCACTGGTAGAATCAATAGCCCTAAATGATGCATTTATTGTAAAAAAACTAAGGGATGCAGGAGCTATAATTTTAGGAAAAGCAAACTTGAGCGAGTGGGCAAATTTTAGGTCGAGCAAATCTTCAAGTGGGTGGAGCGGATTGGGTAATCAAACCCATAACCCTTACAAGCTAGATTGCAATCCTTGTGGCTCAAGTGCGGGATCTGGCGTGGCAGTTTCTTCAGATTTTTGCTTGTTGGCCATAGGAACCGAAACCAACGGCTCTATAGTTTGCCCAGCCAATGCAAACGGTGTGGTAGGTTTTAAACCTACAGTTGGCCTTTTGAGTCGATCAGGTATCATTCCTATTTCATATTCACAGGATACGCCAGGCCCAATGACTAGAAATGTCACCGATGCTGCCATTGCTTTGGGATTCATGACAGGAGTAGATACCAAAGACAGCTTAACGAAAGAATCAATAGGAAAATCGTATTTGGATTATTCCCAATTCTTACAAAAATCAGGATTAAAGGGCAAAAGGCTGGGCATATTTCAACCGCCTTTGGGCAAAATGAAAAGTGTTGATAGTTTGTTTTTTAAAGCCGTAGATTATATGAAATCACAAGGTGCGGAGGTTTTTGAAATACCCATAATAGGCACCAAAGAGACCGGCAGAAGTTCTTTTGAGGTTTTACTTTATGAGTTTAAAGACGGTTTGAACAAGTATTTTGCAGAATTGCCAGCTTCCGTAAAAATTAGAAGCATTGACGACTTATTTACTTTCAATGCATCTGACCAAACAGAAACAGGAATTTTTGATCAGAAACTGATAGGAGATGCCATAAAAAAGGGACCAATAACCGATCAGGCGTATTTAGATGCTAAAGCCAAAATGCATAAAGAAATGAGACAAGAGGGTATAGACAAGATAATGAATGATTTAAAGCTTGATGCATTTATAGCTCCAACAGGTAGCCCAGCATGGAAAACCGATTGGCAAAAAGGCGATACCTTTCATTTGGGAAGTTCTTCGCCAGCAGCCATAGCAGGTTATCCAAACATTTCTGTTCCTATGGGCTTTGTTGGTGAACTACCTGTAAACATCTCTTTTTTTGGTAAAGCATATTCCGAACCACAATTGTTGAGCATTGCTTATGCGTATGAACAAGGCACATTACATAGAAAATCGCCAAAGTTTTTAAAGTGATTTTGGCATAATTTCTACCCTAACTGCACTAAAAGCTGAGTTACCTGTAAGTCTGTCAATTACTTTTTCGTCAGAAAGGTCATTGATACTCACCCCTGCATATTGCTTCGCAATTTCCTGCTTTGTGCCTATTCTATGATGCCCATAGCCATGTGGAATACTTACTACGCCAGACATAATATCCGAACTGATTTCAATTGGAATTTCCACTTGTCCAACACGAGACTTTATCACGGCTATTTCATGCTCTTTTAAACCTAAAGACTCTGAATCTGCAGGGTTAATCAGAAGTGTACAGCGGTTTTTGCCCTTCATAAGTTTTGCAGAATTATGCATCCAAGAGTTGTTGTCCCGTAAATGTCGGCGGCCAATTAACCAAAATTGTTTAGAATCCGGCACAAAAAATTCATGTTTAGCATCCTGTAATCGAGAGAGATCTTTAGCCAATACCTCAGGACAAAGATTTATTCTTTGTTGAATGCGATTTTCAGCAATGGGTTTCAATGGCCCAAGATCAATTCCATGTGGGTTTTGTTTTAAAACAGCCATCGAAAGTTGGTATGGGCCGAATTTTAGACCCAAATCTAATTTAACTTCGGGCGGAACAGTAGCTTGATTTTCGTTTAAAAATAGGTTTCGTAATTCTTGAAAAATTTCCCAATCGTATTTTGCCCCTTCGGTTTTTTCAAAAAGCGGAGGGCTATATTTGGCGGAATTTCTAATGGCCAACACATGAAAAGTAAGGTCATAGTGCGGGTTTTCTAGTCCAGTGGCTGGGGGCAGAATTAAATCTGCGTGAGAGGTGGTTTCGTTGAGATAGATATCAAAAGACACCATAAACTCGAGAGACTCTAGGGCTTTTTCTAATTGAACACCATTTGATGTGGATAAAACAGGATTTCCACAATTGGTAAACAACATTTTAATTTGCCCATCGCCCTCTGTTAACATTTCCTCCGCCAAAGCAGCTACGGGTAACTCCCCTATAAACTCAGGATAGCCACTCACACGACTTTTCCATCTCGAAAACCTATCTTTGGGTTTAGCATTTCCAATAAAATCTATGGCAGGCAGCGTAAACATTACTCCTCCTTTTTTGTCAAAATTTCCCGAAATGATGTTGATAACATTGATTAGCCAGAGACAAATACCGCCAAAAGCTTGGGTAGATACACCTACTCTTCCATAACAAACTGCAGTCGGCGAACTACAGAAATCATTCGCAATTTTTTTTAATATTTCTTTAGAAATACCCGTTATTTGTTCAATGTCATTCAGGTCAAAATTGTTTATTTCGGTTTTTAGGTCTTCAAATCCTTCAAAAATAGTTTCGTCTAATTTTAAATCTTTTAAATCTAAAATTTCTTTAATCAAACCAATCAAGAAGAAGGCATCGGTGTTAGGCTTTATAAAAAAATGTTCAGAGGCGTGTTTTGCAGTTTCGGTCTTTCTGGGATCTATAACCACATATTTTCCACCACGACTTTTAATTGCCTCAAGGCGGTGAGCAACGTCAGGCACACTCATCATGCTGCCATTTGAGACATGTGGATTACCACCGATGATGAGCATATAATCGGTATGATCAATATCAGGTACAGGCAAAAGCATCGGATGGCCATACATCAACCACGATGCAAAATGATGTGGCAATTGGTCAGTAGAAGTCGCAGAAAACATATTTTTGGTCTTCATTAACTTGAAAAACTCAGGAGCAAACATGGTGGTACCAAGGTTGTGAATGGTTGGATTGCCTTGGTAAACCGCTATGGCATCTCGGCCATATTTTTCTTGAATTTCCTTCGTTTTACTTATCACCAATGCATATGCTTCATTCCAAGAAATTTGTTGCCAGCCGTTTTCGGTCTTTTTTATGGGGAATTTCAGTCGATCTTTGTCTAAGTAAATATCTTTCAGGCCATTGGCTTTCGGGCAAATATGCCCTCGGCTAAAATAATCCTCAAAGTCACCCTCTATTTTCAGTATTTCTGAATTTTCTTGGGTAATCTTTAAGCCACACATGGCCTCACAGAGATTGCAAGTTCTGAAATGCGTTTCCATTGATTTTTAGGTTGATTTGAAGCAAATTAGTTATTTTTTTGTAATTAATAATTTAAAAGAAGGTTTCAGCAAAACAAGTGCTTAATTTTCTATAATTTCATGCTTACAATTCAACCCCATAAATGAAAAAAACAGCGTTTTTAATTATTGCAATGCTCATTGCAAAACTCAGTTTTTCGCAAGAAACCAAAACAATCAACGTCGATTTTAACAAACCTATTGGCAAAATGTACCCTTTTTGGGCGTTTTTTGGAGCAGATGAGCCGAACTACGCCTATATGAAAGATGGCAAAAAGTTACTTTCGGAATTGTCGGCATTGAGTCCTGTTCCTGTGTATTTTCGTGCACACAGTATGCTCAATTCTGGTAATGATACGCTTACGCTAAAATGGGGGTCGACCAATGTATATACCGAAGATGCCAAGGGTAATCCAGTTTATGATTGGACTATAGTCGATAAAATATTTGATACCTATTTACAAAGAGGCATAAAGCCTTTGGCTCAGTTTAGTTTCATGCCAGAGGCAATGTCTACCAAACCACAGCCCTACGAACACGGTTGGAAGCCAGGAATGCCCTACAATGATATCTACAAAGGATGGACATTTCCTCCAAAAGACTATAAAAAATGGGCAGACTTGGTTTACGTTTGGGTAAAACATTCGGTAGAACGCTACGGAAAAGCCGAAGTAGAAAGTTGGTATTGGGAGTTGTGGAATGAACCCAACATCGGGTATTGGAGCGGAACGGTGCAGGAATATTGTAAATTATACGATTATACTGCAGATGCTGCCAAAAGAGCCTTACCAACTATCAGGATGGGTGGACCTGAAACCACAGGCCCGAGTTGGGTAAAAGCAGCAGACTTTCTGAAATATTTTTTGAATCATTGTAGTCCCGGAAAGAATTATGTCACTGGCAAAATTGGTTCACCCTTAGATTTCATAAGTTTTCATGCCAAGGGCTCACCAAAGATTGTAGATAACCACGTGCAAATGAACATGGGAACCCAGCTTCGTGATATTTCGGAAGGATTTAAGATTGTAACGTCCTTTGAGAAATATAAAAAACTTCCAATAATCATTGGCGAATCAGACCCCGAAGGTTGTGCTGCATGTGGCATGAAAACCAATCCACAAAATGCCTACAGAAACGGCACAATGTATTCGAGTTATACCGCTGCATCTTTTGCCAGAAAATATGATTTGGCTGACTACTTTAAAGCCAACCTTTTGGGGGCAGTGAGTTGGTCATTTGAGTTTGAAAATCAACCTTATTTCTATGGATTCAGAGACTTGGCTACCAACGGAATAGACAAACCCGTTCTAAATGTTTTCAGAATGTTTGGCCTGATGTCGGGACAAAGAGTGAGCATAAGTGGTAACCAGAGTTATAATTTCGAGATGGTGCGAGACTCAAGCGTTAGAGGGAAAAGTGCCGATATAGATGCCTTGGCGAGTAAAGATATAAATTCAGCAGCAGTGATGCTCTGGCATTATCACGACGATGATGTAAAGGCCCAAGATGCCATAATCGAAGTGAATTTGTCCGGCTTGCCAAACAAAACCATCAATTTGCATCATTACAGGATTGACGATGAAAACAGCAATTCTTATGAAGTTTGGAAAAAAATGGGCTCGCCAGAAAGTCCTAGTAAAGAACAAATTGCTATTTTGGAAAAAGCCGGACAATTAACACTTCTGACCTCACCAGCTTATCTAAAACCGAAAAATGGCATTTTGAAAATGAGCGTTATTTTGCCAAGACAAGGTGTTTCTTTGTTGAAGATGGATTGGTAGTTTACTATCTCTTCACCTCGCTGATATGATATTCCTGAATCAAAGCTGGTTTTTCGGGAGAAAGCGTGAAACTAATTTTAATGTTTGCGTTTTCTCCTTCTAGTATAAATGAGCCTCTAAGTGCATTTTCGGGCAACATTTCACCTGTTTTGATTATTTTTCCAGCTTTTTGATAGATGTCTTCGGCTTCTTTTCTGAGGCTATTTGTGAAATAATCTAAAAAGAAGTTTTCGGCAAAAATACCAGACGCTTCGGCTTTTTCCCAAGAAGGAAGCATTGAAACGAGCTGTTTTTGACGTTCTTTTAATACTTCAGAAACAGCCCAAGAAATAGGCTTTAAGTCAGCCAATGCGATTAAGGTATCCATAATTTGGGTATTCAAAGCATTAGCGGGAGCATAAGTTCTGTTGGCAAAGGACACAAACCCTATTCCATATTGTGGCAAAATTTTCCAGTTGCTTCCAAACCCAGGTAAGCCACCACTGTGGCCAATATTGACATTATGATCGCAGTCTTGTACCCAACGTAGGCCGTAGCCATAAGCTTGTACAAACGGACACGGGTTTCCTTGAGCGTTTTTGTTTTCTACATTCAGCAGAGCAAAATTCCAAGGTTGTTGCATCTCTCTTAGTGAGCTTTTTTTCAAAACTTTTGATTCTTGTTTGTCAGAAGAAGTGGCTGAAAGGTGAAAAGTCATATATTTTCCAAAATCTTCAATAGTTGTAAGCATACCTCCCATGGCACCATAGGCACCGTCTCCTAACATGGGTTGTTCTACCCACTGGTCATCTATCCAACGGTAGCCTAGGGCCAACTGCTTTTTGGGAACTTTGGTATAATCCCAGTAAGTGTCGTTCATGCCCAATGGCTTCAGAATATTTTTTATAGTGTAGTTTTGGTAGGTTTCTCCAGTTACTTTTTTGATGATATAACCAAGCATCGCAAAGCCCATGTTGCTGTATTCATAACTCACTCCTGGTGTATTGGAGAAAGAAATTCCTTTTTTAAACATTTTGAGCATAGTTTCGTCTGAAATAGCCAATTGCCTGTCGCCCCAAGGATTATCTTCTGGAAAACCTCCTGCATGAGTTAGCAAATGCCTAATTGTGATTTCTGGTGAATCTGTCGAAAACTTTTGTCCTTTTATTTCAGGAATGTATTTGTAAACAGGTTCATCTAATTGTAGTTTTCCAGCATCTCTGAGCTGCAAAATAGCCATCGCAGTAATGCTTTTTGACATAGAAGCTATTCTATAAACCGATTGTTTGCTTGCTAATATATTTTCAGTGGTGTTGGTTAGACCCAAAGCATTGAAATGTACCACTTGGCCATCCACTACCAAGCCATACACCAAGCTTGGCAGATGATTTTTCTCTGCATTTTCTCTGCAAATTTGATCTATGATTGGTAACGCAGATTTTATTTTTGCAATTTTTTCGTCGCTAATTTGTCCGAAAACGGATTGAGAAACATAAATGAATGAAATAAAATAAAGGAGGAAGTTTTTCATAGATTTTTTGGTTTGTTTATCGGAAAATTTAAATATTATAAGGCCTTTAGTTTACACAATTTTTTATTTCTGCTTTAAAAACACCTCCATTGCTTGCCTGAAATCCATTTTCCAATAGAATTGATTTACCGGCACTAAAGTTTACTCTTGTGCCATTTTGGAGAATACTTGATGCTGAAACAGCTTGATTGGCATTTAAGTTTAGGCTTGAGTTTCCTCCCACCACATTTGTCAATTGATAATTATTAACACAATTTGGGTTTACTTTAATCAAAAAAGTATCTTTTAAGCATTGGCGAGTATCTTCAACAAAATAACGCTGTCCAATTACAGGATTAATAGTCAATGTTCTTGATGTAATAGAAGAGTTTTGCCAAATGAAATCGCCTACCCACGATGCTTGAAGACTTAAACTTGTGGTATTTGGCATAATTACAACTTCATTATTTTTATTTACATCCTTCATAATAGTAAATTGATCTGCAACTGTTCCGTTTTCTGAAATCCACTTGGAGTCTAGCCTATTTCCTTCTATTTCTAGGTAAATCGACCCCCCCGTTTCAGAATTGGAATAGATTGTTGCATCATGTGGATAGTTTACTTGGGTAGAACTTGGCCAACCTGAAGACCCGGCAACCACATAAACTATGCCTTTGTTGGGTAATGTGGAAGATTTAATATAGGGACAAGAATCCGATGTGCCATCATATCGTGCCGATGAACTACTTTGGTTGTGTGTATTTGCACTAAATGTGCTTTCCAATCCATAGTGCCCTTTTATAAGGCGGGTTCTTTCGTAGTTATGGCTATGACCACAAAGAACCAAGTCAACATTGTTTCGTTCAAGAATGGGCAACACCTTTTCTCTGATATAACGAAGCTCAGATTCCGTATCGGAGTTGTGGCTTCCCATGGTGTATGGTGGGTGATGCCAATAAACAATCGTCCATTTTTGAGTATTTGTCGCCAAATCAGCCTTAAGCCAGGCTATTTGTGGACTATTCAGCGTATCTGATAATCGATATAAACTGGCGGTTTCTGTTCCATAAGAATCTAGGCTTATAAAGTGAATATTGGCGTAATTATAAGAATAATACCCCTCATTGTAGGAAGGAGGGCCACCGATTTCTCCGTTGATTGGAAGTGTAAAGTTTTGAAAATACGCCCCACTTCTACTGGCTTGTGAAGAACTGTAATAGTCATGGTTACCTGGTGCCGGAAATATCGGCGTCTGTTTCATTGTTCGGCTGTTTTGATAGGGCTCAAAAAACAATGTTTGATATTCATAATCGTAACCTGAGCTGTAAGCATTATCTCCTAGAAGTAGCCAAAGATCAATATAATTGTTTCCAACGTAGTTCAGAAAGGCATTTTTCACATTGGCTTGAGTGGAGGTTCCCGTTCCGCAATCACCCGTGACCCACACTTTGGTTTTCTTTTCTGTACCAATGCTTGGTGCTGTGTAAAAGAAATGTTGTGCCGAGCTTTGTATTATTTCAGTAGAATTAGCAATGTTGTAGTAGTATTTGGTGTTTGGAATAAGATTGCTTAAGTCCACTAAATGTTCGCTTTTAGATACATTATCCGAAACCTGTGTGTAAAGGTTATTGGGGTCCGTTCCGTAGTTGATTTTTGAGGTAGTTGCTACATTTGTTCTATACCGAATCTGCATGCTGTTGGAAGTTCCCATCTGCAAATATGGCCCTCTCGAAATAAAAGTGCTATTCTGACCAATCAACTCAAAATCGAATGAAATATCAGAACTATTAATAGCTGCTTGATGAATTTCCACCGCAATGGTATTCTGGCCAACTTGTAGAATATTGCCGGGCAATGTTGCACTCAACCATACTTGGCCGTCGTCAAGAGCATTAGTTGCTAGCGTGTTATACAAAATAGGATCGGAAAGTCCGTCTTTAAATATTTGTACGCCATTGAAATAAATCGCAACACCATCGTCTCTTTTTCCTCTTAAAATGAAGCTGCTGTAAGCACTAGAAAGGGTAATGACTTTCCTAAAATAAGTGGTTATGTGCTTTGAATTGGGATTTCCTCCAAAGCTTACCACAGTTGCCTCGTCGCTTTCTCCATATCCAAACTCAGAGTTTCCGGTTGACCAAGCAGCATCATTAAATCCCACATTTCGCCAGTTTGTTCCTTGGTCAGAGCCGTTGTCGAGGTATTTCCAAGTATCGCCAGAGGTCACGATTGTAGATTGTGCCAAAGTAATCGTTATAGAAACAAAAAAGAAAATCAATGATTTTAAAATTGACTTTTTCAAATCCAAATATATTTATTAAGTGCTTTTTCAAATTTGATTTTAAGAACGTTTCCAATGCCATTTTAAGAAGAAAAGAGTTTCCTAAAATCAAATTATCAATTTTTCAAGATTTATAGCTTCACCACACCACCTGTTTTCACCGATTTATAAATGGCTTCTACGACTTTAATATCCCTCAAACCTTCTTCTCCAGGTACAATCATGGGCTTTTTCTCAATAATCGAAAGAGCGTCGTCGTCTAATTGTTTAGGTTGTTGGCTGGCCAATGGGAAGTTTATCTGTGTACCGTCTGACATGCTGCCTTTGTTGTTTCCATAGCCACTTTGAGGTTCCATTTTTAGCCAACCTTTTTCGTAGTTTACTTGCAAGTGGTTCATATTTATTCCAAAACTCGACTGACACGCTGCTCTCGCTCCTGATGGAAACTCCAGCTGAAACATCATCGTTTCTTCTACTTCTTTGTATATCTCAGGGCGAGTGGTGGAGGCTTGTGCCATTACACTAATCGGCTCCTCGCCAGCAGCCATACGAGCTCCTTGAAGTGCATATACGCCCATGTCGCCCATTACGCCACCACCTAATGCTTTATTTTGTTTCCAATGTGTAGTTCGACCATCAAAATATCCAGCGGCAGAATTTATCATTTTCGGCTTTCCAAATGGTCGTTCTTTTGCCACTTTCATTACTTGCTGTAGGTTGGGGTCGTGTTGACAACGGTAGCCAATAGATAGTTTTACTTTGTTTTTGTTACAAGCGTCTATCATGGCTTGGCAATCGGCTACAGAGGGGGCCATAGGTTTTTCGCAAAAAATATGCTTGCCCGTAGCCGCACCTCTTACAGTAAACTCACGGTGCATCGATGGCGGTAAAATCACGTAAATGATATCAATGTCTGGATTATTGGCTATTTGGTCGTAATTGTTGTAATCGTAAATATTTTTATCTTCCAGACCGTACTTGTTTTTCCAGATTTCCACTTTTGAAGGAGTGCCTGTTACGATACCCTTCAGCTCGCAATGCTCGGTTTTGAGCAATGCTGGAGCAATCAGGTCGGTGCTGTAATACCCCAAGCCCACCAAGGCAATTCCCAATTTTGTTTTTTGTGGTTGAGTGGCTTTGAGCAAAACATGTGGTGAAAAAACTGCTGATGCGGCTATAAGTCCAGTGCTTTTTAAAAAGTCTCTTCTGTTTTTCATTATGAGGTTATTTTTGATTGAAATAAATTTCTGATTCTATAAATTTCGAAAAATCGTTTTTTATTTGTTTGAAATTTCTAATTTGCCAAAAATACAAAATTTCCTCATGAATGAAACACCAAATGCGGGTAAAGTGCTGATTGCAGAGCCATTTCTTGGAGACCCTAACTTCGAACGTAGCGTGGTGCTCATTTGTGAACACAATGATGAGGGCTCGTTTGGATTGGTACTAAATAATGTCTCAAAAAATACGATTGCAGATGTTGTCGACGACATTTATGTAGAATTTCCGCTTTTTATTGGTGGTCCTGTGGAGCAAAACACCCTGCATTTTGTGCATCGTTTGGGTCATTTGATTGAAGATTCAATCGACTTAGGCAATGGAATTTTCTGGTCGGGCGATTTCGAAACTGTTAAAAGTTTATTGAGTATTGGAAGTATTAAATCTGAAGATATTCGATTCTTTATTGGCTATTCTGGTTGGGGTGCAGGTCAATTGGCAAATGAATTGGCACAGAATACGTGGATTCTTTCAGATATAAATTCTGAAGTGCTTTTTGAAGAATATACCAATCAATTTTGGCGAACTGTTTTAAAACGTATGGGAGGAGACTATAAGGTTTTGGCCAATTATCCAGTTGATCCTCGATTAAATTGAGCTTCGAGTAGTGAATGTTGAATTGCGAATAATTAGTTCTGAGAATTGAGTTGAATGTTTTTAATAAATATGCCTTATGAAAAAAGTTGTCTGTCTTTTTTGTTTGATTTTTGCGGGAAACCTATTTGCTCAAAATGAGATTGTGACGCATCTCGAACAAAACTTTACGAAATATACCCAAATGTCCGACCAGATATGGCAATGGGCTGAGCCAGGTTATTTAGAAGAAAAAACCGCTGCCTTGTTAATAAAAGAATTGGAAGCCAATGGTTTTTCTGTAAAAAAAGGCGTTGGAGAAATGACAACGGCTTTTGTGGCGACTTACGGCTCAGCTTACCCGACTATCGGAATTTTGGCCGAAATGGATGCTTTGCCGGGTCTCTCACAGGAAGCGATTCCTACTAGAAAGGCCAAAGCCCTTAACGGTTATGGGCATGGCTGCGGACATAATTTATTCGGAGTAGGTTCGGTGGCTGCAGCTATTTCTACCAAATCATGGATGGAAAAGAACAAAATAAAAGGAACGATAAAGCTCATAGGAACACCAGCGGAAGAAGGAGCGGGTGGCGGGAAAACATATTTGGTTCAAGCGGGAGTTTTTAAAGACATTGATGCCGTAATTAACTGGCATCCTGGCGACAATAACAACGCCAGCCCAAACTCATCGTTGGCGTATCGAGTTACGAACTTTACTTTTGAAGGCCTAGCAGCACACGCTTCAGCGGCTCCAGAAAAAGGTAGGTCAGCATTAGATGCAGTGGAGGCCATGAATTACATGGTAAACCTCATGAGAGAGCATATTTCGCCCGAAACAAGGATTCATTATGTGATAAAGAACGGGGGCTTAACTTCCAACATTGTACCTGATTACGCCATGGTTGAATATACCGTTCGTCACCCGTCAGCCAAGGGTATGGAAGAAGTTTGGAACAGAGTTCAGAAAGCAGCCCAAGCGGCAGCTTTGGGAACAGAGACCAAAATGAGTTTCGAGATAATGGCGGGGTTGTATAATCTACTTCCCAACGAAACCCTGGCCAAAGTCATGCAAAAAAACCTTGAAATCGTAGGTGGCGTAAAGTTAACGCCCGAAGAAAAGAAGTTTGCTGAGGATATCAGAAAGACCGTTTTTTCAAGTTCTTTGTCCACAGTAGAGTCAGCAGATCAAATAAAACCATATACTTCAGGACTAGCTACACCCGCTTCTACGGATGTGGGCGATGTGAGCTGGGTTGTACCCACGGCTGGACTTTCTACTGCTACTTGGGTGCCAGGAGTACCTGCTCACAGCTGGCAGGCAGTGGCTTGTAATGGTATGAGTATTGGTCACAAAGGCATGATAAATGCTGCCAAAACTATGGCTTTAACAGCAAAAGATTTATTTATGAATACGAGTTTGGTAGAAAATTCTAAAGAAGAACTTTATAAAATGCGTGGTGGAAAAAACTTTGATTACAAGTCGCTAGCAGGTGACAGAAAGCCACCATTGGATTATAGAAAATAGCTATAAGTCGGTCACGAATGCACGTTTTTATTAGTGCATTCGTGGTAAAAATCACATAAATTATTCAACATTAACCGTCAAGGTATCTGTTTGGGCAGGAGCCACATCTTTTTCCCAAGACCTTTGATAGGTGAATAGTATTTGAGTACTCCCTGCTTTTATTCCTTTTATTTTGTATTTGAATTTCGACGGTGTTCCTACCATTCCGTCTTTGTTTTCGCTTACTATTTCTTCGGTTATTTTGACTATTTCTGGATTTTCTGCTTTGTATTGCCAAGTGTAACCAGTAGTTGGATTACCTTCTAATTCATGTGTAATGCTTTCTCCTACTTTGATGGTTGTTCCCATAAGTTTTGGTTTTTGTTGACAGCTCCATGTCGTGATAATGATGAGGGCGATGGCTAGTCTTGTTTTCATTGGTTTTTGTTTTTTGGTTTGAGTCGCATTGCTGCTTTGCGATACTTTAGCCGCAATGCATTGCGGCTTTACGGCTCAGCTTGAGACAGGCTACACTAGTCGTGCATGGGCTTTGTTCGCATTGCTTTCTTTTCCGCATTTACTTTCTTGGTTTTTAGTCTTTTTTCTATTTTTTCTAGTGTTGGCTTAGTGGGTTTTCGCTTCTTTTGAACACTTAGGGCAGATATCAATAATTCCTTGAATTTCTTTAAGGCCAATTCTTTGTTTTTCAACTGAGACCTACTTTCCTGACAAACCACTAAAAGTTCGTCTTCTTGGTTGATCTGGTTTTTGAGTTTTTCTCTGATTTTCTCTTTTTCAGCGTCGTCCAAAAAGACAGAAGCATTTATATCAAACCTCAATTCTACCTTTGTTTCTACCTTATTTACATTTTGCCCTCCGGCTCCGCTACTTCTTGAAGTATTAAAAACTACTTCATTTGTGAAGTCTATTTTTGCGATATTTTTCATTTCCAAAAATTACAAATCGGACGCTGCTGCCTTATCAATCCACAACAAACCGTAGCTGTGTTTTCTCAAAACAGTAGCAGGAAGCTTTTCGTTTATTTCTTCAGAAACTAACCTTTTCACAATCTCGGCTTTTGATTCTCCATTGGCCATAATCATGGCTTCCTTAGCTTCTAAAAGGTGTTTTATGCCTACAGTAATTCCTTTTGTTAATGGCGTTGATGAATTAAAATATTTTTGTCCAACAGTTGCAGTAATTTCTTCTAAATCAGTTACTTGGCAATAGGCATCAAACGACGAACCCGGTTCATTTAGCCCGAGGTGTCCATTTGTACCCAAACCAACAAGAATAAAATCAAGTCCACCTCGTGCAAAAATCAAGTGGTCCACTCGTTTACATTCTGATTCCAAATCGTCTGTCATTGAATCAAAAAAAGTATAATTTGATTCAGGAATATTTAGAGGTTTCAGTAGGTTTTGCTCCACAATATATCTGCAACTGCCTTCGCTTTCTCCAGAAATACCCACCCATTCGTCTAGACCTATGATGAAAGTCTGGGCAAAGTCTTCTGTTTTTGCCAATTCTGTTATTTTTTGATATGCCAAAATGGGTGTATTTCCTGAGGTCAAAACCAAGGTTGCGGTTGGTTTCTTTCTTACAATTTCTATAATGTGAGTCGACACGGCATCTGATAGGAACTCGTGGTTTTCGAAAATCTCAGTTTTCATTTTAACTTAATTTCTGTGTTTATATAAAGTCTTGGCAATATTAGCCAAATAAAATCATTTTTTACTAAACGCTTTTACAATCGCTTTTGCAATAATCTCGTTGCCTTGGTCAGAAGGGTGTAGTCCATCGTAGGTCATAGCAACCGCATCAACAGGATAAGGATATTCGTCTTTTTCAGGATTGAAAGCGATTTTTGTGTAAGCTGGATATTTAAATTTCTTGTTCAAGCTTGTTTCTGGGTCTTTAAGTAATTTATATTTCACCGCGTTTTTTACAGAGAGTTTTTTGTTGTGGTACAAATCCACCACTTGAATATTTTCAGATTTTCCTATTGCTTTTATTGCTTCTGCAAATTGTTCCAAAAACTGCCCATTTTTGTCTTTATATGACCCAAACGCATTGTTTTTCATGTTTGCCAAATATACAAAGTCGCTTCTTTGCATGGGCGTGATTAAGACGATTTTAGCAGCCTTATTAAGGCTTTTGAGTTTGTCAAGAATTACCCTAAAGGCACCATTTACCGTGCCGACACCGGTCTTTTGCTCATAATCAGCCAAAGTTCCAAGTGGTTTTCCGCCCCACCAATCGTTGGTACCAAGAAAAACCGTGTAAATATCTGCTTTCTCGATTTTCAGGTCTTCTATTTTTTCGGCAATCCTGATGGCTGTCCATCCATTATGACCTTGGTTGACATAAGAAATATGGGGAAGTTTTTCGTTTACCCTTGTCATGTAGCCTTTTTTCACCCGATTTCCAGTTTGTTCGGGGTGGTCGTTTAAATAGGTAATGGAATCGCCAATGGCTACCCATTTTACATTTTGAACAGATAGAGAACTCAGTCCAATAAATAGGACAAGACTAAATAGCAGTTTTTTCATTTAAAGGCTTGAATATTTAAAACGCTACGAAAGGTAATCTTTTGAGGGTAAATATGGCTAAAAGAAACTATTTTTGTTAATCATTTTGTTTAAAAATAAATAGCTTCGTCAAATTAGAGATTTCAAGAGAGTTGTCTTTTCTCCAAAATCTTGTTACATCAATAAAACATGAATCCGAACATACCAGAAACCAATCAAAAAAGAGTAGTCATAGTGGGAGCGGGCTTTGGAGGCCTCGTATTTGCTCAAAAACTCGCCAAGCAAAATTTCCAAATTGTATTAATCGACAAAAATAATTACCACCAATTTCAGCCGCTATTTTATCAGGTTGCGATGGCGGGGTTAGAGCCAAGTTCTATTTCGTTTCCATTGCGTAAGATATTTCAACACATGCCCAATGTACATATCAGAATAACGAAAGTAAATGCTGTGGACACGGATAAGCAATCGATAACTACAGAGTTGGGAGAAATTTCTTACGATTATCTTGTTTTGGGATTGGGCACGGACACCAACTTTTTTGGAATGCAAAACATGATGGACAAGGCCATTCCGATGAAATCTGTTTCAGAAGCCATTTTTCTTAGAAACCGTGTTTTGCAAAACCTTGAAGATGCTTTAACTACCCAAGATCCCTTAGAAAGAGAAGGCCTTATGAATATGGTTGTGGTGGGTGGTGGACCTACAGGCGTGGAGGTTTCGGGTACTTTGGCCGAAATGAAAAAGATTATTTTGCCGAAAGATTATCCCGAACTGGATTTCAATTTGATGAAAATCTACCTTTTTGAGTCGTCGCCTGAAGTATTGGAAGTAATGTCCGACGAGGCATCGGCTAAGGGGAAAGAATATCTTGAGAAATTGGGTGTAATCGTGAAAAACGGGGTAAGAGTAGTGGATTTTGACGGCGAATATGCCTACACCAGTACGGACGAAAAAATAAGAACCAACAATGTGGTTTGGGCAGCTGGTGTTAAAGCCAATGCCATAACAGGTTTTTCTCCAGAAATTTTTGGGCGTGGAGGAAGAATTAAAGTAAATGAATTTAACCAAGTAGAAGGTTTTCAAAACATTTTCGCTTTGGGCGATTTGGCTTTGATGACTGCTGATGCTGAATTTCCGAACGGACATCCTCAAATGGCTCAACCAGCCATTCAACAAGGCAAACTACTGGCTCAAAATTTCACGAAAATTATCAACAACCAAAGTCCGAAGTCATTCAAATATAAAGACTTAGGTTCAATGGCCACCATAGGGCGAAATTTGGCTGTAGTAGATTTGCCATTTTGGAAGTTCCAAGGCACATTCGCATGGTATGTATGGATGTTTGTGCACCTGATGTCTATTTTGGGTGTAAAAAACAAAATACTTATTTTCATCAACTGGCTCTGGAATTATATCACTTATGATCAGTCTTTGAGATTGATAATTAAGCCTAAGTTTAAGGAGTAGGAGGTTATTCTTCAAATAAAATTAACTATATAGGGTCAATAAACGGAGTGTTTTCACTGAGTGTAGCCGTGTTCACTGAGCGTAGCCGCGTTCATTGAGCGTAGTCGCGTTCACTGAGTGTAGTCGCGTTCACTGAGCGTAGTCGAAGTGAACTGCACGGAACGTTTCAACACCCCAACCGCCTCCCTCAACTCTTTAATAGTAGACGAAGCAAAGCCAAGCCGGGTATAGTTTTTAATCTTCCATTCTACATTGTGATGAACGCCATTGGAGATGTATAGTCCATTTTTGAGGGCCACTTCAGCAGTTTTCGGCATGTCTATTTCATCAGCAAATTTTACCCAAACAGACATTCCGCCTTCTGGTATTTGAAACTCAACTAGGTCTTGAAAAACTCGTTTTAGTTCTTCACAGAAAAAATCTCGCCGGATTTTATATTCTTTAAGTCCTTTGCGTAAGTGTTTCTGGATTATTCCTTCGTGCAAAAGTTGGGCAATGGCAGTCTCTAGCATATTGTCGCCTTGGCGGTCGATGATTCTTCTGTAGTGTGCCAAATGCTCAATCACATCTTCGGTGGCCACCAAATAACCTACCCGAAAGGCAGGAGAGATACTTTTTGTAAATGAGCCAGAATACAAAACCATGCCCTGATTGTCAGCACTTGCAAGTGGCATCAATGGCCTACTTTGGTAATGGAAATCATAGTCGTAATCGTCCTCGAAGATGATGAACTTATATTTTTGTGCCAACTGAAGAAGCTTAATTCTTCGGTCGGCTTTTAATGTCACAGTAGTCGGGTAGTTGTGGTGCGAGGTTATATAAATTAGTCTGATTGTATTACTTTTGCACAAATCTTCCAGAGCATCTACATCAAGGCCATTTTCGTCAATCGGCACTTTCAAAAGTTCTGCACCGGCTTGAAGAAAACTGATATTAGCACTTTGCCAACTTGATTCCCCAATGGCTACCTTGTTGCCAGGCTTGATAAAGGCCAAACTGGTTAGATATAGCCCCATTATCGTGCCTCTCACTATCAAAAGATTGTTTTCGCTTATATTCAGTCCTCGGGTTTCATTCAAATACTTTGCGAGCTCTTTTCTCAGCCAAAGACTTCCTTTTGTATCACTATAGCCAAGTTTTTGATAGGAGTTTCCATGTATTAAATTACTGCGATAGGCCCTTGCCAAATCAGCCAACGGAGCCAAGCGAGGGTCAGGAAAACCATCATCGAGGTGAAGTTTGTCTGTTGCTTTTATCACTTCTCTGATTAGGAAATCTTTCTTTTCAAATACAAACCCAGCACTTTTTGACTTTTGGTTTTTTTGATTTTCTTCCAAAAACTGAGGGATTATTTCAGGTAGATTCTGAGCTACGAATGTTCCATTTCCTTGTTTGGTTTCGAGCCAACCCTGGGTTATAAGTTCATCATAAACTTGAGTAATGGTTTTTCGATGAACGCCCAAAGCTTCACTTAAGGCCCTAGAGCTGAGTAGTTTTTGACCAAAAGACAGTTTTCCTTCACGTATCAAAACCATCAATTGTTGAGAAATCTGCTGATAAATCGGTGTTTTTAGTGATTTTTCTATCGTAATATTTGATTTGAAAGGAAACATAAATTGGACTACTCGTTTTGTAAATATTGGACGATTTGTGTCAGCCAGTAAAAGTATAGTTTTGTGATGTAATAAAAAACAGGATGGAAATAAAACTTGCAGAAACCGAAGAAGATTTAAAGAAATGCTTGGAAGTTATACAGGCTTTGCGACCGCATTTGACCTTGGATCGGTTCCTTTCTTTGATTCCAGAAATGAAGAAAGAATCCTACCGGCTTGCTTTCATTGAAGAAAATGGAAAAGCCGTTTCCGCTTGCGGATTCAGATACATGACTACGCTTTTTGAGGGGACGTTCATTTACATTGACGACTTGAGTACTTTGCCTGAGGGTAGGGGTAAAGGTTACGCAGGAGCATTATTTGATTTTGTTGTAGAAATCGCCAAAAAAGAGGGACTACCGGCAGTTCATTTAGATTCGGGTCATCAACGCTTCGATGCCCATAGGCTATATTTAAATAAAGGAATGAAGATTGTTTACCACCATTTTAGATTAGAAATCTGATTTAAATTTTTTTACTAAAAGAGAATAAACTCTTTTAAAACCAAAGAAAACCATGATACAACAAACCCCACGTACCACGACAAGCAGAATGCCGAAACGCACCCAATATGATGAAGAATTGGTGAATTCTATTTTAGATGAAGCATTATTTTGTACAGTTAGTTATGCACTTGATAATCAGCCCTATTCTATTCCAACGGCTTTCGTTCGGAAAGAAAACAGATTATATATTCACGGATCTGTGGGAAGTCATTTTTTGCGAAGAATAGAGTCAGGAATTCCCGTTTGTATTTCGGTTATGCTCACCGATGCATTGGTGGTGGCCAAGTCTGCGTTTCACCATTCTGTAAACTACAGGTCTGTTATTATCTTTTCAAATGCCGTAAAACACGAAAATTTCGAAGAAAAAGCATCGTTTTTTCAAGAATTGACAGAGAAAATAGTGCCGAACAGTTGGGATTATCTTCGTCCCATGAAGGCCAGTGAGGTGAATAAAACCACACTTTTGTCTTTCGAAATATCAGAAGCATCGGCCCGTATGCGTACAGGCATGCCCAATGACGACGAGGCCGACAAAGAACTACCCATTTGGTCGGGAATTATTCCTATACCGTGCAAAAGACAAACTCCACTTGCTGACGAAAACAGTGTGGGTATTCCTTTGCCAGATCATTTGAATCACTCTTCATAAATTATAAAAACCAATAATTTTCAGAAAGCCAGATAGCCAAAGCCATTTGTCGAAAGCAAATATTATATTTGTAAAAAAAACAAAAATCAACAAATGGACGCAAAGAAAATAACTCTCAGTGACTTTCACGAATCGATTGGTGGCAAAATGGTGCCTTTTGCCGGCTTTTATATGCCTGTTAGATATTCATCTGACAACGAAGAGCACCGTTGTGTGCGTGAAGGGGTGGGTGTGTTTGACGTGTCGCACATGGGTGAGTTCCACTTGAAAGGTGAAAAAGCCTTGGATTTGATTCAATATGTAACTTCAAATGACGCTTCAATTTTGTTTGATGGAAAAATTCAATATGCTTACTTACCCAATAAAGAGGGTGGCGTAGTAGATGATCTTTTGGTTTACAAAATCCAAGACAACGAATACATGTTGGTGGTCAATGCGGGCAATATCGAAAAAGATTGGAACTGGATTTCGAGCCACAACACATTTGGTGTTGAAATGACAGACCTTTCTGATGCAACAAGCTTATTTGCTGTTCAAGGACCAAAAGCTACCGCGACACTCCAAAAGCTGACCAGTATCGATTTGTCTGCAATGGATTATTATACCTTCGTTAAAGGCGAATTTGCGGGTCATCAAGGCATTACAATTTCGGCGACAGGCTACACCGGAGCAGGCGGATTCGAGATTTATCTGCCTAATGAACTTGCAGAAGAGGTTTGGAAGAAAATATTTGAAGCAGGAGCAGAGTTTGATATCAAACCAATTGGCTTGGGAGCAAGGGATACCTTGAGACTTGAAATGGGCTATTGTCTTTATGGCAACGACATCACAGATAATACATCGCCGCTTGAAGCAGGCTTGGGTTGGGTCACTAAATTCACCAAAAGTTTTATCAATAGCGAAAATCTTTTGGCTCAAAAACAAGCTGGTTTAAAGCAAAAATTGGTTGGCCTTGAAATGATTGACCGTGGAATACCTCGCAGTCACTACGAAATCTGTGACGCAGATGGAAACAGGATTGGAGAAATTACCTCAGGTACGCAATCACCAACTTTGAATAAAGGTATTGCGATGGGTTTTGTAAAAACCGAATTCTGCAAAGCAGGAACAGAAATCTTTGTAAAAATCAGAGAAAAATTGGTGAAAGCACAAGTGGTGAAACTGCCTTTTGTGAAGCCTGGTGTATAATATAGTCGCCAAAGTCCGTGTCCTCACAGACTTTCACCGCACAGGCTAAATGCAAAAAACAAAATAAACATCAACCAAAATAAAAAATGAAACTAAACAACAAAGTTGCCATCATCACTGGCGGAGCCAGAGGAATCGGCAAGTCTTCGGCCGAATTATTTGCACATGAAGGAGCAACGGTTATCATCTGGGATTTACTTGACGCTGGCCAAGAAACTGCTGATGAAATAGTAAAAGCAGGAGGAAACTGTCATTTCATGAAAGTGGCAGTAACAGACCCTGCGGCTATCGAAATTGCCGTTTCTGCAATCATCAAACAACATCATAGAATAGATATTTTGATCAACAATGCGGGCATCACCCGTGACAAAAGCATGCTCAAAATGACCCAAGATGAGTGGCAATCGGTGATTGATGTGAATTTAACAGGGGTTTTTAACTGCACAAAAGCCGTTGTTCCATACATGGTAGAACAAAAGTTTGGTAGAATAATTTGCACCTCGTCAATAGTCGGAATTTCAGGTAATTTTGGTCAAACCAATTACGTAGCCACAAAAGCTGCGATAATCGGCATGGTAAAAACTTGGGCCAAGGAATTCGGAAAACACAATATCACAGCAAATGCTGTAGCTCCAGGATTTATAAAAACCGATATGACAGATCTTATGCCTCAGGAGGTTATAGATAAAATGGTGGCCGAAATACCTTCAAAACGTATGGGTTTACCTTTAGATATAGCCAATGCATATCTGTTTTTGGCATCTGAGGAGGCTTCATTTATCAATGGCCACACCCTTTCGGTGAATGGTGGGATGGTGTAAATGGTTTTGAAAGGCCTTTAAAATGATTTTAATTAACTTAACGAAATTTTTTCAATCCGTGTCTTATTTATAAAATCCGTGTTCTATAAAATCACTTCTCAAAAACCATTTTCTCAAATTCAAGAAAATCGTTTTCCATTTTCTTCAAAATAGAAGTTTTCATACTTTCCTCTTCAATAAAAGAGAAGCGGATACTGTTGAAAACCAATTGTTTAATTTCTGAATAAGAAAACTCGGGATAGCGTTTGGCGAGTAAAACGTATTGCTCGGTGAGGTTGGTTCTTAAAACGCCGGCATCGTCGGTAGAAATGACTATTGGCACTCCGTGTTGATGATATAGTGAAATGGGGTGTTCGTCGTTTTTGACATTCAGAATAAATTCGTTGCTCGTCAGATTTATTTCTACAGCAATTTGTTCCTCTTTCATTTTTTTCAAAAGTGAAAACGCATCTTTTTCAAACGGTAAATCTATTCCATGCCCAATTCTTTTGGCATTGGCTACTGAAACAGCCTCATTGATATGCCAAGAGAGTTCCTCGGGTTTGACCAAGCCAAGTGTCAATTCACCTGCATGAAGGGCGTTTTTGGTATTCGGATACTTTTCGTTCAGATATTTATACATCTGCATATGCAGCCAATAATCTTGCATAGATACTTCTCGGTCCTCTTGACCAACAATATTTACGCCGTTGACCAGCGGACTGCTTTGATCAGATAGATAACACACCACTAAATCGCCAAAAACTTCTGCTGGTTGTTTTAATCGAAGGATAGCATTTTGGTAGCGAAGCGTAAATTTTTCATTGTCTATAGCGTTGGAAGTGTGAATTCTTTGTAAATCTTCATTGTATTTTTGGGCTTGTTTTTGGGCTCCATTTGCAATGAAGAAAGCATACATTTCATCCAAAATAGTCTTTAGAGTTTGCTCATCCTTCTTTTGTTGTGTATTTTTCACTCTTTGATTCAAGGCCTGCATTTTCTGAGCATCTCCACCCTTGAAAAAAAGCAAAAACATGGTTTCTATATAACTCACGTTTTCTTTTAAGGCTCTTTCTTTTAGTTCCAAGAGGCCAGTAGCAAGGTTGGGGTCTTTAGCTGGCATAAAACCATCGAAAGTGCTAAAAAAGTGATCATCCGATGGGCCTTTTGAAGGATGAAAATCTTTGCTTGACCATTTCTCTAGAAGTTTCTGTTTGTAGAATTCAAAATGATTTTTCTGAATAAGATCAGAAATTTTTCTCCAGTTTTTATCTTTTTGTAAATCAATAGAGCGTTCTTTTTGAATTATTAAAGTATTGATATTAAGCCAGAAATCATTTTTTACGGCGTACTCAATAAATGTTTCGGTATAAATGGAGCCGTCATAGTGGTGGTGCAAATCTCCGCCTTTGGGCATGGCCGAAAAGAAAGCTCTTAATTGAGCAGTATGATTACGAATTTTATCAAATTGACTGTCGAGAGATTGACTTTTTGCAGAAAAAAAACTGAAAACGAAAAGAACGAATATTTTCTTCACTTGTCTGATTTTTGAGTTTAAACTGTAGTTTAAATTCTCTGCAAGTTACGGATTTTTTTTGGTTCTAGAAAAATGGGTTTTTAGGAGGAAAGGTGAAATGTGAATGAATCACTTAAATACTCCCTTAGGATCGGCTTTTCTTTTCAAAAGTTCGGCCAGAATCTCAAAGTTTATTTCTTTAGGGTTTAAATCATAACCTTGATGGAAACTCACCCAAGCATCATCTAGTTTATTTTCTATGATACTCACAAGTGTGAGCTGCATGTAGGCTGGTGTATATTTGGGCTGAATTTCTAAGGATTTAGTTAGAAGGTTCCGAGCATTCGCTGTTTCAATCATCGAATTTGGATTGTTTAATGCCGTTTTTATATAAACTGTGGCGAGGTCAGCCATCAGCACATAGTTGGGCTCACTCGGAATCTCTAGGCCCTTATTCATTAGTTTTATAGCATTCGAAAAATTCTCAGACTGAAACTCTATAACGCCCAATCCCCAATAGGTCTCTACGTTTTCGTTGTTCAAAAGCCAAGAAAGATTGAATCGGTGGATGGCGGTATTTTTGTCTCCTTCTGCCAGATAATCCCAACCCATTTTTGAAAAAAACGCACTTGCTTCAGCTCGAGACTTAAACTGCTTATCGCAATCTGATATAAACATCTGGTCATCAATTTCTTGAGACTCTGTTTTTGTGAAACCGCCATATAAAGGAATAAGGTTGATGTCTATTCCAATAGGAGCCGTTTTGTTTACAATCACTACCTCTGCAATGCTCTCAAGCATAGAAGGAGCCTCTTGCTTTGTTTTAATTACAGAAGAGTTAGAAGTCGTTTTTTTTTCATTAGCCAAATTGGTACCCTTAACCAAGGAATTGCTTCCTGTGGTTTGAGACTTAAGTACAATTTGTTGGGCAAAACCCCCAATACTTAAGGTTGAACAAAAACCGAAAATTATTATATTTTTTAGCAAGGTCTTATTTTTTCTTAAAAGCATAATGTAAACGCTAATTTTCAAAAAATATTTAAAATTTAATAATATTCTTTGAAAATTTCGTGCCAAGTTTTAAATATAACAAAGTGCACTGATAATGAGAAAGTTAAACATGTATAGAAACAAAAAAGCCACTTGGATTTCAAGTGGCTTAAATACAAAATGAATTCAAAATCAATATATCTCTTTTCTTTGTCCTTTGATTCTTTCGTCGGTCAAGAATTCGTCGAAAGTCATCATTTTATCTAAACAACCTTTTGGTCCTATCTCTATGATTCTGTTGGCCACGGAGTTGGTCAGTTGGTGGTCATGACAAGCAAACAGAATGTTACTGTCAAAGTCTTCCATACCTTTGTTCAGTGCCTGAATCGACTCCAAGTCTAAGTGGTTGGTAGGTTCATCAAATATCAAAACGTTTGAATTGGAAAGCATCATTTTTGAGAACATACAACGTTGTTTTTCTCCTCCAGAAAGTACTGAACTCTTTTTCAAGGCTTCTTCGCCCGAAAACAGCATTCGTCCCAAAAACCCTCTAATAAACGATTCATCTTTTTCAGCAGAATATTGTCTTAGCCAATCTACCAATATCATGGTGCTGTCAGAGAAATAGTCCGAGTTATCGTTAGGTAAGTAGTCATTGGTGATGGTTACGCCCCACTTAAATCCTCCTTCAGTGGCTTGTTTTTTGCCACTTAAAATATCAAAAAGTGCAGTTACCGCTTGGCCGTCTTTGCTCAAAAACGCAATCTTATCGTTTTTACCTACCCAAAAACTTACGTCTTTGAAAAGATAAACGCCTTCCTCGTTTTTGTAGCTCATGCTATCTACTTGCAATATTTGATCCCCAACCTCTCTTTCTGGCTTAAACCCAATAAACGGATAACGTCTTGAAGAAGGCTGGATAGCCGTAATATCCAATTTCTCAATCATTTTCTGACGAGCAGTAGCTTGTTTAGACTTGGCCACGTTGGCAGAGAAACGACGGATAAAATCCTCCAATTCTTTCTTTTTCTCTTCTGCTTTCTTATTCTGATCAGCTTTTTGGCGGGCTGCTAACTGGCTGGATTCATACCAGAAAGAGTAATTTCCACCAAAAATCGATATTTTTTTGAAATCCAAGTCTGCCACGTAGGTACATACGTTGTCCAAAAAGTGCCTATCGTGTGATACTACTATTACGGTATTTTTGAAGTTCATCAAGAAATTCTCCAACCACAAGATGGACTCAATATCCAAGTTGTTGGTAGGCTCATCCAAAAGCAATACGTCTGGATTTCCAAATAATGCTTGAGCCAACAATACTTTTACTTTTTCTGTTGGGTTGATGTCTTTCATTAGCATGTAGTGCAGGTCTTCGGTTACTCCCAAGCCTGAAAGTAATGAGCCAGCATCAGATTCAGCCTCCCAACCATTCATTTCTGCAAACTCACCTTCTAGTTCAGCAGCACGATTACCATCTTCTTCACTAAAATCAGGCTTTAAATATATAGCGTCTTTCTCAAGCATTACCTCATAAAGTCTTTCGTTACCTCTCAAAACGGTATCGAGCACTGTAAACTCATCAAAGGCGTTCTGATTTTGATTCAAAACAGACATTCTTTCACCAGGATCCAAAGAAACCCTGCCGGAAGTGGGGTCAAGTTCTCCAGAAAGTATTTTTACGAAAGTAGTTTTTCCAGCACCATTTGCACCGATAAGTCCGTAAACATTACCTGGAACAAACTTCAAATTTACATCTTCAAACAAAACCCGCTTACCAAATTGAAGCGAAAGATTAGAAACAGTCAGCATATTTTTTGTTTATATTATTGTCTTGAAAAAACGATGTTTCAAAACCAAGGTGCAAATTTACGAAATTTCTAAGTAGTCTGAAAAATATATCACTTCTTCCTGAAAAACAGCAATACTATCTTCACAAATCGACCTTTTAGGGAGTTTTTCCTACATGGAAGGGTCAAAAATTTTTAAATCTTTGATAAATATTGCTTTTTTGTATTTCGAAACTTCTTTATCAATGAAAAAATCCCATTATTTTTTTGCAACAATTTCTATACTAATGGGAATTTTGACTCTTTTCACTTCTGCCAGGAATCCATATAATATACAAACACAAGATTTTAATTCAGAAAAACCGATTGATTTTAAACAAAAACAAATTTTATGGGCAGATAGCGTTTTGGCAACAATGTCGTTAGAACAAAAAATCGGTCAGCTTTTTATGATTTCGGCATTTACGAATAGAAACGAAAATGACTATAGGCGAGTAGAAGAACAAATCAGAAAATATCACTTGGGAGGTCTTATTTTTTTTCAAGGAAATCCTCTAAAACAAGCCGAATTGACCAATAGATACCAAAACGCTGCTTCACATCCTATGTTAATTGGGATCGATGGAGAGTGGGGCTTGGGCATGAGGCTGGATGATGCTTTCTCTTTTCCCAAAGCAATTACTTTAGGAGCAACTGCTGATGCAGAATTAATAGAAAAAATGTCTTTTGAGATAGGGAAACAATGTAAAAGATTGGGTATTCACATAAATTTTGCTCCAGATGCCGATATTAATTCTAACCCTAAAAATCCGGTTATCAACTTTCGTTCATTTGGAGAGTCTGTGTCTAATGTTACAAACCTTTCTTTGGCCTATGCCAGAGGACTCCGAAAAGCCAATGTTATGGGCAGTGCAAAACATTTTCCAGGTCATGGAGACACGGGCGAAGATTCTCATTATGCCTTACCTGTTCTTAATCACACCTTAAAGCACATCAACGAAGTAGAAACCATGCCTTTCAGGGCTCTGATTGAAGATAGCATAGCCAGCGTAATGATAGGACATTTACATGTACCACAGCTCGATGACTCGCCGAATACGCCAGCGAGTGTTTCAGGAAAAATCATTAACGAATACCTAAAAAAAGGAATGAATTTTAATGGTTTAGTTGTAACCGATGCTCTAAACATGAGGGGATTGCTAAAGTACTTTCCAACAGGATTGGCGGAGGTTAGGGCTTTTCAAGCAGGAAATGATCTGCTATTACAAACTGGAAATATAGACATTGCCTTTGAAGCTTTACATAAGAAGTTTTTGGATAGTACCTTGTTGGTGAGTGATCTCGACCAAAAGGTGAGAAAAATTTTAATGTCTAAATATTGGGTGGGCCTTAATAAATATAAGCCAATAGACCTTAGGAACCTCCTTGCTGATCTAAACAATCAAAAATCAAAAGACATCACCCAAAAGATATTCGACCAAGCCAGCACCATTGTGAAAGATGAAGAAGGCTTGCTTCCATTGGCAAACTCTCCGAATGTCGCTTATGCCACTTTATCAATTGCTGGAAAAGGAGATAATACTTTTCAAAAAACAATGTCAAATTATTGCAATATCGCCAATTATAATATTCCATTCAAACCCTCAAAGTCGAGCGATTGGACCTGGGTGGTAGAACAAGCCGCACAAAAAGATTTGGTAATTGTTGGTGTCCATGGAATGCACAATCTGGATAGTAGAAACTTTGGAGTTGTTCCAGAAACTATTAAAATCATCAGAGAACTTCAAAAACAGACCAAGGTAATTGTTTGTGTATTTGGAAATCCTTATAGTTTGAAATTATTCGATGAGTTTGAAACGGTAATTTGTGGTTTTGAAGACGAATCAGAAGCCCATATTGCAGTGGCCAATATTATTTTTGGAGTTAATGGGGCTAAAGGAAAAATACCTGTAAATACGCTTGCTTTGGACGGAAAAGTAGATTTTGGTATAAATACCGAGCCACTAGGTAGGGTTGGTTTAGGCATTGCCTCAGAGGTAGGAATGGATGTTAGTAAGTTGAATCAAATTCGTCTAATAGCCAACAATAGTATTTCCAATCAAGAATTTCCTGGTTGCCAAATTTTGGTAGCAAGAAAAGGGAAAGTGGTTTATTATGAATCTTTCGGGAATCTTAAATATGGGGCAGATGAACCCGTTAATAGCCAAACATTGTTTGACTTGGCGTCTCTTACCAAAGTTACTGCCACCTTGCAAGCAATAATGATACTTTATGATCAGAAAAAAATAGATATAAATTTAAAAGCCTCACAATATTTGCCAGAATTATCAAAAACAACCAAGAAAGATATTACAATAAGGGATATACTACTTCATCAGGCGGGTTTAAAAGCATTTATTCCTTTTTACGACAATACAAAAGATAATATCAACAACCTTAACCCAAAGTATTTCAAAAAGGAAAACCTGGACAATTCCTTTCTAAAGGTATCTGATAGTCTTTTTGTAAAACCATCAATAAAAGATTCTGTTTTTCAATGGATTGCCAAGAGTGATTTAATTCCTTATGGTAGTTCCAAGAAGTTCCTTTATTCAGACTTGGGATTAATTATTTTGCAACAAATCGTTGAAAAAATTTCAGGACAAAGTTTGGATGCTTATGTTGATTCTAAAATCTACTTACCTTTGGGCATGTATAATACGGGATTCAATATTTTAGAGAAGAAAAATACAACAAACGTTGCTCCGACAGAAATAACAAAGGACTACAGAAACGCTCTAATAAAAGGAACCGTACATGACCCCAATGCTGCACTTTTAGGTGGCGTAGCGGGTCACGCAGGCTTATTTAGTAATGTTTGGGACTTGGCGAAGCTTTTTCAAATGAATCTCGACAAAGGAGAATATGAAGACACACATTTCTTTTCTGAGAACACGATTGACTATTTTACTGCAAAACAATCGAGCGTGAGTCATAGAGGTCTTGGTTGGAACAAACCCACAAAAGATGACCCTAGCGTGTCTCAGTATGCATCAGAGTCTACTTATGGCCATACGGGCTTCACAGGAACAGCAGCCTGGGTTGACCCAGAGAAAGAACTTATATTTATCTTTTTGTCAAATAGGGTATATCCTTCTTCTGAAAATAATAAGATAATAAAAAACAAAACAAGAAAAAGGATTCACGACATTGTCTATGAATCCATAATTGAATAAATGCTCGGAGGGGTATTAAAGAAAAATGAAGCGTCGCACAGCAACACTTCATTGTTTGTAACCCAAAAAGTAAAAATTAACGTCTAAGTGCTTATTTCAAGACACTCTCAGTTTAGTCTTCATCTTTATCGTAGAACTCACGTTTTTACCGGAAGCGGTCAAAAAACGCCTATAATGCCTTCTAAAGTCAGCAGCCTTTCTACGAGAGATATTAATAATTTCATTGTCCATAAATAACTCGCCACCGCGACAGTTGAACAATAGATCTTTAACAAAATCAAAATTAACGATATAGGATCTGTGAGGCCGAACAAAATTTGATACCCCCTTCAACTCCTCTTCAAATAAACCGAGGGTCTTAGAGCTTATCACTTCTTTGCCACTTTTAAGCTTGAATATGGTATAGTTTTTTGCACTTTTAAGATAAACTATATCATTCAGGTCAATGAGCTTTCTTTTGCCGGCAACACGCATTTGCATTTCTGTCTCTGTAGACAGAACTCCTATAGACGGTAATCTCATCGGATTACTTGTCATCAAAGGTTTTGAGTAAAGTAGTTTCATGTTTTTTCTTGTTTAGCAGGAAAGCTTTTATTATAAATAGTGTTGCAATATTGGTGTTGCTTTTCTACTAATCATAATGTAATTCGATAAATGGCAGAGAATTTAGGATAAGTGACGGTGTTTATTTAAAAAAAACTATTAAACGGTACCATTTATAGCTTTGGCCTCTTTCAATAATTATTAAAAGGATAAACGAGAAAAATAGGAGGGATTATTGGCGGTCTATTAGCGACTTAAGAAATAGAATAAAGTAAAAAAACTACACTTGATACATATTCTTTAGGGCAGCCCATAATAATCTTTTTTCATCTTTAAGATTCGATTGAATGGCAGGAAAATCGTCTACTAGAAGATACTTAACATTTTGATGGAGATGTATTTGATAAGGATAAAGCAACAAGTCGTTTCCTAATTTACTCATTCCAATACCGAAGCTAATAATTTCTTTGGCAGAAGGATAATTTGATAGGCGTGTGTCTGGGGTCTTGGATAATTCAATTATTTCAGCATTTTCAATATGCTTTTTAATAGAAATTAATATTTTGGACAAAAGGTCTCTTTCTGACTCCGAAAGAGAATTTGTAATAATAATTAAGCTTTTATTTGAATGAAACGCTTTGGTTGAAGCTTCAGCATTACTAGGGGAAATTTCATTTGGGATGTTAGCAATTACAACAGGTTTAAGTGGTTCAACTACAGGATTAACAGCAGATTCGACAGATACACTTTCGTGGAATGTCGAATCTACTGTTTTTATGCCGAAGATAGTTTCTCCAGCAAATAAATAACCTGCTAATTGCTTGTTCATAAACCAGATGCTCTGGTAAGTGTTGCAGTTCTGTCTGGGCCAGTAGAAACATATGTAACAGGGACGCCAACTTCTTTTTCTATATAGGCCGTGTAAGCTTTTAACTCTTCTGGCATTTTGTCAAAGTCAGAAATGTTTTCAAGAGAACAATTCCAGCCTTTGAAAGTCTTGTAAATTGGTTTTACTTCCACATCACAAATATCAAACGGAAGCTCTTCGGTGGTGCTTCCATCTGGCAATTCGTAGTGTGTACAGATACTGATTTCGTCAAAAATATTCAGTACGTCTACTTTCATCATAACCAACTGCGTAACGCCATTGAGCATAATGGAGTATTTCAGTGCTGGCAAATCCATCCATCCGCATCTGCGTGGACGGCCGGTGGTGCTTCCGAACTCTCTTCCTTCCTTACGCATTTTCTCGCCAGTTTCTTCCAATAGTTCTGTTGGAAATGGACCCGAACCTACTCTAGTGCAGTATGCTTTGAAGATTCCATACACTTCGTTTATTTTTGAGGGAGCTACACCCAAGCCAGAGCAAACACCCGCCGCTGTCGTGCTTGAACTTGTTACAAATGGGTAAGACCCAAAGTCTATATCAAGCAACGAACCTTGAGCTCCTTCTGCCAATACTTTTGTGCCTTTTTCGGCTAATTGGCTGTTTATCAAATATTCGCCATCAACCAAATTGAATGTTTTAATGAATTCTAAAGCAGCAAAAAACTCTTTTTCTGCTTCTTCAAGTGTATATTCAAATTTGTAAAAGTCTAAAATTTGCTTGTGACTATTTACGAGTTTTTGATATTTTTCTTCAAAGTTTTTCGAAAGAATATCTCCAAGTCTTAATCCTTGACGTGAAACCTTGTCAGAATATGTTGGTCCGATTCCTTTCAATGTTGAGCCAATTTTCGCACTTCCTTTGGCTTGCTCATAGGCGGCATCAAGGAGTCTATGCGTAGGTATGATAATGGCTGTTTTCTTGGAAATAAACAGGTTTTTCTTAAAATCAATGTTGTAAGAAGCCAGACCATCAATTTCCTTTTTGAAAATTATGGGGTCCAATACCACGCCGTTTCCAATAATATTTATACAGTCATCACGAAATATTCCTGACGGAATCTGGTGCAACACATGTTTTTTGCCATCAAATTCAAGGGTATGACCAGCATTTGGACCGCCTTGAAAACGTGCAACTACTTTATAATCAGGAGCCAAAACGTCCACAATCTTCCCTTTGCCCTCGTCGCCCCATTGAAGTCCCAATAAAATGTCAACCATTAATTTACGTTATATTTTAGTATTAATTCTTTACTCGATTTTCGCATTCAGCATTTTTGCAGTTTCCATAAAAAATCAAAGAATGATGCATCACTTCGAAATTTAGGAAATCGCCTACCATATTTTGGATATTTTGAATCCTTGGGTCACAAAACTCCTTTACTTTGTTGCAGTCCATACATATCAAGTGATCGTGCTGCTTAAACCCATATGACTTTTCGTATTGGGCCAGGTTTTTACCAAATTGGTGTTTGGTGACCAAGTCGCATTCTACCAACAAATCAAGGGTATTGTAAACGGTGGCTCTGCTTACTTGGTATTTTTTGTTTTTCATAGAGATATACAAGTCCTCCACATCAAAGTGGTCGCCTCTGTTGTATATTTCTTCAAGAATAGCATACCTTTCGGGGGTTTTTCTCAACTGTTTGTTTTCAAGGTAAGCCGTAAAAATCTGCTTAGCTGCCTGAAAATTTTTGTTATTTTCTAATACCATAGCGTTTGTGAGCCCAATTGCGTCTTAGGTAATTTTTAAAATGCAAAATTAAGGGTTTTAATGGTAGAAAAAATAAAATTGTTAAAAGTTAGCATAAAGGCCAAAGTTTCTACTGGGAGTTAACCCAAGTTTTAGGTCTAATTCTTTTGACTTTGCTTTACTTTTTAGCTTTTCATTGTAAAGGTCTACAGACTTTGCTTTAAACTCGTTGGCATATTCTATCATACACACTCCTACAGCAAATATGGCAATTCCACCTAATAGCTGCTCTATGGGTCGGACGTAGTAGGTATAAAGTTTTCCATCTATTTCAGTTTGCATTTTTGTGCCTTTTATGGCATCATAACCTAAATAAAATCCTCCTAAAACAAGTGGAGGGCCAGCTGGAAGAAAGTATTTTGATTTTTTGTAAAGTTGAATTGATTTCTTTGCATTATCGTTAATGTAAAAACCCAATATTTCCTTTTGTTTAATTATGCTACCTAAATGGAAGATTTTTGTGTCTAAAATTCCTCTTTTATATGTCATGGCAGCTACAAAACTCGAATCTTGTGCATTAGCAAACAGGTTAATTGTTATAAAAAACAGGAGGAGCTGTGCTTTTTTTATTTTTGATTTATTCATACTAAATTTATTCGGTTTGTCCTCTTGATACGTTACTTACGCCATCTATTTCTTCCAATTTTGACATCAGAATATCCAAATGCTTCGTATCAAACACATATACTTTTATTTTTCCCTCAAATATGCCGTCGAAAGTTTCTACAGATAAGCCTCTCATATTAATGTGCAGCTCTCCCGAAATAACTTTTGAAATATCTTGAATCATACCTACTCTGTCGATTCCACTGAGGTCTATTGATACCAAATAAGACTTTTCAATTTGGCTTGCCCATCGAGCTTTTATTACCCTATTTCCATAGTTTGAAAGTAATTGCTGGGCATTTGGACAGAGGTTTCGATGAATTTTTATCCCTTCATTTATTGTTAAAAACCCAAAAACGTCATCGCCAGGTATGGGATTGCAGCATCTTGAAAGTGTGAAATCGATGTGCTGCATATCGTCACCAATGAGTAATGTGTCGTTACCCTTGGTTTGTTTTATTTCTTTTTCAAAACTCTTGGCATCTTTGAAGGCCTTTTCATCTATGACAATTTTTTTCTGGCGATTAACCAGAGCTTCTCTTTCGTGTTTGAACTTCTTTATTTCATCAGGTAGAATATAACCTTTTCCGAAGAAGTAAAATAATTCGTTGTAATCTTTCTTGTTAAAAAAAGCTCTGAGTTGGTTAAAAGTTTCTAGGTTGTTTTCTAAGCCAAGATGTTTCAGTTTCTTTATTATTAACTCTTTGCCTTCGGTTACATATCCTTTATTGGACTCTTTGAGGGTATCTTTTATTCTTGCCTTAGCTTTTGAGGTCACCACAAACCTCAGCCAATCCTCAGATGGTTTCTGGTTTTTGGTCGTTAGAATTTCCACTTGGTCGCCATTTTGCAAAACATGGCTAATAGGCACCAAATGGCTGTTCACCTTTCCTGCTGTACATTTCCTACCGATTTCGGTATGTACGTCAAACGCAAAGTCCAACACAGTGGCCCCTTTTCTGAGCACTTTTAGGTCACCTTTTGGCGTAAACACAAATATTTCTTCGTTGAAAAGATTCCCTCTAAAGTCTTCTAAAAATTCAATGGCCGAGCTATCTTTTGATGCGAGTGTGTCTCGCACCTGATTCAGCCAATTGTCGAGGGGTTTGTCGAGGGAAGTGTCTGCTCCTTTGTATTTCCAATGGGCTGCATAACCTTTTTCGGCTATTTCATCCATGCGTTCGGTACGGATTTGTACTTCCACCCAAACACCAGCATTGCTCATAACGGTGGTGTGCAAGGATTCATAACCATTAGCACGAGGAGTAGAAATCCAATCTTTTAGTCGGTCGGGGTTTGGTCTGTACTCATCTGTGACTATAGAATATGCTTGCCAACAGGCAGCCTTTTCTTTCTCTTTTTCTTGCGGAGGTATACCCCTCAGGATTATTCGTATCGCAAAAAGGTCGTAAATGTTCTCGAAGGTTACATTTTGGGCATTGAGTTTTTTCCAAATAGAATATATGTGTTTGGGTCTGCCTTTGATGTAAAAATCAAGTTTAGCTTCTTTAAGTCGCTTTGAAATTGGCCTCATGAAACCGTCAATTAACTTCTTTCTGGCAGTCTTTGAGGTATTTAGCCTTGAAGAAATGTCTTTGTAAACCTCTGGTTCGGTATATTTCAAGTACAGATCTTCGAGTTCTGACTTTATTTGATACAAACCTAATCTATGTGCTAGAGGAGCATAAATGTAAATAGTCTCGTGGGCAATTTTCAGTTGCGAATTTCGAGCCATGCTACCCAGCGTACGCATATTGTGTAGTCTATCTGCCAGTTTTATCAAAATCACTCGCACATCTTGCGAAAGCGTCAAAAGCATTTTTCTGAAATTCTCAGCTTGAGCAGATTGTGTTTGCTCAAAGTTTTCAGCGATTTTGGTTAGTCCATCTATAATTTGTGACACTTTTGGCCCAAAGTCCTTTTCTATTTCGGCCAAAGTTATTGCGGTATCTTCAACCACATCATGAAGCAAAGCACATATAATAGACGTAGGTCCAAGCCCGATTTCTTCCACACAAATAAAGGCCACCTCAAGTGGATGATAGATATACGGCTCGCCCGATTTGCGACGCATTTCTTTGTGTGCCTCCATAGAAATGTCTAGGGCCTTTCTTATCAATTTGGTATCACCCTCTTTGATATGCTCCTTGGCTCCACGCAAGATTTTCTTATACCATTTCGTTATTTCCTTTTTTTCGGCCTCGGTATAATATTCATGTGGCGACTCAACGGGTAAAATGTTTTCTTTGCTCAATCCCATCAATTATTTTCCTATTTCTAAACAGACTTAATTTCTGCTAATGTATGCAAAAACTAATATTTTCTAAAACAAAATCGCGTTTAGGTTTGCTCAAAAAGAAATTTCATTAAAATTCTTAAAAAACATTTCGGGTTTTTTTGATTAATAAAAAAATAAATCTAACTTTGCACCCCGAATAATCGAAAGACGTATTCATTTGCGGGCGTGGCGGAACTGGTAGACGTGCTAGACTTAGGATCTAGTGCCGCAAGGCGTGGGGGTTCGATTCCCTCCGCCCGTACTTCTAACCCTTCAATCCTCAGACATGGTTGAAGGGTTTTTAAATTTTATAGAGTTCGAACAAAAATTCAAGTAAATGCAAACAAAATTTGACAAAGTTTCTTCTACAATAGCCAACCTTACAGTAGAAGTTGGCGAGGAAGATTACAAAGGTTTAGTAGATAAAAAACTCAAAGAATACGCTAAAACGGCTCAAGTAAAAGGATTCAGACCAGGACATGTGCCACTTCAATATATCAAAAGTATTTATGGTAAAGGTGTATTGGTGGATGAGGTTATCAAAATTGCGAGTGATGAGGTAAATAAAACCATCACTGACAATAAATTGAATGTGGTAGGTGAGCCTACACCAAAAGAAGACGCATATAAAATAGATTGGTCTGCCCAGAAAGAATTCATTTTCGAATACGAAATCGGCTTTGCTTCTGATTTTACCGTAGACTTAGAAAAACTTCCTGTTCTTACTCAATATGAGATTCAACCTTCTGATAAACAGGTAAACGATACCATTGAAGATCTTAAAAATAGATTTGGTGTAGAAACAGAACCTGAAGAGGCGGAAGTAGGTGACATTATTTTTGGAAAACTTAGCCAAGAGTCAAGTGATTTTATGTTTCAGTCAGGAATCCCGACTGACAAAGTAAAACCAGAAACTCAAAAACTATTTGTAGGCCTTGAAAAAGGCAGTTCATTAAAGTTGGATATTCAGACTATTTTTGAAACAGACAAAGAGTTGGGTTTTGCGACAGGAAAATCTGACGAAGACGCTGCCGCCTTACAAGGCGAGTTTGAGTTTGTGGTAGAAAAAATCACGAGAATGAAACCTTCGGAATTGACTCAAGAACTTTTTGATAAAGTATTAGGGCCAGGAAAAGCAGCAAGTGAAGAAGAGTTTTTGAGCCAGCTAACAGAAATAATCAAAGGTAATTATAACAGAGAATCTGACTTTTTGTTAGACTTTGATGTAGATAAAATGCTGATTGAAAGTACCCCAATAGAACTTCCTACGGAGTTCTTAAAAAAATGGTTGGTAGAAATCAACCAAGGAAAAGCTACTGTAGAAGACGTAGAGAAAGAGTATGACGCCATAGCGAGAGGTCTTAAATTAGATTTGATTAGGACTGAAATAGCCAAACAAAACGACTTGAAAATACAGTATGATGATGTTCTGGAAGAAGTGAAAAACGAAATCAGAGGATATTTTGGACAGCAGGGAGGTTTTGAAGGTATGGAAGAATTCATTGACAGCATGGCCAAGAAACAATTGGGCGAGAAAAATAATGAAGCGACAAAGAAACATTACGAGAAGGCTTTTGGCAGAAAGGTCTTGAATTTTGTGAAAGATAAAGTAAAGAAAGAAACCAAAACGGTGATGGTGGAAGAATTTAACGAGATAGCTTCAGAGAAATATAAAGTATAATTTTTTAGAAAATAAGGAAAAAAAATCGGGTACTGGGTTCGCTCAAACCCGATTTTTTCGTTTTAGGGTATTGAACTTTTAGATAATTTAGATAGTTTTAAGATAAACAAATTTAATAAAATGCATTTAGGAGAAGAATTTAGAAAATATGCGGTGCATCACCAAGGAATGAGTGGTCTGATGATAGACGACTACATGAAGCACAATGTAACCAACATGACTCCCAACATTATCGAAGAAAGACCGATGCGTTTTGCGGCCATTGATGTATTCTCTCGTTTGATTATGGACAGAATCATATTCTTGGGGACTGGTGTTGACGACCAAATCGCCAATATCGTTGTGGCTCAGTTGTTGTTTTTAGAATCAGTAGATGCCAAAAAAGACATTTTAATGTACATCAATAGCCCAGGTGGATCGGTTTATGCCGGATTGGGAATGTACGACACCATGCAATATGTAAGACCAGAAGTTGCTACTATTTGTACATCCTTGGCGGCTTCTATGGGAGCGGTGTTGCTAGCAGGTGGTGCAGCCGGTAAACGTACGGCATTGCCCCATGCACGTGTGATGATTCACCAACCTAGTGGCGGTGCTCAAGGACAATCTCGCGATATGGAGATTACCGTAAAGCAAATTATTGAGCTTAGAAAAGAGCTTTATGAAATACTTGCAAAACACTCAGGCAAAACATTTGAAGAAATAGAAGCAGACTCAGATAGAGATTACTGGATGAAAGCAGAAGAAGCAAAAGCATACGGATTGATAGACGAGGTTTTGTACAGAACCTAGTAATAATGATTAAACGAAAAAGCTCTTCAGAAATGGAGAGCTTTTTTGGTTATCATATTTGTAGCTAATTATATTTTCATTTTTAATGAAATAGAAAAATTTCCTAATTAAATGATAAATAGCAAATTAAATTAGAATTTTATGAGAGAGAATGTATCAGTTTTAGAATTTGGAACATTAATTTTTTTTGCCACATTGCTAAGATATATTCTTTTAGCCGGAACAGCTTTTTTGGTTTTTTATGTGATTTTTAAAAAAAAGTTGTTGCTTTCCAAAATCCAACAAAAATTTCCAAAAAATAAAGATTATTTTAGAGAAATCGCGTTTTCCTTTATTACATTTTTGATTTTCACTTTGGTGGGTGTCGGGTTATATAATCCAACAGTTAGGCCTTACACGAATACCTATTTTCAGATTTCAGATTATGGGTATTTTTATCTGTTCTTATCCTTTTTTCTTATGATAATAGTGCACGATACTTATTTTTACTGGGCACATAGGTTGATGCATCATCCAAAAATTTTCCGTTTTTTTCATCATGTCCATCATCAATCTACTAATCCATCGCCTTGGGCTTCGTTTTCGTTTCAACCATTAGAGGCTATGGTGGAGGCCGGAATATTCATAATTTTTGCGTTTAGTATCCCTTTACATTTTTATGTTTTGATAGCATTTTTAATATTTATGACGGCTTATAATGTTTATGGACATTTGGGATGGGAGCTTTACCCTAAAAAATTCGAGAAATCCTCATTGGGAAAATGGATAAACACTTCGATAAGCCATAATCTCCACCACCAGTATTTTAAAGGTAACTATGGGTTGTATTTTATGTTTTGGGATAGGTGGATGGGCACAGTAAGTAAGAATTACGCCGAAACATTCGAAAGCACACCAAGGCCATAATTTTTCCTACATTGCAAAAGAATTTAGAAACCAGGTTTTAGGTGCCTTCATATTGAAACAGTAATTGGTTTCACGGCCAAAAACCATTATTTTTGTAAAAATTTTACCAAATGGCATCAAATAAAGAACCCAACTGCTCTTTTTGTGGGAGAAAGAAGAACGAAGTAGAGCTTCTACTTTCTGGAACAGATGGGCACATATGCAACCTTTGCATAGAGCAAGGATACGAACTGATTCAGCAAGAATTATATGGAGTAGGTCCCAAAACCAAAAAAAGCAAGAAAAAAGGGGATGCACCTAAGTTTGACATTAAACCTCCAATTGAACTTAAAAAGTATCTTGATAAATTCATTATCGGTCAAGATGAAGCAAAAAAAGTCTTATCAGTAGCGGTTTATAATCATTACAAAAGACTTTCTCAGCCTAAAAATGACGAGGATGTCAATATAGAAAAGTCAAATATAATAATGGTGGGCGAAACGGGTACAGGTAAAACATATCTGGCCAGAACCATCGCTAGAATGTTACAAGTACCTTTCGCTATTGCTGATGCCACGGTTTTGACGGAAGCAGGTTATGTGGGGGAAGACGTAGAGAGCATTTTAAGTAGGTTGCTCCAGGCCGCTGATTTCAATGCAGAACTTGCCGAAAGGGGCATTGTATATATAGATGAAATTGACAAAATTGCAAGGAAGTCTGATAATCCGTCTATTACACGTGATGTAAGCGGAGAAGGAGTTCAGCAAGGTTTATTGAAATTGTTAGAGGGTTCCATAGTAGGAGTACCACCCCAAGGAGGTAGAAAACATCCAGATCAACAGCTAGTACAAATTAATACAGAGAATATTTTGTTCATTTGTGGCGGAGCTTTTGACGGTATAGCGAGGCATATTGCTAAAAGAATTAATAAAGCACCAATTGGATTTAAAGTAGATTCGAAAGGGCTTGATTTTAATAACGAAGACAGCCTTCTGAAGTTTGTTACCCAGCAAGACTTAAAGTCATTTGGATTGATTCCAGAATTGATAGGTCGTTTGCCCCTTTTAACCTATCTCAACCCTCTAGATAAAGAGACATTACGTAAGATTCTTACGGAGCCTCAAAATGCTCTCATCAAACAGTATAAAAAGCTTTTTGACATGGAGGGAATCAAGTTGGAGTTTGAAGATGACGCTCTTGATTATATTGTAGATCAAGCAATTGTTTTCAATTTAGGAGCTAGAGGCTTACGATCAATTTGTGAAGCCATTTTGACAGATGCGATGTTTGAGCTTCCTTCAGACAAAAGCATAAAATCATTTAATGTTTCGAAAGATTACGCACAGCGTAAATTTGAGCACTCTACTTTTTATGAAGTAAAATTAGTGGCATAAATTTAAAAGTAAAATTAAAAACGGAGCCTTTAAGAATTATTCTTGAAGGCTCTGTTTTTGTACAAGAATTCATATAATTGAAATCGTTTTTACCTAATGTCTTGTGCTTCTTTATGTTAAGTTTGAAAAACTATGGTAAATTTATTCAAACATATTTCTATCTTTGAAAAAAACATACCCTAATTACCATGTCACAAAAAATCGAAAATCATTTAGCTAACGGTTATGAAGTAAAGATTGGAGACTATATTTCTCGTGGATACGAGATTTTTAAAGCCAATATGGGTGCCTATATTGGTTATACAGTCTTATATTTTGCTATTAGTTTTATCGTAAACTTTATTCCCTTTCTAAATATTATCAGTTCTCTAGTTATTTCTCCCTGTTTGATTTTTGGCTTTCATTTGGTGTCAAAGCAGATTTCTCAAAACAATGGAATCCCTATCTTCAATACTTTTTTCAATGGTTTTAATTTTGCTGGAAAACTTATAGTCATTTCGATTATTATGTTTGTGGTTTTTCTGGTTTGTATGATGCCATTTATAATATCAGTAGGCGTGAGTATTTTTGCTTTAAGAGATAGCAGCTCTGAGGAAATTTTTGCTGCGATCTTAGCTGGTCCGCTTCCAATTCTCGGAATTGGGATGTTAGTAATGGCCTATTTTGCAGTGAGTTGGACTTTCTCGTCTTTACTGGCTGTTTTCCATAACAAAGAATCTTGGGCGGCCATGGAGTTAAGCCGAAAAATGGTAGGTAAAAATTGGTTTATGATTTTTTTGTTTGTATTTGTTGTGGGAATAATAGTCGGTGCTGGTGTGCTGTTTCTTGGTATTGGAATTGTTTTCACACTTCCCCTAGGCATGTGCAGTCTTTATGCTGCATTTGAAGACATTTTTGGTTTGCCTGAAATGGAAAAAACGACAGAAGAAACTAGTCCAATAGCGGGGGGCATTTAAAAAAGATAATAAGATTGTCGCAAACAAAAAAGCCTTTGAATAGAGATTCAAAGGCTTTTTTCGATTATTGGTAAACTAAGCGTACACATTTAAGGCAGAAGCTACATCTTTTACGCCACAAATCATCATGTTGGACAAGTGATTTTCTACATTGCTTTCAAAACCCTTGAGGGTTGTTAAGTCATAACCCCACAAATCCTTATTTTTTAGAACATTTGATACTACTTCACGGGTTGAGTCGCGTTCCCAAACGGCTTTAAAGTATGGGGCAGAGTCACAATTTATCAGGTAAGACTCTCCCTCTGATTCTCCATAAAACTTGCCGTTTTCTTCTTTCGTTACTTTCATGAAAAGTAAATATGCAGCAAAACATCTTGCAAAATACTGAGGAACAGAGTCAAAGGTATTGTAATAATTCAATAAAAGTGGAATAGCCCTTGACTTCATTTTCAAGGTATATTGAAGCGTAATACTCAGCCATTGGTGTTCTAAATAGGGGTTTCTGAATCTATCCATCACCTCTCGGCCGTATCTATGCGTGGTTTTTTGGTCGAGGTTTAGTGGAATCGCTGGCCCAAGTTCAGTCAACATCAAGATAGTGATGTATTTTTCCATCATCTCATCGTTGAGGGCATCTTTTACAAGCCTAAAACCAGATAAATACGCCATGCCACAAAGCAGCGTATGTGGGGCGTTCAACAAGCGTAGTTTAAGTTCGCGATATTTTTCTATATTTTTAGCTATTTTTACGCCATTGTCTGCTTCTGCAAATTCCAAAAAGTTTTCAATATTTTCTCCTTCAATTGCCCAAAGTCTATACACTTCGGCCTTTATGATTAGGTTGTCTTTATAGCCAATTTTTTCAAACAGTTTGTCAGCTTCCTGTTGGTTTGGTTTACCTGGCACAATTCTATCCACTAGCGAACTGCAGAACTTCACTTTTTGGTTTAGCCAAGATGAAAATTCATTACCTAAATTGTTGGCAATTACATGTTTGTAAACGATTTCCTTTAGAATTCCACCGTTGTTTACAATCAGTTCGGTAGGCACCACCAAAGTTTCGGCTTGATTGGTCATAAATCTTTTATGCAGCCAAGCGGTAAGTTTTCCAGGAAAAGACTCTGGACAGCCAACCAAAACATTTTCTTCTACATATTGTAATCCTACTTCAGTAGTATTGGACACAACCAATTGTATTTCAGGATTTTCAGCAGTCTTTAGAATTTCCTCCCAATGCGTTTTTGTACTTAGTGTTCGGCTAATACAATCTACTATTATATCCTCCTCTATGGCCTGTCCGTTTTCTAAGCCCCTTACTGATATGGTATAAAGGTTATCTTGATTGGTAAATTCAGAAACATCTGGGCCAGTCGTTTTTACCATTACAACGCTGCCATTATAAATTCCTTTTTTATTGGCTTTGTCTATGAAATAATCTATCAATCCTCGGAGTAATACTCCTGTACCAAATTGTAAGACTTTTTCGGGGTATTCTGAGGTAATATTTTTAGTGGTTCTATTAAGCATTGAATATTAATTTGAAAGTCCAAAAATATCTAATTTTTAGCTTAAATTTTAGTAAAATCCAACTATTGTTTGGTGAAAAATTGACAACAAACGAGAATCGGCGGTCATATTTGTATCATTGTGGACGGTTGGTATCAAAATCGTACTATTTTCTAATGGAAACGACCAATAAAAAATAAAACGACTTGCAAATGTTATGCAAGCATACTATTTTTGTTTTAAATCTCAATTAATTATGGATTACAAAGTAGCAACAATGGCCGAAATGGCTGCAGATGGTCAAGAGCCTGAAATCCTTTTTTGGGTTGGATGTGCAGGCTCTTTTGACGATAGATACAAAAAAGTAACAAGAGCATTTGTTAAAATTTTGAATCATTTGGATATAAAATTTGCTGTTTTGGGTACCGAAGAGGCTTGTACCGGCGACCCAGCTAGGAGAGCTGGAAATGAGTTTACCTTTCAAATGCTTGCTCAACAAAACATACAAGTATTGAATGGATATGGAGTAAAAAAAATTGTTACCGCTTGTCCGCATTGCTTTAATACCCTCAAAAACGAATATCCTGAACTGGGGGGAAGTTATGATGTAATTCATCACTCTACTTACCTTCAAGAATTGATAAATTCAGGAAAGCTTAAAGTAGAAGGGGGGGCGTTTAAGGGACAAAAAATCACCTACCACGATTCATGTTATCTTGGTCGAGCCAACGATATTTACGAAGCTCCACGTGAATTGATAAAGGCCCTAGATGCTGAGTTGGTTGAGATGAAAAAATGCAAAACGAATGGCCTTTGTTGTGGAGCAGGTGGTGGCCAGATGTTTAAAGAGCCCGAAAAAGGAACAAAAGACATCAACATTGAACGCATCGAAGACGCTATAGCCACTGGCTCAAAAGCCATAGCTGTAGCTTGTCCATTCTGCATGGTAATGATGTCTGATGGCGTAAAAAACAAAGAAAAAGAACACGAAGTAAAAGTGTACGACTTAGCCGAGCTTTTGGCGGAGGGCTTATAAGTATCAGTCAGACTGCAGGTCGGACCTATCTAGCATAGAGGATGAGAATTGCTCTGTTTTCGTATTCTAAATTTACTTATAAGTCTCATTACCGTTTCTTGCCATCCAAGCATTAACAATTTAGGAAAATTGTTTTACTTGAAAAAAAACGCTACTTTCATATTCAAAATAATTCAACCCTATTTTCAATATGAAAAACATTTCATCAAGAAGAGAATTCCTTCAAAAAACCGCATTGGCCGCACTTGGTATGGCAGCTGTTCCAAGTTTTGCTAGAAGAGTTGCTGCTAGCGATAAAGTCCGAGTAGCTCACATTGGCCTTGGTGGTATGGGCAATGCCCACCTCAATTGGTTCGCTGCCTTGCCCGAAGTTGATGTTGTGGGTATTTGTGATTTGGATTCCGAGCATCTCAATAGCACCGCCAAAAAATACGCTGAAAAATATCCAGACAGAAAACTCGAGCTTTTCGATGATTTTCGAAGGGTTTTGGATAGAAAAGACATTGATGCCATTACAGTAGCTACGCCTGACCATTGGCATGCCCAACTGGCTATTCTGGCATTTGAAGCAGGCAAAGATGTATATGGCGAAAAACCACTTTCATACAGTGTAAAAGAAGGCCAAATGATGTTGGCGGCTCAAAAAAAACACAACAAGATCTTTCAACTAGGTACACAAATACACGCAGGAGACAATTATCACCGCGTGCAGGAAATCATCCAGTCGGGCGTTTTAGGAAAAATAAAAACGGTTAGACTTTGGAAAACAGGCCTCCCCCCAGTTTTAGGCCCATCGAATTATCAAAAACCACCTGCCAATCTCAACTACGACATGTGGCTCGGGCCAGCTCCATATCATGCGTATTCGGCCGAAAGAGTTCATTTTAATTACCGATATTTTCTAGACTATTCAGGCGGCGTTTTTCAGGATTTCTGGTGTCATATTGCAGATATAGTTTGGATGTCATTGAATCCTCAAAATCTCCGAAAAGTGACTGCTAACGGAGAAAAACCCGACGGAGTAGGAGATGCACCAAAAACAATAGAAATAGAATATGAATTTGACGATTTGAAAATTTTCTGGTCATCAACTCCTCCAAACGTCCCAGGTGCCGCAGCAAGAGGTATTGGAGCGTATTTTGAAGGTGAAAAAGGCTCTTTGATTTGTGATTATGGCTCTAAAGAAATTACCATTAATGGCATCACAATGTTGGATGTGCCGGAAGTTCCTATTTCTATTATTCGTTCTCCAGGGCATCAGCAAAACTTTGTGGACTCCGTTAAAAGTAGAAAACAACCGGAAAGTAATCTCGAATACGCCCGAAAAATGACCATGCCGATGCATCTAGGTTTGATTTCGTATAGATTGGGTAAATCGCTAAAATGGAATCCCGAAACAGAGCGATTTATTAAGAATAAAAAAGCGAATAAATTGCTCTGGAGACCTTACCGTAAAGAATGGAATTTAATTAATGCTTAAGACTCGGTTCTTTTAATCTTAATAATGGATTCGATTTTTTAAGAAGAAATAGTGAGTTTCCTTCAAAACAAGCTAATTTTGGCAAAAAAAATCGGAATATTATGGAAGGACTTCTAGTTCTTATTTTCATTGTTGGGTATGCTGCCATAGTCATGGAGCATAAGTTATCTATAAATAAGTCGGCATCGGCTTTGTTAACAGGTGTATTATGCTGGACAATTGTGGCTTTGGTTTCAACAAACATTGAAGAAACACAACATCATCTCAATGAGCATCTGAGTGAAATTGCGGGCATTTTGTTCTTTTTAATGGGAGCAATGACAATCGTTGAGTTGATAGCAACCTATGGTGGTTTTGAAATCATTACTGACAAAATAACTACCACCAGTCAATCAAGGTTGTTGTGGATTATTTCTATGATTACGTTTTTTATGTCTGCATTGCTAGATAACCTTACCACCACAATTGTAATGGCGGCCTTGGTAAGTAAAATAGTACACGATTCTAAGTTGCGACTAATGTACGTAGGCTTAATTGTTATTGCCGCAAATGCTGGTGGAGCATGGTCACCCATTGGAGATGTAACCACCACGATGCTTTGGATTGGCGGGCAAATTTCTACGATAAGTATTATTTCTCAGTTGTTTTTACCTTCTTTTTTTAGCTTATTAATTCCAACTTATGTGCTTTCCACCCATATGAAAGGAGTATTGCCTAAACCACTAGGCAGTAAAGAAAACGCAACGCATGCACATGGAGATTTTGGCAAAAAAACAATATTTTGGGTAGGTTTGATAGGGTTATTATCGGTGCCTGTTTTTAAGTCACTTACACATTTACCGCCATTTATGGGTATGTTATTGGCCTTGGGTGCTATTTGGGTGGTGTCTGAATTGTTAATAAAAGATAAAGAAGAACATGTAAAAAGTACGCTTTCCATTTTTCGTGTTCTTGAAAAAATAGATTTACCCAGTATTCTGTTTTTCTTGGGTATTTTACTGTCTGTGGGAGCATTACAGACCATGGGTATGCTAACCTCGGCAGCAGATTGGCTAACCGATAATGTTAAAAACCAAACAGTAGTTGTTACTGTAATTGGCCTACTATCCGCAATTGTAGACAATGTGCCATTGGTAGCGGCGGCAATAGGCATGTATGGCTTAGAACAATTTCCGATGGATGACCCATTTTGGGAGCTTTTGGCCTTTTGTGCTGGTACCGGAGGAAGTATTTTGATTATAGGCTCAGCGGCTGGAGTAGCTGCAATGGGAATAGCCAAAATAGAGTTTTTCTGGTATCTCAAAAAAATGAGTTGGCTGGCTTTAATAGGTTATTTTGCCGGAATTGGCGTGTTTTTATTGCAAAAAATGATATTTTAATTTATCTATCGAAAAAGACCTTTGGGCATCAGCTCAAAGGTCTTTTGTGTTTAAGAATGACCAATTACCAAATCTTTTTGTATTTTTGAAATCAAATATTCAACCAATCAAAATATTATGAAAAATAAGTATTTTTTATCTTTGGCCGTGCTATTACTATGTAGTATTTCGGCATTTTCTCAAAAACAATTCAAAGTATTACTTTTTACAAAAACCGCTGGCTGGCACCATGAGTCTATTCACGAAGGAGTGGAGGCCATAAGAAAAATGGGCGAACGTCATTTTTTTGATGTGGATTGGCAGGAAAATACCATGTTTATCAATGAAAAGAACTTGGAGAAATATCAGGTGATTATTTTCTTGAATACCACAGCAGATGTTTTGAACGATGAACAACAAAAAGCCGTGGAGAAGTTTATTCAAGCCGGCAAAGGCTGGGTGGGTATACACTCTGCATCAGACACCGAATATGAATGGCCTTGGTACACCAAAATGGTGGGCATGATGTTCAAAATTCACCCAGCCAACCAAACAGCCTATTTAAGAGTACAGGACAGCAATTTCCCAGGCATGGAGCGTTTCCCTAAGAAACTACTTTGGACTGACGAATGGTATGAATTCCAAACTCCTGCAAAGTCAACAGACTTGAAAATTTTGGTAACAGTTGATGAAAAAACATATAACCCAAATACTAAATGGGGACCAAACGAAGGCAAAGGTATGGGAGCAGTTCACCCAATCAGTTGGTATCACCCATACGATGGCGGAAGAGCATTTTATACAGCTTTAGGTCATATTCCTTCCACTTTCTCAGACCAAACCTTCCTTGACCACATCTATGGTGGCATTTACTGGGCAGCCACGGGTAAGGGGATTGAGTGAGTTTTTTTTGAACACAATGAAGGCAATGAGGCATTTATGTATTGAGATAGTAAGGCATTGATTCATAAAAGGCAATAGACCCATACAGGCAGTGAGGCAAAAAGCTTAGGTTTCTATGTTAACTATGTGCCTATGTGTTAAAAAAAACCAAAATGAGTAAAGCGAAAACTTTGTGAAATTCAAAATCGCAAAAGGAGTAAAACGTAACCTCAGTGTAACTCTGTGACAGAATAAAAAATGGAAATAACTAAGATAGAATTAGACCAAAAAGAAACTCTTGATGAGGTCTTCAAAATCTATCAAAATTCATTTCCAGCCAACGAGCGTCAGACTTTAGAAACATTAAAAATCAGACTTAAAGAAGAGAAAGAAGTACTTTTTGCAGCCAAAATTAATAATGAAATGGTGGGCATTGGGTTCTTGTTTGACTTACTTGGGTCTGATTTTTTGCTTTTAGACTACTTGGCGGTTAAACAAAACCACCGAGGAAAGCAGATTGGGGAGGCTCTTTTTTCTCATCTAAAAAATTACGCCAGACTTCAGGAAAAACATCTTTTAATGGAAGTAGATGACCCCGAATTTGGAGATGACAAACCATATAGAGTTAAACGCTTAGCTTTCTATCAAAAAAATGGGGCATTTTGGCTCAAAGACATTAAATACATTTTGCCAGCTTTGGATGGCACCAATCCAACAGAGCAGATTCTTATGTTAGTTCCAAAGAATTCGAAAAGTGAGTTTTCGGGAGAAGAAATAAAGGATTTGGTAAAACGACTTTATGCTGAGCTTTATGGGATTTCGGGGGAGGATACAAATCTTGCTAATATTAATTCTTCTATTACTGAAAAGGTGGTGGTTTTACCATTTTTATAATGAAAAGTCTATCAAATCGGGCTCAACATATTCCAACTTGGTTCTTTTATCTTTTATAATATCAAAACTATAATGTTTTGAAACCAAGGTTTTGAAATCGTATTTCAATGCAGGGAATACTTGAATAAAATCTAAAAAATTATCAGTTTTGACTGTTTGGATAAAATGATGAACTAGGTTCATGGAAGCAACGGTCAAAGTTGTATTAAATTTTTCTTCTGCTCCAAGAGGTTTTACAAAAGCCAAAATCTGTTCACAAATCATTTCTGAACCCAGTTTTAGTCCATATGATTTGATCATAATCCAAGCCAATCTTAAGTGTGCTTCGTGAGTAAAAATTTCAGGATTTAGGGTTTTGTCAGAAAACTGCTGAGCAAATTCTTCATCAGATAGCAAATGATGTTTTTCTAAAAGAAAGGCTGTTTCGTTATCCTTCGGAAGTTTTTGCAAATCGGATTCTATCCATCCTTTTCTGGCTTTTAGCGAAAACAAAACTTCGTGCGAGTAATAATCCAAAGCCAAACTTCGACTTGCCCAATTTGAATTTATAAACGCTTCAGCCGTTTCTTCAAATGTTTTTGTTTCGTTTAATTTCACAAAATTTGCTGCTATCAAAAGCCAAAATCTGGTTAAAGTCTCGTGATAACCTTGCGTGTCGGAGTTTGGCGTTCCAACAGAAATATTATAAGTTTTTATTTGATAACGAAGCAAGTTCAATGCCTTTGGCAATTCATAGGTTTTACAAAACCAAACGGCTACTATTAAATGGGCTTCGTGCGTCCATTTTTCTTTGGGCAAAGAGCAAGAATTGAATTTGGCTATTAAATCTTCTAAATCACTCATTTCAAATAATCGTAGGTGGCTTTGGCTATTTCAGCAATTATTTTTTCGTTGGTTTCGATTTTTTCTTTCGAATTGCTTACAAAAACGGCTATGGCAAAATGATTTCCGTTTGGCAAAGTTATTACACCGATATCGTTTACGGCTGCCATTTCGCCAGTTTGTTTATTGGTTCCCGAAGTTCCAGTTTTGTGTGCAACGACAGTTCCTTTTGGCAACAATCCTTTCAATCTATTTGGGCCAGTGGAGGTTTCTAAAAGCATTTTTTGAACATAGGCTCTGCTTTTCGGAGATAATATTTTTCCATTGTTTAAAGCTTTCAAAAGCTCAACAGCTGAGTTGGGCGTAGAGTAATTTTCAAACTGTGGCTCCCAAGAAGCCTGCATAATGGTCTCATTATGTTTTACTTGAACATCTTTCATGCCTATTTTTTTAAGATAATCGTCCACCGTCTTGGGGCCTCCGATGAGGTCAAGCAGAACCTCACAACCTACATTGTCACTTTCAGAAACCGTGGGTTTCAGGATTTCGGCAATTGTGAGTTTTACATTACCGTTTGGGTATTTATCTCGCAATGGGCTGTACCAATCTGCTTCCATTCGTTCTTTTGAAATATAAACCTTTTCTGAAAGGCTTAATTTACCCTTGTCAACCAAATCCAGAACTGCCAAAGCAATATGAAATTTGAAGACACTTTGCATCGGGAAATGTTCTTTTAGATTAATGCCATAGAAATTTTTGGTCTTGAAATCGTAAACACAGATGCCTACTTTGACTTTTTTGTCTCCTATGATTTCCGAAAACTGTTTATTTAAGTCTGTGGTTTGGGAAAAAGACTTTATAGAAAGCACAATAATTAGTAGAAAGAATAATTTTCTCATTTATGTATTTTTACCATAAAATTAAAGTTTTTGTAAGATTTTAAAACTATTTGATTTTGAAAGAATTCAAATCTCACTTTTTGTCCAATTTTTTACAAAAAAAATCCCGCCAATTGCTAAGCGGGATTTTAGTATAATTGATTAACGTCTAAATCAAATCATCCCTTTTTTCAAAAGGTATTCAGCTATTTGAACTGCGTTTGTAGCCGCACCTTTACGAAGGTTATCAGCTACGCACCAAAGGTTTAGCGTATTGGCTTGTGATTCGTCTCTTCGAATACGACCAACAAATACCTCGTCTTTCCCATGTGCTGTAATAGGCATTGGATAAAGGAAATTGGCCGGGTCGTCTTGAACAATCACACCTTCAGTAGCAGCCAAAAGCTCACGAACAGTAGTTAAATCAAAGTCGTTTTCAAACTCAATATTTACCGCCTCAGAGTGTCCGCCGATAGTTGGGATACGAACAGTAGTGGCCGTAACTTTAATACTATCGTCGCCCATGATTTTGTTGGTTTCCTTAATCATTTTCATTTCCTCTTTGGTATAACCATTTTCAAGAAACACGTCGATATGAGGCAATACGTTCAAATCGATTTTGTGCGGATATACTTTCGCCACGCTTTCGTCACCAGCTCTTTCGGCAAAAAGTTGGTCAACTGCTGCTTTGCCAGTTCCCGTAACTGACTGATAGGTAGATACTACCACACGTTTGATTTTATATTTTTCATGCAAAGGCTTCATTACCACAACCATCTGTATGGTTGAGCAGTTTGGATTTGCAATGATTTTGTCTTCTGCAGTCAACACATCAGCGTTTACTTCAGGTACTACCAATTTTTTGGTTGGATCCATACGCCATGCCGATGAATTATCGATAACCGTAATTCCGGCCTCGGCAAACTTTGGGGCCATTTCAAGTGAAGTACCACCTCCTGCTGAGAAAATAGCCACGTTTGGCTTCATCTTAATGGCTTCATCGTAACCGACAACGGTAAATTCTTGGTCCTTAAATTTGATTTTTTTCCCGATACTACGCTCCGAAGCGACTGGGATAATTTCTGTGACAGGGAAATTTCTTTCCGCTAATACTTTTAAGATTTCGCCACCCACTAGACCGGTAGCTCCTACTACTGCAACTTTCATGATAATTAATGTACCCCCCGACCCATGGCAGAGCATTTAAATTATTGATAAAGAGAGAGGTCTATTCTCTTTTTGTTGAATTTGTTGTAAATGTATTGATGGGTGTAAATGGGCTGCAAAATTAAGAAAAAGATTTTTTAATAAAAATAGGTTGGCCATATTAGTACAACGATTTTTCAAATCGTTGAAATGTAAATCGATTTTCTAAATCGATCACTAGATTTAAGACCCTGAAAAATTAAGTTTTTCACAACGATTTAAAAAAATCGTTTTATGATGTAATCACAAAACAATAGACCGAATCACCAAGCCCACATCCGCTCGTGCGTAACACAAAAATTCATTTTTACATCAAAAGCGTCCGCATCTTCTATCAGTTCTATTGGCTCGAAAAGCGAAAGGCCAACTATCGTGGTGTCTTTGGTAGCGTACTGTAGAAATTTATCATAATATCCTTTGCCATAACCCACTCGGTTGCCTTTTTTGTCGAAGGCTAGCAGTGGTACAAATACTAAAATATCTTCATTTCGATATTTTTCAAAAAATGTTTCTGAGTTATAGGAGTAGTTGAGGTTTTTGGGTTCTTCTATGCCCCAAGCGTTGGATTCTAAAACAGTGGTAGGGTCATATTTTACATGTAACATTTCGCCATTCTCCAAACTTTTACTTATATACAAATCAGGGGCAAAATCTTTTCTAAGTGTATTGATTATCAGACGAGTATCAGGCTCATTGTTTCTTAAAATAGGTAGAAATAGGTGAATTGGCGAATACCGATGAATTGCTAGCCTGCTGAAGACTAAATCATGTATCTTTTTATTGAAGTTTGCACAAGTTTCTTCGGTAAGAGCCCTTCTTTTCTCTTTATATATTTTTCTGATTTCTGCTTTAGTCACAGTTTCAATGTTTTTAGTTTAAATAGCGAAGAATTCAACTGTTTCGCCTTTCAAAAATAATCCAGACTCCCGAAATGGCAATTCGATAAATCCATCTGCATCAGCCAGACTTATAAAATCACCCGAACCATTATGTTTTAATGGCGTTGCATAAAGACAACCTTTGTCGTTTTGTATTTTTACTTGCAGAAAATAATTCAATTTGGGCTTAAAAACAATGTCTTCAGTTAAAATAACACTTGGGGTTTTTTTTTCAAGAATTCCCAAATATTTTTTCAGCCAAGGCAAAACATATTTTATAGTACACAAGTAAGTTGAAACAGGGTTTCCAGGTAGAGCAAACACAATAGTTGTATCATTTTTGCCAAACCACATGGGCTTACCAGGTTTTTGGGCAATTTTGTGAAAAATCTCCTTTACATTGTTTTCAGCAAGAGCTTGCGGTATAAAATCTTTTTTTCCCATCGATACTCCTCCGGAAAATATTATGACATCGTAGTTTTTGAGCAATTCTTCTATTTTTGAAATCGAGCCATCCAATGTGTCATGGATGTGGAAAATATCCACTTCGGCTTTCACTTTTTTGAGAATGGCTGCAATGGCAAATACATTCGAAAGCCGGATTTGGTGTGGCAGCGGAACTTCAGAAATACCTACTAACTCATCTCCAGATGAAGCAATCGCTATTTTTGGCAAAGCCAATACTGCCAAATCTTGTTTACCGATAGAGGCAGCAATGGCTACATGTGAAGCACTTATAACTTTCCCTTTCCGAACCAAAACTTGGCCAGACAACTTGTCATGTCCCTGAAAATGCACATTTTGATTTGGCTTTATTTCTGCTAATATTGTTGCAAAACCATTTTCAATCTCCAAATCCTCATACCGAATAACGGTATCCGTATTTTTGGGTAAAACAGCCCCAGTCATTATTTCTATACAGTTTTGGTTAGATTCTAACGTTTTTTGTTCGTCTCCAGCAGCTTGCATTTCCTGCATTTTGAAGGTTTTTAGTCCATCAGCAAAAGCTGAAAAATCTATCGCTACGCCGTCCATGGTAACCCTGTCAAACGGAGGAAAATCACGTTCAGCCACCAAATCTTCAGCCAATATTCTGCCCAAAGATGCTTGAAAATCAACACTTTCTATTTTAGTAGAAATGCCGTTTTCTAAAACCAGATGTAAAGCTTCTTCTACCGAAACCATTCAATTAAAATTAAAAATTTCTTGTGTTCTTTCGTTTATTGGCAAAGTTCTTTCTTTTAAAAACCCACCTTTTCTATCACTAAATACAGCTTTAATTTCAGCCACAATAGAAAGTGCAATTTCTTCTGGCGTGGTGGCCCCCAAATCTAAGCCAGTTGGGCCAAAAATTTGACTTGGATTAATTTCTATACCTGATTCTTTTAATTCGTCCACCATTTTTAATGAGCGTATTTTCGGCCCCAACAGTCCAATATATTTCAAGTTGCTTTTGGCTAGCAATCTCAAGTTATTTTGATCTGTTTTTAATGAATGTGACATTAAAATGGCGGCTGCTGATTTTGAAAACGAATGAATGTCTAAGTTTTCTGGGCTGATGATATTAATACCTGTCTTATGTTCTATTTTGTTAGGTTCACTTACCACCGTAATGTTCCAATTTAACCATTTTAATATTTCCATGAAAGGATATATATCGTATTGATTTCCAAACAAGTACACATCAATAGCTGAAGGCAATACTTCAAAAAACAACCTTGTATGATTGTCAATATGCAGATTTTTAGATTTATCTAGTGTATCGAATTCTTTCTGAAGGTTTACGATGCTACATATCTCTTCTAAAAATTTTAAATCCTCATCATTTCTATATTGAAATATTTTTCCAAGAAGCTCGGGCTTTTGTTCTGACTTAAAGACCGTAATAAGTGGAATTTCTGGTTCTAAAATTGCTCTTTTTAAAATCTCAACGGGGTTTTGATTTGAAATAAAATCGACAGGCAAAAAAAGAACTTCTATAATGCCGTTGCATCCCAAGCCAACACCAATCTGATGGTCATCGCCTTTAGTGGTATCGTATTTGGCCAGGTTTGGTTTGCCTTTGAGTATTGAAAAGCGAGCTTTTTTTAGTGCGTCGCCTTCCAGGCAGCCTCCACTTATTCCACCTTCCCATCTTCCGTCTTCAGATACCAGCATTCTTGCTCCAGTTCGGCGGTACGATGAGCCCTCCACATAAACAACTGTTGCTAAGGCACATGCAACATTTTGCTCAGATTTTAGTTTGTCGTAAAATGCAACTATTTTATTTATTTCTTTCATTTCAAGAGCAATTTCCATATTTTTTTTGAGTGTGAGCAAAAAAAAACCATTTTTGTACTTGAAAACATGCCCCTCTATTGGAACTCGTATTTCAGAACATTGAATTATTATTATTGTTTTTTGGTATAGCTTTACTCTATTCATCAGTAGGATTTGGTGGTGGGTCAAGCTATTTGGCTATTATGGCATTGTTTAATTTTGATTTCAAGGTTTTGCGAGCAGTTTCTTTACTTTGTAATATTACAGTGGTCTCTAACGGTACTCTACAGTTTTATAAAAAAGGGCTGCTTAATCTTAAAAAAGTGATGCCGCTCGTTTTTGCTAGTGTGCCCATGGCATTTTTGGGAGGTAAAATGACTATTTCAGAGAAAACATTCTTTATCCTGTTGGGTATTACTTTGCTGTTGGCAGCTATATTGCTTTGGTTTCAGCCACAAAAAAAATTAATAAGCATAACTAACCTTTCAGATAAAATTGGATTTAATGCCTTTTTGGGTGGAGCAATTGGTTTCTTGTCAGGAATGGTTGGCATTGGTGGAGGGATATTTTTATCCCCAGTTCTGAATATGCTGAATTGGGACAATCCCAAAAACATTGCGGCTACTGCTAGTTTCTTTATTTTGGTAAATTCGGTGGCGGGATTGCTCGGACAAGCAACTACTTTTCCTTCCGATTTGCCATGGATGTTGGTGCTTTTTTTAATGATTTCAGTTGCTATTGGAGGTTTTATGGGTACATATTTGGCAACCAATAAGTTTTCTCAAACATGGGTTCGAAAGGCAACGGCAATATTGATTGCATATGTGAGTTACACGGTTTTGATTAAAAATCTATGAAAGTAAAATTGCTCAGTTTTGGCATCACAAAAGAAATGGTTGGAGGCTTTGAAAAAAACATTGAACTACCTTCAGGGACTAGTGTGGAGGCTTTTTTAGAAATTTTGAAAAAAGAATATCCAGCACTTAAAAAACTGACTTCGCTTAGGGTGGCAGTAAATGAAGAATATGTAGAAGGTAGCCATGAAATAATGGAGCGTGATGAAATTGTTCTTGTACCGCCTGTAAGTGGTGGATAATTATTAAAAAGTTTGTCCAAGTGGTATAATTCTTAGGGTATATATGGAGCAGAATAATATAGATATAAAATTGACTCAAGAGATATTGTCACTAGACATTTGTTCTGCTTTTGTGGCTGCAGACGATGTTGGCGGAATTGTTTCTTTTGTAGGGACTGTTAGAAATCAAACGAAAGGCAAAAGCGTTTTAAAACTAGATTTTGAGGCCTATGAAACAATGGCTATTTCGGAAATGAGAAAAATTGCAGAGCAAGCTCTCTCGAAATTTGAAATTAAAAAAATAGCAATTCATCACAGAACAGGATCTCTAAAAGTAGGAGAAGTTCCTGTAATTATTACCGCATCTTCAGCTCATCGCAAGGCTGCATTTGAAGCTTGCCAGTTTGCTATTGATACACTGAAAGAAACAGTACCCATTTGGAAAAAGGAGATTTTCGAAGATGGCGAGGTATGGGTAAGTGCAACCCCCTAAATAAAAGCTATTTTTACAAATTGCCATTAATTTTACTAAAACAAAACAAGCTTGATGCTTTGTTTTTAATAATAAATTTCACCAAACCCAAAAAACTTTATAACTTGTAAATCGATATTCAACCAATTACAATATGCGATTTGCTAAATTTATTTTAGTCTCTCTTTCTTTCGTTTTTTTATCATCTTGCAGCTTTTTTCAGAAAAAAATCGATTTTAATGCACAGGTAAAACCAATCATCAATAAGAACTGTATTGCATGTCACGGAGGAGTAAAAAAACAAGGGGGCTATAGTTTGTTATTCAAAGAGGAGGCCTATGCAAAAGGGAAGTCGGGAAAAATTGGCATTGTACCAGGCGACGCTTCTGCAAGTGAATTTATCCGGAGACTTACCTTAAGTGATCCAGATGAACGGATGCCACATGAAAAAGACCCTTTGAGTTCGGATGAAATTGATATTCTAACCAAATGGATTGACCAAGGAGCCGAATGGCAAGAACACTGGGCATATATACCTGTAAAACCCCCATCTGTTCCAGAAATATCCAACGATTGGGTAAAAAATGATATTGATAAGTTTATTTTTGAAAATGCAAAAAAATATGATTTAAAACCATCCGAGAGAGCAACTAATGAAGATTTAGCAAGAAGAGCCTCTCTTGATGTTATTGGTTTTCCAGCTCAGGAAAGTACCCGGAATATACTTTTGCAAAAAGGAAATTTCGAAACTTATTTAGATAGCTTGTTGGAGTCACCAAATTATGGTGAAAAGTGGACTTCTATGTGGCTGGACATGGCCAGATATGCAGATACAAAAGGTTATGAAAGAGACGGTAGACGTAATATTTGGAGATACAGAGACTGGCTTATCAAGGCTTTTAATGCTGATATGCCCTATGATAAATTCTTAACTGAGCAACTGGCAGGAGATTTGCTCCCCAATTCTAACGAAAATCAGTATATAGCAACGGCTTTTCACCGAAACACCATGACCAATGACGAAGGTGGTACCGATAATGAAGAGTTCAGAACCGCTGCGGTATTAGACAGAGTTAATACAACTTGGGAAACCCTCATGGGAACTTCTTTTTCTTGTGTTCAATGTCACAGCCATCCTTATGACCCCTTCAGGCATGATGAATATTATAAGTTTTTGGCGTTTTTCAACAATAGCAGAGACGAAGATACTTATGCAGAATACCCTGTCTGGAGACATTTTGATGAAAAACAAAAAACGGAACTTACGAGATTATCTAGTTGGCTTTCGAAAAAAGTTTCAGAAAAAGAGAAAGGAGAGCTTGTCAATTTCTTGCAAACCTTGCAACCGTCTCACAACTCCCTAAAATGCGATGATTTTGTAAATGCCGAACTAAGCGATACGAAATGGTTAGCCATGCGAAATCATTCTTCTGCCAGACTCAAAAGCGTGAGCTTGGATGGTAAAAAGAAACTTATCATGCAATACAAAGATTTTGCAAATGGAGTTTTTGAAATTAGATTAGACAACCCCAAGGGCAAAGTTTTGACCAAATTAAATATCAACAAAAAAGGAGAAAATAAAGGCTGGAAAACCACCGAATTGTCTTTGGAAAATGCCCAAGGCGTTCATGATATTTATTTTGTTTATAACAGTGGTACATTAGACAACCCAAATGCTAGCGGCATAATGTTCGATTGGTTTTATTTTACACAAGGATTTCCGATGGGAGAAACGCCTGAATACACGCATCAGAAGCAGTCTTTTTGGAATTTGTTAAACGCTCAGGTAGAAAGTACACCCATCATGTACGAGAATCCTCAAGTTTTTAATAGAAATACACATGTGTTTGAAAGAGGAAGTTGGTTGTCGCCAGGAAAAGTAGTTTCTGCAGGAGTTCCAGCCTCATTGGGTAAACTACCGCCCAATGCACCAAATAATAGGCTCGGATTAGCCATGTGGATGACCTCAAAAGATAATCCTTTAGTGTCCAGGACAATGGTAAACCGAGTATGGGAACAATTATTTGGCAATGGCCTTGTTGAAACCTTAGAGGATATAGGCTCTCAAGGAGCAATTCCGTCAAATAAAGAGCTTTTGGACTACTTGAGTTATAAATTCATGCATGAATATCAGTGGTCTTTAAAAACATTAATCAAGGAAATTATGATGTCTGCCACTTATCAACAAAGTTCTAAAGTAACAAAGGAAGGATTAGAAAAAGACCCCTCCAATAGGTATTTGGCTAGAGGACCGAGGGTCAGGCTTTCATCTGAGCAAATAAGAGATCAAGCTCTTGCTGTGAGTGGAATATTAAATTCTGAAATGTATGGACCCCCAGTTATGCCTTATCAGCCCGACGGCATTTGGAGTTCTCCATATAATGGAGATAAATGGATAAAATCTGAAATTTCGCAACAATATAGAAGAGCGATTTATACTTTTTGGAAACGAACCAGTCCTTATCCTAGTATGATATCTTTTGATGGCGTTGGTCGAGAAGTGTGTGTTTCGCGAAGAATTCGTACCAATACACCTCTTCAGGCTTTGGTTATTTTGAATGATTCTGTTTATGTAGATATTTCGGCAAAGCTTGCTCAAAGGGCTTTGCGTGTTTCCAAGAAAAACTATTTGGAGAGTATCAAAATAGCCTACTTGTTAGCCTCAGGCAAAAAAATAAGTGAATCAAACTTCGCAATTCTTTCTAGGTTATATCAGGAAACCTTAAACATTTATAAAAAAGAGAAACAAAAATCCAAAGCACTTTCTGGTGAAGAAAACCCAGAATTGGCAGCATTGATTTTGGTAAGTAATACAATTTTAAACCTTGACGAAGTAATTACAAAAAGCTGATGGAGAAATTGATACACGAGGCATTTTTGAGGCATTTGGAAAAAGACACCCGTAGAAACTTCCTTAAAGGCAGTTTTTTAGGCTTGGGAGGGTTGGCATTGGGTTCCATGATGTCTTGCAATAGCGACAAAGGAAAGGCCAATAACTTATTTGATCCTCAAAATCCGTTGGCACCCAAGTCGCCCCACTTTGCTCCTAAGGCCAAGTCTGTTATTTATTTACATATGGCAGGTGCCCCGTCGCAGTTGGAATTGTTTGATTATAAGCCCGAACTCGCTAAACTCGATGGGCAAGATTGTCCTCAATCTTTTTTGGAAGGGAAAAAGTTTGCATTTATTCGTGGAGTACCTAAAATGTTGGCTTCTCAAGCTGTTTTTAAGCAACATGGTCAGTCTGGAGCCTTTATTAGTAATTACCTTCCTCATCTGTCAACCATTGCCGATGATTTGAGTTTTTTGAAAGCCGTAACAACAGACCAATTTAACCATGCACCAGCACAACTACTTATGCAAACAGGGAGTGCTAGATTAGGTAGACCAAGTATGGGTTCTTGGGTAACTTACGGTTTGGGTTCTGAAAACAACAATTTGCCTGCTTTCGTTGTGCTTACTTCGGGAGGAAATAATCCTGATGCAGGCAAAAGTGTTTGGGGGAGTGGGTTTTTGCCTTCGGTTTACCAAGGTGTACAATGCAGGTCAGAAGGAGACCCTGTATTGTTTATAAAAGACCCCGATGGTATAAGCCGAGATATACGAAAGGCTTCGATTGAAGCTATTAATGAAATCAACCAAAATGAATACAAAGCCTACGGAGATCCCGAGATTTTGAGTAGAATTAGTCAGTATGAAATGGCCTATAAAATGCAGATATCGGCACCAGAGGTGATGGATATAAAAAGTGAGCCTGCCTATATTCATGAAATGTATGGAACAAAACCTGGTCAAGCCAGCTTCGCAAATAATGTGCTTTTAGCTCGAAAATTGGTAGAAAACGGTGTCAGATTTATCCAACTTTACGATTGGGGTTGGGATACCCATGGCACTGATGCAGGTGGGGCAATTGACATTGGTTTGATAAACAAATGCAGGTCTGTGGATAAGGCCATTACTGCCCTTATTCTGGATTTGAAGCAAAGAGGGTTACTCGACGAAACGCTAATCGTTTGGGGTGGAGAGTTTGGAAGAACACCCATGGCCGAAAATAGAGAGGGAAAACCCAATGCTTTTAAAGGCAGAGATCATCATGCTGAGGCTTTTACTATGTGGATGGCCGGTGGAGGAATAAAGGCCGGTGTTAGCTATGGAGAAACAGATGATTTGGGTTATTCTGCGACTTCTGGCAGAGTGAGTCCCCACGACATTCAAGCCACAATAATGAACCAACTCGGTTTTGACCATGAAAAACTAACTTTCGATTTCCAAGGTCGTTCATTCCGTTTAACCGATGTTGAAGGAAAGTTGATTCAGGAATTGGTGGGATAATTGGATGGAACGCGGATGGAAAGGAAATGCTGATCATCACGGATTATGGTAAAAATAAACTGTTACATCACCTGAGTTTTTTGTACATCTAAACTAAAAATCAAATTGTAAATATTTGATACCTAAAACTTAGAAATTTTATTTGATAAAATAAGTAAAAATATGAATCGAAGAAACTTTATAAGCAAGACGATAGCTTCTTCTACGGCATTGGTCGCTTCAAAAGAAGTTTTCGAAAAGAAAACAAATCTTGAAGTGATTGTTCTAGCAACAAATTGGGGTTTTGAAGGCACCGTTGAAGAATTATGTAGCAATGTAAAGAAAGCTGGTTATGACGGCCTTGAACTTTGGTGGCCAACCAAAGAAGCTGACCAAAAAGACCTTTTTGTTGCCTTAAATAAATACGATCTTAAAATAGCGTTTTTGTGTGGAGGAAATGGTCCTGATTTTGAGAAACACTTTACTCAGTATAAAAAAGCAGTGAATGAAGCCTTAGTCACGAAACCTTTGTATATCAATAGCCACTCTGGCAAAGATTATTTCAGTTTTGAGGAAAACGCCCAAATTGTGGAATTTACGATTGAAAGAATGGAAGCAACAGGCATAAAAGTATTGCACGAAACACATCGAGGTCGTATGTGTTATTCGGCACCTATTACTCGAAACTTATTAGAAAAACACCCTAAAATGAAATTGACCCTTGACATCAGTCATTGGACAAACGTACATGAATCCATGTTGACAGACCAAAAGGTAAATGTGGATTTGGCTTTGTCTCGTACATATAATATTCATGCTCGAATCGGGCACGAAGAAGGGCCTCAAGTAAATGATCCTCGCGGCCCTGAGTGGAAATACACCTTGGATCAACACTTGGCATGGTGGGACAAAGTTGTGGCCCTCAGAGAAGCTGAAGGAGCAAAGCAAATTACTTTTCTCACTGAATTTGGTCCCCCAAATTATTTGCCTACAATACCTTATACACGTCAACCTGTTGCCAATCAATGGGACATCAATTTGTATATGTTGAATCTCATCAAAACTAGATATAACAAATGATTGTTGAGTTTTTCGGGAAATTTCACCCCTTATGGGTTCATTTACCCATTGGATTCTTTCTTTTGGCTGGCATTATAAAAGTTTATTCTTTCTGGAAAAATAAGGAAGCCGTTGATAGCCTATTACCCATGATGCTTATTTTGAGTTTTGTGGCATCCGCTGTTTCTTCCTTGACAGGCTATTTACTTTCCCAAAGTGGAGATTACGATTCAGAAATGGTGGCTAAGCACCAATGGACAGGAATTGCGTTTACAATTCTTATATTGGTAGTTTATTTTTCTAGAAATTTTAAGAGATTTAATGTAACGCTTTGGGCTATTTCAACTATACTTTTGATGATTGTCGGACATCTTGGTGGTAGTTTAACCCATGGGGAAGATTTTTTGAGCTTTGCCAAAGAGACAAAAAAGCCTCAAGTTTTGGATGTACAAAACGCAGCGGTGTATCATGAGATTGTTCAACCAATTTTGAAAGAGAAATGCTACTCTTGCCATTCTTCAAAAAAACAAAAGGGAAATCTTAGATTAGATACGCCAGAGTTTATTATGAAAGGCGGCAAAGAGGGCAAAGGTGTTGTTCCTCATAATACGGGTAAAAGTTTGATTTCTAAAAGAATTTTTTTGAAGGAGTCCGAAGAAGAACATATGCCACCCAAGGGCAAACCACAGCTAACAGAATCAGAAACAAAAGTATTGGAATGGTGGATTAAAGAAGGTGCTTCTTTCGATAAAAAGGTAAATCAGTTGTCTCAAAGCACTGAAATTCAGAAAGTATTAGCGAGTTTTCAATCTTCGGACAAAGAGGGAAAAACCAAAACAACCAATAAGATTCCAGAAGCAGAAGTTGAAAAAGGTTCAGAAGTAAGCATTCTTTCTCTCAAAAAATCAGGAATATTGGTTCTGCCTGTGGCTTCAAATTCAAACTATCTATTGATCAATCTTCGGGGGATAGACCCCTCAGCATCAGATATTGAAGCTTTAAAAACATTAAAAAAACAGACTATTTGGCTAAATGCTACAAACATAAAAAAAGCTGAAACATTAGCTTTAATTTTAAGGGAAATGAAAGAAATCAGGATTCTTCATGTAAATAAAACTAGTTTTTCAGACAAAGAGATGGGGATATTAAAAGATATTAGCCATTTGCAGTTTTTGAATTTGTCTAATACAATGGTTTCTGAAAAAGGTTTAGAAAACTTGAAAGGATTAAAGAATTTAGAAAAACTATATCTATATAAATCTAAAGTGGATTTTAAAAATCTTAATTTCAAAAATTTTCCCAAAACCAAAATTGACACTGGAGGATATGTGGTACCCACATTTGAAACGGACACCGTAACAGTTAATATACCTATTTCTGAGTAGACGCTACTGGGTTTACACAAATAACCCTACAAGTGAGTGGTTTCTCTAGTTTGAAATATTCCATTTCAAATTCCTTGGATAAAAAATCTATTTTATTTTCTTTGGTAAAGAGTCTATACAAGATAGAATTGGGCCTCCTAAATCCATTTAGAATGATTGCCTTATTATTTTTGTCGATTAATTGGATGAAATAAGTTTCGCTCGCTGGAAATGTTCCGTATATAAATATTTTGTTTAAAACGGTCTTCTTACCTCCCCAATCTGATTCAAATGTTGGATCAAAATCGACATATTTCAAGGTCACTTTTTCAGGATAAAAAATGGTTCCGTTTTTTATCTTTAGCAAGACTTCATTGTAAAGTTCATTGGCATTAAAATACCCGTTTTTTTTCAAATAGTCATATTTGTATCTTGCTTCAAAAGTATTATTTGCTACATCGTTTCTGACCATTCCTTTCTCTAGATTATAGGCATCTATCATTTGAGTTTCTTTTTTGAGCGTAATTAAATACCAAGATTTAAGTAGCCAAAATATATACATAATTATAATAATAAGCGTAATCGAAGCTTTGACTGTTGTGCTATTTATTCGTTTAAAAACAAATGAAATTGCCAGTATGAGAATTATTACTCCGTAAATTTTATATCTCGGAACCAAAACGCTTTCATATCCGATTACCCAATAGTTATATCTATTCAAAACAATTATGGCCAAAGAACTCGCCATAAATAAGAAAACCAGCTTTTCGAAATCTAAGTCTTTTTCTTTCCAATGTTTCAATAAAAACCATGAGCAACCTGTAAAAATCAGTATGCCAAGAACTCCAGAAACAGCAAAACCCTGATAGTTTGAAATATACTGAAACACCCCTCCTAAGGACAGAAAATAAGCCCAAATAAGCTCAAATTTATATTTGAATACATTTTGAATAAAACTACTAGACGCTACATCGTCTGAAGCCAAGTGAAAGTATAGATATAATTGAAAAATTAAGAGGGCTAAAATATAATACCAGCGAAGATTGGATTTTCTAATAAATGTATAAATTATTACAAAAAACACAGTAATAAATCCGATTGCACTACCGAAAGGTACTAAAAATAGACAAATAATTATTAAGCAGTTTTTGAAAGAAGAAGGTGCATGATTAATATTTGAAATCAGGGAAAAAGCTAGAATAGACAAAGAAATAGTAGCCAATTGATAAGATGCAACATCACTTCTAAAAAACAACTCCCAATTGCACAAACTAAGCAAACTGAAACAAGAAATTATGACTAAATATGGGTTTTTCCAATACTTTTTTATGAAAACCGCGGCTAGGATAAAGGTGTAAAGATTAAATGCAAAGAGTAAATATCTGAAGTTTATTTTATCAAAAAGGCCTAATTGAATAAGAAGAGATATTCTTATGAGAAATGGGCGACTTTCATTATCAGGGGTTAAAAAAAGGGTAATTTTCTCTTTAATATTTTGAGCATTTAGGTAATTGTACGAGAAATCTAAAAATACTCGATGGCCATCTTCGAATGGAAAATTTAAAGAGAATGTATCTAATATATAAAGATGGATAATAACTGGTATGAGGATAAATAACCAGAGTAGAATATTTTTTTTACCTTTCAAAGTTTAATTTGTTCAAAGAATGAACTGAAAATTACCTGACAATCTTATCGTTATTTTCAGAAACTTTCATCTGGGAATATTTGCAAAAATAAACTTTATTTATGAAAAATACTTTTCTATTTCAAATTTCTCATCGGGCGTATTAACATTGGCTAAAACTTCGGGTCTTGACAAATGGATTAATTCTATATCTGAATTAATCAAAACCTTCCTTGGGCAAGAATAACCTATTGCAAGATAGCTCAATAAGGTCTGATAAGCCTTTGGTTCCCAGATGGTAAAAAGGGGATCCGGAAAATTAGTTTCAGGGTTGAAACAAGCTGTCGCTATTTTTTTATGGTTTCTATTTGATACCAGATACTCAAATTCGGATGTTTTAAGTAAGGGCAAGTCGCATGCAACCACAAGCCATGCTGCATTTGGGTCTTCTTGAAACGCAGTAAGAATGGCTCCATACGGTCCAAGGCCTACAAATTTATCGGTTATTGGATTGTCGAATTCTTCTTTCTGCTCATCTCTGCAAGAAATGTATGTTGGTATTAATAAGCTATCCAAAGTCTTCTTTAAATATGCATGTTGTGGCATCCCATGATAATCTAGGTTGCTTTTGTCAATTCCCATTCTTGTACTTTTTCCACCGGTTAAAATGAGGGCTTTTAAAACAGGATTTTCGATTTCAGTTAAAATCAAGCTTGAAATTTTATCTGTTTCTGAAATATTTATAACAGGAATTTCGGGTGATTTTTCAATCCAATCAAAGACTTCATCTACACCTTCAGACAATACATATGCTTTTACATTTGTTAATTGCAAAATACGCCTTTTTAGAGATTCTTCTTTCTTGGGGTCAATAATTACTATTTGGCTTTTAGCTTCAAAATGATTCCCATTTACTAATATCATATCCTGATCAGAAAGGAGAAATTTTTGTTCAAACGTAGAAAAAGATTTCTTCTCAAACCTTTTATGGCTAATTTTATCTTGTAATAGGTTGTTTTTAAAAGAGACATTTTCGTCATTACCGTGGTCTGCGTCAACATAAGTTATTTTGATATCTCCAGATATAGAAGCAATAAATGCATCAACGAGTGATTTGATAACTCCACATGGAGCCCCAAGAAATGCGATTTCGTTTCTACCGAAAAACCCAATTTCAGGCTTAATTAATTTGGCATGTTTTTCGTGTTTTTTCATTGTGCAAACTTAAAATCTTTTTTTCCACCGGTCTTCTCAATCAGTCTTGTTTCTTTTATTAAAATATTGTGCGACATGGCCTTGCACATATCATAAATAGTGAGGGCAGCTACACTCGCACCAATGAGTGCTTCCATTTCAATCCCAGTTTTGCCCGAAAGTGATGCCATACAAAGAATTTCTATCTCGTTTGTGCCTATAACTTTTATCGAAATTTGACAGTTTTCAAGCCCAAGTGGATGGCAAAGTGGAATCAAATCGCCCGTTTTTTTGGCGGCCATAACACCAGCAATAATTGCAGTTTGAAAAACAGGGCCTTTTTTGGTGAGAATATCCTCTCCAACAAACTTAGCCATGATATCGTTATCAATCTCCACAATACTACGGGCAGTTGCGGTTCGTTTGGTTACGGATTTTTCACTTACATCCACCATTGATGGATTTCCGTTTACGTCTAGGTGAGTGAATGAGGACATATATTATCTGAATTATTTCATCAAAATTAATGATATTTAATAGAAATAATCAGATAAAAATATAAAAAGCAGAATTATGCATTCAGGTCAAAACTTCAGTATTAAGAGCGTTTTGTCCAGCCTTTCATCGTCAAATAATCAATAAAATAGATTACTTTAAGAGAAATATTGTTGTTTTGGTCCGAATTCATGCTGTTTCTGAGGTTTTCTCCATAAGAAATTAGCGAGGCGTTGTCGTTTGTAAATGCGGCATCTTTCCAAACAATATTCAAGAAACTACCAGGGGCAAACTGCCAAGTGTAGACCATGTCGATGTTAAAATAGTTGACATTTCGGTTATAATTTCCATTCACAGACGCTCTTTCACTTAGCAAACCATTATCTTCAAGATTAAAATAGGACTTGTTGGTAACACGGCTATTGTAATGGCGTGTTCTGAAAGTCAAACCCATTTTGTTAGTAAAATTGTATTTCAAGAAAAGAATATTTTCGAAGGTTTTTACATCCCGTTTGGCAAAAATGATTTCTCCGTCTTCATTGCCTGAAAACCCAACACTATTTTTTCTAGGCAGAATACCTATTTGGTGATTTACCGAAAACTTGGTGTTAAATCTGTAAGTTTGGTTTACCGATGCGTCGTAGGCAAATAGATCGTAGAAGTTGAAGTATTTCCTCATAAATATTTCTCCGTTTAGATAATATTTCTTGGCTGAATTGCCTTCCACAAAAACACCTACCAAGCCGCTATTTCCTCTTTCAAAAAACTTTCCTTCTACTCTCGGCTCATAAAAGTCATTTTGTTTTGGCATAAAATCGTTTATTAAGCCAAACCAAACCAGTTTTTTCGTTTGGGTAACTATGCTGGTCTGAATTCTGGCATTTTGGTACTTGGAGGCAATTTGGCCTATTGTAGAGAAAAGTGTACTGTAGGTCAAATTGAGATTGTATTGAAGCCTATTGTAGAATTTCTTTGGCGTTGTATATCTATAACCCACATAGCCTCTGTGTGTTATGAAATTATTGTTTGTAAAATATCCCAGATCGTTGTTATTAAACTTGGTGTCTGTAAGTTCTTGGTTGTATTGCCAATTAAACCTTCCACTAGATTTGCCAAGCCCAAATGCATGTGAGTATCCGAGTTTGTTTTCATCTACGAACTTTTGGTGGCTGAGGGCTGTTTTACCTGAAACAAAATACGTGTTTTTCTTGTCAAAAATACTAAACATAGCAGAGCTCACATTGGCGTCATAGGCTTGGCCTGTTCGTGTAACGTTGGCGTTGAGAAATGTAAGACTAGAGTTATTTTTCAATGTTTGGTCTAAAACCACCAAGCTATAATTAGTGGCAGGATCGGTCTCATATTCTCTTATTTCACCAGTTTCTTTGTTTAGAATTTGTGCATGTTGGGTTTTAGTTATGGCATTCAGAATACCAATTCCGAGGCCTGATTTGGTTCTTCCCGATATTTTTGAAGCATTTATGAGTTTTGATTCTGTTGGATTGTTTATGACTTCTTCGTTTTCTTTGAGATTATCATACACCTCGTTTTGGTTAATAGGAGAGCCTCCAATTCGTCGAGAATAGAAGAAATCGCCTTTGTTGAAGAGCTCCGTTCCTTCTGTGAAGAAATTCCGATATTCGTTAAATTTCACTTCAAATGGTGTAAGATTCAAGACTCTATTATCGCTTTGTACTTGCCCAAAATCGGGAATAAGCGTAGCATCTAGTGTAAATGCCTGACTAATACCAAGTTTTAAATCTAAACCTCCAGAGTATTGATTACTCCAATTCTTGATTTTTGGATCTCCACTCGGAAAATGATTTTCATAAAGCGAGAAATAAGGAAATAGTTGTAAACGAAGTGGAGGTTTGATGTCAGTAATTCCCGTCCAAAGGCCTTCTTGCGTCAAAAATCCGTTAATGTTCATGTCCACTGGGTTCCAGGTGTATTGTTGTTCTGTTTTTCTCCGTCTTCTGGTAATATTTATACCCCAATTTTGAACTTTATCTTTGCTGAACCTAATGGCAGAGTAGGGGAGAAACATCTCGAAAGCCCAGCCAGACTTGTCCAATATCACTTTGCTTTTCCATACAGCGTTCCAAGCAAAATCTTCGCCACCATTGTTGGAGTTTTGAACTGACGACATTTTAGAATCCCACTGTTCACCCAATGGCGTCAAGAAATATTCAAACGCATTGAGTTTGTCGTTGTAGGTGTCAAAAATAATCCCGATGTAGTCGTTGGTGCCGAATCCGTCTCGACCCGTAAGTTCACGAGAAACACTATCCAGGTTATTTTCGTGGCAAATTCCGCCAAAATATATGCCTTCATCGTCATACATCAGATAAGCCTCCGTTTGATTTCCCTCTGCTTCTTTTCGGCCAAAAGTCGGTCTAAACTCAATCAATTCATCAAATTTCGCTGCATCCTTCCAGGCGGCTTCGTCTAATTTACCATCTATTAATACTTTCTGCGATGTGCGTTTGGCAGGAATGTTTTTAATGGTGTTTTGTGCATAGGCGGCATTGCCTACGACCAGTAGAATGATTAATAGCTTTTTCAAAATGTAATGACTTTTAGAGTAATAGCTCGCAAAAGTAGCAAACTGGGCTTTTCCAATCTTTTAAAAAAGGTTAAACGGTTGATAGTTTAGCTTTTTTTAACTTTTGAGAAAGATGAAGAGAAGCATCGAATAGTTGCATTCAAATGTCGAAAAAATTGAATGATATCATCATATTTACCATAAATTAGTGTTTTATTTACTTTGCTTGCTTTAAGTTGAGCAATAAAGTATTGGAATCTTAGAAAAGTTCAATGAATAATATCACCATAAAAGATATTGCGAGAAAATTTAAGTGTTCGCCTTCAACGGTTTCCCGAGCCTTGAACGACCACTCAAATATCAACGTAGATACCAAGGAAACAATACAAGAGTATGCCCAAAAAATGGGGTACCAGAAAAACTCAATTTCGCTCAGTTTACTCAACAAGTCCACAAAAACTATTGGAGTTTTAGTGCCATCTATAAATCATTCGCACGAAACCTTGATGATCCAAGGCATACAATCGGTTTTTAATAGCCTAGGCTACATGTTGATTTTCTGTGTGACCGATGAAAAACACAGTTTAGAGCAAGAGCACATCAAAAGACTTTTGTCAAATAGAGTGGATGCTATCCTAGTTTCTATTTCACAAGAAACGGCTAGTATCAGAGACTTTTCGCACTTTGAAATGGTGAATAAAAGAAAAATACCTTTGGTTTTTATAGATAGGGATATTATTGAAAACTATGGAAGCAGCGTAGTTATTGACGATTATGCAGGGGCGTATTTGGCTACCAAACATTTGATAGAAAAAGGATGCCAGCGAATAGCCCATTTGGCAGGACCACAAGGCTTATTAGTTTCGAAGCTTAGATTGGAAGGATATTTGGATTGTCTTAAAAATAATGGTATTACTCCCAGCGACGATTGGATCAAGCACGTGGAGTTTAATATAGAGAGTGCCATCGGACCAACCAAAAATTGGTTTGAAGGAAAAATCCTCAGCCCTGATGCAATTTTCGGGGTAAACGACTATGTTTGTTATGGAGCCATTAATGTGCTGATGAGTTTGAACATAAAAATCCCAGAAGAGGTATCTGTAATAGGCTTTGACAATTGTCCTATTTCTCCTTATTTCTCGCCCAAACTTACTACCATTGATAGAAAAAGTTATGAAATAGGTCGCTTAGCAGCTGAACAAACCTTAGAAATGCTTTCGTCAGATACTTATTTGCCAGGAAAAAGTGTATTAAATCCACACCTCATAGAGCGAGACTCCACCAGGCAAGCCAGTTGATAATGGTATAAAATCTTCAAAAAAAAATACTTCTTTGACACAAGGAATACTTATTAAAATTTCTTAAAAACCCTCTTTTGAATAGTTTTAATGATGTTTTTCAGAAAATAATTTTTTTGAAAACGATTTCAAACGTTTGCATTAATAATTTGCATTATACAATTTTTCTGTAGAAAAGTTATATTCTATAATTGCATCGAAACAAATAAATCGTTTTTTATGCAAAAAAATTACCCTAAATTGAAATTACTCTTTTGTTTGGTGTTTTTGGCGTGTACATCTTTTGGTGTTTTTGCCCAAAATACAATAAGAGTATCCGGAATCGTAAGTTCTTCTGATGGAGAAAAACTCCCTGGCGTATCTGTTACAGTGAAGTCTTCTTCTACTGGAACAATGACTGATCCAAATGGCAAATTTAGTATCGACGCAGGTACTAATGCCTCTTTGGTGTTTAGCTACATTGGGTTTGAAACCCAAACTGTAGAAGTAAATGGCCGCAGCCAAATTTCCGTAAAATTAAAAGAATCAGACACTTCGCTTGATGAAATCGTGGTAGTGGGTTATGGCCAGCAAACTCGGAAATCGTTGACGAGTTCTATCAGCACCATTAAAGCAGAAGACCTCAACCGTGGTGCTATTACAGACCCAACGCAATTATTGCAAGGTAAAGTAGCAGGATTAAACATCACGAAAACAGGAGACCCAAATGGCCGTCCGTCAATTATTTTGAGAGGGGCTTCCACTTTACGTGAAGGTGAGGCTTCGCAACCTTTGTTTGTGGTTGACGGTGTGGTTGGTGCTGATTTGGCTACGGTAGCACCTGACAATATTTTGTCTATGGATGTTTTGAAAGATGCTGCTGCAACAGCCATTTATGGCTCACGTGCTGCCAATGGTGTGATCATTATCACGACAAACAGACCAAAAGATGGTCAAACCTTTGCAAGCTACAAAGCTTATGTGGCAACAGAGTCGGTTTCTAATACCATCAAAATGATGTCTGGCGACCAATTGAGAAGCTACCTAACTAAAAATGGTAAATCTCTTGGGCCAGCAGACGATACAGGTGCTAATACCGATTGGCAGGATGTTGTAAGTCAAAAAGGATTTTCACAAAATCACAATTTGTCATTTGGAGGCGGAAGTAAATCAACCAATTACAATGCGAGCATCAACTATTTTGATCAAGACGGAATCATCAAAGGAAGTGGCTTGAACCGATTCATTGGAAGGCTCTCAATTGAGCAATATGCCTTGAAAGACAAATTGAAAATGGGTGTTACCTTGGCTTCGACGCAAACAAACTCACAGATTGTTCCTTTTCAAGATGTGGTTTTGATAAACCGATTGAGGTATTTGCCAACGGTTAGCCCACTAAATGAAGATGGTTCTTATTATGAAAACTTGGCACGTTCAAACTATTACAATCCTCTGGCAGTGATTGACAATGCCACGGTAAAAAATAACTCAAAAACGTCTTTGGCTAACTTCAAGGCAACCTTGAAACTTCCGGCTGGATTTTCGTACGATGTTTCGGCTTCAATCCAGAATAACCAAACCAACGGTTCGGAGTTTTACAACGACTATTATACGACCAACTATAACAACATCGCGTTTACAACAAATTATACAGTAGTAGGAGGCAGAAATGGCCTTGCCGTAAGAAATACTTACGAAAACAAAAATACTTTGTTTGAAAACTATTTGACTTATAATAAAACATTTGGTAAACACAATGTAAATGCAATTGCAGGGTATTCGTGGCAACAGACACTCAATGGAGACGGTTTTCAGGCTAATAACACCAATTTCCCAACCAATGATACAGAAGCCAATTACTTAGGCTTAGGAAATTCACAAGCGGTGTCAGGCTTTGTGGTTGATTATGGTGGCAACAATTATTCGAAGCTTCGTTTGATTTCGGATTATGCCAGACTCAACTACAGTTATGCGGGCAAATACTTCGTCCAAAGTTCATTGCGTAGAGACGGTTCGTCGGCATTTGGTGCTAACAACCGTTGGGGTTATTTCCCTTCTTTATCAGCTGCTTGGGGAATTGACGGAGAAAACTTCATGAAAAATCAGAATATTTTCTCTGAATTAAAACTTAGAGTGAGCTATGGACAAACAGGTAACTCACTTGGATTTAATCCTTTGGTCTCCTTGTTGAGATACGGAAATGTGGGCACATTTTTGGTGAATGGTGTTACCTTATCAGCCATTGGTGTTGTGCAAAACCCAAATCCAGACTTGAGGTGGGAGAAAACAACCATGTCGAACATCGGTTTGGATTTCGGCATAATGAAGGGCAAAATCACGGGTACCTTGGATTTGTACAATAAACGTACTACTGACCTTATATGGACTTATGACGTTGACCCATCGGTATATTTGTACCGTCAGTTGACGGCTAATGCTGGAGAAATGAGCAACAAGGGAGTGGAATTAACTTTAAATTATTCGCCCGTAAAAACCAAAAGCTTTACTTGGAATACTTCTGTGAACTTTGCTCATAACAAAAACCTTTTGGTATCCCTTAAAGGCGAAGGTCTACAAGCTGATAGTTTGCTGATGGCTGCTCCAAACGGTGGCGGACAGACAGGTTCAACGGTGCAAATATTACTCAGTGGTCAGCCAGTTGGACAGTTTTACACATTCCAATATGCAGGAAGAACTGAAGCTGGTGTGTCGCAGTTTGATGCCAAAAAAGGTGGAACGACTCTAGTGCCACAAAACAAAACCGATTATTTCTTGGCAGGAAGTGCCCAACCAAAACTATTGATTGGCTGGAATAACTCATTTACCTATAAACAATTCGATATGAATTTCTTCTTTAGGTCGGTATTGGGTAATAAAATCATGAATACTGTAAGAGCAGATTTCAACAGACCGCAGGAAGCTGGTTCGTACAACGTCTTGGTTGAAACAGGCGACGAACCAATTGCAGATTATAATGCATTTAAATATTCAAACAGATACATCGAAAGCGGAAGCTTCCTAAGACTTGACAATGCCACTATTGGATATTCGATAAACACCAAAAAGGACTACATCAAAAACCTTAGATTGTTTTTATCTGGCAATAACATTTTCATTTTAACAAAATACTCAGGAATTGACCCAGAAGTAAACATGGGCGGACTAACCCCTGGCGTTGACTGGACACGTTTTGGAAACGGATTTTATCCAAAAACCAGAACTTTTATGTTTGGTGTAAACGCAAGTTTCTAATTTATTAAAATTTAAAGTTTTTAGAAAAATGAAAAAAATAAAATATGTAATTACGTGTGCCGCAGCCTTATTTTTGGCTTCGTGTCACGACTTAGAAGTACCAGTTGAAAATGCACTTACTTCAGATAATTTCCCGATAAAAACCGAGCACTTTATTCAAGCTTCGGGACCAACTTATACCAACTTTAGAGGTTCTATAGCTCTTTCATATTGGTTTTTGCAATCGCTGAGCTCTGATGAGTCCATTTTGCCAGCAAGAGGTGGAAACTGGTACGATGGTGCTAGATATTTTCAATTGCACCAGCACAATTGGAACCCAGACAACGGTCAAGTAGATGGAACCTGGAACTGGATTACAGGTACCATAACTACCATAAACCAAAACATAGCCGTGGTAGAAACTGCTCCCGAGTCACCAGCAAAACAACAAGGATTGGCCGAATTGAAAGCCATGAGAGCGATTGCCTACTGGGTAATGCTGGATCTTTGGGGAAATGTGCCTTTACTTACCAAGTTTGGTGTAACCGAAAAACCAACTACTACGCCTAGAAAAGACATCTTCGCATTTGTAGAAAAAGAAATGTTGGATGCTATTCCTAGCCTAAGTGGGGATGTAAATGCCTCTACTTATGGTCGCCCTACAAAATTTGTGGCATATGCACTTTTGGCTAAATTATACATCAACTCTGAAGTATATACGGGTCAGAAAAGATATGACGATGTAGTAAAAATGTGTGATAACATCATTAGTTCTAAGAAATTTGCTCTAGAGGCCAATTTTGCCAAGATGTTTGACATAGACAATGGCCCACAAATCAAAGAAACGATTTTTGCTGTGCCGTTTGACAATATTTCTGGAGGTCAATTTCTGGCTAGATATTATTTGCACAGGGCGATGAGAGCAAAATACGAATTGCCATTTACACCATCAGGTGCCATAAGCGTGCAAGAAGAGTTTTTGGCAAATTTCAATGAAGAGGATGATGTAAGAGCAAAACTACTTTTGAAAGGAAAGCAATTCTTGAGCAATGGTTCGCCAATTATTGTTAAAACTTCGAAAAAAGGATTTGACGAAGATTATAAAGGTACGGATGGAGCTACAGCTGTCGATTATCATTTGGAATTGGTTCCTAAATTAGAGTACCGCAATGTGGCGGCTTTTGATTTGGGTAACGACGAGAAGGCATGGGCACAGGGTTATCGTTACATCAAATTTTCTCCTGATAAAACCTCTACAACACGAAATCAAGGGAACGACTTTACTTTTTTTAGATACTCTGATGTATTGTTGATGAAGGCCGAAGCCATCATGAGAGGTGCGGCAGCTACATCTGGAGACACGCCTTTGGCTTTGGTCAATTCACTTAGGAAAATTAGAAACGCAAGCGAAATAAAAGAGCTAAACTTTGATGTGATGTTGGCAGAGCGTGGTCGTGAATTCTGTAATGAAAACTGGAGAAGAAATGACTTGATTCGCTTTGGGAAATTTGAAGGTAAGTGGGGTTTAAAAACAGACTCAGATCCAAACAAAAGATTGTATCCAATACCAAGAAGTATCTTGAACATCAACCCAAAACTTACACAGAATCCAGGATATTAATATTTTTATAAACCGAGACCGATTTGAGTCTCGGTTTACATTTTAAATACTTTTGATATTACAATGAATACAAAGTTTTCAGAAAAAGAGCTAAATCCACTGGGAAGTCTTGATGAATGGGAAGCCGATGTGGTGCTCAGATATCCTGAGCCAGGCACAAAACAAAAAGAAAATTATCGCAACTATGTTGATACGGACAGAGTAGCGACAGTGAAAAAATTCTACGAAATGAATCATACCTACCAAACGTATGACTTCGTAATAGATAAAGAAAGAGAATTTTTAAAGTTTGATAAACGCCAAATGAGCGTTTGGGATGCTGTTGATTTCCTAAACACTTTGGTGGATGATAGCGATCCTGATACGGACTTGGATCAGTTTCAACATCTTTTGCAAACTTCAGAAGCCATTCGTCAAGATGGGCACCCCGATTGGTTTGTGCTTGTGGGTTTTATGCACGATTTAGGAAAAGTACTTTGCTTATTTGGTGAACCGCAATGGGCGGTGGTTGGTGATACATTTCCAGTGGGCTGCCAACATTCCGATAAAATAGTTTATCCCGAATACTTCGAGGCAAATCCTGACAGCAAAGATCCTCGATATAAAACCAAATACGGTGTTTATGAGCCAAACTGCGGATTAGATAAGGTAAAAATGAGTTGGGGGCATGACGAGTATATTTACCAAATCATGAAGAATTATATTCCTGAAGAAGGCTTGTATATGCTGCGTTACCATTCGTTTTATCCACAACACCGTGAAAACGCCTATAATCATTTGATGAGTAAACACGATCATGAGATGTTTAAATGGGTGGATAAATTTAACCCATATGATTTATACTCTAAAGTACCTGTGCCACCAGATGCCAAGGCTTTGAGGCCTTACTACGAGGATCTTGTGGCTAAATACTTACCCAATGTTCTGAACTTCTAGGTTAATAATAGGTTGAATGATAAAGGGCTGCATTTTGTGCAGCCTTTTTTTATGATAGTTTCAAAGTATGTACAAAAGGCGTTCGGCCAGTAATATAAATATGCATCCCGTTTGAACGTAATGAACCAAAATGGGTGCTGTACATTTCGCCTTCCATATTGTTGATTGTTTGGTGAGTAAACTCTCCCGGACCAAATGAGATTTTGTCGCCTTCAAACTCGTATGAGGCTTCTTTTTCCTTAATTGAAAAATTCTCCTCACTGCCAGCTATTGAATCACAACCAAGCAGTTTTCCTCCTTTTGCGAAAGTAAGTTCTATTACCAAAGGAACTCCAGTGGTTCCTCTTACATCAAAATTTATTACTTTTTCATCATTTATTTCTTCAAAAACTACTTTGTATTCGAGTAGGCTGATGTTACTTTTCGGTCGATTTTTGAAGTCCATTTTGTTCCAAAACCGGCGGTCTGTACTTTGGCTTAGTTCGTAATCGCCATTGACTTTTTTGAATTTATCTGGCAGTGGCTGATAGTATGGTGCCTCTATTTTCTGGTATAAATGATACTGATTTCCTACTTTTTTTATGCCTTCACTCCTAAAAAAACCTGTACTAAAAAAACTGGAGGACATTCTGATATGCTTCAAAATGGCTTTTCCTTTTTGCATTCCGAAAAAACTTGGATTGGTAGACCTGCCTGATCCAATGATTATCGGCTGGTCAGCTCCCCCAAACAAGGAGAATGTTTCTTCACCTTTGCGGCCTCGCAACATGTTTATTCCTTCATAAAACCTCTGGAAATCTGTAGGAAGTGGTTTAGTAGGATATTTTTTTGCCAAAATTTCGTCTTCCAAAAACAAATACAGTAAGTCTTTCGAAATAGTGGGGTCAAAACCCGGCATGCTTTCTATAAATGCCGCCACACTTCCCATAAATCCATCGCTAAATTTATTGGCCATAAATCTATATTGAGGATAAAAAAGAAGGATGTTCCATTGCATGTAAGCATCTTGTCGGCGGGACGGGAAAGTTACCAAATTACCGTTGGGTTCCATACATTCATACACCCAGTGGAGGTTTCTTTCCACCATTTTTAGCAGTTCGGGCCTGTTGGTGTAAGCGGCAACGGTTATCATCGAGCGGTCAATTACCTCGGCGTAAGTCATACTTCTTTCGAGATAAATTCCGTCTTTGTCACAAAAAACACCTTCAGAGAGCCATTCAGCTATGCGTTTGGTATATTTTGGGTTGGGGTAGAGGTGATTTATTTTGGCCAAAGCGGCACAAACTACCCAGCGATGGTTGGGGGTATGTACACCGCCGACTGCCAATCCAGCACCCGATTTTTCAATTATTTTTTTAATTAAAAGATTCACCTCCTGGCATTTTGAATTTCCTTTTAGGATATTTCCAGCAGCACAAATAGGCTCAATTATAAAGGCAGTATCTGGCGGAGAAGACAAATTTCCGAAGTCCAGCGTTCCGTCGGCCTTTTGTTGGGATATTATAAATTCCGAAATGACTTTCATACCGCTTATGAGTTCTTCTTTCTCATAATAATTTGAGGTTTTTTCAGAAAAACCAGCTGCAAGATTGGCCAAATCAAATCCGAGACTTCGTTTAAGAGTTTTTAAGCCCGCTTGCGTAGCCTTTAATATGTCTGAAACCGCCTTATTGTTTGCTTCTACTATTTTTGGCCAGTCATAATTGGCTTGGTTTTGAGCAAATAAATTATTAAATTTTAAAGCTACAGCAGCGGCCGAAACACTTTTTATAAATTGAGAACGATTCATTTTTTTGGTAAATATGTTTTTAATTTCTTAGAAATGAGATTTATTTCACGATTTCGGTTCTATAAACCACTTTTCCTTGGTGATTGATAACCTGCACATTCATGGATTTCGGACCTATTGAAAACGCCATAAAGCCATATTCGGCCAATGCTAGTTTTGATATCGGTAAGGTGCCTATTTCAGTCACTTCAGAGCCTGAGCCAGATACAAAATAATGCGTTTTTCCCTCTGGAAGCAGATGTTGCAAGTCGTGGTCATGGCCACATAGGTAGGCATCTACTCGGTATTTGTCCAAAATTCCTTTCAGTGAATGTCTTACCGCTCGGGTGTCATAGCTTTCTCTACGCTTTAAGGTGGCGGTGTAAAGTGGATGATGGCCTACCACTATTTTCCATTTAATATTCGAAGATTTGTTGGCCAAGGTTTTTTCCAGCCAAATTTTCTGAGCAGTACTGTCTTGACTGACCACATTTGGCCCATAAGTTTTGTTCTTATAAAAATCGGGAATGAGCGGGTTGGTGTCGATAAAAGCGATGAGCACTTGGTTGGTGGTATCGCCGTTTATAGCAAAAGTCTCACTAAAATACCTCGCTGGCATCCTCCATCTTCTGCTGATTTTAGAGTACGCCACTTGTGCATCTGGATTTCCAATATAATCGTGGTTGCCCAAAACAGAATACCACTCCCAATGTAAAGCAAATTGTTTATAAACATCTTCATAGGATGTTTTCCATTGTGGGTCATCTATACTTGCCACCCCATGTGGATAAAAATTGTCTCCAGTAGAAATGATAAAATTTCGGTTGATTTTATCTGCCACTTTGGCCATTTGGTTGGCTACTGGAGTTTGGTGATCTTCGCCAAACCGTCCCCAATCTCCTACAACCAAAAAGTTGAGAGTTCCAGGAAAAACCCGTACGATGGAGTCTGTTTTAGGATTATTTTGTGCAAAAATAAGCCCCTGAAAAAATACCAAAACCATCGAAAATACGAATGTAAATCTAGGTGATAATTTCGGTTGAAGAAATGAATTGAAAATGTTCGGCATACGTATGATTTTAACGTAAAAATACGAAAATCAGAGTCACGGTTTTATGCTAATTTCGCCCGAAAATAGTAGTTATTTGATTTGAAAAAGACATTCGAAACTTCGGTTTTTCTAAAGGGGGTAAAAAACGCATAAACTAGCCTCCAATGGTAGTCATACTTTCTGAAATAGCGTCTTTTCGACCAGCTTCGGCTTCGAAACCATCTTTTGCTCTGTGTAAAATAGATTCCTGAAGTTTTTCTTTGATGTCTTCGTTGCTAAGTCCTGCTCTGATCATGTCTCGGAGGTTCATTTCGCTGTCGGCATAGAGACAAGTTTTGAAATCTCCAGTTGGCGTGATGCGGAGACGGTTGCAGGTGCCACAAAAAGTGCGACTGAAAGCCGCAATTACACCGATTGTTCCCTCAAATCCGTCAATTTTGTAATTGTAAGAAGTAGAATTGGCCTCGTCATCTATTTTGTAAAGTGTTGGATATTTAGTCTTTATGGTTTCTATTATTTTTTTATAAGACATAAAATACTCTGGCTTTTCGCCTTCACCATTGAATGGCATTTCTTCTATAAATCGTACGCCAACAGGGTGTTTTTTGGCTAAATCTACCAAACTAAAAATATCTTCTTCATTCTTACCCGCCATCATTACCGAGTTGATTTTCAGTGGGATATCGTTCTCGATAATAGCATCAAAAGTTTTCAAAACATTCGGAAGTTCGTCACGACGGGTCATTTCAAAAAACCGTTTTCTGTCTAAGGAATCCAAGCTGAGATTGATGGACGAAATACCCAATTGTTTAAGCTCAGGAATGTACGGAGCGGTAAGCACACCGTTTGTCGTCAGGTTGATTTTCTGGATGCCCTCAATCTCTGAGATTTTCCAAAGAAAGGCCATCAATTCTTTACGCACAAAAGGCTCTCCGCCAGTAATTCTTACTTTAGAAACACCCATTTCAGCCAAAATCTCTATCAGTCTGAGCATTTCTTCAAAGCTCAACAAATGCGTTTTGGGCAGAAAATCAATGCCTTCGTGTGGCATACAATAGAAACAACGGAGATTGCATCGGTCGGTCACTGCCAATCGAAGATAGTTTATCGGACGTCCGTGGTTGTCTATGAGCATTCTCCAGCGTTTTCGTCAAAATTAGTTTAAATTTTTTCAGAGAAAAAACTCTAACGCATAAATCACTTTGCAATTCGCTTTTCCAAATTATTTGGACCAAGAACCATTTTTGATTTATGGTCTTCAATTAATTTATTTATATCAGCTATTAAATCAGGATGCTTTTCGGATATTTCAAATCTTTCAGATGGGTCAACTGAAAGATTAAAAAGTTGAGGCTTCTCTAACATTTCAAGTTTTTCGGGATAACCATCTGGGTTATTTTTCAAAAAATACAACTTATAAGACCCTTTTCTTACCGCAAAAAGTTTCGTGCCGTGGTAATATAACATTTCGTTTCTCGGACTTCTATTTTTTTTTTCCAAACCTCCGAAAGGTCATATCCATCAATAGTTCTATCACTGGGAACAGAAATTCCTGCCAGTTGGCAAATGCTCGGAAGCATGTCCAGGGTACTTCCAATATCTGAAATGACGGCAGGTTTAATATTTTGAGGCGACCAAACCAAAAAAGGCACACGCATACCTCCCTCGTAACAAGTGCCTTTTCCACCAAATAATGAACCTGCAGAACCGCCATGCTCATTGAATATTTTCCAAGGGCCATTGTCAGAAGTAAAGAGTACATAAGTATTCTTATCTAAATGGAGACTTTTAAGCGTTTTTAAAATTTCGCCAACACTCCAGTCTATTTCTTCAATCACATCACCATAAACCCCCCTTTCGCTTTTTCCTTCAAATTCCTTGGAAGAAAATAAAGGTATATGTGGCATTGAATGAGCTAAATATAAGAAAAAAGGCTTGTTTTTATTTTCTTTTATAAATCTTATTGACTCATCAGTATATCGTTTTGTAATGGTGGTTTGATCAGTAGGTCTTTCAATTTCTTTTTCATTTTTAATCAAAGGCACCTTGTAATTTTTAGACTCCGGACTAAAAAACTCATCTCTGGATAAACCTGCGGCTCTATCCATGTCGTTGGAATAGGGTATGCCTAGGTAGGTATCAAATCCGTTTTTGGTAGGCAAATATTGTGGTAAATGGCCCAAATGCCATTTGCCAACCATACCTGTTGCATAGTTTGCGGTTTTTAGCATTTCCGCTATTGTTAACTCAGAGGCGGGCAGTCCTCCATCAGAGTCAGGAAAAAGCACCCTTCTTTGGTTACTTTCCATGCCGTTTCTGACTGGAAGCCTACCGGTTAATAAAGCCGCACGAGAAGGCGTGCAAACATTGGCAGCAGAATAAAAGTTGGTCCATCTTTGACCTTCCGAAGCCATTTTATCCAGATTGGGCGTTTTAATGGTTGGATGTCCATAACAGCCCAAATCACCATATCCTTGGTCATCTGTGAAAATGACAATAAAATTGGGTTTTTGAGAGTAAGCACTAACTAATCCAAAAATCAGATTGGTAATTAAGTAGAATAGTTTTTTTTTCATAGTTTTATACTTTAAAGCAATTATTTTCATAGGCCAAAAAATACCAAATAGCCCCAGCCACCAGCAACAACAAACCATAAAATGGCCAAACCGACTTTGACTTTATTTGATAAAAAATGTCAAGTTTATCTGCAGGACTTTCCTTTTCATACACATTGAAAATATCTATTTTCCCCTCATTATATTTTTGTTTCAAATGATGGTATTTCTGGCGAGAAAAAGTCTCCTAAGGCAAATAATTCATATCCAAAGCCAATATCTTGTTGAGGTAGACTCAATGCAGTTTCACCTATATGTGTAATCGTAAAGTCTTTCATGTGTTTAAAGGGGATATGAAAAGACTAAACTAACAAATAATTCTGAGGAATGAAAGTGGTGCGATTTTTCAAATCGCATACCAAAATATAAATCAGTTGATTTGATAAAAACTGTTTACTGCGATTTGAAAAATGGCTGTATTTAAATAATCCTTCTGCCTACACCCCCCTTAAGACTCCCAAGATCCAGCACTCCATCAATACTTTGTTGGTTGCAGATTATATTATAAGTGTCACAGAGATTGAAGCTGCTATTATGTATCAAAGCAAGGAATGATGGCATTAAATTTGAAGCAAAATTTTAAAAAAAACAGCTTATATGTCATTAAAAACACACATTTTAATATCCATAGTACTTTTCTTTTTCATTTTATCCTGTAATAAGGATGACATAAAGGCTTTGGAATCAGAACTACCTGAACAAACTACTTTAGGTTTGAATACATTTGGGTGTTTGATAGATAACCAAGTTTGGATGCCAAAAATTGATAGAAGCCTAAATTCAACAACAGATTCAACGCTTCTTTACATGGATAAAAAAACAGGGCTAATATATGTGGAAGCAATTAGACTTTACAAAGACAAAGATATGATTTTCACTACCGAAAGAGTCAGTTTTTCGGTTAAAGGAATAACTAAACCTGGGAAATATTCCTTAAGCGGGCGAAGTACTATAGTTGGTACATCAAGATTTTATTTTTATAAGCCTTCCGATTCTAACGCACCTATTGAAATGGTGGGTGGTGGAACCTACTATAAACGTGGAAGCATTTTTAAAATGTCTGGCAATGCAATAAGATTACTCCAAACGGGTAGTGAAAATAATAATGAGACAAATTTGAATATTGAAATAACAAGAATGGACTTTGAAAATTTTGTTTTTTCAGGAACATTTGAGTTTAGTCCAACAGCGTTTTATACCTCAATTGCCATTGATAAAATGAAAATAACAAAAGGCAGATTTGATTTAAAAGGGAAACCATTTCCGATTAATTTTTTTTAAATTCAGATAAAAAAATGACTGGTTAATTTTATTAATAGCATCTTTAAACAAAATTTCATATTCTTAAAACTGTGCTTTTAAGTGTAGAGATTGACCAAAAATAGTTGGAGAATTAATTCAGAGTTTTGAAAAAAAAACAATAATCTGAAATTTTTCCAATGTTTTATGTATAAATTTAGAATTCAATTCAACCATTAAATTTAAAATGAAAAATCAAAGATTCTTGCTGTTGTGTATATTTCTCTTATTCAGTTTTTTAGGTTTCGCCCAGAAAAAATTGTACACTTATCCGCTTGGTGTACAAGCCTATACGTTCAGAAATCACTTCCCGAAAGGCGTGGAACAGACACTGGACATCATTCAGAAAATGGGTTTTACTGAGTTGGAAGGCGGTCCACAAAAAGGCCAAACTGCGGCGGAATTCAAAAAAATGTGCAATGACCGAGGTATCAGTATTCCTTCTACAGGCTGTAGTTTTGAAGAATTGCAAAAAAACCCTCAAGCTGTAGCTGACAAAGCCAAGGCTCTGGGAGCAAAATATGTGATGTGTGCTTGGATACCTCACAAAGGCAATGATTTTACTTTGGAAGACACCAAGAAAGCCGTGGAGGTTTTCAATGCCGGTGGCAAAGTGTTGGCAGAAAATGGCTTGATCTTTTGTTATCACGACCACGGATACGAATTTAGACCTCACGAAAAAGGCACTTACATGGACTATATAATCCAAAATACAGACCCAAAATACGTGTCTTTTGAAATGGACGTACTTTGGACTATTCACGGAGGCGGGGCGGCATCACCACAAGAATTGCTAAAGCGATATGGAAATCGCTGGAAACTGATGCATGTAAAAGACCTCAGAAAAGGAGTGAATGGAGATAAATCTGGACATGAGCCAGCAGAAAATGACGTGGTGCTTGGAACTGGTCAAGCAGATTGGAAAAAGATATTTAAACTATCTAAAAAAGCAGGGATTCAGCACTATTTCATTGAGGACGAAAGTAATAAAGAGCTTGAAAATGTACCCAAAAGCATTGAATATTTGAAGAGTTTGTAAAATAGGTATTCTGAGTTTTATATACTAAGAATTAATTGTACAAAAAGATATGAAAAGCCCGCATATAATTATGCGGGCTTTTTTTTCTTAAAACTGATGAAAATCACACAAATGCAGCGTGTTTAGGTAACATTCATTACAATTTAAGAATTTTAGATGCTCTAATTTTGCATTAAAATTAGAACACCAAAATGAACAACAGAATAATAATCATAGGCGGACTTTCGGCTGGGCCATCGGCAGCAGCCAAAGCCAGAAGAGAAGATGAATTTGCCGATATAAAACTATTCGAAAAAACAGCCGACATTTCTTATGCTACGTGTGGTATACCTTACGCCCTATCAGGTCATATAGCTTCAAGAGAAAAACTCTTGGTCACAGATGTGGAAATGCTCAGGAAAAGATTCAAGATAGACGTACACACCAACGAAGAGGTGACAGACATAGACATTGATAATAAAACAGTTATAACGCCACTTGGCGAGTATCCTTATGACAAATTGGTATTTACAACAGGTGCCAAAACATTCGTGCCGCCGATTACCAATCTTGAAAAAGCCACCAACTGGTCGGCCTGCAGGAGCTTGGGAGATTTTGACCACATCATGAAAGAGGGCCTCGTAGATTCCGTAAAGCATATTACGGTGATGGGTGCGGGCTTGATAGGTGTGGAGGTTGCCGAAAATCTGATAAATGTAGGCAAAAAAGTAACTATTATCGAGGGTGGAGCTACGGTTTTGCCCATGTGGCAGCCCAAATTCAGTGCCTTTGCTCAAAATGTTTTGGAAGACAAAGGCATAGAAATTATCAAAAACACTTTTGTAAAAAATGTAATAGTTGAGGGCGAAAAAATAAAACAGATAGACTTAGGAAACGGCAAATTTCTGGAGACAGAATTTGTGGTAATGAGCGTAGGTATAAAACCGAACACTGAATTGCTATTGAAAAAAGGAGCGGCCGCTATTGGAAATGGAGCTTTGATAGTAAACCAAAACATGGAAACTTCATTACCAGGCATTTACGCTGCTGGGGACAATGTAAGTATTGAAAATCTTATCACACATCAAGCCGATTACTTACCGCTTGGAACACACTCCAATAAAGGCGGTCGTGCAGCGGGATTCAACTCCGTAGGGGGTAATGAGAAACTTTTTGGTGGTTATAAAACGGCTATCATTCAGTTGTTCGATTATACCTTGGCTCGTACTGGACTTGGGCCAAGAGATTTAGAAAAAGCTGGAATAAACTATAAAAAAACACTCATTGTAGCTGGTTCAACACCGAGTTATTATCCCAATCCCCAAGACATAACGGTGGAGGTTTTTTATGAGGATTCTGATTTTACGATATTGGGAGCGGAGGTTTTTGGCCAAGTTGGGGTGGATAAACGAGTAGATGTTCTGAGTACTGCTATCTATGCCAAGCTCAAAATTACGGATCTTCCACAGCTAGACTTGGCTTACGCACCACCATATTCTCCCGCCAAAGACCCAGTATTGGTGGCTGGGTATGTTGCCGAAAATGCCATAAATCGTGGCTGTTCGCCTCTTAGTGTGGAGGAGTTACATCAGTTGATTTCTGAAAATGCGGAAATGTACATTATTGATGTCCGAAATCCTTCAGAAAGAGCTAACGGCCAATTTATTGAATGTTCCATAAATATTCCTTTGGACGATTTGCGTGAAAACCTACATAAGATTCCGATAGACAAACCCGTTATTTTACACTGTGCTAGAGGTATGCGTGGTTATATTGCGGCCAAAATTTTGGCACAACATGGTTTCAAAAATATCAATAATCTAGCGGGTGGATTTAAAATATGGAAAGAATATGTAAGGCAATATCCAATGGTCTTTTCTGAGGTTTTGTAAGACTGAAATTAATTAGAAAACGCTTTAGATTTTCTGAAAATGTTGATTCAAATTTCTTCTGAGGTTTTAAGTTTTGTTCTTTTGAATAATTCTTTGTCAGAGAAATATTTTAGCTGAAAGTAGTTATTGATGACCTAATTACAATCCTTTGATTTTAAAGTGAAGCAACTTTGAGGCATAATTTCACCACTATATGTGTGTTTTGAGGTAGCCTTTGAGCTACGTGAAGGTTAGTTTTGTCTAAAATCTTGTTTAGCATAAATAATATTGGTTAAACTTCGGTTTTAAGTGTAAAATCAACCAATCCTTTACGTTTTTAAGGCATGTATAAATTCAATAAAAAGCAATTAGCTTGTTCTTTAATTTCATTATCACTTATAGTTTTCGCATTTTTAGGCTTCAAAAAAATTGAGATTTTCGAGCCAAACATTTCATTGGACGATTACATCATCGAAGAAGGTTTTGATTTGAAAGTTATCGCTTCAGAAAACTTGATAAAAGCACCCGTTGCCATGGATTTTGATAATAAAGGCCGCATGTGGGTGGTAGAAATGACAGGATATATGCCCAATTTAGAAGGAATAGGGGAGGAGGAACCAACAGGAAAAATTAAAATTTTAGAGGATCTTGACAAAGATGGCGTTGTGGATCGGTCAAAAGTGTTTTTGGATAAACTTGTGCTTCCTCGTGCTATGGCCTTCGTTTATGGAGGCCTGCTTTATGTGGATGGCCCCAAGCTTTGGTTTGTAGAAATTAAAAATGACAAACCGGGCAAAAAGACACTCGTTGATCCAATATATGCTGAAGGAGGGAACGTCGAACATGCGTCCAACGGTCTAATGATGAATGTAGATAACTGGATTTATAATGCAGACTATAACTTCCGGTATCGCCTTCAGAACGGAAAATGGCTCAAAGAGCCAACTTCACTTCGTGGCCAATGGGGGATCACAAAGGACAATTTTGGTAGGCTTTTTTATAACAACAACAGCACACATCTACAAGGGGATTTTATATTGCCCAATAGAGCCATTAAAAACAAATACTTCAGACCCAAAGCCGCTGAAAACCAAGTGTTAACAGATAATCTGGTGTATCCAATACATGCCACTTCAGTAAATAGAGGTTATATCAAGGATGTTTTAGATAAAAATGGATTCCTTAAAGAAGTTACGGCTTCTTGTGGGCCGATGATATACAGAGGATCGGCTTTTCCAACTTCTTATAATCAAAACGCCTTTGTGTGTGTTCCTGAAGCTAACCTCATTACCCGAAGTATCCTAGATGTAAAAAGCACAAGTATTAAAGGTAATAGGGCAATTGCTGGTAAGGAATTTATTGCTTCCAAAGATGAAGGTTTTCGTCCAGTTAACCTTTTTAATGGACCAGATGGTGCCATTTATATTGTAGATATGCACCGAGGAATTATTCAGCACAAGGCATATATTTCCCAATATTTGACCGAACTTTTGGCAAAAAAACAGTTGGATACCCTTCAAAATGCTGGAAGAATTTTAAAAGTAACACACAAAAACACCAAAGCTTTTGAAATTCCAGATTTTACCAAAACAACCAGCAAAGATTTGGTGAACCTTTTAAGTCACCCCAATGGATGGATTAGAGACCGTGCTCAGCAATTATTAATTCTCAAAAAAGACTTAAGTATTTTAAAAGATTTAAAAGCACTAACACTTAGCAATAGCGAATTTGGGACCGAAATTCATGCCTTATATGTTTTGGAAGGCCTCAATGCTCTTTCATTTGGTTTTCTGGAAGAAAATGCCAAAAAGTCTAAACAGCCAGAAACCGTAGCCCATGTTTTGGGGCTTCTCGAAAAGTATGCAATTCAGGACAATATTCTGAAATTCAAGCAATTGGCCAAAGTATTACAAACTCAAAATAACGAGACAATTGATCTTTATTTGGCCAGCTCTTTAGGCTCTTGGATCAAAATATCAGAAAATAATTTCTTGCCAATTCTTTCAGAAATAGAAAAGAAATATTCAACAGATAAAGTATTTCAAGATGCATTAACAAGTAGTTTAGAGGGTAAAGAGACAATTTTTATCGATAAAATGACTCCGAATGAGTTATTGAAAACCAATTTGAATCTGGCGAGAACCAACAGACAAAAGAAGGAGCTCAATCCCATATTTGTAAAAGTAAAAAACGAAGTTGATGGCCGAACCAAAGGTTTGCAGTTGTTCAGATCTATTTGTGCTACTTGTCACGGTGCGGATGGGAAAGGAATCGAAAACTTGGCTCCTCCACTAAAAGGATCCGAGTATATTGATGGTTCTACTAAACGGTTAGCAGCTATAATTTTGCATGGTATTGGCGGTCCGATGAGTGTTGGTGGAAAGCGTTACGAACTGAATAACGAAATGCCCGCATTGCTCAACAACAGTTCTATCAGTGACCAAGACATTGTTGATATAATAGGTTTTACACAAAATGCCTATGCCAAAGAGCCCAAAAGAATTTCTGCAGCTGATGTTAAGAAAATGAGACTCAAAAAACCAGAAGGAACCGGAGTATTTAATGAAAAATTATTGCTAGAAACGGATTTCGAAAAATAGCTGGGATTTAGACCAACATTCGATTAAATAGCTGAACAAAGTTGAAACTTTAGATTTTAGCCAAGTTTTCCATGACTGAAAGTTTTATTATTTCAAATGGTAATTGCTAAATTCCTTCTTTGCTGGCAATTCTTACCAATTCTGCGGTGTTGCTGAGATTGGTTTTTTTGAGCATATTCGCTCTGTGATTAGAAACTGTACGGATGCTTAAATTTAACAGGTCTGCTATTTCTTTACTGTTTTTACCTTCGGTAATAAGTTTCAAAATTTGCTTTTCTTTTTTCGAAAGAACATCCGTTTTCAAGTTGTTTTTTGGCCCTGAAACTGACTTTCCTTTGGTTTGAATGGCCCCAACCAATGTAGCCGAAATAGAAGGGGGGAAGTATTTATTTCCTTCATAAACTGTGTTTATTCCCAACAAAATCTCGTCTTTCTCACTGTCTTTTAGCAAATACCCATCTACACCATTTTCGATACTTTTCAGTACATAATCGGCATCGTTGTGCATCGAGAAAACCAATATTTTTATAGCAGGAGCAAGTTTTTTAAGGTGTTTTGCGGTTTCCATACCTGACATTTCTGGCATGTTCAAGTCCAACAAAATAATTTCTGGCTTTAGTTTTGGTATTATCTCTAAAGCTTCTTTTCCGCTACCAACGTCGCCTACGACTTCCAGGTTTTCTTCGTCTTCTAGTAACGAAATGAGCCCTTTTCTTACTACAGCGTGGTCGTCAACTAACAATATTCTTATTTTCCCCATTTTGGTCTGAATTATCAATCGGCAATTTAATGAAAATATTCGTTCCTTCTTTGGGAGCGGAGGTTAGTTTGAAACTTCCTTGCAAAAGTTCACAACGAGTTTTTATGTTTGCCACCCCGTTGTGTATCAGCGATTGCTTTCTATAAAATATCTGATTGGGGTCGAAACCAATGCCGTCATCACTGATTTCCACGAAAACAATACTTTCTTTTTCTAAAATTCTGATGGTGATATTTTTTGCTTTTGCGTGTTTTATAGTATTATTGGTTGCTTCTTGTATAATTCGGTAGATATTTATTTCTAGGCTTTGGGACAAACGCTGGTTTATAAGCTTTATGTCCAGCTTTACTTTTGTTTTGGTAGATTTCTCCACGGAGTCTTTCAGGATATTTATTACGGGTTCTAGACCAAAATCTCCTAGTACTGGTGGCATGAGGTTAAAAGAAACAATTCTGGTTGCTTCTATCGTTTCATTTATGAGTTGATGTAGGTTGTTTAAGATGGGTTCAAACTTTGGACTATTCGTTTCAAGTGATTTAAGTTTACTTGCCGCCAATTTCACACCCGTTAACATTTGCCCAACGCCGTCATGCATTTCCCTTGACATACGCTTACGTTCTTCCTCTTGGCCTTCCAGTAGCGAAGCCGAGCGGGTTTTTTCTTCTTGTAGCTTTGCTTCGTATTTTTCCCTTGAGGCTTTTTCTAGTTTTTCTTGTGCCTGAAAAAGCATTCGGTTCGAAAAACGCAATTGGTCATTCGTTTCTTGCAATTGTTTTTCAGAGCTGGTTAGTCTTGAAATCACTTCTTTTACATAATAAGCAAGGGGATTAAATATCATAAAGGCTTCAACAAGGAGTGTTCCGATGGTCAAAAACAAAAGAATAAGCTCGAAGGATTTAACAGAATCTACACGTTTGGTAGCCTCGGCGTCATAACTAAACACGATTTTTTCCATCAATTCTAAATACAATCGCTCGTTTTCAAGAATTTCCGCTTTGCTAACTTCATTTAAACTATTTCCTGAAGCCAAAGTGAACAATACCAACAGTCTAGAGTAAGTGGGTTGTAAACGCTCATACAATCCTTTAATTTCTCGGCTGTTTGTTACGTTATACTTTTTCGGTTTTTCTAATTTATTGTTTTTCAAAGCCTCATGGCTGTCTTTCCAAAGTTTAAATGCGGAAGGGAAGATTTTAAGATAAACTGCTTTTTCTGTTGAAGAGATGGTGGGGTCGTTGAGAATCAGAGAGATTTTGGTCAGACGTTGGCTGAGCATACGTTGGCGGCCAGCAATATTTATAACATGTGAGTCGTCTAACGAACTTGAGAGGGTGGATTGAATTATTATTTGCCCCAAAATGGTCAAAGATGCCACCACAACTAATGCAAAAATGTATTGGACTTTTAATCTTTGCCCAACGGTTTTGTCCAATGTCTCCATTCTGAATCTGTTATTGAGACCAAAATTAATTTAAATGACTGTAGGATTGTCTTATTTTAAAAAGATTCTGATATAGGCTTTATAAATTGCTTTTTTTGAAAAACGATACTGACATTCTAGGCCATTTATAATGTGAGCAATTTTTCAAAACTAGAATTTTATGAGCAAAAAATGGCAAGTGTTTGATCAAAAAGCCACAAACACCTGATTGTCTTCTACTTTTACAGCATAAGTTTTTATTTCATAGTCGTCTCCACTCAAACAAGCCCCTGATTTTAGCGAAAACGTTTTCTTGTGAAAAGGACACGCAACTTTGGGTTCGTCTCCCGTAGAACCTATCATTCCTCTCGAAAGAGCCATTTGTTGCTTGTGAGGGCAAAGGTTTTGGGTAGCATACCATTCACCTCGTTTTTTAAAATTATAAATGGCTACTTGTTCTCCTTCAAGCAAAACACAGGCTCCTCCGTTTTCGGGTATGTCCTCTACTTTACAAGCCAAAATCCACGATGTTAATGTTTCGGTATTATTCATGTTATTCTTTGGTTTCATCATTGCACGATATAATTCATACAAGTGTATCATTTTTTCTTATTTTAAAACAGCGTTCCAGTCTTCGGCCTTTATTTGCTCACGAAGTGTTTCAAACTTCACGGTTGGGTCTTTTTCCTCAGGAGCATTTACAAAATGCACAAATCTTTTTCTGATCTCAGGTGTTTCTACGGCTTCTTTCCACTCACATTTGTAAGTGTCAACAAGGGAATCCATGTCGGCTTCAAATTGAGCATTTAATCCAAGTGCGTCATCGAGTACTACTGATTTCAGATATGCCAGTCCGCCTTCCATTTTGTCGAGCCATGGAGCTGTCCTTTGAAGCGGCTCAGCTGTTTTGATATAAAACATCAAGAATCTGTCGATGAGTTTTAGGCACATTTCGCTGCTAACATCGGTGGCCAAGAGTTCTGCATGACGAGGTTTTGAACCGCCGTTTCCGCATACATAAAGATTCCAACCCTTTTCAGTAGCGATGATTCCGAAGTCTTTGCTCTGGGCCTCAGCACATTCTCTAATACAGCCAGACACAGCAGATTTGAGTTTGTGTGGTGAGCGAAGTCCCTTGTATCTGTTCTCTACTTCTATGGCAAAACTTACGGCATCCTGTACACCAAACCTACACCATGTTGTTCCTACACAGCTTTTTACGGTTCTTAAAGATTTTCCATAAGCTTGACCACTTTCAAAACCCGCTTCTATTAACAGTTTCCAAATGGCGGGTAAGTCGCCTACATGAGCACCAAACAGATCAATACGTTGGCCACCAGTTATTTTGGTATAAAGACCATATTTTTGAGCTACTTCGCCAATTACTATGAGTTTTTCAGGGGTTATTTCCCCACCTGGAATTCTTGGAACTACGGAGTATGTACCACCTCTTTGGATATTGGCCAAAAATCTATCGTTAGAATCTTGGGCTGTCAAACGACCTTTTTCAAGCACATTTTCGTTCCAGAGACTGGCCAAAATAGAAGATACAGCTGGTTTACAAGTTTCGCAACCATCTCCACATCCCAAATCTTCCAAAACGTCATCATAAGTTTTCAGAGCTTTAATTTTTACCAAACTCAACAATTCTTGACGTGTATACTCAAAATGCTCGCAAAGTATATTTCTAACTACTTTTCCTTGAGTTTTAAGAATGCTTTGAATTAAATCCTTCACCATAGGCGTGCATCCTCCACAACCAGTGCAAGCTTTTGTTGATTTTTTAAGAGCATCCACGGTATCGTTGCCATTTTCCATTACCTCATGGCAAATTTGCCCTTTCGTAATGGCTTCGCAAGAACAGATAAGAGCATCATCTGGAAGAGACATTACGCCTGACTCCCCGCTCGATTCGCCACCTCGTGAACCCAATATTAAATCCTCAGGATCGGCAGGGATTGGCAGTTTATTGTTCACCGTTTGCAAAAGCATATTGTATTGCTCGGCATCGCCCACCAATATTCCTCCTAAAAGATATTTATTGTCGTTGCTGATGTTTATACGCTTGTAAACACCCTTGGTTTTGTTTTCATATATAATCGTTTGACAATCTGGCTCTTCGGCAAATACGTTTCCAAAGCTTGCCACATCTACACCGATAAGTTTTAGTTTGGTGGACATGTCAAAACCTGTAAATTCTTTAGTGGCATTTCCCACTATTTCTGAGGCAACAATGTCGGCCATTTCATAACCAGGAGCTACTAAGCCGTAAATCATGTGTTCATGTAAGGCACATTCTCCAATCGCAAAAATGCTTTCGTCAGAAGTTTGGAGCTTGTTGTTTACCAATATTCCACCTCTTGAACCCACTTCAAGTCCAGCTATTTTGGCCAATTCGTCACGTGGCTTTATACCAGCCGATATCACCAACATATCTACTTTCAGTATTTCTCCATCGGCAAATACCATTTTTTCAATCGTATCACCCCCATCTATTTCTTGGGTATTTTTGTTACAATGAATCTTTATGCCGAGTGTACTCAATTTGCTTTTTAAAATGTCAGAACCTGCCTGATCGATTTGCCTTGGCATAAGTCTCGGGGCAAATTCTATTACGTGTGTGTCTTTAATACCTAGGTCAAGCAAAGCCTTGGCGGCTTCTAAGCCCAAAAGACCTCCACCTATTACAGCTCCTATTTTCGACTTTGCGGCATGAGATTTCATCATGTCGAGGTCTTCTATGGTTCTGTAAACAAAAACTCCGTCTTTTTCTACGCCTGGAATTGGTGGCACGAAAGGTGCTGAGCCCGTGGCGAGTATCAAATAGTCGTAATTGACCGAAACACCTTGGTGGGTATTGATGGTTTTCTTTTCTCTATCAATATTAGTTACTGGATCGCTGAGGTGTAGTTGTATTTGGTTTTCAGCGTACCATTCTAGAGGAGCCATAGTCAATTCTTCTATGGTTTTTTCACCGAAATAAGCACTCAAATGAACCCTGTCGTAAGCAGGACGAGGTTCTTCTCCAAACACTATGATGTCAAATTGCTCCTTTCCACCTTTGGCTACCAATTTTTCACAAAATTTGTAACCCACCATTCCGTTACCAACAACAACTGCTTTCTTTTTCATAAAATCAAATTTGTATTTTGATAAAAAATACTCAATTGTACTTATCTAATATTATTTATAAAATGAGTATTAATAAGCAATTAAATATGAAACAATATTAGATAATTGCAATTTAAAATTCTAAGATTGTTGAATATATTGTATGAAAAAACATGAAAAAGGCTTGATATTTAAATTAATATCAAATTTTAACTAAGAATAGTACAATTGAAGAATTCAAACTTTTTATAAGTATTAATACTCATTTTTATGAAACCGAAAATATCACTTGTAGGAGCGGGCCCTGGAGATGCCGAACTTATTACACTTAAAGGAATAAAGGCTTTAGAAAAAGCAGATGTAGTATTGTTTGATGCTTTGGCAAACGAGGAACTTTTGAAGTACACAAGAGATGACTGTAAACATATATTTGTAGGCAAAAGATTTGAGAACCATAGTTTATCCCAAGACCAGATAAACCAGCTTTTGATAGCTTCGGCATTTGAATATGGCCATGCGGTAAGACTCAAAGGCGGTGATCCGATAGTATTTGGAAGAGCGACAGAAGAATTGGAATATGCAGAGGCTTTTGGGATAGAAACAGAAGTTATTTCTGGAGTATCAAGCTGTATAGCTGTGCCTACGGCACAGGGAATTCCGGTAACGAAGCGTGGACTTTCTGAAAGTTTTTGGGTGATGACTGGTCACACGAAAGCTAAGGAACTACCGAAAGACATATTCTTGGCTGCACAGTCAAGTGCTACTATTGTAATATTGATGGGTCTGAGTAAATTGGAAGAAATAGCCGAAATTTTCACTACTTATGGCAAATCCGAAACTCCAGTAGCAATAATACAAAACGGAACCTGCCACAATGAGCGATTTGTGATAGGTAAAATAAAAGACGTAGCCGCTAAAGTAAGAGAAGAAAATATCAAATTGCCGTCTGTAATAATTATTGGCGAAGTGGTGAGTGTGCATAAAGAGTATATTCTAAAATATGGATCGGAGATATTGTGCGACTGAATCTCATAAACCTATAGGTTACCTTCAGACTTTTCAATATTAATTATCAAGAATAGTATTTTCAGAGGTAAAAAGAGAACACCCCCAGTCAGGGTCGAATTATATTAGCTAAGTAAAAGTTGAACATTGGTCGCTACTCAGTCAAGGTCGCATTTTGTCGGCTTTTGAGCTATTTCATTATCAAAAACCTAAGTAAAATTTATTAAGAACTAACCTAAACAAAACAGTAGGGGCTAAATCCTGCTTTAAAGAAACACAAGAATAAATCTCAGACTATTCAAAAGTCATAAATAATTGTACCCACAAGATTTCTTCTCAAAACGCAGTCTTCTTTTAAGAATGTAAATGTGAATTTTTTTAAAACAGGTTTCAAAAATCAAACATTTAAAGCCAAAAAGTGAAATTTTTCCAAAAACTAGTTTCAAAAATAACGCATTCGCGTAAAAAAAACATTAAATGAAGAAAAATAAGTGAAATCAAAAAATCCTAAAAACGAATGATTTTTCAAGTTTCAATTTACAAAATATAAATTTTCGAATGTTAAATTAAAAAATGTAAAGAAATTTTAAAATAATAGTCAAATAAATACTTAAATATTTATGAGTATTTATACTTAATTCTAATTTCGAATCGTCATCATGATATAAATAATTTAAGACGAATGGATTAAAGCTAAATCCTGTTTTCAATTTATAAATAAATAGATTTCAAAAAAGGTGTTGGAGCACCAAAAACTCTTGGATGCATACAAGAGAAAAAAAGGCCGAAGGGGTATTGGAGTACCGCCAACGGCCAAAGGAATTGCCTACGATGTTGAAACAGATAGACGGATGTAAAGAAAATCAATAAAATTTCGAATTACAAACTGTCTTCAGAAAAACGAGTTCTCTCGTCCGTGTTTCTTCTTGTTTATGAATGCAACTAATTTGTTGTTGTGTATACCTAAAACTACTATTCAGGATTTTATCTTTAAAAATTAGAACGATGGAAAAGAAACTTCTATTTTCAAAAAAGCTTTGGTTATTTATACTTATTTATTTTTTAAAAATTTCCACATATGGCCAGTTCAGCTTAGTAGGCCAGGTACGTACCCGTACAGAGGTACGTGATGGCTTGGGAAACTTGGCTCCTCTAGACGCAAAAGTAGCGGCTTTTACATCGCAGCGAACTAGGTTAACATTTGGCTATAAATGGGATAGAGTGGTTTTTACAACTGCCATACAAGATGTAAGAGTTTGGGGACAAGACGCTTCAACCATCAGCAATGCAGACGGAAACAGACTAATGATGCACGAAGCCAATGCGGAACTCATTTTGGCAAACTCTGCAGACACTACTATAAAATTTAGACCGATTCAGAATCTTTCACTTAAAATAGGAAGGCAAGAATTGGTCTACGACGATGTACGTCTATTGGGCAATTTGGACTGGCTACAACAAGCTCGTAGATTTGATGCGGCTATTTTTAAAGCACAGCACCTAGGCTGGGCATTGGATTTTGGTGGTGGATTTAATCAAAATACCGATGGATTTGGAGTAACAGGTACAAATTATACTGCGGGAAATGCCCCGGCTTCGGCACTATCTAATAAAAATGTAAGTTTGGCCATTCCACTTGGGTTTATTCCTACTGTTGGAAAAGGAGGAGCATTGGTTTTGGCAACTCCATTGAGTACAAATGGTCAAAATCAACAGTTTAAGTCTTTCCAAATGGCTTATTTGACAAGAAAATTTAAGCAAACAAAACTCTCAGCTTTGTTTTTCAAAGATGATTTTTCAAAGTATGTTTCTGACAGTATTGGTAACGCTACTCAAGGCTACATATATGGCCGAAGATATAATCAAACAGGCGTAAATTCTAGATTAACTTATGGCTTGATGGCCAATAGCCAATTTGGAAATGCTTCTGCAATGTTTGGTAAAATATCTGCTCAGGCTTGGTATTATGGCCAATCGGGTAAAGATCGTGACGGCTTAATGATCAAAAACGCCTATCACTATGGAGCATTTGCTATGATGCAAAAAGGCAAGTGGTCGTTTGGGCCAGGTTATGAAGTACTTACTGGGAATAATGCTTTGAAAGCTGTGACTGGTCAGACCTCTAAATTTGATCCGCTTTACGGCACACCGCACAAGCATTGGGGTTACATGGACTACTTTTATGTAGGCACAGGCTCACCTGCTGGTGGATTGCAAGATGCTTACTTAAAACTCAAATACGTAAACAAGGTATTCACTCTTATGGCTGATGGACATTATTTCAGCCTAGAATCTGCTACACTCAACAAGTTGGACGGTAACAAACTTTTGGATAAAAAATTAGGTACCGAATTAGATTTTGTTGGACAAGTGGCTATGAATAAATTCACTACTTTGGAGTTGGGATACTCTATTATGAAAGGTAGCAATTCTTTGGAGTATGTAAAATCAAGTACCATAGACAAAACCAAGAAAACGGGTAACTGGGCCTATTTAATGATCAACATTCGTCCAGATTTCTTCTATACCAAACCAGTTGCTATTAAGCAGTAAGAAAATCTTTAAACATTACATTTTCAATTTATTAAAAAAATGAAACGAACCATAAAATTATTATCGGTAGCAATGCTTTTGGCCATAGTTTCGGTTACAACCTCTTTCAAAACTGCTCCAGCGAGTATAATTAAACTAGGATTTATTCCACTTACCGACTGTGCCCCATTGGTAGTGGCCAAAGAATTAGGCTTATTCAAAAAATATGGGGTAAACGTAGAACTTAGCAAAGAAGCATCTTGGGCAAATATTCGCGACAAAGTATTGAACGGAGAACTTTCGGGGGCACATTGTTTATTTTCTATGCCGCTTTCGGTTTATACAGGTATTGGTGGCAAGGCAGGTTCACAAATGAAAATAGCCATGGTTTTGAACAATAACGGCCAAGCAATTACGCTTTCAAAAGATTTTTGTGGTGTGGTTGGATTCAAAGAAACCAGCAAAGTAGCAGCAGCCGTGGCGGCTCTCAAAAAGAAAAAAGAAGTGACTTTTGCAATGACATTTCCAGGTGGCACGCACGATATCTGGTTGCGAAACTGGATGGCAGCTGCTGGTATCAATCAAAAATCTGTGGGAATTATTACTATTCCGCCACCCCAAATGGTAGCCAACATGAAAGTGGACAACATGGAAGGTTTTAGTGTTGGGGAACCTTGGAATGGCGTAGCGGCTGCTCAAAATGTTGGTTTCACGGAAATTACATCACAAGATATTTGGAAAAATCACCCAGAAAAGGCTCTTGTGGTCAACACGGAATTTGCTTCAGAAAATAGAGCAGATTTGAAAAACGTAATGAAGGCAATAGTAGAAGCGTGCAAATGGCTTGATGCCAATTCGGCGAACCGCAAAAAAGCAGTGGGGTGGCTTACAAAACCTTACTATGTTAATGCTCCAGTTGCGGCTATTGAGAGTCGTATATTGGGCTCGTATGACCTTGGCTGTGACCTTGGTGCACAAAAATATGGCGACAATAATATGCGTTTTTATAACAACGGAGTAGTAAATACGCCACTTAAATCGCACGCTATTTGGTTCTTAGCTCAATATGTGCGTTTTGGAATGCTCAAATCAGCACCAGATTATAAAGGAATAGCTGAAAAACTAATCTTGGATGACCTTTGGGCCGAAGTAGCCAAAGAAACTGGGGTGCCGGTTCAGCCAGACATGAAAGGCTTCAAAACCAATCTTGATGTAGCCTTTGACCCAAGTAATCCAGCGGCATATCTTGGTAGTACACGCAAATAACAATTTATTCAGGAGGTGAGAAATTGTCTCCTGAATTTACAAAAAGCATTAAAATCATGAAAAGCATATTTTCTTTAAAATCCTTATATTCAATAGCCTATTTTGTAGGTAGCATGGTCATTTTGCTCATAATTTGGACCTTGGTGTCTGCTATCACCAAAAACGAAATCCCAGGCCCATTAGCCACTTGGGCGGTATTTTTTGAAATGCTCAAAGACCCATTTTACGACTTTGGCCCTAACGACAAAGGCATTGGTATTCAACTCTGGAGCTCTATTAAGCGAGTAATGATGGGTTTTGGAATGGGAAGTTTAATAGCAATTCCCTTGGGTATGCTCATGGGAGGCTCTAAGTTTACCATGAATTTACTCAATCCACTTATTCAGGTTCTTCGCCCAGTTTCGCCTTTGGCGTGGTTTCCACTGGGTCTTTTGGCTTTTAAAGCATCAGAAGGAGCTACTATATTTATCATTGCCATCACTTCTCTTTGGCCAACCTTAATCAACACCGCATTCGGTGTTTCGAGCATACCTGACGATCATAAAAACGTGGGCAAAGCATTCGGTTTTTCTCGTTGGAAATACATCATCAAAATACTCATTCCCTTTGCATTGCCTCACATCATCACAGGTTTGCGATTGGCCATAGGTGTAGCTTGGATGGTAATTGTTGCAGGAGAAATGCTTTCAGGTGGAGTAGGCATAGGTTTCTTTGTGTGGGATTCGTGGAATGGTTTAAGTCTGGAAAAAATCCTTTCAGCCATACTTATCATCGGTTTTGTGGGCTTATTGCTCGATAAGTTTTTCAATGGCTTACAGAATTATTTCGCTTATGAAAACAAGAAATGACACAAATTGAAAAGATGAAAATAATTTCTAAACGAAAAACATCATGATAACAGAATTAGAAAACGAAATATTAATAGAGAATAAGGCAGAAGCGGCTAATTGTATTTCTGTAAAAAATGTAACAATATCTTTCCAAACCAACGGTAAAGGCACTTTTACGGCGGTAAAAAATATCGACTTAGATATAAAAAAGGGAGAAATAGTGAGTATCATTGGTCACTCGGGCTGTGGCAAATCTACCTTGATGAATTCTATCAGCGGGATGGTTAAGCCAACATCTGGAGAGGTAACAGTAAACGGGAACAAGGTAATAGGCCCAGGTCCCGATAGAGGCATTGTGTTTCAAAACTACTCGCTTTTGCCTTGGATGACGGTTTATAAAAACGTTTATGAAGCCGTAGATTCCGTATTGAAATACAAATCTGCCGCAGAAAAGAAGGAGATAGTAGAATATAATCTTAAGATGGTGAATCTTCTGCAGCACAGAGACAAACTACCGAGCCAATTATCAGGCGGAATGAAGCAACGTACGGCCATCGCTCGTGCCTTTGCTATAAACCCTTCAGTGTTGTTGCTGGACGAGCCTTTTGGAGCATTAGATGCCCTCACCAAAGGCTCTATGCACGTAGAACTACTCAAAATCTGGAACCTCAACCAACGCCAGCAGACTATCGTGATGGTGACCCACGACATTGAGGAGGCCATATTTCTATCCGATAGAGTAGTGGTAATGAACGACGGTCCCGAATCTACGATTCGTGAAATAGTGGATATAAACATTGCCCGTCCAAGAAACAAGAAAGACATTGTGCATCTACCCGAATACATGGAAGTTCATGATAAGCTGTTGAGTCTTTTAGTAAAAAATCTTTCTATTGACGATGTAATTTTTGAGTAAGTGTTTATATTTTTTTAAATCGCATTGGGTCTTTTCTGAGGACTCAGTGCTTTTTTTTGTTTGTAGTCTGCTCCAAAATATAACCATTCTTAGATACTTTAAAACAAACGCAACAAAATGCATAAGGACACAAAACAAATACTCATTTATTTTTGAGTATAAATACTTATTTTTAATTTTGAGTAGTTCAATTGAGTATTATCTTTGATTCAAAGCCAAAAAAACTATTAGCATTCATTATTCAAAAAAATAAATAGTATGAAAAACAGCTCCAAACCTTTAGAAAACCTCAGAATCTTCGATTTATCTTCTGTTCAAATGAGGACTTTCCATATTACTTGGTTAACTTTTTTTATGTGTTTCTTTGGCTGGTTTGGACTAGCTCCTTTGATGCCCACCATTCGTGAAGACTTGGGACTTACTAAAGGACAAGTCGGCAATATCATTATTGCCTCCGTGTCAGCCACTATTTTTGCAAGGCTTTTTATTGGCAGATTGTGCGACACTTGGGGGCCTCGCAAAACCTATACAGCACTTTTGGTTTTGGGTTCTATTCCAGTGTTTCTGGTAGGTTTGTCGCATTCTTATGCTACTTTCTTGTTGTTTAGATTAGCCATCGGTGTTATCGGTGCATCATTTGTTATTACACAATACCACACCTCTGTGATGTTTGCACCTGGCATTAAAGGTACAGCCAATGCCGTTGCGGGCGGTTGGGGAAACTTAGGTGGCGGAATTACCAACATGGTGATGCCCGTTATTTTTGCTGGTATTGTAGGTTTGGGTTATACCAACAGCGAAGCATGGCGATTGGCCATGATTGTTCCTGGAAGTCTGTTATTAATCTGTGCTTTCTTATATTACAATTTTACGCAAGATTCACCAGGTGGTAATTTTTATGCTTTTGTAAAACCTGTTGGCATAAAAGAAAAAACGAATATCTTAGAAGTACTGACCGATTGGCGAGTGTGGGTGCTAGCTTTGGCATATTCTATTTGTTTTGGTATGGAAATCACGTTTGACAATGTAGCTGCATTGTATTTTGTTGACACCTTCAATTTCGACCAGAAAGCGGCCGGATTATTAGCAGGACTTTTTGGCTTTATGAATATTTTCGCAAGAGCTTTAGGTGGCATTTTTGCCGATAGAATCGGTAGAGCATACGGTATAAGCGGAAAAAGCTGGCTTTTAGCAGGGTTTTTAGTTTTGGAAGGAATTGGCCTGTATTTTTTCTCTAATACATTAACGATCACCTATGCCATAGTAGCCATGCTGTCTTTTGCATTATTCTTAAAAATGGCTAATGGAGCAACTTATGCCATTACGCCTTTTATCAATTCAAAAAATGTTGGTCTAGTGGCAGGTATAGTTGGGGCAGGAGGCAATATCGGCGGTATGTTGATGGGTTTCTTGTTCAAATCAGAATCGATTTCCTATGCCGAAGCCTTCCAATATATCGGTGGTGCGGCATTATTAGTAGGTATATTGGTAGCACTCACTAAGTTTACAATTAAGACAAACGAAATATCACTTAGTCCGGTATTGGAAGAAGTTATGGCCTAAAAAAGGAAAGCCCGACAGTAAAGGCACAAAAAGATTGTTAACCATCCCAATTTAAAACAGGGAGACTTAATTTAGGTAAATATGAACGAAAAGAGCTATAAATCAACGTGTTGTTATTGTGGTGTTGGCTGTGGGATTGTCATAAAAGAAAAAAGCAACGGCTCAATTATAGTTGAAGGAGACAAAGATCATCCTGTAAACCGAGGCATGCTTTGCTCAAAAGGCATGAACTTGCATTATACGGTAATGGACAAATCAGACCGTTTGCTGGCACCACAAATGCGATTCAACCGCAACATGCCTTTAGAGCAAGTATCGTGGGATGCGGCATTAGATCGTACAGCAACCATTTTTAAAACTTTCATAGCCAAATACGGTCCAGAATCTGTCGGTTTTTATGTATCTGGCCAATGTTTAACAGAAGAATATTATCTTTGGAACAAGCTGATGAAGGGATTCATCGGAGCCAATAATATCGATACCAACTCGCGTTTGTGCATGTCATCTGCGGTGGTTGGGTATAAATTGAGTTTGGGCGAAGACGCTGTACCAGTTTGTTATGACGACATCGAACATTCAGATGTTATTTTGGTAGAAGGAGCAAATCCTGCTTGGTGTCATCCAATTATTTGGAGAAGAGTGGAGGCACATAAAGCTGCCAATCCAAACGTTAAAATCATAGTAGTAGATCCTCGAAAAACCCAAACGGTCGCTTCAGGAGATTTGCATTTAGATATAAACCCAGGGACAGACGTTGCTCTAAATTATGCCATTGCCCGAGTTTTGATAGAAACAGGTAAGATTGATGCCGAATTTATTGAGAATCACACGGAAGGCATGGAGGCATTTAAAGAAAAAGTTTTTGAAAAGACGGTTTCTGAATATGCCAAAATATGTGGTGTAGAATTACAAAAAATCAAAACAGCAGCCAAGTGGATTGGCCATTCAAAGGGCTTTTTGTCGATGTGGACCATGGGACTCAATCAGTCGGTAATAGGCGTAAACAAAAACCTTTCGCTCATAAATCTTTCGCTTATCACGGGCAAAATTGGTAAGCCTGGCAATGGGCCTTTCTCATTGACAGGTCAGCCCAATGCCATGGGAGGCCGTGAGGTGGGTGGTTTGGCCAATATGTTGGCTTCGCACCGCGACTATGCAAATCCTGATCATCGCAAGGAAATGCATGCTTTTTGGGGAGGAAGTGCCATTTCGGAAAAATCTGGTCTAACCGCCACAGAAATGTTTCAGGCTTTAGCAGATGGTAAAATGAAAGCCATTTGGATTGTTTGCACCAACCCATTGGTGAGTATGCCAGATGCCAATATTATAGAAAAAGCCTTGAAGAATGCCAAATTAGTGGTGGTACAAGATGTTTCAAATAAATCGGACACCACAAAATTTGCAGATATTGTTCTTCCAGCAGCGGCATGGACAGAGAAAGACGGAACAATGACCAATGCCGAACGTCGAATTTCGTATCTTAGTAAGGTGGGAGAGGCACCTGGAATAGCATTACCTGATACAGAAATTATCTGCCGATTTGCAGAAAAAATGGGCTGGGGAGATAAGTTTTCTTACAACAAAACCGAAGACATATATAGGGAGTATATCAAAACTACCGAAAACACCAACATCGATATTTCGGGTTTGGATTTCGAAAAGCTACAAAACTTTGGAACGGTTCAATGGCCATTTACAAAGAAAATGAAAGAAGACGAATCTTCCATCGGAACAAAGAGGTTGTTTACCGATCATTCATTTTATACAGCTTCCAAAAAAGCCCAGATTCATTCAGTACCATTTCAGAACCAGTCAGAGCAGATTTCAGGGAATTTCCCTTTAATTCTGATTACAGGACGAATTAGAGATCAATGGCACACCATGACTAAAACGGGAAGAGTTAACAAACTCAACCAGCACATCAGCCAGCCTTATGTTGAAATGAACCCAATCGATGCCAAAGAAAGGGGTATTTCAGATGGCAAAGTCGTGATGGTTGCCGGCTTGCGAGGAGAAGCAAAAGTGAAGGTAATATTGACAGATGACCTTAAAAAAGGAAACTGCTTTATGCCTATGCATTGGGGCAAAATACTCAACCGAAACTTTGGAAGAGCGAATAACCTTACCAATTCGTTGGTAGATCCTCGCTCAAAAGAGCCGGACTTTAAGTATTCTGTAGTAGAAATTTCAAAATACGAAAAACCAAAAGAGAAAATAATAGTAATAGGGGCAGGATCTGCTGGGTTAGGGTTTATCTCGGCATACAGAAAATACAATCAAACAGATGATATTGAGGTATTTAGCAAAGAAATATATCCTTTTTACAACCGAGTGATGTTACCCGACTATATTAGTGGTACACAGACTTGGGATCAGCTCGTAAAACTCCGTGAAGATCAGTTTGAGGAAAACAACATTGTCGTTCATAAAGGTATTAGCATTGAGTACATCGACCGTAAAAATAAAATCCTAACCGACTCAAAAGGCAGAGAACATTCTTACGATAAATTGTTTTTGGGAATGGGAAGTAAGGCCTTTATGCCGAAAAATTTTCCACAGATTCCCGGGATTTTCAATATGCGTAGCCGCATAGATGCCGATCAACTGGCTCCATTTCTAAAAAAAGGAAGTAATGCAGTGGTAGTTGGTGGTGGGCTTTTGGGCTTGGAAATGGCGGCTTCTTTGAAAGAAATCGATGTTAATGTAACTGTAGTTCAGCGTATTAGTAGGCTGATGGATAGGCAACTAGATTTGCTAGGAAGTGCCATATTGCATGAAGAAATAGCCGCAAGAGGCATTGAGGTTTACTTTAATGATGAAGTTGAGCAGTTTTATGGAACAGACAAAATAGAAGGAATCCGTCTGAAATCGGGTAGAAAATTACCATGTGATGCTATGTTAGTGGCCGCAGGAACCATTCCTGTGATAGAATTGGCCAAAGAAGCAGGCTTAGAATGCAATAGGGGCGTAAAAGTCAACGAATACCTACAAACGTCGGATGAGAATATCTTTGCTTGTGGTGAAATAGCCGAATGGAACAACCAGCTTTGGGGAATCACAGCCGCCGCAGAGCAGCAAGCCGAGATTGTAGCTAAATTTTTAGCGGGAGACTTGGCAAGTTATTATAAAGGAAGTTTATCAATGAATCTCCTCAAAATGGCAGGGTTGGAACTTTGTTCTTTGGGTGAAATCGAAATTCCAAATGGTGAAGAAGGTTACGAGGAAGTGGTATTCATTGATAAAGCCAAGCATTTTTATAAAAAGTGTGTCATCAAAAACGACCGTTTGGTAGGGGCAATTTTGATAGGAGACAAGTCAGAATTTTTAGAATTCAAAAATTTGATTGCTGATGGTATCGAATTGTCTGATAAGCGTTTGCAATTGCTTCGTTCAGGCAAAAAACCCGAACCCGTATTAGGCAAAATTGTGTGTTCATGTAACAATGTTGGTGAAGGAAATCTGAAGAAAGCCATCAAAGGTGGTTGCGTGATTTTTGATAATCTTTGTCAGGAAACGGGTGCTGGTACAGGCTGCGGCTCATGCCGACCGGAAGTCAGAGGTATTCTCGAGAAAAGTTTGGTAGAGGTTGAGGAAGCTGTTTCTGTAGTACAATTTGGAGGTTTTTGAGATAGATTTTCATAATAATGACCATAAAGTGGTCAAATATGAATAGCCTAGAACATACAATCAGTGGGTTTAAGACCCAGAATGGGTCGAACATATTATTAGAATATTATAAGATATTTTATTATGAATGATTTTTATAAAATAAGGATAAACTTCAAAGGCGGTGTAGTATCGCCCGGCGAGCTAAAGCAAATACTGGAAGCTGCCAAAAGTGCTCATGTAAAGGAAGTTAGGCTGAGTTTGCGTCAGCAGCTAATCCTCCATTTACCACATCAGTTTGCCCGAAAATTCGAGAAAAATTTGGCTGACTTAAACTTGAGATTTCAAATAGACTCCAACGAAAAGCCCAATTTGGTGAGTTCGTATGTTGCTGAAGATGTTTTTCAAAAAGGAAATTGGATCACCGAAGGAATTTATAAAGACATATTTGATACTTTCGATTTTGATACGAAGCTGAAAATCAATATTTCGGATAATGCCCAAAGTTTCACACCGTTTTTCTCAGGGCACCTCAACTTTGTATCGTCCAGCACCCCCAATTTTTGGTATTTGTTTCTGAGAAAACCAAAAACAAATTCAGTATATTCTTACGATAAGCTCATTTTTTCTAACGAAATTGCCAAAGTTTCAAAAAGCATAGAAGAAACGCTAGAACAGTTTCCTGAAAATGTAGCTAATGATATTTTCAAAAAAATCCCCAAAATCATATCTATTGCAAAAGAAGAGGAGCTAAAACTTCCTAAATTCACCTTACCCTACTATGAAGGATTCAACCGATATGGTAAAAAAACATGGTTGGGCATTTATCGCAGAAATGAGCTTTTCTCCATTTCATTTTTGTTAGAAATGTGCGATCTGTGCCTTTTTACCAAACTGGGAGAGATATGTTTTACACCATGGAAGTCTTTAATTATTAAAGGAATAGAAGAGAGGGATAGAAAATATTGGAGTTCGATATTGGCAAAGCATAACATCAATGTGAGGCATGCCGCTAATGAACTCAACTGGCAAGTGGAGGACGACTCCGAGGAAGCACTAAAGTTAAAAAACGAATTGGTGGAGTCTTTCAACAGGCAAGATATTCGGACATTCGGAATATGTTTTGGTATAAAAACGGTACAAAAAACCGAAGTTTTTGCCTCCATAATGGTTCAGCGTCGTAGAACCAAATTGTTTAATTTCATTCCGCTTTTCAACATGTACGATATCTCCTACACGGAAGACTTTGATCCCAATGGCCGTACGAAAGTGTATTTTGCACAAGGAATTCAAAAAGTAAATTTGCCAGAACAATTGCGAAGGGCGGTTTTGCTTTATAATCACCAATTGTCAGAGAATTCCATAAAGAAATTGGGAGATCAAATCCAAGAATCAGAAACTAAGAAAGTCAAAAAGATAAAGGCGTATCAGTGCACGACTTGCCTTTCGGTATATGATTCTCGTTATGGAGACGAGCTGGCGGGAGTACCAGCAGGTATTACATTCGAAAATCTACCGAAAGAATATTGTTGTGGCGTTTGTGAGGAGTCAAAGTCCAATTTTAGAATGATAGAACTTGAAGATAACTTTGTGCATTCATAAAAAAAAGTAATCCTAGGAATACTTTTTTTTATGAATTCCTACCACGCCAAAGGGTTTGTCTCAATTACTTTACTGTCCTGAGATTATTTTTTGTAAACCACGCCATCTTTCATCACAAAGCTCATTTTCATAAGAGCTTTTACGTCTTTCATGGGGTCTTCATCTATGGCCACAATATCAGCAAATTTACCTGCTTCTATAGCCCCAAGTTCGTTTTCCATTCCTAACACAAAAGCATTTGTTATGGTGGCAGCCTTCAGAGCTTCCATAATAGGCATTCCAGCTTCCGTCATATACATAAATTCTTTGGCATTATATCCATGTGGAAAAACACCTGCGTCGGTCCCGAAACATATTTTCACACCAGCTTTGTATGCTCTAGCAAAAGCATCTTGAATCAAAACACCTGTTTCTAAGGCTTTTTTTACTACAAATGGATGGTAGTAGCCAGGGATTTTTGCAGAATCGGAGGCCGTTTTACCAGCTATAATAGTGGGTATTAAATACGCACCTTTTTCTTTAAATAAAGCAATACATTCATCGTCCAAAAATGAACCGTGTTCTATAGTAGTCACGCCCGCACGCAATGCACGCTTCATACCCTCGGCCCCATGAGCGTGAGCAGCTACTCCAAAGCCATAATCTTTAGCAGTAGCTATCAAGGCATTTAATTCATCGTCTTGAAACTGCGGACCTTTTCCGTTTTTAGCGATGCTTAATACACCACCAGTTGCAGTTATTTTTATCCAATCTGCCCCGTCTTGGTATCTCTGACGAACAGCCTTTCTAGCTTCTTCAGCTGAATTTATTACACCATTTGAAGCATCTTCAGGCAAAGAAAGTTTCGTTCCTATTCCGTTGCTAGGGTCTCCGTGACCACCTGTTGTGGCGATAGTTTTGCCAGAAGTAAAAATTCTCGGTCCTACAACCGAGCCCCTATTTATGGCATTTCTAAGTGAAATATTTACATTACTTCCACCCATGTCCCTCACAGTGGTAAAGCCCGCCATTAGAGTTATCCCAGCATACTTTTGAGACTCAAAAGCAACATCGGCTTCACTATATTGAATTCTTTTCTGAAACTGATCTTTTGCCGTTTGACTTTCGATGTGCACATGCATGTCTATAAGACCTGGCATTACAAACTTCTTGCTTAGGTCTATTACATTATCAGTTTTTTCGCCTTTGGTAAAGCCATTTTTTACCTCAGTGATTTTGTTCCCCTCTACCACTATGGTCATGTCTTTTAGTACCTTTTGGTTTCGGGTGTCTAAGAGATTTCCACATTGGATGTAGGTTTTTTGGGCAAAAGCCGAAACAGAAGCGAATATTGCTAAGAGTATAGTTTTTTTCATTATTTGGTTAGTTTAAGTTTAATATTGTTTCAAAATTTATTTCCTTTCGTTTTTTATTCTTTCTAATTCCAAAATAACAATTTGATCTTTGGGTCTAAAGGTTGCCTTTTTTGCTTGAATCAAATGGTTAATATGAAGAAATGGAACTTCAAGTTCGAATATTTTGGCGATGCTTGCGTACTTCAAACATTCATCAAACTTTTCTTGCTCGAAACCCATTAAGTAAGCCATTACATTTAGTTCAATTCCAGAATTTAGTTTGAAAGTTGTAAATCCAGGCACGAAATCTATGGTAAGAATTTGAGGTAAATCGGCATATTCTAAATCCAACAAAGTTTTTCTAAAAGCTTGTCGATTTTCTACATCATCTTTGATCCAAATGTCCACATCACCTGTAGTTCTATTGAAACCATGTAAGTTGACCGCAAAGCCTCCTACCATTAAATATTTCATATTATATTTGGCAAATGTTCTCCAAACCACTACTAATTCTTCATCACAAAGGTCCATCCTCAGGTATTGGTTTATGAATTTTCTGTGCTTTTTCTAGCATTTTATGTACCCGCATGAGTTGCATCATTTTTCTAAAACGTTGCTCATGAATATTCAATTCCGATACTTTTTTCCCAAGATAAAGTTCTTCTTTCATGATGTAATTTAAGTATTTTTTACAAATCAGCAAATCAAATGGTCTACAAATAAGTTTGAAAAATCAAACAAACACCCACAATCACATTCGCAAATTATCACATTAACTGATAGCCTCTCTTATCCTTACCAAATCCACCAAAAGTAGCTCTAAATTATCTAAATGCAACATATTGGCTCCGTCAGATTTTGCATTTGCAGGATCAGGATGTGTTTCTATGAAAAGTCCATCAGCTCCAACAGCTATGGCCGCTTTAGCTATCGTGCTTATCATTTTCGGATTTCCACCTGTCACGCCGGAGGTTTGATTGGGTTTTTGTAGAGAATGCGTGCAATCCATCACCACTGGAGCTCCAAATTCTTTCATATCCACCAAGTTTCTGTAATCAACAACCAAGTCAGAGTATCCAAAGCTATTTCCCCTATCGGTTAACATTACCTGCACCTCGGGATTAACAGATTTTATTTTTTCAATAGCAAAACCCATTGACGAACCTGAAAGAAACTGTCCTTTTTTGATATTTACGGCTTTACCTGTTTTTGCTGCGGCCTCCAAAAGTTCAGTTTGTCGACACAAAAAAGCGGGTATTTGTAAAATATCGACATAGTTGGCAGCTAGCTCGGCTTCTTTGGTTTCATGTATGTCTGTCACCGTAGGTATTCCAAAAGTTTTGCCCACCTCTTCTAATATTTTCAACGCTTTTTCATCTCCTATACCGGTAAAGCTATCCGATTTTGTTCTGTTGGCTTTCCTATAGCTTCCTTTAAAAATAAATGGAATTTCCAGCTTCGCACAAATGGCATTTATCTTTTCAGCAATTCTCAAAGCCAAATCACGGTCTTCTATGGCACAAGGTCCTGCCATTAAGAAAAAATTATTACTATTGTATTGGGCTATTTTATTGAGTTTGAGCGACATTATTGATTTTAGTTTTAAAATTTCTGTAAATATCCGAACAATCTTTCATTCAAAAAAAATAGATTCATTTTGTTGGTTTCATTTAAAATCCATTTCTTTGCATTGTTTTTCACCAAAATACATTTTTAAAATGTCTGATATAGCATCTAAAGTAAAGAAAATTATTGTTGAGAAGCTTGGCGTTGACGAGACAGAAGTTACTGCTGAGGCCTCATTTACAAACGACTTGGGAGCGGATTCGCTTGACACAGTTGAATTAATAATGGAATTTGAGAAGGAATTTAATGTTTCTATTCCTGATGATCAAGCTGAGAATATTCAAACAGTAGGTCAGGCAATAACTTATTTAGAAGAAAATTCTAAATAATTATTTTCTCATTCAATTAAGTTCAATATTCAATTGATAAATGTTAATTTGCATTGTCAATAGGGTATTGAACTTTTAATTTTCAAATAATATGACATTAAAAAGAGTTGTCGTTACTGGACTCGGAGCACTTACTCCCATCGGTAACACCGTCGAAGAATTTTGGAATGGCCTTTCAAACGGCGTCAGTGGTTGCGACTTTATCACCCGTTTCGATGCCACAAATTTCAAAACTAGGTTTGCATGCGAAGTAAAAAACTTTGAGGTTACAGACTTCATTCCTAGACAAGACGCTCGCAAAATGGACTTGTTCACTCAGTTTGGAGTTGTAATTGCCGACCAAGCCATTGCCGATTCTGGACTTACTGATGAAAACGTCAATAAAGAAAAAGTTGGAGTAATTTGGGGTTCAGGGATAGGTGGTCTCAAAACTTTTGAAGACGAAATGATAGGTTTTGCTCAAGGAAACGGCACCCCGAGGTTCAATCCTTTCTTTATTCCCAAAATGATTGCTGACAGTGTTTCGGGTCAAATTTCTATAAAACACGGATACCGAGGACCAAATTATGTAACCGTTTCGGCCTGTTCATCTGCCAATAACGCCATCATAGACGCTTTTAATTATATAAGATTAGGCCGTATTATAGCGTGTATTTCTGGAGGCTCTGAAGCCACTGTTGCACAAGCGGGTATCGGAGGTTTTAATGCTTTAAAAGCACTTTCAGAAAGGAACGACGACCCTAAAACTGCCTCTCGTCCTTATGACAGAGACAGAGACGGTTTCGTATTGGGCGAAGGAGGCGGTGCAATAGTATTAGAAGAATATGAGCATGCCAAAGCCAGAGGAGCAAAAATCTATTGTGAACTTATAGGTGGAGGTTTTTCTTCAGATGCTTACCATATTACCGCACCACATCCTGAAGGTTATGGAGCGTATCTTTCAATGAAAGATGCCTTGGACGACGCTCAAATAGCACCAGAAGACGTAGATTATATCAATACCCACGGTACATCTACACCGCTTGGCGATCCACAAGAAATTAAAGCCATCGAGCAACTATTTGGGGATCATGCCTATAAAGTTTCTATCAGTTCTACGAAATCAATGACAGGCCACCTTTTGGGTGGTGCGGGAGCAGTTGAGTCGGTAGCTGGAATTTTGGCTCTAGAACACCAAATGGTTCCTCCAACCATCAACTTGGCCAATATCGACGAAGTTATAGATCCTCGTATCGACTTAACTCCAAATGTAGCTAAAGCTAAAGCACTTAACGTGGTTTTGAGTAATTGTTTCGGATTTGGTGGGCACAATGCAACACTTATATTCCGAAAAATTTAGTAAAATCTCAGCCACTATGTCAAAACATTTCTAATGGAATTCGGAAAATCAATCCTAGGTTTTTTAACAAAAGACCCAAAACAGAAGGAGTTCATAAAATCTATTGAGCAAATTATAGGTGCTAGTCCCAAAAACAAGCTGCTTTATCAGTTAGCATTTAGGCACACTTCAGCTTCCAAACACAACGGAATCAATAGTTTTAAAGAATCAAATGAACGTTTAGAGTTTTTGGGGGATTCTGTTTTAGGAATGGTGGTAGCCGAATATCTATTTAAAAAATACCCTTTCAAAGACGAAGGTTTCCTAACTGAAATTCGCTCTAGAATAGTAAACCGTGAATCTCTCAATGTTTTGGCTAGACGTATTGGTTTAGACAAACTCATAGAATTTGACGGCCAACGTAATTTCCACCGAACATCAATGTTTGGTGATGCAATGGAAGCCCTTATTGGGGCAATTTATTTAGATAAAGGCTTTGCCTTCACCAAAAAATTCATAATCTCTAAACTACTTTCAAACCATTTTGACCTCGACGAAGTCATTTCCAACAATACCAACTACAAGTCTACTATTCTAAGTTGGGCTCAAGCTGACGGCCGCAAAGTTGAGTTTTTGATAGTAGAGGAAAAGGGAAAAAACCACAGCAAAGAATTCATAGCTCAAGTCTTAGTTGACGCTCAAGTGATTAGTTCAGGTAGCGGCTGGAACAAAAAGAAAGCAGAGCAAGATGCCTCACGTAGAGCCTGCGAAATTCTGAGTATTTGATGTAGTGCGATTTTTCAAATCACTCGATCTTTAATTTTTCGATGACTTCAACTTGCCTTCTTTTTAGAAATCCTACTTCAAAAAAAACTCTTACTTCGTTTCCTTAGGAGAAATTCAACCAGACCTTTATTTTTACCTTTATTTCTGATTTGAGCACCATAAATTCAAGTCTGTTCTTTACTGGTATTCTAAAAAACTGATTATTTCATTATGTCTGATTCTAAAATTTCCCGTCGACAATTCACCATAGCCTCATCGGCCTTTCTTTTATCTCCATCTTTAGCATTTTCTAAAAAGCAAGATTTTCCTTCTGTAAGAATTGAAAAAGCTCAAAGAAAATTCATTGATGCTTTGGTAGAAAAGACCATAGAAAGAATCAAGACAAAATGTGCAGACAAAGAAATAGCATGGCTTTTCGAGAATTGTTTCCCAAATACCCTAGATACCACCGTTTCTCATTCTCAAAAAGATGGAATTTTCGATACTTTCGTTATCACAGGTGATATCCACGCCATGTGGCTGCGAGATAGCACTGCACAAGTTTGGCCCTATTTAGAAATTTCAAAAGACTCAAAGTCCTTACAAGATTTGATATTGGGCGTTATAAATCGCCAAGTTGCCTGTATAAGTATTGATCCGTATGCCAATGCTTTCAATGAAAAGCCTGAAAAAAGTGAATGGTACTCTGACCATACTGACATGAAACCCGAGTTGCACGAACGCAAGTGGGAAATCGACTCTCTTTGCTACCATATAAGATTGTCTTTTAATTTTTGGAAAAAAATTGGGCGAAAAGAGCAATTCACCAATCAGTGGCTTAAATCAGCTAAACTAATTGTTGACACTTTTATTGAGCAGCAAAGATTGACTTCAAAAGGTCCTTATCGTTTCGGCCGTACTACTTCATGGTCAACAGACACTGTGCCTGGTAATGGCTATGGCAATCATACCAAACCAAATGGAATGATTCATAGCACTTTCAGACCTTCTGACGATGCCACACAGTATCCATTTCTTGTTCCTTCCAATCTTTTTGCAGTAAAAAGCTTGGAGCAATTGGCCGAAATAGCCAAGGACATATATATGGACCTCAGCTTCTCCGAGAAATGCAGCTTTCTGGCCAAACAAGTTCAAAAAGCCATTCAGCAATTTGCAATCGTAAAGCATCCCGAGTTTGGTTCTATTTATGCCATGGAGGTTGATGGATTTGGCAATGCCCTATTTCAAGATGACGCCAACGTGCCCAATCTCCTCAGTTTACCTTACTTAGGTGTTGTGAAAACCACAGATCCTATATATATCAATACCCGAAGATTTGTCTTGTCTTCCAAAAATCCATACTATTTTAAGGGAAAAGTAGCTGAAGGTATCGGGAGTCCACACACGCTAATCAACCAAATCTGGCCAATGAGCATTATAATGCGAGCCATGACTTCACAGTCTGACGCCGAAATCCTTCAGCAATTAAAGTTTCTAAAAAACACCCATGCCAATACAGGTTTTATGCACGAATCCTTCGATAAGGACGATGCTACCAAGTTTACTAGAAAATGGTTCGCTTGGGCCAACACACTATTCGGTGAACTCATCCTCAAAATAGAAAAAGAAAGACCGCATCTACTAAAGCAAGTTTTATAAAGACATCCTATTTATAATACGGTTTTTTTTGGCGTGTCCCCTCCGCCCCAGAAACGATAGGGCAATAGTGCGATGGGGCTCTGGGTCTGGCAGAGCTATGGTCGTAATCTTCGCATCCTAATGCTCGATTATATTTCTGCTTTTGTGTCCGGCTTGGCATGCAGGCCACTAAGGGCTCCTGGTTGGTGAGCGATAGTGGAACTACTATCGCTCACGCGGCAGCGGAGTTGGGTTAATGATTTTGGAAGATTGATAAAATATTCAAATCAAGGAATATAAATATTTCTATCCGAGCCTGTGATGAGATAATCATGGGAAAGCTCCCAAGAAAACACATTCAATCCAGAAAGAGTGATATTTTTGGGAAAAATGTCCTATAACGAAAGGGGAAATAAATATAACAAAAGCAAGAATTTTTATGGGGATAAAAGTCAAAAGTCTTTGAAAAGCAATGTATTAGGATAAAGGGTTAAAAAGAATAATAAAATAATATTTGGAAAAGGGGGAAATAGTGTCTTACCTTTGCACTCCCAAACGGCGAACAAACGGATAGAACGTAGCGGTAGCGGGATAAAGTTCAAATAAATAAATAAATTTTTTTCTTGTAAAGATTTGGGAATTAAAAAAAGGTTCTTACCTTTGCACCCCGATTAAGACGGAAGGGAGAAATAGAGAGGCTGGAAACAGTGACGAGCTCACGATGAAGTGGGATAAAGTTCATTAACTTATTGGAGATAGAGACGAAACATAAAGTTGGGAGATCTTTCGATGTAAGAAATTACTATGGAGAGTTTGATCCTGGCTCAGGATGAACGCTAGCGGCAGGCTTAATACATGCAAGTCGAGGGGGCAGCAATGTCACCGGCGAACGGGTGCGTAACGCGTATGCAACCTACCTACATCAGGGGGATAGCCCTAGGAAACTGGGATTAACACCGCATAATACTAGACACGGCATCGTGCTTAGTTGAAATATTTATAGGATGTAGATGGGCATGCGTAGGATTAGCTAGTTGGTAAGGTAACGGCTTACCAAGGCTACGATCCTTAGGGGCTCTGAGAGGAGTATCCCCCACACTGGCACTGAGATACGGGCCAGACTCCTACGGGAGGCAGCAGTAGGGAATATTGGGCAATGGAGGCAACTCTGAC
>NZ_RJUD01000002.1 GCF_024343675.1 Lacihabitans sp. CS3-21
ATCCAAATACCAAAGATGGATTTCAGTTGAGAAGAAGGCAACAAATTCTTAAAGCCATCTCAATTATTGGGAATACCACAGAATGTATGAAATCAAATAAGAATCAAGCGGAGCCAATGAAAAAAGGCCCAATTTGGTCTTCTATGCCTCTTGCTGATCCATGTTCAGATTCACTTTCAGAACTTGCAGAATTTGATTTTCAATTACTTCAAGACAATGTGGCCTTAACGGAAGAGGAAGGTAAATTTGCAAAAGAAATTTTGGATGTGACAAAATTTACGCTAGACGTCAAAAACAAGTCTAAAGATAATAAACCTGAATCCCTTAATTTGAAACCCAATTTTGATTTACATTTAGCAAAAATGCAAGCCATAGCCGATAGATTCACAGCTCCAAAACCCGAAGTAGATTCAAAGCGTTATCAAGTAGATAATGTAAGCTTAAAATTAAATGGAAAAACCACACAACTCAAGCATTTTATTTTAGGATATGAAGGTGATTTTACCATAAATCTTAATGAGTTTTCAGAAGAAAACATCAAAGACAATACTAAAGATAAACTACTTTTTGTAGGTGCCCAGGCCAGCAAAAAAGAGCTTTTGGCAGTCCATGGAACAATAAAGGATGTAAAGACCGTTTACGATTATCTTAGTCCAAAAAAAGGAAAACTTACTGGAAAGCAGTTGTATGATATCTTTGTTGATAAAAATGGAAAACATATTACTCCATTATCCCGCTGCGATGAAGTGGCAAAGTTAATTAATAAGTATGCGGATAAATTTGAAATAACAATGCCACTTCGAATGGCTCATTTTTTAGGGCAGATAGGTACTGAGACAGGTGGATTAAAGCACACAAAAGAAATACCCTGCTACAAAGAAAAAGCAATTAGAGATAATTTCGGTTATAAACATTATTGTGATTTGTTTGAAGGCTTTGATTGTGTAGATTTAGAAGCTTGTGCAACCAAAACCGAGAAAGTAAAATGTTCACAAGGGACACCGACAACAAAGGAAAATATTAAGCAAAAATACATCTGTACTCCTGACTTGTTCGATTATGTGTATTCTTGCTCTGCTCGATTAAAGGGGGGAGATTATGATTTAGGTAATGGCCCACCTTCTTCAAAAGACGGTTCAACTTTTTTAGGTAGAGGATTTATACAACTAACAGGTAAATCCAACTATAAGAGTTTGAGTGATGCTTGGAATAATGATAAGGAAAATGATAATAATAAAAAGTATTTTAATAAAAAAACATCTGATGGAGGTCATATAGACGAACTTGAGACAGACTTAGATGTAGCCATGAAAGCAAGTATGTATTACTGGAAGTTGAAAGGTTGTAACTCTAAAGCAGATGATGATAATACTGCGGGTGTCACCAAAAAAGTAAAAGGGTCAGATGATGAAAAAGAAGTTACTAATCGTGAAAAAATTAAAAATAAAGCAATCGAAGTTTTTAAAAAATAAACAATTATGAAATACACAAAACACTTAATATTTGGTTTTTTATTACTCATTTCAAATTTAAGCATCGCCCAAAATCTTAAATTGTCGGATATCAAAGGGGTATGGAAAAGTGTAAAATACGAATATAATTTCCAAGTTTTTTATGAAGACAGTGTTGCATCAATAGGGCTAAGAGATAATATAGAAATAGTGATTAGCTTTGGAAAAATTGGCTTTATGGATGAAAATGACCCTTATTTGTTGAAAATTGATTCTATTCAAAATAATTTGGATAATGGAGATAATCCACCACTTTATATTAGAGTAAACTTAGAAGATAAAGACATAAAACATCTAAATATAAAAAACGAAAAAAGTAAAAATGGACTTTTCTATTTTGATGGAATATTAAGTAAATTAGGAATTGAAGATTATCCAATCCATGTTGGTACCAGAATGGAAATTCTCAATTCAAACGTTCATATTTATATGAAAGAGCAAGATTTACCAGCATTGTTTATTTATAAACTGCTAACAAAATACCCATTAAATATGCTAGGAAAAATGTTAGATAAAACTTTCATGAAAATTATAAGTATGAAAGCAATGATTTATTCAAACCCAAATAGAGCCACCAAGATGTACCTACTCAAAAACGATTCAGTTGAAGTAACAGAAGAAAAAGACAATTGGCTCAAAATCAAATACTACCCAGAAAAAAATGGTGAATGGACAGGCAAAACCATCGAAGGCTGGATAAAAAAGAGTGATGTAGAATAAAAAAAATTAAATGAAAAATAGATTGACAGCCTTCGGGCTATTTTTTATTTGAAAATCTACACTTACTATTCATTGTCCAACAAAGAGTCAAGTTGGCCATTGCCTATGACATTTTTGACAAACCACCGATGCCGTTTATAATCATGCGGAGGTAATTTCGGAAACATATAATAGTATAGCTGATTTGTGTAAGGGTATTGCAAAAAAGACCCAGAATTTAATAGATAAATTAAATAATGGTCAAAAAATAACGAAAAGAGAGACCAAAGAATTAGAAGAATTAAAAAAGCAGGCAGCCGATATAATGAATAAATCTGCTGATTATTTTTTGAAATCGCTTGTATCACAAGTATCACAACCAAATTTAGACTTTTACCACCACAACAGAAACCGAAGCTATAACCGCAACCACAATTATTCTCATTCTGATAGAAGAGGCTCAAGATCAGGCTACGATAACAATAGCAGCGGAGGAAATCACAGAAGGTAGGATTATTAAATTGAAAACGAATTAACAATAAAAAAGCAGAGCCTTGGCTCTGCTTTTTCGATTTATATTTGTTGTACTACTATAAAGATTACTTTATATCTGCATTGATCACAAACTCCGCCTTCCACTCGTTTTTGTGTGTGTTAACGAATTTCTGATAAGACGCACTCTGCTTGAATTTAGCAATGTCTTCTTCAGTTTTGAAGGTTAGATAGTGCATTACGTCAAAATCAGGTTTTTTGTCGCCATGGCCCACTGTGTATCCAGCGGTATAGTTCACTATTTGTTTGTTGCTTTTTTTCAATTCCAAAAAATCTCCTATGTGTTTTTCAACTTGATCTTTGGGAGTATTTTCATTGAATTTATAACAAACCACCATTTGTTTTTTCACTTTAGCAGGGCCAAAAGCCACGCTCCATATAAACATTGTTCCGAGGAAAGTTCCGAATAGTGCAGCTGGCACCAGGTATTTTATTAGTCTCTTGTTCATTGTATTCCGAATTATATTCTGTTAACGATACAAAGATAACAAATATTCTACCAAAATGTTGCATTATTTTTATACAAAAAATAACGATAATAAGAGTAATGGTATTTATGCAGAATAATATTTTGTTTAAATAGTTTTTGCCAAAATCTACTTTGTGTGATTATATGAATCAATTTTTAGGTATTTTCTAAATGAGCCTTTCAGTTTAAAGGGATTTATCCTAAAAAAAGCATTTTTTTCAAATTGGAGGTTTGGCTTCTTGGCTTAGTGGTTTAAAAAATGATATTTTTGAATGTTTTATGTTTAAATGTGGTGGTTGAACGTCGCCAAAGATAATTTTGATAAAAAATTCTAATTTTTTTTCGTTCTGGCCTAAAAATGAGTCATTTAAAAACTTGGCACAAAAAAAAGCAGATGTTGACACCTGCTTTTTTTTAGTTTATGTCTTCTCAATTTAAGAATCCATTCATAACTTGTTTCAATTGAGACAATTGTAACACGCCCGATTGTCTCCATTTCTGTTGTCCATCTTTAAAAACCATCATGGTAGGCACACCAGATATATTGTACTTCCTTTGTAAAGCGGGGTTTTTATCAATGTCAATCTTTATGATTCTTATTTTGTCGCCCATTTCACCCGCCAATTGTTTTAAAATAGGAGCCAAGGCCTTACATGGTCCGCACCATTCTGCAGAAAAATCTATCAATACAGGTTTTTCTGATTTTATCAATTCATCAAAACTTCCAGTCATTTTTATATTTATTTAATTGTATCTTTTTTGTCAGGATCATAACTTACCATAATCATCAACCACAATGAACGGGACATTCTGTAAATCCACCTTACAAGTGTAAAAGTGATGAGCAGATAAATAATTATATAAAATCTCCAATCGTATTTATCTTCAAAAAACATGTAGTAACCCACAGTGGCCGTTACAAAAAGTGCGATGTTGAGCATGTAAGAGATGTACATGGCACCATAAAAGAATCCTACCTCTTTTTCATATTTCAGCCCGCAGTTGCTGCAGTTTTTATGCATGCTAAAGATGCCTTTTAACGAAAACAAATTTGTTCTGTCGTACAATTCACCTTCGCCACACCTAGGACATTTCATTTTTACTGCCGAACCTATTTTACCCATCTATTTGTTTATTTTAATACAAATTTACCTAATTCAAAGGAGAATTTAGTATTATTAGCTAATTAATATATGAACATATATTCATATTGAAAAATTCATTTCAATAAAAAAAACTTTTTGCGTTTGGTTTGTTACTATATTTATAAAAATACTCGAACATGCAGGATAAATTAGAGAGAATTATTGAGGCTAGAATGAAGTTGAAGGCCAGATTTGAAGAAAAAATCAAACTTTCTCCTTCCATTTCTGACGATAAACCATTGGGAAAAGGCCCCATAAATCGACATGGAATGCCGCAAACGCCAGTTGGGCAAACTTTAACAGAAAAGTGGCCGGTTTTAGACTTGGGTTATCATCCCACAGTGGAGCAAAAAAACTGGCGACTTAAGATTGACGGTGCAGTGGAGAATCCAGTTACTTTGACGTGGGAAGATTTTATGGCCTTGCCTCAAACAGATGATGTAAGCGATTTTCATTGTGTCACTACTTGGTCAAAATTGGATATGCCATGGCAAGGGGTTAGTTTTTTGGATTTGGCAGCTTTGGTAACGCCCAAACCTTCAGCTACACACGTAATGTGTTATGGATATGATACTTACACGACCAATTTGTCTATTGAAGAAGCCTTAAAGCCAGATGTTTTATTGGTACATACAGTTTATGATGAACCTTTGGCAAAGGAACATGGTGGTCCTGTTAGAATGATTACGCCACAGCTTTATGCATGGAAAGGCTCAAAATGGATAAAAAGAATAGAGTTTCTGGATAAAAACCAAAAGGGCTTTTGGGAAGAGCGGGGGTACTCAAACACGGCCTATCCTTGGAGAAATGACCGCTACTCTTGATGATAACGAACAAGATTATCAATTGGTTTTTCTATAATTGTAGTGATTTGTAAATTGAATTCTGAGCATATTTTTTCTAGAAATTTTGAATAATAGAAGGCTACTGATCCAACAAATCCAATTTTTGTGGTTTTGATATTTGGGTACTTCAAGAGATATTTTTCCAGGAAATCTCTGAATGAATTTTCTATTATATCTTGGCAGTAAGGTTCGTGGTCATTTTCATAAAGGAAATAGGAAAAAGAAGCAAAGTATTTGTTGGGTTTATCTTGTTTATAGGCTTTATTGAGTACTTCTATTCTGTCCATTGCTCCATATTTTTCCTCAAATAAATCTCTTATATTTTTGGGCATTTCTTTGTGCAAATAATCCAACATAAGTTTTTTGCCTAAATGTCCCCCAGAACCTTCATCGCCTAACCAAAATCCTAAGGGAGGTACCTGGAATTCGATACTTTGTCCATTCCAAAAACATGAATTTGAACCAGTGCCGAGGATACAGGCTATGCCTTGTGCGTTTCCGAAAAGGGCTTTTGCGGCAGCTATGACATCAGAATAGGTGAAAATTTGGGTATTATATCCGAGTGCTTTTAATATTCCCTCTTTTATGACAGCGGATTTTGAGTCGTCCGTTATTCCGGTTCCATAAAAGTGTATTTCGTCAATTCTAACATCCCTTAATGAACCAAATCTAGGCGATATTTCGTTACAAATTTGGTCAGCGTCTACAAAATAAGGATTGAGTCCGATTGTTTCGAAGCTTGTATTGTTTCTATCAAGAAGTCTCCAGTCTGTTTTTGTTGAGCCGCTCTCTGCTATTAATATCATCTGCTTTGTTATATTTTTTTCTTTGTACCTTTGTGGTTCTTTTAGCGAAATAGAAATCGAATAATGTCTGAATATCAATTATATACCTTGCCAAATGGCATAAGGATTGCCCACAAACAAGTTACACATACCAAGATTGTTCACTGTGGAATAATGTTAGATATTGGTAGTCGAGACGAGCAACCTCACCAAGCTGGTTTGGCCCACTTTTGGGAACACATGGCTTTCAAAGGTACAAAAAAACGCAAAGCTTATCACATAATCAATAGTTTGGAGGCAGTAGGTGGGGAGCTGAATGCTTACACCACCAAAGAGAAGATTTGTTTCTACGCTTCTATATTGGATAATTATTTTGAAAAAGCCATTGATTTACTGACGGACATAACGTTCAACAGTGTTTTTCCTGAGAAACAACTGGAGGTAGAACGAGGGGTTATATTGGAGGAAATGTCGATGTATTTAGACTCTCCAGAGGATGCCATTCAAGATGAATTTGATACAGTTGTTTTCCCAAATCACCAATTGGGTGTAAATATTTTGGGAACAGTTGAAAGCGTCAAAGCTTTTACACGAGAGGATTTTCAGAAATTTATCGATGAAAATCTGGATACAGAAAAAATTGTAGTGTCTGTAGTGGGTAATTTAGATTTTAAAAAGGTTGTTAGCGTTGCTCAGAAATTTTTGAATGATATTCCTTTCAAAAAAACAACTAGACAAAGGATTTCTCCACTTGAATATACTGCAAAGGAAGAAGTGGTTGAAAAAAGCAATAATCAAGCTCATGTGGCCATTGGAAGGCCATCTTTTGCTCTTAATCATCCAAGCCGTTTGCCATTTTTTGCCTTGGTGAATCTTTTAGGAGGGCCGGGCATGAACAGTAGATTTAACCTTAGTTTAAGAGAGAAACATGGCTTGGTTTATCAAATAGAAGCCAGTTATACTTCGTATTTGGATACTGGAATGTTTGCTATATTTTTTGGAACAGATCCACAAAACTTAAACAAATCGCTAAAGTTGGTAGACAAAGAACTATATAACCTCAAGAATAAGTCGCTGGGCCAAATCCAACTAAAGACGCTCAAAGAACAATTGAAGGGACAGCTGGCGATGTCTGAGGAGAGTAAACAAGGTTATATGTTGATGATGGCCAAAAGTTTGTTGGATTTGGATAGGGTAGAGACCATTGTCAAAATATTCGATGACATTGATAATATCACAAATCCAGTTTTGATGGAATTGGCCAATGAAATGTTTGACAGCAGTTTACTTTCCAGAATGATTTATAAATAAAAAGGCAGCCAAATTGGCCGCCTAGTGGTTTTACTTTTGGGTTCTTTAGATTTTATTCTTAAAAGGTGTACATCTATAGAACAAATGAGCTAACGAACTTTAGTGTTGCTGTCTCAAATTAATATCTCAATTTACCAAAGACACTGCATTGGAAGCATTTATTTAAAATTGTTTGGAAAAAGTGGCCTAAGGAAAGGCAGACAATATCTTCAACGTTTTTGACGGATTATTTATAATTGGTTTCTTTCTGTGCTTATGACGCTTTGATTTGCAATGGTCACAGATTTTAATTTTTTTTTATTTTGAAAAAATATTAAAGTGGAAAAAGATGATTACTCTTGAAGCTTTTCAGGCCAAAAATTCATTAATATGAGATAACTAAATTAGCTTTTTTTTTTAAAATCTATGTGGGTTTTAAGGATTGTAATTTCTTGAAAACGAAGATGAATTTTACATTGAAAAGCTTATCTAAAATATCCTTTAAAGTTAGAGCCTTTTGAATATTAGATTGTACTAGCCTTTTGGAGATAACAAATGGATTACTTCGTTATAGATTGAATCCAACTAGAAGCCGAGGCAGTTCTACAGTAGATGCTGATATCACCATATGAGCTATCTTTAAGTCCTGCTCTTACTTCATCTACACCTCCATGGAGTAGCCCACAAACTTTCCAAACACCGTTTATTTTTATAAAAATTGGTCCGCCACTATCACCTTGGACAGTTCCACCTTCCATTTCTAATGCTTCTGGTGCACTGTTTCCTGAGCCCAAAACTCGTTCTTGTTCGTTGGCGATATTATCTCCTAATGTATTGTAATTGCCATCGGGAGCATCAAAATCGAAAGCCAGTAAACCTCCGTTATAAGTTGTTCCTGCTATTGTAGTTGTTAGTCCGTTTACAATCCTATCTAACACGTTTACCATGGCGTGTTTTTTAGAGTAATCGTCTTTGTTTTGACCCGCTTGTTGCGAATAATCTCCAAAACCACATGTCCAAATGTAGGCTTTGTCTTTTTCGCCATTTAGGTCGAAATTGACCTCTGCTGGAGTTATGTCTGAAATTGGTGTGGCCAGTTTTAACAATGCCAAATCTGTACCCTTTTCAAAACCACCGTCGGAGCTGGTCCAATGCGGATGCACAATGATTTGCGAAACTTTTAAGGATTTTGAGGGTCTGTTAGGGTCATTTCCAATAAGTATAGAAACATCTGATAGTCTGGGTAGGTTTTTGGTTTCTTCAGGCAATAAAAAATTATGTGCAGCCGTAAGAACCCACTGCGAACTTATGATTACACCAGAACCTACAATTACGTCTTTGCCGTCTTCTATTTGAATACACACCACTGATCGAAAGTCTGGAAATTCATCAGTATTAAAGGGAGCAACATTGGTAGCAATCGCTTCATAATCAGTCAGCTTTTTGTCGTTCCTAATGCCGAAAGTTTGTGGTGAGCTGCTGACTTTTCCTAAAGCAGTTGGAGCATAGACTAAAGAACCACTCGTATTGGGCTGGACTGGGTTTATAGGATTAGTTCCTGTCGAATTGTCTAAATCTGCATCAACAGGATCAATATCTTCTACACTACAAGAAAAAAAGAAAAGCGATAAAAATAAGACCTTTAATCCAGTATAAGTTTTTTGAAACAGCATAGGAGAAATTATTCTTTAGTTATTTTTTTAAATAAACAGTTTTTGATGTTTGTTAAGTATACACTTCATTTATTTTTGGTTTGAAAAATACAATTATGTGTATATGTTTTATTTCACAAAATTATTCATTTCTATCCTTTATAAATCAATTTGTATAGTTTTCGGGCTCTATTTTGAGGGAAAATGTAATATTTTACAAGTTTGATCAAGTAGGTTTTTCAAAATTAGTTAAGCTGCACCAATGAAGGAACAAATTCTTCTTTTGGCTTTGTAAAATTAATTTTTATGGGTTTTTAGTCGAATTTATGCTGATAGTAGATTGTAGGAATCTATATTTCATCACCCAAACTCTTAATTCTAAATCGTTTATTGTCAGCTTGTACGTGATTATCTTTGAAGATTGCTTCTGCCTTTTTTACAATTTCAGGAAAAGAATCGGAAATGTCATTTTCCTCCCTGATATCTTTTGTTAAATTGAAAAGTTGAGTTTTAACAATTCCTTTGTGCAAATTTGTTCGTACAGCCTTCCAGTTACCCATTCTTACAGCTTGCTGGCCACCAGTTTCGGGAAACTCCCAATAAAGGTAATCATGCTTCTTTTGTGTTTTCAGTGTTAAAGTAGGGAGATAACTAATGCCGTCATTTTCGGGTGTTTCAATATTTAGTAAATCGCCAACGGTGCTCATAAAGTCATAGAACGAACTGATATGGTTACTTTCAGATCCTTTTTTGATAGTTTTTGGCCAAGATACTATCATAGGTACTCTTATGCCACCTTCATATACAAATCCTTTACCTCTGCCATATTGTCCTTGAAATGGTCCACCTGAATTAAAAAACTCAGGCTTAGCTCCACCGGCATAAGAAGGCCCATTGTCGCTGGAAAAAATGATGAGCGTGTTTTCGTACAAGCCTTTTTGTTTTAAAGCTTTTACTATGTCTCCAACTTGTTCGTCAAGATAAGATATCATTGCCGCATAAGTGGCCATCGGTGTATGATTGGGGTAGTAAATATTACTTTTTCCGCCAAGATATGGTTCTTCTCGACCAATTTTCTGTTGATAATATTTTACCCATTTTGACGGGGCTTGTAAGGGTACATGAGGTAAAGGTGAAGCATAGAACATAAAAAAAGGATTATCTTTTTTTTGGTTTTCGAGATATGTTAATGCTTTTTTGTGCATGACTTCTGGAGCGTAGTCGGTGAGCTCAAAGGATGTATAACTCTTTGGATCATAGGGGTCAAGTGACTTATCTAAACTTTGATGAAGATCCAAGAATTTGTTTTTTAAAGCATATATCTCCTCATTTTGCCATAGATGGGTAGGGTAGAGTGTGTGAGCCTGCCTTTGACAATTATAACCAAAGAAATAATCGAAGCCTTGTTTGTTAGGGGTACTTTCGCTGAACGGTGCACCTAGTCCCCATTTACCGAAGAGAGAGGTTTTGTAACCAGCATTTTTAAGAATTTTAGCCACCGTTATAATACTATCCGGCATAGGTCTTTGTCCCTCTAGGCTAGGATTTTCTTCCATTGCTTTTAGTGACCACACATCTCCACGCTCATTCCATTCGTCGTTTCCTCTGATGTTGGCGTGTCCTAAATGTTGGCCTGTTAGCAACACACACCTTGATGGAGCACAGACAGGAGCACCTGCATAATGTTGGGTGAACTTCATACCATCCTTAGCTAGGGCATCAATATTAGGAGTTTCAATGATTTTTTGCCCATAAACACCAAGTTCTCCATAACCTAGGTCGTCAGCTAAGATAAGAATTATATTGGGTCTTTGATTTTTCTTTTCTGAAAAACCAAACATGCAAATCAATAAAATTGAAACTGCTAAAACTTTCATATTTGGGCGGTTGAATTCCCAAAATTAGAAGATTTTTTTCGAATTGAAAGATTAATCTATCTCAACCACCACACCTTCACTCATCGGGTGCGAAACGCAGGTAAGTATGTAACCTTGGGCAATTTCTTTTTCGGTAAGGCCTTCTTCTTCGTCCATTTTTACTTTTCCATCGGTGCATTTACCAAGACATGCTGTACACATACCCGCTTGGCAAGAATAAGGCAAGTCGATGTCCTGTTCAAGTGCCGCTTCGAGAATCGTTTGGTGTGGTTCTACTACAAACTCATGCGTATCTCCATCATATATAACCTTTACCGTTTGTCTCTTAAGTTCATCTGTGTTCACTGTGTCTTCCTCTTGCATAGGAGCATTGAAACGCTCATAATGTACTTGGCTTTTGGCTACGTCATAAAGCTCAAATATTCTTTTTAAGTCATCCATCATTTCTTCTGGACCACACATAAAGAAATTGTCTTTTTTGAAATCAACACAAGCGTCTTTTAGCCAAATGGTGGTATTTGCCTGATTGATACGTCCTTTTGCACCTACCCAGGTGCTACCTGGTTGGCTAAGAATATATTGAACAGAAAAGCGGTCTTTATATTGACTTTCTAGTATATCTAACTCTTTTTTAAAAATTATGCTTTCTTCTGAGCGGTTGCCATAAAGTAAATGTACTTTGGTGTTCGGCTCTGTTTTCAAAACGGTTTTAGCTATTGAAATGAGTGGAGTAATTCCGCTTCCGGCACCAAAAAGGAAAATATTTCTGTTTGCATTTTCAGAAGGTTCAAAGGAAAAGCTGCCCATGGGCTCGATTACTTCTAAGAAATCTCCGGTGTGTACATTGTCGTTGAGGTAATTCGACACTATGCCATTAGGTACTCTTTTCACAGTGACAGCAACGGCAGTATCAGTTGCAGGTGAACTTGACATGGAGTAGCTGCGTTTTACTTTCTTTCCGTCGGATGTGGGTATAGAAATGGTTATAAATTGACCTGCTTTATATTTTATTTGCTCGCTTATGGGGTGCCAAAAAGAGAGCGTTACCGTATCTGCTGTTTCTTGTATGACTTCTTTTACTTGTAAAAAGTAGGTTTTCATTCGTTCGTGTTTTATGAAAGACAATCTGGTTTATTAACTGCTTTTTACAGAAGTTTGTTCAATAGGTGCTCCATTCTTTGGCTTTTATCAAATCCAAAGAATAACTCTTTTGAGGTATAATCCTCGTCTTCTTCGTCCATTTCATGCCATTTCCAATCTTCGCAAGTAGCATCTAATAGGTCCAGAAGGGTCAAAATTTTGGTTTCGTTTCTTTCTTTTTCAAGAAATTTCTCTGAATTATTGAAATAGATAGCCAATTTTTCATCCTCTATCCAAGTCAGGTCATTAAGTAGTTCGTCTAAAGAGTCTAGGTTGAAACCAAAATAGTCAGGAAAATGCATGGCTTTGGCGAGAACTTCATAAAATTCTCTCAGTGAAGTTACTTCACTAGCGTCAATTTCAATGATTGAAAACTCACTTGAAATCTGGTTTTTATCAATTATATCTAAGTTTTTCATTTTATTTTTTTGAAAGATTCATAATGGTCATTTGTGAAATAGGCACTTTTGTCATCTCCTGTTACCAGTCTTTCCTTTCCTCTGTTTTTGCCATCTACTTTGGGATTTACATCCCATTCTCTATAATTTATTTTCTTGTTATCTTTATCTGACTTCGGCAATAGACCCTCTAAGTTTTTGAATTTCCTTCCTCCTACATAGCCATCAGGAGCTTCACCTGTTTCTTCAATTTGACTCAAAACTTTCCATACTTTATTCGGGACTCCGGTGTTATCATCCGTATAGTCATTTTCAGAAGCCTTTTTTTCTTCGGCTGGTACTTCTCTACTTTTTTGAAAATTATCCTGAGGGGTATTTTTTGTTATCGTACTTTGGGTTTCATTTTTGTCAAATGTTTCATTATGAGAATTTTGCCCCCAAAAGTATCCTAAACCCAAACCTCCTAAAAACAACAGGATGTAAATAAGCAGTTTGTTCATTCGATTTTTTATTTTTTTTGCAAAAATATAGTCGCCATTAGTATTTATCATTAAAAACCAGAAACATTTTGAAGTACTTTTGTAAAAAAAACTCTAAATGGTCGTATTGATTACCGGTGCTACTGGGTTGGTGGGCTCTGCAGTGGCAAAAGAGTTTTTGTCGCTTGGATTTACTGTGAAGGCTCTCATTAGAAGTGAGTCTTCAAAAAGTGCGGTCAGGGCAGTTTCAGATCAAATAGAAATTGTTGAAGGAGATATTCTTGACATAATTTCTTTGGATGAAGCCTTGCAAGGCGTGGATTATGTGGTTCATGCTGCAGCAATTGTGTCTTTTTCTCCTAAGGAAAGGGCTAATATGTATAAAATAAATATTGAGGGAACCGCCAATGTGGTCAATGCATGTTTGGCTTCAAATATTAAAAAACTCTGTTTTATAAGTTCGGTGGCAGCTTTTGGAAGACCCGCCCAAACATTGATCAGTTCGGGAGAAAAAATCACGATTGACGAAAAGCAAAAGTGGGAGAGTTCAGACACAAACTCGCATTACGCCATTACAAAATATATGGCCGAGTGTGAGGTTTGGCGTGGTCAAGCCGAAGGTCTTTCTACGGTAATAGTAAATCCTTCCATTGTTTTAGGTGAAGGGGATTGGTCAAAAAGTAGCACGCAGCTTTTTAGATATGTTTTTAATGAAAAACCATTCTACACAAAAGGCTTTATCAATTATGTGGACGTACAGGATTTGTCAATCATAATCAAAACATTGCTGCTTTCTGAAATTGAGAACGAACGTTTTTGTGTTTCTTCGGGTTTGATAAGCTACAAAGAGTTTTTTGAAAAAATAGCCAATAGTTTCGGAAAGAAAAGTCCGAGTTTTGAGGTAAAACCGTGGATGATGGATTATCTGTGGAGATTTGAAGCTTTAAAATCTTGGATTACTGGCAATGCTCCGTTGATTACCAAAGAAACAGCCAAAACCTCAAGGTTGCAGGTTTTTTATAACAGCAACAAGCTTAAAAAAGCCTTAGAATTTGAGTTTAGGCCATTGGCCACCACACTGAAAAGGGTGTGTGACTATTTGGTCTCAAAATCTTAATTTCTTCAGAAAACAAAATTCCGTATTCGTATAATTTGAAAAATCTAATCAGTTTTGTATCTTTAATAGAGAAATGAATCTTATAAACCTAATTACTGCATGAATCAAGACTACAGTGATCATTTTGATGAGTTTAATGAGGCTACCATAGCCGATGCAGCAAAGAGGTTTGAGTCCATGCTTCAGAGAAAAGAAACTCCCTACTTTAGCGAAGAAGTATTTGAGTCACTTTCAGAATATTACATGGTGAGGGGCAAATTTGATTTTGCCATGAAAGCTTGCAATTTTGGTTTGAAGCATTATCCGCATTCTTTGGATTTGATTTTAAACAAAACTCAGATATTAATCAATAAATTTGAACTCGAAGAAGCCACAGATTTGTTGGACAATGCCAGTATTTTTCACCCCTCCGATACCGAAATTGAGTATTTCAGGGGCGTTATATTGATGTGTTCTGGCGACAATGCAGAGGCCCTAGATTTGTTTAGACAGATATTGCCACTCGCCGAGGAAAAAGAAAATGTGTACTTTCAAATGGGAATGGCATTGGTAAGTTTGGGTCATATTCCAGAGGCTATAGAATCATTTCAGAATGCGATAGGATGCAAGTCAAAGAACGAACTGGTCTACAATGAATTGGTGTATTGTTTCGATGTGCAGTCTAATCTGTTGGGAGGTATAGACTTGTTTAATCAGCTCATCGACGAAGATCCATATAACCAACTGGCTTGGTTTGCCCTTGGTCAGTGCTATAATCAGCTGAATCTATACGAAAAAGCCAAAGACGCTTTTGAATATGCTGTGGCAATAGAAGGGGATTTCGCCTCTGGTTGGTACAACCTTGGGCTAAGTCAGATGAATCTCGAAAGTTTTTCTGATGCGAAAGAGTCCTTTATCAATACTTTGCGTTTTGAAGAGCCCTCAGCCGAAGTTTTAACACACTTGGCGGCATCTCACGAAAAACTGGAGGAATATACCGAAGCTTACAAAAACTATAAGAAGGCAGCAGACATGGATGAGTTCTGGGACGATGCCTGGTTTGGTATGGCCTCGGTGCTTTATGAACAAGAGAAATACCTAGAGTCGATACATTTTGTAAAAAAAGCCATAAAGCTCAATGATATCAATAGTGATTTTTGGTTGTTATTGGCTGATAATGAGTCTAAGCTCGGCAATGTGATATCCTCAGAAGAAGCTTATGATAAAGCTGCGGATTTGGATCCAATCAATGCAGATATTTGGCTAAATTGGTCTCTTTTGCACTTTGAGCAAGAAAATTACCACCGTGCTTTTGAGATAGTTTATGAAGGCATTGAAGAGATACCCGACGATGCAGACCTTTATTACAGGGCTTGCACTTACTTGCTCTATAACAGCAGCTTCAACGAAGCCTATAAATATCTGCAAGAGGCCTTAGTCTTAGATTACGACAAACACGTGCAGTTGTACGATTTCTTTAGTAATCTGGACACTTTGAAAGCTTTGCAGAGGATTATTGATCAGTTTAGGAAATGAGGGTTTAATGTGATAATTTGTTAATTACTAATTTGTTAATGTTTTGACATAGATATTAAAAGAGCGATTTGAAATATCAAATCGCTCTTTTTATTTATAAAAACTATCCAAGAAAATCCGTGCGAGCATCCATGAAACCGGTGTTTCTTAAACCATCTGGAATCTCAACTACAACAATCTGGTCCACAACAAGCGGCTTTTTCAGCTGGTTTTTCGGCATAAACGGTAACACTGAAAATGCCCATTTTAGAGTTTTTGAAATCTTCTAACTGTTGAGCATCAAGGTATTGGCTCAGGATATCGTCAGGTATAATTATCGCTTTTTCTTTTTGTAGCGTTATATTCATAAACCCAGTTTCCTGAATCATTCCTAGGTATTCGTCTTTTTGAATCGCCCCAGAGACACATCCAGCGTACATTTCTGCGGCATTTTGTAATGTTTCTGGTAAATCACCCACCAAAACTATGTCGGAAATACTAAAATGCCCACCCGGTTTCAAGACTCTCATGATGTCTTTCAAGACCGCCTTTTTGTTCGGTACTAAATTTAGGACGCAATTGCTCACAATCACATCAGCAACATTGGCCGTAACTGGCATGTTTTCTATATCGCCTTGTCTGAACTCCACGTTGTTAAAACCTCTGATTTCGGCATTGGTTCTGGCTTTGTCTACCATGGCAGGTGTGAAATCTATCCCAATTACTTTGCCAGATTCGCCAGTTTCTGCTCTTGCTATGAAGCAATCGTTTCCCGCTCCGCTTCCTAAGTCTATTACAACATCGCCTTTCTTTATTTTGGTAAATTGCGTCGGTAGTCCGCATCCCAAGCCCAAATCAGCGTCAGGGTTGTAGCCTTCTAGTTGGGAGTAATCGTCGCTCATGATATTGTAAACCTCTGTAGAGCAACCGCCTGAGCCGCAGCATGACGACATGTTGGTTTCTTTGTCTTGCAAAGCTATCTCACTGTATTTTTGCTTTACAATCTCTTTTAATTGTTCTTCTGTTTGCATTTTTGTTTTAATTTTAGTTTTTTATTATCGTAATAATGCGATTGCTTTTCGCAAAAAAATATCAACAACAACTGGTTTTGTTTACATAATAACTACTAAATAGCTCGTCTATATAGCTTTTAGCTTGATTTAGCTCGGTTTCATCTATACAATAACACACTTTAGCTCCTTCAATTTCACCTTTTATTAAGCCTGCTTCTTTCAGTTCTTTGAGATGCTGTGAGACTGTACTTTGTGAAAGAGGAAGTTCCTCTACAATATCTCCACAAATACACGACTGCCTCTTTATCAATATCCGTAGTATAGCTATACGTGCAGGATGCGACAAGGCCTTTGCGTATTTTGCTAGCTTATTATCTTTGACTGTAAACTCTTCTGACTTGGTTAATCCCATATATTTATTTTCTTATCGCAATATTACGATAGAAATTTTGATATTTCAAACTATTTCGAATATTTTTTTTTGAAAGGGTCATTCACGTTTGGTTTTTTATAAAATATAGAGTCTTTAGGTATAATTTATTGTACAAAATTTTATTTACAGAAAAATAATCTTACCTTTGCAGTCCCAATTTTGGGGAGATAGTATTTAATTAATTAATTTTTAACAGTTTACAATGCCTACTATACAGCAGTTAGTAAGAAAAGGAAGAGAGACATTAATGTACAAGTCGAAATCTCCGGCATTGGATTCTTGCCCTCAGCGTCGTGGGGTGTGCACAAGAGTTTATACTACTACACCAAAGAAGCCAAACTCGGCTCTTCGTAAAGTAGCTCGTGTACGTTTAACGAACCAGAAAGAAGTGAACGCCTACATTCCAGGTGAAGGTCACAATTTGCAAGAGCACTCTATCGTATTGATTAGAGGTGGTCGTGTGAAAGACTTACCAGGTGTACGTTATCACATCGTTCGTGGGGCATTGGATACAGCCGGTGTAAACAACCGTAAGCAGAGTCGCTCTAAGTATGGTGCTAAACGTCCTAAGCCAGGTCAGGTAGCGGCAGCACCAACAAAAGGTAAGAAAAAATAACAAGAAAATCTTTATAGTCTCTCACTGAGAGCACATATAGGGGAAGTAATGTTTGGTATTACCGAATGTGAATTAGTTTAAATCATTAAACGAAACCTTCTTAAAAATTTAAGAAATGAGAAAAGCAAAACCAAAAAAGCGTTACGTGTTACCTGATCCAAAATTCAGAGATGTAACCGTAACAAAGTTTGTAAACAACATGATGTACGACGGTAAAAAATCACTGGCTTACGGTATTTTTTATGGTGCATTAGAGATTGTTGAGAAACGTACGAGCGAAAACGGATTAGAAATCTGGAAAAAAGCATTGAACAACGTTATGCCAGCTGTAGAGGTTAAGAGCCGTAGAGTGGGTGGTGCTACTTTCCAAGTTCCTACTGAAGTAAGAGCCGATCGTAAACAGTCATTAGGTATGAAATGGATGATCAACTACGCTCGTAAGCGTGGTGAGAAAACCATCACTGAGCGTTTAGCTGGCGAGATTATCGCTGCTTCGAAAGGTGAAGGTGCATCTGTGAAAAAGAAAGATGATACGCACAGAATGGCAGATGCTAACAAAGCATTCTCGCACTTCAGATTGTAATCGTCTATTCTACAGACCAAAAGAGAACCTCTCGATTATTCGGGAGGTTTTTTTGTGGGTAAATGTTTCTGTAAAATAGAAATCTTCATAGAAATTGCGTTTTCTGCTTAATGTCATAAATATTGGTTTGGTTATTATTTAGTTTTATCACTCAACCTAAATAACCCCGATATGACGAGTTTTAGAGTAAGGCCTAAGTTCAGGAAAGAATATCCCGATAAGCCGAAGGAATTAGTAGAAAAAATCAATAAAAGATTAGCGACGCAGCACGACCATATTGATGGCAAAGTGTTTCTTACCCACGGACTTTTTAGAATCTTGCCTGAATATCAGCATTTTTGGTCGCCACAGCTAAATGTGTCTTTTGAAGAAACAGAAAATGGAACTGTTTTGCGAGGAATGTACGGACCGCATCCCACAGTTTGGGCAGTTTTTTTGTTTGGTTATGCTATTTTGGGGCTGGCTACATTTTTCATTACTATTATTGGCTTGGTAAAATATTCACTGCATATTGACAGTCAGATACTTTGGCTGTTACCTTTTTTGCTTGGAGGTTTAGTGATTCTGTATTTTGTGGCACAAACTGGACAGAAAATGGGTGTGGAGCAGACTTTTCAACTGCATCACTTTTTTGAAGAATCGATTGGTGAAACCGTTCACATAAGCTGATTATTAGGTTATTGACATTAATATGTATTCGCACAACATATATAGGCATGAATTTTGAGTAATTTTTAGGGTAAAGTCTGTATTCTCGTAACTTCAGATTTTTACATTCCTATAAAAATACTTATTTATAAATGCTTAAATACTTATCCATATTAATACTAATTTTAATAACCCAAGAATGCGTTTTTGCACAAGAATACGTGGTAAATTGGCAAAAATCTTATGGGGGAGAAAGAAATGAAGTGGCATATGCGGGAGTAGAAACATCTGACGGTGGGTTTATTCTGGTGGGTTCTACCAATTCAAAAAATAGCTTTGATGTAAAAGACTCCAAAGGATTTGATGGCACAGGAGGAAATGATTTTTGGATTTCAAAAGTTTCAAATACTGGGGCTATCGTTTGGGCAAAGACTTTTGGTGGTTCAAAGGACGACGTGGCAACTTCGATTGTCAAAACTTTAAATAATGAATATTTAATATTAGGCACTTCTCAGTCTACTGACGGTGACGCCATATTTAATGGGGTAAATGGCGGCTTGATACTTATTAGGCTTAAAGAGAATGGAGATTTTGTTTCCAAACGACTTTTTGCTGGAGGAAATAGCAACTCTGGGGTTTCATTTCAACAAGTAAATAGTTTTAGTAAACCCACCATAAAAATTCTAGCTGACGGCCAGTTTATAGTCGGTGCAACTAGATCCATCGGTGTAAATCCATTTTCTGGATACGATTTTTATGTTGCAAAGCTCTCTACGTTTGGAGATACACTCTGGGAGAAAACATTCGGTGGTGGCTTAGAAGATTACATGAACGATATAATCCAAACTTCTGACGGAGGATATTTGATGGTGGGAGGGACACTTTCGTTAGAGAGGGATATCACAGGGGCAGGCCAAGGTTTTCTTGATATGTTAGTGATCAAAATTGATGGCACTGGAAGGCAACTTTGGGAAAAAGGATTTGGTGGAAATAATTACGATGTGGCGTTTTCGGCACTAGAAAATAGTTCTAAAACTGGGTTTTATATTGCGGGAGAGTCAAGCTCAATAAATGGTCAAATTGGGAATTCATTGGGGGAGAAAGATGGTATTATTTTGAGAATCGATAAAAACGGGATTTTGCAGAATAAAAATCACTTTGGCGGCATCGAAAACGATGGTTTTTATAGTTTGATACGTGGCACTGATGGCGTATTGTATGCATCTGGCACAAGCCAGTCCACAATAGGCACTACCAAGCCCAAAGGCACCTTGACAGATGTTTGGTTGATGGCTTTGAAAGAAGAGACCTTTGTGCCTATTTTTCATAAATTGTTTGGTGGAGCTGATATCGATTTGGCTCGACAAGTTATTTATTCTTCAAAAAACGGCTTATTCTTGGCTGCAAGTAGTCGCTCGGCAGATGGCGATGCAAGTGTTAATAGAGGCCAAAGTGATTTTTGGGCTCTTAATTTGAGTTTGCCTCCTCCAATTATTTTTGGAAAGTTTCAGGCTTTTTTAAATGAAAGGCAAGAGATAGAATTGGTTTGGACTACAACATTTGAACAAAACTCTCAGTTTATTTTCATAGAAAAAAGCGATGATAATAAAGCGTTTTTTCAGAAAGATGAGCAGGCTGCAGTTGGGGTTTCCACTGGAATAGTTTCTTATAGATTTATAGACAAAAATCCAATTTTTGGCAACAATTATTATAGATTGAGATATACGGATTTAGCAAATAAATCTTACGTTGGCCCAACTGTAAGCTTTAACTTTTTACCCCTTTCGATTTTAAATTTGCCCATAGATCAATTCAGGGTTTATCCAAACCCTGCTACAGATTTTGTACTAATTGATACCTTTTTAGAAAACCCAACCATTCAACTGGTGGATGCAAAAGGTATTAGCGTGCCTTTTGAGTTAATTAAAATTGGTGATTCTTCTTACAAAATAATTTTAGCAAATAATCCTTCCATTGGCATTTATCATGTGGTGGTTTCTAATAGTGTAGCTAAGCAGACCAAGAAAATTATTGTTAACTAATGGTTTTAGGGCTAAATTGCAAAAATATTTGACTTTATATAAATGATTAAAACCATAAAGTGGGGAATTTTGGGTGCAGGTAAAATTGCCGCAAAGTTTGCTTCAGATTTAAATAAAACAACTGGTATCGAGCTGGTAGCGGTGGCCAGTACTTCATTGGAAAGAGCTCAGCAATTTGCATTAAATCATCATGTTAGGCATGCCTTCGGTAGTTATGAAGCCTTATTTACAGTGGATATAGATGTAGTTTATGTAGCAACGCCACATACCTATCACAAGGAGCACTCTTTGTTGTGTTTAAACAAAGGTGTTGGGGTTTTGTGTGAAAAACCATTTGCTATGGATGAGATAGAGGTAAACGAGATGGTAGCTCTAGCAAGGAAAAATCAAGTGTTTTTGATGGAAGCCATGTGGACACGTTTCTTGCCTAGTACTTTGAAGGTACAATCGTGGATAGCTGAAGGTAAAATAGGTAATATTAAAACAATACATGCTGATTTTGGATTTAAAGCTGCTTTCGACGAAAAATCTCGCCTTTTCAATCCTAGCTTGGGCGGTGGGGCATTTTTAGATATCGGAATTTATCCAGCTTTCTTGTCTTTGTTATTATTGGGTTACCCATCTAAGATTTTGGCAGCAAGCATTTTTTCTAAAACAGGAACAGACGAAACCACCTCTTTTATTTACCAATATGACAACCAAAGTACAGCAGTGTTAAATTGTACGGTTGTGGCTCACACGGACTGTGATGCCCGGATTTATGGAGAAAATGGCTCCATTAAAATGCATGGTAGATTTCATGAGGCCACTCGTTTGACTTTATACACTTTGGAAGGAGTGGAAGTGGAGACTTTGGAGTTTCCAAGAGATACTTTTGGTTATAATTATGAAATCGAAGAGGTTAATGACTGCCTCAGAAATGGCCTATTAGAAAGCTCTAATTGGTCTTTGGCTGATAGTAATAAACTTATTCATTTGTTGGACAAAACTAGAGAGGCAGCTAAGATAGTGTACTGAATAGCTTAATTTAATTTTTTTGGATTAAACTAATTATCTTATTGGGATATTCAACACAGTGTTTTCCCAATTTAGTGTTAAATCTATGCCTCCCTCTGCTATTTCATTGAGTTTGATGGTCAGTTGTTCAATAGCCTTTTGGGTTTTACCGGCTTCTACTTTAAACCTCAAATAGTCTTTAGTTTCGTCATAATTGGTTCCCCACTGTCCTGTTTCTGTATTCAGTATTATTGTCCAATATTTTTCACCAGGGATAGTCCATAGGCTATATTTGCCGTCTTTTACTTTTCGTTTGCCAAAAGTACAAGTTCTGGAAAAACTAATCGTGGTGGCTTCATTGGCCCCAGTTCTCCATACGGTATTGTAGGGTATAAGTTCGCCAAATATTTTTCTTTCTTTCATTAATGGTCTGCAGTAGCCAAGTTCTACTTTTAAGTCTCTTTTGCCTTTGGCAGTGAGTTTCTCAAATGGGCTGTGGCTCTTCGTATAGGTACGCACACCGTATAGGGCTAGAACCAACACACCGATGACAATAAAGATTATATTTAGTGCTTTTTTCATGATTAAAAGGTTAATGTTTTCGATCCGGTATCATACAAAACTACCAATTTTTTCTTTTTTTGTTCAGCCTCCGCTTTGATTTTTTCTACAACCCATTTTTTATTAGAGCCATCCAGTATAATCGTGCCATCAAATTCTGATAAATTTGTGAGGTCTTTTATGGCATTTTCTGAGCAGACTAAATACGGGCTATTTTTTTCAATAATTTTTCCATTTGGTGTCTTCATCCATTGGATATTTCCCAAATCATTATTTATGATGAAGTTTCCTTGATCAGCGATTTTTTGTGTTTTATAATTCTTTATGCCTTTGGCGTCATAATAGTTTTTTAGGTGGAATTGATAAATAAGTGGCTCATTGCAAAGCGAATCTGTAGAAATAAAAGTAGCCGAACGACCCTCAATGACTGAAATTCCCCAGCCGTTTGGAATAAAATGGAAGGTGATTTCTTTTTGTTTGTTTTGTTTGAATAGCTGATTTGCTCCACTAATAGTTAGAAAAAGGCAGGTAATTGCAATCAATTTTATATAAATGACCTCTTTTTTTTTGAAGAATACAAGTATAGAAGCAATGGTCAAAAACAAAAATATTACAGTCGTGATGGATATTGAAAGCCCTGTACTTAGTGCGTTTGGAAGTTCTGCAATCAAATAAACTGAGTAATTGAGAATATCAATTAACCATTTGAAAATGAATCCTAAAGCCGCTCCTAAATAAGGTATTTTGGCAATAAACAATACCAATAAGCCAATCGGAAGCATGAAAGAAGACACCAATGAAACTACGGGATTGGCCAGTAGAAAATAGTTTGGAAATTGATGGAAATAGTAAAGTGTAAGCGGCAAAGTGAAAATCTGGGCGGCGATAGATACTGCTGAAATTTCCCAAATCCAACGAATAGGCTTCCATTTAAAATAAAATAGTCTTTTTAGGCTCGGATAAATTACCATTATGCCAAAAACCGCCAAATAAGATAGCTGAAAACCAACATCATAGAGCCAATTGGGTACAATGATGAGTAGAATTATAGCAGACAATAATAGTGTATTGACGGGATTATCGTCACGTCGGAAAAATGTCCCCAATTGTATCATAGAAAACATCAAAGTAGACCTGCAAACACTAGGACTTAGTCCTGTAAATATGGCATACGACCAGAGTAATATCAAGATAGCAGCCAAAAAGAAAGGTTTTTTCTTGTCTAAAAATAGCCCTAATAGTTTATTCAGTACTACAAATAATATGACCACATGCATGCCTGAAACCGCCAAAACATGTATGGCACCGGTGGCAGAATACCACTGTTTGGTTTCAAAATCTAGCTCAGCCTTCATGCCGCCAATCATAGCTTCCGCTACGCCCATTTGTTTTGGAGTATCTAAAATTTCTTTAAAAACTGTATGGGTATAAACATTTAAAGAATTGGCAAACTTCAACAAAGACCAACCTTTCATTTCGCCGGCCAGTTTAAAATCGCCTTCCCTCAAAAACTGATGCGTGAATATGTTTTTTCGTGCTTGATAGCTTTTATAATCAAACTCAAATGGGTTTTTAGGGGCTTCTATTTCTCTAATCGTATTTTTCAATATATATACTTCACCATATTTTGGAACAGTATTGGCCTCTTTGTTGAAGTAAAGCATGGTCTCACCAACTACATTTTGCCATTTACTGCCTTTTTTTACAGCAAATATCTTTGCTGTCACTTTGTAAGTCTTGGGCTTAGATTCGGTATATGAGTCAATCATAGCCATGTATTGGTCGAACTTACCAACCTTGGTGATATGATTCCCTTGATTTTTCTGATCAAAAAGATACGAACTGGCCAAGCCTAAGCCTAGAAAAAGAAGCGGAATGGTGTGTTTTAGAAAACGCAGTTTATTAATTTTTGTAGAAAGAATACCTAATAAAAATGCAGTACTTATAAAAATATAGATTTGGCCAAGCTGTGGTTGATACCATTGGTAGAGATAAATACCTACTACTAATAGTATAAAATATCTTAATACAGGTATGGATCTTAGGTACATATCAATAAGACTCCTTTTTGTTAGGAAAGTCTCCAGACTTTACATCGCTAATGTAGTTTGTAAAAGCAGTATTCATCATGGTGGCTAGGTCGGCATACCTTCTCAAAAACCTTGGGGAAAAGTCTTGGTTGATGCCCAACATATCATGGATTACCAATATTTGTCCGTCGCAACCGTTTCCTGCACCGATTCCTATTGTCGGAATTTCAAGTGTTTGGCTGACTTCTGTGGCCAGTTTAGCGGGTATTTTTTCTAATACTACACCAAAACATCCCAAGTCTTGTAATAATTTTACGTTATCTCGCAGTTGCTGAGCCTCTTCGTCTTCTTTGGCTCTTACGGTGTAAGTCCCAAATTTATATATAGATTGTGGAGTTAGACCTAGGTGTCCCATTACTGGAATTCCTGCACTCAAAACTCTCGCTATAGACTCTTCTATTTCTTTTCCGCCTTCCATTTTTACAGCATGGGCACCAGACTCTTTCATGATTTTTATAGCAGAACGGAGTGCTTCTTCTGAATTGCCTTGATAGCTACCAAATGGCAAATCGACTACAACCAATGCTCTTTTTACGGCTCTTATGACTCCTTGGGCATGATAAATCATTTGATCCAGCGTAATTGGTAGGGTAGTTTGGTGACCAGCCATGACATTTGATGCGGAATCGCCAACCAGTATCACTTCAATTCCAGCTGCGTCAACCAATGTGGCCATGGAAAAATCATATGCAGTCAAACAAACAATTTTTTCCTTTTTGTTTTTTAATTCTTTTAAGGTGTTGGTGGTTACCCTTTTGATCTCTGAATGTACTGACATTTTAATATTATTTAGACCCTAACCAAGGTTCGGGATTGAGTTTACTGAAATTATGCCAAATCTGGAAGTTTATTTCCGGACTACCGTCTTTGTAGGCTACGGTACCAATTTGTTGCTGAAGGCTTACTTGCTGATTGATGCTCACATTTACATTATCAAGGTTGGCATAAACCGTATAATAATCTCCATGTTGAATCGCTACTACATTGTTTAGGCCAGGAATTTGTGAAATGTCCAATACAACTCCCTCAAATACGGCTCTCACTGCTGCATTGGGAGATGACTGAATGTCAATGCCATTGTTATCAATTTTCAAACCTTTAAGTACAGGATGATTTTTGACCCCAAACTTATCTGATACAAAACCATCTACTGGCCAGGGAAGTCTTGCTTTGCTCGCTCCAAAATTTTTGCTGGAGATTCTATTGGGCTTACTGCCAGTTTCAGCCTCTTTTACAACAGCTTTCTTACTTTCTCTATCTCCCAATATTTTCTTTTCTCTTTCTTCTATTTCTATTTGTTTTTCTTTTCGTGAGGCTGGTACTTTTCTAGCTTTTTGTTCTTTCTCAATTGCATTCGAAATTACCGAATTCAAGCTTGCAAGTGCTGCTTTTGATTTCTCCAATTCTCCTTTAAGATCTTTTTCTTTATTATTGAGGTCTTTTACTATCAAATCTTGTTTTTCTCGCAATGCCTCCAGACTCTTGGCTTCAATTTTTACTATGTTGATCAGATTTTGCTGCGTGATTTTTTTCTGAAGAAGCGTTCTTTGGCGTTGCTTGAGCATTTCGCCTATTTTTTTGATTTGTAAAAGTTGATGTTTCCTGTTTTCAGTATATTGTTCCAAATATTTGTATCTCAAAAAAAGCTCGCTTAAAGAACCAGACGAAAACAAAAATCCCATTTTGGTGAGTTTGTTGCTGTTTTTTGATTCTCGATAAATAGTTGCAGAATATTCAGTCTGTAAGGCATTTAGCTGTTTAAAAAGGTCGCTTTGGGCTTTTTGGATTTCCACCATTTCTACTTTTATGAGTTCGATATCTTCTAGAGCTAAATCAATTTTGTTTTGTTGATTTTCTATTTGTTGATTGATGGCTTTTATATGACCAAGCGTATTTTGCTTTTCTTTTTGTGTCTCGTTCAGTATTTTTTTTACCTGAGCAATCTTTTGAAGGTTCTTTTTTTTATCAGATTCAAGAGCTGCTCTACTTTTTGGTTTTTGAGCAAAACTGGATAACGACAATAGAAATACAAAAAATAAAATAACGTATTTTTTCATAGTATGACCTAACCTTAAAAATTAGGTATTTTTTCTAGAGAATAACCTTTCGGAATATTAAAAGGAAAACGAATATTTCGGTCTAAAAAGTCAAATTTGGAATGCTCAAATTCTATTTTTGCCTCGTTTTTGCCTGAAATCAACAAAGAAATAATAGTTGGGACAAGTTTATTGTCTTCATTGATAAAACTTTTGTAATCGATATTGAGCTTGGTATTTGTTTTTTTGTCTGTGGCATTTATATAAAACAACTTACTTTTTTCTAGATCAAAACGGTTCTCAATCTCTACTTCGTTTCGTTTCTGAGAAATACTGTTAAACTCTGTAAGTTTTTTATAAATATCGATGCTGTCTATTTTTATGGGTAAATTTCCCACAAGAAGAGATTGTATCATATTAAAATCTAAGTCAAAGTCAAAATTATCGCTGAGCTCTTTAAAACTAACTTTATAATATTTTCGGTTGAGCCTATCCAATAGAAATATGCTGTCAGGATTGATACTGACTCTTGCCGCTTCAAGACCGATAGCTATCGAAATCCAGATAACACTGTCTTTCTTGACATGAATGGTAGCAGGAATATTTTGGTCTATTTTGGCTGTTTTTATACTTATTTTGGATTTGATTTTTAGTTTTTCAAAATCAATTTCTTTGGTTTCAAAAAACACTTTTTCCTCAACAGGTATTTCGGCCAACACCACACTGTCTTTTTTTACAATGACGGAGTCAGCTGTAGCCGTTACGGTTCCCAGTACAATACTATTTTTCTTCATCTTGTGGCTTCTACAAGATGAAACGACAACAATAATAAAACCCGCAAAAAATAGTTTTTGGAGTATCTTCATTTTATTCTATAATGGTTCTATCTTTTATTTTATTTTCAAGCTTTTTATTGGATTTGTTCAATTCTAGAGCTTTTTTCCAAGCCGCTACGGCATTGTCTATTTGCCCCAGCTTAAAAAGGATATCTCCTTTGTGTTCAAATATACTATCACTTCCGTCTTTATCTTTTGAAATTGCCAAATCTATAATTTCATTGGCTTTGGCCAAGTCCCCTTTTTGGTATAATACCCATGCATAAGTGTCAAAATTGGCCGACTGACCTGGGTGAAGTTTTACAAGTCGTTCGGACAAGGTCATAGCTTTCTCTATATTTTTTTTGTTGATGGCCAAAAGAAGGCTATAGTTATTTAATGCTTGTTCGTTATTTGGGTTTTCAGCTAAAACAATTTCAAATAATTCGATTGACTTTTCAAGCTTGCCTCTCAAATGATAAATTTCAGCCATACTGGCATTTATGTGGTGTCTGAGTTCTTTGTTGTTGGTGTTTAATACTTGGGCTTCTTCAAAAGAAATTAGTGCGTCATCGTATGATTTTGTTTGCAATTGTGCAAATCCCAAATGGTACCAAAAATAAGCGTGATTTGGATAGTATTCAGTGGCTTTTTCTGAATGTTTCACTAACTCATTGAATTTTCTCAGTTTAACGTCTAATTCAATTACGGCTAACCATGCTTCAAATATTCCTTTATCGTATTTAATAGCATTAAGATAGGCGTCTCTACCTTCCAATAGTCGGTTAGATTTCACCAAAATGTCTGCTTTATATACATAGGTTCTGGCTTCGTCGGGATGTTGGGCTATAATTTGATCGCAAAAACTCAATGCATCGTTTAAGTCATCCGGCTGGCTTCCACTTTTCAAAGTACTAAAAAACGAGCCTAAGGCATTGGCTTTTAGTGCATAAGGCAAGGATGATTGAGCCAAAATGCTTTTTAGGACATCCTTGGTGCCTTGTTTGTTGTTTTGCTTGGCGTAGGTTTCTGATAATAAGCCATAAGCCTCCATAAAACTGGGATTTTCATCAATGGCATTTTTTAGCATTTGAGCGGCTTCTGTAAACCTATTGTTGGAAATCAATATGGTTGATTGTTGCAAAACATATTGTGGGTCCGACTTTACCATCTTCTTTCCTTCTTTCAATGCCGCATCTACTTTGTTTTGTTTGAGAAAAATAGCTTGTTTGGCTTGAGTTATTTGTTCGCTTGCTCCCATTGATGTTTCCATATCCTCAAGCGTTTTTATGGCATCGGATTCTTTGCCTTCAATCAAATAAATATCCACAAGGTTCAAATAACCTTCTACATAGTTTGGCTTGATTTTAAGGGCTTTTTTGGTAGTCAAAGCTGCGTCTTTGTATTGCGAACTCTTAAATTGGATATTGCCCAGATGTTGCAAATAGAAAAAATTATCTTTTTCTAAATCCGAGGCTTTTTTAGCCGATATCAACGCGGATTCCAAGAGGTTAAGGGCGAGTTCGGTTTTGGAAAGCATAAAAAGTGAGCTTCCGGATTCTCCAAATACTTTAATGTTTTTTTTGAATTCTTCTTGGGCTTTTAAATAATCTTCAATTAAATAAAACTTCATACCTTCGGTAAAAGATTGCTCAGCTTTTAACTCTTTGGCTTCGATTTTCTGGTCTTGGGTTTCATCTACAGCAGATTGACCAAAGGCTATCGAGGATATAAATAGAAATATGATTAAAATTCGCATGGGACAGTTATTTTACCGAAGGTTGCCACTTTTTATAAAATTTTGATAAGTTTAAAACTTTAAATTATTTTTGATTGATTTTTTAAACCCCTTCAAAACGTAAATTTCAGTATTTTGTTACAAAAAATCAATTTTTGAACCCTTTATAATATATCACAAAGCTTATGGCCAAGCAAAACCCTAAACATAAGACAGAAAAAATAGCTATTGAAAGCCCAATAATTGAGAAGGAATATAACAAGTGGGTAGTTTTAGGTAGCCTAACTGCCTTGATTTTTGTAGCTTATGGCATGGTTTGGCAAAACGGCTTTGTTTGGGATGATGACCCGTATATTGTTCTTAATGAGGCTGTTAAAAATTTTAACCTAGGTTCGTTGTTGAAGGATTTTCATGTGGGTAACTACCATCCGCTCACTATGCTCAGTTTAGCCTTAGAATATTTGATTGTCGGAGATAAGCCATGGTTGTTCCATTTCAACAATCTGCTATTACATATTTTCAATAGTTATCTTTTATATGTTTTGGTTAAAAAGCTACAAATAAAAACAACCATAGCTTTGCTTTTGGCATTTTTCTTCGCCGTGCACCCCATGCACGTGGAGTCGGTAGCTTGGGCGGCAGAACGCAAAGATGTTCTTTATACGTTCTTCTTATTTCTCTCTTTTGTTTATTATTTAAACTTCAGAAAGTCAGGTAGTAAAATTCAGTATATGGTTTCTTTAGTACTATTTCTGGCGAGTTGTCTTTCTAAAGGTATGGCGGTGGTGTTGCCAGCTTTATTAATAGTTACAGACTGGTGGATGTTGGGTAAAAAGTTTTCTTTAAAAAGTCTTACGGATAAAATTCCATATTTTGCCATTACTTTGGTGTTTGCTTACATAGCCACTACTGCTCAAAAAGACGCAGGAGCAGATGCTTCGACTGTAATAAATGCTGCTTTTACGGGCTCGGAAAGATTTAGGATTGTATGTTATTCGTTTTTGTTTTACTGGTTCAAAACCATTCTTCCTATCAATTTATTGCCATTTTATCCATATCCTACCAAGATAGGAGGGAGTATTCCTGCAATTTATAATTATGCTGTGTTTGGTCTTTTTATTTTTTTAGGGGTAATGTATTGGTTAGGTAGAAAAAATAACAAAGTGTGGTGGGCGATTGCTTTTTTTGCCATTTCTATATCAACTGTTATTCAAATTTTACCTGTAGGTAGTGCCATTGTTGCAGACAGATATTACTACTTATCGTCTGTTGGTCCTTTGTTTTTAATTGCGTTTTGGTTGGGTAATCTCAAGTCAGATTTCGGGAGGATTATTTCCTTTGGATTGGTGTTGGTTTGGTCTGTATTGACTTTTTTCCAAACAGGTCATTGGAAAAATGGATATACACTTTTCAAACCAGCTGAAAAATTTTATCCAGAAGATGCCATGGTTTTAAGCAATATTGGCTGGTATCATTTGGGACAGAAAGAGTTTCCGATGGCAAAGGCTTACCTGACTAGAGCGGATAATAATGGTTTTAAAAACGGTGATGTTTGTAGAACCATTGGCTCTATGTTTATCGACGAAGGCGATTATAAAAATGCCCTTCTTTATTTAGAAAAAGCACAGCTATTTCTTCCGAAATCTCCAAGAACCGATTGGCTTACAGCGTTGGCCTACCTAAGGTCAAATGAATATGCAAAGGCAATTCCATTTGCTGAAAAAGCGATAAATGAAGACCCCAACAAGGTGGATTATTTGAATACCTATGCACAAGCTCTAATGAACCTAAAACGGTTTGAGGAGTCCAATAAAGTGTTTAATGATATCATTAGCAAAGATCCTGAAAATTGGGATGCATACCTTAATATTTCTTACTCTTTCAAATTGAAAGGAGACACGCAGACAGAGTTGAAATTATTGGCAGACTTGATTAATAAAAAGCCCAGTTATTTGCCCGCTTATAGAAATATTGGGGTTACATTCAGTGATTTAGGAATGCACGAGCAGGCCGTTCAGTATTGGCAAAGAGCTACTGTTTATGACTCCACGGGAGATTATGACTACAATATAGGTATAAATTTCGCAAACAGAGGCCAAGTAAATGTAGCCAAAGATTGGTATATAAAAGCAGCAAAAAAAGGCAAACCTGAGGCTATTGGGATATTAAAAGCTAATGGTGTGCAGTATTGAGATGTTTTAGTGGAGTCTTTAGAAATTGGAATGAGATTTTATTAATTAAAAATTAAAATTTTGAATGTAAAAGTTTTTGGATAGTGAAAAAAGTTATTAGTCACATTAGCTAAGATTTTAGCCTGTTGAAATTCAGATTTTTAAATTCAAAATTTTACATTTAAACTTTTACATACCTTCCTACCTGAAACTCCCACCTTTCTCAACTTCGTCAAGTAAATGATTATAAATCTTATATCTTTTTTCTTGAATTTTCGCAATGGCTATGAGTTCGGCTTTTTTGAATCCACCTTGATAATATCGTTGAAACCACGGAAGTACTGAAATAGCCGCATCCAGCGGATTGTTAATGATGGCTGATCTTACGCCCAAAGCGAACAAACCTGCAGACAAAATAAAAGAGTTTAGGCCATTTTTTATGTCTCCAACATACAGTTGACCCAGCCCTGGCATGATCATGCTCATTATTTTTGCTTTCTTAGGGCTAATTTTACTCACTTTAGTGTTTTGGTCGAAAAGTGCATTGATAGCTAAAGTATCCGAAGTCAATTTTTTGAAAATTTGCTCAGATAGATCATATTCTTCTTTGGCAAATCTTAAAATGGCTTCACTGAAATTTTTGTCATATTCAAGGCTATCAGGAAGGTCAGAGCCTAGATTGAGTAGTTCAATTTCCGCATAGTCGTATTCTTGCAAAATGAGAAAACAGGATATTTTTTTTAGAATATAGGTGTCTTTTAGCAATGAGTCTTCTGTACTAAAATACGCTAAATCATAATAGTCAGCAGATTCTTGATATTTTTCAAGGTTAAATAAGCAATCAGCAATTTTTGGGTAAATCTGATTTGAATACAAAGATGTACTATCAAAATACACCACCCTTTTATAGGCTTCTACAGCATTTTGATAGCTTTTTTGTATATAAAGTTGGTTGGCAAAGTCAAAGGTCTGCTCTAGGCTCTGTCCAAAACTTGCTAACGAATTAGTAATAAGTATTAAAAAGAGCACTCGCTTCATGCTGTAATGCGTTTATTTTTTTTCTATTATAATCTTTGGTTGATTTTACAGATCCGTAAATATTGCCCAAATAAAATCCAAGTCCAATTCCACCGTATATCCATCCTCTGTGGTTGTTGGTGCCATATTTGTTGAAACTTCTGTAGGACTGGAATGCCATACCAGCGGTAAAAAAAAGAGAGACTATTCCATCCTTCCAATTATTGGAGTAAGCTTTGCCCGTGCCAGGAACTATAGCCGACATTATGGCTGCCAATCCTGGGCTTTTTTTGTGAACTTCTTTTTCAAGAATGGATCTGTATCCAATTCCAAGTTCGTTTTCTTGATTTAATATCTGGGAAATATTGGCTCGGGCAGATTTAAAATCACTATTGAAAATATCAGAGGTAACATTCAACAATACCTTGTCGTCTAAAGAAAAACTCTCATTTTTATTCCAAAAATCTTTGGCTTGTTGCCAAGACTGATTCTGCATTTGCAGTTTTGAAAATTCTAAAGCTGGAGAAAAAGGCACTTTCGTCCTATCTGCATAAAGGACATTCAGTTTTTCTATTCCTAATGTAGTTTGATTTGAAAGTCTATAGGCTTTTAATAGATTGGTTTTCAGTGTGTCGTTGTTTGGAGAAAGATAAACCAAACGTTCATACTCCTTACTTGCAAGCTCAAATTGGCCAGATTTTAACAGGTAATCTCCATACTTTTTAGATTTTTCAAAAGTAAAAATATCTTGGCCCGCTAATGTAAAACTTATAGAAAATAACAATAATAATAATCTCATTTGTTTTATTTGATATTTGAAACCACAGATACAGCTGGTGTGATTCTCGGGTCATCCTTGAGAAGCATAGTGGTTTTGTCGAATTCATAATTGTGGGGAGAAAGGCCGTTGCATCGCGTTAAGCGATCCATGGTCATGACTCCACCTTTTATCATGCCGTATTTTTTTACCGCTAAAATGCCGTATTCTGAACAAGAAGGACTAAAAGTGCAAACGGTCAAATCTTGTGAAGAGAAGAAGGTTTTATAAAACAAAAACAGGCCTGAAAAAACTACTTGAACTTCATTTTTGTTATTTTTGGCCTCTACGTACTCTTTTTTTATGTTTCCATTTGGCAAAACATTCCTATACACACTTACCTGAGCTTGAGCATCATTTTTTAGAAGCAGCAGACCTAGAAATAGGAACTTTATAACGATATATTTCATCTTCATTATTTTGGTCTATAACCACGTTTTTATAAGTAGTTAATTGAATATTTTTTTCACCTTTTTCGCTTATGCTTACCATGGTTACCTCGGTAGGGAATTCCACGCCCTTCACATTAACGTATTTTTTGAAGTATTGTTGACTAACCACTTCTCCTTTAGTGCTATAAAACACCATTGCATCTAATCGTTTATTAATGGTCTGCATTCTGATATTTCCAAAAACTTTCTTGTATTGATCTTCGGAAGGAATCCATGTAGTGATAACCCCATTATTGGTTTTTTCGACCTTCCCGATTTTATAAATCGATTTTTCGTTGTTTTTGGGCTTCAAACCGTAGTCAGATAACTGGCCAGTCAAAGCCAAGTGGAACGCAGTAAATTCTGGAATAAGAAATGTGCGAGACGTACCAACTACCAAGTTTTTGTCATTGATGGAAAACATCGTGGTGTCTTGCACCACCATGGTTTCTTTTTTAGGAAAAATGAGCTTGTAAACTATTTTTTTGTATAATTTATCATAGTAAATTTTGCCCATGGTGAGCCTGTATGTACCGTTCGAGAGTTTATCTTTAATAGAAACATCAGCTCGGAACCTATAAAATTGCTGACTAAATACTATACTAGGTAGTAAAAAAAGCAAAAACAAAACCGCCCTAAAATTCAATTTTTTAGAAATTATGATGTACAAAAATAGGCCAAGGATTTTAAGTTTGGGCTATTTGTAAAAAAAATAATAGGGTTTATTTTATAATACGGTACTAGTATGCAGTAGATGACAAAGCGGTGATAAAAATAATAAGATATGACAAAGCCGTAATTCCGCCATAAACAACCACCGCTGTTATGCAGCCCTTGACAGTTTTATTAAGAGCGGCTTTGTCATTGTCGGTTATAAGATAAACGATTAAGATACCCCAAATACCCAAACAAAACCCCCACCAAAAAGCAGGAAACCCAGCTGGTTTCATAGGGTCATCACCACCAATGCTCGATTTGACCTCGTTGTTTATTCCCAAATCTTTTAATAACTGAGGCTGCTCTTTTATCACACTATCTATGGTAAGAGCAGGATTGGCGTTTACTATTGCTTCCAGCGTATTGAGTTTTTTGAACTCTGCCGAAAAGTCTTCTTTTTGTAAAGGCTCTGACGCAATGGAATTAAAATAGAAACAAATACTTGTTAAAAGAATGAGGATTCTTTTCATGAAATTTAAAATTATGGATGAAACTAAATTTTTTAAAAACCATGCAAAAGTCATGCAGAAAATATTTTTAGTCAAATTAAATCAATTAAGTTGAGGTGAATTATTTATTAACTGTACGGGTTGGGCATAAAAAAACCCACCGTTGGGTGGGTCTTTTTGTATATAGTTTTTTATCAGAAGAAACCTCTAGTTCCTATTGAAGCGACAACTATCCACCAGATGATATAAATACCTCCAGAAACCAAACAACCTAACAAGGCTTTTTTAGTTTGAGCATTGTCTTTGTCAGTTAAGACATAAACCAATACTACTCCAAGGATAGTAAGTACACATCCCCACCAAAAAGCAGGGATACCAGCAGGAAGGTCAGAAGAGGCAACAACAGAAGCGGTATCTGCTTCGATGTTTATATTAGCTAACAACTCAGAATTTTGCAATTTCAAATTTTCTAAAGTTGTGCCTTCATTGTTTTGAACAAAGTTTTCGATTTTGTTCAGTTTATCAAACTCAGACTCAATGTTCTGAGCATCATAATTTATTGGCTCGGCAGCAACAGCCATCGAAAAGCTCAAAGCCAAAATACTAAATAGGGAAAGGATTTTTTTCATGATAGATAAGATTTAAATTGTTTAATGATATTACAATAATAGATAATTAAAAATTGAATTTCAATGGCTTTAATCACTTTTTTACAAAACAAATTTAAAAATTGATTTTTTGATAATTTCTTCTGTATTGATTGGTGAATTTTTTATTTTACGGTAAAGGTTTTAAAATTTGAAAACTTTTAAATTGTTTATTTATATAAAACAAATGCCACTTAACACATTTGATATTAAGTGGCATTCTATTTAAGATTAAATTAATTATTTTTATTACAAGGAATTATCCTTGCATTAAAAACTGCTCCATTTTCTACTTTAAAAGTATTCGGATTTAAATTTATTGCCGTTGCAGCGTTATAATAAACCTTTTTGTTAAAGGTTGCATTGTATTTAATAGTATTATTTGCGTTTATAAATGTACTCGAATTGATTTTTTCGTCTTCAGGACTATCTATTAAATTATTTATTGTTACTCCGTTAGTCCAACAATCTGGTGAGAAGTGGAATCTTATGTTTTGAGTTAAACAGGTAGTTTGGTCTTTAACAATATAAATAGGCCCTATTTGAGGATTGTTAATTGAAACCGGCTCGTTTGCAAAGGTTTGATTAGTAATACCTGGGCCATTTAAAATGAAATTCTGTACTTTTGGCCAAGGAGAGGCAATTTTTTGTAATTGAGGGGATTGGTCTGGAAAATCTATTTGGGTTATTATCTTTTCTAAGGTATCTCCTTTATTTACATCTTTCATAATAGTAAATTCATCGGTTACACTGCCGAGTTGATTAACAAATTTTCCATCAAGTCTATTTCCTTTAACTTCAATTAAAAAAGAACCTCCATAGGTATCTTCTACATTTGATGATACCGTTTCAGTAACCATAAAGGTTCCATCACTATTTATTAACGATCTTGTAAAAGGAGGTCTAAAATATGAACCATTTAATGCAGAGTGCCCTGTTGTAAAATCGCTATTTCCTGGTGCCTTCGATCTTCTTTGGATTTGACTTGAAGAACCTGTCACTATATACACGATACCTTCATTTTTGGTATTTGATTGGGATTTGAAATATGGACACTGGCTTATTGCACCGAATTTTCCATCTGAATTGGCATTCGAATTAAAGTTAGTATTCAACAAAGGATTATTGTGCAAACTAGGGTCAAAAGTACTTGAAAAGCCATAATGTCCTTTTAATAATTTTGATCTTTGATAGGCGTGACTATGACCATTTAAAACTAAATCAATTTTATAATTTGCATTGTCGAGAAACTTAATAAGTTTTTCTCTTATTCCTCTCAAAATAAACTCATCTGCAACTTCCAAGTCTGAGTTGTGCCCACCTGCATTGGTATATGGAGAATGATGCCAAAACATTATTGTCCATTTGATATCCGGATTGTTTTTAGTGGCGTTCAAATCTTCTATCAGCCATTTGAATTGAGGATTATTATTAGAGGATGTTGTGTCCCCAAAAAGAAGATAATTATTATAAAAACCATAAGAATCCAAACTAATAAAATGAATATTGTTATGATTGTAAGAGTAATAACCTTTTTTACTGCTATTGTTTGTAGTGCTGTATTTATTTAATCCAGAAGTGGGGAATGAAAATAAATTAAAAAAAGGATTGTCTCTTGAAATCCGGAAATTAGATTCAGAAATAAGTGAACCAAATACGGTAGACGGTAATCCAAATGGGTTAGAGGGGCTTATAGGAGAAATTTTATTATTTGACTCGAGAGAATCAATCTTTGTTTGTGGAAAGGTGCTTTTGATACTAACCCCATTATAGTAATCATGATTTCCAAGTGAAGGTAATATAGGTGTTTGTTGCATTACTTTAAAATTACCATCATTATAATAATTGAAAAAGTAAGCATCATATTCAAATTCACGACCTAAAGAATCACCGAGGTCGCCTAAAAGTAACCATAAGTCTATTTGTGGTGAATTTTGACTATTATAAAAGTTAATGAATCCTGATTTAACCTGGTCTTGCACATCAGGCTTGTAGTCGTCTTGGTGATCTCCTGTTACCCATATTCTTGTAGTTAACGAATTATTTACACCCGATGGAGGGGTAGTAAATTTATGATTGGCATCACCCACAAATATTGTGTTTGTGGTATTTTGAATAGAATAAAAATAAGTTGTATTTTGACTTAGTCCAGTAAGGTTAACAATATGATCTTTAGTAGCTATGGTTTCAGGAACAGGGGTGCCTGGATTGCTTGGAGTAATTGGGCCTATATTGCTATAACAGACTTTACCCATTTCATGCGTATTGGTTTTCCATCTAATCTGAATACCAGTTGGATGAGGGAGCTGCAGATAAGGGCCCCTAGTGATTATTGGAGTTATCGGTCCAGTTGCACCGGTTAATTCTAAATCAAAAAAACAATCTGAAGAAGAAGAGTAAGGTGCTACATCTCCAGGGTTTAAGGATTGGTGAATTTCTGCAGTTACTGTTAGTTTTGTTAAGTCGGTTGAATAGGCACTCAATACAGAGGTCAATAATACTCCTGAAATAGTAATTGGTGCTGGAATATTCTGATCCACATCATGGGAGCTACCTGCACCAACAAATGTTGTCGCTGGTGTATCTTCGGAAACGTCTCCAGCTTGTATATTATCTCTATAAACTTCTATTCCATTTAAATAAACAATTACACCGTCATCTCGCTTAACATTTAAAGTTAACGAAGTATAGGACTGGAGATTGGGTTCTGTGACGGTTTTCCTAAAATAGCTTGTAATTAATTTACTACCAGTATACAATGGAGATGTTGGATATATGTTCGAAAATGTAGTAGTGGTATAACTACTACCCGGATATCCAAATGGTGTGGAATTTTGTGGTTGCAGATAGGGTGGGTTTGATGGCCAACCAGTTTCCACGGTATTGTATCCTGGAGACTTCCAATCAAATGCACCATAATCCGGTGGAATTTGAGGGGAAACTGTATTTGCGTAAAACTTCCAACCTGAACTTGAAAAAGATAACGGTAGCTGCCCATACAAATCAAAAATCGAAAATACTAAACACAAAAAAACGACTAAATTTCTCATATTTTAAAGATTTTAAATTTTGGAAAAAATGTAAAAGAAAGCCCCTTTTTACATTTGCAATCTAAAACCAATAAAAAGAAATGACAATGATTTTGGTCATCAAAAATAGCCATTTTTTGATAATTGAATACTTATTTTATTACCCATTCAATGGCTACTTTTGGATGTAACATTTTGGTGATATGCTTAAAAAAACATGTGATTTTTACGTGTTGTAGTTTATTAGATATACTACCAGCTCTAGATTAAATATTTTTCGGTTGCTAAAACAATACAATTGGTGGCCTATGTTATGCAAGAACAACGGGTATAGCTAGATTTATGTTTTTTAAATTTGACTAATCGGGAATATTTAAACCCAAAAAGCTCAATAGACATTCTGGCGAAATAATCGGTCCGTCGAACGGTTTTGCAAAATAGCTAATTCGAGCATAGAAAAACCTTTCGAGATAAGTTTGCAGAGGATCAGAAATAGGTAGTAGGGCGGCCTTCCGATAAAGCCAAATTTATCGTAGCCGATTTTCTAATGAGTTTTTTGGTTTAAAGCTATTGTACCCACAAAAACAAAAAAAGTCTCAGGACTACGCATCCTGAGACTTAATATTAAAAAATCAATTCAATTATATCTTAGCCAAAATAGCATTAAAAGTGGCACTTGGACGCATGGCTGCAGAAGCTTTTTCAAAAACTGGCTTGTAGTAGCCGCCAGTATCTTGAGGTTTGCCCTGTGAACCGATCAATTCAGCTGCAATTTTATCTTCGTTGGCTGTTAATTCAGCCGCAATTGGCGTAAATGTAGCTTTCAATTCAGCATCTTTGTCTTGTGCTGCTAATGCTTGTGCCCAATACAATGCCAGGAAGAAATGACTTCCGCGGTTATCTATTTGTCCAACTTTACGAGCTGGTGATTTATCGTTATCCAAGAATTTTCCAGTGGCTTCATCCAAAGTATCTGCCAATACTTGGGCTTTCGGATTTCCGAAGGTATTTGACAAATGCTCGTAAGAACTAGCCAAAGCTAAGAATTCACCTAAAGAATCCCAACGTAAATATCCTTCTTCTAAAAACTGCTGAACGTGTTTTGGAGCCGAACCACCTGCACCAGTCTCAAACAATCCACCACCATTCATCAACGGTACGATTGAAAGCATTTTTGCCGAAGTACCTACTTCTAAAATAGGGAACAAGTCGGTGTTGTAGTCACGCAATATATTTCCAGTAACCGAAATGGTATCTAAGCCTTTCACGATTCTTTCCAAAGAAAACAAACATGCATCAGCTGGAGTCATGATTTGAATATCTAGACCAGAGGTATCATAACTTGGAAGGTACTTGTTTATTTTAGCGATGATGTTGGCATCGTGAGCTCTTTTGCTGTCTAACCAGAAAATGGCAGGTGTACCAGTAGCTTTAGCACGATTTACAGCTAATTTTATCCAATCTTGAATCGGCAAATCTTTGGTTTGACACATTCTGAATATATCTCCAGATTCTACCGCTTGCTCCATCAAAACAGTTCCATTAGAATCGGTAACAATTACTTTCCCACCAGCAGACATTTGGAATGTTTTATCATGTGAGCCATATTCTTCGGCAGCTTGAGCCATCAAACCTACGTTTGATACACTTCCCATCGTTACAGGGTTAAAAGCTCCGTTTTTCTTGCAATAATCTATAACAACTTGGTAAATACTTGAGTAGCTGCGATCAGGTATTACATATTTGGTATCTTTTCCTTTGCCATCTGGTCCATACATTTGTCCAGATGTACGGAAGGCAGCTGGCATAGACGCGTCTATAATTACGTCGCTAGGTACATGTAGATTGGTGATGCCTTTGTCAGAATTAACCATGGCTAGGGCAGGATTTTTAGCGTATACAACATCCATGTCAGCTAAAACCTCAGCTTTTTTGGCTGCATCCAATCCTTCTAACTTAATCAACAAATCGCCAACGCCATTGTTAGGATTTACGTTTAATTGGTCAAACAAAGCAGCATGTTTTTCGAATACATCTTTGAAAAATACTGAAACCACTGCTCCAAAAATAATAGGATCAGAAACTTTCATCATGGTGGCTTTCAAGTGAACCGAAAACAAAACATCTTCAGCTTTTGCATCAGCTATCTCTTGAGCAATGAAAGTTTTTAGTTTCCCAAGGCTCATCACCGTTGTATCGATGATTTCGCCATCTTTCAATGACGTTTTTTCTTTCAATACTTTTTCAGAGCCATCATTTCCTACAAAAGTGATTTTTACGTCGGTTGCGGTTTCAATCATTACTGATTTTTCACTGCCAAAAAAATCACCTTCGGCCATTGACGAAACGTGTGATTTAGAATCCGCACTCCACGCCCCCATGCTGTGTGGGTGTTTACGAGCGTATTCTTTCACAGCTTTAGGAGCTCTTCTGTCTGAGTTTCCTTCACGCAAAACTGGATTTACTGCACTTCCTTTGATTTTGTCATATTTCGCCTTAGCGGCTTTTTCTTCATCTGTTACTGGCTCATCTGTGTAGTCAGGTATTTTATATCCTTTTTCTTGTAATTCTTTTACTGCAGCTGTCAACTGCGGAATCGAAGCACTTACATTAGGTAATTTAATAATATTGGCATCTGGGGCAGTAGCCAGAGCACCCAAATAAGCAAGGTCATCAGAAACTTTTTGTTCGTCAGTCAGATACTCTGAAAAAACAGAAAGAATTCTACCAGAAAGAGAAATGTCACGGGTTTCGATTACTACATTGGCTGGTTTTGAAAACGCCTCCACTATAGGTAAAAACGAATAGGTAGCCAATGCTGGAGCTTCGTCTGTAATCGTGTAAATTATCTTTGCTATTTGTGTCATAGAATTAAGGAAATTTTGAAGACTAATTTTAAGGAAAAGAAAAAACTAAACTTAAAATTCGGTCGGGTGCTTTGTAAAATTAGATAAACGCAAAGTTAATAATTCTCACGAAAATTTTATGATATAGTTTCAAATTCATGTATTAAATTTCGAAGAATTTCAAAATACGCCTCAATAAGTTCTTGGGCATTAAAAGTTTAATCTGAGTATGAATAAATTACTATTGATTCCATTTTTTATAATTTTAACCTTATTTCATAAAAATGGATTTTGTCAAGATTACACCACAGAACTTGCTTCACATCGAGAAAAATACAAATTAGAAACACAAGGGAGATTTCCCGGTCAATTGCAAGATTTTTATGCAGAAAATACTAAGTTTAGGATTGAGGCCAGCTATAAAAAGCCTAGAAAACCCAAGACGATTTCAGTACCAACTTCAGGTGTTAAAATCAAAGATTACATAGAGTTTGCAGTGGTAACTTTCAAAATTGAAGGTAAAAAATATAAAATAACCACTTATCGGCAGTCGCCAGTATTACCTCTTTACAGAAATCTGGTATTTGTGCCGTTCAAAGACCCTAGTGCCCCAAAAGACACGTATGGTGGCGGTAGATATATGGACATGGACGTGAATGATTTCAAAGATGGAAAGGTTATTTTGGATTTTAACAAGGCTTATAATCCATATTGTGCATTTTCAGATGGATGGAATTGCCCGATCCCTCCGAAGGAGAATCATCTGAATGTAAAAATTGAAGCAGGTGAAAAGGTACCCTTGACTGGACATTAAATTTCTAAAAATCTTAAGTGAGGGCTATGATGCAATATGTAAAAAAAAGCTTTCAAATAAAAATTCATAAATTGCAGTCAAATTGAGAATCTAGAAAATGACCGAAATACTTCAAAACATATCATTAAAACCTTATAATACCTTCGGATTAGAAGCAAAAGCAAAATATTTTGTTGTTTTCAAGTCAGTGGAAGAACTAAAGGAAATTCTTTCTAAAGAAAAATTCAAGAATGAGAAAAAGCTTTTTTTGGGTGGAGGAAGCAATATTCTGTTGATGAGAGACTTTGATGGTTTGGTTTTGAAGAATGAAATTTACGGAATTGAGAACATTTTTGAAGATGACTCCAAGGTGATATTGAAATCTGGAGCTGGTGAAGTTTGGCATTCTTTTGTATTGAAAAGTATTGATTTGGGTTTGTCTGGATTGGAGAATCTTTCACTGATTCCGGGGACAGTAGGTGCAGCTCCCATGCAAAATATTGGAGCTTATGGTGTAGAAATCAAAGATGTTTTTGTGAGTTTAGAGGCACTCAATTTGGAGACACTTGAGATAAAACATTTTAACAAAGTAGACTGTAATTTTGGCTATCGTGAGAGTTATTTCAAGCATGCTGGAAAAGGGAAATATGTTATTTTAAATGTAAGTTTTGAGCTTTCTAAAATTGCAGAATTTAATGTTTCTTATGGTGCAATAAAAGAGACCTTAGAACAAATGGGTGTGAAGGATTTAAGCACAAAGGCAATAAGTGAAGCTGTAATTTCGATTCGAAAATCTAAGTTGCCTGACCCCGCAAAGATTGGTAATTCAGGTAGTTTTTTTAAGAATCCTGAAATTCCTAAGACGCAATATGATGCTGTTATTGAGGCTTTTCCAAATATGCCTCATTACGTAATTGATGCAGATACAGTGAAGGTACCTGCTGGCTGGTTGATAGAACAAGCAGGATGGAAAGGTAAACGTATAGGTGAAATTGGTGTTCACACTAAGCAAGCTTTGGTATTGGTAAATTATGGTGGAGGCAAAGGGCAAGATATAGCTAATTTGGCTTACGAAATTCAAGCATCTGTTCTTGAAAAATTTGGTATCAAAATTACTCCAGAAGTGAATTTTATTGATTGATTTTTTTAATAATTTGATTATAATTATTTTTGACAAAATAACCCTTAAAACAATGCAAATAAGCCACGTAATTTCAGATTTAATTTTAGCCGCCATTGGACTTTATGTGTTCTTTGTATATTTATCCAAACTAAATCTCACCAGCACAGTGCTTTGGGAGTCATTTGTGCTTTCTGTTACCGCAGCCGCTATTTTCGGAGCCATCACTTTTGCCGGATATCCTGATTCTAATCCAATTTCTTTATTTTTTCAAAAACTCGCCACCATTACTGGAGGAGTTGGACTGGTTGGGGCTACATTTGCCTTAGTCTCAGGTAAAGATTTATCCAAAACTGTCTGTTATTCCCTTTTGACATTGGGTTTTTTATTATACCTTTTATCCGAAGCTTTTGGTATTGTAATTATCGGTAAGTTGACACCAATCATAGCAATGTCCTTAGTAGTTGTTTTGGCTCTTTGGGGCTTTATCAAAGGAAATTCTAGAGTTTCGATTTGGCTTTTATTGGGGGTAGTATTTTTTGCATTGGGTACTTTTCGTCAACAAATTTTCGGTAAAGAAGAAATCACCATAGATATTTTTCATTATTTAACTGCAGCGGGCATTTTGAGTCTTGGAATGGCGAATTCAAAAAAAACTGCTTGAAATTAGAAAAAAAGCTTCTACATTTGCACCTGAAATCTCATAAAAGGGGTGCCTGAAAACAACGGGCTGAGATCATACCCATTGAACCTGATGCGGTTAGTACCGACGAAGGGATTTGAGCTTAAACTTTGCTTTTAATACCGGTTAAATGAGCATCGTTTCTCAGAAATTTCAATAGTAAAATTAAGTTTAACAAGGCCATATGGCCCGAAGACAGCGTTTTGCTCCTTTATCTGCTTCGTAATAATTTTTAAAAAATTGTTATGAAAAAATTATCATTTTTCTCATTTATTGTATTTTTTGTCCTCTTTTCAAACCTCGCTTTATTTGCTCAAAAAGGCAAAGATTCTACTGATGCCGAAACGCTCAACGAAGTAGTTGTGAATGCCACCAGGGCTAAAGAGACTTCTGGAATGGCATTTTCGAATGTTTCTCAGAAGGAAATCAAAAAGCAAAATCTAGGGCAAGACTTGCCATTTTTACTGAACCAGATGCCTTCGGTGGTAGTGAGTTCTGATGCTGGTGCAGGCGTGGGCTACACAGGTATTCGTATTCGTGGTACTGACCCGACCCGTATCAATGTCACCTTGAACGGTATACCTTACAATGATTCGGAGTCGCAAGGAGTTTATTGGGTAAATATGCCCGACTTCGCATCCTCCGTACAAAGTATTCAGATTCAACGAGGTGTGGGTACTTCTACGAATGGTGCTGGAGCTTTTGGAGGTAGCATAAATGTAAATACTTTGCAGCTCAATCGTGAAGCTTTTGGCGAAGTAAACGTTTCAGCAGGTTCATTCAATACCGTAAAAGCCAACTTTCTAGCTTCGACAGGATTACTAAACGATAAATTCGTTTTTGATGCCCGACTTTCTAAGATAGAGTCGGATGGCTTTGTGGACCGAGCTTCTTCAAATCTACAATCTTACTATTTATCTGGAGGATATTACCTGAAAAACTCCTTTCTTAGATTTAATGCGTTTTCAGGTCATGAAAAAACTTATCAATCTTGGAATGGTATTCCTGAAGCACTGGCCAAAGGTGATGCGGCTGGTTTAGATGCCTTCATCGAAAGAAATTATTATGATGAAAATTTCAAAAAGCAAATATTAGAAGCTGGTCGAAAGTTTAATTTCTATAATTATGAAAACGAGGTAGATGACTATAAACAAGATAATTATCAACTCATTACTTCTTGGAAACTCAATAAAAACTGGAGATTCAATCCTACTTTGCATTATACCAAAGGGCAAGGATTTTATGAGCAATTCAAATATGGAGAAGATTTGGAAGATTATAACATGAAACCAGTAATAGTGGGTGAAACCGTTATTTCCGAGACGGATTTAATTAGAAGAAGGTGGCTTGATAATGACTTTTATGGAGCTGTGTGGTCGTTGGATTACGAAGGAGAAGGCAAAATCAAAGGCAATCTTGGAGGAGGATGGAATCAGTATCTGGGCAATCATTTTGGAGAAGTGATTTGGTCGAAATTTGCTTCAGAAAGCAGTATTAGGCATAAATATTATGAAAACGAAAGCGTTAAGACCGATTTCAATATTTATGGAAAACTATACTATACTTTGTCTTCAAAATTGGATTCTTATTTGGATATACAATTTAGAAATGTAAATTTTGAAACTAAAGGCTCGCTGGATCCATACCAAACCTTTAATTCTTCCAATAATTACGCCTTTTTTAATCCCAAACTTGGGTTGAATTATGTAATAAATAATTCGGCATCAGCTTATATGAGTTATGCAAAAGGAAGCAAAGAGCCTAGTCGCCAAGACTTTGTAGATAACCCAACAAGCTTGCCGAAAGCTGAACATTTGAATGATTTTGAAGGCGGTTTAAAATTAAAAAAAGGGAATTGGGTAGGTGAAATCGGACTTTATAATATGATGTATAAAGACCAGTTGGTGTTGACTGGCAAAGTAAATCTTACGGGTGAGGCCATCAGAACCAACGTAGAGAAAAGTTATAGAAGAGGCGTTGAATTGCAAATTTCCGGAAAATTATCGGAAAAATTCTCAGTCGCTGCTAATGCTACTTTTAGCCAAAATAAAATAGCTGAATTTACAGAAGTAGTTCCTAGTTATGATGAGACACCAGAAGAAGTGAACATGCTTACCCATACGGATATTTCTTTTTCGCCAAACGTTATCATGGGCGGTAGTCTTAATTTTCTACCAATCAAAACGCTTGAAATTAGCCTATTGCCCAAATATGTAGGAAGTCAATTTCTAGACAATACTTCTTCAGGTGCAAGAAAATTGGATGCTTTTTTTGTGAATGACTTAAGGCTAGGTTTCACTCCCAAAACCAAACTATTCAAAGAGCTAAACTTTAGTCTGCTGATTAACAACATTTTCAACCATGAATATGAATCAAACGGCTACACTTATAGCTACTTATACGGAGGTAAAATCACCGAAAACTTTGTATTCCCTCAGGCAGGGATAAACTTCTTGACAGGAATGAGACTTAGATTCTAATTTTTTAAAGCCATAAATAAACAAACCCTCGCTCTGAGTATTCGGAGTGGGGGTGTTTATCTAATGACTATTTATATTAAAGTTAATTTTCAGTTTTGACTGTTGGCTGACCGGTTTGTTGATACCCAGTTTTCCCAAAACTAATTTCCCAATAACAATTTCTTGAATGACCACCTATCAAACTTTCTCAACACCTTCGAAGCCTAAAAGGCTGATGCTATTAGGTTCTATATTGGTAATCAGCGTGTTTATTTTTTCTAGAGGGCAAATTTGATAGGCTTCCAAAACGCCAATTTTTTCTTCTACTACGCAGCAAATTGTATTTTTTGCGGCCGCCATCATTTGTTGTTTTAGGATCGATTCTTCGTAATTTCTTATCGTCAGGCCTTTTGTTTTGTCTATGCCATTTACTCCCATAAAATAAATGTCGGCGTTGAATCGCTTTAATTGATTGCTCACCTCAGGACCCATGGCTATTTGGTATCTTTTGTAGTATCGACCTCCAAGTAGTATCACTTCCACATTTTCGTGGTCGTTTAGAGCCATGGCCAGTGGGGGAGAGTTGGTTATTACTGTGAGCGTGAGGTTTTTTGGAATTTGTTCCGCCAAAAAGAAGTTTGTGGTTCCACCATCCAAAATGATTATCTGATTGTTTTTTAGAAATTTCACAGCCTTTTTGATGACAATTTCTAAATCACCACCTTTTTTTACGTCTTTACGTTGGCCAGACAAAATATTGAGATAGCTGTTTGATACCACCCCGCCATGCACCTTTTTCAAAAGGCCTTTGTCTTCAAGTTCAATAACATCACGCCTGACGCTGTCATAAGAAACTGTAAGCATGTTGCTTAGGTCTCCCAAGTTGATTTTTTTTGCGGTTTTTAAATGCTCTAAAATGAGTTGTTGTCTTTCTTCTTTTAGCATTTTGGTTTTCTTTTCTGAGAATAATGAACTGAATAAGGTAAAAATAGTTGTTTTAAGAATCACTTGCAAATATTTGCAAAAATATTGCACAATAAATTTGCATTAATAAAATAAGTTTGCATAAATTTGCATCACTCAAGTAAGAAAGAAATTTAATAGAACCTATGATGAATCAAAATGACCTCAGCTATGCCGAGGTCTTTTTTGTTTTTTGGGCATAAAAAAAGGAGGCTGAACAATCAACCTCCTTTTAAAACTTCAAGAAAAATTAAATTTAATTTCTTGACATAAGTTTGTTCACCTGTAATTCAGAGTTTGGAATTGGCCAGATATAATTTATAGATGATGGTTCTACACTACCAATCGATGCTTTCGCAGGAATGGTTGCCATTAATCTCATCAAGTCAGTATTTCTTAATCCTTCACCTAAGAACTCAATTCTTCTTTCCAACAAAATGGCATCTATCAATGCCTGTGGTGTAGCAAAACTTGCAACAGTGTAAGTCCTTGATGCGTCAGAACGACCTCTAATTGAGTTTAAAAGAGCAATAGCCTCAGTATTTACAGTATTAGAAGTTCTTACTTTAGCTTCAGCCAAGCTCAACAATACCTCTGCGTATCTCAATACTGGAGCTTTGTCTAAGAATGGTGATGGTGAGGAAAACTTCATCCAGTAAGTGTCAGTTGCATCTGTTAAGATAAAATCACGTCTAACATCCTTCGGTCCAAAAGCGGTTGTATCGGCTATTATACCAGCTTTATTTAAACCATATTCACCATTTCCTCCTTTACTTGTTGGCATATAGTAAAACGCTACCGGATTTTGAGTACCAGGAGCATTTTGAGTACTAAAACCGAAGGCAAAGATATTCTCAGCTGTTTCTTGAGGAAGTGCAAATACCGTCTTCACAGAGGCTTCCAATTTATGTGCAATACCACTTGTAGCAGAGAATGGAGCAGAAGTTTGTGGCACCAACTTAGCAGCTTCGGTGGCTACATCGTTATAGCGTCCCATTGTAAGGTATACTCTGGTTTTTAAAGCAATAGCCGCATTTCTGTGAGCTCTAGTTACTTTTGCCTCATTAGTTGCATATGTAAGCGGAAGGTTAGTCTCGGCAAAGTTCAAATCTTCCAAAATTTGCGTATAAACTTCTGCAACTGTGCTTCTTGCCAAGTCATTATTTTCTGAGCTTTTCTCACCTTTTAATCTCAAAGGTAAACCTGGCTTGCTACCAGCACCATCTGAATATGGTCTTGCATAATATTGTACAAGCGTTAGGTATGCCAAAGCACGTAGAAATCTTGCCTCACCTCTATATTGATTTGCTTTTGTGCTAAAGTCAGCAGGAAAAGTTGGAGCTACATACTTAGCGGTGTTATCATCAAGTCCTTGAAGAAACACGTTTATTTGATTGATTGCTGCATAGCCGGTGTTCCACAAATTAATAACATCATTGGTTGATGTTTCCGTCAATGTATGGTTCCAAACTTGAAAACCAGTTACGGAATTACTTGTCCGGTTCAAGAAATCATTCGCTCTTATATCACCATAAACTTGGCTTCTTCCACCCAAGAAGGCACCAACTTTCATGTATTGATACAATCCATTGGCTTGCAATTCGATTCTCGCAGGAGTGTCGAAAACCACTTGGTCAGAAAACAAAGTTTCTGGAATTGGATTCAAAAGATCATTTTGACAAGATACTCGAGCTCCTGAAATAGCTACTACTAGCGTAGCTTTTTTCAATATATTTTGATATTTTCTTTTCATTTTTAACATTTTTTAGAAGCCTACATTAAGTCCGATTGTATAAGTTCTTGCTTGACCTACAGAGTTTCTGTCAATACCCATACCTGTGTTACTTTGACCATTTGAAGATATTTCAGGATCAATACCTGTATATTTGGTAAGAAGAAACGCATTTTGAACCTGACCATATAGCCTCAAGTTAGATACTTTGATTTTATTCAAAAGGCTTTTGTTAAATGCATAACCCAAAGCAATATTTCGGATTCTCAAGAAGTCGCCCTTCTCTACGTTTTCAGAAATAACGAGTGCAGAGCCATTTGATACGTTGTCGCTGTATACGATACGTGGAACCGTACCTTCTTTGTTGGTTGGCGTCCATCTGTTCAAAATATCAGTATGGTTATTCCAGAATCTTTGGTCTCTCAAACCTGCTTTTGTACCATTATAGATGTAGTTACCACCTGAGAATTGCGTAAATATACCCAAATCAAATGCCTTGTAAGTGAAGTTATTATCCAATCCACCATACCATTTTGGAAGTACTGGTCCGTAAAACTCGCCATCTATCAATTGGTTTGGAGCTGAAATAGTTTTCCCTTCCAAAGTTGTCCAGCCAGCACCTAAGTGGTCATATTGTACTATAGTTCCGTCTTTTTTCTTAGCCAATCTTCTACCATTGTCAGGGTTTACACCTAGGGTAGGAACTGCAAGAATTTCCCCTACAGATCTTCCAACTGTCGTGTAGTTTGAAGTCTCCAAACCAGAGGTAGCTGTACCAATACGCTCACCTTCACTACCGGTAAGTGCCAATACCTCATTTCTTTGCGTGGTAATGTTTCCAGTCACTTTCCATGTGAAATCTTTCTTAGTAATGGCATTGTAAGTCAAGCTTAGCTCAACACCAGTATTTTGCATTGAACCTACGTTGGCCAAAATTGAGTTTCCAGGAATACCTTTTGAAGGCGACTGAGGAACACTCATGATCAAACCGTCCACAAGGTTTTTGTAGTAGGCAAATTCTCCAGTTAGTTTATCATCCAAGGCTCCAAAGGTAAAACCAATATCAGTTTTCTTAGATGTTTCCCAGCTCAAAGCAGTATTACCAGCTCCACTGTAGAAAAGTGTAGCGGTGTTTATGTTAAGACCTGATGAATATGATTGAAGAGATGCAAAATCACCCACCCCTTGACTATTTCCAAGTTCTCCGTAGCTACCAGTAACCTTGAAGAAGTTGATTTTACTCAACAAAGGACTGTTTTTCCAAAATGCCTCCTCAGAAAGTATATAACCCAACGATAGACCATAGAAGTTACCCCATTTCTGAGCCCAAGCTGAGTATCCGTCTCTACGGAAGTTTACCGAAGCAAAGTATTTTCTTCCAAAGTTATAGTTCAATCTACTAAAATAAGATAATAAATAGTTTTCACCTTGACCGTTACCATCTGGAACGATGTTGGTGAAATTACCCTGGAAAGTTGTAAAGAATGCATCCGCTAGTATGGTTCTGTTTGCTCCCCATCTGTCATAGGTACTGTGTTGCTGTTCGCCACCCACAAGCAATGATAGGTTGTGATTATCGGCTAGCGTTATATCATATTGAGCAGTGTTCTGCCAGTTCCAACGTTTGTTAGTTCTGTAGTAGTTGCTTGCAGAACCTGTGCTTGAGAATCCGTCGCCCGCAATACCAGCATAGAAAATCTGATCCTCAAGTGACATATTATTCAATCCAAACTGCGTTCTAAGGTTCAAACCTTTGAAAAGGTTTAAGTTGGCAAATACACTACCTTGTACCTCGTTACCTTCAGAAGAGAATCTGTTCAAATCCAAAATTGGAGCTGGGTTGTAATATCCAGTTACCAACTGACCACCTGTTGCAGGGTTAAGGTTAGCTCCTGGTCCAATACCAGCACCAGCAAGGTTATAAGAACCATCAGCCAACAAAGCTGGGACGTTTGGAGGTAATACCAAAGGTAAACGACCTAAACCAGCAATTGAGAATCCTGAACCAAATGATCCAGAGTTAGGAGCTGAGTTGAAGTTATTTGAGTATCCAAAAGTTACACCTACAGTGAAGTTTTTGAATACTTTGTGATCAACATTGATTCTGGCGTTTGTTCTTGAAAAGTCGTTGTTCACCAACATACCTTTTTGCTTGGTATTACCCAAAGAGAAATAATATGAAGTTTTCTCAGTACCACCAGAAAAACTCATAGCGTTATTATAAGAGAAACCAGTTCTATAAACGTAGTCATACCAGTCAGTATCAACAGTTTGACCATTGATAGTCATTGGTTTGAAGCCTTCAATGTTTGTGCCTGCTTTTCCGGTTCTGATAAGCGTATTCTCGTTAAGGTTTTTAACACCTTCATTTTTGATGGTCATATACTCATCAGCATTCAAAACATCAATCAGTCTGAATGCTTGAGTAGCACCTACCCACGAATCAAAGTTAAACTTGCTTTTACCAGCAGAACCTCTCTTAGTAGTAATCAAAATAACACCACCACTAGCTCTTGAGCCATAAATAGCACTCGCAGATGCATCTTTCAAAACCTCAACACTTTGAATATCCTCTGGATTGATATTACTCAAAGGGTTGTTAGAAGCCTGACTAGCACCATTGTTTCCTGTAAATGCAGGAATGCCATCAATAACAATTAAAGGATAAGAACTCATGTTGATAGAGTTTACCCCACGAATGAAAATTACTGGAGGGTTGTTCAATACACCGTTTGGCGTAGTAATGTTCACCCCTGCAGCTCTACCTTGAAGAGCCTGATCAAAACTCTGAACTGGAGCTTTAGCAATAGATTTTCCGGCTATAGTCGAAATTGACCCCGTCAAATCTTTTCTTGACTGCGTTCCGTAACCAATCACAACCAACTGTTCTAACTGATTGTCATCGTTTTGTAAGGCTACATCGATTACACTTTTTGAACCGACTGCGACTTCTTTAGCTTCCATACCAATAAAGGTAAAAACTAGCGTTTGGTTCGAGGCAACTTCAATAGTGTACAATCCGTTAAAGTCTGTTTGAGTTCCTTTGGAGGTACCCTTCACTAACACCGACACTCCTGGTAATCCTGAACCATCGTCAGCAGAAGTGACTTTCCCTGTTACTTTGTTTGTTTGGGCAAAAGATTCATTTAACCCAACCAAAAACAACAGCCCCAAAATAAGTTGGAGAGTTTTCTTCATAATAGAATTATTTAATAGTTTGTTAATAATAAAAACTCTGCAAAGTAAGAGGCGAATGTTTTGCGATACAAGTAAATTTTTATTTTTGACGAAAGTCAGTAGACGAAAAGGTGGTATTTAATAAAATTCTAATCTAGTTTTAATTTGAGTTTCAAAAAACTACTTTTCATAAACAGGAGTTTACAAAACAATTAACTAAAAAAAGCAAGAAACACTTTCTAAAAAAATGGCATTTCTCCCGATTGTGTTTATGAAAGGAATGCATTTTACCGGATTTCAGCATATTACGAATTTTATTATTAGACTATCAAACGGTAATATTTCCAAAAAAAATAGCTATACTTAGCTCGGCTTCAAAAAATATTTACCATTTATTAAACCTCAGAAAGTGGTCAGAATGGCATTGCAAAAAAAATCAGTTTTTCGATAATTGAGCAAATTATGCTTTGGTGAAATATAAAAGGCAATGATTTTATTTTAACTTGCGATAATAAGCATACTATATGACAAACAAATCTTCAAATCAATTACTCAAGCTACTTGGTGTAGGTTTTGGAATAGCAGTAACCATTGGCGGTACCATTGGAACAGGCATTTTAAGAAAGCCTGGAGCCATAGCTGCACAAATTGGTGATTCTACTATCATCATGCTCATATGGATTGCGGTGAGTATTTACGCGTTTTTGGGCGTTTTGTGTGCCATTGAGTTGGGTGTATCACTGCCTCAAGCTGGATCATGGTATGTCTATGCCAGAAGAGCTTTTGGGAATTATTTCGGATTTATAACTGGACTCACAAGTTGGTTAGGAACTGTAGCGGCTTTGGGATTTGGAGCTTATACCATGAGCGAATACATTATTTTGCTTTTGCCTAACCTCGAAAACTTTATTCAAATAATAGCCATTAGTATTTTAGTGGTTTTAACCTCATTTCACTTTTTGGGTACTTGGGCGGGTGGGAAATCACAAGAAGTACTTTCGTTTCTAAAAGCTATTGGATTGATTGTTTTTGTGGTTTTATGTTTTATTTATGGTAAAGACGTGGATTATTCGCTCTTGAAAATCACAGCCGAGAAGACCCAAAAACCGGCTCTACTCTTTGGAATAATAGCAGCTTTGCAATCTATATTTTATACCTTTGATGGATGGCATACCGCCTCATATTTTTCTGAAGAAAATACGGACCCTGCCAAAAGTTTACCTAAATCAATGATTTTGGGAGTTTTGATGGTTATTGTTATTTACTTATTAGTGAATGCCGCCATCCTCTATGTTATACCAATGGACCTTTTGGCAAATTCCAAACTCGCTGCAGCAGATGCCGTTTTGCTTATTTTTGGTGCAAATTCAGCCAAAATAGTGACATTCTTTCTTATGCTTTCTATTTTGGGCATGCTCAATGCACAAACGATGTTTGCTCCAAGAGTGATTTTTTCAATGAGTAGGGATGGATTGTTTCATAAGGCAGTTCAAAAAGTCAATAAATCAGGAACACCTTCTGTGGCCATGCCACTTACTAGTATTGGTTCCATTCTTTTGATCATATCAGGAAAAGAAATCTGTGGTGTACTTTCTGATATTGCAACCTTCTTCTTTGTAATGAGTTATGCGGCTGGCTTTGCTTCATTGATTAGACTTAGAAAAACTGAGCCAAATTTAGCACGACCATTTAAAGTCCCAGGATTTCCGTATGTGCCCTATTTCTTGCTGATTTGTTCTGTTTTGTTTTTGATAGGAGCAGTTTTGCAGGATTTGAAGAGTAGCCAGTTTGCCTTGATATTTTTAGTTTTGAGTTATCCTTTATACAAATTGCAGGTCAGAAGTGTTAAAAATTAAGACTTTTTGGAGGTCTTTTAACAAAATAAGCCATAGCTTTGTTTCTCAAATATAACGTCGAATCTAAAATACGCATAGATGCCCTTTAAATCCTATCTAGAAGCCATAAACAAAGAATTTGAAAATCATTCTTACGGACAAAATCCTGTAGAGCTTTATGAGCCGATAGAATATATAATGTCATTAGGTGGCAAAAGACTCAGGCCATTACTTACGCTAATGTCGGCAAACTTGTGGTTGTATAACTGGCAAAAAGCTATAAAGCCAGCTATGGCCGTGGAGGTTTTTCACAATTTCACTTTGATGCATGACGACATCATGGACCAAGCCCCATTACGAAGAGGCCAACAAACGGTTCATGAAAAATGGAACATAAATACTGCTATTCTTTCTGGAGATGTGATGTTAGTAGCAGCTTACGATTTGCTTTTGCTAGTTGAAGACAGGCATTTCAAACAAGTTGTTCGTCGGTTTAATAAAACAGCAGCGGAAGTATGTGAAGGCCAACAGTTAGATATGGTTTTTGCCAAAAAGAAGGATGTCAAAAAAGAAGATTACATAGAAATGATTCGCCTGAAGACTTCTGTACTTTTGGGTTTTGCCATGGAACTAGGCGGTATTGTGGCCGACGCCGACGCTGAATCAGTTGATTTATTGAACGAAATAGGCGTTAATTTGGGTATTGGTTTTCAACTAAATGACGATATTTTAGATGTTTATGCAGATCCAGAGAAGTTTGGCAAGCAAGTAGGAGGAGACATTATAGAAAATAAAAAAACCTGGCTACTGCTGGATGCATTAGAAAAATCTGTGGGCAGTGAAGAAGCCAAAGCTTTGGAGGGGTGGTTGAAAAAGAAAAAATTCGATGCCAACGAAAAAGTAGAAGCTATCAAAGCCATTTATGATAAATTAGAAATAAAAGCTGAGGCGGAAGCAGAAGCCAAAAAGTATTTTAGAAAGGCTACGGATGCACTCAATAAACTAGCAGTAAGTGAGGATAAAAAGCAAGTTTTGAGATTATTTGCGGAGCAATTAGAAAACAGAGAAAATTAAAAAAATGAGTCTAAGTATAATAATCATACTCGTAACGGTTGTAATAAGTTTAATGGCTTTCAGAGATGGTGGTTTGATGAATAAACTTATTCACAATCCTTATTCAGTAAGCCATAGAAAGGAATATTACCGAGTGCTTACCTGCGGATTTATCCATGCAGATTACATGCATTTATTGTTAAATATGTATGCTTTATATCTTTTCGGAGGTGCAGTAGAAAGCTATTTTGAATATCTTTTTGGTGGAAATGCCCATTTATACTTTATGCTCCTATATTTGTTGGGTATCATTATATCTAATATTCCAGATATGATCAAATACAAAAATATGGCTTTTTACAATTCATTGGGTGCTTCAGGAGGGGTAAGTTCAATTGTTTTTGCTAGTATTATTCTGTCTCCCATGACCAAACTGATGATGTTCCCAATTCCGATTCCCATGCCAGCATATATTTTTGCTATCATTTATGTAGCGTATTCCGTATACATGGACCGAAGACAAGGCGATAATGTAAACCACATGGCTCACCTTTGGGGTGGACTATGGGGAGTTGTTTTTATGATGGTAGCTTATCCTGATTCTATTAAAGGCTTTTTTAATCAAATATTGGGCTCATTCTGAAAAAAATAGCAAACATATTTTGTCAACCTTATCCGCAAAGAGAAAGGACAAATAAACAAGCTCTCATTCATTCTGTGGGTGAGGGCATTTTTTTGTATTTGTTTTTTGTGTTTTTTGAGCCTTTTGATATTTCGAAATGGGCAGATCCCAATAAGTATATAAAGTTAGTTGGTTTTGCTTTAGTAACTACCATTTCTACTTTTTTGCATCGACAGGTTATTCCTAAGTTTTTTCCCAAATTTCATGCTGAAAAAAACTGGGTAATTTGGAAAGAAATACTAAGTGTTTTGATATTACTTCTGTTAATTACCACTGGAAATGTGTTGTATGGTTCTATGATTTTTAAGTGGAAATTGACTTTACTGACTTGGGTTAACTTTTTTCTTTGGGTGCTAGGCATAGCGGTATTTCCTACAATTTTTTGGGTTCTTTCAGATTATATTTATCAATTGAAAAAATATTCAAAAACCGTTGAAATACATTCAATAAATGATGAATCTGGAGACGAGAAACTAAAACTTATTGCGGAAAACGAAAAGGACTTAATTGAGATAAAAAACATAGACTTGCTCTACATAGAGTCATCAGACAATTATTGTACGATTGTTTATTTGAAAGAGGAGAAGGAACAGAAAACTTTACTAAGGAGTAGTTTGAGCAGGTTAGAAACTCAGATAGTAGATAAAAATATTGTCAGAACGCATCGTTCATTTATAGCCAACCTAGACCATGTAGTAAAAGTTACGGGAAATGCTCAGGGTTACAAACTCCACCTGAAATTTACAGACTATTTAGTGCCAGTAGCACGTAAGTTTTCTTTTTTGATAGAAAGATTGAAATAGTATTTTATTCTATAACCAACATTACAATACTTTCTGGACTTAAAGATTCAAAATCAAGACTTTCGACCATCATAAAACTCGCACTATCTCTATTCTGCAAGAGCATGCCATTTAGCTCAAAAGAGCCACTAATTACAAAAAAATATACATTAGTAATTTCTTCAAAATTGATTAGCAATTCTCTTCTGGCTGTGAATTTACCAAGATATATTTTTGGAGAAAGTAATGTTTCCAATTCAACAAGACCATTGAGTTTATCCTCTAAATTAAAATTACCAGTTGTAAAGTGCTTTTTAAAAGCACAATCAAAACAGACTTCTAAGAAGTTAATGTGTTCGGTTTCATAAGGATTTTGAACAAGAAAAGATTGTTTTGCACTTCTACTTTGTAAATAATATTGTCCTGGTTCTATAAAAATCGTTGTTTCGTTTTTTTTAATTTCCAAACCGCCTACCAATGGAATTATTACACAACCGACATTAGGAAATTGTTCAATTATAATGCTTTTTGTTGGAGCAATTGTAGTATCTCTAAAAAGTTTAAGTTTATCAACTTTATCTATACCCGAATCTGTGGAAGAGATAAAGGTATGTATCCTGTAATCAGTCGTTTGAGTTAGGCTTCTGCTTTCTGCCCAATGAATAGTGTTAGATTTAGTTCTCATGTAAAATACTGTTGATCATTAAATTATTTTGCAGTTTTATCATGATAGTTTCCATTTTTTTTTCTGAAATAGAATCTGGTAGACCTAGCCAAAGCGTATCGGTAATGGATTCAATATAAAGAAGAGCAGTGGATATAAAGTCAAGTTGAATTACAAAATCTTCTTTTTTATTGAAATTAGCACTTAAAATTTTAAAGTCATATTGTAAAAATGGAACAGATCTTTTATCCAAAGTATCTACTATATCTGGGAAATAATTATTCAGACTTTGTATGAGTCCCAAACAACCTAAACTTGTAAGATAGTGTAATTTTTGTGACTCGGAATTCGCCAAAATTAAATCCTTAAATATTGGAAACTGAATGTCGCTGTCATAAAATTGAGCTTTCATTCGATATTCAAGAAATGATGCCTCCCAAACCTGTCTTTCCCATTGTTTGGTGCTATTTTTATCTATAGTTTTTTTGTAATGGAGTGTAATTTTTTTCATTTTGGGATATTTAAATAAATGGCGAATTTTTGTCGCCATTTATAATTGATTAGGCACTGACTACTATATTATGTGTCAAAATATAACCTTCGCTAATATTTCCTGATAGTGAGCCTAGTTCGTTGGTAAATCCATCTCCAAAAACATTGTCGCTTGCATTCGTGGTGTCTTGTTTTCCCTTGCTTATGTAGTCTTTTGCTGTTGTGTAAACAGTATCACAAATTGTCTTATCAAAGGCTATTTGGGTTACCAAAAGTGATTTACCGCTTGCGTTATATATGTGTACATGAATATGCGGAGCTCTGCCAGAATACCAGCCAGGGAATATAGAGGTAAAAGTTACCAAACCATTTGCGTCTGTAGTTTGTCTACCTCGTAACCAATGCACAGACGTCCAATTGGTGGTCTGCATACCTGTTCCACCATACTCTGAGTATTCGCCTTTAGCGTCACAGTGCCAAACATCAACTATGGTGTTCGCCAGTGCAGCACAGCTGTTGTTTTTGTTTTTAATGTTTATCTTTAATGAAAGTTTTACGCCAGGGCGGTCTCCAGTAATGTCTGTTTTTACAAGAGAAGCTGGGTCTTTTATAGGAAATGGGCCAGCTGTTTCACTATTAGTCACTGAGCAATCACTTGCAGTACTTCCATTTGTCGTGCCAGTTGTTGTAGTAGAGTCGTTGGAGGCGACGTCAGATTTTTCACAAGCCGAAATAATTGGTAAAGCCGTAAATAATCCTAGACTTGTTAATCCTTTTTTGAGAAATTCTTTGCGTTCCATTAAGTTTAATATTATTGTGAAATTATTTTGTGATAAACAGGTATACGAAAAGTAGGAATGTAATGTTGTCTCTTCAAATTCTAAATGTTAATTATTTACGAAAACTTTAATGTCAAACGTCCCAAAAATACCACCAAGACCCCAGAATCTTGATTTTTGTCCCTAAAAATTGACTATAGTCCCTTGATTTTTGATAAACTTATTTTGGAATATACTTTTGAGCATCAAACAAATACAAGATGACAAAAACTATTTTTCAATCAGCATTATTATTACACGTTATAGCAGGTACTTTGGCATTGGCCTCAGGATTGGTCGCAATGGCATATGGCAAAAAAGGAGGCAAGGTTCATAATTTCTCGGGTCAGATATTTTACTGGGCAATGTTTTTCGTTTTTATTACCACCATTTTGTTTTTTGTTTTGTATCCCGAACAATTAAAATATCAGTTTTTTCTGACCATTGGCATTGTCAGTTTTTACCCCAATTGGTCTGGGAAAAGAATGTTAAGTATGAAGAAAGGCCTAGTACCTATATGGTACGACAAACTCGGTGGTTTTCTCATTGGCCTATCTGGTATTGTGATGATAGCTTACGGAGTTTATGGTTTACTTAACCCACTCAAATTTGGCGGTTTACAATATTTATTTTTGGTGTTTGGACTGGTTAGCTTGTTGAATTCCTATGGCGATCTAAAATATTACTTAAATTTTCAAACTGCTCCAAAAATGCATTGGTTTTTTGCTCACGGAGGCAAAATGATGGGAGCATATTCTGCAGCTATTACAGCGTTTTGTGTAAATATTGTACCACGCTATTTGCCTGAAAATTTCCCTTTTTATGGTTATTTAATTACTTGGATTGCCCCAGGGATTGTGATAGCTGTAATTTCCACGAGGATTTTAAAGAGGTATAAAGTGAAATTTAAGCTTGTTTGAAAATAATTGTATTATTTTATAAATAAATATAAATATTGTCAGAAAGTATTTTTACTTTTGTGTGAAAATACACGCTAATGAAAATAAAAATATTGGTCTTGATTGCAATTTTCTCACAAAGTTGCGTAATAACAGGTCCTTTTGTGGTCAATACTTATACAGACCAAAGCTATACCAACTTAAGCAATTTTACCTATACTTTGGTGAAAGATGAAAATAGCAATCCAGAAATATGGAGTAATATAGAAAATAGTCTTAACAGAAAGGGGTATTTTCAAGATGATAAGAATTTTGATCTGGCGGTTTTTTATAAAGTATATAATGAAAAAACCAAACTTACAGATATAGATTTTGTGAGTAGCGGAAATGTGTTGTCCAAAAAATACACCTCTGGCAAAAGCCTGATGGTGCAAATTATGGATGCCAAAACCAAGGAGATTTTTTATAGAGCCACTTGCAGTAGATTGCCTAATTCACTTTCAAAAAATCAGTTAAAGTCTATAGTTGATCAGTCTCTTAGGAATCTTGATGAGGTTTCCAATAGTCAGTTTTCGTTCAGAAGGTAGCTATTCTACCATCGAAATCCATTCCTTAATAATTTGTTGGAAAGCAACTTTCTTTTCTTTAAAATCAGATTGGCTGTAAAACTTGATAAGTTTTCTTCCGTCGGGGTAGTTACCTTCTAAAATATTATCAATGTTTGTCAATTTTGCTCCAGAAGGTAGTACCACTAAAATGTGGTCTTTCTGTCTGGTGTTAAAAACTAACATATCCCTTTTGTATTCTTTTGGGTCAAATGGTTTCATTTCGCCTTTATAAAAATAAGCAGGAACATTCCATTTGATAAATTCATCAATCTGCTCATCGGACTCAAGAATAGCTTCTCTGATCAATTCACATAATGCGGCATCTTCAGGTTTCATTTCTGAAATATATTTGCTTACTGCCTCAGAGTCATTTTTATATATATTTTTGGCCATTTTTATAGGTTTATTTAAGGTTATTTTACATTTTCAATAACTGGTGGAGCCCATTCTCCAGAATAAACCATTTCGCCTGGCGAATATACTTTGAATACCAATTCAAAATTTTCAGTTGGCAATGGCACCCAATTAGTTTCCAATCCTTTTGGCGGTTCTACTTGTAGGTGAATAGTAAGTGAGCCATCTTTGTTAAATTTCAGACCTTTACTTTTGCTTCCGATTCCGTATTTTCCTTTGGCGTTTTCATAAATCTGTTTATCCACCTGAAGTACATTTATCGTCCAAAAAGCTTTAGTTTGTGGCAGTTGAGCCTTTTTCAACGTTAGTTTATATTTTTGAGTCCCAAGCAACTTCTCTTTATTGTTGTCTAGGGTTGTTTTGTATTTCATGATTTCTTCCGAAGCAGTTTGACTGAAACCATTATAGGCTGAGGCTGCATTTTTTGTGTATTTGTTTCCCCATTTTCCTTCACTCACGTTATAAGACCAGCCGTTTTTGTTATAATCTTCTTGTCTGGGTGCTTCAGTTTTTAATAATTCTATAGCGTCCGTAAATCCTTGTTTTATGCCTTTTTGTTTTTTGTTGTTCACTTTAGCATCTTCAAAATCTTTCCCTGGAAATATTCCCAGATCCTCAAAGTCCATGGCATATTTTTTCTGATAATCAGGCAAAGGATTTTCTTTTAGAATTTGGCTTATGTAAGAAAAGTATGATTTCCAGTCCATTATAAGAGCTTGTTCTGTCGGGCTTCCACTAGTCTTGAGTTTGGGAAATGAATGTCTTTCTACCCAAGTTTTTGCGTTATCTTTTTTGCCAACTTCAGAAATCTTTATGCTTTCCAAAAGTTTCTTTGACTCAGCCATTTCTAGTTTGTCCAATATCGAGACTTTACCTTCGACCCAAGCTAGGTTTGTTGGAGATTTAATGACTTTTTTTACCCCTTTCGGGATTTCTCCTTTCCAATCTGGTCCAACTATCAAAATGGTTTTCTCTTTACTTATATTTTTTAGAGAACTAAAAACCTCAAAAACGCCACTAAATGCATCTGTAAACGTTAAAGAGTAGTATTTTAGGCTGTTCACCGGAAGGGTGATAAGCAAAGGTGTATCTTTTAAATCCAAGTAGGCTTTCGAGTAAACGATGTCTTCGTTTGAGGTAGTTTTTTGTTTCGTGCTTGATTGAATTATGGCAAAATTGTTAAATTTTGCTCTTTCGGGATTTTGCACAAATTCCTCAATTGAAAGACCCATTGTAACCATAGGAAATCCCCACAAATATGCATTGTAAGCAGATTTATAGGCTTCAAGTTCGTTTTTGTTTGTGATTTGTGCATATCCATGAGCATAAGTTATGAGTAGGATTAATAGGAATCTTGCCTTATTTAACATGAGGTATTTTAAGTTTTTACTACAAATATAAAGAGATCATCAAATATAAAGGTCTTGCACTAACGAAATGCAGATTGGTTTTTAGTATTTCGTCTATATAAAACAGTATAGTTTTTATATGTATTAAGAATATTTGGTACTATGGAAAGAAAAAATATGTTATTTTCGCAAATCAACACTATAAACATTTATGGAAACCATTATAGAATATTTTAAAACTATACCTTCTCTACATAGGTCATTATTATTGGTAGGAGGAATAGCCTTTTTTTGGATTTTAGAGTCAGCAGTGCCACTTTTTAATTTCAAATACCAAAAAGTCAGACATGCAGGCACCAATATATTTTTCACTGTTACAACTATTTTGGTCAATTTCCCTTTGGCATTTATTTTAGTTAAAAGTTCTGACTGGGCCGTAGCAAATGATTTTGGGATAATCAATTGGCTACCAAATATGCCGATAATTTTATATGCTATTTTGGGTCTAATGATTTTAGATTTGATAGGAGCATATTTTATACATTGGCTTGAACATCAGGTAAAATGGATGTGGATGTTTCATCTGATTCACCACAGTGACTTGCATGTAGATACAACTTCGGCCAATAGACATCATCCTGGAGAAAGCGTTTTTAGGTTTATTTTTACAACCATTGCTGTAGTTATAACTGGGGCTCCAATGTGGATGGTTTTTTTGTATCAGTCTCTTTCGGTGGTTTTGTCACAGTTTAATCATGCCAATATTGCATTGCCTAGGTGGCTTGATAAGGCCATCAGTTATGTCATCGTAAGTCCTGATATGCACCATACTCACCACCATTATACCCAACCCTATACAGACAGTAATTATGGAAACATTTTTGCCTTTTGGGACAGGTTGTTCGGAACTTATAATTTTATTGAAAGAAAAGATATCGTTTATGGCATAGATACCTACATGGATCCCAAAGAGAATGAGCATATTTCTCCTTTATTGAAGATTCCTTTTGAAAGTTATAGACCGCCTGTTGGTGCAAAGTTTGACCATTAAAAGAGGCGAAAGCCTCTTTTTTTTGATGAATATTTAAGTCAGATCACACCAAATTCTAGAAATATCAAACTGATTAATTATTTATTCCAATAAATATTAACATTTTCCGCCAGCAGCTAAACTTGTTTTTTTGAAAGAGTGAAGACTGAAATCATGCAATAAATCATAATTTTCGAAAACAAAGGTCATTCTTTTTTTTTGATGTTTTAGGGACATTTATATCCAAAAGTGGTTCAATAGTATTCTAAATAATAATATCATGAAAAAGATTTTAGTACCGACCGATTTTAGTGAAATAGCCAATAAAGCATTAGAAGTGGCAGTAGAAATCGCAAAGAAAATAGAGGCAAGAATTGAGTTGTTAAATGTAAAAGTTTACCCTACATCCGATGTTGGGGCCTATTATTCTTTGTATGGTGCGTCTGGTGTCTCTATTGACGATGCTTGGGGAGAAATTTTGGTAATAGCCAAACAGGAAATGAAAGAATTAATCAGTAAATATCCTGAGGTCAAAATAAAATCATTGATAGAAGAAACCAGTGAGCATTTTGTGGAATCTGTTTTAGACCATAAGGCAGATTTGATAGTGATGGGATCAAATGGTGCTGATGGTTTTAAAGAATTTTTTATGGGCTCTAATAGTGAGGAGGTAGTCAGGATGGCAACTTGTCCTGTTTTAGTTATAAAGGATGCTAAAGACGATTTTAAACCCAAAAAAGTGGTTTTCGCGGTGGATTTAATTCATGAAGAATTTATCAAAAAAGCTATTCTAAATCTTCCACTTGAAAACGCGGAGTTTCACTTTTTGCATGTAGACGACGGCAATAGGAAAGTGGATTATCTAGAAGCCGAAGCTAAAATGCATAAATTGGCAGAAAAATATAGCCTCAAAAACTGTAAGTTTGAAATTTTCAATGCAAACACCATAGAGGATGGGATTCTTGAGTATGCAGATGCAGAACACGCTGATTTAATTGTGATGTACACACATGGAAGGACAGGTATAGCCCATTTTTTTAAGGGAAGTATTGCAGAATCGGTAGTTAACCATGCAAAATGTTCTGTATTTACGAATGTAGAAAATTAATAATTTAAATTGAGTGTTTGTTCAGATGTGGGTCTTTAGTCAAGGCTCACATTTTTTATTTGATTTTCTTAGGTAAATTTTCTCAAATAAAACAGAATTATCTAATTGTATGATGGAATAATGTAATTTTGTGTAATTGTTGAATCAAATACCATCAAACAGACACCATTTTGAAAACTAAAATAGTAGCTACAGGTACACAAATGCCTGAAAGAAGAATACCTAATTCATATTTTTTAGATCGAAATTTTTTGACTGAAGACGGCTCCCCAATGCCAAAGTCTACCGAAGAAATGGTGGCCAAATTGGAGCAGATTACGGGTATAAAGGAAAGAGGATATATTTCAGAAACGGGTGATTCTGTGCCATTAATGGCCGCTGCATGCGAAAATGCACTGGCAGAATGGGGCAAAGATAGAAACCTGATTGATGGAATAATTGTGGCTCATAACGCAGGAAACATGCTGGAAGGACGTGATGGTTTTCATACCGTACCCAATATGGCCGCTCTTTTAAAGAACAAATTAGCCATTTCTAATCACGAATGCTTTGCTTACGACATACTTTTTGGCTGTCCCGGTTGGTTGCAAGGTATCATACAAGCTCATCAAGCCATTCAAATGGGAGATGCTAAAAATGTATTGGTGGTAGGATTGGAGGTTGCCTCAAGATTGATGGATCCGCATGATTTGGATTCGATGATATTAGCGGATGGTTGTGGAGCAACAATTGTCACTGCTGGAAACAACGATGAAGCTGCAGGTATCATTTCTTATGCTACCTATTCTCATGCCCAAGAGGATATTTCATGTATATATTTGGCCAAATCTTACAACAAGGATTTGAAAGCCCCAACGCTTTTCAAAATGAATGGAAAAGATGTTTACAAATATGCAACAGTATGGGTGCCAAAAGTTATCAAAGCGGCTCTTGATAAAGCTGGTTTGACAGCATCAGATGTCGATATGTTTTTGTTCCACCAAGCGAACGGTAAAATGCTTCATGCTTTTGCCAATAATTTGGCACAAATGTATGGTTTAGAAGGCCTTTCTTTCGATGGAAAAATACCGACGACAATAGAGTTTACTGGTAATACTTCCGTAGCTACCATTCCTACTATGTTAGATTTGATTAGAAAGCATGATTTGGGAAATTACGAGATCACGCCCGGAATGAAGGTGGTTTTTGCCTCAGTAGGAGCGGGCATGCACTGCAACGCCATGGTTTATCAGTTTTAAATTATGTCAATCGAATTCAAGCCGCCTTTTTTTCAACTGAATGGTCATATGCAAACCATTTACCCAAGTTTGTTCAGAAAAATCCCTGTCCCATACCAGCGAGAAAGGATTACACTTCCGGATGGCGACTTCTTAGATTTAGACTGGGTGAAGACTGGCAGTAAAAAGCTTATGATAGCCACACATGGGCTGGAAGGCGATTCTACAAGACATTATGTGACAGGTATGGTTGAGAAGTTTAACAAAAATGGCTTTGATGGATTGGGCTGGAACTCAAGAAGTTGTAGCGGAGAAATTAATAGATTACCCAGATTTTATCACCATGGAGATGCTGGAGATTTAAAACATGTAGTCGAATATGCCATTTCTTTGGGCTATGAAGAGGTATTTTTAGCGGGTTTTAGCATGGGCGGAAGTCTGACGCTTAGGCTTTTAGGAGAATATTCGTCTAATATTCCTTCACAAATAAAAGGAGCCGTTGTTGCTTCAGTTCCCTTGGATTTGCCTACCTCTGTAGCTGAGTTGGACAAACCTGGAAAAAGATTTTACATGAATCGTTTCCTGAAAAAATTGGGAAAAAAGCTCGAACAAAAAGCTCGAATGTTTCCAGAAAATAAGCTTTTGAGTGTTGATAATTATTGGACAGAGGTCAAGAATTTTGAGGTTTTTGATAACCGATACACAGCACCACTTCACGGATATGAAAATGCCCAAGATTTTTACAGAAAGGCATCTTCTAAACCTCTTTTAAAAGATATCTGTGTTCCTGCTTTGATTATTCAATCTGTGAATGATCCGTTTTTAAGTCCAGAATGTTTGGATGTAAAAGGAGCTGAAAATAACGAAAATATAACCCTAAAACTTACTCAAAATGGTGGCCATGTTGGTTTTATGATTAAAGGCCAAAAGCACAGTTTGGTCGAAGACTTGGGCTGGGATTTTTATTCACAATTGAAAAAATAAAAGACACCTTCAAATAATGAAAGTGTCTTTTAATTTCCTCAAATTTTTACCCTACTTAATACTCCTCATTTGGATAAGGGGCAATTTTTTTCATTACCCTTGTCCGCCGCCAGCTCTACTTTTTAAATCGTCTGTTGCCGTGCTTCTTCTTCTCGCACTTTTCACGTTTTGATTTCCGAAGTTATACGTGAAGCTCAGTGTTGCTCTACGACTCGACCAACGGTTGGTTACTGCCAAGTCAATGTTTTGGTAGTCAATTTTTCCATTGAAAAACGAAGTCAAGAACATGTCATTAACATTCAATTTTAATCTCGCTTTTTTGTTAAGTACTTTTTGTACACCAGCATTTACTGCATATTGAGGTTTTACGGCTTTTATGATTCCGAAAACATTTGGTGAGTTATACCACATGTTGGCTTCTGCTGACCAGCCTTTTTTGAATGAGAAAGTGTTGCCAGTATAAAAGTTATAAGCAAACTGGCCAATATCTAAAACGCCGCCCGATACTTCACTATCTCTGAATCTGTTATAATATCCACTGATGTTGTTGTTCATGGTCCACCATTTTCTTACCGTCACCGGGAATGAAATATTTACTGAGAAATTCTCTACTTTTTCTAAGTTTGTCGTTGTTTGGAAGGTCTTCCTAGTGTCGTCTTCCTGTTCTATGATATCAAACATATTGTCTTTTGTAAACGAATAACCAAATCCTATCGAAGAAGCACCTTTGTAGGAGTAAGTAAATTCTGCGTTGTCTGTAAATTGCGGATTCAAGAACTCATTACCTTTTTGGAAAGTATAAGGGTCTAAGAAAAACAAGAAAGGGTTAAGCTGCTGATAGTTAGGTCTGCCAATCCTACGGCTATAAGTATATCTTGTAGCGTGCTTTTCGCTTATATTGTGGTTGATAAACAAAGTAGGGAAAAGGCTTAGATATTCCTTTGGAACCACTTTGTTGAGCGTTAAAGAATTGCCCTCAGAGATGGTATATTCTGCTCTTAAGCCCGATTGAATTCCAACTTTTTTCCATTGTTTTCCATAGTTTACATATGCGGCATTTACAAATTCTTTATACACAAAATGGTTGGTTTTTCCTTCGTCATTTACCCATTTGTTGTCAAACAATTGTTCAAAAACAAAGTCATTGTCTGTTTTTACATAACTCGATTTAGCTCCAAAATCAACCTTTGCTTTGTTTTTGGTAGGTAATGAAAAATCAAATTTGGCCGCATAAATGTCTATAATTGTGGAAGTTGGGTTTCGTTGAATTTGATTTTCAGTTAGTTTATTGTTGGCATCAAAAAACTTGTTTTCAAAATCAGAAAGTGAGGTATTGTTGAAGCCACTGTAGTCCAAATCAACTGTCAGCTCTTTACCTTTGTCGTTAAAATTGTGTTTGAGGTTCATGTTGGCCGTGATATTGAAATTCGCATTGTCATTTTTAGAACTCGGAATCAAGCTACTCGCTGTTCTAACATCATTTTTTATTTCTACAATATTGGTAAGGCCCGAATTAATACCACTTCCTTCCCAATTATTTGCATCTAGCATGGCTCCTAGGGTAGTTTTGCTGCTGAGGAAATAATCTGCACCAATTTTTCCATTTGTAAAAATTCCACTTCCGTTTCTTTTCGAACTTTGGTTGAATTCGCTTCTCAATCCTTCATAATTTGTTGACCTTATCAAAGTATTATCATTATACCAAGTGTTTTTTCCTGGATTTATGTTTCCATATAAATTCCACTTTTTGTTGCGGTGGTTAAGACTTAAATTGGTAGATAACCTATACAAATCATTTGGAGCATTTGGCAAAAATGTATTTCCAGCAGACACGGTTAATGTTCCATTTGTTCCAAAAGAAAGATTTTTCTTAAGTTTTATGTTGATAATTCCAGAATTGCCTTGTGCGTCATACTTTGACGACGGATTTGTAATGATTTCAATAGAAGCCACTTGCTCACTGTTTAGATTAGACAAGAACTGAATCAAAGCTTCGCTTGATAAAAAATTCCTACGACCGTCAATCATTACTAGAACACCATCTTTGTTTTTTAGTTTCAATGCGTTATTTTGTCTATCCACCACCACGCCAGGAGATTTTTCTAGAATTTCAAGAAGTGTATTTCCTGAGGCTACAATGCTATTTTCCACATTGACAACGGTTTTGTCGATCTGTTGTTCAATAAATGGCTTTTTGGCCGTAACGCTCACTTCTTTAAGTAATTGGGTTTGAAGTGTCAACTTTATAGGTTCAAACTTAAAACTTGGATTTGCTTCGTTCAAAATAAACTTTGGTGTGTAAATTTCACCGTAACCCACCATCGAAATTTTCAATAAATAGTTATTGAAACTTGCATTTTCGATGAGAAATTTGCCATCAATGTCTGATGTTACTGCTTTTGCTAGCGTGCTGTCTTTAGCTTTTAGTAGTAATACATTGGTAAAAGGGAGAATCTCAGATTTTTCATCCAAAACAACACCACTGACTGACCCAGAATTTTGGGCAAAAGAATTCATAGTTGCCAATAAGGCAAAAGTTAATTGTAATAGCTTTTTCATTTTTTTAGTTCTTGTCTTTTGTAATAGCTTCTTTTTTCAATGCAAACTTAATAGTAATATGTTATGCAAAGTAGTGGTTTATACACAAGTGGTTTTTTTTCTTGTATGAGCGGTTTTTGCTATATGGATGCAGTAAATAGGGGAGAAGTTGCATGGGGACTTAAATTCTTTTGGAAGTTACCTACTTCGAATACTAATAGATTTGATTTTTTTGGAGGTATGAGAAATTTTCCTCAAACAATGACCAAGAGGTTTATTCTTTATCTAATTTAACTTTAATGGGGGCCTTTAAATAGTTCTAAAAAGACTATTTGTAATTTTTGATTCTTTTACCGAAGAAGATTAATCGGTCCTTTAAATTGTTCTATTGAACCATCCAACAGTTGGGCTTTGGCCACGAAGGAATAAAGTCCTGCTGCCAATTCTCTGCCGTCTTTTTTACCATCCCATCCAAAGTTTTCATCTGAAACAGGAATATTCTCTGTAATAAAAACCTGTTCTCCCCAACGGTCAAACACAATAAGGCTGAGGATTTTAGCGACACATTTACTCCCCAAACCAAAGAATTTAGCATTTAATGGGTCTGAATTTGGTGAAAATGAATCAGGAAAATGGACTGTGCAGGGAACAACTTTGATAGAAGTCGTATCTGTGCGTTTGCAAAGTCCTGTTTGACTGACTGTCTCAAAATAGAAGTTTTGGTCAAAAATCGGCTCTAAAGTTATATTATGACAAGCGTTGCACAGTTCTTGCGTAGCACTTAGCCACCTGGTAGAGCCTTCAACACCCGTTATTGTTTCACCAACTAGCATAATGGGGTCGCCTATTGTAATACTTTGGTTTTCAGTTGCTTTTATCTCTAATTTTTCGAAATTTACATTCGCATTCACAATAGAATCGCATTTACCTGCTCGCTGAATTCTGATACGATAGTTTCCGCTGGTTTTAATTATACTGTCTCGGATGGTCACACTTTCACCCTCACATTTGTTAAAAATGGCGTTTATTTTTGGTACGGTATTTACCAAAAGGTCGAGATTTACGGTGCTATCACAAATTCCTCCTCTTGATATTATTTTGGTATAGTTTCCTGTAGTTTTATATACTTCGTCGTCTATTTTGAAATTTTCTCCATCACAAATTGCCTCTTTCAGGTTGGTATTTGTAGTTTTAAACGGTACGGTATAATAAAGCGAGAAATTACAAGCAGCATCTAAACTTGAAAAAGGCGTTATAGTAACCTTAAAAGGCTCACCCAGAACTGCTTGTGCCGAAAGTGCTTTGTTTTGGCTTCCATTACTCCATTGGTATTTTTCAAAGCCATCAGGTGCTAAAAGTGTCATTTTCCCATTGATATCGGGGCATACAGAGGCTTGCTTTATTTCTGATTTTAAAAGTTCGGCATCGAAATAGGCATATCCAAAATGGCCTTGACCAGTGCAGCCATGGGCGGTTACTTCTACTTTTAGGGTTTTTCCAACGTGTTGTCTCAAATCTATTGCACCGGTTGTCCAATTTTTGTATTCTATGTCGCCTTGGACTTTAAACCCTGCCAAAAGATTGCCTTCAAGTTGTACATCAAAGTCACCACAGGTAATTTGTGTACCTGCCAAGTCTGTAATTTTTAATGAAAAACCTGGCTTCTGAGGTTGACTGTGGCGATTAACATCCTCCTGAAGCAAAACCGCAAAATGGTATTGAAATAAAGTATGATCTGCCGTGATTTTGAATGTTGTTGAGGCTCTTTCCCAGGTATTTCCATTTACTGTTTTTCCTATTCTCATGGCGTAATTTCCCTCCTTACTCACCATCGGAATGGCTTCCATATTGATTTTTGGGTCGTTACCTTGAGATTTGGAAACAATCAAATGACGGTCTTGAATCGTTCCGTTTTGGCTATTTTGATATTCAATTCGGTTGTTGATCAATTTTACATTTCCATAGCTAAGCGTCCAACCTTCAAATGTACCTTTTTCAAAACCTAAATTATTGGTATTATCCACCTGACCATATCCAACTAGGTAAGGTAATATTAGACACAAAGTGCCACACATTTTCAGAAATGTGTTCATGGTTTCAGGTTAGGTAATTAAGTAGTATACAAGCAATTACGAATATAAGTATTATTTCGTTGCTTTAAAAATAGAAGGATATAAATTTATAATACGGATAGCCACCGAATTCCTTTTTTAGACTTCGGTTTAAGTAATTTGAATATGAAAGGCTCTATTTCAAATCCTCCCCAAACTTATCGTCAAATGAGAAACTATGAATTTGCCAACTGTTGTTGGGTTTGTAAAATTCAAAATCGAAGCGGATAGGTTGACGGTCGTACCTGCCTATATAAGTAAGAAAAAGGTAATTTTCCCCAATTTTTTTCTCCTTTACTAGTTCGTAACCGTAAAATTTTCCTACAAAGTCGAGGGTCAAGCCATCTAACTGAGTTTTCAGCCCAGATATAGCATCTGCGGAAAACTCCATCCATCTGTTGGAGGCATAGAGGTTGTCTATGGATTTAGCTACACCCAGCGATTGGTATTCTTTAAAGAATTTTTCTGCAGTGCTTTTTGGCGTGATTTGGCCAAAAGATGGGAAACTGAACATCAGTAATCCGGAAATTAAAGTTTTAATAATGAGTGTTTTCATAGTTTAAATGCTTTTTGAAATATTATACCAAAAAATAGAAATACTAAACCAATACCAGCTAAAATTAGAATTGGGAACCACGAATATCCCATGCTGGCATTCTCAGGATCATCAGTGTTGTAATAAATGTCCACATATTCTCCCACTTTATATTGAGGCGGTCTGCTAAAAACCATGTGATAGTGTAGGTGAGTTTTTTGGTTTTTATCCAAAAACTCGACTACCGGTGCATAGCCTTGTCTGTAGGCACCGCCATCTAGTCTTATAACTACCCCTTTGGTTTTTGTGGCATTTTGAATAAAATAGTAGTTAAACCCACCAATACCAAGTCCAATTGCTATTAATAGGGTTCCAATCCAAGTAAAAACTTTCGGGAAATTCTTGTCCCAGAATCTGGGCTTTCTGTAAAGATCTTTTCTGAGTCTTGCTTTTAATTCTTCTTTGTCCATGGTGTTATATTATCGCCAAGAAGGCCTTTGGGTGTAAGTTACATAAGTATCGCCATCAATTACGATCATCGGGTCACCGTTTTTTGGATGATTTCGTTTTTCGAAAGATAAAATCTGGAATCCCTGAGATCTTGAATTGACATGAATTTTATTTCCCACTACTTTCCATGTACCATTATCGGCACTTTGGCTACTCGATCCTCCGTAATATCCACCTCCATAGCCACTTATAGAGCCTTCTGCAGAGTAAGTATAGGTGCCATTGCTGTTTATGTTAATACATTTGCTACTCGAACTGCTCGCTTGCGTATTGCCCGAAGCTTTTATCCAACACCATTTTCCCACAATACTTTGGTCAATTCCACCAGTAGCAGAATTATTACTGCCATTGTTATTGGATGTTGTATTGTTTGCGGTTTCGGTCTTGTAACCTTTGTGCCCTTTGGTCAACACTACGTTTATTCCTGCTCCGCTCAAAGAGAGAGATTCTCCCAAAAACATAAAGAAAAATGCGTTTGAACCGGTGTTATCGGTACTTACAAGTGTATTTCCGTTTACGGTGTACGTAAATGGATTTCCGTTATAAATTCCTTTTCCATTGGCTTTAAATTCTATGTCGGCACCTTCGGTAGTCCATTTTCCTATCAGTTTTTCAGTTTTGTTTCCTTTTTCAGCTGTCGGGGCTTTTTCTGAAATCGAGGTTGAATTCAAGGCTTTTGAATTTGAATAAGAGCTGCCTTGTTTCGAAAAATTTATAGTGGCGTCTAAATCTCCACCCGAAAGTGTGAGGATGTTTCCAGATAATTTGTAACTGTAAGCTATGGTTTCTTCTTCAAATTTGATACTCAATTTATTGCCTATGATGGTATAGCTAATGTTTTCATCTTCAAAAGCACCTTTTCCACTGTCATTGAGTTGCAGTTTCATGTCATAACCAAAGTCTTTGTTTACCCAAGTGCCAATGAGTCCTGGTTTTGTGCTGGGTATTTTAGAGCCAATTTGAGCAAAACTGACCATTGTAAATAATAGAAAGATGATTGTTTTCATGATATTACTCTTCATAAGTGATAAGAATTTTAGCAGTTTTGTTTAATATACTTGACGAATTTCCTGGCTTGACTTTGAGTTCAATGTCGTTAGTGTTGTTTACCAAAAAATGAAATTCATAGCTTGGATTATTTGTAAATGCATGTGGAACATATTGATTTGGGGCATATTCAACCAGTACCTGAACCCCCAATATTTTGGCACCATTGAGACCATGTGGTACATAAGTAATATTATTTGGTTCGACATCGCTGCTTGCCGTTTGTATAGTTAGTTTTTTTATTTTTATGGCAGGAGCATCTGAACCGAGTTTTGTAAAGCCGTTTACCTCGAATTTTGTAGTGGGGTTACTGGTGCCTATGCCTACCCTCGAACTACCACTGACAAACAACTCTGGTGTGCTGTTGTATGGGTTTGAATTTAGAATAATATTTTGTGTCTCCAGATTGTTCATCAGCATTTCGCCTTGCGTACTATACTCAAACATAAATCCATCATTTCCATATAGGCTTGAAAAAGCATTACTGATTTTGAATTTTGTAGCTTGCCCAGCCGCTGTTTCATGTAAATGCAAGTTGGCACTTGGTAAAAATCCCAACAAACCTATGCCAACTTCGCCAGCCGGATAAACCGTCATATAACTACCAAAATTATTCGCTCCAAAATTCAGCGGTTTATTTTCTTTGTTTAGAATGTGAGCTTCTCCATTGGTATCTGAAATTAATGAAAGTCCGTCAGTCAAAGTGGTTCCTATGTTGCTGTTGTTTAGTAATATTTGGGAATGTCCAGCTGTTTGATATATGTGTAAATTGGTTAATGGGTTCTTTGTCCCAATGCCCACTTTTCCATGAAATCCGAGTTTAGCAGCATAAAAATCTCCCCAAATGAGCGGGTTTTCTGTGTCAGTATTTGAAATGTAAAGTTTATTGATTTTAGGGCCTGAAACGGAGCCTGCTTTATATCCAATAAATACGTTAGCTGAGTCATTAGTATTTGCAATTAACCCTGGATGCATTCCAGCTTGGGTGCCAACTACAGTGTTTTTGTTTCCATAATAGCCAAGAGTTAAAGCATTGCTACCTATAGCCACATTTTCGTTCCCCAATAATTCAAATCCTGCACCATAACCGACAGTCGTATTGGAATTTGAATTGGTACCTAAAACCAAAGTTTGGTTACCCACAGCGGTGTTCCAGTTGCCTCTATGGTTTAAATGCAAACTTCTATAACCCAAAGCCACGTTATTCATTCCTGACACAGAGTTTGCTGGAGCGTTTACTGTATTATTTTTTAGAGCCTCAAAACCAATGGCCAAGTTCCCTGTTCCAACTAAATTACTCGGTTGGTTCGATTTCAGTGCATCAGTACCAATTGAGATGTTGTCATCAGCAATGTCGAGGTTGCCTTTTTTTACATCTATTCCTTGTGGTGTTAATGTGATACTAGTTAGGTTGTTATCGACTTTCCGAACCTGAGCAAAAACGGAGTACTGAAACGTTAGAAAAATAAATGGGAAAAATATTTTTTTCATGCTTATTAAATTTAAATTCTGTATCCTAAAAATTTGCCCATAAAAGCCCAAAATCTCAGCTTCCAATGTGGTGGTTTTTTAATTTTATCGAGATGATTGGAAAAGAAAAGGGCAGTTATAAATTTAGCCTCCAAACTACCTGGTTCTTTTATGTTTTTGAGTTTTAGATACCATCCATATTCCTCCAAAAAAACCTTTATTTCAAAATCTTCGCCCACCAACTCCACGCCTTGCCGTTTTATAAAATCTTCGATGAATTGCATGAGCTGATGATTTGAATCTGAAAAATTTCGATTAAATTGTGAAGCAAAAGAACCTTCAAAAAGCTCTTTTGTCAATACCTCAAATGAGGTATTTTTGCCCAAAAAGTCTCAATATTAGCCCTAGATGAAGTTTTTAAGCTATATTTTGATGGTTTGCTTGCTTTTTTTGTCGTCAATTACTGATGCACAAAAGGTATTCGAATTACAGGATTTTAGCGGCAAATTGAAATACACTGGCGAGATAGCTTATTGGGTAGATACTACTTTCAAACTAAATTCTGCTCAAATAGACAGACTCTCTAATCTTCCAATTTCTGAAAAAGTGATTCCAGACTTGGGTTGGGGAAAGTTTAGGGGTTGGATAAAATTAAGTGTAAAATCAGATAAAAACCAACGGGTTTTTCTGCAAATCCACAATCCTGTTTTTGATGAAATCGATTTCTATTTTTATAAAAATGGACAATTGATTTCAAGCCTTGAAAACATCAGTAAAGGCACAATTTTCAGACCCCATTCTTTTAGGCTTTTAACAGTTCCTTTAGTTTTAGGAAAGGATAGTGTCTATCAAATTTATGTGTCTGGCATCTCAAAGTTTAACCCTGTAAAATTTCCCATTAGGTTTCTAGATCAAAATGGTTTGGATGAGTTTCGCGAGTCCGAGAACCTTTATAATGGCCTTATGTTAGGTTTTATGGCTATTTTGATAATTCTTAATATATTGATTTTTGCTTTTTTCAAAGTCCGAATATTTCTCGTTTTTTCTTTGTCCAATATTTCGTTTGTATTTTTGTATTTATACCTAGAGGGCTATCTTTTCGCACAGGAATATTCCGCATTCTTTTTCGAAAACTCATACTTCAACTTTCAATATCTTATTTACTACAGTTTTCAGTTTTTCAATTTTTATTTTGTTTGGTCTATCTATAGACTTTATTTTTTGAATAAACCTGTTTGGACAGTGACCTACAATGTCCTCATTTCATTGTGTTTAATACAAGGTTTTTTGATGTTTTTTTTACCACTTTGGGAAGTATATCTTACTCATAATCAGATTTTAGGTATTGGTTTGTTTACTCGTTTAGGAGCTTTGTTTCTTAATATATTCATGCTGGCTTTGATTATAAAAACTTGGCGTGAAAAACCTTTTTCTGCTTGGATGCTCATCGCCATTTTACCGGGTTGGTTTAGTTATGCTGTACCAAGATTTGCAGCAGTTTTTATGCACGAATTTTGGGTAACTTTGCCGTTTTTGTATTCTTTAAGTTCTATCTGGAATGTACTTTTTATTACTGTAGGCTTGTTTTTAGAGCTTTCTAAAAACTATAAATCAATAACAGAACAAGAAACCGAAGTCCAATTTGAAGTTTTGAAAGAACCGATTCAGCAGACAAAACCTTTGAATGTTTCACATCTGTCTAAACGCGAAATCGAGATTCTTCAAGCTTTTGCCAACGGTTTTTCGTACCAAGAGATTTCGGATGCCATGTTTATAAGCCCACATACGGTGCGTACACACCTCAAAAATATCTATAATAAGCTAGAAATCAACTCCAAAGCAGAGGCTATTCGTTGGGTCATAGAACATCAGTAGCGTTTTCAAACTTTATTTGCTTCTTGTTTGTTGGTTTGAAAAAGGCATCAATTCAAAATATTCTTTGCCTAATTCCCTTTTGTATTTATGAAAAAAATAGACTTAGTAGAAAAAGAGAAACAAAGAGAAGATACTGGTTTTGGTACGATAGCCACCTCCACTTCTGCCAGATTGGTCAACAACGAAGGCAATTTTAATGTCAAGAAAATAGGGCAATCTTTTGAAGCTAGGGTGAATCTTTATCATAAATTGATCACCATGTCCTGGGCCAAGTTTGCGATCTTTTCACTTGGATTTTATCTCACCGTAAACCTTACTTTTGGAATAATATACTACATAATTGGTATTGAAAATTTGATGGGCATCGACAAAAATCATGGTTTGTCAGAATTTTGGGAAGCGTACTTTTTTTCTAGTCAAACGCTTACCACCGTGGGTTATGGGAGAGTAAGTCCTGTAGGTTATATCACCAATATCACGGCGTCGGTGGAAGCATTTATTGGTTTATTGTCGTTCTCAATTATGACGGGTTTGCTTTATGGACGGTTTTCAAGGCCGGTTCCAAGAATCCTTTATTCTGAAAAAGCTTTGATAGCTCCCTACCTGGATATTAATGGTTTGATGATTAGAATCGCCAACGAAAAAAGCAACCAACTGATCAATGTAGAAGTTAGTTTGACTTTTTCAAGAAACGAACTAAAAGATGGTTTGGTAAAAAGGGCCTATTATAACTTGCCACTAGAGAGAAGTAAAGTCAAGTTTTTTGCTATGTCATGGACTTTGGTACATCCTATTAATGATGCAAGTGTGCTTTATGGTGAAACATTGGCCTCTTTAGCCGCCTCAGACGCTGAGATTTTATTGGCATTTGAAGCTACCAACGATACTTTTGCCGATCCAATTTATAGTCGTAGGTCTTATTTGTACAACGAAATAGAAGTGGGCAAAAAATTCTTACCCATGACAGTTCCTCAAGAGGATTATTACCTTTTAGACCTCAATAAACTTTCAGATACGATAGATGCAAAGCTAAACGCTTGATTACTTTTCTCCAACTCTAAATACCCATTCAGGTGCATCGTTGGTGTTTTGGCGGAGTAGCAAATTGAGTTGTGCGGCGTGATGTTGCACATGTCTGAGGTTATAAATCAGAATTTCGAAGATGGAGTAATTCATGCTGCCAGACTCATTTATCCATCTGTTTTGGAGTTTTTCGGGGTTCATATCTTGAAACAAATCTTGGCTTTTCTGTTTGCAATGACTTAGATATGCCAGTATTTCTGGTTTAGTATAAACTCTTTCTGGCATTCGGTCTTCAAACTCCGAAAAATTAAACGGTGTAGGAGGTACAAAATCTTTGGGCCGAGAACTCAGATAATAATCCAAGAAAAAAATACAGTGGAAAGCACTATACCAAAATCTTTCTTCGGTATTCCAAAATTCATGAGGGCAAATTGAAATCGCATTTTCGAGCATCTCAACGCTCGCTCCAAACTGATTCCAAAGATCTGCTTCAAAAGTGCTTTCCATATAGTTTCATTTTGGTTTAAATGTATTTTAAATTTCGAATAATATCTAAAACTTGAATAGAAAAATAAGTAATGAAAAATTATGCTTAAATAAAGTATAACCACAATCGACATCGCTCAGTGTTCTTTGGAGAACTGACTCTTCGTCTCCACTCAGTGTTTATTAATGAATCCCTAAACTTACTAAGGGCATCAGTTAACCAATAACCAGCCTTCCATTAACCTTTTCAGAAGCCGCTGCTATCTCATCTGAATCATAAATTGCAAGTTGTTTTTAGAAGAAATAAGGTGTAAAGTGGCATAATCGAAGAAAGGGAAATACCAAAAAGCTTTGACTATCCTATTTCGCTCCTGAAGGCTTCATGTGACAACTTCTGTCCTCCTTTGAATTCTATAGAGAATAACAAATATAGGGAAATGAATTTTGAAGAATTTGGGTGATTTCCAAGTTACTTTTTAAATAAACCGCTAATGTGTTCTGTAACTATTAACTAATTTCTATAAATTATTAATGTCATCTATTTTTTGAAAATCTGAGCCTCATGCCATGTTTGTTTTCGTTAAAATTGCCATTGTCGAAAATCATATTGCCATTCACAAAAGTTTTTAATATTCTAGATTTAAAGGTTTGATTTTCGAATGGCGACCAACCACATTTGTACAATATGTTCTGAGGACTAACACGCCACTTATTGTTTAAATCTATTAAAACCAAGTCGGCATAATAGCCTTCTCGAATATATCCTCTATCCTTGATTCTATATATTTCGGCAACATTATGACTTGTTTTTTCAACAATTTTTTCTAAGCTGATTTTTTCTTGATGATAAAGCTCTAACAAAGCAGGTAAAGCATGCTGTACTAAAGGTCCGCCAGACATAGCCTTGAAGTAATTCCCGCTTTTTTCTTCCTTGGTATGAGGGGCGTGGTCGGTTGCAATAATGTCTATGTGATTTTCAATCAAGGCCTTCAAGAGCCCATCTTTATCGCCTTGGCTCTTGATAGATGGGTTCCATTTTATATTTGCTCCTAGCAATTCATAGTCTTTTTCTGTAAACCACAAATGATGTACGCAAGCCTCAGCGGTAATGCGTTTATCCCTTAAAGGGGTTTTATTGTCAAACAATGTGGCTTCTGAAGCTGTGGAAATATGGAATAAATGTAGGCGATTGTTATGCTTTTTTGCTAATTCTAAAACACGTTTAGTAGCAGTAAGACAGGCTTCTTCGCTTCTTATTTTAGGATGTAAATCCATAGGGATATTATCACCATAAATTGCACGATATTTAAGGGTATTGTTTCTTATTATGCTATCGTCTTCACTATGCAGGGCTACCAAGGTGTCCGTTTTGGAAAAAAGTAAATCTAAATAGTCTGGGTAGTTGGCTAAAATACCTTTGTCGTTACTAAAGTACAAGCCATCGTCTGTGATTCCACAAACATTTTCATTATCCGTTTTTAAAGCCTCTTCTAAATTGTCTTGATTTATTCCCATAAAAAAGGAATAATTAGCAAGAGAGTTTTTGGATGCTAAAGCATATTTTTCTTCTAACAATTGTTGGGTTAAGGTATTCGGAAATGTGTTAGGCATATCCATAAAAGATGTGATACCGCCCGCCATTGCTGCCCGAGATTCGGAATAAATCGTAGCCTTATGTGTTAGCCCAGGATCTCGAAAATGCACTTGGTCGTCAATAAGGCCCGGGAGCAAAAAAAGACCTTCCGCATCAATGATTTCAGCTTGATTATCAGAAATTTGTATAGCAATTTTTTCTAGTCTTTCACCAACTATTAATACATCGCAAGTTTTGATTGTTCCTTCATTAACAACCTCTGCATTCTTTATTATTTTCTTTTTCATAGGTTTTAAGGGTTACAATAATCGCAAAATTTTGGGTCTTCGCTTTTTTTTTGGTTTGGATATAATTCTTCTTGGCTATGCTCACATTTTTGACAAGTATAAACATAACTCAAAGTAGTGTTAGTTGGCAAACCACACAGTTGACAAGGCAGTCCTTTTTTGACTTCGTTTATACCAAAACCTGGCGATTGACATACAGGACATAGAGTTTTTATCCTATCCACAAGTTTTAAAGTTGCTTTTTCAATCACTTTCATTCTTTTGGGATTGTACATGGCTCTCATGTCGGTTTCTACCCAAACCGACTTTGATTTTGAAATAAATTGATTGAAGGTTTCCAGTAGAGAGTGGCTATCAGTGATACCTTTTTTTATTTCGTTTAAATCATTCTCGGCTTTTTTGAGAATCAAGCCATGAGAAGGAAATCCTATACTATTAGCAAATTCTAAGAGTTCATTTTCGGTACTGACTTCCCTTCCTCCAAAATTGGTTTCGGTGCTAATTTCTCTTATTTTGATCTCTAGTTCATTTTTCTTATCTAGTAGAATCAGAATTTCATCATCGGCTGGTAAAAAAAAAGCCGATGGATGTGAACCAAACGAGCCTTCACTCGCCAATGCAAGGTCACACTTGTAGGCTTCCATTGCGTATATGCACTTTTTCTTTGCTGTTGTTAGCGGGTCTTCTTCTCTCTCAATTTCCCCGCTAAATGTTCCGAATATATCGGTATCAAACGAAGCATGCACCACACACTTTACACCTAATTCCTTCTCTAATATCGGTGCTATTACCTTTTCTTTATGGTGCTTAGTGGCTATAAATAAAGTTCTATCTTTAAACATTTTAGAGGTAAAAATAACTGGATCAAATAAACAATATTGATAGTCCCAGTCAGTTAAATTGTTAATTCTTTGAGTAAGGTTATCAATTTACTCATTTTGAATTCCCTTTGGATGAAATGGCTAGTACACCAAAAATAATTGCCATTGACGTAAACAAGTGGCTATATATTTGGTCTTGGGTCATAAAAGTTAGAATTATAAAGGAGGCCATTAAGACTGAAGCAATGACCGTTTTTACTACACGTATCTCCATTTTTTGTATTTAATTATTGTCCTTGGGCTAGTGAAAATCCAATTTTTCCATCAAAAGCATACAGGTTTTCTGTCTTGATGGTATCTATGTTTGCTAAATCGGCCCTTGTTAATATTTGAATGATATCATTCTTGTTTATTGGGGTATTTTCTGTTGGCATAAACCTACACCTCCAGTGGTCAGTACAAAAGGTTTCTTTAAAGCCATCTGGCCATACTTTTATGCCTCTGTTGGTTATTATCTGTAGTTTTGTTTGCGTACTTTCAATGCTTTTTAGCTTTTCTGCTAGTTCATTAGGATCAGTGCCGTTCCAATGAACAAATATATCTACACCAACTAATTCTTTACTAAGAGGAGCCTTTCGTTGGTATTTGGGTAAGTTTATTGCAAGGTCATTAGTGTATGAAACCGCATTTAAAATCGAAGGCTTTTTGCCAAGGTTTTCTATGACAGATTTCGCAAATTCTTTTGTGCCTACTTTTAACCTGCTTGTACCTTCTTTGTAAATATCCGCTGTATGAATACCTTGTTCTAGTGTATAAAGCCAAGCGTTTTGAATTTTCTCAGCTATGCTGCTTTGCCCAATATGGTTGAGCATCATGATGGCACCTTGCAACAATCCCGAAGGGTTGGCGATATCTTTTCCGGCTATATCTGGGGCAGTACCATGTATAGCCTCAAACATGGCACACTCTTCGCCAATATTTGAAGACCCAGCGAGTCCTACTGAGCCCGTTATTTCGGCGGCAATGTCAGAAATAATGTCACCATACAAGTTGGGCATCACTATTACATCGAATATTTCGGGGGATTCAGCCACTTTGGCGGCTCCTATGTCTACAATCCAGTGTTCATTTTGAATCTCAGGATACTCTTTGGCTATTTCATCAAACACCTTATGAAACAAGCCGTCGGTTTGTTTCATAATATTGTCTTTTGTAAAACAACTTACTTTCTTGCGGTTTTGCTGTTTGGCATATTCAAACGCGTATCTAACGATTTTTTCACAGCCCGGCCTACTGATGAGTTTCAAACACTGTACTACTTCATCGGTCTGTTGATGTTCAATGCCTGCATACAGGTCTTCCTCATTTTCTCTGATGATGACAAGGTCCATCACAGGGTGCTTGGTGTCCACAAAGGGGTCGAGGCTTTTGCATGGCCTTACATTTGCATATAAGCCAAGGAATTTTCTTGTGCTTACATTTAAACTTTTGTAACCACCTCCTTGCGGAGTGGTGATAGGAGCTTTTAGAAATATTTTGTTAGTAGTGATAGATTTCCAGGATTCCGGAGCAATACCGGCAGCGTTTCCGGCCAAATACACTTTTTCGCCAACTTCTATCTCTTCTATCTCGATTTTAGCTCCAGCAGAAATTAGAATTTCTAAGGTGGCGTCCATTATTTCAGGGCCTATTCCGTTGCCTTTTGCGATGGTAATTCTTGACATTTTTTGTTCATTTGATTGACAGCACAAAATTGCCACATATAATCTATAAATTTTTATTTATATTTATGATGAAGATTATAAAATATTTTTATGATATAAGTTAGATTGATTTACTTAGATTTTTATTTTCAAAAAATTGAATAGGGAAGCAAATCTTGATGAATAAATTCCTTTAGGTCTATTTTTTGCTAATATAAATGGGTTCCAGTTATTGATTTTTAAATTTTCACAATGGAAAAGCAGACATTTATTCTATGAAATTTGTCTTCTTGAAAAAAACAATGCCAATGTCTGGCATTATGAGTAAGAGAAACTATTTATAACTTGGCCAGCTGGATGTATAAAAATCAGACTTAAAGACCCTAGCGAGTATTAACTTTTTTTTAATCTTGTAAACCAAATCAATCCACCCTAAACCAACCCGTAATACTCATTCTTTGTGCATGGCTCATCAAAACTTCGTGTTCGATTTCACTGCTTTTGAAAAACACACATTTGCCGTTTGTAGGGGAGATGTTAAGCGAGAAGTCTGGTAAATAGACACACAATTCACCGCCATCGTCGAGTTTCCAGTCGCTGTTGAGATAGAAAATCATGGTGTATTGTCGGCTGGCATTGGATTTGAATTGATCCAAATGTTTTTTGTAGAAACTTCCTTTTTCATATAAAGCATAATGGAATTCATAGCTTGTGATGCCCGTGTAGCAAGTCTGGTTAAGAAATAAAACGAAGGCGTCCATGACATCGAAAAAAGCGTTTTCGTTTGGATTTTCATGAATTCTGTCCAGCCAAAAAATCTTGTCGGACCTTACCAAAGCATTCAGATTAGTTTCGTTTCCGTTACCAGTTTTAGCAGAAATGAGTTTTTTCTCTTCAAAAAGTTTTACAAGATTCTCTTTCAAGTTTTGGGATAAAGCCAAGCCAAGAAAGTTTTCGGAAATACCCACTTTGTCTAACAAATAACCATCAATGAGGGCATCAAAAACTTCTTGCATGCTATAAAACCTTAAAAGAGCGATATCGGCAATATAGCCATGTACAAAGGAATGCTTATTGTCTTAGATTTCCTCTCTTTTATTCAAAATAACCATAAATTATAGCCAAAATATTCTTCAATTCAAGTAAATACACTTAAAAGAGATTTAATTAAAAATACTTGCTTGCCTTGCAACTAAGGACCAAACGTTTTTATTCTTCATCCAAGTATGTGTATATCTTCTTACAACAATATTACCTGCATTTTCAGTTGCATTTTGGGGGGTAGTGGTTTCCTTACCCATCACTATACAAACATTATCAATAAAAGTGATTTTTTCAATTTCTCGATCAAAGCTTGAATAATCTATTTTTCCAGTTTTTATAAGATAGGATATTTGAGGTATCGTTACTACAACCCCATAAGGATTATTCACAACGTATTTTGGATGCCAAATTTTATATAAAGCTGTTGTATCTCCCTTCAACATTGCCTCTTTTTCAATTAATTCTAATCTTCGGATTTCTTTTTCTGAAATGTTTTGAGCAAACGATAAATTAAAAGAAAAGACAGTTAACAATAGTAAGAGTAGGTATTTTTTCATTTTAAAATAGTTCATTAATGATGTGATAAAGTATTTTTATCAAATGTAGGGAAGACGTTTTCTGGAATCAAATTAATCCATTGAATTCAATTTAGTGGCTAAATATTATTTCGTAGACCTTTTTTTTGCAATAAATTATTGTCTAATTGAACCACTTTGTGAATCTTAGCACTATCCAAAGGTTATCTCATTTGTGCAACACCATTAGGTTATTTGAGGAATCGTAGATTGTTTTCTAATCCTTTGAAAACCAAAACGGTATAGCGACATAATCTCCCCACACTTTTTTTGGTAGACTATCGGTTTGTAGGGTTTTGATAAAGAGTGTATTTCTTCCAATCTTACATTTTTCCGTACTCAAGTAGCTTTTTATGCCTTTTGCTTGAGCGGTTTCTTCGAAAAAAAACTCGGTAGAAGATATTGTAGAATCATTCAGAGCAATTTGAAAATACTCCGTCATACAAGCAATTCTGGCTTTATCACGAAGAGGTCTTTTTTGGGAATTTCTTAAACTGTCAGCAAATATGGGCTCTTTACAAATCTTTGATAAATCCTCATCTAAGTACTTAGAATAATTAATAAAAAGCTTTAGGAAAGGGTCTTGGATTACATCAGATTGAATACTAGCCTCGGGTATCTGCTCCATTTCACCCCTTTGGCTATCATAATAACCCGAAATTATTTTGTATTCAACCGAACCTGAAGAAAAATAATTTCGTGATTCCATCATCGGAATTCCAGCGTGTTCTAACAACTTGGTGGCATAAATACCCATAGAAATCGTGAAGAAAATAAGTCCAATGATTATCACAGATTTGAAATATTTTTTGTGAGGCATATTGGAGCCAAACGTAAAATTAATGTATTGAACCGGCTTATACATACCCATATAGAGGAACGTACTCTTTTCAATGACTCCTTTATATAGTCTTTTGACGATGGGTTTCTCCCGATATTTTTCATTGTATCCAGCAACCATTATAGCCATAGAAAATAGCCAAATCAACCCAAATAGGACTAAAAAAATAGGCTTAGTTTTTTCGTAAATTGTAGGTAAATAGGTTTTAAATCCAATGGTAGCCACAAATCCCAAAAGGTATAGAAAGGCCATCATTATACTGAATAATACCAAAACGAAAGCTATAGAGAAAATTTGACTACAAAGTTTATCTAGACGTACGATATAACTATCTAAAGTGCCAAATTTTTGTTTATACATTTCTGCCATTTCTTTGGTGGTGTTAGGAAGGTTGTCGAAGTTGATTCCGTTTGGAAAAACTGCCCTTAAACCTACTAAAGCTATCCAAAATGCACGAAAAATAAAATGAACTATAAATGTAAATATCAATAAATAAGCAGAGGATTTTCCGAAACTATAAGCAAGTGTAGGCATTACTTGATTGTATAAATCACTGCTAATTTGATAGTTTTCATAATAGCTGGCGATGGCACGGTCGCTGAGTTCGGGTAAAAACGAAGTAGAAAAAATGGCTGCCCCAGAAACCACCAATTCCAGATTCCAGCTTTGGTTGGACAGTTCTTGAATCCAATTGCTTTTTTCGTGGGGATTATTTTCCATAGCATTAAATAGTGATAGTTTAGGTTTAGGCAAAGATAGAAATTTTGTTGATTTTTTTGAGCCTTGATAGGTTTCTCATTTAAATTTTGTTGAGCATCTGTTTAACATAATCCCCCAAAATTGTTGCAATAGCCAAATCTCGGTTAGAAAGTATCTTTTCACTGCAGTTAAACAGGCAATTGGAGGTAAAGAAAACCTATTTTTGGTAATGCCGCAGTAAAATGGATTTGTATACCCCATCAGTTAGAATATCTAAATTATTCTAATTGTTTTTTAATGTGTCGATACTTTCGGGAATTTAATTTTGCGAAAAAAGCGTAAATGAAAAAAATAGTTTTACTTCTTATATCAACACTTTATTTATTTTCTTGTGGCTCTTTGTTTGAGGGTGTTGCCGACTCAAAATCATGCACACCAGAGGGTGTATGGTATTACTTTGATTTTGGAAATCGAGGACCCTACCACATTAATATAAATGGCAAAAGTGGTAAATATGACAAAGTAGGCCTTGGCTCTAATGCAGATCAAGCAATTAAAGCTGGAATTATCTCTACAACTGATTTTGCTATTAGAAATATTGAAAAGATTGGAACTAACAACGATAATCCTCAATACTCAGCCGAGTTTAGGACTTATCAAACTAATCAAAATGGAAAAGTCGTTTCTTCCTTTTTTGATCCATGTACCATTGAGGTTCAAACACTTAATACTTCTTTAAACCCTTGTAATATGCTAATGATAACCGATCCAAGTGGCTACATTGTATTTGCTGAGAAAATTGAATAATGAATTGACTAAACAAATTTAAATCTATAGGTTCTTTGAAACTGATTTTGGTTTTCAGAGGTTCTGCTTGTTTTTTTTAATTATTGGTTTCACATTTATATAACTCCAACCCGCTTTTCGTTTCAGGAGAGTCTCCGTTAGGGACTCTGTACGTTGCAGGTACTTAGTCCGTTTGACATTCAAGTTTAGTTCAGAGTCCACCAAAATGGGACTCTGGATGGAGGTAACTTGCTGTAATACAAGGAGTAAAAACAAGCTGGATGACCAAAAACTCACGTTTGAATATGTAAATGCCCCTGACTGTAAAACTGTAAAATGTGCCGATGCAAACACCAAAACAATTGAACTGTTGGACAGAAAAAACCTCATCCTGATAGAATCAGGTGATAGAATCAAAAATAAATACTGTAGAGTACAGTAATTATTGTATTAAGCCTGCGGTGCTTGAATACAATAGGAAGTAATTCGCTGAATTTGGCCGTTTTCATTGAATTCATACAAATCACAAGCCGAAACAAACGAAACACGCTGACCATTTCTGCTGAATTCTGCTGTGCCGTTGATAACCACTTTGTGGTCTTGAGCGATGATATTCAAGGTCTTGAAGTCGGTGGTAACAGATTTAAAATAGGCCGCCACCTGGTTGCAGTTTTCAGTGATGGCATCTTTACCCACAAAAGTATTTTCCTCCACCACTTCCCAAACTGTCTCATCAGCAATATATTCCACAGTTTTTTCGAATTCACCATTGGAGAAGGTGAGGGCTATTTCTTGTTTAGTCAAGGTTTTTCCTAATTCTGAGTATTCCAAAAAGCTTCAATATTTTACTATTTCTTCAAGTTTAAATTTCTTGCTTTCATTTCTGCCTCAACAGCCTTATAGTTATTGGTGATAGAAAAGGCTATAATCCCGACAAAAACAGGTACAGCTAGCATAGAAAACTCAAAGTCACTGATGAACATCCTGATAAAAGTAAAGATAACGGACACTATCATGGTAGCCATGACAAATAGGTAAGGTGTCTTGGTGTCTTTCCATTTTTTCAATAATTCCTCGTCGCTCAGTTCGTTCAGTTGTTTTTCTTGCATGTTTTCTCTGTGATTTATTCGAAACCAATTTAGGAATTATTTGGGAAAATTGAAAGTTTTTTTGTTTGAGAAGAGTTTCCGAAAGGACTTTGTAGGTTACTTTTATTTTGCCTGTCCCGTCCTAAATTTTAAAGCTAATTTTATGGTTAATCTTAAGCCCAAAAGGTAGATTTCGTACAAGCATGATAACTTGTCGGTGGTTATAGGTTTGGTTCTAAGTACCTTCAAATTTAAAAATTTATTGGGAAAAGGTCACAAAGTTTTTGCCGTCATAACGGCTCAGTCCAGAGCCTTTGGTTCCAAACCACAAGTTGCCTTCATTGTCTTCTATAACATTCATTACTGCATTATTTACAAGTCCGTCCTTTTCATTAAAGTTCTTCAATGTTTTGCCATCAAAACGCCAGACACCATCTTTTTCTGTTGTGAACCAAAAGTTGCCTTTTTTGTCTTCCAATATAGCGTATGCTCCCCCGCTTAATTGACCTTGCTTTGTTCCAAATTCTGTAAATATTTTGCCGTCAAAACGGCAAGCTCCATGGTTTCTTGTTGCAAACCAAATATTTCCTAAATGATCTTCTGTCATGGAAGATATCATATCATCCGAAATATAATCTTGGGATTGAATAAAAACCTTGTGCCCCAAATTCAAATCTAATGCATTTTGTGTACCGCCAATTTTTCTATTGTCTTGGTTGGTTTTATAATAGTCTAAGGATGGAAGAAAGTGCTTAAAATCTTTCCCGTCGTATCTCCACACCCCGCCACCATTCCACGAACTAAACCAAATGTTTCCGTTTCTATCTTGAATAATATCACTGATGTATTTCTCGGCTCTATCCCCATAGAATGGGTGCTTGTACTTAAAAAGAACATTAGTAAGATTGGTTCCATCATACCTATAAATTCCTTTATTCATCACGCCTATCCAAAGGATTCCATTTCGGTCTTCAAAAAGACTCGTAATATTCAGTGTGTCAGTTATTGGAATATTTGTGAAACTTTTTCCGTCATACTTACAAATTCCACTATCGGATCCAAACAAAAAATTTCCTGATTTGTCCTGAATTATAGCACTTACATTGTTATTGGATAATCCATCTTTGGTGGTAAAATTGGTAAACGATTTCCCGTCATACCGATAAGCACCATCTTCCTTAATACTAAACCATACATTACCATCGGAGTCAAGCATTTCGCAATGAACAACCTGAAAGTTTGTTCCCAGTGTTCGAACTATTTGAGGATATTTTACGGTTTTTTCTACTGAATTTTCGTGGTTATGGTTTTTTGAAGCCTGCCCTCTACAGCCTGTACAAAAAAATAGGAATGCCAGCAGGAAAAAATTTGAGGTTTTGATATCTGACCAATTCATATTTTTAAATCCGTTTTTGCATAATCAAAAGTAAACGCTGTCTTTCATAATGAAGCAGTACAAATGTAAAATAATGTAAATCGTAGGTGGAAACTTTTTTTTCTGAATGCAGGCTGTGTTTATAGCTCTGCTTGGGGCATACTACTGGTGTGTTTGGTATTCTAGTATAGTTTTCCCTGAATGAAGACTCTGAACGGACCTAAGATAATTATTTTCTAAATTTACCTACCCATACAACCCCAACCCACTCTTCAAAATCTCCAAAATAGTACCCAAAGGCAAATCTAAATTAGGATTAACTCTGAGTATCTTCATTTTGACTCGGTCGCCTTGTTCCAGTTCGGGGTGGTGGAGGCGGTTTCCTTCTACCATCAGTATGTAAGGCTCGTTGGTCTTTTTGTCTATCCAAACATAACAGAATCTTTTCCCTTTGTACAAAAAGCAGGGCATTCCGTATTTAACGGTTTCAGTAATTTCGGTATTTTGAGCCAAAATAATACTGCGTAAAGCCAAAAGACAGCTTTTGTTAGGTTCAGCTTGCCCCAAATAATATTTCTGTAAATCTTCTATCATTATTTTCTAATTGAACCAATAAGCACTTCGACTCTACACAGTGTACCAATAACCAGTCGACCAATAACCCATTTCGAGACCTATCGGTTGCAATTTCATTCGGACTATCATCCGAATTTCATTGTGCTCAGTGGCCAGTGACCAATCCACCAGTAACTAATTCACCACCTTTCTTGCACTTAACGAGTCAAAAATAATATTATTCTAGGTTTTTAATTGGATTTTCTAACCCATTTTGTTGCCTATTGAGTTTTTTGGGCTTAAATTACATTTGTTGATTAATAAGCCAAAGAATAAAAGATGTCCATTAAAGTAGCCATTTCGCATAAAACTGCGTATAAGTTTGACAGGAGCGTAAAGCTATCGCCCCATATTTTTAGATTGAGACCCGCCGCTCATTCTCGCACGCAGATTGAAGGTTATTCGTTTAAGATATTTCCTGAAAATCATTTTATCAACTGGCAGCAGGATCCGTTTGGCAACTATCAAGCCCGGGTGGTTTTTCCTGAGCCATCTACCGAGCTACGCATTGAGGTAGAGGTGATTGCCAAGCTGCAAGTCATCAATCCTTTCGATTTTTTTGTAGAGGAATACGCCGCAAAGTTTCCTTTCAAATACGAAACTATTTTACAAAAAGAATTAACACCCTATCTCGAAACCAAAGACGTTGGCGAGCTTACCAAGCGGTTTATAGAACAGATGTCGGTCAAAAAGGACATCAATACCGTTGATTTTTTGGTTTATGCCAACCAGCAAGTTTACAATGCCCTCAAGTACAATATTCGTCTCGAAACTGGAGTTCAGACATGTGAAGAAACACTGACGATAGGTAGCGGTTCTTGTCGTGACTTTGCCTGGCTTTTGGTGCAAGTATTGCGTAGTTTTGGACTCGCAACTCGCTTTGTGTCAGGTTATTTGGTGCAGTTGACTTCCGATGTGAAATCACTCGATGGTCCGTCTGGTCCAGAAGCCGACTTTACAGATTTACACGCTTGGGTAGAAGCCTACGTGCCTGGTGCAGGCTGGATTGGCTTAGATCCTACCTCGGGACTGTTCGCCAGCGAAGGACATATTCCGTTGTGTTGTACGCCTGATTATGCCAGTGCATCGCCCATAACAGGTGCGACCGATGTGTGTAAAGTAACTTTTGAGTTTGACAACAGCGTTTTCAGAATTCACGAAGACCCACGGGTAACCAAGCCTTACACCGAAGCCCAGTGGAACAAAGTGATGGAAGTTGGAGAGGTAGTAGAAAAAGATTTGATAGCGGGCGACGTAAGATTGACCATGGGAGGCGAGCCTACTTTCGTTTCGATTGACGATTTTGAATCTGCTGAATGGAACACCACTGCAGATGGCCCGCTAAAACGTAAACTGGCCTATGACCTTTCTTTGAGACTGAAAAAACGCTTCGCACATGGCGGATTGCTACATTTTGGCCAAGGGAAATGGTATCCGGGAGAGTTGTTTCCTCGTTGGCAGTATGCACTTTACTGGAGAAAAGACGGTCAGCCAATTTGGAAAAACGACGATTTGGTGGCCAAAGAAGGCGAGACCCATTATACTTTTCATGACGCTGAGCGGTTTGCGATAGAACTCACCAAACATCTGGGTATAGACCCCAAAAATATTTCGCCTACTTACGAAGATCCCATTTATTGGGTATTGGAAGAGGGCAAGCTACCTGTGAATCTAGATCCAATGGCTGTAAATCTGAAGGATTCGGTACAAAGGCACACGCTGGCAAAACTGCTCGAAAAAGGCCTAAACAATCCTTCGGGCTTTGTTTTGCCTTTGAAATGGGTACATGAAACAGGCAATTGGACGAGCTGCATCTGGGAGTTTCGCCGTCAACAATGCTTTTTGATTCCAGGAAATTCACCCATAGGTTTACGTTTGCCCTTAGAATCTTTGCCTAAAAGCTCCAAAAACAAGCGTGAACAACCGATAGAAAGGAGTCCGTTTGAGGAATTGCCACCTTTGGGTGATTTTCATCAATCGTTGGCTGAAAGATACGGCACGGTTTCACCACCTTACAAAGCTCCCGAAACGAAAGTAAAAGACGAAGAAGAGGACGAAAAGGAGAATCTACTGTTTGAGGTAGAAACCTTTACCACGGCTTTGTGTGTGGAAGAGCGTGAGGGCATTATTTACGTATTTTTGCCACCGACAGACTATCTGGAGACCTATCTGGACTTGATAGCTTCGGTAGAAAATACGGCAGAAAAATTGCAAATGCCGGTTAGAATAGAGGGTTATCAGCCAAAATCTGATTACAGAATAGAGAAACTCATGGTAACGCCTGACCCAGGTGTGATAGAGGTCAACGTGCATCCTGCCAAGTCGTGGCAAGAAATTGTGGACAACACCACGGCACTTTATGAGGAGGCGTTTTTTGCTCGCTTGGGTACAGATAAATTTATGGTAGATGGCCGCCATACCGGTACAGGTGGAGGAAACCACGTGACACTAGGTGCCTCAAAACCAGAGGATAGCCCACTGCTTCGAAGACCCGATTTGTTGCGGAGTTTGATTACCTATTGGCAGCATCATCCAGCTTTGAGTTATCTTTTTGCGGGGCCGTTTATTGGCCCAACCAGTCAGGCCCCCAGGATTGATGAAGGCCGAGACGACCGACTGTATGAAATGGAAATAGCCTTTGAACAAATACCCGAAGACAAAGAAGTGCCTTTTTGGATGGTCGACAGGATTTTCAGGAATCTACTGACGGATATTACAGGAAACACCCACCGCTCAGAGTTTTGTATTGATAAATTATACTCGCCAGATTCTTCTTCGGGCCGATTGGGCATTTTGGAGTTGCGGGCCTTTGATATGCCACCACACAAACACATGAACTTGGTTCAAACCTTATTGGTGCGTGCTTTGGTGGCTAAATTCTGGAAAAATCCATATAAGAAAAAACTGATTCGTTGGGGAACAGAACTACATGATAGATTCTTGCTACCTCATTTTGCCTATCTGGATATGATTGACGTGGTAAACGACCTCAAAGATGCGGGTTATGATTTTGATATTTCATGGTTTAATCCGTTTTTTGAGTTCAGATTTCCGCACCATGGCAGCATAACGGTGGATAATATTCAGCTCGAAATTAGGCTGGGAATAGAACCTTGGCATGTTTTGGGAGAGGAATTGTCCAATGCCGGAACCTCAAGATTTGTTGATTCTTCGCTTGAAAGATTACAGGTAAAAGTGTCGGGGATTGTGCCAGAACGACACATTTTACTGTGTAAAGGCTGTAGAATTCCTCTAAGAAGCACCGGTACAAAAGGAGAATATGTGGCTGGAATTCGATACAAAGCCTGGAGTCCTCCTTCTGCATTGCATCCAAATATTGGCGAAGATGTCCCTTTGGTTTTTGATATCGTGGATACTTGGAACAACCGCGTATTGGGTGGCTGCACCTATTTTGTGACACACCCAGGTGGTAGAAGTTTTGATACTTATCCGGTGAATAGTTTTGAGGCAGAATCACGAAAAATTAGTCGTTTCTGGGACTTTGGACATACGCCATCGAGTACGGTAGAACAAACGGCTCCAGTGATAAACACGGCAACGGTTTCGAGATTTGTTGCACAAAACAAAACCGATCTTTTACCCGATACGCCTATAGAATTGATCAACCCGGAGTATCCAAGTACACTGGATTTGAGGCATTATTGGAAGGCTAAGGTGTAGTTTTTTTTTCACCGCAAGGAAGCTAGGTCTCAAAGGGCTTGAAGGTAACAGAACTCTTTGAAACTCATTTTAGACAATAAAGGTAAACTCTGAGTAACTCTGTGGTAAAAATGAAAACAGTCATACTGAAAATTGCAAAGCAATCCCATTTTCAGGCTTTAAACCCGAATTTATTGGTTTTTACACTAAAAAGGCATTAATTTGTAGAAGAACTCCTATCCAATTAAATGATAAAAGATTTGTCTTTGAGCCTGCTCAATTCTTATAAAAGTGCCTTAAACTCTTATGATGAGGTACTTGACCTCAAAGGTCAGGTGAAACCTTACTGGAAAAGTCTTTTTGACACTTTGGAAACTGTTGGTTTGGATGGATTGGAGCTTCGCAACAAAGAAATCATTGAAAAACTGAAAGAAAACGGTGTCACTTACAACGTTTATAATTCAGAAAACGGAGCAAATAGGGCTTGGAAACTCGACCCGATTCCTTTTTTAATTCACGAAAAAGAGTGGCAAACTATTGAAAAAGGCATCAAGCAAAGAGCACATTTGCTCGATTTGATTCTCAAAGACATCTATGGGCCACAGCTCCTCATCAAAAATGCCATTATTCCTGCTGAACTGGTTTTTGACAATACAGGGTTTATGTTGCCTTGTTTTGATTTAAAGCAAAAGCTTAAAAATCAGCTCATTATGTATGCTTGCGACATGGCACGTGGGCCAGATGGTAAAATGTGGCTGCTCGATAATCGTACGCAATCACCTTCAGGATCAGGCTACGCTCTAGAGAACCGTACAGTGATGGCCAAAGTGTTTCCTGAGCTCAACAAAAATATTTATCGAAATAGGCTCTCGCCCTACTTTAACCATTTGCAACAAACGGTAGCTACACTGGGCAATATTTCCAACGAAAACCCCAACGTAGTTTTTCTGACGCCCGGCCCAGGAAACGAAACCTATTTTGAGCATGTGTATTTGTCCTCGTATTTGGGATATACACTCGTACAAGGTAGTGACCTCTTGGTTAGAGAGGGCTTTGTTTGGCTGAAATCACTTGAAGGATTAGAACGGGTAGATGTCATCATACGTCGTGTAGATGACGAATGGTGCGATCCATTAGAACTGAGACAAAACTCACTTTTGGGTGTTCCAGGGCTACTTCAAGTGATGAGAATGGGCAATGTGGCCGTTATTAACCCTCCAGGTGCTAGTGTGGTAGAAAATTACGGTTTGATGGCTTTCATGGAAAATGCCTGTAAGTTCCTAATGAATGAATCGCTTTTGATGAACTCAGTGGCGACTTGGTGGTGTGGGCAGCCCAAAGAATTGAACTTCGTTTTGAGCAATTTGCCAAGATTAATCATAAAAAAAGCAAACAGAAAACAAGGTTTTAGAACACGTTATTGTCGTTTGCTCAGCATTGCTGAGTTGGAGGAACTTCGACAAATGATTATTCAAAACCCGAAGGAATTTGTAGCTCAAGAAGAAGTTAGCCTTTCTACTACACCCTCCTTTATAAACGGTAAGTTGGAGCCACGTTTTGCTGCTTTACGTACATTTATGGTGTCTGACGGCTCAGATTATAAGGTTTTGCAGGGCGGTTTGACCAGAAGTTCGTCGGTAAAAGATAAGTTTGTGATTTCGAATCAACTCGGTGGAATTTCGAAAGACACTTGGATTGTTACAGACAACCCTACGGAGCATTACGAAAGGTTTGTGGTTAAGAAAAGTACAAACAGTCATCAAAACAATTCACTCACGAGCCGCAACGCCGAGAACTTGTTTTGGGTAGGAAGGTTGTATGAGCGAACCATGTCCTTGACCAGTTTCTTGAAAATCGTCTTGGATCGTCTCAACGAAAACGTAAACGACAAAGGCCAGAAACAACAGGCTTATTTGGTTGTATTACTTAAATCTATTACACATTTGACGCAAACTTACCCGGGTTTTGCTGAAGAAAATGATGATGCTATATTCGAAAATCCTGAGCCAGAATTGTTTATTTTAATCAATGACTTAAAGAAAGCTGGTTCGATAGCTTATAACATTCAATCGTTGCTGAATACCGCTAATCAAGTAAGTGAAAGGTGGACATCCGACACACGAAGAATCTTAAATTTGCTGGAAGATAGCTTACAGTCATTAAAAAATACGCCGAGTATTAATCAATTGAGTCACAAACTTGATAAGCTATATACCCGACTTTTTGGTTTTTATGGCAACGTTTTTGAAACTCTACCCCGAGACAATGGCTTTTATTTGTTTGAGGCGGGCAAAAATATTGAGCGAATCCTTTCTTTGATTTCAGTATTGCGTTCTGCTTTTAGTTTTAAAAACAACGAAGAAGTGGAGTCTGTAATTTTGGAGGCTGTTTTAGAAAATCACCATTTACTTACCCAATATCGCCATATTTATAAGTCGCAATGGAGTTTAGTGGCAGGCTTAGATATGGTTTTGTTGGAGAAAAACCTTCCATATACACTTTCTGCTTTATTAGATAGATTGGCTTATTGTCTATCTCATTTGCCTAAATCTACAAATGCCAATAGATTAGGAATTGATGAAAAAATAGTTTTGGAGGCAAGTACAATTATAAAGTTAATAGATGCTGAAAGCCTGGTTAAAGTAGATGCGGATACTCAATATAGGTCTGAATTAGATAAAACTTTGGAACAAGTTTATGATCTCATTTCGAAAGTAACCGGCAGTTTATCAAGCCTTTATTTCAGTCATTCGGTTATACAACATTCGCTATTAGATACCATAGAAAAAATTAATTCTGATGAGATATAAGCTAAGACACCAGACAGTCTACACTTATGAAGAACCTGTAGACAATTATCAGAGTGTATTGTGTCTGCAACCACGCAACCTAGATTCGCAAATATGCCACAGTTTTGACCTAGAAGTCTCGCCAAGTCCAATTAAAATACATTCTCGCACTGATTTTTTTGGAAATAAATTGGCTTATTTCTCATTGCATGAGCCTCATCATATATTAAAGGTCGTTTCTACGAGTGATGTGGAGGTATTGCCCAAAAATATGCCTGTTTTAAGTCCTTTGACATGTTCGGAGGTGAGACAAATGTTTGTAAGCAATCGTCCACTAAAAGTTGAGCTTTTGCAATACCAACTGCCGTCTAATTTTATTAAATGGGACGATGAAATCAAAGAGTTTGCTGTTTCATGTCTACAGCCAGAAACGCCTTTTTATGAAGGAGTAAGACTACTTTGTGAAAAGATATTTAGAGAATTTCAGTTCAAATCGGGCTTTACAACCGTTAATACACCACTCAAAACCGTTTTGAAAGAGCGAAAAGGAGTCTGCCAGGATTTCTCGCATTTGGCTATTGCAAGTTTAAGAAGCCTTGGCTTTGCGGCAAGGTATGTGAGTGGGTATTTGGAAACTTTACCACCCAAAGGCAAGCCAAAACTGCAAGGGTCAGACGCATCACATGCCTGGATTTCGGTATATGTGCCTAATATGGGTTGGTGTGAATTTGACCCTACCAATAATCTTGTGCCCAAAGAAAGGCATATTATAACAGCTTACGGAAGAGACTATGCAGACGTGGCTCCAATGAAAGGTATTGTCTTCAGCTCAGGAAGCCACAAAGTCAAAGTGGAGGTGGATGTGATTCCTGTGTGATTTAAACACATAGGCATAAAAATAGCATAGTTTTTTTTTCAAATGTTGTTTTTTCGATGACATAGCTTACTTTATTTTACTAAAGAGGGCATGGAGTTTTTCACGGAGTTTACAGAGTTTTTTTTCCTTTCAAACTTCTACTATTCCAAACTTTCGCTCAGGAGATTGAGTGTCTTGCAGGTAAAAATTTGCTGGGGTCATTCCTGTGAATTCTTTATAGTCTCTCACCAAGTGTTGGTAGTCGTAGTAACCGCATTCCAAGGCAATACTTAGCCAATCTTTATTTGGGAAAGCATTTTTCATTCTGAATGCCTTATCGAATCGGATGATTCGGGCAAAATATTTTGGGTTAATACCGATGCGTTCATTAAAATTTCGTTCAAACTGTTTCGAACTCAAGCACGATTCCTTGGCTAACCAATCCAAAGAGAATTGATTAACGTTTTCTAGCATGGCTATACCAACTTTATCAATGGGTCGGATATCATAAGAAGATTTCCTGACCATATTCATCAGGAAATCTTCAACCAACGGAATCATTTTGGGATAATCTTCTATATTACTAAGCCTTTGATTAAGGTTTCTTACTTCATTGCCTAAAACCGCCTCTGCATCGAAATATTGGTTGTTCAAATCGATGGTCGGAATACCCGTCAGACGATACAACCCGCCTGGTTGAAAAACAACTTGAACCATCAAAAACTCTTTGCCAACCAATCGATGACTGACTACATTTTGCTGTCCAATAAGGGCAGAACGCACTCTTGATGGCGATCTACCATCTTCGTAGCTGACTTTTTCGGAGTCTCTCGGATAAAAGCTAAGTGTAACCTCAGGCCTTGGCGGATAGGCCTTTGCTGGAGGCAAAGTACTGTCAGTAAACAGTAAATGCATAAACCTATATAGCCTAACATAAGGTTTCAAAGCTAAACTTGGCTGTAAATCATAAAAAAATGGCATAAGCTATATTTTTTTGATAGTCAAATTTAACTTTTTTTAGATAGAAATGGGTGGGCCGACCACTTTCATTCCATGGGCATGATGAATTTCTTGAATGAGGGCTTCGGTTGGAGGTCCTTTTAGTTCATTCATTTTCTTGAAAAACTCTTCCATTTGCCCCGATGGTTGTAGAAAATATACCAATTTGCCTTTGTCAGAAGTTTGTACCCAGGTATGCGGTACTGCTCTTGGAAGAAATATGGTATCTCCCGCTTTAAGGGTCATTCTTTCTGTGTCAAGTTGAAAAATGTATTCTCCTTCTACCACATAGAATATTTCGTCTTGCTCATAATGTACGTGTAAAGGTGGTCCAATTTTCTCAAAACCCACATATTCCAATACTGTCAGTTGCCCATCGGTGTCTTTTGAGGAGATTTTTACGTCGTTGGGATTTATGCCTCGGTACTTTATCGGCTGGTTAAATCTATCCTTGCCAGCAGCTACTTTGAAGCCTTTTTTGTTTCGAATTTTGGCGTTTACCTTACTGGCTGCCAGCACTATGGGCAAGGAAACCAAAGTGTTTTGAATAAAATTTCTGCGTTTCATGTCTTTGTAAATTAAATTGGTTTAAATAATTCTTCTTTACAAAGTTTGGATTTTGGCGGATATGTTTAGTGGTAAAAAATGGACATGTTTTGGGTGGGGTTGTTTTTTATAAAACACATAGGCACATAGTTTTCATTGAATATTATTGACGAAATGGTTCTTTTAGGCTTCTCATTGATGGTTTTACCACAGAGGTCACAGAGTTTTACACAGAGTTACACAGTTTTTTTTGATAATTAAAAATGATATATATATAAGCAATTCGCCACTAACGCAAATAAACTTATATTTTCTATGTTCCCTATGCCTCTATGTGTTTAAATTAACCCCTCAAAATCCCCCAAAATCCACCTCTGTTTTCTGATAGCCATACGCCTGGCTGAGTGGGATGGTGCGGTTGTTGTCGCCCATCGATATTTCGATGTCTTCCATCGTAAACTGTGAAGGGTGTTCGTAGCCACATGCATGCGATAATTCTAGTATTTCTTTGTTGATGGTCTTGAGATAATTATAAAAACGCACACTTTTCAATTCGGGATTCAGGCCTGACTCCAGCCATTTGTTATTGGTAGCTATACCTACTGGACAAGCATTGGTGTGGCATTTTTGTGCTTGAATACACCCAATACTCATCATCGCTTCTCTGGCCACGTTTATCATATCTACGCCCATTGCAAAGGCCATGATGGCCTTCTCTGGCAATCCAAGCTTGCCCGATCCTATGAATACTATCTTTTTCTCTAAGCCGTATTTTTGAAATATCTTGTAAATATTGGAGAATGCATGAACCCACGGGAGTGAAACATGGTCTGCAAATGCCCTCGGAGCAGCTCCTGTGCCACCTTCGCCACCGTCTATGGTTATGAAATCTGGGCCTTTGCCTGTTTCTTTCATTTTTTGAGCGAGCGTTTCCCACATGTCTAACTTACCTACCGCCGACTTCAATCCGACTGGTAGGCCACTAGCGTCAGCCATCGATTCTATAAAATCTATCATTTGCGGAATATCTGTAAATGCTGTGTGATACGCTGGAGAAATTACATCTTTACCCACTGCTACGCCTCTAATGTCTGCTATTTCTTGGGTTACTTTTTTGCCAGGTAACATGCCCCCTTTGCCAGGTTTTGCACCTTGCGAAAGCTTGAGTTCCAACATTTTTATGCATGGATTTTTGCTTGTAAGTACCTTTAGCTTTTCAATACTAAAATTCCCTTTTTCGTCTCTTACTCCAAAATAGCCCGTGCCGATATTTAACACCACGTCACCACCTTTGGCATGGTAGGAAGAGAATCCGCCTTCGCCAGTATTGTGATAACAGCCGGCCATTTGAGCACCCAAATTGAGCGAAGTGATAGCTGCACCAGACAATGAGCCATAGCTCATCGCACTGATATTGATTACTGATTGCGGATGATATGGTTTTTGTCTTTGAGGCCCTATAATTTTGGCAGATGGGCAATAGGAAGTATTTTTGAAAGACGGATGCTTTTCATCCAGTCTAAATGGCATCATTGCAGGTTTTATGAATACATAGCCCGGCTCATGTATATCTTGGTCAGTACCAAAGCCTTGCATATTGTTTTCGGTCTTGGAAGAAGCATAAATCCAAGTTCGTTGTTGGCGGTTAAAAGGTAATTCCTCGCGGTTATTGGCCACAATATATTGGCGAAGTTCGGGTCCGAAACTTTCTAAAAAGTATCTAATATGCCCGACCAAAGGGAAATTATGTTGTATTGTATGCTTCTTTTGAAAAATATCTCGGAGGAAAATTAAGAATAAAATGACCAAAATATAGCCCCACCATGGAAAATCGAAATTCATTGTTTTTTGTTTTTTTGTGATGAAATGGCCAAGCCTACGAAGGAATCAGCTGTGCCATAATAAAGATACCATTTGTTTTTAAAGAAAACCAAACCCTCGGCAAAAGTAGTTCCAGCTTTATATTGGCCAGTAACTTCATGAGCTAAACTCGGAACCAAAAAAGGTTTTTCTGAACGTTTGAGTACCGTTTTCAAATCTATTGGATCAAAAACAACTCTCCCGACTGTATAAGTTCCGAGTGGAAATTCTAAAGATGCATTTTCTTTGAAATCACTATTTTTGCCATTGTAAACCAATACCACACCTTCATCCGTAATCATGGCTGGTGGGCCACATTCTGTTAGATTGCTGTCAAAAAAGCCTTTTCTGGTTTGAATTACAAAACTCAATTTTCCAGTATTATCTAGTTCTGGATACCAATCATACAGATTTTCTGACCAGGCCAGATTTACACCATGTTCGCCCCAATACATCCAATATTTACCGTTTATTTTGGCTGCTACATAATTTTTCCCTTCTAATTTGGTTAAAATTGAACCTGATTTAGAAGCCATGTTTTTGAATTTTCCCTCATAAGCTTTTGTAAAAGCAGGCCCTTTTTTCTCCCAATTTATCAAATCTTTTGAGAAAGCGATTGAAAGTCTTGGCGTGTCATAATTCCATGCTGTATAAGCCATTACGTAAGTTCCTTCTGCAGTTTGTACTACCCGTGGGTCTTCACATCCACCTAGCGAATCATATATGGAGAAATTATCTTCCGCTGGATATAATACGGGTTTTGGGTATTTTTCGAAATTTATACCATCTGTACTTTCGGCCAAGCCAATTCTTGAAGTTCGTCCCCCTAGATGTGCCTTTGGATTGTCTTCTGCTCGGTATAACAACATTATTTTGTCATCTTTCACAATGGCTGCGGGATTAAAAACATCAGCCTTTTGCCATTTTACAATGGTTTTTTTCATTGGGCAGTCAAAAACGAAAGTAGAATCTGCTTTTAAGATAGGATTTATTTCTGTTTTGTGGAATGCATCGAAATCTATTTGCGAAATACCCGTTTGGGAAGTTTTACAAGAGCCAAACCCAAAGAGTAAGAGTAATAGGAATACATTTTTGAGTTTCATAAGGTTGTTTTTTTAGACCTCTAAAAAACAAAAAAAGCTCGGCATAACCGAGCTTTCTCTAAAAAAATATGATTTCTTTTTCTTATTTCTTTATATCTATTGCTGGAACTGTTTTCATCGATTCGCCGTCCTTTTCAAGTCGTCTTTGCATAGCATCGACAACAATCGGTGCGGCAATAAACAATGATGAGTAAGTACCTACAATTACACCAATAAACATAGCAAAAATAAATCCTCTGATGGTTTCCCCACCAAATATCAATAGAATTAACAATACCAATAGCGTAGCCACACCAGTCACGGCAGTTCTACTCAAAGTGCTGTTCAAGGCGTTATTGATAGTCGTTTCGATAGGTTCTTTGCTTGAGCCTTTCTCTCTTAGGTACTCACGAATACGGTCAAAAATTACGACAGTATCACTCATAGAGTAACCCATCAAGGTCAATACAGCACCCACAAAAGCTTGGTCAATGTCTAAAGAGAATGGCAAGATTCCGTTAAGGATAGAGAATATTCCCAAGATAACCAGAACGTCGTGGAATAGAGCTACAACCGCACCGAATCCAAAGGCGACGCTTCTAAATCTGATATAGATATAGATAAATGTAAGTATTAAGGCATAAATAATGGCCTTCAAAGATGACCAAATGGTGTCATTGGCAATAGTTGCTCCTACTTTAGAGAAGGACATCACTTTACCCTTATTTCCATTTATTGACGATACAGCTTTTCCTAAGTCGGCTGTGATTTGTTTCTCAACCTCAGGCTCTGTATTATCTATTTTGTATGCAGAAGTTACCATTACTTGGTCAAATCCACCGTAAGTTTTCACTTCTGCAGTTGAACCCTGAAATACTCCTTCTACAGCAGTTCTTACTTCTTCTGTATTGGCTGTTTTTTCAAACTTCACCACAAAAGTTCTACCACCTTTAAAGTCAACACCTAATCCAAAGCCTCTTATGCCAATAGAAATTGCACCTGCTAATATAATAGTAGCAGAAATGATGTAGAATACTTTTCTTTTCTTGATAAAATCAATATTAGAATCTTTGAAAAGTTTCTCCGTCCAAGCAGTTTTGAAATTAATCGTTTTGCCTTTTTTGATGTTGTAATCAAACAATAATCTCGATACAAAAACTGCACAAAACAATGAAGTGAATATACCTATTAACAATGTCGTAGCAAATCCTTTTACAAGACCAGTTCCGAATATCATCAAAATAACAGCCGTTATCAAGTTAGTTACGTTAGAGTCAATGATTGACGGCATCGCGTTTTTAAAACCATCACCCACAGCTGTAATAAAGCTTTTTCCTGAAGACAATTCTTCTTTGATACGCTCATAAATAAGCACGTTGGCATCCACCGACATACCCACCGAAAGTACCAAACCAGCAATTCCTGGCAAAGTCATGGTTGCACCAAAAGATGCCATAACACCTAAAAGCAATACCAAGTTGACCAATAGGGCAGCATTGGCAATCCATCCAGCTTTGCTGTAGTACACCATCACGAAAATCAAAACCGCAACAAGGCCCAATATTGATGATAACACACCCGCATTTACGGCTTTAGCACCTACAGAAGCTCCCACTGTGGCTTCTTCTATGATATTGGTTGGAGCTGGTAATTTACCTGCTTTCAAAACGTTGGCTAAGTCTTGTGCTTGTTCTACACTAAAACCTCCAGAAATACTTGAGCTTCCGCCAGAGATTTCTTGGTTTACATTTGGTGCTGAATATACATAGTTGTCCAATATGATGGCGATGCTATTTCCAACATTGGCACCTGTCAAAGTTTTCCATTTTCTGGCTCCCAACGCATTCATTTGCATCGTTACATCTGGTTTTCCAGTCATTGGGTCGTAATCTTGTTTCGCATTCGTGATTACGTCTCCTTCGATTGGAGCATTACCATGGTCTTTAACCGCATAAACAGGCACTACTTCTTCTTTAGTTACTGGGTTCTCCACAGGACTAATGTCGAACATAAAGGTCATATTTGCTGGAAAAATTCCTAAAGCTTCTGGGCGTCTTAAAACTTCATTAAGTCTTGAAGTATCTTTAGTTCTAACCGCTAAGCCACCTGTTGGAGATGCTACAAATATATTGGCAAGTGAGTTTGCATTGGCCAATGAATCTGTGCCTGTAGAATCAGTCTTTGTTTTCAAAGCTGAAGCCAAGCTACTCTTAGAAGTATCTTTGGCTGCAATTTTCTTTTCTGCAGAAGCAATTTTAGATTCAAGATCTATTTTGGTCAATAAAGCAGAAAATGCTTCCAAAGATGGGTTAATCTCTTGGATACTATAAACCTCACAAAACTCCAATTTTGCAGCTCCTGATAATAATTTCCTTACCCTTTCTGGGTTGTCAATACCCGGCAATTCAACTTGGATACGATTTGTACCAGGTATTTTTGAAAGATTAGGGTTGGCTACACCAAATTTATCAACCCTTGTTTGAATAACTTTATATGATCGGTCAAAAGCACCATCAACTTCTGTTTTTACATATCTGATAACTTCAGAATCTGAAGAATTTAGATTTAAAACATCTCTGTTTGAACTGTTAGAAAAGATTGAAGCCAATTTAGTGTCTTTGGCTAATTTTCTGTATTCAGCAACAAACAGATCTACGAAGTTTGTGCTACTGGTTACTGCTACTTTTTTAGCTGCTTCTATCGCGATGTTTACTCTAGGGTCACGTGAGCCTTTGGCAAGCGTTCTTACGATTTCGGTAGGAGAAACTTCTAAAATTACGTGCATACCTCCTTGAAGGTCAAGTCCAAGGCCTAATTCTTGCTTACTCAAATCTTCCAAAGTTGAACCCAAGAAAACATCTTGTTTCCATAAGGAGTCCAAGTATCTTTGTTTTTTGCTCAAATCCACTTTACCGTCTTTGCCAGTTGCATACGTAGCAGCGGTGTTTCTGATGTCGTTAACTTTCCAGGTTCTTACCAAGTAGTAAATACTTATTAGAGAGAAAACAACAAATAGTACCAATATACCTAATCTGTTTTTCATAAATATTGATTGTATCCTTTTCCCAAAATTGGATGTTTAATTGAAAATATAGCACACAGGGAAATTGTGCTTTTTATGGTTTAAAAGCTAATAATCACGAAAGGATCAGAATTTCAGGGAGCGTTTATAGCAATATGATGCTCAAAAAGCTTATCGAAATAGGAATTTCTAAAAAATACGAAGAATGGCTTTGCAAATGGAGCATTTTGCTCATAGCCAATTATAAAGTTTTGATCAAATACCAGTTGGAATTCCTCAAAAGAAAAGTCATAAGAAGGAACTACAGATTCGTGGCTGATTTGCTGAATTACTGGGGTTTCCTTTTCTTTGTTGTCCTTTTCTGAAGTTTCAAGTTGAGCTTGAGGTACATAACTAGCCGAAGCCACGTGTGCTGAAAACACGCTTACGAGCATCAATAGCCCGAGAATCTTCGATATAATGTTATTCTTTCTCATTTTGAAGCACAAAAGTACAAAACCTTCCAAGAAAAAGTCAAGAAATATGCCAAAAATTAATATTTCTTGGAATTCTTACTTTTTTACGGACTTCACCAATGCCTTTTTAGACATAATAATGAAACCCAAATCTTTCTTGCAGTTTTTATAAACCAGTGAATTTGTTTTGATAGGAAAACTGTATAAATAAAGTGTATCGTTGACTTTCTGAATATTATCGCCGATTAATTGTTTTTGTTCTTTACTGAATTTGTAGGCCTCAAGTATTTCTCCAATTTTACCATTTTTCAAGGCTTCTGGTGTTACCAAACTCAAGTCTATCAATTCGATTTCAGTTCCTTCCAGGGTGATTTTGTCAGCACATTCTATATTTAATTCACCATTAAATTTATCAGAAATAGACTTTCCTAAAGTATTGGCCACGTCAATGATTTCCTCTTGGTTGACTTTTTTTATTTTGTAGTCCGACATCAACTGTTTCACCTCGGCGGTATCCACACGTTTTACTTGTCCGCAAGATATTAACCCAAAAGTCAAAATTATGGTGCATATATTTTTCATAAACTAGGGTATTAAAAGACTTGAATCTCCAAAGCTCAAGAATCTGTAATTGTTATTGAGTGCTTCTGAGTAAATTTTTTTCCAGTTATTTTCACCAACAAAAGCCGCTACTAACATCAATAAGGTAGAGGATGGTTGGTGGAAGTTGGTAATCAATCCTTTACAAATTTTGAATTTGTAACTCGGGAAAATCATGATTTCCGTTTGGCCAATTATTTCTGTCAAATTGTTCTTTTCAAAACATGAAAGTACGGCTTTTAAAGCATCAACGGTCGAAATTTCTTTCCTTTCTAAGTAAGGAAACAGTTTTTCTATAAAGAAATTGCTTTTTTCGTTCTCAATTAGTTTTACACCGAACCAATACAAACTCTCAAGTGACCGCATGGAAGTTGTTCCGACAGGCACTACAAAACCATGGTTTTCTATTAAAGTCTGTACAAATATTTTTGAAAAAACGAGCTGCTCATTGTGCATCGGGTGTTCCAGAGCGTTTTCAGTTTTTACGGGCAAAAATGTACCAGCTCCAACATGAAGGGTTAAAAAACTTTTCTTTATACCTTTTTTAGCTATTTTTTCAAAAACAGTATCTGTAAAATGTAATCCTGCAGTAGGTGCGGCCACCGCTCCTTTATTTTTAGAATATACAGTTTGATAGTTTTCTATGTCTGTTTCTTCTGATTCTCTATTTAGGTAGGGAGGAAGAGGTATTTTGCCAAAAGCTTCCACCAATTCACTAAAATTATCTGCTGAATTCCAACTTATTTTGACTTCGTTCTCTTCTCGATTGGCAAACGAAGCCTGAATCGAAACCGTATGAGCATTTATCTCTACTTCAGCATGCAGTATTTCGTCTGTTTTCCACTTTTTTTTGTTGCCAATCACACATTCCCAAACGCTTTCAAATTTAGCTTCCATCGCTAATGAAATCACATTACTTGGACTTACAGGATTTAACAAAAAAATCTCGATGATAGCACCAGTCTCTCTTTTGAAAAACATTCTGGCCGGTATCACTTTTGTATTGTTAAGGACTAAATGTGTGTTTTTGGGTAAGGTATCTACAATATCCGTGAAGTGATGATGGGAGATTTTTTCTTTCTCATAAAACAATAGCTTGGAGTTATCCCGTGGTTCAACAGGATATTTAGCAATACGATCGTCGTTTAATTCGTAAATATAATCTGAGATTTTGACCTGCATCAATCCTCTGGGGTTGGGTTAGAAAAGAGTAGTCTTAATGGAACGAAGAACAACAGAATCATCAATACAAAAACGCCGAAAATCAGCAACCAGTTATAATTGAAGTCTAACATTTGTCCTTTTCTCGAATTGATATTATTCAAACCTAAAATCACAAATATCAAATAAGTATTTACGAAAGACAAAAAAGCTGAAAACCAGCCGCTTATGAGTGCTTTTAAGGCTGTTGGTTCATTGGCCCATGCACTGCTTGAATTTAATCCTTTAAAATCAATTTTAAGCAAAAGTCCTTTCAGTAAATCCATCAAAATATTAATTGAAAACACTATACCAACTGTCCAATAAAAAAACTGTTGTTTGTTGATGAATCGATTGGGATAACCTTGGTCGTCGTGGCCAATGGCGATGGAATCTGGCAAGTTTGTATAACAAAAAAGAATAACTGCGGTGATAATAACTACAGAGGATGTCCTCCAGAACTTAAAAAATATATTTGTCATATTGAGACTTTCGAATAAATGTATCTAATTTTATTCTTTTATAATTAAACTTTTGTCTTGTCGAAATGTTTCACAAAGGTAGGGGAGAAGGCCTAGCATATTTATTAAATTTCAGAAAAAATGTCAAAAATTTATACAAAAACAGGCGATAAAGGAACCACTTCGTTGATAGGTGGCACCAGATTGTCCAAAGACCACATAAAAATCGAAGCTTATGGAAGTGTAGATGAACTCAACGCTTGGATTGGGGTATTGGCCGATGCCCCCGAAAACAAAGAGCGTAACGCATTTTTGAAAGAAATACAGGACAGACTTTTCACGATTGGTGCTGAATTGGCTTCGGAACCTGAGCAAAACAAGAAAAAATTGCCTGAACTTTTTGAAAGCGACATAGTGGTTTTGGAAAAAGAAATGGATTTCTACAATGAGGTTATTCCGACTTTGAGAGCTTTTGTCCTTCCAGGTGGTCATCCCTTAGTTTCTTTTGCACATGTGGCCCGAACGGTTTGCAGAAGGTCAGAGCGTCAGGTCATAACTTTGTCCCACAATGAAGATGTCAATCCCTTGATTATTAAATATCTGAATCGATTGTCAGATTATCTTTTTGTGCTTTCGAGAAAGATAACGCAAGAACAAAATGCACCAGAGATTGCTTGGAAACCCAGGTGATGATGTAAATGTTGATTTCTGTGTGAAACAGACTTGGTCAGCTTTTGTCTGCCAAAATCACTCTATCGTTAAGAATCCAAACCTTTTTGGTCTATGAAATGCAGGTGATTCACCTGAAAGTGTAGAACTCCAGCACAAAAAGTTGCAAGTTTCGGCATCACATGTCCAGTTTGCATCTTCATGACTTTGATTTGAATGAATGCGGTAGAAGTTAATTCTGTATTGTCCTTTTGCATCTATTCCAATTAATTTCCATGGAATAGATAACTTTCCGTTCCAAGAATTCAATGATTTTGTAGCCTCGTGTATGATTCCGGCATCTTTATGTTCAATCATTCCCTCCAAGGTTTGAGTTTCCTCCCCCAATGATGGATTGTTTATAGTGCCCACCCAAAGTGCATTATTGGGATTTATTTCGATTTCTAAATAATGTTTTGAATCTTCTTTACCAGGACTTATAAAAACCTCGAAAACTTCTTGATTGTAAAGAGGGTCGTTGTGAACGACCATATTGTTTTGCTCTACGAAATCGTCTTTGAGACAATCGAATGTTATGTGCAAGTAATCACTATCAGATTGTATAGAAACGTTGGTTTCAAAATCAACGGCTTTGCCATTGGTAGAATGTTTGAAATGTGGGTCTAATATTACGGAAGCTCCGTTGTTTTTTAGGGTTATTTCTTGGTTGGCCATTGTTGTTTTTTCTTTGCTTAAATCAATTTTTAGAAAATTGGTCTGCAAAATTATAAAAAAAACTAGGGAATGACTAAATGCCATAAAATTCAATTTTCTAAAGTATGATTGAAAGGTTTTTGTTGCCAACCTGAAGCTGCAGGATGTTTCCTTTGCTTATCTGTTGTTTGGTCAATTCAAATTTACCATGATTGTCAATCAATTCTCTCAAGCTTTCCTTATTATTTTTCTCTTTGATACTTATTTTCATGAGTGGCTTTTTTTTTTGATATAAGGAAAAATGACTTCTGGAAATCACAATTTCCAGAAGTCAATGTTTTTAAACTTATTTTCCCTTTCCTTTCCCTTTGCCTTTTCCACCTTTCTCTTTCATAGTGAGTTCATTTAAGAAAACACCCGCTGCATCAAAACCCAACATTACTTTAGATCCGTCAGCTTTTGTTACCAAAACACCATACTTTCCGTCGCTTGATTTTCTTGCACCGCTTACCGTTGAGCCAGCGTAAGTGGTAGAAATATAGGTAGTTATACTCGCTGGTAAAGTAGCGATGTCTACTTTCTCACCGCCATGGCCTTTGCCCGAAACCTCTTTAACAAATACGCCTGCAGCATCAAACAATAAACCTTTATGCGTACTGTCTTTCAAAATAATGTGTACTGCATATTTGCCTGAATCCGACTTAGCTGCACGTTTGATAGAAGATCCAACATAATTGGTTGAAATGTAAGAAGTTACCGCAGAAGGTAATGCACTAGCTTCTATTTCAGTCATGTTGTGTTTTTTGCCATGGCCATGTTTTCCTCCCAAGCCAGAACTATCGGCAGTGGCCAAAAACATAAAGTCGGCATAAGCAGAATCGTCGGATGTTTCTGATGGAGACAATCCCAAGTTTTCACAAGATGTAAAACCCACCGCTGCACTAAATAGAGCAAGAATTAATACTTTTAAATTTTTCATAAGAAATAGATAATAATTTGATTTAAACAATGTAAGAACTTCCTACAAGTAAATTTTTTCCATGGAATACTTGTTTGATTTAAAAAATCCAAAAAGGTTTATTGGCCTTTCAGAAATACTATACGATTCTCTTTTTTTTTCTGTTGCCTAGGTTCAGAAAAAAATATTTTAATTACCCAAGGCAACGATTTCTCTCAACTATTACGTATACTTTTGTATTAATAAGAATTCCAGTATAATATAAAAGAAAGCCTTTGTGATATTTAAAAGAAACAAATCTTTTGACTTGGTAAAAGTTTTGGAAGGATGTCGGTCAGACAGCGGTTCTGCCCAAGAGCGTCTTTTCGAACATTACTACGGCTTGGCTAAAAGGATATGTTTGCGATATGCCGGATCGAGCGATGAAGTCGACGAGATGGTGAACGATGGTTTCTTGAAAGTTTTTGCCAAAATAAAAATGTACGACGCCAATCAGTCTTTTGAGGCTTGGTTTCGAACGGTGTTGGTAAGGACTTGCATAGATTATTATCGGCGTAACAGTCCAAAAGTAAGTTTGATAGACATCCAAAATGCTCCACAAATCGAAACTAATGATCATTTGGTGGAGCGGATGTCAGCGGAGGATATCTTGGAGTTGGTCCAAAAACTTCCTCCATCTTATCGGATGGTTTTTTCGCTCTACGTGGTTGAAGGGTACTCGCACGCTGAAATAGCCGAGATGCTCAACATCAATGAAGGTACGTCAAGGTCAAATCTTGTAAAAGCTAGACACAAAATGCAAGAATGGGTAACGCTATATTTAGATGAAAATATAAATCAAAATAATCATGTCTGAGAATAATTTTGATGATGACATAAGAAAAAAGCTTGAATCTATACGGCCGGAGTATAGTGAGGCGGCCTGGCAGAAGCTCAAACGCTCCTTGCCCATACCATGGTATATGGGTTTTCTGCGAGATTATGGATCTTGGGTATTTGGAGGCATTGCCACAGTAGCCTTTTTAGGATCGCAATACAACAATCAAACCATTAGAAAAGAAAACAAATTACTGAATGACAAAATTTCTACTATAACCCATTCGCCAGCAACAAAAATTGTTAATGACACTATTTATGTTAGGCAGAATGATACTGTTTATACCACTCGCTATGTTACAAGATATGTAAGAGTAGATGATGAATTTGTGGAAGATGAAAATTTGAAAACGAAAAATTTATCTGAGATTCAGACTGAAAAAGCAAGTAGAAATCTTAAAGAGGAGACAATTTTCGGTGATAAAACAGTATTGAATTCAAAATCTAATGTTGAAAAAGCCAGTAAAAAGGCTAAAAATTTAGATATTGATTTGATTGAAAAATTGACTGACAAAAAGGTCGTTTCAGATAAAGATTTAGCAGAAACCAACTTGGCTTTTCAGGCTAATCAGCAGGCAGATAAGGTTGTAGCGGAAGTTTCTGACGAAAAACCGAAAGCAGTTAAAGTGGAGGATACCTCAGCTATAGTTGACGAAGAACTTAAGAAGGAGCAAAAGCAAGTTGAAGAATTAATTATTCCAGAAAATAAGGCTTCGCTACCTTCTGACCAAAAGAAATCTAAAAAAATAGATTTGAGCAGAATAAATGCCAGATTTGGAATAACAGGCGATTATATGGGTAAGCAATTTAATAGCTTAGGGCCTGCTTTGGAGGTCTTTTTGGGAGAAAGATTTGCTTTAAATACTGGATTGTTGATTACAGGTAAAAAAGAATTTGAATATAAACTCTCTAGGGATTTTAATATGTTTACAGGTAAGAAATTTGAGGACAGATACAAACCTTTTATTCCTCAAAAACCTGATAAAATCCAAGATATAGAAATCGAAACTTCGAGTATAAAGTTACCGATATATTTTAGTTATTATGTTCCGGTAAGATACAATTGGGCCTTTGTGCTCAGCACGGGTACTAAACTAGATCTTTCAGTAATGGAAACTGTTAAGTTTAATGGTCAAAACTTTGATGGTTCATTAGATTATAATAAGTTCGAAAATCAATATAAGCCGAAGATTTTCAGTAACTTATATTATGGAATGGGTGCCCAATATCAATACAAACGTTTCTTTGGTCAGGTTACTCCATACTTTGAGTTTCCATTTAGACAAGCTTCTTATCTGGTACCACCAAAGAGGTTTGGGGTAAGTGCTTCATTGAAGTTTTCATTGAAAAAATAAAAAATATTCCAACCAAAAATCCTGCTTTTTGAATGTAGAAAGCAGGATTTTTTTATTCTAAACTCAAATAACGGCTTAAAATTTAGTAGATTTGCAGACTTTTTGGCGTTGCTGAAACGTTTCAAACATAAACAAAACAAAAATGCACTCCATTCGTATAATTATTCTTTCTTTTTTGTGTCTTCCGGTTTTAGGTCAGATCAAACCCAGGTTGTTCGAGTTTGGACCCAAAGCAGGTATATTGGTGAATAGCATTGCAACATTGGACACTGTGACTTTTAAGAAAAAACTTTCAGTAGGTTATCAGGGAGGTATTTTTACAAGATTTAATTTTGGGCCATTAAGTTTACAGCCTGAACTGGTTTATCAGCTAAAAGGAGCAAGTACTACCTCACCTGCTCAAGCCAAATACTCCTACAAATACATTTCTACACCTATTATCGTCGGTTTTACGCCAATTAAGGGTATCTACTTTGAGGCAGGTTATGAGCCAAGTTGGGCTTTGAACCAAGGCTACAAAAAAGACGGCCTTACGATTTATGGGCCTGATGTTGCTACCGATAAAAGCTTAATCGTTGGCACAAGAATCAACATGTTGGATATGTTTTCATTGTTTAGCTTAAATATTCGCTACACCCATGGTCTTCAAAACGTGAGTACTTCCAAGTATTTACTCACTCCACTTGACTTTAGAAATAGAAGCGTTCAGGTATCTGCAACTTACACGTTTTCAGAATATTACCTCTGGAAAAGGAAATACGGCGTAAAGAAAAAGAATTAATAAGAAATGAGTTTTATAGAAGAATTACAGTGGCGGGGCATGCTTCATCAGATGATGCCTGGCACAGCTGAGCAATTAGACAAAGAAATGACCTCGGCCTATATTGGATTTGATCCAACTGCCAAATCTTTGCATATCGGTAACCTAGCCACTATCATGCTTTTGGTGCATTTGCAAAGAGCTGGCCATAAGCCTTATGCATTGGTAGGTGGAGCCACAGGTATGGTAGGTGATCCATCTGGAAAGTCTGCTGAAAGACAATTTTTAGATGAAAACATCCTAAGAGAAAACCAAGAAGGTATTCGCAAGCAATTAGAAAAATTCTTAGATTTTAATACTGGTGCCAACAGTGCCGAAATGGTCAACAACTATGATTGGTTTAAAGACTTTGGCTTTTTGCAGTTTTTGAGAGAGGTAGGTAAGTATTTGACAGTCAACTATATGTCGAGTAAAGATTCTGTAAAAAACAGAATTACCACAGGTATTTCTTACACCGAATTTACCTATCAATTGCTACAAGGTTATGATTTCTACCATTTATATAAGCACAAAGGCGTAAAAATACAAATGGGTGGCTCTGACCAATGGGGGAATATCACCACAGGAACGGAGTTGATTCGCAGAAAAGAAAACAATGACGGCTCCGATGCAGAAGGTGATGTAGAATATTCAGCGTATGCACTTACTACGCCTTTAGTGACCAAGGCCGATGGTACGAAATTCGGTAAATCAGAAGGTGGAAATGTTTGGTTGGATCCAAACATGACCAGCCCTTATGAGTTTTACCAGTTTTGGATAAATCAAGCCGATGAAGATTGTAAAAGACTCATCAGGGTATTTACGCTTTTGAGCAAAGAAGAAATAGAAAAGCTCGAAGCCCAACATGCCGAAGCTCCGCATTTGAGATTGGTTCAAAAGGCTATAGCAGAAGACGTTACTACGCGTGTTCATGGCAAAGAACAATATGAATTGGCCGTAAAAGCTTCCGAAGTATTGTATGGTAAGGCAACTTTAGAAACACTTCAAAGTCTAGACGAAAATACTTTCAAAAAGATATTCGATGGGGTACCACAAACAACCATCTCCAAGGTTGATTTTGATGCATGTCCCTCATTGTTGGATTTGATTTCGGTAACCACCAAAGGAGAAATATATCCCTCAAAAGGCGAAGCTAAGCGAGCCTTACAAGGAAATGCAGTGAGTATAAACAAAGTAAAAACTCAGGACGAAAAATTGGCTGTTTCAGAAATTAGTCTGCTTTCAGGCAAATATATTTTGATAGGAAAAGGAAAGAAGAATCATATTGTGGAGGTGGGGTGAAATACCTCTGAACATCTTTTATTAATGAAGCCATTCAGTTTTGAGTGGCTTTTTTTTTGACAAACTTGAGAATTTGCGATTTGCAAATCGCAAATTCTTTAACCTTCCAACTCCCTCAGATACCGCTCTGGATTATCCAGAAATGCCTTGGTGAGTTGATAATGTGGGGTTTCGGTGTAACTGATTTCGTTGATAGCGTTATTTTCGAAATGTAGAATTTGAGCTTCTTGCATGGCCATGATAATGGGCGAATGCGTGGCTATGATAAATTGCGAACCTTTGTTTTTAACGGCTTCTTGAATCAAGACTATCAAGCTCAACTGTCGGGCAGGGGAGAGTGCGGCCTCGGGTTCGTCTATGAGGTAAAGGCCTTTGCCAGTAATGCGGGTATTGAAAAATTTCAAAAAACCTTCGCCGTGGCTCATGGCGTCCAAGTTTTCGGTGTAGCGGTCGGTTATTTCTTTTCTTTCGCTTAGTAAAGGACTTAGGGCCAAGTTGATGTCTCCGCCCGTCCAAGTTTCTTTGATATCCTTAATTTCGGCGTCTAACTCTGCAATGCTTCGCAAGATATTTTTTACAAAACCAATAAAATCTTCTGCTCGTGCAAAGAAACCACGGTTGGTTTTTTCAATAAATCTCAATGAAAGCATTTTGCCCAAATCTCGTGCAGGTTCCATCAGGGGATCGTCGGATATACTAATTCCGCCGGCTGTTGGTACACCCGAGGCATAAGCAATGGCCTCTAGAAGTGTGGATTTCCCAGAACCGTTTTCACCTACAAAAAACGTAACAGGCTTTTTTAATGATATATAAGGAAGATTTTTTACAAGTTCGAGATTAAAAGGAAACTCCTCCGTTTCAGGTAGATTTCTTAATCCAAAACTTTGTAAAATCATGCCAAATGACCTTGAATTTGAAGAGAACGTACGGTTTCTACAATACCAGCAGCGTCATAGCCACATTCAGCGTAAAGCTGATATTGCTCGCCGTGTTCTACCAATCTGTCAGGAATGCCCAAGCGTTTTACTTTTGCTGAGTAATTGTGGTCCACCATGAATTCTAAAATGGCCGAGCCAATTCCACCTTGTAAACAACCGTCTTCGACTGTTATTACGTGGTCAAATTTTTCGAAAACTTCATGCAACAATACCTCATCCAATGGTTTGGCAAAACGCATGTCGTAATGAGCAATACTCATTGCGGGCTCTAAAATATCAATGGCCTTGGTAACTTCATTGCCAATCGGGCCAAAGCTCAGAATGGCCAAATCCTCACCGTCTTTTATTTTGCGGCCTTCTCCCACTTTTATTTCTGAGAACGGCTTTCTCCAATCAGGCATAACGCCTTCACCTCTTGGATATCTAAGTGTAATGGATTCGCTACCACCTTGGAAATCATCAGATTGAGCCAAAAACATTAAGTTTCGTAATTCTTCTTCATTCATCGGTGAAGCTACCACCATATTGGGTATGCAACGCATAAAAGCAATATCGTAGGCACCGTGGTGTGTTGGTCCGTCTGCTCCAGCAAAACCAGCTCTATCTAAGCAAAATATTACAGGCAAATTTTGAATACAAACATCATGAATGACTTGATCATACGCCCTTTGCATGAAAGAAGAGTAGATATTACAAAAAACAGTTAGTCCACGAGTGGCCATTCCAGCCGAAAGGGTCACAGCATGTTGCTCTGCTATTCCTACGTCAAAAGCTCTATCGGGCATAACATTCATCATAATGTTTAAAGAAGAACCCGAAGGCATGGCAGGTGTAATTCCCACTATTTTTGGGTTCTTCTCTGCCAATTCTACAATAGTATGACCGAAAACATCCTGATACTTTGGAGCAGTTGGATGCGTGATAATTTTTTTCTTAATTTCGCCCGTTACCTTGTCAAAAAGACCAGGTGCGTGCCACTTGGTTTGGTCTAGTTCAGCAGGGGCGTAACCTTTGCCCTTTACTGTAAGTACATGCAATATTTTTGGGCCGGGAATATTTTTCATATCTCTAAGTACGGCTACCAAATGATCTATATCGTGGCCATCTATCGGACCAAAATATCTCAGATTAAGTGCTTCGAAAAAATTGCTTTGGCTGAGCAAAGCACCTTTCATAGCGTTTTCAACTTTGGCTACAATGTCTCTGGCACTTTTACCAAATTTACTCATCTTACCTAAGAGATTCCAGACTTCATCTTTTACCTTGTTGTAGGTTTTTGAAGTAGTTATATCTGTTAGATACTCTTTTAATGCACCCACATTGGGGTCTATGGCCATGCAGTTGTCATTGAGAATTATCAGCAAGTTAGCATCTTCAATGGAACCTGCATGATTCATGCCTTCAAATGCTAGTCCAGCTGTAAGAGCTCCGTCACCAATTACTGCAATATGTTGACGGTGTTTTTCTCCATTGTGCATAGAACCCATTGCCATGCCTAAAGCAGCAGATATAGATGTGGATGAATGACCTACACCAAAGGAATCGTACTCGCTTTCTTTTCTTTTAGGAAAACCAGAAATGCCGCCATAAATGCGATTGGTATAGAATTTTTCTTTTCTTCCAGTTAAAATTTTATGTCCGTAGGCTTGGTGTCCAACATCCCAAATGAGTTGGTCGTCAGGTGTGTTGAAAACATAATGCAAGGCTACCGTAAGCTCAACCACTCCCAAACTTGCACCAAAATGACCACCATGGACCGAAACCATATCGATAATATATTGTCTCAATTCCTGACAAACCTGATGCATTTGGTCTGGCCTAAGTTTTTTCAAATCCTCTGGCAGATTGATGTCTTTTAGAAGATCGCCCTGGGTAATTAGCATATAGCGTTTATTTATTTCATTTTAACTTTTACAAAAGCCAAAATGTTTAATTTGTTTTCATCAGTTAGTCTTTTCGTTGACTAGCCCTGTATAATCTGTTTTTTTCTTCTTTGGATAAACTTTCGTACCCGCCACCTTTGTTTATTTTATCCAAAAGATAATCTATTTCCTCTTGATTAGGGATATTGTTGTCATCAAAAAATTGTCCCCCACTATATTCTCCTACTGAACTGTATTTTTTTACTACCACTTTCTTCTTGGGTTTACTTAAATTAGAAAGCCAAATGAAAAAGTTTTCTATAGGTTGTGTAACATTGAGGCCTGTTCTCATAAATTTGACTTGGAGATATCCGAAGGTTGCGGCTCCTAAGTTTAAAACACCTGCATGAGGGTTGAGCAATAGAGACAGTACCAAGAAAGCGATGGCCAAGATTCTTAGTTTTATAAAAAATCTAAAAAACATTAGCTCATATTCGGGTAATAATGCTACAGCTGCAAACATCACTGCATAAATACCGGCCGATGACCCGTAAAGAATAGATGGATTTCCAGTGTTTTGATTTAAGATATGCAAAATTGACCAAACTCCCATGTAAAAGAACACCGAGAAAATAGCACCGGTGATATAGATTATCATGGTTTTTCGTCCACCTAAAAAGTCAACCAGGATATTGCCAAACCAAAATAGAGCTAATCCATTAAATAAGACATCTAAGATACCCGAGTTGGTAAATGGGAAGGCAATTAATGTCCATGGCCTTCTGATAAGCTCTAAAAATGAGGAGTTGACGTAAAAGTTTTTCTGAACAAACGCATGGTAGATATTTGGGTCAGCCAAGAATTTAAAACTGAAATTAAGAAGTGCCAGAAATAAGAATACAAAAATATTAATCAAGATCAATTGGATGATTTGATTGTTATTTTTTTTAAAAGCATTCAATATGTCTAAAAATACGCTTCTCATTAGCTATGGTATTGAACGAAAACGAATACGAATTTAATAATAATTTCTTTTCGAAAAGCCAAAAAACTTTAATAAAATAAATCCAGTGAGCAATCCGCCCAAATGTGCGAAATGTGCTATGCCAGATTGAAGGCCTGCTGTACCTTGTACCAATTCATATACGCCATACATTGCAACAAAATATTTGGCTTTAATAGGAAACGGAAAAAACAGCAACATCATCTCTACATTAGGGAAAAGAAATCCAAAAGCCATCAAAATACCGAAAATAGCTCCCGAAGCTCCCACCATTGGAATTTGTGCTTGTCTTAAATATTCAATGCTATCAACCGAAATATTTGACATTTCGTAGTAATCTAAAGCAGAATTTAAAAATGCTGCTCCAACTCCGCAAATCAAATAGTATATCAAGAACTTCTTAGAACCCATAAATGTTTCGAGTGCCGAACCGAATATAAAAAGTCCAAACATGTTACTAAACAAATGTCCTAGGCCACCATGAAGAAACATATAACTCACAAACTGCCAAGGTTTAAACAATGGGTTGAGTAATTCAGGAGAGTTGGGTAAAAGTGGATTGAAAAATGCAAAATATTGATGAATAAAATCAGTTGAATACAAACCAGCAAATACATGCACAGCAATATTTATAATCAAAAGGTTTTTCACCATGGGTGTTATTCGGTCAAACATATTTTTTTAGTTTTTGATAGTTAAAGTTTTTTCTTTTGTAATTGGTTCAAAACTCATCAATTCAACAACAAGGTAGCTATTTTTTCTAAACTTAATATACGCATTACAGGTTTGCCATCTGGACTTACTGAAGGCATGGAGGTTTCAAAAAGCTGATTAATCAGGCCAGACATTTCGGGTTTTGTGAGAGGTTTGGACATTTTGGTAGCGTTTCTTTTCGCAAGCGTTTTTGCCAAAGCTTCTTTTTTATCCATTTTCTGGTTATTTTCGTTGATTTTGTATTGTTCAATGATGCTTTTAAATAGCATACCTTCGTCTTCATCCATAAATTGACTCGGAACACCATTGATCAAGTACGTATTTTGTCCGAATTCCTCTACATTAAAACCGATGTTTCTGATCATGTCTATGATTTCGAAACTCATCGCATAATCTATGGCTGTTAAAGTAACGGTTTTCGGAAACAATAGTTGTTGCGAAGCACTCGGATGTGTATTGATTTCTTTTAAGTATTTCTCGTAAAAAATTCGTTCATAAGCACTTTGCTGATCGATGAGCATGAGTCCACTTTTTACTTGGGCGATAATGAACTGAAAGTGAACTTGTATGGCGTTAATGTCTGTGCCGTCTTTGGGAAGCTGGACAATCTCCTCAATTCTATTCACTTTACTACTGAAAATCAATTGCTGCGGTTCGTCTTCCGCTTGATTAATTTTCGGCCCAAATCCTTCAAAGAGTTTCTCCCAATTGTTTCGATTGCTCTTTTCGTTAATTTCTGCCAAAGATTTTGGTTCTCGCTCAAAAGCAGAGATGGATTTGCCCGAATCTTGCCTAAAGTTAGGGTTTGAGGGCAAAGTATTAATGAAATTTCCGATGTTTATGTCAGCCTCAAAATCAATGCTTGGTGTGAGGTTATATACACCAATGGCTTGTTTTACTGCTGATCTCAATATGGCATAAATGGCTTTTTCGTCATCAAATTTAATTTCTGTTTTGGTAGGGTGAATATTGATGTCGATGTGGCTCGGGTCAATCTCAATAAAAAGTGCGTAAAAGGGATGTGAACCTTGAGGAATTGTAGATTCAAAAGCCCCAGTAACAGCATGGTGTAAATAACTACTTTTTATAAATCGTTTGTTTACAAAGAAAAACTGTTCACCTCGGGCTTTTTTTGCAGTTTGAGGATTGCCCACATATCCATTTATCTTAATAAAACTAGAATCTATTTGACATTGAGCTAATTGGTCGCGGTAGCTTTTGTCTAGGACGTCGACGATTCTCTTACTCAGCTTGGCTTCTGGAAGATTGTAGATTTCTATTTCGTTATGAAAAAGTGAAAACTGTACTTCTGGGTGTGCCAATGCTATCCGCTGAAACTCCTCAATGATGTGTTTCATTTCCACAGGATTGCTTTTTAGGAAATTCCGTCTAGCAGGAACATTAAAAAAAAGATTTTTAATGGCCAAATTTGTGCCTTGTGGGCTTTGAATAAACTCCTGACTTTTTACTTCTGAACCCTCAATTTTTATTAAGGTAGCAAGTTCGTCGTCGCTTCTTTTTGTTTTAAGTTCTACTTGAGCTACTGCTGCAATTGAAGCCAATGCTTCGCCACGGAAGCCCATAGTCCGGATATTAAACAGGTCAGCCGATTCTTTTATTTTTGAGGTAGCGTGCCTTTCAAAGCACATTCGGGCGTCGGTTGGAGACATTCCCAAGCCATTGTCAATCACCTGAATTAGTACTTTTCCGGAATCTTTTACAATTAGTTGGATAGAAGTCGCTTTTGCGTCTATGGAGTTTTCCATGAGTTCTTTCACCACTGAAGCGGGTCTTTGTACTACCTCGCCGGCCGCTATTTGGTTGGCGATTGAGTCAGAAAGAAGTCTTATTACATCCATTTATTTTTGATAAAAATTAAATGGCAAAGGTCAGAAATTTGGCAGTAAATTCCGAATAGCATTTCAAAAGTATTTCTATTTGCACAAAACCTGCAAAAAATTATCTTTCGAAAATCAACAAAATGCCTTGTTCAATTTTGTTATTTACTTTTGAAAGAGATATTTTGGGCTCATTTAATCTGTTCCAGCAATAGCCAAGTTTTATTGGAATAGGAAACCCACGTTTTTCAAAAATTTGATAGAAGACAAAATCAAATAATTCGTTGCTTTCTTCCTCGGAATTTAAGTATATATCAACTTGGATTTTTTCAAGTTTATTGAAAATGTTTTTAAAGTACAAAATATCAATAGTTTCCATCTTGGAGTTAGTAAATGACACGCCAACGTAGTCTTTTTCTCTTTCGAAAACTTTGAATTTTTCTTTTAAAATTATCTCATCTAAGTCCTGTCCAAATTCAAATCCTCGAAAAACTCCTTCGGAATTGCCGAAAATTTTATTGGCTAGTTTAGAAATCGAAGCATTTACGCTCCTTTTTTTAGGGTAGGTTAAGGCTAAGGTACTCAAGTTTCTAGTTACAGGTTGGTTAGAAAAAACACCGCTAAATTACTAATAAAAAGGTTTTTAAAAAAAATATTAATATACTTTTTAGATATCTCTAGAGATTCCAAAAAAGAATTTTCTCTCACCCATTTGATTTATTGAATAATACATTTTGACGTTACTATTGTACCAAGTCACAAGGTCAAGGCCAAATCCACCACCTTTTAGGAGTATATTGGATAATTTAGAATTGCTATAAATTGGATAATAGTTTTTGATGTATCCAATGTCAAAATATGCGTTGGGGTAAATGGCCAAAGGAAGCGTGCTGAATTGTGATAGTTTTATGAATTTTTTAAGATTGAATTCCTTTTTTAACAATTCATATTTCAGTGTATTTTTCCATAAACCGTAGTGTTGACCATCAATTACATAAAGTTCGTATCCTCTTACTAAATTGTTTGAATATCCCAAACCTGTAATTAAAGGATAGTATTGTTTTTTAGGATTTGAGAATTTTACCCTTGCACTACTTTCCCAAAATAATGACTTTTTTAGCGGTTGAAATAATGAATACAATCCAAAAATATTGGTTTGGTTATAACCACCTTTGACATAAAAATTGCTAAGTTGAGTATACAACAATCGACCTTTTAATGGATACTGCCGGTTGTCACGTTGATCAAAACGGTAATCATAGGTAAAACTAAAGACCTCCTGGTTATTTGTATTGGTCTCAAAATAATTTGGATTGAGCCTTGTAATGGTATCGGCCAGTGTGGTGTTGGTGTAGCCCAAGTTGATAGCATGGAAATGATAAAGGGCATTTCGGAGTCTGAGTTCAAAAATGGCTCCCTTACGCTCTCTCATCCGTTTTTCGCTAACAAAAAAGTCAAGTTTATCATTCCATGTTCTGTAGGCCATGGTGCGTTGCGTAGAATAAAAAACGCCAGTTCTAATGCCTATGCGTTTGCGTTTGTCAATATACGGTTTGGCATATGACAGCTCAAAATAAGGTATGAAACCACCCATTATTTTGGCTTTCAGTTGGTCGTTGTTTCCCGAGAGATTAAAGTGTTTGGCATTGATGCCATAGGTTAGTCGAGTAAGGTCGCGGTTGCGTTCATACCACCATTCGTTGAAACTCCTGTCCGCTAATAATACCTCTGGAAGCACGACCAAATACCATCTTTCTTTTAGAGCTATGTAAACATCAATGAATTGGTCGCTAGAATTATAAAGAATATTTACAGTTAAGAAAAGATTGGTGTTGATGAGATTTTGCTTGCTTTTTTCTATATATTTTTCAATGTCGGTTGCAGATAGACTGTCTTTCAGTTTAAAGTTTAACTCTCTGAGAATGATTTCCTCTTTGGTTTTTGAATTACCTGAAACTTCTATTTTCCTAATTTTCAAAAGGTTTTGGGCAGATAAGTTTCCGCAAAACAATGCAATCAAAACAAGAGCTATGATACTTTTTACGCTTCCAATCTTCATTCTTCAAATCTATTCCACTACCAGCCAAATCACAATATTACTCAATTATATTTTAATAAATATTCAAAAGAATCAACTAGAATATAATTTTTTTAATTTGTTTTGTAAAAATACTAACATTTGAACCTATGAATATGAACTTTAAACCCAAGCTTACTTTTGCCAACATTATCAACATGAACGTTGGATTTTTCGGCATTCAGTATAGTTTTGGACTGCAACAGAGTGCTGTAAATCCCATTTATGACATGCTCGGAGCCAGCCCTGACCAAATTCCGATTTTGAATCTTGCTGGTCCAATGACGGGTCTTTTGATTCAACCTATAATTGGAGCAATGTCTGATAAGACTTGGTCGCCGAAGTTTGGTAGAAGAAAACCTTATTTTTTTATAGGGGCAGTTATGTGCAGTTTGGCCTTGTTTCTCTATCCGTTTAGTAGTTCACTTTGGATGGCAGCCGGTCTTTTGTGGCTTTTGGATGTAGGGAACAATACTGCGATGGAACCTTATAGGGCATTTATAGCAGATAAGCTCGATTCTTCTCAGCAACCCACTGGTTTTCAGGCTCAAAGTTTTTTTACGGGTTTAGGTCAAACCTTGGTCAATTTGTCCATTTTTGTCTTTCCGATGATATTTCTCGGGACAAAGGGGTCATTGCCTACATGGGTTTATGCATCGTTTTTTTTAGGAGCAATTTGTTCTGTAGGATCGGTTTGGTGGAGTATGCGTACAACCGCTGAAATACCGCCGACAGATGAAGAATTGGCTGAAATGAAATCTTCCCCATTGAGCCTGTTAACACCATTTAAAGAAATACCAAAAGCAATTATGGAAATGCCAAAAGTGATGTGGCAGTTAGCCTTAGTGTATCTTTTTCAGTGGTATGCCTTGTTTTGTTATTGGCAAAATTCAGCCAAAAGTATTGCTCAATCTGTTTGGAAAACCAATGTTTATCAAGACAATCCTGTTTATAATGAAGCTGTTAGTTGGTCGGGATTGGTAAATGGCTGGTACAATATAGTGATGTTTTTAGTGGCCTTTAGTTTGGTTTATTTTGCAAAAAAGTATTCTCCAAAAATGGTCCATGCATTTTGTTTGGTTCTGGCAGGGTTGGGGTTTTTAGCTTTTCCGATGATAGAGAATAAATACCTGCTGTTTCCAGCCATTACTGGCTTTGGAATAGGCTGGGCCAGTATGATGGGAATACCCTATTTAATAGTGGTGGGTGCCATTCCGAAGGAAAGATACGGCGTTTATATGGGTATTATCAATATGATGATTGTAATACCCATGCTCATTCAAACATTGTCATTTGGCTATATTTTAAAGAATTTCCTGAATAATGATCCAGGAAAGGCCATAACTTTTGCAGGTGTGTTGTTGTTGATTTCGGCGGTGGCCACATTGCTGATAAAGTCAGACAATAAAGTGGATATCGGAAATATTCCGATGTCTGGTGGTGGCCATTAATAATAGATATTGTAATAGGAAAAAACCGTGATTCTATGGTGTAATCACGGTTTTTGTGTTTAAATGGTCATTAAATTGTTGTAAGTCATAAATACAATGGTGCATTTTCGTACTTTTGTATTTTATTTTAGAATATAAAAATATATAGAAAAAATGAATTACTCGCTTTCGCAAGTGCCCGAGCGTACGGTTCAACCTCGAAATGAGGGTCTTACCATGGTTATGGATAAAGGCCTTAGTATCAGAGAGACCGAAGACATGCTGAGCATCTCATCAAACTACATTGATATAGTTAAATTAGGCTGGGCTACATCTTTTGTAACCCCTAACGTACATGAAAAACTCGCTATTTACAAATCTGCCAATATACCTGTTTATTTCGGAGGTACTTTGTTCGAGGCATTTGTGGTACGTGGTCAATTTGAAGACTACATGCGTGTTTTGGATAAGTTCGGATTGGAACATGCAGAGGTTTCTGATGGCTCCATTACCTTACCTCATGACGAAAAATGCCACTATATCAAGGAGTTAGCTAAAAGAGGAAAGGTGCTTTCTGAGGTGGGTTCTAAAGACGCCGAAAAGATTTTTGCTCCATATAAATGGATTGAAATGATGAAGGCTGAACTAGAAGCTGGTGCCTGGAAAGTAATTGGTGAGGCACGTGAAGGTGGGAATATTGGTCTTTATAGAAGTTCTGGCGAAGTAAGACAAGGTTTAGTTGACGAAATAATTCACGCCATTTCTGCCGAAAATATCATTTGGGAAGCCCCACAAAAATCACAACAAGTATATTTTGTGAAATTGGTGGGTACCAACGTAAACCTTGGAAACATTGCTCCGAATGAGATTATACCTTTAGAAACCATTCGTTTGGGCTTGAGAGGAGATACTTTTGCTACTTTTCTGACAGATGAGGTGAAACAAAAATATAAATTAGGTAGATATTATCAGGACGACCGAATCAGACAAGACGACTAACATATGGAATTGATACATTTTTTGTTGGAGTTTTTAAAAGATCCATTAACCACACTGGAGGGTTTCTTAGCCGAGTACGATAAGCTGACATACGCTTTGCTATTTTTGGTTATTTTTGTAGAAACTGGATTTATTGTAATGCCCTTATTACCAGGTGATTCTTTGCTTTTTGCTGTAGGTTTACTGGCTGCCACCACTGGACAGCTGGACATAGCGATAGTTATTCCTTTATTGATTCTAGCGGCTCTTTTAGGAGACAATGTCAATTATTTTGTAGGAAGGCGATTCAGTGATTTTATAAAATCAAGAGACAAAATACTCTTTCTAAAACGGGAATATATTACGCAAACAGAGGAGTTTTATGTAAAACATGGGCCGAAAGCAGTGATAATTGCAAGATTTATGCCTATTATTCGTACCATCGCTCCTTTTGTAGCGGGTGCAGCCAGCATGAAATATTCGAGATATATTCTTTTTTGTGTGATAGGTGCTGTATTATGGGTAACGAGCATCACTATGGTTGGTTATTTATTAGGCAACAATGTATGGGTGAAAGATAATTTCGAAAAAGTGGTTTTAGGAATTGTTTTCGTTTCAATTATGCCTATGCTTTGGGGGTTCATCAAAGTTAAATTTCTCAACAAAGCATGAAAAATTTTGGCCTCGTAGGTTTTCCGCTTTCTCATTCTTTTTCTAAGAAATATTTTACAGAAAAATTTCAGAGTTTAGGTATTTCAGACGATCATCAATATAATTTGTATGAAATCGAAGATATTGTTGAGCTAAAGAATATTGTTAAAAATACGGAGGGTTTGAAAGGTTTGAATGTCACTATTCCATACAAAGTTGCTGTCAAGCCTTTTTTGAATGAAATAGATTCAGCCGCAGAACGCATTGGGGCAGTGAATGTGATAAAGATTTTAGACAATAAAAAACTAAAAGGCTACAATTCTGACTACTTCGGATTTCGTAAATCATTAGAAGAATTTCTTGGAAATGCTAAAGGTATAAAAGCTTTGGTATTGGGTAATGGAGGTGCTGCCAAAGCGGTTTGTGTGGTTTTGGAAGATATGGGAATCGAGTATAAATTGGTTTCAAGAAGAGCCTCTGACGATACCATCAATTATAGAAAAGCCAATGAACTTTTAGCAGAATCTAAATTGATTATCAACTGCACACCACTGGGTACTTACCCAAATGTTACGAGTTTTCCAGATTTGGATTATGAAAATATAGGAAATGGGCATTTCTGTTTTGATTTGGTTTACAATCCATCAGAAACGAAATTTCTCCAAAAATCTAAATCAAATGGAGCCAATACTATCAATGGCTATGATATGTTGGTGTATCAAGCAGAGAAATCTTGGGAGATTTGGAATTCGTGAGTTGGTTATTGGTGGATTTGTTATTAGTCAATTGGTTACTATTAACTGGCACTGATCACAATGAAATTCAAATGATAGTCTGAATGAAATTGCAACGGAGAGGTCACGAAGTGGTTATTGGAGAGGGACCGGGATAGATTTTCTGCTAATTAGAGAAGTCGAGGTAGGTTTTTGGTGATTATTGTAAAGAAATTTAAAACTTCGTTATATAAAAAAATAGCAAAATGAAATATACAAAACACGTTTTTGTTTGTACGAATGACAAAGAAGCTCCTAAGAAATGTTGTGGAAGCGAGCGAGGAATGGAGCTAGTGAATGCTTTTAAAGAAGGATTGAAATCGAAAGGGTTAGATATTGAAATTAGAGCTCAAAGAGCGGGCTGTTTGGATACTTGTGGAAAGGGCCCTTCGGTGGTGGTATATCCTGAGGGAGTTTTTTATGGCTTTGTAACGCCCGAAGATGTAAATGAGATTATTGAGAAGCACTTGGTGGGCAATGAGCCTGTGGAGCGATTGGTGATTGCCTAATTTCAAAGAAATTATTTTGGTGCCTGATTTTTCTATTCTATTTTGCAAAATATTAAAAATGCAAAATATAATATTTTGAAAATCAGGCATTTGTTTTTTGACCTCGACCATACACTTTGGGATTTTGAGAAAAATTCAGAAATATGTATTCGCCAAATCTACGAACAGCATAAGGGCATTTTTCCTGATAATGTTGATTTTGATTTTTTCTTTCAAAAATTCTCAACTATAAATTCCGCTATGTGGAATCAGCTAGATTTGAGTCTGATTACACATGATTATCTCCGAACTTTCAGATTTCAGAAAGTCCTTCAGGCAATAGAAATTGAAATAGACGAGCGTTTTTCTTTAGAACTCAATCAAGTACTATTGGATCTTTTGCCACATCAGCATCATCTAATGGACGACGCATTTGATACTTTAGAGGTTTTGGCCGCAAGAGATTATAAAATGCACATCATCAGCAACGGCTATCAGGATATCCAGATAAAGAAAATGAAAAGCGGAGGTATTTATCATTTTTTCGACCAAATCATCACCAACGATATTGCAGGTGCCAGAAAACCCGAAAAGGCGATTTTTGATTTTGCTCTTGATAGAGCTAATGCAGATATAGAGAACAGTATAATGATTGGCGACAATCTGATAGCAGATATTGAAGGAGCTAGAAATGCCGGTTTACGCACCATCTATTTCAATCCCGAACTCGGAGGAAATGACTCAGAAAATATTTCGGAGTTGAAGTATTTGTTAGAAATACTTTAGGATTCTCTTATTCAATAGAAAAGCTCAATTCTACTTTCCCGTTCGACTTTATTTTGTCAATATGTCCCATAGTATTCTTGTCTTTACTCAAAAAATGGGCGTGAATAAAACTATCTTTGTGGGTGTAGATTCCCTGATGTTTTTGAGAATAGAAAACTAGAATTTCACCTTCGATTTGCTCAAAATCATAATCGGCTTGTTTTTTATTTGCTTGATATCCAGGAATGTCCATTGAGCGGGGCATCACAATATGCGTAGTGAGTTGGTCAAATTTGCCTTTTATTTTTATCACCAAAGGGGCATCTGTTTTATAAGCCTTTACTTTTACAATATTTTCAATGGCTTTTTGCAGGTCGTTTAAGTTTCGGCAGTTCAGATTAACCTTATACTTTTTCCACTTAGAAACATTGGCATATACAAAAAAAGGGGCTTCAATATTCCAGTTTTTAGAAACAACTCCTATACCATCAGCATTTACTTCACTGAAATACGGCACGCCATCCCATACACTAATTTCACCTTGCATTTTGCCATAAGGTCCCATACCGAAAAGATGCCTTTTGTTGGTGATGGTATCTAATCTAATATGAGGAGCAAAGTTTTCTTTGCTCATATCGGTCATTGAACCTGTGTTTTTTACAGTTTGAGCGAAGGCAACAAAAGGAAGAAGGAAAATTAAAAAGTAGGAGAAAGTGTTTTTCATAATTCTATATTGTTCCGTATTTATTGATAATTGACATTTGACCAGCATGATAAGCGGTATGTGAAACTATTCTTCCGAAAGCCTCTGCTTTGGTTTTTGTTCCAAATTCTTTGGTACTTATTTCTGTGTTCCAATCTTCATCGGTTTGTTTTTCGACAATATTTTTCAATGTTTCAAACGAATATTTTACATAGTCTTGTAGTTCTTGGAGATTTGTCCATTCTCCAGAATCATATTTATCAATCACAGTTTTGGCAGTAACTTTTACATAAGTTGCACCAAATACGTTCTTTGCAAAAAGTAACTCTACATCACCAATGTGCCTGATTAGGAAACCAATCGAGTTTACTGAAGGGGCGAGTTTTTTTTGTAAATCATCTCTTTGAATAACCAATAATTGATTTGAAAATCTACTCCTCGCCTCTTCCCAAAGTGTCAAAAGTGTTTCTGTTTTTGTCATTGTATTTGAAAATTACCCTTCTTTTTATTTGTATATTGCAATATTACGATATAATTTTGTTGTCTCAAAGAATTCACTCTCTAAATTTTAAGATAGTTAATAATGTGAAGTCTTGATAATTTCAAACAAAATATAATTATGTCTTTTATTTTAAATATTTTAATTCTCTTTTTTATGCGGAACTCAGAACAGCAAGCAAATACAATCGATGAAAAAATACTTTTATATGTAAAATCTAATACTTTGGATTTCAGTGGAATAAGTGCCGAAAGAAAAGCGGATTTAGATAAGATTGCGGATTATGTTTCAATGAAAATCAAAGGAAATGAAACCGCCGAATTGGTATATATCTGTACGCACAATTCACGTAGGAGTCATTTTGGGCAAATTTGGGGTGCTACGGCTGCGGCATTTTATGGAATATCGAATGTGAAGACATTTTCGGGTGGTACTGAAGCGACGGCTTGTAACGAAAGATCAGTGGCAGCTTTGAAAAGAGTTGGTTTTATTATAGAAAAAACAACCGAAACTTCCAATCCAATCTATCATATTCAATATGTTTTGGATGGACCTAAACAAGTGGCTTTTTCAAAAAAGTATGATGATGAGGCAAATCCAAAAAAAGGTTTTTGTGCAATTATGACTTGCTCGAGTGCCGACGAAGCCTGTCCGGTAGTATTTGGAGCTGCTAAAAGAGTTTCCACACCTTACCAAGACCCGAAGGCATTTGACGGCACTCTAGACGAAGCCAAAATGTACGATGAAAGATGCAATCAGATAGCCACGGAGACCTTTTACGTGTTTTCTAAAGTTAAAAAATAATGGGAATCACCAAAACCGAGTTTTTTACACAAAAACAAAATGATACGGCTTTGCTCATGAAAGCGTTGGGCCACCCTGCGAGAATTGCTATAATTGAATATTTAATGTCAGTTGATGCTTGTATTTGCGGGGATATTGTAAACGAACTAGCTCTCGCTCAGCCAACAGTGTCTCAACATTTAAAAGAATTGAAAAACGCAGGTTTAATAAAAGGGAATATTTCTGGTAATGCCATTTGTTACTGCATAGACGATACTGCCATAAATACGCTTCGAGGGTATTTTTTGGAAATATCCGATAATTTAGAAAAAAAGAAAAACATGTGTTGTTAAAAAATAAATATTTAAAAAAATGAAACTTTCTGGCATAAATAAACTACTAACGACAGTAGAATCGGTAGATTTTAAATTGCAAAATGGTGAAATGGTGCCTGAACATTTCCATGTGACTGAAGTGGGCCTTATTACCAAACATTTTATAGATTGCGGAGGTACGGAAAGAATTGAAAAAGTGGCGAATTTCCAACTTTGGAATGCCAACGACTACGAACACCGACTGAAACCACAAAAATTATTGAATATAATCGAACTTTCAGAGCGTAAACTGGGTATGGGTGATTTGGAGGTAGAAGTTGAATATCAGTCAGATACAATCGGGAAGTATGGTTTGGATTTCGACGGCAAAATATTTGTACTTACCAACAAAAAGACTGCTTGTTTGGCTTCTGATTCGTGTGGAATTCCACCAGAAAAACTAAAAATGAAACTTTCAGATTTGCAACCAACTGAACAATCTTGCTGTACTCCAGGTAGTGCTTGTTGTTAATTAAAAATAAAAATACCATCTATGTCTGCAAATAATTGTGCTCCGGTGGTGGAGCGAAAAAAACTTGGTTTTTTAGATAGATTTCTGACGCTTTGGATATTTTTGGCCATGGTTGTTGGGGTTGCTATCGGGAATTTATTTCCACAATCTTCAAATTTTATCAACACCTTTTCTTCAGGAACTACGAATATTCCGTTAGCCATTGGTTTGATATTGATGATGTATCCGCCACTGGCCAAAGTTAAATATGAACAAATGGGCGAGGTCTTTAAAAACACGAAAGTTTTAGGTGCTTCCCTGTTTCTAAACTGGATTGTTGGACCAATTTTTATGTTTCTTTTGGCCATTACTTTCTTGCAAAATTATCCTGAATACATGGTGGGCTTGATACTCATTGGTATAGCTCGGTGCATTGCCATGGTGGTGGTTTGGAACGATTTGGCTGACGGAAATAGAGAATATTCAGCTGGTTTGATAGCCTTAAATAGTATTTTTCAGGTACTTCTATATAGCGTTTATGCATATTTTTTCATTACGGTTTTGCCGCCTTATTTTGGTTTTAAAGGCTTAGAAATTGATATCAGCATTGCTCAAATCGCTGAAAGTGTGGGTATTTACCTTGGTATTCCATTTCTGTTGGGCATTCTGAGCAGATACTCGCTTATCAAACTCAAAGGCGAAATGTGGTTTAATACCAAATTTGTACCTATTATTTCTCCAATTACGTTGATTGCTCTTCTTTTTACTATTCTGATCATGTTTAGCCTCAAAGGCGAACTCATCGTTCATATTCCGTTGGATGTTTTTAGGATTGCAGTTCCTTTAGTTATCTACTTTTCGGTGATGTTTGTGATAAGTTTCTTTATCGGAAAATACTTTGGAGCTGATTATTCGAAAAGCACTTCTATTGCTTTTACGGCCACAGGAAACAATTTTGAATTGGCCATTGCGGTAGCCATAGGCGTTTTTGGCATCAACAGCGGCCAAGCTTTTGCGGGTGTCATTGGTCCATTGGTTGAAGTTCCTGCACTGATAGCCCTGGTAAATTTGGCATTTTGGTTTAGGAAGCGGTATTTTTCTAATGATTTTTTTTAACTCTTTGTAAATCCTTTTTTAAAAAAACACAGATTTTGGATTTGTCAGGTCAGTCAATAATTTCTAAAGTAAGTGAGTTCCTAATAAATTCTTTTCTATCTATCCTTCCAACCAAACCTTAAAATCATTAACCCGATCTCGACTGACTATATTTGCCTCGCCTTTTAACAAATTGGAAGTGATAGATAAGCGACCATTAAAGTAGGTACTGACTTTTTCAATGGCTTTTATGTGAAGGATTATTTTTCTGTTTATTCGAAAAAAATCTTTGGGCGAAACGATACGCTCGATTTGGTCTAGCGTATAATCAATGGCATAACGGCTGCCTCTGTTGGTTACTAAAAAAGACAAGCTTTCTTGGGTCTCAAAATGATGGATATCTTCGGTTTGAATGGTATCAATCGTTTGCCCTGATTTGACCAAAAAACGACTTTTATATGGTTTGTTGAGTTGCTGGTAGGCAGTTGTAATATTTTCAATGAGTTGTTTATTGTTGGTTTGTTGCTGTTTTTTGTATTTTTCAAGTGCAAATTTTAAATCTTGTATTGAAATAGGCTTTAAAAGATAATCTATGCTATTTTGCTTAAAGGCCTGAATGGCATAATTGTCATAAGCTGTTGTGAATATGATGGGAATGTCGGGTTGAACATAATTAAATATCTCAAAACTATTTCCATCAGCCAAGTGAATATCCAGAAAAAGCAAATCTGCATCAAGTCCTTTCTTAAATGCATCCGTGGTAGACTTCACAGCATCGAAATATTGAACTACCTGAATATTTTTGTCTATTCGTTGTAACAACAAACTCAAATGTTCTGCAGATAGTTTTTCGTCTTCTACAATTACTACTTTCATTTTTTTGCAATTAATGGCAAGCTTACCGTAAAAACACTTTCATTATGAATAATTTCTATTTTTTCATCGGTGAAAAATTGGTACCGAGTTTTCATGTTTTCTAATCCAGTCTGCGAACTTTCAGACTTATCGCTACGGGGTTGAATTGGATTGCTTACAATTAAGCGATTATTTTTGGCAATAATAGATACGTTTAAAGGCTTTGCTTGTGAGGTTTCGTTGTGTTGTATGGTGTTTTCTACCAACATTTGAAGGCACATGGGCGGTAAAAAGCAAATCAGACTTTCCTCAATCTGAATATTAAAGATAATATTTTCTCCGAAACGTATTTTTAGTAAATAAATGTAATGCTCCAAAAAGTCCAACTCTTCTTGTAAACTCACTAACTCCGCATTTTTATTATCTAAAACATAGCGATAAACTTTCGATAATTCATTGATAAAATCTACCGCTTTATCTTGGTTTTGGTACACCAACGAACTCAAAACACTGAGATTATTAAATAAAAAATGGGGATTGAGTTGGTTTTTTAGATTTTGCAATTGAGCATTGGCACTTTCAGTTTTGTGCTTTTCTACTTCCAATAAACTTTGTTTCCAAGCCTTTAAAAACTGACCAGAAATGTAAATTACCAAGCTCAAAAAGGTAATTATTATGGCTGGAACAAACATTTGTCTGATCGCTCGATTGAATAATCTTATTTCGTTGAATTTGGTAAAATGCATCAAATTCATCAATATAAATAGGGTTATGGCACTAAATATAAGACTCAGAAAAAATTGGATAACTATTCTTTGAGTGGGATTAGACAACCAACTGTATTTTTTTTCTAATTGTTTATCTATGTAAAGATTACCTTCCCAAAGTATAAATACTATGAAAGGAATAACAAGCAAGTCTGGTTCTAGAAAATCGGGTAACCTAAAAAATAGTAATTTGAAAGCAATCGCTGCCAAGATAGATATTCCGATTTTTTTTAGGACATGACTTAAATTGTTTTTCACGCTATTCTGCTTTTAGTGTCTTAATATCATCAATCAATTGAAGCATTTCCAAGGTTAAAGTACCGTTATAAACGCCACGAATTCTTTTGGATTTGTCCACCAAGATAAAGTGTTCGGTATGCAAAAATTCGGTGCTGTCTTTGCTAAAACCAATATCTTCTTCGGCAAAATAAGATTGCCTTGCCAACTGATAAATAGCGGTTCTGTTTCCTGTCAAAAAGTGCCAATTGGGATTTGTTATGTTGTTTTTTGCCTTAAATTTCTTTAAAACAGAGGGTTTGTCTATCCATGGTGTGACTGAAAAAGACAATAAAACAACTTCATTTTTTAACCTATCACTCACCATTTTCATGTTTTTGGTCATGGTCGGGCAAATGCTCCCACAAGATGTAAAAATGAAATTGGCCACATGGATTTTTCCTTCAATATTTTGCTGAGAAACCTTAAGGCTATCTTCATTCAAGAAAGAAAAATCACCAATCTTATGAGAGATTTTGGTTTGTACTTCTGATTTGTTTTCAATAAAAATTGGTGTAAAATCTGGCTCATTATAATAAGGCAATGCGATTGTGCTTGATTTTTCATCATCGCAACTGATGGCCAAACAACTACCTAACAACAAAAATACTATCCGATACATTTTTACAGTTTTTAGTGCCGAGTAATCCATATCTTTTGCCTTTAATGACCACATAATTTGCCCGAATTTTACCATTATCATACCACATTTTTTGCGAGCCTTCCTCTTGTCCTTTCACATAATTTGCCAAATGAAACATTTGTCCATTTTCACTATATTCTCTCAATTCTCCTTCGTAAGCATCATTTTTAGCAAAAAACTCGAATTTTTTATGGCCGTTTTGCCAAAATGCAATTTGTCTTCCGTTTTTCTGTCCGCCCAAATAATGCCTTTCCTCCATTAGTTGTTTCTTAGAATACCATTTTTTACACACGCCATTCAATAACCCGTCGATGTATCCTTCTACCAAAATGGTATCTTTACTTGTATCTAATTCAAACAAAAAACCTGAATATTTTTTATTATCTAGTAAAACGACATCATTTTTTATCGAGATTTTGTCTGAAGATTTTCTGAAATAGTTTTTCGGAATTTCCTGAATAAGTGTCTGTTTTGGATTATTGCATGAATAAATCAAAGTAAGCACTATTATTATGGTTATTGGTTTCATTTATTGTGTTACTGTTCCTGGAGTTCCATAATAGCCGCTTCCGTTCAAATATGGGGCATCAGCAGTGAAATGATAATGATATGTGCCTTTTGGATAATCAATGGTAGTGTGCGTATGACCGTGATAGGCATCTAATAGACTGCTCGTTACGGTTGTGCCGTTTTCTTCTTGTGGTCCATAAACAGGGAAACCATCTAACAAAAAGCCCATTAAGCCTGATTTTGTTGATTTGAAGGTAGTTAAATACAATGGTTCAACGTGATAATGATACACACCCGAATTCTGCGGATGTCCATAATATTTATCAAAACTAACGATTTCATTGGTCAATGCCTGATTGTTTGGGCCTGCATATTGATTAAAAAACGCCACACCATTCAAAGCAATGCCAATGGCCCCCAAAGGTGTAGCAGCATGAGCGGCATCCACTTTAGGATTAAGCGGAATCTTGACCGTTACTGAAAGTTCTGAAATCGTATTTGGATTTTTTTTGAAAGCATTTCCTCCAAAAGTTGTTCCTGTATAGGCTTCATACAAGGCATTGCTGGTTGCATAATATGGGCTTTTGTGGTCGGGCAAGTTTTTTGTTTTGAATGTAATATAAGTGCCATCGCTGGTAATACTGGTTGCCCCATATACTTTTTTGTAAACTGCTGGCACTTCTGCGGACGAGGTAGCTGGCGTGGCAGTATCGTCTTCACTACAACTTGCCAAATTCAGTGAAATTGTGGCTAAAAATGCAATTTTTAGGATTTTCATACTTTGATTTTGTTAATTGTTAAAATTAAGAACTTTTGTTTTGGTATTTTTTAGAAAAATAATTGTGCCTATCAATAGAACTAAAGCTAATACTATACTCAGAATGATTTTTAAATCAACCCTGTTAATTTTTTCGTAATTCTCCAAACTCCATTTGCCATTTTCAAGCTTTAATTTTATTTCATTGTTGTTTTCCTTTGATAATATAAATTGTTGTTTGGGTAATTTTTCTCCTGTAAATATTAAAATGCATTGATTTTGAGGCATTTCTTTAAATATATCGTTTCTAATTTGGATTGAATATGAATCCTTTGGCATATTTAAAACTTCAGCAATCAGCTTAGTTTCATGCCCTAACATGACTTTTGTGTTACCAAAACTCATCTCGTTTTGATTGTTGGATTCCATTGAAAAACGTTCTTGAAACAGTTTGATAAACAATCCTTTAAACTCTTCTGGCGTTTTGTAGCTATTTTTTCCATATTTATAATCGACCATGCTTTCAAATGCCACCAACGAACTGGACAATTGCAGGAAATATTTTCCATCGGCATTTTGATAAATCATCAACATCGACAAATCGGGTTGATGAGCCTGGGCTGTCAAACTCATCAAAATTAACAAAAATATGGCATATAGTTTTTTCATAAATCTACAATCAGTTTGCGTATGCACCTTTCAGGCAATTTATGAAATTGTTCGAACCTGCTTTGTCAACATGATAATGATAGCCTCTGGTGTCGTCAGAATGTCCACGGCAAGCGTCCAAATCGGTATATTCTTTACCCGAAGCATCTAATCTTTCATACAGTCCATGACCATCCATGGCATAGCCAATCATAGCTGAATGTCCATCAGTTTGAGCTATTTTTTTTGAAATTCCCGTGGCGGCATGGTAGTGGTAGCCTGCAGCGAGGTTGATATGTCCGCCAGCGTCGTCAAATGGAGCAAGTGTATAGGCACCTAAAATGGCATTGACGGGAGCAGGTGCATCAAATCTTACGCCATTAAATGCCAGGCCTCGCACAGATGGTCCACTGGACATGGGCCCGTTTCCGAAAGATGTAGTTGAGGTTAATTTTACAGGAGTAACAGGAATGTAATAGGTTTGGGTTAAATTGGCCACATAAGACGGCAAACATTCTACACAAAAGTTTTTATATTCTGCACCAACATTTGGGTTTGCTGCTGCTTGGCACTCTGCTTGGGTTTTAGTTTTGGTGATTACACCCGTTGTCGCATTGTACAACATCCAAGTTTTATCTGAATAAAAATTGGCTAAGTTTTTTACAAAAGCCCCATCTACATCATAAACATTGCCATTTTCAAGCCAAATCCCACCTGCACTTGCATTGTCCGTGATATTACTGGGGCACCACGGCCCCATATTATGGTCGGTTGGAATGCCTCTGGCAACTATTTTGTAGCATTCAACGGTAGAACCATTGGAGAGCGTGCGAGAAACAACGCTGATGGGTTCGGCTAAACCATCTGAAATAAAATTAGCCGATTGTACCTTTACAATTGTGCCAGAAGCATCAACTTCGGCTTCATCAGTGTTGCAACTCAATGTTGTATTGAGTGTGATGAGTGATAGTACAACATGAAGGATTTTTGATTTTTTGAAATTCATTTTTTGTTTCATGAAATTGAAATTATTTCAGATGTTTAGTTGTCAAAACTAACATTATTATTCATTTTCATAAAACACTCTACCTTTGAGTTGTATAAATTCAAGGTCGAATTGTAGAATAAGTAAGTTGAATGATTGATTCAAAGTTGAATCAAGTCTATAAGTTAGGCGAAAGATGAGGTGGCTAATGCTATTTCAACCCCTCCAAATATCCAATCAAATCCAAATATTCAGTTTCTTTCAAGGGAAAAGCTGGCATTAGCGAGGTTTCCATTTTAGTAGCCGATTTTACTTGGTTTTTTTTGTAGGCTACAATTTGGGACTGACCAGGCATTTTTACCAAGTATTCGTCATTGGTTTTGCTAGTGATGATTCCTTGAAACACAGATCCATCTGTAAGTGAAATATTGTAGCCTTCATAACCAAAGCTCACGCCTTGACTTGGATTCACGATGGCATTATAAATGCTTTCTTTGGTAAGTTTTTTTCCGATTTGGCTGAGTGCTGGGCCAAAATCCATGCCATTGCCATTGACGACATGGCAGGTGGCACAATACATCCCGAACAATTCTTTTCCCTTAACAGCGTTACCATTTTTATTCAAGAAATTGGCTTTTATGGCTAATTGATGTTGTTGAGGTTTGCCAAATTTCTGCTCAAACTGCACTTTCAGGTCGCTGTGGAAAGTTTTGGTAAACACCACTTTTGCCGCTGGAATGAGCTCTTTGGGTACTTTATTTATTTTCACCAAATTCCATAGTTTGACATCGCTTTGGTAGCCTTCCATGGCCAATATTGCGGCTTCTCTTATTTTAAAGGGGTATTTTTTGTTTGAAAATATTAAAATAAGCTGTTTGGAAATGGTCTCGTTGTCTACCAAACCCAATCTCTGAATGGCTTTTATGGCTTTGTCTTCATTCAGTGGTTTTTGCGATATGGCTTCTTTGAGCGGAGCTACCCCAAAAAGCTGAGAAAGGACTAACGCTGCTTTCTCATAAACATCAGGCTTCGTACTTTCTAAAACAATTTTTTCGAGTCGCGTTCTTTGATTTTGAAGACCATATTTCGATACGATATCTATAAAGTCAACATCGTTTTTGATATTTTCAAGTACTTTCGGAAGGATACTGTTAAATTCTATATCTTTAACGATGGTTTCGGCATCAAAATGTTTGAATATGAGCAAACTTAATTCTTCTGATTTTGAGTTTTTTAAAAGTCCCAAAAGTGCCTGATTTTTGTAGGTTTTAACCTGAAAATCAAATGCCCTAAAGTACCTGTAAGTCTCTTTTATATGGAGGTTAGATATTATTTTTGCTAAATATGCTGAAGTTTTCTTAGAGCGACTTCTCCAAATAATATCTTTGGCGGATTCGTCATTTATCCAATTTTTACCTTTCAGGAAAGCCTCTAAATATTTATCCCACTGTCCATCAGCTCCTATTCCAATGGATTCTAAAAACCATTTATCGCCTGGTTTGTAGCTATTTGCAAGGTTTATCCAGGATAGTTGATTGTCAGTTTTGTAAATGGCTGAACCAACCGCCTGTTTAACTTGAAAAGAATCGTCAGTGGCCATTTGAGTAAAAAACGAACTGTTATTTTCTCTTTTCGCCATTCTTACGGCAGCTGCTCTAATTTGCTCATTTGTATTTTTACTTGCTTCTAAAACATACTTTTCATCCAGTTTAGAAAGTAACCAATAGGCTCGTGCCTGAAAAATAGGATTAGTAGATTTGGTAAGTTTCGCTAATTCGCTTTCAGCATTTTTACCCATTTTTGATAAAGCCGAATAAGCCAAATATCTGACAGAATTAGATGGGTTTTGCAAGGCCTCTACACATGAAGAAACAGACTTGAAATCATAGGTTGGGATTTTGTAGTCAATCTTATTGCTTGATAATCTGTAGATTCTGCCTTTTTCAAGGTCGCCAATAAAATGTCCACCCACACCTGAATCGTACCAATCCGCTACGAAAACCGAGCCGTCTGGTGCGGTACAAATGTCCGAAGGACGAAACCACATGTCTTTTTTTGTGGCATCTAAAATGAGGTTTTGTTTTATGGTATATCCCGCTCCATCATTGATTCTTTCATAGCTCGAAACATCATTGGTTCCAGCATCTGCCAAGAATAAACCATTTCTGTATTTTTCTGGCAGTAAAGAGCCTTCATAAATAAATATGCCAGTAGGGGAGCCGTAGCCCGTAACTTTAAGATTAGGAATCACACCGGGATCATTTTGATGCCAGTGTTGGTTAATAACGGAGTCCTCTAGATTCGTACGGTTTACTCGCCAATCGGCACCAGTCATTTCATCTTTGTATCCATAATTACCTCCTGGCATCACATAGTTTATTCGGTTGGCTTTTTTGCCATCGTCGTCGTTGTCAGACTGCCAGATTCTTCCATAAGAATCGATACAGAGTTCGTAGTTGTTTCTAAAATTCCAAGCCAAAACTTCGAAGTTTTTTCCGTCTATATCACATCTCAGAGCCATTCCGTCTTGAAATGGTGCTTTGGTTTGGCCAATTAATCTTCCATAAATGTCTTTGATGGGTTGGTTATTTTTGTCCAAAAGCCCTTCTCCAAAGTTTCCGAAGTTGAAATAAAGTTTTCCATCCGGGCCAAAAACGCAAGAATGTACGCCGTGGTCACTTTGTAAACCAGCAATGGTTTTGAAAAGAATTTCTTTTTTATCAGGAATGTCGTCTCCATTTTCATCAGTAAAGACAAATACATTTGGGCTACAAGAAACGATAGTTTTGTTGCCTAAGACCGTTATTCCTAATGCTGAATTTATGTCTTCTCCCTGATAAAATACTTTGGTTTTGTCAGATTTTCCGTCGGCGTTTGTGTCTTCGAGAATCAAGATTTTATCGCCTTTTTTGTTGTAGGGTACGTTGTTTACATCGTTTCTATAATTATAAGCTTCACAAATCCAGATTCTTCCTTTATGGTCAATGTCCATGTTGGTAGGATTAAAGAGGTCTGGTTCAGAAGCAAAGAGGGTCAGTTGCAGGTTATTATCTTTGAGGTCTATTCCTTCTAAATTTATGTTTTCTTTTGTTTTTCCCTCTGGAAAACGGTCATAAGAACCCTCTTGGCTTTTTTGACAGGCCAGAGTTAACAAGCAAAGAAAGGAAATTATAAGATTCTTTAGCATATTATTATTCCGTTTCAAAAGAAACTGAGATTTGTACCAAAAGTTTATACAAATGTAGTTCTGGATATACATTAAAGCAATTGTGAGACCTTATGATTTCAACCAAATTAGTCGATATTTTTTTTAATAATGGTCATCAATTCAACCTCATTTGACAACAAATCCTCCAATAAAATCCTTTGATTTTTTGCTCTGTTGAGGTTGTGTTCGGGGTATTTTATGGGATAGTAAATATCATCATTGAGGTAATCTGTTAGAAAACGAAGACCTTGCATATAAATCATAAATGGTCCTGCAAAAAACAAATTTTCCTTTTCAGCAGGAGAGATGAGGGATTTCATTTGACTCAAATAACCATTCATCAGTGCTTCAAAATATTCGGTTCGGATTTTTATTTTTTCAAACTCAGTGCTTTCTTCTGATTCTTCACAAATATATGTTCGCACCATATCACCAATATCAGAAATTATTTTACCTGGCATTAAAGTGTCCAAATCACAAACACAAAGGCTTTTGTTGGTGGTTTTGTCAAACAAGACATTGTTGATTTTGGTATCATGATGAATCATTCTGGTTGGATACTCAGGGTTTTGAATGATATTTTGGTAAACCTCCACCAAATGTTTTTGACTTTTTATGAATTCTATTTCCTGTGCGACTTCTGAAATACGATTTTGATTTCCGTTTTTAAGAGATTCCTCAAACTGCTGATAACGCCAAGCCAAATCATGAAAACCAGGAATACTGGCTTGCAATCCTTCCAAAGGCATGTGGTGAAGATTTTTAGTCAGTAATCCAAAAGCTTTACCTGCTTCGTAGGCCATTTGGGGTTCTGAAACGCTGTTGATAGAATAAGAATTTGGAATAAATGGACTTAAACGCCAATATTCACCATCAACAAAGGCTAAATCTTCTCCGTTTACGGTTTTTATTTGGTGAATAAATAGGTATTCTGGATGATTTTTGGCCAAAAAGTCAGAAGTATTTCCGACGTTTATGGCGATAATTTCAGGTTTTTTAAAAACATTAATATTTATTTTTTGTAAAACAAATCGCTTGTTTTCAGAAATTGATTCTAAAAGAAAAGTAGCATTAATGTGGCCAGAACCGAAAGGTTTGAAACTGTAATTGTCGGGTTCGAGTCCAAATAGTTTTGATATGTGCTCCAAGTCGAGGTTTTTTTTATTCAAAGGTAATAGTTTTTGAAATTTTCTCAATAGAAAAAGACTTCGTCCACAAAAAACCAACCTTTATCCCCCTTGCCAGGATGCCATGCTGGAAGTTTTGAAATGGGCTGAATAATGATTTTAATCTGTTCAATATTGGTTTTGTTTAAAGGAATATCTACTCCTTTGGTACCATTTAAGGTCATTTTGGTTAATTGAGGTATGTTTACTTTTTTGAAATGTGTCATATGTTTGCCCGCCTCTTTGATGTAAACGTCTACAAATACTGGTGGCATAATGTATTGACCAGTATTTTCAGCATAACTGATGGTTAAGCCGTTAAAACTACTTGTTTTCTTAAAGTCAAATAAAGCTTCCATTGGGTTTTCTCGAAATCCTAACCAGTTTTTGTCTTTAAAATTTACGGCATCTCCTTGTTTTCTATCTATAAGTGTTGTTTCACCATTGCCTGGATATTTTGGATTGGTTTTAGTTAACAATTTGGCATTTGTGGCTTTTATATTCGATTTAAAGAAATAATAATCTTTGATGTCAGATGCCAACCAACCTTTTTTGGTAGCTATGGTTTTTATGGCCCCGTAGTTTTTAAGTGTTATGGGGGATTTATAAACAGTAGATTTTGTTGAGTCTGGCACTGTACCGTCTATTGTATATCTGATATCTACGTTTTGAAGTGTATGTTTCAATGTGATAGTTGAGTTTCCTTCCAAAATCTGATTTTCGTTTACCAATATTGGAGGATTGAGTTTTAACGTTTCAGATTCGTCTGGAATGTAACCCAGTTCTATTCTTTTTTTAGATTTTTTCAAAGACTCATACTGTTCTTTTGTAAACTTTGTTTCCCATAAGTAAACTTCTTTCAGTGAGGGTATATCCATGATCTTTTGCAAATCCTCAAAGGTTATTTTTGTATTTGCTATGGCTAAAACCTCAAGTTTTTTGCAGTTTTTGAGCTTTTCAATACCTTTTCCGGTAATTTCGGTTTGGTTAAGATTCAAATATTCGAGGTTTTGAAACTTTGATATTTCTCCAAAACTTTCATCTGTAACTGGCATTTTAGAAAGATTCAGACTTACTATTTGCTCTCCAATTTTAGAAAGTGAATTTAATGTTTTTGGGTCGTATTTAGAACTAACATAAAAATTGACTTTTACAGCCGGTGAACCATTAGCAATGGGTTTTATAGTACAAAATGGTGTACTGAGTTCCATTAACGTGCTTTCAGATGCAGCTGAGAAAGTATAGCTTTTTGCTGCTATTTTTACCTCTGAGGTGGTATTTAAGCTGTAAAAAAAGGAACTTGGTTTTAAATCAGTAAGTTTTTGGTCATATTTTGCTCCTTCTTGAATCCATTTTTTTAGAATTAGAAGCTCCTGATTGGTCAATTGTGGTTTTCCTTTTGGTGGCATGTGTTTTTTATCCTCTAAATCCAGATACGCTCTTTTCAAAATATGGCTGTTCAATGTGTCATTTCCTACCCAGAGCTGTCCATTTTTACCACCTTTCTTGATTTTTTCGATGGTACTCATATTAAGTTGACCTTTAGTTTTTTTGTCATTATGACAACTTTTACATTTTTGATCGAGAATTGGATAAACGAATTTATCAAAAGTTGTTTCAGGTGCTTTAGCTTCTTTTTCTCCGAACAAAAAATCCTCACCGTGGGTAATATTTCCTCCTAAATGCCCAACGACTCCCACCGCCACAACTGTTAAAATTAGCGTAAGATTTGTAATTAATTTTGAAGTAAATATTTTGTTTCTGAATTCATAAATTAGGTATACCAGTAAACTCAAACCAATGCCTGTATACTTGTGGTTTTTAAGGGTTTCTACATCATAACCATTTTCAAAGGATAAGATAATACCCGCAAACGCACTCACAACACTGGTGAAGGCCAAAATAAGAAGTAGAGAATCTAATATCAAATGGAATGACTCTTGGTCAATTTTGGGTTTTATGCTATTGAATAACAACAAAGCCAAAGTAAGACCAATAGGTAAATGTAAAACCAATGGATGCACTCGGCCAATGAATGAAAACCAGCTTGGGATTTGAACCTGATTTTCGAACAAAGCCACAAAAAGCAATAGAACATTTAGTCCAAGACAAGAATACGAAAGGATTTTTTTCATAAATAGTTTAAGCCAAAAGTCCTGGGATTACTTTGCCTGCAATATCGGTGAGTCTATATCTTCTACCCAGATGTTTGTAGTTGAGTTGCTCATGATTTAGTCCCATAGTGTGCATTACCGTTGCATGGAAATCATGAATATGCACGGGGTCTTTGATAATATTATAGCCCAATTCATCCGTTTCACCGTAAACAGTACCACCTTTTATGCCGCCACCTGCCATCCAAATGCTGTAGGCTCGCGGATGATGGTCTCTACCATAATTGTCCACCCCAAATTTTCCTTGAGAGTAGTTGGTTCTTCCAAACTCTCCACCCCAAATTACCAAAGTTTCGTCCAAAAGGCCTCTTTGCTTTAGGTCTGTCACCAAAGCAGCAGATGCTCTGTCCACATCTTGAGCCTGCAATGGCATTTCGCCGGTAAGGTTGCCATGCTGGTCCCAGCCTTGGTGATAAAGCTGTACAAATCTTACTCCTGATTCTGAGAGTTTTCTTGCCAAAAGGGCGTTTGCTGCATAGGTCCCAGGTACCAAACAATCGGGTCCGTACATTTTTATGATATGGTCAGGTTCTTTTGAGAGGTCAGTAAGCTCAGGTACAGCCGTTTGCATTCTGTAGGCCATTTCGTATTGCTTTATTTTGGCTTCAACCTCTGGGTCGCGATTATCTTCAAAACCCAAATGATTCAGTTCGGCCAGTTTATCCAACATTCTTCTCCTTGAAGTTTTGTCGGTTCCTTCGGGGTTGTTGAGATATAGAATAGGGTCTTCTCCGCTCGAAAATACCACACCTTGGTGGGTAGAGTCAAGGAAACCGTTGGTCCAAAGTTTAGAATAAACTCCCTGACCGTTACCTCTTCCTCTTGACAATAGTACACAGAATGCTGGCAAGTTTTGGTTTTCACTTCCCAATCCATAGCTCAACCATGCCCCCATACTTGGTCTGTTGCCCACTTGAGCACCTGTTTGTAGAAAAGTTAACGCTGGATCATGGTTGATGGCCTCTGTATTCATCGTTTTTACGATACAAATATCATCGGCTATTTTAGCAATATTAGGAAACAACTCAGAAATCCAAGCTCCAGATTTGCCATGTTGGTTGAATTTGAAATAAGACCCCACCATCGGGAAATTGGTTTGGCTTGCCGTCATACCCGTAAGTCTTTGTCCGTTTCTTATGGATTCGGGAAGATCTTGACCAGCCAGTTTATTGAGCATGGGTTTGTAGTCAAAACTCTCCAGCTGAGATGGAGCACCATTTTGGAAAAGGTAAATTACCCTTTTTGCTTTTGGAGCAAAATGCGGCAATCCCAATGGCAAGCCAGCATCTGACGAGTCTCCCTTAAATAAATTCGGCATTAGAAGTGAACCCAAACCAAGGCTTCCAAGCCCTACGGCAGCTTTCCCAAGAAAATGTCTTCTATTGACATTGAGTCTATTTTTTAAAAATTCATTTTCCATTTCTATATTCTGATAAGGGTTTCTTCCATGTTAAACATCATCTGAAAAGTCTGTAAAAGTGCGGCCAACGAAACCGGGTCCTTGACAGTTTTATGCTCGTACTCTCCAATTTTTTGAAGCGACTTTATTTTTAGGGGCTGTTTTTTGAAAAACACTTTTTCTTCTTCATAATAATTTTTCAAAATTTCCAACTCTTTTTTAGAAGGCATGCGGCATATGATTTTTCTGAATCCATTTTTGATAGCCTCATCTATACTGATATTTTTCGATAATTGTTCCTGTGCCATTACTCTGGAGCTTTCGAGTACATGCGGGTCATTGAGCATGGCCAAAGCCTGCAATGGCGTGTTGGTTCTTGTTCGTTGCACCTCGCATTGGTCGCGGTTGCTGGCATCAAAAATCAACATTGCAGGTGGCGGTACAGTACGCTTAATGAAAACATACATGCCTCTGCGGTACAAATCTTTGCCATGGTCCTGCACATAGGTAGCCAAACTGCCTCTGCCTGACGTTGCAACTTCCCATAAGCCCTTAGGTTGATAAGGTTTTATACTCGGGCCACCAATTTCTGTATTAAGTAACCCAGATGTGGCCAAAACATGGTCTCTGACATTCTCGGCGGGAATCCGCATACGGGTACTTCTTGCCAAATATTTATTTTCAGGATCAATTTTCTTGTGATCCTCTTTTACTGCTGAAGATTGCATGTAGGTGGCCGACATAACGATTTGTTTGACCAAACGTTTAATATTCCAACCATTTTGTTTGAAATCATTAGAGAGCCAATCCAAAAGTTCAGGATGGGTGGGCAGTTCGCCTTGCATACCAAAATCGCCCGTAGTTTTTACTATTCCTCTACCAAAAAACTGCTCCCAGATACGGTTGACATATACGCGAGAAGTCAATGGGTTTTTATCATCGAAGAGCCATTTCGTTAATCCATAACGATTTTTTTCATATCCCTTGAAATTCAATATGGCTTTTGGAGTTGTAAAATCCACTACTTTGCCATGAGCATCATAATTTCCTCTTTCCAGAATAAAAGTTGGTCGCAAAACAGAAGAATCCTTCATGACCATTACTTCTAGTTTGGCCGTATCTTTTTTGTTGATGAAATTAAAAATACTTTTTACATCCTCATCTTTGATTCTCATGTTGGGAGGGTCTGCGAAAGAGGCGTCAATCGTACCAAAAAGCCCTTTTTCGGGTACTTGATTGAAAAAAGCGAATGTCCCATAGTACTCTTCGTGACTAATGGGGTCATATTTGTGCGTATGACATTTTGCACATTCTAATGTGAGAGCCAATACCGATTTGCCGAAGGTATTTGTACGGTCAGTCACATATTCTACCCGGTATTCTTCGTCTATTACACCACCTTCTTGGGTGATTTTGTGGTTTCGGTTAAAACCCGTAGCCAAAAGCATTTCTTTAGCCTTGGGATGCCATTTCATTTTATCGGCCAGAATATCCCCAGCCAATTGCCAGGTCATAAATTTTTTGTAGGAATAATTGGAGTTGAAAGCATGAATCACCCAGTCTCTCCATGGCCACATGGTACGTAGTCCGTCGTCTTGATAACCATGTGAATCCGCATACCTTGCCACATCTAACCAGTTTAAAGCCATTTTTTCTCCAAAATGTTTGCTTTTTAGTAGCTGATTGACCACTTTTTCATAAGCATTTGGGCTTTCATCTTTTAGGAATGCTTCCTGCATTTCTACGGTAGGGGGTAAACCCGTCAGGTCAAAACTAACCCTTTTGAGTAAAGTTTCTTTCGATGCTTGTTCCGAAGGAGTTAAACCTACTGATTTCATTTTGTCGTAGGTGAAATAATCAATCTCATTTTTAATCCAATCTTTGTCGGCTTTTGGTAGTGGGGATTTTAAAGGAGGCAGAAACGCCCAGTGCTTTTTTATTTTAGCTCCCTGGGATATCCACTTTTTGATGATTTTTATTTCGTCTTCTGTAATGGTCAGGTTGGAACTCGGTGGCGGCATCTTTATGGAAGTGTCTGTGCTTATAATTCTTTTATAAACTTCAGATGCCTCAGGATTGCCTTTTACGATGGCATGAGCTTTAGGGTTGTCTTCAAGTGCTGCGTAGGCACCTTCTTCGGTATCCAGTCTGAGATTGGCCTCTCGCTTTTTTTCGTCAGGACCGTGACATGCGAAACAACGGTCTGATAAAATGGGTCTAACATGAAAGTTATAATCTACAACGTCAGGAATTTCCTGACCTACTGAGGGCGTGCATTTTATGTTAATTATAGCCAAAACTGCAACTGCAGCAAAGACAAATAAACTGATCTTTATGACCTTCGAATTCATATAGTTAATATATTGTTTACAATATTAATAATTTTTTTTAATAATAAGATTGACATTAATTTTTATATTTAATAATGAAATTGTACAAACAGTTTTATGGTCATTTGTTTTTTGCATTATTCTAATAATTAGACAGTTTGGGTTGAAATCGTGAATATGGTTCTAAAACTACTTTTATTGCTCATAATTTTAAATAATTGCTTTAATTTTAGAGAGATAAAATGATGATAAATTCTTGTTTTATGTACATTCTCCTTGTATTATTTTAATATCTTCAAAATATTAATTGTATTTTTCTAATTATTTTCAGCCTGTTTAAAAAAATATTAATAGCCCTTCATTATATTGCATTTCAAAGTTTTTATATGTAGAATTTTATATTATGACGGATAATAATATCATTGTAAATGCTGGAGGTTTTGAGTTTTCTTTCACCGAAAACGAAATATCGGCTATAGATGTACTGAGCTATAAACCTGATGCTTTTTGCCTATTACATAATCAGAAAACTATTTCAGGTGAGATAATTTCCTCGAAAGACAAAGCTTATAAAGTAGAGATTGATGGCGAGCGGTTTCAGGTGCAGATTAAAAGTCAATTAGATCAGATCTTGGACAACATGGGTTTGAACAAACCAAAAGTTTCCAAAATAAAATCAATAAAAGCCCCTATGCCTGGCTTGGTGATAGAGATTAATGTAGAAGAAGGTCAAACAGTGTCAGAAAATGACAAAATTCTGATTTTGGAAGCCATGAAAATGGAGAATGTTATTAAAATACCCCACGAGGCAGTGGTGAAAAAGATAAATATTGTAAAAGGTCAAGCTGTAGATAAAGGTCAGATTTTAATAGAATTGGAATAAAATGGGTGACATTTTCTCAGAATTTAAAGCAGCGGACCATTCAGAATGGTTGAAATTGGTGGAGAAAGAATTGAAAACTCCATTGGTTTCCTATGAGATTTCAGAAGGAATATTTGCAAATCCTTTTGTTGGTAATTTAGCATCCAGTTTCGGCTCTTCTATTTCAAAATCAAAAGTTGGTTGGACCATTTATCAATTTATTGAAGGTGATTCATCTGTAGAAATCAATAAAAATATATTAACTGCTCTAGAAGGTGGTGCCTCCGGTATTAGCGTTTTTATTAAAGATTTAGATTATGATTTTGAGATCGTTTTCAAGGATGTTATACTTTCCTTTATAGAGGTAAGATTTTATTTTTCTGACGAGTTTTTTAGTTCTTCATTATTTTTTCAAAACTTAGAAAGTTTTCTTGAAGGTAAAGATGCCAATATTGTTTTTGCGGGATTAACCAAAGGGGAGCTTCAAATAGCAAAGCAGTTGGGAAAAATTGAAGTAAGCAGTAAATCAGAGGGAACGCTTGCTGAGAATCTTTCTGAGGTTTTAAGAGAAGCGGAATCACTGACTTTTTTTGAAGGATTTGAACTTGTTGTTGCTTTGCCGAGCCAAGAAAATTTCTATCTGAATATTGCACAGCACAAAACAGTGAAAATAATTTGGGCCCAAATAGCTGAGGCTTATAATTCTCCAGAAAAACAAATTTCTTTAATCTCAAAGGTAAATTTTAGTCATCAAGACCCAAATTCCCAAGTTATAGCTGCTACCCAACAAACTGCTTCATGCGTTTTTGGTGGTACAGATGCTATTTTGATGCAAAATATACCTTTTGATACTGCAAAATATCCTGAAAGTTTTTCTGCTAGGATCACCCGGAATATTCAAAATGTACTTTGGAATGAAAGTTTTCTCTACCGAGTAAACGACCCTTCGAAAGGTAGTTATTTTATAGATGACGTTTGCGAAAAATTGATAAATGAAGTTTGGAACATATTCATAAAAGATAAATGAAGAAAATATTAGTGGCCAACAGAGGTGAAATAGCCTTGAGAATTATGCGAACCATCAAAAAATTGGGCATAAAAACAGTGGCAGTATATTCGGAGGCTGATGTGCAAGCATTACACGTGAGATTTGCCGATGAGGCGGTTTGTTTGGGCGAAGCCGCATCCAGTAAGTCGTATCTCGATATGGACAAAATCATCAAATATGCCAAAGAACTCAATGTGGATGGAATACACCCTGGCTATGGTTTTTTGAGTGAAAATGCCATTTTTGCGGAAAAAGTGACTAAAGCAGGTATCACTTTTATTGGTCCTGAGCCAGATTCCATTACATTGATGGGCTCTAAATTGGCAGCCAAGGATTGTGTAAAAAAATATGACATTCCGATGGTTCCAGGAACCGATACGGCCATAACTGATATACCAGAAGCTCAAAAAATAGCTGCCGAAATAGGTTTTCCGATTCTCATAAAAGCCTCGGCAGGCGGAGGAGGGAAAGGCATGAGAGTAGTAGAAAAAGCCGAAGATTTTGTGGAACAAATGGATAGAGCAATTTCAGAGGCGAAATCGGCTTTTGGAGATGGCTCGGTGTTTATTGAAAAATATGTAGGTTCTCCAAGACACATTGAAGTCCAAGTTTTGGGTGATAAACATGGCAATATTGTTCATCTTTTTGAGCGTGAATGTAGCATTCAGCGTCGGCATCAAAAAGTAATTGAAGAAGCTCCTTCAGGGATTTTGACGCCTGAAATCAGACAAAGAATCGGTGAGGCTGCTGTAAAAGTGGGCAAATCTTGCAATTATGTAGGAGCTGGCACGGTAGAGTTTCTTTTGGATGAAAATTTAAATTATTATTTCCTAGAAATGAATACGCGACTTCAAGTGGAACATCCTGTTACCGAATACATTACGGGAGTAGATTTGGTTGAAGAACAAATTAAAATTGCACGTGGCGAAAAACTTTCTTTTACGCAAGAAGATCTGAAAATTAAGGGGCATTCGGTAGAATTGCGTGTTTATGCTGAAGATCCTTTAAATGACTTTTTGCCTTCAATAGGTCAAATTGCCAAATATGAAAGACCTGAAGGTGAAGGCGTTAGACTGGATGATGCTTATGAAGAAGGAATGGAAATTCCAATTTATTATGACCCCATGATTGCCAAATTGGTTACCTACGGAAAAGACCGTACCGAGGCCATTCAAAAAATGAAAGAAGCCATTAAAGCCTATAAAATTGAAGGTTTTGCTACCACTTTGCCATTTGGTTTGTTTGTGATGGATCACGAAGCCTTTCGATCGGCACAATTTGATACGCATTTTGTCAAGAATTTTTTCTCCAAAGAACAAGCACAAGAATGGCAAAAAGCCAAGGCCAAAAATGCCGCTTTATTGGCTTTGGCACATTGGAAGGCCAACCAAACCAATTTGAAAGTGGCAGAAGTAGAAAATACCAATTGGAAAAAGAGATGAAAAGGCCAGATTTTTCAAAAGTTTCTTTCAATTCTGCTTCTGAGATTTCAAGCTCAGAAGCCAATACTTATTTTACGGCTGAAGGTATTGATGTTTTAAGTGAAATTCCTTCAAAACGACAAATTCACCAAGGTTTTTTATCTGGGATTGCTCCATTTTTAGGTGGGCCTTACGCCAGTATGTACCTTAACAAACCCTGGACTATCCGCCAATATGCCGGTTTTTCTACGGCTCAAGAAAGTAATGCTTTTTACAGAAAAAACTTAGCTCAAGGACAAAAAGGGCTTTCAGTAGCGTTTGATTTGGCAACTCACCGTGGCTATGACTCAGACCACCCGCGAGTAGCTGGAGATGTCGGTATGGCTGGTGTAGCTATTGATTCTGTGGAGGATATGAAAATCCTATTTGACCAGATTCCGCTGGATCAAATGTCAGTTTCAATGACAATGAATGGTGCGGTTATCCCTGTTTTGGCCTTTTTTATTGTGACCGCTGAAGAGCAAGGCGTTCCGATGGAGAAGCTCTCAGGAACTATTCAAAACGATATTTTGAAGGAATTTATGGTTCGCAATACCTACATTTATCCGCCCAAACCCTCAATGCGGATCATTGCCGATATTTTTGAATTTACCTCAAAAAATATTCCAAAATTTAACTCCATAAGCATAAGCGGCTATCACATGCATGAGGCTGGAGCTCCTGCACATGTAGAATTGGCTTACACATTAGCGGATGGATTAGAATACTTAAAAATAGGTGTAGAAAAAGGCTTAGATATCGACGACTTTGCTCCGAGATTGTCATTCTTCTGGGGCATTGGTATGAATTTCTTCATGGAAATAGCCAAAATGAGGGCTGCAAGGCTGATATGGGCGAAAATTGTGAATAGATTTAATCCCAAAAATCAGAAATCATTGGCCTTGCGGACGCACTGTCAAACTTCTGGCTGGAGTTTAACCGCTCAAGATCCTTTCAATAATATAGCCAGAACCACCATTGAAGCCATGGCGGCAGTGTTTGGCGGAACACAGTCTTTGCACACCAATTCATTGGATGAAGCTATCGCACTTCCAACAGACTTTTCGGCAAAAATTGCCCGAGACACACAGAAATATCTTCAATCTGAAGATGCAGGATTCACGAAAGCGATAGACCCTTGGGCAGGTTCGCACTATGTTGAATATTTGACAGCAGAGTTAGTGGAAAAGGTTTGGGAACTCATAGAAGAAACGGAGGCGGTCGGTGGCATGGCCAATGCGATAGAAAAGGGAATTCCCAAACTAAAAATAGAGGAAGCCGCTACCAGAAAACAAGCCGCCATTGATAGTGGAACCGAGATAATAGTAGGTGTAAATCAATATTTGGTAAAAGAAGAAGTGACCTTGAGTACGCTCGAAGTTGACAATGAAGCGGTTAGAAGCGGCCAGGTTGCATTAATAAACAAAATAAAGGCTTCAAGAAATAGCGAAAAGGCCCAAGCTGCTTTGAATGAAATTACCGAAACAGCCAAGACTGGAAATGGTAATTTATTGGAAAAAGCCATTATCGCTGCAAGAGAAAGGTGTACTTTAGGAGAAATTTCTGACGCCATTGAAGTGGTTTTTGGAAGATATAAGGCTGATATTCAATCTGTAAAAGGCGTGTATTCTAAAGCTATGCAAGACAATAAAATATTTGAGGAGGCTCAAAAATTGAGTAATGTTTTTTTAGAAATGGATGGTCGTAGACCTCGGATTTTGGTAGCGAAACTGGGTCAAGACGGTCATGACCGGGGTGCTAAAGTTATCGCAACGGGTTTTGCCGATATTGGTTTTGACGTGGATATTGGTCCTTTGTTTCAAACCCCACAAGAGGCTGCCAGTCAGGCCAGTGAAAATGATGTGCATGTCGTAGGTATTAGTTCTTTGGCGGCAGGACACAAAACTTTGGTGCCTGAAGTTATAAAAGCCTTGAAGGATTTGGGAAGGCCTGATATCAAGGTAGTTGTAGGTGGTGTTATTCCTCCTCAGGACTACGATTTTTTATATAAAAATGGAGTGGTAGCAGTTTTTGGCCCTGGAACTCCAATTGCGAATGCAGGAAAAGAAATTATTGAAATATTGATGAAAGAAATTAATTAACCGCCAAGACGGAAAGTCGCAAGGATTTCTAAAAAGTTTAGTAATCTAGACTTACTTAACCAAATGGAGTTCTTCATAAAACTCAGCGACATAGCGTCTTAGCGGTAAAAAAAATATAGACAATGGCGAATAAAGTAGAAACATTACAGAAAAAATTGGCCGAAGCTGCTTTGGGCGGTGGTCAGAATAGGATAGATGCTCAGCACAAGAAAGGCAAGCTTTCTGCAAGAGAAAGAGTAGAATTGCTTTTGGACGAAGGTTCTTTTGAGGAAATTGGGGCTTTGGTTACGCACCGCACAAAAGATTTTGACATGGAAAATCAGATTTTCTTGGGTGATGGGGTAATTACAGGTTACGGAACTGTCAACGGCAGATTGATCTATGTTTTTTCACAAGACTTTACGGTTTTTGGTGGCTCATTGTCTGAAACTCATGCTGAAAAAATCTGTAAAATAATGGATATGGCCATGAAAACTGGTGCTCCGGTTATTGGTTTGAATGATTCGGGTGGTGCCCGTATCCAAGAAGGTGTACGTTCTTTAGGTGGTTATGCCGATATTTTTTATAGAAATGTACGGGCCTCGGGTGCGATTCCACAAATTTCTGCCATCATGGGGCCTTGTGCTGGTGGTGCAGTTTACTCGCCAGCGATTACAGACTTTGTGATGATGGTAGAAAATACCAGTTATATGTTTGTGACTGGGCCAAATGTAGTGAAAACTGTTACCAATGAGGAAGTTAGTTCGGAAGAACTAGGCGGTGCTATGACCCATGCTTCCAAGTCTGGGGTTACACATTTGACCTCGGCCAATGATTTTGAATGCATTCAGCAAATCAAACAATTATTGAGTTATATACCACAGAATTGTGAAGAAACTCCTGCTAAACTGCCTTATGGATTGGGTGACGAAATAAGACACGTTTTGGAAACCATTGTTCCAGAAAATGCTAATCAACCTTATGATATGCGAGAGGTGATTTCGGGTATTTGCGATGTAGAATCTTTTATGGAAATTCATAAGGATTATGCGGAGAATATTGTAGTTGGTTTTGCAAGATTAGCAGGTAGAAGTGTGGGAATTGTGGCCAATCAACCTATATGTCTTGCGGGAGTTTTGGATATAGAAAGTTCGAAAAAGGCCGCCCGTTTCACCCGATTCTGCGATTGTTTCAATATTCCATTGGTGGTTTTGGTAGATGTACCAGGCTTTTTACCAGGTACAGATCAAGAATGGAAAGGAATCATAACCAACGGAGCTAAATTGCTTTACGCACTCAGTGAGGCCACAGTGCCGAGAGTTACGGTTATCACAAGAAAAGCCTATGGCGGAGCATATGATGTAATGAATTCCAAACACATTGGAGCAGACATGAACTTTGCTTGGCCAGGTGCTGAAATAGCCGTAATGGGAGCCAAAGGTGCCTCCGAAATCATATTTAAAAAAGAAATTTCTGAAGCTGCCGACCCTGCAGCCAAATTGGTAGAGAAGGAAGCAGAATACGCCAACCTATTTGCAAATCCATATACGGCTGCCGAAAGAGGATTTATTGATGAAGTGATTGAGCCACGTTTCACCAGAAGAAAACTCATAAAAGCCTTCGCCATGCTCGAGAACAAAGTAGATCATTTGCCCAAGAAAAAGCATGGGAATATTCCGTTGTGAGGAAGAATGTTGACTAGGAAAATTGTAATGAAATACGCAATAATTGTTTTTATTTCCTTGCTATTAGTCTTATCACTAGAAATTGGGGTCAAGTATAATTGGAATGAAATGTTTCCAAAATATTACGGGTGTCCATTCGTATTTAAACAAACTTCCCTAGGAGCATATAATGAATATTTCTACAGCGTTTTTGGAATATTACCCAATGTTCTTGTTTAGAGCATTATTGTGTTTTTTGTTAGATGTATTTATTTAAAAGTGCTCGAAAAAGTAAATAGAATAAAGCTACTGAAAATTTTCAATAAAATAAGCGTTGGAGTTTTTGTGAATTTTTCGACCATTAATATTATTTACACTTGTTGGACCATGGATTCAGGTTTGAACAGAGGACATAATTATTGGTATTTTGATAATCAGGCTAAAGACTGGGGAATGACTTGTAAAGGTAGTTTTCAAATAAACCCTCTAAATTTTTAAAGAAATATCTCATGTAGTTAAAGCATTCAGACAACGAGGAGTTCGAATTTAAGTATCCCAGCATAAAATTTTGGAAGGTTTAGGGAATTTTAGACTCAAGAAGGGTTGAATATCTAGGCACCCTTTTTTTTAAGAAAATAAAGTTTTCATCTTGCATTCTTGTCTTTGGAACGACGCTTCAAGTGTCTTATTCTTCCCAATTTCCTAAGTAGTTTAGTTTAATTCCCAAGTCTTGGTTAGAAAACATAAAAGCGAATATTCCATCTTTAACTAAACTTGGATTGCATTTAAGTATCAATTTTCGTCTTGCGGAAAGTCCTTTCCAAATAAATACCCTTACCATGTAGAGAAATTTCTAATTCTTGGACTTTATAATCTTCTTTTCAGAAAATAGTATGATTTAATATGAATGTCTTTGCAGTTTTAGTTTTACCAGAATTGTATGAGTCAGATGTAAATTCCTAATGTAATTAGATTTTTTTAAGAATTCTTATAATCTTACATTATTTTGTCATTAATTTTGAGTCATTAACTTCATTTTTAAACAATTATCCTCTTTTCTTAGTAATCTCATTAATTATCTATAACCAATTAATTTTTCAATTCTATGTTTAAAAATTTACTAGTATTTATGATGCTGGTCAGTGTAGCTACGTTTGGACAAGAAGTTCGAATTTCAGGCACTGTTACAGCCAAAGACGACGCTTCGCCTTTGCCGGGCGTAAGTATTTATGCCAAGGGGACTAAAAAAGGGGTTACCTCAGATGCAAGTGGCAACTACAGCCTTAGCATAGCAAAAGGTAGCCAAGTTATTTTTTCTTACGTGGGTTTTGAGCCCGTGACCGTTACAGTTGGTAGTCAGAGTATCATCAACGTTCAATTAGAGACTGGGGCTAATGTTTTGGAAGAAGTCATAGCGACAGCTTTCGGTACAGCAAAAAAGACCTCTTTCACGGGGTCGTCTGCAGTAATAAATGCTGATGCTATAGCAACTAGACCTGTGACTTCAGTACTTCAGGTTTTGGCTGGAGCTGCTCCAGGTATTCAATCTAGTATGGGTAGTGGTCAACCTGGTGCCAGCCCTAACATACGTGTTCGTGGCTTTGGTTCGGTTTCTGCCTCAAATAATCCATTGTATGTTGTTGATGGTATGCCGTTGGGTGTAAACATTAACAATATAAATCCAAGCGATATTGAGTCGGTTACAGTTTTAAAAGATGCTGCCTCTACAGCCTTATATGGTGCTAGAGCAGCCAATGGTGTCGTTTTGATTACAACAAAAAAAGGTAAGGATGGTAAAAATAACATCGACCTTACCTATACAAAAGGAAACAACTCTAGAGGTATTCCTGAATATGAAAGAATAGGTGCAGCTGACTACTATACATTAATGTGGGAGGCCAATAGGAACAGTTTGGCTTATAGACAGACGAATCCTGTAGCTTTGGCAACAGCCGGTACAACGGCTACAAATGGCTTAGGTGCCTTAGTTGGATATAACGTGTTTGATGTTCCTTTTAATCAGCTCGTAAGTCCTGAAGGCGTTTTCAATTCAAGTGCCAAGATGATTTATGATGCAGAAGAAATGAATTGGGAAAAGCCGCTTATAACTCCCAACTCAAGAGATGAAGTCAATCTGAAATTCTCCGGCGGAGCGAACAAATCTGATTATTTGATATCACTTGGCTATTTGAGCGACAAGGGTTTCTTGGTAAACTCGGATTTTAAAAGATATACGCTGAGATTGAATGTAAATACGCAGTTGAAACCTTTTTTTAAAACCGGTTTAAATATAAACGGGGGTCTGACAGATTCTAATTCTGGACAAGATGGTACAAACACTGCATTTGTCAATCCATTCTTCTTCTCTAGAAACATGGCTCCGATTTATCCAGTTTATGCTATAAATCCAGCCGCACCAGGTCAATTTTTATTAGATGCAGATGGAAATAGGATATATGACATTGGTAATATGTCGGCATTAGGCCTTCCAAATAGGTCGCAATATGCTGGTAGGCATAATGTTTATGAGACGCTTTTGAATAAGAACTTCTTCAAAAGGACGAACGTAGGAGCAAGAGCGTATGTGGAATTTACTTTCCTCAAAAACTTTAAATTTACATCAAATCTTGGTACGGATATATCCATAGTAAATTCTAAATCATTTGGTAACCCGATTGTGGGTGACGGTGCTCCTGCTGGCTCAGGAAGTAATGAATTTGAGAACTCTACAGTTGTTAACTTTAATCAATTGTTAAATTATAATAACAATTTTGGGAAGCATAATATTGATGTCATTTTAGGTCATGAAAGCTATGATGATAGAGATAACAGACTAAGAGGGTCAAGAACAGGCCAAGTGTTGGACGGAAACATTGAACTTATAAATTTTACTACCACAACTAACTTGGATTCACGTGCAAGAGATAGAAGAGTGGAGGGGTATTTTTCTAGAGCTACCTATGATTTTGATGAGAAGTATATAGTTACACTCTCTGCAAGAAGAGATGGCTCGAGTAAGTTTAATCAAGCCGTAAGATGGGGTAATTTCTACTCAATAGGAACTGCATGGAGAATTGATCAAGAGAAATTTATGGAGAGTTTGCCTTTCGTAAGTAACTTGAAATTACGTGCCAATTTTGGTGAAACCGGAAACGACGAAGATATTAACCTTTACGCATGGCAACCCACTTACAGTTTAAGTTTTAATAATGCCACAGAGCCAGGTATTTTACAAGGTAGTCTTGGAAATCTGGACTTAGTATGGGAAAAAAGCACAGCTGCTGATATAGGACTTGAGGCCGGATTTTTAGATGATAAGATTAATGCAAGCATCGAGGTATTTCAACGTACTTCTTCAAATTTATTATTTAATGTGCCGTTGCCAGTTTCCTCAGGAGTGGCTAGTCAAACTAGGAATATTGGCACAATGTACAACAAGGGAATCGAATTGGCTGCTTCTGCTGTTGTTTTCAAGAAAAATGACCTGAGCATAGTATTATCTGGAAATGCAACTTCATTTATCAATAGATTTACAAAACTACCAGCAGAAACGCCAGTAATAGTAACTGGTACAAAAAGATATGAAGAAGGTAGAGACATCCAAAACTATTGGCTTAGGGAATATATGGGAGTAAATCCAGCTACTGGTGAGGCCTTGTATAGAGCTGCAACTTTGGTACCCGCCAACTCGTTTGTTAAAGAAAACGGAGATACGGTTACAACCAATATTAGCAATGCAAGATTTATAAATGCTGGTTCAGCCATACCGAAATTTAATGGAGGTTTTGGAACTGCAATTAATTACAAAGGTTTTGAACTTTCCGGTCAATTCATTTATCAAGTGGGGGGTAAAGTTTATGATGGTGCGTATGCAGGAATCATGGGTGCAGGTTATCACAATGCTAAAAGTGTTGATATTTTAAAAAGATGGCAAAAACCGGGCGATATTACTGATGTACCACGCATGGATGCCTCAAGGACTTCAGACTTTGACGCAGCTTCAACTCGTTGGTTATTAGATGCAACCTATTTTGCTTTAAGAAATGTCAATCTCTCTTACTCTGTTCCTGCCAAATGGGCTTCGAAAATTAAGTCTAGGGGAGTTTCATTTTATGTTAGTGGAGAAAACCTTGCGTTTTTTGGTAAACGTAAAGGAACTAATATTCAGCAAGATTTCTCAGGTGTAACTTCTAACACTTACCCAGGTGCAAGATCCATTGTATTTGGTACTACTTTAGGTTTTTAATTTTTAAATTTACTAAAACAATGAAAAATAGAATAATAACCATATTGTCAACTATCCTGCTAGTCTTTAGTTTTACGGCTTGTAGTGATGATTTCTTAAATACAGTACCTACAGAATCTGTAGATGCCACTTCTGCTTATGCTACTACCAAAAATGCCTCAGCGGCAATTAATGGAATCTACCGTTCATTAGTAGTTAGATATCTAGGTTCTCAAGGACATTTTGGCCACCCTGCCGTTATGCTTATTATGGACCACTTAGGTGAGGATTTGATTCAAGGAGCTGCTTCGGCAAGTTGGCATGTAGCCGAAACACGGTGGGTAGCACATAGAACTGACAATACTGCTGGTGTTAGATTACCTTATGAAATGTATTATAGAGTAATTGCCAATACGAATGTGGCGATTGAGAATACCCCAAATGCCGTAGGAACTCAAGCACAAAAAGATCAAATTTTAGGTGAAGCCCTTGGCCTAAGAGCATGGTCTTATTTTAACCTAATACAACTCTATGGAAAGCGGTATAATGCTGCAGCCAAGCCGAATAGTTCGCCAGGTGTGCCACTTGTTTTAAAACCTACTGTAGAAGGTTTGCCAAGAGCAACAGTGGAGGAAGTTTATACACAAATCAATAAGGATCTTGCAGAAGCTTCTAAGATTTTGGGGACAACACGTACTTACAAGTCGCACATAAACTTGGATGTAATCAAAGGTATTCAAGCTCGTGTAGCGTTAACACAACAAAACTGGGAGGCTGCGGCAAAATTTGCTAATGAGGCACGTAAGTCGTATCCAATTATGAATGAGGCAACGTATCAAGACGGATTTTCAAACATATCTAATACAGAGTGGATGTGGGGTTTTGATCACCTAGAAGACCAGTCGGAGTTTTTTGGTGCTTTTCATTCATATGTATCTTGTAACTACAACTCTACTGTAATTAGAACTTATCCAAAAGTTATAAACAGCAAGCTTTATGATCAAATTCCAACTTCAGATGTAAGATCAAAAATGTGGATAAAAGCTCCAACGGCGGCCAATGCTGTAACCCCTCCGGGTGGAATTAGACCTCCTTATTTAAATCAAAAATTCAAATTGCCGGGAACCCCATCTACTTCTACAATGGGCGATATTCCGTATATGAGATCATCTGAAATGGTTTTAATAGAGGCTGAGGCTCTAGCTCGTCAAGGAAAAGATGCAGATGCTGCTAAGGTACTCCAAGAGTTGGTTGTCAAAAGGGATGCCTCAGCCGTATTGAGCACCAATACTGGCGAAAAACTAATTGAACAGATTATGTTTAATCGTAGAATTGAACTTTGGGGTGAAGGCTTCCGATTCCTAGATCTAAAGAGAACTAATACTGCACTCAACCGAAATGGGGCCAATCATATTGCTGCTATTACAACTATTTATGATGTACCTGCTGATGACAAAATGTGGGAGTGGTTGATACCTAGAGCTGAGTTGGATGCCAACAAGGCGGTGGTTCAAAACCCCCTTTAAGTGATATGAAATTTTGTTTTTTAAAAGAGGTTGCCAAGGCAACCTCTTTTTTTTGGAACCTATTAAACGCTTAAGTTCAATTAATCTTTATTCAAATAATACTATCAGAAATAGTTTAATATTCTCATATCATGAAATAAAAGTCAACTTCGGAATGGCTTTTTTAGAATGTGTTTTTATAGGATTAAACCTTATATTTTTAATACTTATACTTCCCTTAGCCCTCGACAATCTCCTTAGTAGGATCAATGAAAAACCAAAGTGCAGAGGCAACTATCAAGCAACCTGCAATCAGAAAAAGTGGATAATTGAAATTCCCAGTTTGCTGTACAATGGTTCCGAAAATAATCGTGATAAAAAATCCGCCCATTTGTCCTGCAAAGTTCATGGCTCCAGTTACAGTTCCAGCGTTTCTTTTGCCAATATCAACACAAACCGCAAAGGCAACGGGCAGGGTAAGGTCTTTTAGAAACACACATAATGCTAGTAGATAGCCTGCTAATTGATTGTCAGTCGTCAAGCCTGCACCTAAAAAACAAATACTAGAGAGTCCTAAACCAGCTACTCCTACAATTCTTCTTCCCAACTTTAATCCAAATTTTTTGCTCAAAAAATCACTCGCAAACCCACCTACGATACAACCAATGGCACCAAGGAAATAAGAGAGCGAAATGAAATTTTTGGTTTGGTCCTCGGTCATCATTCTGCCTTCTTGGAAATAGGTGGAGGACCAATTGGTAAAGAAATACGAAGCATAAAAAAACAAGTGACACATGATCATCAAAAGCCAAATGTTTGGATTTTTGATGATGGTTTTCCAATGAATTTTATGAGAAATTGGGGCATTTTTTCTGGCAGTTTCTATTTCTTCTATTTCTTTTTGCGTAATGCCTTTATGTTCAGAAGGATTGTCTCTGAACCAATAATACCAAGCTGCTGCCCAAATACTTCCGACCACGCCAAGAATGAAAAAAGCCATTCTCCAGCCTACCAAATGTACCAGAGGAATTACCAAAAGTGGGGTTAGAGCCCCGCCAATGCGTCCTGCGGCCCAAATAACGGACTGTGCTCTCCCAACTTCAACAGCCGGAAACCATCGAGCAATGGCAATGGAGGCGTTTGGATAAGCACCCGCTTCGCCCATGCCAAATAAAAACCTGACAATGAGCAAGTAAACAAATCCAAAAGCAGTTCCAGTCAAGGCCGTAAATCCCGACCACCAAAGTACTACTCTGGTCAATACTTTTCTTGGGCCAATTCTGTCTCCAAGAATACCTGTTGGGAGTTCGAACAAGGCATAGGCCAATGAAAATGCCCCAAGAATATATCCAAAAGATTGATTGTCCAGATCAAGGTCTTCTTTAACATACTTGCTCACTACGTTCATACATACCCTATCCAAAAAAGTTATGATAGACAGCAAGAACAAGAAAAAGAGGACTTTGTGGCGTATTTTCACGGTTATAGGGTTTAAGTTTTTTCAAATTTAAAAAGCTTTTCTCCAAAACCATCACAAAATATTTGAACCAGTTAAAATTATGATTTTAACCTTTCATTTCTTTCATCAAATCCATCAAAACATCTATCCATTTTTCGGTGAGTTCTCGTTTTGGGTTGGTGTCCCAACTTCCGTCTATGCCGTTGCCGCCCAAGTAAATACCGTCTTTTCTGGTAATGAAATATGCACCTTTTGTGGCTAATTTATAGTTTACTTCATTTTGTGGTATCAAACAGGCCAATTGCCCCGAGATGGGCATCAATTCTTCATCATTAAAAACACTTTTGGCCCCCAAGCCCATACAGTTGACTATTACTTTTTCTGGTAAAGCATCTAGGTCTTCCAAAGTTTTGATGTCATGTATTTTTAATTTTCCGCCACGAAGCAGGAAGTTGTTTAGATGGAAATTGAGATAACTTGGAATATTAAAAATCATATTACTCCTTTTTCTAACATAATCTGCCTGAAAGGGGTGGTTTTTCTTATCCATCAGTACCCAATCAGGAGCCAAACCTTCTAAATGGAAAATTTCTCCGCCACCATTTCCGTCTGTTGTACTTGGGATAGATTTATGCACCACATAGTCATCGCACCAGTTCACGATGTCTTCCATACCCAAAAGCATTTGCAATCTTCGGAATGAAAATCGGGTGGCTTCTTCCCATTTTTTTTCAAAATCTGGAGTAGATTTTGTCTTGTCGCAAACTCTTGAAGCAGGTGACCAAGTACCGGTGGCCAAGTTTGAAGTGATGTTTGGTGGTACGTCTTTGGTATATATGGTCACTTCATAACCACTCTCCTGAAGCAGCGTTGCGGTGGCTATTCCTACAGTCCCGGCTCCAATTAAGGCTATTTTTTTGTCAGGTTGTTCCATCACAAGTTTTCTTGCCAAATGTCCAGTTCCCCACGACAAAGACCAACCACTTCCTCCATGTCCATAATTATGCACAATAGTTTTATTGCCCAACAATTGCTTTTCAATTCTTGGCCCAGAAGCTCTGAAAGGCCTAAGACCTACAGTTTCTTTTATGATTCTATCTTTGGAAAGCTTTAGTTTGGGTATAAATTGATATCCCCGATTGATGTTGTAGTTTTTATCGCCGTAAAGAATTGGGCCTGTAGCACACGAACTCAATAGTTGGCTAGAAATGGCAGCACTACCTAATGCAGCATTGATAAAAAAGTCTCTTCTTTTCATATTTTTTTCTTTGGTTAGTTTGAACGTATTTCAAATTAGTCTGAAAATTCTTGTTTTCGAAATTTTAAAATACTATTTTAATCTTCTGATTATAAACTATTTATAATTTATTCGAAAAGAAAAACTAAATATTAATATAATGCAAAAAGTTAAAACTGTTGTCGTGTTTTTAGTCCTTTGTTTGAGTTTGGGCATTTCTCAAACTAATGCTCAAAAAGTAGAAATGATAGGTGCTGAAAGTAGTATTATTTCGAATGCTGCAATTGTACCTGAAGGTAAGAAGCTGTATTTTTCTAGTGGCCTCACTGCATCTGCCCTTAATTCAAGTTTGCCCGAAGGTGATTATGCCAAATATGGTGACACAAAAGCCCAAGCCATTTCGATTTTAGAAAAATTCAAAACTTCTTTGGCTGAAAAAGGGCTAAAAATGGCAGATGTATTCTCGATGCGGGTTTATTTAACTCCAGATGTAAAAACTGGTGCTTATGATTTCGATGGTTGGAATGCTGCTTACAAACAGTATTTTGGTACAACCGAAAATCCCAACAAACCTGTAAGGGCAACTTTGGGAGTTTCGGCTCTTGTGAACAGATTTAAGTTTATCGAAATAGAAATAGTGGCAGCTTATCCTTGATAAACCGTGCTATTTTTCAGTAGGTAATGAATCTATCCAATCCGAAATAAGTTTAACGCCTTCTTTGTGTACACTCACTCGGCCAATCTCCGGCATCATTATGCCTGGATGGGTAGAATTCATACGGTAAGTGAGTATAGATTCCATGCCTTTACCTGGATTGATGTCGAATTTGAAGGTACCTGCACCGATTCCTGCCGCCACTGGTGATTTTTTTACACCCCAATGATAAGGATCGGTTTCTTCGAAATTTAGTCTTAAACCCGAACTAGCAGCTGGGCCATAAGTGCTGTGACAATGGCCACAATTGACATCCAAATAAGACCGAGCCTTGATGTCCAAACTTGCCGAAGCGTCGCTGATTGACTTCAATCCATTTATCTTATTTTTGTCTGGTAAATTGTTCAAATACCCAACTTTTACCCATTTCTCGAGTTGGTTCATCTTTTCTGTCCCATAGGATATCTCATGATTAAGTTGTTTTGTTTTAGGGCCAATCGGGCTAAAAGTTCCATTTCGGTTGTGGCAACTTTTACATTGATTCTTATTTGGCATGGCGTATTTTATATTGTGCATTTCGCCTTTTTCGTCTTTCCAAGAGAGTGGTATTATTCCACCAATAGATTTATATTCCGCATCTTTTTGGTCTTTGTTCCATTTGTAAGGATATGCTTCCCATTTATTGTTTTTCTTTACCAAGAGCCTAGTTTCTAAGATTTGTTTTTCTGCATTTGGTTTTGAAAAATCCGTGGGGTAGTAAAAAGTTTTTACAATAATGGTATGTTCTGGAAAATCAAGTGGCTTATCTTGGTCTTTGATGTCAAAATTAGCTTTTGAGCCTTTTGGCATCCATACAAAACGGCTTTTATGTGCGTAATCTGTAAATAAGGCTGCTGCGGGTTCATACAAAAGCACACCTTCGTTACTTTCTAACTTCGCCATTTCTCCTTTGAAAAAACCATACTCCGACAGTTTTTTATATGGGAGTTTGTCAAATTCTATTTCTGAAGGCAATTTGCTTTGTTTCATTTTAAAGCATGCGGCAATTAACCAAACCAATACTGCCAAAAGAGCTATTTTTTGAAAAAGTTTCATATGCCTTTAACATCGGTTTTTACCTCAACTTTACATTTGTTGAAGTTGTCAAGATCGCTTACAACAGCTATATCCATAATTCCGCCTTTGTCAGGAATCACAAACCTAGTAAAACGGAAATCAGCCGATTTTTCGTTGATACAGATGTTCATTGGGTTTTTGGTAGGGTCTTTGCCTACTTTCTCATCAATTATTCCGTCATAAATCAAATCTTGTGGTTTGCGACATTTGGCAGTAATCAGTTTTCCAAAATCTTTTGAAACATCTGGAATGGCCATTTTTCGTTCGTAAACATTATCATGAAAATAAATATCACTTGAATAAGGCGACCAACCCGGATGGTTCGGGACTTTGAGTTCGGTTATTTGATAGTCCAAAATGGCTACGCCTGTAGTTTTGTGGTTAATGATTTGGTTTTCATATACTTCTACATTTTTTCCAGCCATGATAATTACACCACTACCAGGAGGAATCATCGTGATGGGGTTACCGTTTTCTGAAGCTTCGCCCTGTGCAAAGTTGTCGTGATTGTTATCCTTTATGAGGTTTTTATACACTTTGGTATTCACTCCAAAAGCCTTAGGCAAACCAGGTAAGTTGAATACCAAAATGCCTGAAGTATTGTTAATGGCTTTATTGTTATACACTTCTGCATTGTCTGAATTTTCAATTTCAATGCCCGCCACATTCTCAAAAACGTAATTGTTTCTCACCACAATGTTTTCAGATTGGCCAACGTAAATGCCTGCATCTCTTGAATGTGAAACTTCACATTCTTCTATTAGTACATTTTTGCATTGCACAGGATAAATCCCATAAGTGCCGCTTTTCGCCAAATCGGAATTCGTCCAAGTTGTATTTACTCTTCTGAATGTCAGACCTATGCATTTCTGTGTTTTTATATCGTCTCCTGGTGCATCCATTACTGTGAAATCCTCCAAAATAATGTTATTGCCTGCTATTTTCATTCCCTCTCCACCAGTGCTCAGTGTCTTAAATGAAATTACTGTTTTGTACATCCCAGCACCTTTTACAGTAATATTGTTTAAACTATCTAAAATTAGCTGAGTGCCAATTTCATAAAATCCTTCTGGGATTTCTATCAAGTCACCGTCTTTGGCATCAATAAATTTGGTTACTAAATCCTCAATATCTTCTTCAGATGCTTTTTTTATGGAACTTAGATCAAGTTTTGAGGTGGTTTTTTCTCCAGAATTGCAAGAAATGAAAAATGGAATGCAAAGGAAAACAAGCAAAAGGTTTTTCATGATATTGAGGGTTAAATTGAATTATTGCAAATCTATTTCAAATTTGATGAAACATATATTGACAAAAGTCAAAATCAAGATTTTTTGGCTCTTATTCGGCTTAAAGTTTCATTTGAAACACCTAAATAACTGGCAATATGATGGAGTGGAACTCTGTTGTAAATCCACATTCTGTCCTTTTGAAGTTTTTCAAAACGCTCATTAGCTGTCAAATGGTGGAAGTCATAATGGTAGGTTTCTGTACTCAATAAATATTTTTCGGTAACCTTCCGGCCCATTCTTTCTAGCAAATGGTAATCGTTGTACAGTTGTTCTAAATCGTCTTTTTCAATGTAAAAACCCTTTGAATCTTCTAAGGCTTGAAGTCCTGTGTTGCTTTCTTTAGAATTTACCAAACTTGAAAGGGAGGCTACTATGTCCCCTTCAAAACCAAACCATACAGTGATTTCTTTTTGATCTTTGTCCAGAATAAATTCTCTAATTGCTCCCTGTGCTATAAGATATATTTTGTCGCTAATTTCTCCTTTTTTAAGAAGGAAATCTCGCTTTTTAAATGAGAAGGGGTGTAGTTTTGATGAGATAGCTTCCTCTTCGGCCTTACCAAAGGGTACTATTTCTTTGAGATTATCTAATAAAGCTCTCTTTGCAGTTTCCAGATGCCATCAGGTTTAAATTTGATTACAAGTTAGAAATTATTTTTCAGAAAAAAACTAATTTTATCTTCCAAAAAACTCAATCACAGCTTGTTGGCCAGCCATCATCATCATTTGTTTTTCGTTGTCAGGCACTTTTCGCACTCTTGCACTAAGGCCATTGTCGTTTATATAAATGGTTCGCTCCAAATCTCGTTTGTTGGGAGCGTTTACATTTCTCATCATTAGGCCACCAAGGGCATCCATGTATGAACTGATATCATGGATAGTTTGAACTGCGGCACCATCTTTTTTCGCCAATTCATGGTCAATTTGGGTGCATTTTTCTAAACGTAAACCTATGGTTTGTTCGTTGAAAATCTCTTTTTCTCCTTCGTTGCTCATATATTTGGGTTTATCAAAAATATCAATTGGATAGTTAAGCATAAGCCCACCATCCACAAAAAGGTTACACTTTTTGTTGGCTATTGGCTCTTCATATACGGTTCCTTCTTGATCAATCCATATACTTTTATAATAGAGAGGAATGGACATCGAAATCCTTACTGCATCTGCAATTCTCATTTTTGGATATGTTTCGTGAGAAAAAATGACCAATGATTGCTCAGTAAGGTTAGTTCCGGTCACGTATAAATCTCTAAAGGGCGTGGCCTCAGCCAATCTATGGAGTTCTTCAAAAGTCAGATTTGCATTTCCAGTTCTTTGAAAAATTACATTTTCCATGGTTTTTAAAAAACTTTCGCCTTTAAACCAACCATATTCTTTGATAAGTCTCTTGGTGCCTTTGGCCACAAAACCGTCATCGTTGAAGGTTTCAATGGGAGTTTGGTTGACTATTTCTATGATTTCTTTTGGTGAATAACCCACTGAAAGTAAGCAGGCTTGTATCGCTCCTGCAGAAGTGCCTGCTACTCTTGTAATGTTTTGTAAGATTCCTTTTTTCTCCAACTCGAGCAATGCTCCGCCATAAGCAATTCCTTTTATGCCCCCGCCCTCCATCACAAGATTTCGGTAAGTGTTTTTTTGAGAAAATGAGCTCTTTAAAATTAAAAATGTAAGCAGAAAAGTGATTGAAATTCTCATTATATGTGTTCCAAATGTTAGAAAAACAACTTTAAGAATTGCGAAATATTGTTTAAATGCCATGGATAAATGCCAAAAAGAATAAATTAGTGGTATTTTTGTGAAGGCAAATAAACCGCCAAAAATGAGATTCAGTATCATTACAGTTTGTTACAACAGCATAAATACCATAGAGCATACTATTCAGAGTGTTTTAAATCAGACCTTTACGGATTTTGAGTACATTGTTATAGATGGCGGTTCTAAAGACGGAACTGTGGAGGTTTTGGAAAAATACAAAGATAGAATTATTTATATATCTGAAAAAGACAAAGGGATTTATGATGCCATGAACAAAGGCCTTAAACTGGCTAATGGTGAAATTATCGGCATGATAGGGTCTGACGATTTTTATCCTGCAAATGATGTTTTGGAAGCCGTTGCCTCTGGTTTTGATACCTACAAAACCGATGCTATTTATGGCGATAAACAGTTTGTAAATCCAGATAACATTGACAAAGTGGTGCGTTATTGGACCGTTGGCGAATACAAAAAGGAGTATTGGTTAAAGGGATTCATGCCACCGCATCTTTCGTTTTATGTAAAAAGAACTTGCTATGAAAAGTTTGGTGAATACAGAACTGACTTTACTTGCTCTGCTGACTATGAGCTGATGCTGCGGATGTTATATAAAAATAATGTTTCGGCTCATTACATCCCCAAAGTTTTGATGACTATGAGAAATGGAGGAACGAGTACTGCATCGTGGAAACACCGCTGGGTGGCGAATCAAGAGGATAGGAAAGCTTGGAAGGTTAATGGGCTTAAGCCAAAATGGTATACACTTTGGTGGAAACCACTTTCTAAGATAGTGCAACTGTTCAAGGATAAGTGATTTTTTAGATTTTTGGAAAACCAATTTAGGATTTATAAAAAATGAGAATAGTAATTCTTACGCAAGATGACCCATTTTATTTGGGGAAAAACATTGATTTTTTGGTAAAGAATATGCCAAAAGCTGCTGAAATAGTTGGAACAGTGTTGTTCGAGGTTTCGCCTTTTGGCAAAAGAGAGACGTTTTTTGAGAAAATGAAAAAGACTTTTGATGTATTTGGACTTCAATTTTTTTCCTACTATAGTTATAAGTTTATCAAATCAAAGTTCGATTCAGGTAATTCTGTAGCCAAAGTATTGGATAAATACAATATTCCTCTTATTAAAATTGAAGGTGGAATAAATAGTAAAGAAAATAGAGGAATTCTGAAAACTTATCAGCCTGATTTATTGGTATCAATAGGTGGGAATCAGATTTTCAAAAGACCTTTGTTAGACTTGGCAACTTATGGATGTGTAAATCTGCATACGGCTCTTTTGCCTAAATACAGAGGCTTAATGCCTTCATTTTGGGTTTTGAAAAATAACGAGAAATATACAGGCGTTTCTGTTTTCTTTGTAGATGAAGGCATAGATTCGGGTCCAATATTGGTTCAGAAAAAAGTAGAAATTGGTGATAGAAGTCAAGAAGAGCTGATAAAATACACCAAACAGATAGGTATGGAATGTATCATAGAAAGTATAGAATTAATTCAAAAAGGTGGTTTTAAATTGATTCCTAATCCTGCTGAAGAAATGACTTATTTTTCTTTCCCAACAAGAAAGGATGTAGACGAGTTTTATAAGGCTGGCAAAAGATTTTTCTAATGAAAATATTGACTTTCGACATAGAAGAATGGTTTCATATTCTAGACAACGACGCCACCAAAACTGAAGCTGACTGGGTGGGATTTGAGTCAAGAATTCATAGAAATATGGACAAAATTCATAGCATGCTTGGCGACCAAAAAGCCACTTTCTTTTGTCTAGGTTGGGTAGCTCGTAATTTTCCTGAAGTTTTAAAGGAGATAGATCGGAGAGGGCACGAAATAGCTACACATTCGGATTTGCATCAATTGGCGTATGAACAAAATCGTCAGACATTTGAGCAAGATTTAGAGCGATCTATAAAATCGATAGAGGATGTAATCGGGAAGAAAGTCAGAGCTTACAGAGCTCCAGGTTTTTCATTGATGGCACAAAATAAATGGGTTTTCGAGGTTTTGATGAAGAACGGAATCGAGATAGATGCTTCTATTTTTCCAGCAGAGCGTTCGCACGGAGGTTTTCCACAATTTGGTCATGCAGAACCTTGCTGGATAGACATTGATGGCATGCGAATGAAAGAGTTTCCTATAAACCTATCTTCTTTTGCAGGTAAAAATTTGATATTCTCAGGAGGAGGATACTTCAGACTTTTTCCCTATCCTCTATTGGATGCTATGACTAAAAACTCAGATTATGTGATGACCTATTTTCATCCCAGAGATTTTGATGCAGAACAGCCAATGGTGCCTGGATTAAATTTCATTAGAAAATTCAAGTCATATTATGGTCTAAAAGGCTGTCTTTCAAAGCTTGATAAACTGATTAAAAAACACGAATTTGTAGATATTCGTACTGCTGAGGCTTCTATTGATTGGGAGAAGGCTAAGGTGGTTAAGTTGTAATAAAAAAAGGACACGAACAAAATCTATTCGTGTCCAATTTATTAATTCTTGGTGCTGATACTAGCCCAAAAACGGATACTTGTAATCTACAGGTGATACAAAAGTTTCTTTAATGGTTCGGGCATTCACCCAACGCAAAAGATTGAGTTTTGAACCTGCTTTGTCGTTGGTTCCTGAGGCTCTGGCTCCGCCAAATGGCTGTTGACCAACAACTGCACCTGTTGGTTTGTCATTGATATAGAAATTACCAGCTGCATTTTCTAAAGCCTTTGTGGCTTGATCAATCGCATACCTATCTTGCGAGAATACCGCTCCAGTTAGTGCATAGGGCGAAGTTGTATTTACCAATTCTAAAGTTTCTTCCCAAGCATTTTCTTCATACACATAAATACTTAAAACTGGTCCAAAAATCTCCTCACACATGGTTCTGTATTTTGGGTCTTTTGCCAAAATTACGGTTGGTTCAATAAAATAACCCTCCGATTTATCAAATCCACCACCAGCGATAATTTCTACGCTTGGGTCATTCTTCGCAGCAGAGATATATCCTGAAATTTTGTCAAAAGCTTTCTCATCAATGACAGCATTTACAAAATTGGAGAAGTTCTCAGTCGGTCCCATTTTGATGTCTGCCAAATCCGCCAACATATATTTCTTTACATCTTCCCAAATGTTTGAAGGAATATAGGCTCTCGACGCTGCTGAACATTTTTGACCTTGGTACTCAAAAGCACCACGAACCAATCCAACTGCAACGGCTTTAGCATCAGCAGATTTATGTGCGATAACGAAGTCTTTTCCGCCAGTTTCTCCAACAATTCTTGGGTATGATTTATATTTATGGATGTTGCCTCCAATGGTTTTCCAGATATTTTGAAAAACAGCCGTGCTACCAGTAAAATGAATCCCTGCAAAATCAGGGTGATTAAAAACTATTTCACCAGTAACTGGCCCATCGACATAAACCATATTGATTACGCCATCAGGTAATCCCGCCAATTTAAAAACTTCCATAATTACATTGGCTGAATATATTTGCGTATAAGCTGGTTTCCACACAATTACGTTGCCCATCATGGCTGCACTTGCTGGTAAATTGCCCGCAATGGCTGTAAAATTGAAAGGTGTAAGTGCAAAAACAAACCCCTCTAATGGCCTGTATTCTAGTTTATTCCAAACGCCTTTGGAAGACTGCGGCTGCTCTGCCATTATCTCTTGATAAAAAGCCACATTGAATCTCAAAAAGTCTATCAATTCACATGCAGCATCTATCTCGGCCTGAAATGCATTTTTTGATTGCCCCAGCATGGTGGCTGCATTTATTTTTGCTCTATATGGACCTGCTAATAAATCTGCGGCTTTTAGGAAAATGGCTGCCCGCTCATTCCATGGTAATTTTGCCCAATTATTCCTGGCTTCAAGTGCTGAATCTATGGCAGCAGAAACATGCGAAGCATCGCCTTCAGAGGCATAACCCAACACATGCTTATGGTCATGAGGAGGTGAAAGTTTGATTTTTTTGTCGGTAAAAACTTCATTTGCACCAATGTACATCGGTACTTCAATGGTTTTTGAACGAAGTTCTTCTAAGGCTTTTTTTACATTTATGGTTTCGGCACTTCCTGGAGCGTAATTAAGAACAGGCTCGTTTTGAGGAAGCGGAACTTGGTATATGGCATTATGCATTTTCTGAGGTTTTTATTGATGAGTATAAATCTTTCTGCAATTTCCGTAAAAATCCATTAAAAGAAAATCGAAGCTACAAAAATCTTTCCTTCAAGTCTTCTGTTGGCAGCCAACAGCTTTCTCTTTGACCGAACCATTTCAAACGGTTTTTGGAAACAATATCATAGAAAAAGTCAGAAATAAATATGGGTAAAAACTTGAAAATATTCAGCCAGCTATATTTGGGGAGATATTTGACTATTTTAAATACGGCTTTCGACTTTATGAAAACTTCTTCATTTTCTATTAAAATCAAAGTATCAAAGTTTTGAGTTGGAAGTTGGTGCTTTTTTAAAAAATCTTGTGCGAATTCAGATTGAAGCGATGCAAATTTGAAGGCTTTATTTGGGTCATTGCTGAGTACAAACTGGACCGCACCATTACAAAGGTTACAAACGCCATCAAATAAAATAATAGGTGAATGCATAAAAAAAGCCCCTTTCGGGGCTATATTTTAAAATAATTTTTCGAAAGGAAGTCTGCTCAAAATCAATATTAGAGCAAGCCCAAAGAATATCATTGAAACTTTAAACTTGCGACCGTTTCCTACTGCTTTTTTAGATTTTGCATTTCCAATTGTAGCAAAAACAGCGGCAAGTATATTAACAAAAGGATGCTCTACGACAGCTTTTCTAACTGCACCGTCTTTCATTGCAGCCCCCATGTCTGCAAATGCATTTTGTGCAATAGGCGAAATAATCAAAAGAACTATCCCCAAAAGCAACATGGTGTGTGTTGAAATCAAAGCAAATAAGTTGATTTTTCTGTGAGAATCATCAAATACTTTTTCAGAATTTGAGCCTATAGCTCCGTTTATAGTAGCATAAGCCAACAACGCCAAAGCGATAAATGCAATCCAATGATGAGCTTGTAAAATGATAGAATACATAATATTTGGTTTAAATGTTTGTCAAAAATAATTGAATATTTCAATATAAACACCCAAAAACCGTATTTTGGTTTAGCATGGTTTTTTTATTCCTAATTTTCGGACTAAATTACTGTCTGAAAAACCCTGAAACTCGAATGAAAAAATGGTATGAATATATTCCACACCCTGTAATTATTCTATTTGGAATGATTGTCTTGGCCTGGCTTTTCACCTATATCTTACCTGCTGGGGAATTTGATAGAGTGGAGATAGATGGCAAAATGAAGGTAGTGGCGGGTTCATTTCATTTTGTGGAGTCTTTAAAATTGAGTCCAGCAGTTATTTTTCAATCTATGCCCAAAGGTTACAAAGCCGCCATTGAAGTTATCTTTATAATAGTTGCCAGCGGAATAATGTTCGGAGTCTTGAATGCTACTGGAGCTGTTGAAAACGTGGTCGGTTCGTTTGTGAAAACGCTTGGGAAAAACAACCAAAACGTACTCATTGCGGGTATGACCTTTGTTTATGGAGTTTTGGGAATGTTTATTGGTTATGAAAACAACATTGCCATGATTCCTATTGCAGCCGTTTTGAGTTTGGCCATTGGTGGCGATTTGGTGCTGGCAACTGGCATAGCGGTAGGTGGGGTAACCGTTGGTTTTGGCTTGTCTCCTTTTAATCCTTATACCGTTGGTACGGCCCAAAGAATCGCCGATTTGCCGCTATTTTCCGGTGCTTTATTGAGAATTATTTTGTGTATTTTGGGGCTGGCTATTATGGCTTGGTATAATATTTCTTATTTCAAAAAAATAAAGGTCAATCCTGAAAAAGGATTAGGATATGAACTAGATTCTTCAGGTTTTTCACTTTCAAAACCTATAGAGTCCTTTAAAATGCATTGGAAAGATTGGTTGATTTTAGGAGCTTTTGTGGCCATGTTGATCATTATGATTTATGGTGTTTTTGAATACAAATGGTATCTCAGCGATATATCGGCCTTATTCTTGATTTTGACGTTTTTCTTGATATTTTTCTTAAAAAAAAGCAACATAGAAATAGGAGAATTAGTGCTAGATTCCGTAGCGAAAGTAGCCCCTGGTGCATTTATGGTAGGTTTTGCCGCAACCATAAGAATCGTAATGGAAGAAGGGAAAGTGAGTGATTCCATCACCTATTTTTTGGCAAATTCATTAGAAGGTTTGCCAAATTACCTTTCAGCTGTCGGAATGGTCATTACTCAAAGTTTGATGAATTTTATGATTCCAAGTGGGAGCGGACAAGCATTGGCTACTATGCCGATTCTTATTCCCTTGGGAGAAATGCTTCATCTGACCAAACAAACGGTTGTTTTAGCATTTCAAGTAGGTGATGGTGTAAGTAATCTTATAAACCCAACTTTCGGAGGGCTCATAGCAATGATAGCCATTTGCAGAGTACCTTTTGAGCGTTGGTTAAGATTTATTGCTCCAGTCGTGGCCATTTTAATCGCATTGGCGATTATTTTTGTGGTTATCTCGGTCATGATTAATTATGGGCCGGCTTGATTTACTAAACACATAGGCACATAGGGCTCATAGAAAAATTATAAGATTTTTTTTATTAGCAGTTTGAAAAGAATAGAAGCATACGGTATAATTAAACGTACATGACTAAGTTTTTAGACACACAAGAGATTGATTATTTCTTTGCGTCTTTGCGATAAATTATAAACATATAAAAACCTATGATCTCTATGTGCCTGTGTGTTTAAAAAAAAACAAAAAATGAGACTTCAAAAAACAAAAGGAATTTTAACGGACTTGGTGGCTTTCCAAGTTTTAGGAGGACAAGGAAACTTAGCCATTGTTGATTATTTAACCGATTACCTAAAATCTCAAGATATTGAATTTCAGGTTGTTCCGAATGCAGAGGGAGATAAAGCACTTTTGCATTGCAGAATTGGACCAGCTGTAGATGGCGGGGTTATACTTTCTGGACACACAGATGTAGTTCCAGTAAAAGGACAAGATTGGGTTACTGAGCCATTTGTACTGACAGAAAAAGACGAAAAATGGTATGCCCGCGGTTCATGCGATATGAAAGGATTTTTGGCTTGTTTTTTAGCAAGTGTAGATCTTTTTAAGAAATCAAATTTGAAACAACCGATATATTTTGCCTTTTCTTATGATGAAGAAGTAGGATGCTTGTCGGGTTTTGAAATGGCCTGTGCTATCAGAGATTTTTATAAAGAAAAACCAAAATATGCTATAATTGGTGAGGCAACCATGATGCAGCCTGTTGTTGGGCAAAAGGGAATTTGTGTGTTAAAAACAACGGTACACGGTTCTGCCGGGCATAGTAGTCGAATCAAAAGAGAAGTGAGTGCCATACATGTAGCGGCCAAATTGGTAGTTTGGCTGGAAAACAAAATGAACGAGCTTTTTGAATCGGGTGAAATTGATGACCGATTTACCCCAAATCATACTTCAATACATGTCGGTCAATTTAATGGTGGTATAGCTCCAAACGTAATCGCAGATAAGTGTACTTTTTACTGGGATGTGAGGATTATCCCCAAAAGTAATTTAGAAAACATTCTGAAAGATTATGCTGACTATTGTGAAGCACTTGAAGCAGAGCTACAACAAAGATTTGCCGGTGCAAAGATTATTACGGAGGAAGATCATCCGCCTGTTCCACCTTTGGATACACCAGAGCATTTAGATGTAGTGCCTTTTATTCAAAAAATAACTGGAAATCTAGAGTTAGGTACTGTAGCATATGCCGCAGAGGCTGGTCAATTTGCTTTGGCAGGTTTTGAATCAGTCATTTGTGGGCCCGGAGATATAGCCCAAGCACACCGAGCCAATGAATTTATCGCCATTGAACAAGTTGAAAAATGCTTGATTATGATGGAGAAATTGGCAGAGGAATTGAGTTGAAATTACTTTAAATCCATACAATATAATGAAATTTAAAAAATCTAGTTTAGTTATCATACTTTGCGTTTTAAGTATAAACTCTTACGCGGACTGTTTCAAAGGAACTATTGGGAGTTATTCAATAATCATTGATTTTCCAACCACTGATATAGGCAGATATTCAGATAATGGGGGGTATTTCTATGAAAAAAAGCTTCAAAAGATAATATTTAGTGAAGCTAAAGGAACTAAAGAGCATATTGTTCTGAAAACTTATGATGCTCCAAACGAAGAATTTGATTTATTTTTGAACAAAGATGGTTCTTATCAAGGTACTTGGAAAGAACTTACTTCAAAAAAGATTTTACCAGTTAAAATAAAACCATTTGAATTTAAGAACATTAAAAATTCCATAATTGGTAATTGGAATGATTCAAATTCGGAAGATCCACTTTGGTATATTGCAAGTTCGAAAATAAAGTTTGTTAGGGATACAACTGTAACTATTGGAAAAATAAAAATTGACTGGTATTCTGATAATATTTACAAAATTAAATTTTTCAGAATTCATTCGCCTACAAATCCAGTACTATATAAATATTTGGAAGATAGGCATTTACGATTAATTGAGGCTTTGTTTAGGGGTTGTAAATGTGATGAAATTGGAGATGAATTGCCAAATGGAATATTTTTAGTAAAAGAAGTTGGAAAAGGAATAATTAGTTATAATTTTTCTCAAGGAATTTGTTATTGTTATTCTGCCGCACATCCTTCATGGTTTGAAATTTCAGAGAATTTAGACGTAATCAATGATGAAGTTTTAGATTTCGACAAGGTCTTTCATTTTTCAAAAAATCCAAGTTTGTATACTGAAAATGAAAGCGATGCAAATAGAGATCTAAAGAGAATAACAAAAAAGGCATATTCTGTTTTAACTGAAAGTAATGAGGAAGATGAATGGGCAAAATGGGTAAAATATAGGGAAGCGTTTGTAGCTCCGGAAATGGTCAAAATACTCAGGCTTTCTAACCCCTCCCTTTTGGAATCTCCAGAAAATGAAGAAGATAAAGTAGAAACAGAATGCTATTTTTTAGAAAACGAAAAATGGTGGAGTCTAGAAAGCTGGGAATTAAAAAAAGATGGAATAATTGTTAAATATTTTGATGGTGCTACAGGATATGGACCTTGTATGGAAAGATTTGAAATTTCTAAGAAATACTTGATAAATTTCTTAACACCTCAATACAAAAATCGAATTTTTCAGAATTAAACGCTTGTTCAAAGAAATGCATATTAAACTGAAGAAAGATAATGGGGAGTTTGCCTTTAGGTTGAGTTAAAAACAAAAAGGCTGTATTGATCAGCCTTTTTGTTTTAATCATTCAATTCTCACCTCATCCCTGCCAAATACTCTACCAAGTCACGTATCTCTCTTTTCGAAAGAATATCGCCCATAGGAGGCATGCTGGAGGGCATGTTTTCTCTTTTTGCAATTCTCGACAAAGCCACTTTGGTTGGCTCGGCGTCAGAAGTTGCCAATACGATTTCATGCTCGTTTTCCGACATCAAAGTTCCGGTTATTTCTTGTCCGTCTTTTAGTGTCAAGCTTACTTGACCAAATCCTGGAGAAATTCTATTGCTAGGTTTTACCAATGCTTCAAGTATAATTTCTCTGGTAAGTTTACTTCCAATTTTTCCAAGGTTTGGTCCGACGGTCGATGGTGCTCCTGGATTTGTGGTGTGACATCTAACACATTGAGCAGTAGAGTTGTTGTTAAAAATATTCCTACCTTCTCTAAAATCACCACCAAACAGAGCCATTTTGAATTCTTCAAACCAATCGTCCGATTTTTTGTTGGCATTTAATTTGGCCAAAAGCGTTTCCGAATTGGTTTTCTTCACAGCTTCGCTTAAATCGAGCAACAATTCTTTGTCCAGTTTTTCAGCAGCCATCAAGTCTATCATAGAGCCTAAAACTTTCTCAGTTTTTGAAATAGGCATATTAGCCAAAGTGTTTATCAATCTCTGTTTTTCCCTGATTAAGCCTTTCTCAATTATAGGTTTTACAATTTCATTCAGGCTATTCTCGTCAATGTTTAGTTTCGACAATGCACCGATAGAAGCCACTCTTACTTCCGATTTTTCGTTTTGTAAACCACTCTGAACTATCTTGTCCAAGCCGCTATAGTTCAAGCTTGAAAGAGCATCTATTGCGGCGATTTTTACTTTAGGGTCTTTTGTGTTCCCAAAAATATTGACCAGTTTGTCATTAAAAGTATCTATTTTTAAGTTAGAAAGTAACTGACTGATAGCTATTTGGGTTTCTGGGTTTTCGGCATTTAAGAAAGCTGACAAATGCGGTTCAATGGTGCTTTTTACACTTGCCACATCTCTTAAAAATATTCCTCTATAACGTCCATCCACTCGGTCCAGAACCGATGGATCTGCCCAAGTACCCAATGCTGCAATCGCTTCCGCTCTTAGTTCGTCCGTTATTTTTTCTTTTTTGGCATAATTTATTAAAGCATCCAATGATGTTTTGTCGCCCACACGTAAAGCCACATTGATGGCTCTTCTAAACAAAGGTTCTGAGGTAAATGTGTCATTGCCCAGCAATTTCACCAAGGCTGGAAACGCATTTGGAATCGAGGTATCGTCGTTTATTGCTCTTGCGGTTTCTTCCACTATAAACTCATCCTCATCTTGCAAGAAAACTTGAATCTTATCGCTTTTAAGTCTTCTCAAAACCAACACGGCCGCTAATCTCAAAGATTTACTTTTATTCCCTGCCAAAGCCACCATTTCTGATTCTGCACCCAATTTACTCAAAGCAAATACACCAGCATGTCTCAAATAAACATCTTCGTCCTTGTTTTTATCTATCATACTCAGAATGTTAGAGATGGTAGATTTATCTCCCAGCTTTCCAAGAGCTTCAGTAGCATAGAATTTTACACGAGAATTTTCACTTATAAGAAGACTTTTTAGCTTTTCTACGGCATTTTTATTTCTAACTTCTCCCAAAGTTTTTGCAGCCTGAGCTTGTATTTCGGCATCGCTATCATCCAAAACTTTCAAAAGTGTGGCAGAATATTTAGCTTCTGTTCTTGCCAACATTCCAATTCCCCAAATCGCATGAATTTTAGCCAGTTGATTTTTTGAAGTATTCAGTGTGTTTTCAAAGACAGCATAGCCCTTCTGTCCGCGATTTACCAATTCGAACTGAGCCTTTTTACGAATTCTCATATCCTCAAAACCAATCAAATCGGCTAGCATGGCGTCTGTTTGTAGTGGATATTTCAGAGTCATATATGAAAGTGTTTTCTTTCTTAAATCCTCCAAATCGTTCTCTTTTTCGGTAACATCTATTTTCCAAACTCTCCCATAATTTTTAGTATCCCAGCCATTTACCCAGTCGGCAGCATACAAAGCACCTTCAGGGCCAAACTGAATGGCCGTTGGCAAAATCCCGCTCAAAATATCTTTATCACCATCCAATACGAATGACGCACCTTTTTGCTTTAAGCCAAATGACCATATGTGCGAACTTGTGGGTGTTCCAACAAATTCAACCAAGAAGAATTTATTCAGCCAATTTTTTCCAAATGCCGTTCCTGGGTTAAACTGCATGCCTGTTGGCCCATTGTGGAAATTCATAATGGGCGGAATAATATGGGCCGCCTGACCTTCCCAACGAGGAACAGAAAGTCGTTCATCCATCCAAACTTTATATTTGTTGTTTTTGTTGTCAGTGTATTTTCCATATTGCCAATTTGATCGCCAGCCCAAGTCGGCTCCTTCTACCAAGTGCACCAAACGCTCACGCTCGGTTGGGTGGTCGCCGTCGTTATCAGACGAAATGATGTTGCCATATTGATCAAAAACAAACTCGTGCGTGTTTCTGATGCCTGATGCAAATACTTCAAAATCAGTACCATCTGGATTAGAGCGAACCAAAACGCCTTCATTGGGATATTCAAATCTTTTGCCATCCACAGAAGTGATGTTTGCTCCAATATCGCCAATTTGCCAATAAATTTTGCCATCAGGACCTTCGGTAATTCCGCTCATTCCATGGCCACCAAAGCCAATATGCACAGCATATCCATGACTAATTGATTTTTTGGTCTCATAAAAACCATCTTTGTTTTTGTCAGTCAAACGCCATAAATCTGGACCTGTAGCTATAAAAGCGTCTTTCTCTCTTACCAAAACACCTCCTGCTACGTCGGTGATTTCCTCGTACAAATCATTGAAAACTCTGGTGGAAACGTCAGCTATGCCATCTTTGTTTTTGTCTTCTAATTTCCAGATTTCTTCTTTTTCAACGGCCAAATCTTTCCAATCATGCACGCCGTCTTCATTCAAATCGCTCAACCAACTATTTTCGGTACTTTTTTCGGGAGCAAAAGTTTTTCTTAGAAAAGCACGTCTGTCTTCAACAGTTTGCAAGCCAATAGAAGCTGTCATCCAGTTTTGATGTCCTCTGATGTCAAATTCTGAGTGTTTTTGGCGGTTTGTTCTTGTCAAATATACTGCTCCGTTGTCGTCTATAGACATAGCAATGGGATCGGGTGCCAATGTATCACTTGCCCAAAGTTTAATTTGGAGACCATCAGCTATTTTAATGGGCATTTTGTCCCTTACTTCTTGTGCCTTTTTTATGGGGTCTGGTGAATTGTCGCTTATTACGAGAAACTCTTCATTTCCTGTGTTTTTTTTGCAAGAATTTGCCAAGAAAATAAAGGAAAGTGCAACTAAGAGACTCAGAATTTTAGATGTACTCATCTGCATCGTTTGATAATTATGGTTGAAAATTCTACAAAAATATTTAAAAAAAGCTATATTCGAATTCGGTTCTGTTTTTAAATTTCTAATTAAAAATTTCATGAAAAACTTTCTAAAGAAATCAAGTTTATTTGCTGTTTTGACCACCTTGATTTTAATCAATTATTCTTGCAAACCCACCGCACAATCTATTGTGGATGAGTGTATTGAGTTGCATGGAGGTAAGAAGTATGAAGATCTTGGTGTAGATTTCGATTTTAGAAACATGCATTATACCTTAGAAAATAGAAAAGGCCAATACACCTACACGCGTATGCAAATGGATAGCTCTGGGCATAAAATCGTGGATGTGGTCACCAATGATTCATTTAGTAGAAATATTGATGGAGTAAAAATCCCTTTAGCTGATTCGATGGCTAAAAAGTATACGAATTCAGTAAATTCTGTTGCTTATTTTTTTCTACTGCCTAAGCCACTTAATGACCCAGCAGTAAATAAAGAGCTAATTGGTGAAGCGAAAATCAAAGGTAAAGAATATTACAAAATCAAAGTTAGATTCAATAAAGAGGGTGGAGGAAAAGATCACAATGACGTGTTTATGTATTGGATAGAAAAAGAATCCAAGTCGATGGATTACTTTGCATATTCCTATGAAACCAGTGGCGGAGGTATTAGATTCCGAGAGGCATTTAATCAGAAAACCCTGAATGGCATCAAGTTTAGCGATTATAAAAACTATGGTTTCGAGGACCTAAAAACTAAACTTGAGGATTTAGACGTGCTTTTTGAACAAAACAAAATACCTTTGAAATCTGAAATTGTCAACCTTAACGTAAACATAAAATGAAAACCTTTTTATTTGGATTATTCTTAACCTCTCTTCTTTTTGCCTTCAAAGTTGATACGCCTAAGAAAATTATATTTTTTGGAGATTCTATTACCCAAGCAGGTGTAAATCCAGGCGGATACATTACTATGCTGAAAGATATGTATGCAAAAGCTGGAAACACCTCAGAACTCATTGGTGCTGGAATTGGTGGAAACAAGGTTTACGACCTTTTCTTGAGAATGGAGGACGACGTTCTTTCAAAAAAGCCTGATGTAGTTGTAATTTATGTTGGAGTTAACGACGTTTGGCACAAAGCCAGTTATGGCACTGGTACCGATGCAGACAAATTCACGAAGTTTTATACGGCATTGATTAAGAAAATGCAATCGCAAGGAATAAAGCTTATCCTTACCACTCCAGCGGCAATTGGCGAAAAAAACGACCATAGTAACCAGCAAGACGGTGATCTCAATCAATACTCCAAAATAATCCGAGACTTGGCGAAAGAGCACAAATGCGGTTTAGTTGATTTAAGAAAAGAGTTTTTGGCCTATAACCTTGCCAATAACCCAGAAAACAAAGGTCAAGGTATTCTGACCACTGACCGTGTACATCTTAATGAGGCAGGAAATAAATTCGTGGCAGAGTTGATGTTTCGTGAATTGATGAAGTGATTCCGTTTGTTTTTTACCACAGAGGACACAGAGTTTTTATTACACAGAGTTGCACAGAGTAATTTCTCCGTGAAACTCTGTGCCTAACTCCGTGAACTCTGTTGTAAATTCCTCATAGAATAAATCTCCGAATTCCTAATTTCAAGGATGGAACATTAAAGTTCAACAAGAGCCCAAGCCTGCATTTTGAAAGTTTTAAATAAGTCAATACTTGATCGATATGAATATCCGCAATAGCTTCCACGGATTTAATTTCAAGGATAATCTGTTTATTTACAATTAAATCAATCCGATTTCCTGTTTCTAAATGAATTTCCTTATAAACTAACGGTAGTGCTTTCTGTTTCTCTACCATAAGTCCTGAAGACTTCAATTCATAGAAAAGACATTCCTCATATGCACTTTCCAATAATCCTGGTCCAAGAGCATTATGAACAGTGAATGCACATCTCAGAATTTTTTCCGATAAATTATTCAACTCTTCCATAACTCAAAATGGCAAATCATCCCCATCCGCCACCTGATTGGGTACCATCGAATTGGCGGCTTGGTTCGCAGAAGCATAGGTAGCAGAATTTTTATTCTCCCCCTCACGATTTGGTCTGCTGAGCATTTGCATGCTATTGCCTCTTATTTTGAAGGAGAATTTTTCTACGCCGTTGGCGTCGGTATATTTTTCGGTGCGGATCCGGCCTTCTATGTATACACTATCGCCTTTTTTGAGATATTGCTCGGCTATGCCTGCCAAGCCTTCCCAAAGTTCTATGCGGTGCCATTCGGTGTTTTCTACTTTTTCTCCGTCTTTGTTTTTATAGGATTCTGTTATGGCGATGTTAAATGTGGCCACTTTACTGCCGCTTGGGAGTGTTCTTACTTCTGGGTCTGAGCCTAAATTCCCGATCAACAATGCTTTGTTTAATGATGCCATGATTTTGCTTTAGTTTGAAATTGTTAATAATGATTTTCAATTGTTTCTTCCCAAATCGAGAAGACGATGCAAAATTGGAGAGGCCACCAAAAATTATTCGGTAGATAAACGTTTGTATTCGTTTATAAGTGTTTGTTGTCGGGTAAGGGGTTGCTTTTAAGTGTTTTATATTTAACACTTAGAATCATAGGAAACAAAGAAGGACTATGATCTCTATGTGCCTATGTGTTTATAGTAAACAGAACACCTTACAACATAAAGCACACAGCGATAACTTGATCGCTATGTGCCTATGTATTTCAAAAAATCAAAGAAACTATATAAAAAGCATGTGTGTTCCTAATCCTTGTGCTCTTTGGTAAAAGTCTCCAACGGTCAACACACCGTCCAATTCGGGAGCTAAATCTTCTTTTTTGTAATGAAACATATCCATGGCCAGTCTACATGCCCAGATTTTGACGCCTGATGCTGAAAGAATTTCTACAAATTCTTTCACACCTGGTAGGTCGAGCTTGTCCATTTCTTTTTTCATCATGTGCGTCGCCAAAGCTTCCATGCCTGGTAGTCCACCCAGCATCGTGGGCATGTGCATGGCGGGATTTCCTACAGTGGCCACATGCAAATCTTCCATTTTTTCTTTGTGTAGTGCCTCTAAGCCAAAAAACGTAAAGAACATTTCAGACTCTATGCCTTCCATTCTTGCACCGTTTGCCAATACAAACGCCGCATAAACACTATCCAAAGTAGCTTTTGAAAGGATAATCATCATTTTTTTAATTTCACCATTATACTCGCTCATCTTCTTGTTATTTAAGTATTTATAAAATTATATACAGCTGGCAGGTTTAGGTATTCCAGCAATTTTTGAAGAAATTTTCAGCGGACCAGCTGGAAACAAAGCATAAAATTCCTTTATATCCACCACACCGCTCGCACCCACTCTTCTGATAGTCAGTGGAACTTCGTTTTTATATTGCGTTTGAAGATATTCCAAAACCTCAAAATGTCTGGGCGAAAGTTCCAAATTGGATTCTTTGGCCAGTTCGTTGGCTATTTCTGGCGACCATTGGCTGAGGTCGGTCATATATCCTTCTTCGTTTACGGCAACACTTTTGCCTGCTATTGTCTTTTCCATTGTATTATTGTTTTTAAAAATGTTTACCTTCTTCTTGCATTGTGGTGGATATAAACGGTATGTGCGTTCCTTTGAGGAGCATGTTCCAGTAGATCCAGCGGAACGCCAACTTACTCATGTGGTTCATTCGGCTCTCTTGGAGTAATCTTAAAGGCCCAATTCCTGGAAAAGGAAATGTGCCTTCCACAGGCTCATGGGTGTAGTTGAAGTCAATCAAAAGTGCTTTGCCGCCTCCTGTTTCTACAAAACAGTTGGCATGTCCGTCAAACTCTTCTTTGAGTGGTTCGCCTGCTATGTATCGTAAAATATTCTCGGTCAATATTTCGGCCTCGAAGTGTGCCACAGAACCTGCTTTGGAGGCCGGTACGTCTGTTGCGTCACCGATCACGAAAATATTTTGGTGTTTTTTCGACTGCAAAGTGGCTTTGTGGGTAGGCACGTAGTTGAGTTCGTCACCCATTCCAGAGCGTGCTATCACCTCGCTGCCTTTGTTGGTGGGCACAGTTACGAGTAGGTCAAATGGTATTTCTCGGCCACCATAATCTATGATTTTTTTGTTTTCGTTGTCTACCGATTCTATCGCAAAGTCACTTTCGATGTGGATGTTTTTTTCTACCAAAAGATGCTCTAGTGTGGCTGTGGCCTTAGGTTTTGTAAAAGCCCCACTGAGTGGCGTCACGTAGGTAATGTTTACTTTTTCACGCATTTTTTTGTCTTTGAAATACGAGTCAGATAAAAACGTAAATTCCAAAGGTGCTACAGGACATTTGATGGGCATTTCGGTGATGTGCACCACCAGATTGCCGCCTTCCCATTCTCTAAGTTTATTTCTCAAGGCCAAAGCACCCTCAAAAGTGTAGAAGTCAAAAACTGACTTTTGCCATTCGCTGCCTTTCATTCCCTGAATTTCTTCTGGGGCAATGTCGTTGCCAGTGGCTATAATCAACAAATCATAGTGGAGTTGGTCGCCATTAGCCATTTTTACGAGATTTTCCTCCGGAATAATCTTGTCTATTTTGTCATTGATAAGATTTACGCTATTCGGAATAAACTTTTTGATGGGCTTAATGATGTCTTCAGGTTCGTAAATATCGAAAGGCAAAAACAGATAGCCGGGCTGATAATAATGCTCCTCTCTTTCGTCTATGATGTCGATTTCCCAAAGATGTCGGTCGAGTTCTTTGTTTAGGTGGTTGGCCATCATGGTTCCGGCCGTGCCTGCACCTAAAATCAATAATCGTTTCATTTTGTAAATATTTATATTGCGTCTTTTTTGATGTACAAATATTCCAGAAACGCAGAACTCATTCCTATGACTCCCATCATATGAAAATATAATCATATGTAGGTATTTATATATTTGCCTATTTCAGCCCTTGTGGAAAGTTGTTTGATAGTTGGATTGGATGAAAATGATTTTTGCGAATCTTTTTAACACATAGCAGTATAATTTACATAGAAAAACGAGGATATCTATGTGACTATGTGTTTTTGAAAATTAACATATAGCAACATAGGACATATAGAAAAAACTATGATGTCTATGTGCCTATGTGTTTAAATAAATTAATGTAACGCCCCAATAAAACTTGGCTCTAGGCGGATAAAATTTCTTTTTACGAATATCAAAATACCAAATGAAAAATGAAAAAAGCCAGAAATGCATTAGATTGAATTTTATGTGAATATTAGTTTTTTTTAAAGAATTTAAAGTTAAATGATTAAGACAAATTAGCAAGAATTTGATTTTTAAAATGAGTACATAATTTTCATTTTGGTATCAAAGATAATTCGATACTTAAAATCAAGTTTTTTCTTAGTGAAACGAGGAATCAAAAAGGAATTATTTATTTTTGTTTAAATTATAAAAATGACTCGTGTTACCTTCATTTAAGAAGAAGTTGCACTTGAGAAGTTAAACATGCCAAACTGTAATAAAAGATCGTATTTGACTGAAAACCTTGCTTTAGATGCCTTGATAGAGGCTAGGATACGCTTTGTGCAGAATTCATCTGTAACGGTCTATCAGTGTGACGATTGTGCTCAATGGCATTTGACTTCTCGTGGGCATATGCACCCGAGGTTGGCCAATGAATTGTCGTCTGGGAATGTGGAGAAAAATAGGTTGGCGTATCAATGGGAGAAGAAGTTGGGGTATTGAGTTGTTGCACTGAGTTTCACGGAGTGTTTTTGTTTATATACTTTGCGTTTTTGAGTTTCACAGAGTTTTCCCTCCGCTCAATGAAAAAATACCTTTTCTTTGCGACTCTGCGGCTTTGCGAGAAATAAATTTTGAATAAAAGAACCCTAGCGTCTTAGCGACTTTGAGGTAAAATATATAAATAAGGAATTTGGAATTTGTAGCGATAGATTTTGAGACAGCCACTTGGCACAAAGATTCTGCTTGTGCGGTGGGCATTGTGCATGTCAAAAATGAGGAAATTTTGGAGGAGTTTTATACGCTCATACAACCTCCTGGTAACGAATACATGTACCACAATACCAAAGTACATGGCATTACGGCCAAAGACACCTATTCTTCACCAACTTTTGAGGAAGTTTATCCCAAAATAAAGAGCCTCATGCAAGGCAAAATGGTGGTGGCCCACAACGAATCCTTCGACCGAAATGTATTATACCACACCATGGAGTCGTATGGACTTAACTATTCTGATCTTCAGATAAAATCTCGCTGGGAGTGTACAGTGAAGATTTTTAGGAAAAAAGGTAATTTTAAAGTGAATCTAGCCGCCTGTTGTGCCAGATACGATATTCCGCTGGACCACCACAATGCCCTTTCGGATGCTCGGGCCTGTGCTAAATTGTATTTGATTCATAAAATGCCTTTGTTTAATTAAGCATTGTAGTTTATTGGCACGCTGATGACGTTCCGATAGCTATCGGAACAAGCAACGCTGATTTTCACGGATTTTTTTGTTCAATATACAACACAGAAAAGTAAGTTTATTTAAGTATTTCTTTATAAGTGGTTTATGTTTTTAGAATTCTTCTTAATTATAAAAGGCGTAAATTGCGGAGCATTATTAAATAAAGAATGAACGAAAAAGAAATTATTGAACGTAGCGGTGGCGTATGTGAATTGTCTGGAACATCAGACAACCTACAGATTTATGAAGTGAGCCACGCTCCAAACGACTCCAACGATTCTTTTGCTTACATCAGCGAAAATTGTATAGAGCAAATAGTGGACAAAAACGCCACAGATGCCAACTTTTGGAGATGCCTGAACGACAGCATGTGGAGCGAAGTGCCGGCCGTAAAAGTTTTGGCTTGGAGAATGTTGGATAGATTAAAATCTGAAGGTTGGCCGGGTGATTTATTGGATATGCTTTATCTCGACGAGGAAATTTTGGCTTGGGCACAAGCAGGTGCTGATCAACCCGAAGGTGAGGGCGACCCTGTTCATAAAGACAGCAACGGAGCATTATTGGCCGATGGCGACACGGTAGTTTTGACCAAAGACCTCAACGTAAAAGGCACCACATTTACTGCCAAACGTGGAACGGCGGTAAGAAATATCAGATTGGTAGATGACAATCCCGAACACATAGAAGGCAAAGTAAACGGCACGCAGATAGTGATTTTGACGAAGTTTACGAAGAAATCTAGTTGATTTTATTTTTTGAAGATTTTATTTTGAGCAGATTAGAAACATCAAAACTTCTAATCTGCTTTTTTATTTAAACACAATAGGCATGTGGTAATAACAACGTGCATTTCTGTAGTTTACTTGCCCCGGTTTCCATTTTGGCATTAGTTTTATGACTCTTTTGGCTTCTTCATCGCATGTTGGGCATAAACTTCGTAAAATTTCTACATCGCCGATGGAGCCGTCTTTTTCTATTACAAATCTTAAGTTTACCTTTCCTTTTTTGGTGGCTACGGCCTCGTTGATATACTCAGATATGAATTTATACATTTCTTTTTGCCCGCCGATATATTCTGGCCTTTTGTCCACCCCTATAAAAATTATATCATTGGGGTGGTCTTTGGGATTTTTGAGTGTGTCGGCTGATGCTACATTATATTGAGTATTGTGTTTTTCTATATATAATTTGTTCAAGGGGATGGAACTGAAAATAAGGAAACTAATTTTTGTTATGAGTAAAATAGTCATTGAATTTCATTTTTATATCAGTCGAGTCTGTAAACAATAGGCATGTTGTAGTATACCCTTACATTTTTCCCGTTTTGCACACCAGGTTTCCAGCGAGGCATGCTTTTAACAACTCTTATTGCTTCTTCATCACAGCCAAAACCAATTCCTTTCATCACGTTAACGTCGCCAATAGATCCATCGTCTTCAACCACAAATTTCACAAAAACTCTACCCGATATATTCGCTCTTTGAGCTGCTGCAGGGTATTTTATATTTTCACCGAGATACTGATACATTTTAGCTTGTCCACCAACAAATTCTGGGTTCTGCTCCACCGCTGTAAAAATCTCTCTTTTCTGTATCTTCAACGCAGCATCGGCTACATCAATTGGTGGTGCTGGTGGCGGAGGCGGTGGTATTCCAACTTTTTCTTCTTTTAAAATATCAATCTCAACAGGTTCATTTACCGAATTATCAGAGCATGATACCGAGCTGACCATTACGGCCATGAATAGGATAGGGGCCACCACGCCATATTTCAAAATCGCCCAATTGTTAGATTTTCCTTTCAAAAGCATCTGAATTCTGATTTTTAGCGTCGATTTTTTATGGAATTGTTGCACAAAAAGATGTTCAGGTGCAATTTTGAATTGTTTGCTGAGCAAGAGTGTAGCATAATCTGCCACCGTGGGCAAAGTGCGGCTGGCTTCTTCGTCGGCCAAAAACTCATGGAGGTTTTTGATAGTGGCTCTGTAAAGATAAACGACCGGATTGCACCAAAATACCATGGTAAGCAGCTCAAAGAAGAACAAATCGAGGAAATGCAATTGAAGGGTATGCACCCGTTCATGTGCCCGAATTGTACGGAAATGGGGTAGTTTTTTGTCGATTTTGATAATCCCAAAAAACGAAAAGGCATTGCTTTCGTTAAAACTCGGTGACTGAATAATGGCATAAGCTCTTGCCACTCCAAAGGCCAACTTTAAAAATAAAAAAGCGACTATAGTAAGGTACAGAATACTGATAATCAACACCCAGTTGAGTTTGTGCTCGGTGTTTTGAGAAACCACCAGTTCAGGAAGGTCGTATTCGTAAATTAAGCTTTGAATTTGACCCGCTAAAGCCCAGGTTTTTACAGAGCTGAGATTGGCAAATGGTAGTAACACCGAAATGATACTGCTGCCAATCAGATAAAATCTGTTGACCTGATGGAAGGTTTCTTTGCGGAGAAATAACCAGTAAATGGCATAAAATACCACCAAAAATAAGTTGATTTGGACGAACGGGATTAGCTTTTCCATAATTATTGCCGTTTTTTCATTTCTTCAATCATTTTCAAAATTTCATCAGCTTCTTTGAGGTCTATTTGTTCGTTTTCCATAAAAAACGACATCATAGCACGGGCGGAGTTGTCGAAATAACCAGCTCTTAGCTTGTTGGTGACAAACGCCCTGTAGTCTTCTTTGGTCACTGCTGGATAATACTGGTGGGTTTTTCCATAGGCAATATGTTTTACGAATCCCTTGGTTTCAAGTATTCTGATGATGGTAGAAACGGTATTATAGGCGGGTTTTGGCTCAGGTAACACTTCTAAAACGTCCTTTACAAAGGCACTTCCTTGTTGCCACAATACTTGCATTATTTCCTCTTCAGCTTTGGTCAATTCTTTTAAATTCATCACTAGATAGTTTGTTTAATCAAACATAAAACTATTATTTTAGTTTTGCAACTATTTTGTTAGTTTTTTTTCAAAAATATTTTGAATATTGGTACGCTGATTACGCAGATATTTAAATAACGCTGATTTTTACGGATATTTTTTGTAATTAACGTCATCCGTGTGCCATCGTTTTCGTGAAGATTGAAGTAGGGCTGCCTATCAAGAATATTTTTTAAAATTCGTGTAAATCTGTGTTCGATTGATCCGTTTCATCTGCGTGCCATTCAACGAATGCTTTATTCTGAAATTCTTATCTCAACAGAAGCATGTATTTTTTCAAAACAAAAGCTTATTTTTGGTGCAAATACCTTAAAATATGTCTTCAGCTCAGCCACCCAAAGACTTTACCGGCTTAAAACAGATGAGTAAGAATTCTTCAATTGCTGCGGGTTGGCCTGCCATCTCATCAAGTATAAAACATGTTTTTGGTGCTATGCCGGTGGCCAGAGGTTTAAAAACACTCTTTAATCTTAACCAAAAAGGCGGTGTGGACTGTCCAAGTTGTGCCTGGCCTGACCCAGACGACCACAGGTCAGGATTGGGTGAATATTGCGAAAATGGAGCCAAAGCCATTGCTGATGAAGCCACAACGCTCAAGGCCACACCTGTTTTTTTTCAGAGATATTCGGTAGCCGAAATGGCCTCAAAGTCGGATTACTGGCTGGGACAACAGGGTCGATTGACGCATCCCATGGTAATAAGAGAAGGTCAAAGCCATTATGAAAAGATCACTTGGGAGGGTGCTTTTGAGTTAATATCCAAAGAATTAAATGATCTCAAAAGCCCAGATGAGGCTATTTTTTATACCTCCGGGCGATCAAGCAATGAAGCCGCATTTCTTTATCAATTGTTTATCAGGGCTTTTGGAACCAATAATCTGCCAGACTGCTCCAACATGTGCCATGAGTCCAGTGGTGTGGCTTTGACAGAAACATTGGGTTTGGGTAAAGGTTCTGTGACATTAGATGATTTTGAAAAGGCAGAGGTAATTGTTATAATGGGACAGAATCCAGGGACAAATCACCCTAGAATGCTCACCACCCTAGAAAAAGCCAAGAAAAATGGGGCCAAAATAGTAGCTATTAACCCATTGTTTGAAACTGGTCTTTTGGGATTTAAAAACCCTCAAACCATGCAAGGCTTGTTTGGACAAGGAGCGACTTTGACAGATTTGTATTTACAAATTAGAATCAATGGCGATCTGGCATTACTTAAGGCCGTAGGTAAGAAACTGATTGATTTAGAGGCTATTGATTTTGATTTTATACAAAAGAATACAGATGGCTATAGTGATTTTCTTAAACAATTTGAAACTGTTGATATCGAAAGTTTGCTTGAAGATGCAGGTATTTCATTGGGACAATTTGATGAGTTAGTCAATTTGTTGGCCGAAAATTCTAAAATTATAGTTTGCTGGGCGATGGGACTTACCCAACACAAAAACTCGGTGGCCACCATTCAGGAAGTCGTGAATCTATTGCTTTTGAGGGGATCTATCGGAAAAGAAGGTGCGGGTACGTGTCCTGTGCGTGGGCATAGCAATGTGCAGGGCGACCGCACCGTTGGCATTATGCACAAACCTTCTGCAGCATTTAATGAGGCGATTGAAAAGAATTTTGGATTTACGCCACCTCAGCAACATGGATATGATGTGGTAGAGGCCATTGAGGCCATGTATGAAAAAAAGGCCAAAGTGTTTTTTGCCTTGGGGGGCAATTTCCTTTCGGCTTCACCCGATACTGAGTATACAGCCCAAGCCATGAAAAACTGCAGTTTAACGGTGCAGGTTTCTACAAAACTCAACCGCAGCCATTTGATTCATGGCAAAACTGCCTTGATTTTGCCGTGTTTAGGACGTACCGACAAAGATTTTCAAAAATCTGGTGAGCAGTTTGTGACCACCGAAAATTCGATGGGTGTGGTGCAAAAATCACAAGGTGTGCTAAATCCTTTGTCAGAAGACATGATGTCTGAACCCGCTATTGTTGCACATTTGGCCCATAAAGTATTGGGAAATAAGCATGATATGAATTGGTTGGCTTATATCGAAAATTATACTTTGATACGTGAAGACATTGCCAAAACCATTGAAGGATTTAAAAATTTTGAGGAAAAAGTAACTCAAGACGGAGGGTTTTATTTGCCCAATGCTCCAAGAGAGGGAAAGTTTAAAACCTCATCAGGAAAAGCCAAATTCACGGTAAATATTTGGGAGAAGCTTTCTGTAAAACCTAATGAATATTTAATGATGACCATTAGAAGTCACGACCAGTTTAATACAACGGTTTATGGGTTAAATGATAGATATAGGGGGATTTATAATGAGCGAAGAATTGTATTTATGAATCCAAAAGACATGTTTAAAGCTGGATTTGAAAACTACGAAAAAGTGGATATTATTAACGAATTTGGCGGCATAAAACGCATTGCGGAATGTTTTTTGGTTGTTCCTTATAATATTCCAATGGGTTGTTTGGCCACCTATTTTCCTGAAGCCAATGTGTTGGTTCCTTTACACGCCAAAGCGGATGGTAGCCAAACACCAGCTAGTAAAAGTGTGGTCGTAAAACTAGAAAAAATCAAATAGTTTGGTCCTTTTCCTTTCTAATTAAGTGTTTATTGGACACAAAAAAATTGCTAAAATTATTTTTTTAAAATCAAATATCGTATTTTTCGGGCACTATTAACTGTAGGCTCTAACCCAAAAGGAACTAATGAAGAAAACGATGTACAGTATCACATTGATGCTGTGTTATTTTGTGTCAATTTCACAAGAAATCAAGCAAAAAGTTCAACTTAACTTTTCAAATCTCTCTCAAAAACTTCAGCAATCAAGAACTGAGAAAACATCAGGTTTAGGTAATTTGTCAAATTCAGAGACCATCATCAGTCTTCCCTTATTAGATGGTAGGTTTGCAGATTTTAAAATGGTGGAATACCTAATAGTCCCAGAGAATTCAAAGACTGATATCAGGACTTATTATGGTGTGAAAGTTGGTGATGCTTTAGTTACTTGCAGAGTGACGCTCACCAAAGAAAAACTAATGGCGAGTGTTATCGAAAATGGACAAACTATCATTCTGGAAAAAGTTACTGGTTCATTATTGAGTAATGAATATCAAGTTTTTGTCCAAAAAAAAAGCTCAGAGTTGTGCCATAATATTGAAGAACAAATTAAAAATGGTAGAATAGCCGAGAAACGGGGTATTTCGAATTATAGCTACGGCAGTTCGCTCAAAATCTATAAATTGGCTTTAATAGTAACCAATGAGTTTTACGCAGATTATGTTAACGATGCAGGTGTAAATGCTGAAATAGTGGCGATTGTCAACAATATGAATGCACTCTATGAAAAAGAAGTGGCAGTAAGAATGACTTTGGTGTCGCCTAATAATCCTGCAAGTGGCAATTTTTTTTATAGAAAAACTGAAGATACTTATTCAGTGAATGGTGTTGGTGGATATTATCAAAATCTTACCGCAGTTAGAACAGAGATAGATTCTCGATTTGGAAATGCTAATTATGATTTGGGACATTGTCTACACAATTCTGGTGGTGGTGTTGCTGGTTTAGGTGTTGTTTGTAATTCGACCAATAAAGGGAGAGGTTGGTCTGGTAGCACAACTGCGAATAGTATTCTGCTTTTTGCTCATGAGCTTGGGCACCAATTTGATGCACCGCATACTTTTAATGGAACTGGAACAGGTAACTGTAGTGTAGGAAATAGGGACAATGGTACGGCCTTCGAACCAGGTAGTGGAAGTACCATTATGTCATATTTTGGGACTTGTCTTTCTACTTTTAATCTCACTGGCTCTGAAACTGGATATTTTCACAGCAATTCTTTAGAAAGAATGTCTGCTTATATTGTTTCAAATTTATCTGGAGATGGGGGCACTTGTGGTACTTCTTCCGCTACAGGAAACGTTGCACCTGTTGTGAATGCAGGTACGGCTTTTTCTATTCCCAAAAATACCCCGTTTAAACTAAAAGGGACAGCAACAGATGCCAACAACGATGCTCTCAGTTATACTTGGGAGCAATACGATTTGGCAGTGGTCTCTGATACTGCCAGACTAGGCCACATAGCCAATAGCCTAGGCATCAACGCAGTAAACAGTTCTACCGCTCCATTGTTTCGTAGTAAACAGTCCTCAACCGGCGAAAGGACATTTCCAAATATGGCCTTTGTTTTGAATAATAGCAATAACCCAGTAGATAGAGAAGGGGAAGATTTATCCAATGTGAGCCGAACTTTGAATTTTAGGTTAACTGCTAGAGATAATAAAAATGGCGGAGGAGGCGTGCATTGTGCAGCAGTAGCTATAACCGTTGATGCCGCAAAAGGTCCTTTATCTGTTACTTCGCCTAATACATCAATAATTATAGCCGCTGGTGCATCACATACAGTAACTTGGGCTGTAAACAGTACCAATTCTCTGAGTCCAAATGTTAAAATTCTTCTCTCTATTGATGGAGGAGGATCATTTCCATTTATTTTGTCTTCGTCAACTTCCAATGATGGTAGCGAGTCTGTTGTTATTCCATCCAATGTGCCCAATTCTACTTTAGCTAGAATAATTGTTGCAAGTAATAACAGTTCTACAGCTGAGTTTTTTGATGCCTCAGATGTGAATTTTAGCATTACTTCATCGTGTTTGGTAAAATCCTCTATAGTCTGTACGGAAACCCCTGTTAGTGCAATGGCTGGTAATGCCTCTTTAAACTTGAGTATGAGCCAGATAGTTGCTAACAAAGTACTTGGGAACTCCAAAGCTTATTCGACAGTGGGTATAGGGACATATCCTGTTATTAACTATACTGATAATACATTTTCAACTTGTCAAACATCTGAGTGGGGTAACGAAAAAGCAGTATTAGTACCATTTCAAGTTTCTGAAACAGGTAATTACTCAATTTCATTAAATTTTCAAGGATTTGCTGTATATAGCATATTTACATCAAACTCTTCCTTTAATTGTAATACAACATTTTATGGTGGTAACTCTTATGCAGCAATTGGCTGGTTTTCATCAAGAACAATTAATTTGAATTCTTGCACAACTTATTATGCATTACTTTATGATTTAAATAGTTCAAACACTTCAATTACATTAAATTTAAGTGGTCCGGGTGATTTTCTTGAGATTCAAAATATGCCATCCGGCTACTCTTACACCTACGCAGCAGTTAACCAAAGTAATAATCTTATAGAAGACGTTTCACCTTCTTCTAACTTTACAAATACAGCGGCTGGGACTTACAAAATTTATGGTTTAATGTATGCCAATGGGTTTAATACCAATACTTTAACTGGAAAAACTATCGAGCAAGCCTACGGCTTGGGGAGCTGTATTTTGTTTAGCAATAATTCGAAACCTGTCACTATTATTCCCAATCCTTGTGCCCCCACGGTCGAGCTTATTCATCCCACACACGATATTACAACAGGCACAGTAACGAAAGTAGCTGCTAGCGGAGTGGGAGGGAAGATTACAGCCAGCAACTGGGTAACGGGCTCTGGAACTCGGGCAACTTATACGGCACGTGCAATAGAACTAAAAGAAGGTTTTGTGGCAGAACAAGGTACGATATTTAGAGCGGAGGTGGGTGGCTGTAATTAAAATTAAATCAGGTTTTTGGAGATAAAATTCACCAAAGAACCCTCAGCGACTTTTTGTGAAAATGGGAGATATTGACGAAGGAGTACAAAAAGCTCATCTTCAGGGAAAAATTCACTAAGAATTTGGTAAACAGCTAAGTAACTTTCTTTTTCGCTATTCATAATGTGGTTACTTGCCCCACTTGGTGGATATTTAAAATGGTTAATGATATTTAAAAATGTCTTTTTTTTATTCTGTTTTAACATTTCTTCTAAATAGGGTACAAAATATTGTATGAGTTGATATTGTTGAAGGTAATCAATCAACTTGGTGTAATTTTTCTCATAACCAGCCAATTTAATACAGAATAAATCTGTACTTGAAAACTTGTCTCTTTGGGCGTTTGTCCGAAATTTGGTGAGGAGGTTAATTCTATAACTTCGTTTTTCGTTTTCATCGGTCATGGCTTCATACACTTCTAAGAAATCCTCAAAATTTCCCGTAAAAGGGATGAGCTGTTTTTTTATTTCGATAGATTTCTCGGGTTGTTTGGTAGCAGTATAAAGTTTCTTTAGAAAAACCCAATACGGGAAATTATAGTCAGGGTAATAGTTGTTTCTAATTATCTTGTTACAAAGGTCTATCGCTTTTTCCAGCTTGTTGCTATTTATCAGTTTTTCAATAAATTCTGAGTTGAAATCGCTGCTTTGATTTATTGGCAATAGCTGTTCTCCGTATTTTTCAAAAGTATCGGTAGTTTCAATCATCGCCCAAACTACTTGTGTGAAGTATTTATCGCCAAATTTGGTGTCGCTATGAAAACTCGTATATCGTTCTATCAAAAGTTCTAAGATATGCAATTTGCCATTTTCATTCGCTTTTTCAAATATTCCCCAGAGGATTTTTAGCAGGTTGGCATCAAATCCATGAGATGCTAGCAAATTATTAGCTAGCAGCATAACGGCCAATTTAAAGTCTTCCTTTGAAAGTTCCTCATTAAAATATTCAGCAATTTTTGTTTCTATTTTTTTCTGAATATTGACATAGCTCGCGGAATTTAAGGAATAGTGCACAGAAACTTGTTTGGACATAGCTTTATAAAGTATGTCAAGCTGTTCAAAATGGATATATAGGGTTGGATTTTTGAGGTATAATTTTATGTGATTCATCGCAAAACTCTCCCACAAAGCCATGGCTTTCTTAAAATCTGTACCTTCTACGTTTCTTTTAGACCCTACGACTGCTTTCAGCAGCTCTTTTAGTTTTTTTTCTAGAGCTGGTAATTTCCAAAATTTATTTTCATCTTTCGAGAATTCCTGAATAAATTCTATCTGAAGTGCTTTGTCTTGCTCAAAAACATTCATGAGCCATGTTTTCAGGTCGTTGTGGCTAAGTTCAGAGAAAATCTTGTCGAGTGGAGATATTTTGTTTTTTGTAAGTTTCGGTGCGATTATTTTTTCGTTTCCGACCAAATGCTGCATCAAAGCAAATTTATGCTGGCACAGTGTCTCGCCTTTTGGACATTCGCAATTGCTTGAAATTATCTCTTGGTTTGGATTTATGCTTAGACTAACGTCAAATGATTGGTCACCTTGGTCAACAAATGACACAAAATGCCCTTTAGATTCCTCATCACATTCTCTAATTGTGCATTGTGCAGCCCAAAGTTTTATGTCGTCTGCAAAATACTTTTTAAAATTTTTGAGGCTAAGACCAGCCATAAAACACTTTCTTTTTATCAAAAATAAGCATGTAGGGAGTAGTCAGCAAATATTCTTACTTGAATAATTTTTTTGCAAAAAAAAGCAGCTTCTCTTTCGAGAAACCGCCTTTTTTCATTTATTCATTTTTACCTCAACCTTAATTCAAAGCGAACTCACCACTAGCGGTCAATTCTACATCTTCAGCAACTACAGCAGCTGGCATAGCACCTACTCCAAAGTCTGTTCTTTTGATAGTTCCAGTTACTTTAAAACCTACCAATTTCTTACCTTGACGGTTAGTTCCTGTTCCTAATTTTGTCAAATTCAATGTTACTGGTTTAGTAACACCTTTCATAGTTAAATTTCCAGAAAGAGCATATTTATTTCCACCTGTGCTTTTGATTCCTGTGCTTTTGAAAGTCATTGTTGGAAATGCAGCTGTATTAAAAATATCTTCTTTTTGTAAGTGACCATCACGCATATCGTTGTTGGTTGTTACCTTGGTCATGTCAGCTGTAAGCTCAAATGTTGCGTCAGAAAAATCTTCTTTTGAAGAAGTGATGCTGGCGTCAAAAGATTTGAAAACACCGTCAACTTCTGACATCAAAAGGTGAGTCACTGTGAAAGTCAATTTTGAGTGTGCTTTGTCTAGTGTCCATTTTTGAGCTGAAACGGCAATAGTCATAAAAAGTGCGATTGCCAAAAGACTGATTTTTTTCATTTTGAAAATAAATTTTAGATTAGAAATTATAATTGTTTAAATACGAATACGGTTTTTATTTTAAATGGTTGCGAAACGTAGGATTTTAAAAAATTAGCCAGTTTCGTATTGTTCGAAACCAGCTATTATCTCAATTAGTTCTCCTCTCCTCCGCTTTTCACGTCGTCATTTTTTACTTTTTTCTTCTCGGCCACAAACCTCATGTTGCCAATTTTGTAACTAAACGTAGCTTTTATGTTCGAATTGTACATGTAATTTACCGATTTTTGGGAAATCACTGGCGTATCAGTAGAGTTTCTCATGACCATTCCACCAAAGAAGTTTTCTGCGGCCATTCCAAAACTGGCTTTTTTGCCAAAATCTTTTCTGATGCCTAAAGAGTACATACCCATTCCTCCTTGTGTACCTTGAAGGTTAATGTTGTTGCCTCTCATGCCACCACCAGCTTGCATAGCCCAACCTTTTTTCAATTTAAGATTGGTCATCAATCTACCACTCAATATGATGCCGTCATTACTAACTTTTTCTGAGATGCCAGTTAAACCTGTCTGAAATCCTTCTAAATATCTGTAATACACATCTATACCACCATTAAGGGTCCAGTTTGATGATAAAATTACATTTCCAAATACGTTGGTTCCCAAAGTTTGCTCTTTACCGATGTTCTCAAAGGTAGTAATTATAGCACCAGGGATAGAATCTGAAGCGAAACTTACTCGCGTTATAGAATTATTAGATTGACGGGCAAATAAAGAAATTGTCAAGTACGATTTTTTAATGCTTTTACTTAAACTAAACTCCACGTTATCAGTTAATTCTGGATTAAGACTGGCGTTACCATAGCTTATGTTTAGCGGATTTACCAAGTTAACGTTAGGGTTAAGTTGTTGTAATCCAGGTCTTTGTATCCTTCTATTGTATCCCAATTTATAAGTTGATGCTTTTATAGTTTTAGAGACATTGATACTAGGTACCAAGTTAGAGTAAGCAGGGATTTCTATGTTTCCTCTAGAGTCATCTGCTGAGATTTCAGTATATTCGTATCGTGCCCCAAGTTTAAAGTTAAACTTCTTTTTCGTTGAGAATAAATAAGAAGCATAGGCTGCCATGACGTTTTGGGAGTAGTTTAGGTAACCAGATGGATTTCTAGCATCGCTGCTGAAACTTCCTGTTGGGTTGGCTAAAAGATATTCAAACTCACTCTCTACCGTTCTAAATACTCCTTTAGCTCCGAATTCTATTTGTTGTTTTTTACCAATTGGACTCACATAATCAGATTGAACTGTAATCTCAGTATTTAAGTTATCGTTGATGTTTTTCTGTCTGCTTAAAATTTCGTTAGAAATATTCAAAAGGTCAGAATCGAAGTTATTGATAAGTTTGTTTTGACTAAACTGCGTAGAAACTGACCATTCTTGTCCTGGTTTGAAAGTTCTGATATAGTCAACGTTTGCGTCCATAGAGTTTGATCTATCAATTGAAGATATATCTCTAATGGATGAATTTAGTAAAGAACCATTTAAAAAGCTAGAAGAATTCAAAATTTGGTCTCTATCAAAACTACGCAACCCAAAGGCTAATGTCCCTGACAAAGATTGGTTTTTTGCCAATTCGTAATCTAAACCGATATTATATCTACCAAACATTCCGAAATGATTACCTTCTTGGTTTTGTTCTGTGCTTACGCCAGTGCTTTTAAGCAACTGCGTAGTTTCTCCCGCTGATTTATTGTAAAAAGCTCTTCCGAATCCACCCAATGTGATACCCAATTTGCCTTTACGGAAGTTTCCGTTTAATCCAAGATTTGATCCTCTCAAGCCTACGCCCGAGTCGATATTTAAATTTAGTCCTTGTAAAGAAGATTTCTTAGTGATGATGTTGATAATACCAGCCGAGCCTTCAGCGTCGTATTTGGCAGATGGAGAAGTAATAACTTCCACACTTTTGATAATGTCTGCAGGAATCATTTTTAAGGCATCTGCAATACTGCTGGCTACAATCGTAGATGGTTTATTGTTAATCAAGACTCTGATATTTTCGCTACCTCTTAGCGAAACGTTGCCTTCTAAGTCTACGCTTAGCATGGGAACATTCTTAAGGATATCAGAAGCATCACCACCTTTGGCTGAAAGATCCTTTTCGGCGTTGTAAACCAATCTGTCCACTTTTTCTTCAATCATGGCAGCTTGTCCGCTGACCACAAGTTCATCTAGTTGTTTGGCACTTTGCTTTAGTTTAATAACCCCCAACTCTACGTCTTTGCCTTTTTCAACTACTACTTTTTCAATAATTTTATTTTCAAAACCAATAAAAGAAACCTGCACATTATAAGTGCCTGCGGCTACTCTTTTCATAGAGAAAAAACCTTTTTCGTCAGCCATTGTGCCGTCAATAGGTTTTTTAGTAGTGATGTCAATCAAAGCAATATTTGCAAATTCAACTGCTGTAGTAAGTGCATCATCCACCACATTACCTGAGATTTTAGAATTTCCTTTTGGTACATTGGCTTCAAGGTCAAGGGTCGCTGGTTTCTGGGTATTTCCAGAAGGCCTTCCATTTTCGCCTCCACCTGGTCGTCCCATTCCTCCACCTCCACCTGGAGGGCCCCATTGTGCAAACGTAGCATTGAATCCAAGGCCAATTAGTAATGTTAATAAAATCTTTTTCATTTTGATATTTTTTTTAATGTTCTATTGTTTTTTTGTGGAATTATGACACAAATTAAGGCAGGAAGTTTAGTAAAAATATTGCCTAATAGACAAAAGGCTGTATTAATTCGACAATCCTCTATGTTTTCCAAGTTTTTGGTCTTTTTTGGTATAAATAGGCATTCTTCGACCCAATTGGCCTATTCATAGAGAAATTCATGTAAAACGTATAATAAGGGTATTTTTTGGTCATAAATAATTAAAAATCAACGTAATATTGAAGGTTATTAAAGGAATAAATGCAAACAAAAACCATATTTTCGAACAAAAGAGTCTTAGTAATGCACCTATCTTTTTGGTGTCTTTATTTCTCTTTTTTCTTTTATCAGATTACTTTTTTCAGACACAAAGACGATATTAATATTGGAAGAGCATTAGTTGATGCTCTGACGCACGTCTTGTTTATGGGTGCGGTCAGTTACCTCAATTATTTCATTTGGCTACCGAGATTTCTGAAACATAAGAACATTTGGAGGTATCTGCTAGAGTTTTTTGTGCCTTTTGTTATTGTTGTTTTTCTGCATATTTCCTTTAAGCGTTTTCTTTATTCAGAGTTTATTGAGCAAGGTAAAGGTTTTATGAACACTGGCAAGTTTATATTTCAGCATACGGTCATTACGCTATTTATTGCCATTTTCGTAGGTATGCTGAAGTTTGTGGAGGATTGGTTTGCATTAGAGTCTAAGAAGAAAGAAGTGGAGAATGAAAAATTAGTTTCTGAACTCAGGTTCCTTAAGGCTCAGATTAATCCTCATTTTCTCTTTAATACGCTCAATAATCTTTATTATTTGGCTACCGTTAACTCACCTAATACCACAGAAGTAATCGAAAAACTCTCACAAATGATGCGTTACATGCTCTATGAATCTAACCATCCATTGGTTTCATTAGAGAAAGAACTGGCCTATATGGAGAATTATATTAGCCTAGAGAAACTGAGACTAGATAACCAAGTTCCGGTTAGTTTTGAAGTTATCGGTAATCCGAAAACTGTACAGATAGTGCCTTTGATATTAATTACGTTTTTAGAAAACGCATTTAAACATGGGGTAAGTAACAATTTCAAGGGTTCTTATGTGCAGTTATCAGTGGAAATACTCGCAAAAAGTATTGTTTATAAGGTCAAAAACAGTAAATTGCCTAAGGATTCTATTTTGGAAAAGTCAGGAATTGGCCTCCAAAATGTGAAACGCAGGTTGGAATTGAGCTACCCAGACAGATTCAGAATGGAGCAAAGCGAAACCGACCAAACTTATGAAGTTTCCCTGAAAATCGACCTTTAAAAATGACCCCATATAGTTGCATAATTGTTGAAGATGAGCCTCTAGCCCGTAATTTGCTTTCGGCATATATCTCTAAAGTGCCACGCTTACAACTAAAACATGCTTTTTCTAATGCCCTAGATGCCTTAGAATATTTAAGAGAAAATCCTGTGGATGTCCTTTTTTCTGATATTCAGATGCCTGAAGTTACAGGGATTACTTTGCTTAAGTTACTCAAATCCAAGCCGCTAATAATTTTAACTACAGCCTATTCTGAGTATGCTTTGGAAGGTTATGAACTTGAAGTGTATGATTATTTGCTAAAGCCTATTAGTTTTGAGCGTTTTTTAAAAGCAGTAGAAAAGGGAATTGCGAGATTGGACGGAAATAACTCCGCAGCAGGCACACAAGTGCATATACAAGAAATGCAAACAGTACCACCTGTGGATTATATATTTGTAAAAGATGGTACTAAACTTATAAAAATCAACCTTTCGGATATTTTATACATTGAGGGTTTGAAAGATTATGTTTGTATTTATACACCAAATAGGAAAATAATTTCATTGCAAACCATGAAATCGCTCGAAGCATCTCTACCAAGTGATAGATTTGTGCGGGTTCACAACAGTTTTATAATTGCTCTCGCTGCTATTGAAGAAATCGAAAAAGATAGATTGGTTATCAATAAAAGTACTATTCCGATTTCGGATACCTATAAAAAAGCATTCAGAGAAATAGTTGATAAAAGACAGATAGGTAGCTAGTTTGTTGGTAACTGGTTATTAGTGAATTAGTTACTGGTGTATTGTTAACTGGTTATAAAACCACAACGGTCAAACAATAGTCGGAACTGAATATGATGGATTTGGCAAATCAAAAGAGCGGTTAGACGATAGTTGGACCTGAGAAAAACACCAAATTGGAAAACAATAAGTTTCCAATTTCTTTAAAGCTAGTCAACTATCTATAAGTCACCCACAAACACACCTCACAACCTTTCAGTGTTCTAATACCAATCAATCATTAACCGAACAAGCAGTCAACCCACATCGAGATCTATCGATCGCAATTTCATTCAGATTATCATCTGAATATCATTGTGCTCAGTGGCCGGAATTTCCAATAACCCACTTCGGCTTCGCTCAGTGTCCAATAACCAGTCAACCAGTAACCTAGTCACCAGTTAACTAATAACTATTCAACCAATAAACCTGTAATCAATCACCAAACTACTTAATCTTGGTACTCAAAGAAACAATATGCGACACCATTCCATTGGTACGATTATAATGTCCGTACCTGATTTCTAAAGAATTCCACCAACGGTTGCCCAGGATGCCTCCTGGAGGGGCTATTCTTAATCCAGCTCCCCAAAACGCACTGTTGAAGCCTGAAATGTCGTAGTCACTTGTATAATATTGTTCTGACAAAGTATGTTTTTGGTAGGCAGCAAAATATTTAACAGCAGTTTGGCTATTGAACCTGTAATGTGGTGTAATGGACAAAAAAGAGTTGATTTTTACGGAAGTTTCTGCACTGACAGTATGTGCGGTCATTCCCCATGAATCCATATAATATCTATAAAAAGTTCTGAAAATCACCCGGTCACCCATGAAATAGTTGGCTCTAACGCTCATCGGTAATTTTGCTCTTTGACCAGGTAATTTCTCTACTTTTAGGGTATTGTCTGTAAAATAAACCCTATGGAAAGGCGTACTTAATAATCCTTCTTGAAAAGCAGGTTCTACTGTTAGCATCATTTGTAATCGCTTGGAAACTACCCTCGAAACACCAATAGAAACATTATAGGAATTCCTGTTTTTGAATGCTATGCCATTTTGGTCGTCATCGCCACCTGATGGATATCCAATCGGGCGAAGTTCATTTGGTAATATAGCCATCCATTTGTCAAAAAATGCTCCAGCCTTTAGACTTAACTCAGTGTTGTTGTCTTTTGAGCTTTTGCTGTAGCTAATATTTCCGCCATAAGACTCATAATCCCATTCGGTAGAATAAGCGGCACTTAAGCCGAAATTGCTATGCTTAGTTTCGTCTTTTCTACTCCATGCAATCGATGGATAAAAATGGAGGTCAGTCATAGAGGCAGATGACAATGAACGTGAATCAATCATGTCTGAAGAGGCAGAAGAATAATAATCCATTGAACCATCCAGAACAACGGCATGGGTTCTTAGTTTTTTATCCGTAAATGAAAGCTTAAGGTCTAATGAATTGGCGGCATCCCAAAGTTTTTCAGTGCCAATTCCGCCAGTAATGGCTGAATTGTTGCCAGTTTGGGTATAGTAAGAACTTACCAAGTTTACTTCGTCAATTTTTAAACTTCGCAGACCTGTTTTTTCTTTTTTGGTCTCCGCTAATTTGAGTTGAGGCTTTGTGGTTTGAGCATTAGCACAAAAAACAATACTGCAATAAATTCCAATACTTATAATTACTTTCTTCATCTGTTTTTTTGATTATTTAACAAGTGGATATTTAAGTGTTTCGTGTTCAATTACAGCCACATCCTCCACCGCTTTTACCACCATTGGCACCTGCAGCTCCCTCTCGATAGAGATAAAAGTTGGTTTCAAATTTCTCCACTTTTCGGTTGGCCAATTCCATTTCTGAGTCGTTTATTCTGCTTTTCTGATATTCTTTCACACTCACACAAGAGTTGAAAAATAAGCATAGGCCAAAAATTGAAAGTATTTTATACATTTTAGTCAATTTTAATATTGTCTGATTTATAAACATGGTTTTGGTCATCTATGATTATGCCCTCCACGCCATTTAATTGATTAATTAGATTTAATCCAGCTTCTACACCCATAATGGTCACGGGTGTGGCTAATGCATCTGCCAGTTCAGCTATTGGACAAATGATACTCACACTTTTTATTCCTGAAATTGGATAACCAGTTTTAGGATTAATGGTGTGAGAATATTTTTTACCATCAATCATTACAAATTTCTCATAATTTCCAGAAGTAGCCACTGCCAAATTGCTGATGTTCATTTTTGAGAACGCTTCTGTTGGAAGGTCTGGATGAGCGAGCGAAATGGTCCAAGGATTTCCATTTGGTTGATTTCCCCAAGTTATAAGGTCGCCACTTGCATTAACAATTCCACTTGTAACGCCTTTGTTTCTAAGCAATTGAGCAGCTTTGTCGGCGGCATATCCTTTGCCTATACCTCCAAAACCTATCCGCATTCCTTTTTCTTTCAAAAAAACTGTTCCTAAGGTTTTATCTAAAATGATGTTCTTATAGTTAATTAATTTAACTTTTTCTTTAGCAGTTTGTGCATCAGGAAGTTGAGCCATTGTTTTGTCGAAATTCCAAAATCGTTTGTCCAAGGATCCGTAGCTGAGGTCAAAAGCTCCATCTGTTAATTCTGAAATCCTTTTTGCTCGTACTATTAATTCAAATACTTCCGATTCTACTTTTACTGCCTGAATTCCTGCATTCTGGTTGATTTGGTTGGTCTGACTATTTTCTGAAAAGGTAGTGAGTAAACTTTCTATTCTTTGAATTTCAGCCACGGCATCATCAATGAGTGATTCAGCTTTAACACTGTCTGCAGAAGCCACAGTTATCACAAATCTATTGCCCATCAGTCGCAGTGTTCGAGAAAAAAGTTTTTCGTTCAAAAGTACGTAAGTATTTGTTTTTTAAGAGATTGGCTGTTGAGGTCTTTTGGGTAACCATCCCATTCAGTGATTACCTTACCATCTGAGTTGATCAAAACGGTCAAAGGGAATTTTCCTTTTGGATTATATTTTTCGGCCAATTTCTCATTGTATGCCGTCTGTTCTTTGGAAAGTTGATTTTTCTTCATTCTTGGAAAATCAGCCCTTACCAAGTTCAAATGTTCATTTGAAAATGTCTGAAAATCAGTAGTTTCTAGCACTTCCTGTTTTAGTTTTATGCAAGGGCCACACCAATCAGAACCTGAGAAATACAGTAAAACCATTTTGTGATTTTGCTTGGCATCTGATAGAGCCGTTTCTAAATTATCTCCCCATGCAGATAAACCGACAGAGAAAAGAATTAAAAATTTGAATGCTAATATTTTCATTTTTAGTAAATAACAAGTGTATTGCCATCTGTGGCTGTTTTGTAAATCGTCAATCCTTTGCTACCATTTGAGTTCAATCCTTTACCTGCCAAAGAAAATCTTGCTCCATGGTCTGTACAATACCATTCTTCGTTTGAATAGACAATTCGTTTTTTAGGTTCGTGGCTACAAGTTACAGTGGCCGCAATATATTTGCCAGTTTTTGAAAGTGCTACCACATACGTGTTGCTTACTACCAAATATCCACCCAAGGTGTTTAATTTGGCGTATGTTGTAGACTTTAAGTCAATGGTGATTTTGGCAGAGATTTTACTCAAAGCCTCTGTAGATACAAACACAGAGCTATCGGCTTTGGTGGCTGCTACAGTAGTGGGCGTTCCAGTGCTGGTTGTTGTTCCAGTACCAGAAGTTGTGCCAGTAGTAGTTCCAGTTCCCGATGTTGTGCCAGTTGCTGAGGTTGTTCCTGTGGTTCCGTCTGGGTTTTGTACCAATGCTTCCACATAGCTATCTTCAGTTTTTACACAGGAAAGTAATGCCATCAAAGATGCTCCACTAAAGCCAGCGGCTTTTAAAAATTCGTATCTCGTCATATAGGTTTTAATCTGTTTTTAATCTCTAATACGAATTCTTTAAACCCTATGTTGCCACTTGCTATAGTAATTAAGCTTATTTAAAAAGATTCTAAAATAGAATTGCTTTTTTTGTATTTTTAGTAAATCCAAAATATAAATTTTCTATGTTTACACATTGATTGGTAAATCTTTTATTTCTTTTGAAAAATTCTTTCTATTCTTGCTTTTTGTTTTTAATAACCTGTTTCGGTGCTTATTCTCAAGAGGAATCATTCGAAAATATCAGTACCAAAGATGGCTTGGCTTCTGATGCTATATTAGGCCTAAAAAGGGATTCCAAAGGTTTTTTATGGGTTCATTCAAATCTTGGGATCAGTAGATATGACGGTTACCGATTCGATATATTTGGCACAAGGACCAAGCCTGATGCGATGGATATTGATGCGGAAGATAATATCTGGCTAAGTAATAATCGGGGGCTTTTCAAAATCAATACGTCCAACGGACTCTTTCAAACTATTATAAATTCAAACCTCAAGGATTCAAATCCAGACAATGACCATTTTGAAGGATTATTTGTCGATAAAAAAGGATGGATCTGGTCCACAGATTTTCACCATCTGAAAGTTTATATGCCATCCGAACACAAACTGAAGATATTTAAGGTAGTGGATCTAAATCAGCAGAGCCCTAGAATTGGATATTTCGCAAATGACAAAAGTGGTAATTTATGGTCGATTAGTCCCATGGGATTTTGTAGGTTTGATTATACTGCGAATAGGTGGATTAGATATTCTTCAAAAAATGACTTTTCCTACATTTATATTGACAAAAAATCTGGTGAGTTTATACTTGGAGATGGCAATGGGCAGATTTACAAATATTTGCCTACCAGACATTTATTTATAAAAATTATAAGATTAAAAGAGAAAATAATTTCCATTTCTACAATAGATTCACAAATTTTAGTTTTGACTCCTTCCCAATTAAAAGCTTACGATAGGAAAGGTAATACAATTCATTATTTTGAAGATTTGGATTCTCAAAGTCTCCATTTTCATTCGCTATTGGTCAACCAAAATCAAGAAATATGGCTGGGGACTGATGAAGGTATTTTTAAGCAATCCTTTGAAAAACAAGTGATTAAGTCAATTTCATTGCCTAAGAAGTTGGTTTCTGACAAAGCCATTGTTTCAACTATCTCTAAATTTTCTAAGCAAAATTATGTGTTAGGTCTAAATACTGGTGAGTTATTGATATACAATAGTAGTTTGGGCACTTTTAATAAAATTGATTTTCAAAACTCTGGGAAAATAAATGAAATTCTTGTAGAGCAGAATCAAATATTCATAGCTGCTGAACGTGGTCTGTTTAAGGTGTTACCAAGTTTGAAAGTTGTGAAACTACTCGATGGCATGTTTACCAGTTTGACATTAGATAATTTAAATCGATTGTGGTTAGTTAGTCCCAATAAGCCATTTCGGGTTTTAAATCTTCAAAACAACCGCGAATTGGTTCCATGGCTAAAGCTCCCTTACGCTTCATTTTTTGAAGAAAACCTATTCAGAAAAGTTTATTTTTACAAGGATAAAATTTGGATTGCTGGATGGATTCCCAAAGGATTTGGTATGGCTTTTTATGACTTGAAGAACAAAACCTTCGAGGAATTGAGTAACAATAATAATCACAGAGATTTTGTTTCTGATTATTATCTCAATATCGGAGTTTCAAAAGCTGGGAATCTACTTTTCTCGGCCTATGGAGGATTCAATGAGGTAAATGTGAAAGGCAAAATTGTTGGAAAATTCGGTTCTGAACAATACCAAGCGTTAGTAGCAGATTATCAGTATTTCAATATCTGGGGTGGTCAAGATGGGGAAATTTGGATCGGAACTAAAGAAGGTTTGGCTCGAATGGATTCCAAAGGTAAAGTGAATCGTTACACACGTTTTGATGGTTTAGTCTCTAACGACATTTCAAATGGTTTTTTTGTTGACGATCATCTGATGTTGGTTGGTCATAAAAATGGCATATCGGTGGTAGATTTTGATGTTTTAAGTGAAAGTAGAGTTCATAATAAATTGGTTTTGAGTAAGGTATCTGTTTTGGGTAAATCCACTTTTATAGCACCAAATTCCGATAAGAGATTTAGCAAGGTCGATAATAGCCTTAGTTTTTCGTTCTCTCCACTCAATTTTGTTTCTCCTCAAAAAATAAAATATCGTTACAAACTCAGTGGTGTGTCGAAGAATTGGATTGAAAATGGTAGCAATTCCTCATTTGTTTTTCCCAATTTAACCAAAGGAAATTATGTTTTGGAAGTCCAATATGCTAAAGTTTCGGGTAGTTGGGTTACCAAAAGCAAAATCGTAAACTTCGAAATACTGCCAGCATGGTACGAGACCTTATGGTTCAGAATTTTACTTTCGGTTTTTATTTTTGGTTTATTTTATGCATTTTACAGATTTAGGCTCAACCAAATCCAAAAAGTCCATGCCATTCGAAACCGTATTTCCTCCGACCTACATGACGAAATAGGGGCTTCTTTGAGTAGTATTGGTATACTGGGTAGTTTGCTCACACAAAATCTTTCGCGAGATCAAAAAAACAATGGCTTTGCCCAAATGATAGCCGAGGAGGCCAAAAAAGCAGGAACAGCCATTGATTATATCATATGGAATATTAACCCCAAATTCGATTCCTTAGAAAGCCTTTTTACCAAAATCAACAAAGAAGCTGCTGAGCTCATAGAGGCTCAAAACATTCAGTATGAGTTTGAATCAAATGACTTGAAGGATAGAAATATGTCATTAGATAACAAGCGTAATCTTTATCTCATGCTCAAAGAATTGATTAATAATGCCCTCAAACATAGTCAATCAACCAAAATTAGTCTAAAATGTAGCCTATCGGGTAACCACCTCGATTTGCTATTTCAAGACAACGGCTCTGGTTTTGATACTACCAAGGAATCCAACAGGAATGGACTCAAAAACCTGAAAAAACGTGCAGACGAACTAAATGGGCACTTGCAAATCCACTCAGAAATCGGGAAAGGAACTCAGATTAGTCTTAAATTTCCGATCAAATAAGGTTATTTTTTCAATAGATTATTAAGTTGAATTTTGTAAAAAAATATAGAATACTGATGAAACAGCCAGGTCTAAGTTTTATAAACACAGGGAAAGGTTGCGTTTTTTGCGACTTAGCGGTTAATAAATAAGAATATGAAAATTACAATATATGAGGACAATGAACGCCTGAGTCATTTGCTTTGCATGCTCATCGAAGCTACTGAGGGTATGCAACTCTTGTCATCATACGGCGATTGCCTCGAGGCATTACAGAATACCCAATTGCAGCGACCAGATGTCATCATTATGGACATCGATATGCCCCAAAAATTGGGTACCGAAGCCGTTTTTGAGATTAAAAGTAAATTTCCGGAGGTGAGAATTATCATGCATACGGTCTTTGACGAAGAGGAACACCTTTTCGAGAGCCTCAGTAAAGGTGCTGATGGTTATATTCTCAAAAAAGATTCGCCCACCCGCCTCATTGAGGCCATCAAAGAAGTACTGGCCGGTGGTGCACCTATGTCACCATTTATTGCCACCAAAGTCTTGCAATCTTTCCGAAAGCAATCGCCTAAAGACACCTATAGCCTCACAGCCAGAGAGATAGAAGTGTTAAACCTCGTCGCCAAGGGATTCTCTTATCGTATGATTTCTATCGAATTGGATATTTCAGTAGAGACCGTTAGACGGCATATCAAAAACTCCTACCAAAAACTCCATGTACAGAGTGGTCCCGAAGCAGTAGCAAAAGCCATTAAAGAAGGAATAATTTAGAGCGTCCCGAATGCTATCGGGACACGCTATCCACACCATCTTTTTGCTGTCTTCGCCAGGCCAAAAAGGATGTCGCTCCATTCGTTAACGCAAGCAGTCTGCCAACCTGAAATATTTTATCCAACAAAAAGGGTTATTGCTTCGTCTTGTTTTTTATTTTATGACCTAAAAACTCTACTTTTTTACCTTTTTATGGCATTGATGATTACGGTCTTCTGCCTCAATTTTGTATCTGTAAATGATACAATTCAATGCAAAAATACCTAGTCCTTGTTCTAATTTTCATTTCTGTATTTTCTCAAGCACAAGTTGCCACCGAATTAAGCCCCAAAAGCCTGACCCTGCCCCGACTTTCGACTTCACAACAAAATACACTTCCACCTCAACAAGCCGGCAATGTGGTTTTTAATGCGGATGAAAAAAAACTTGCGGTGCATGATGGAGCCCAATGGAATTATATTTCGGGCATTTCCAACTCATCTACAAATCCATATAAAAATCATAAAATGTTTTTAGGTAGCTCTTTTTTTACAGTACCCTCTGGTGTAACTAATATATTAATAGAAGCCTGGGGGAATGGTGCAAATGGAGAATTAATGGCAACTGTAGGTGCCGAGGTTCCATGCAGTGGTGGAGGTGGTGGTCAATATCAACAGGCAATGGCCATTGTGAACCCAGGCGACCAATTAGATATCGTTTTTGGAACGCTCTATAATGCTGTAAACAATGGGGTACTTCCACTATGTGGTGCTGCAAATGCTGACAAAACCAATGGAGGTACAGGATTTTACAATAGCAGTGCAAATATAATTATGAACATTGATGGTCAAAATGCTGAAAACGCTGATTTTAATTTTCAGCAGGCCAACGTGGGTGTCTTTCGTAAAATTGTAAAAGGCGGTGTTGGCGGTGGTACCTTTCCTACCTTCAAAAATGGCGGAAAATCCTACACTATGGAGTTTGATGTAAACACAGGGCTTTACGTAGGAGGCTCGCTCAATTATTTGCCAATAACCGATGGCAAGTTTCCAGGTGGAGGCGGAGGCTGTGGTTGTAATAACCTTGCTAGAGGAACTGGAGCTCCTGGAGCCATAATATTTCATTATTAAAATTTTATAACCATGAAAAATATCTTTATTATTTGCATTCTGGTGAGTATAACTTCGAATGCTCAAACACTAATCTCACCAAATGCTGCTGTAAATATTTATGAAAAGGAATCTTTGTATTTCAATCATGTTAGCAGTTCCTTACAACTTAAAAACTCAAGTATATCGCTTTTGAAAGAAGGCGTACCCGGTGCTCAATATTTTGATATTAGCCTTTCTACAACTGATTATATTACCACCACAAACCCTGATTTTTTACAAGAATTTACGCCCACTGTGGATGGGCTAATAGTATATATAGATGTTTTAGGTGTTGATTTATATAGTGGATTAGGGTCAAGGGTAATCACCAATAGTATTTTAGATCTCATAGACAAATCAAATAATGTTGTGATTGCCACTAGCGATGAAAGTTTTTTGGTCAGGGGTGAGGGTTGCAGAATTAATACTACCTGCCCGCCGCAAGATCACGTACGATATAGTTTATCTCCGTTTCCACTACGTTTGCAAGCAGGTAAAACATACACCATAAGACTAAGAAATACCTCAAGTCAATTTGCACCAGCCATAACTTGTTCAAATATCTATACTTATAGTGCTACAAACTTATCTTGTACAAATCAGACCGAAAAAGCAGACTTACTTTTCCGAACGGTTTTTGTGGGAATTCAAGAAAAAGCCAGCATTAATAGCGAAGGCGATGCTTTATTTAACAATGTAAATGCAAATGTTATTGATGCTGTGCAAATAAACGCAAACCAGATTGGTGTTCGTAATGAAATTGTAAGGCCCATACATACCAATTGGATGGAGATAGGGGCTAGTGAAACCAAATGCAAAGATGTTATTTATAGTTTTGGCCAGAGATTCTTGATGCTTAGTCTTTTGTGCACCAGTGAACCCGGTACCGATTTTCCTGATTGTTACACCGCATCTATTCGAAAATATACCTTTGACCCAGTCACTAATTTTCAAACGGGCATAGTCATAAGAGTATGTCGGGTAGATGGTGAGGCTTGGGGACAAAGCCCAAGGGTATACATGAACTATCAATTACTTGACTAATGAAAATCCAGAATAACAGAATCGTAGGTTTCATTATGCTAGTAATAGGCTTAGGCATTTTTTTCTATTGGGGAAATATCTTGGCAAAAATGGTTTATTTACCTTTTTCAGGAACGACCACTGAGGCAAAAGTGATAGGGTTTAAATCAAAAGGAAGTAAATGGATTGTGAAAAATGGCAATAGTGGTTCTAAAAATATTCTCACTGGTAAAAGACCATTTTTTGAGTTTATATCAATCAAAAATGAACTTATTAAATCACACAGCAAGGCTCCCCAGATATTCGTTTTTTTTAACTATTCTATTGGGGAAAAAATTTCGGTTGCCTATCCTTTGGATAATGCTGCCAATTCAATAATTCTTAATTGGCGTGAAGTGCCAGGCTTATTGATGATGCTCGCTTTTGGTATTTTAATTATCGTGGTAGGGTGGAGTTATCTGAAAGGCAGTTAATTAGGATTTAAAAAAGTACAATTTCGATATACAGTTTATTATAAAATCAAATATGTTAAATATATGAAATCACTTAGGGTAATAATTTTAGTTCTTTTTGGCTTTCAAATTAATTGTTTTGCTCAAAAACCACTTTCAAAAGGTGAACATTTTGCAAAAATCAATGGGCTGAAACTACATTATGTGATCTCGGGTAAAGGGCCACTTTGCATTTTTCCTACGCCGGGATGGGGGCCTAATCTGGATGCTTACAAAAATTCCATGCCCGACCTTGAAAAAACCTTCACAGTAGTGTGGTTGGATACCCGAGCCTCAGGCCTTTCTGAGGGTTCTGACAAACCCGAAGATTACCAAACCGATGATTTTATTGAGGACATGGAGCAACTTCGAATACACCTAAAACAAGATAAAGTCTGGATAGCTGGGCACTCCATGGGCGGTTGGCAGGTATTAAATTATGGCATAAAATACAATAAGAATCTAAAAGGTATTATTGCCATAGCTGCATTTGCAGGGATGGATCAAGTAGCTCAAAAAGAATATGTTAAAGCCATTAAAAAGCGTAGTTCAGAACCTTATTTTGCCGCTGGGTCTAAGATGCTAATGGGTCAAGATACCACAAAACGATCTCTAAACGAGGAGATGGGCTATATCATGCCCTTCTATTTTCATGACCAAGCCAATTTACCCAAATTCATGGCAGTAGAGAATGTACAGCTTAGCCAAAAAGCCTGGGACATGACTTCAAAAGGAGGCTTAGGCTCAGAGCAAATTCTGGACTTGTTACCAAAAATCACAGTTCCTACTTTGGTTTTGGTGGGCGATGATGACTTTATCTGTGATCAAGTTTCACACGCTAGTCGTATCCACAAAGCGATAAAAAATTCTCAACTATCGGTAATCAAAAACGCAGGACATTTTATTTGGATAGAACAACCCGAAGCATTTTTTGGAGAAATTAATAATTGGATGAAAAAACAAAAACTATGAAAACTAAACTTTATCTCTCAGTATTAATCTTATTATTATCAATAAGATACGCTTATGCTCAAAACACTACTCTTACTCCTCAAGGGGTGATGTTTCCACAAATGAGTACTGTTCAGATTAATGCTTTAACTGGTCAAGCAAAAGGCACAATGGTATTTGACAATAGCCTGAATCAAATGAAATATTGGGACGGAACAGCTTGGCAATCGGTGAACAATAGTGGCTCAAGTGGAGCTTGGCAAAGTTTGGGTATAAATCAGTTTAGTACCAATTCAGGGAATATAGGTATTGGTACTGACAACCCAACAAATAAACTAAGTGTTCAGACGGTTAATGATTCTTATGGAATAATACATTCAAGTGGAGGAATTGAATTAGGAACCTATGTTGGAGGAAGTGCTGGTTGGATAGGGACCAAAAGTAATAATTCATTGGTAATACATACAAACAATGGTCAGAATCAATCCATAGTACTGCCTACAGGACAATGGGGAATTGGAACAAACAACCCTAATCCAACAGCACAATTAGAAGTTTATTCAATTAATAAAGGATTTTTGCCACCCAGATTAACTTTAACGGCTTCAGATTCTCCAAATCCAATTGCCTCAACGCCTTCTGATGGGACTATTGTTTACAACAATAATGCAACTGCCTTAAGCGGTGTAGGACTTTATATGTGGAAAGGCATTGGTTGGGTAAAAGTTACTACTGAAACTTGTCCTGCTGCTTATACAAACTGTAATAATAACTGTGTTAATCTAAATTCGGATAATAACAATTGTAGAGCATGTGGAGCTGTTTGTCCGGGTCAATTAACTTGTATCAACGGGAATTGTGCTTGTCCTCCAGGTTTTACAAACTGTAATAATAATTGTGTTAATCTAAATTCGGATAATAATAATTGTAATGCGTGTGGAACTGTTTGTCCTGGTCAGTTAACTTGTGTAAACGGAAGTTGCGGTTGTCCAGTAGGATATGTGAAATGTGGAAATAATTGTGTTTTGACAAGTAATGATCAAAATAATTGTGGAGCATGTGGTAATGTATGCCCTACTGGTAAAGTCTGCGTTAATGGAAGCTGTCAGTAAATTTGGAAAATGGTTTATCGAAATTACTTCTTTCTTATTTGATTTTTAATTGACATTTTCTCAAAATAATATAATTGAAAATTTCCTTAAGATTTAATTAAGGTAATAAACTTAGACTGGCTTCTAAATTTGGGTAAAACCAAGATTATCGCCTAGATGTGGCAAAGCCTAAGAATAAATTGATAAGAATTAAGATAATAAAGCCATGGACAATTTCTTAAACATACAAAAGCCAAATATCGAAAACGGACTCATAAGTGTAAGATTGAATGGAAGAATTAATTTCATCAAAACCAGTGACTTAATACTATTAACCAGTGATTTGAATTATACTGAAATGCATTTGGTTGGGGGCAAAAAAATTGTCTCCTCTCGTACCCTGTTACTTTTTGAAGGGGCCTTAAAACCCGATCAAAATTTCATTAGAGCCAACCGAAGCCAACTCATCAATGTCAATCATATCCAAAATCTGATTTTCTCTCAAAAATCTAAAAGAATTTTGCTTAGTAACGGCGAAATCATTGCTGTCTCAAGAAGGAAATTCCCTATGGTTGAAAATCATTTAAAATCTACAAGGCTATGAAAAATTTTTTACTTTTTTGTTTGCTTTTTGTAATACAACAAGCCACGGCCCAAAAATTGGCTGTGCCATATTATGCGACCTCAGAAGTTAAATTTTACGATATAAGCAATGCCCCGGCTGATTTGTTAGGAACCTTAAACACCACAGTTTCTGGTATTAGTTATAAACCCAACTGTATTGCGTTTTATAACAATGAAATGTTAGTAGGCTATGACGAACCCTCTGCAGATGGCTTTTTACACTACAAAGGGGTGGTGGTATCTGCAGGAATAGTAACTTACACTTCTGTTGAAAAAGTCCTAACAGGTCGAGTGACTACAGAAATAGCGGTAAATCCAGCTAATGGAACATTATATGTTGCTTGTGGTTTTGGAAGTTCTAAACGTAGAGTCCTTAAAATGGCACGCGATGTAACTGGATCCTATGGCAGCTCTACTGGAATATTTCAAAATACACCTGTAGTAAAAAACAGTCAAACCTATTCTGGAATGGGTGGAATAACCCGTAATGCCTCTGGTGATATATTTGTGACGGATCTTTCTGACAATCGAATATTGAAATGGTCTGGTGACAATACTTTGGCTCAGCCAACGCAGTTTTTGTGTAGCACAGATGCCAATTCAATACTGTGCAACGATGTCTTTAGTAATACCGATAATCAATCTGCAAAGTTGTTTTCATTGCCAGAAGGCTTGGCACTAGATACCAATGGCAATCTGTGGTTTGCCAATAACAACGATGGGTATTCGCCCTCAATTGACGTAAATGATGGTTCCTTGGTAAAGCTAAGAAGTAATTTGATATCCCAAAATTTGGCTGGGTTTCAAATAACAATCGCAAATGTAGATGCCACCATTTATTCGAAAGCTGGGGCAAAATTTGGCGGCTTGTGCCGTATAGGAAACTTTATATATGCAAGCGATCAGGGCAATGGCAAAGTTTGGAAATTTGATCCAGGTGATGGAAGCTTTACTGATATTGGCATTTCTGCTACCTATCCCGGAAATGGCCAATGTGCCGAACCCTCAGCTTCAATTTTTCCTTCGTTTACGATTGTAAGTTGTGCCTATCCAAACTTTGGAGGCACTGTGGTTAGGCTTGGCAATCAAACAAGTGTAAGTATAAGAGCAAGCATTGATGTTGACGCTCCTGGAGATATTACAATTAATGTAAGCGGGACCAATTTCTCGGGTACCGCCACCCAAAATTTTGAAAATGTTGGTTTACAAACTATATTTATCAATGTTAATTATGATGGTTTAGGTACTGCAGGCACCAAAACATTAAATATAAGTTCCCCAAGTCCAAATGTAGGTACTTGTAGTTTGACCATTCCAGTATATGATTCTTTTTTTACTTTTGGAGATTGTGAATCAAGCTTAATAGAAGGAACATTTACCCAAAATGTGGCCGCCACACATAACATTACCTTGCCAATAACCGTGACAAAAGCTGGAGCCACCACTTTTAATGTCATTTCTCAAGAATTTTCTGGAAGTCTAACAACTAGTTTGACTTTAGGTCAAACAAGCGTAATTATTCCAATAACTTATACCCCAACAAATTCAGGAAATACATCTGAAACTTTAACATTTGCGAGTAATGAAGCTTCTGGGGCATACCCTACTTTACCAGGATTTTGTTATAGCAGCATACAGTTATTGGTGCCAAATTTACCATGTCCCGAACTTTTAACTTTACCTTTAGATGATGCTTCCGCAACGCTGATAAATTCAGGGAATAAAACTTATTTAGCACAAAAAATTGTAGCGAATAACTCGGAAATTACAGGAAGTGCCAAAGTAGTTTTTTCTGCAGAAAAATCAATAACCTTAATGCCCGGATTTAATGCAGGCAATCAAGCTGTTTTTACAGCTCATATTGCGAATTGTCCCAACAACAATCCTCCAGCAGCCAACATGTATATTCATGGAAGAGATTTGTTTGATTCCAATCACCAAAAGTTTGTTCCAATCGGCATCAATTACCCAACAGATTATTGGCAATTTTCAGGAAATAATGAATACATAGATGAGTTTGATAAAACCGGGGCCAATACAGCCAGAATTGTTTGGTTTCAAAATGCAGTGCCAGGTACTTCCCACACCGATGCTGATCTCAACACCTTGATTACCAAATTTTCGGCCAAGAAAATCGTTTCAGTTGTAACGCTCTGGAATGGCTATATCAATGACCCCAATCAACTCAATACACCAAATGGTTATGCCGCTTGGTGGACCAATCCAGCTAGGGTAAGTATGTTAAATGCCCACAAGAAATACTTGATTATCAATATTATAAATGAGCTTGGCTTCGGAAGGGGATTTGCATATGATTCCAACATACCTTCAGATGTTACTGCTTTTACAAATTGGAAAAATCAATACAAAACGGCTATCACAAGTATAAGGAATGCAGGTCTCAAGGTGCCATTGATGATCGATGCACCCATTGGTGGCACAAGTTTGAAAGTTATTAATCTTGCAGCCGCTGAGCTTCTAGCCCATGATCCAGAACATAACATAATATTCAGTGTACATGCTTACTGGGCTGAAGATGACCAAACTTCTGAGATTAATGCGGCAGTAAACAACAATGTACCACTTATTTTTGGTGAAGTGGCCAATAAACAGTTGGGAGCGGATGATTGGAACACCGTGCCTGCTACAGGATACTCAGAGTGCTATTATGGTATTGATGGAACGTCTATTGAGCATTCTGCACCCTCAGGTTTCAATTATAAAAGTCTTTTGCCTACTCTTAAGTCAAATGCTATTGGATGGTTAGGTTGGGAATGGCTCAATGATGGTTGTCCAGCTAGGAATTTTACCACAAATGGAAATTTTAGCACACTCACCACGTTTGGTTCTGATATGGTCAATAATGCTTCCTATGGAATGAAAAATATAGCAATAAAAAGCAATGCATTTTAAGCATGTTTAGAGGACTATTTTTGATTTTAACCTTTGAAAATGACTAAAAAGATGATTTTGCCAAAATTAAGAAATCTAAATTTTAGAATTGCAAAGTTTTAAGGTAAATTAGCCTGATATTAAGTGCATTTTTTAGGTAGCTCAAATGAAAATTCCATTTTACAAAAAGCTCATTCCAAGGTCAATCAGATTAAATATATTGAAAGGTCAGATAGTTGAAAACCTCGAAAACAGGGATTTGAACGCTGAAGAGCAAGAGGTTTTAACTTTTTTAAAATCCCATTCACTACATATTTTTCCGTATAATTTTCCGGAAAAATATAAGCCGAAGGATATTTTAATAGAAAAAGATTCTGAAAAAGGCCTTCTTTATACACTTTGGGAAGGTAAGAAATTATATTTCAAAAACGGTCATCAGAGGAAAAAAGCACAAGTTTATTTCAATAGTTTATTATTGGAGCAAGATCCACTTTCTCCCCATCGCTATCTGACCGAAAATTTTGACGTGCATGCAGGCGATGTAATAGTAGATGTTGGTGCTGCTGAAGGTAATTTTTCCTTGAGTGTAATTGAAAAAGTCAAGAAGGTTTATATTTTTGAAGTCGAAAAAGACTGGATAAAAGCTCTTGAAGCTACTTTTGAGCCATGGAAAGAGAAAGTAGAAATTGTTCAGAAATATGTATCTGATGAAGATACAATAGATTCTATAAAATTGGATACTTTTTTTAATAATGGACAAACGGTAAATTTCATTAAAGCAGATGTGGAAGGAGCAGAAGCTCAAGTAGTAAATGGTGCCGCGGGATTAATTAAATCTCAATCAAATCTGAAAATTGCAGTTTGTACCTACCATCGTCAATCAGATGCCGAAGAATTGGATAAGTTATTGAAAAATAAGGGCTTCGTTAATCACTTTTCTGACAAATACATGATTTTTCACTATGGTAAATCAAATGTCGTTAAACCCCCATATTTGAGAAAAGCTGTTTTAAGAGGAATAAAAGCTTAAATATAAATAGCCATCATTTATGTATTTTCATTCTTATTGCTTACCATATATTTGCCATAAATGAATATTCTCTCAATCATTATAGTCAATTATAAAAGTTGGGGCATTCTTAAAAGGAATCTTGATTTATTGGCGTCATATACGTTTGAAAAACTGTCTTTGGAAGTGATTGTGGTTGATAACTTTTCGAATGATGGCAATTTAGTACCATTCCAATCAGATTTTCCCCAGTTTAATATAATCGAGAATACCGGAAACTGGGGTTTCGCCCATGGCTGCAATTTGGGAGCAAAACACGCCAATGGAGAGATTTTGTTATTCCTAAATCCAGATACTTTGGCTCCAAAAGAATCCTTGGAAAAGATGTTTTTTGCGTACAAGGAAAATCCACAAATCGGAATATTGAGTTGCAAACAATCCGAAAAACCATCTTCCTATCAAAAAATATCGCCAAGTATTTTTACACTTTTTGGGCTTCAAAGAAGTCTCTATAAGCTAATGTTTCCTCAAAAATTTAAAGAAACAAATTGCCAAACCTGCCAGTGTGAAGCCGTTTCACCCGACTGGATTTCAGGATCGGTCATTATGATTTCAAGAGCCTGGTATAATAGGGTAGGAGGCTGGAATACAGACTATTGGATGTATTCTGAAGATGTAGAACTTTCAAAAAAGGTCAAGGATTCGGGAGGATTACTTCTACTTTTATGTAACGTAAATATTGTTCATGAACATGGAGGTGCGAGCAGAATTAATGTGGAAACATCGGCCTTAACTAAGACCGAAGTAATTATTTCGCAGCATGTTTATATTCAAAATAATTTCTCCCAAATTCAGAAAATTCCTAGCCAAATGCTTTTGATAATCAATACCTTGGTGTTCAAAAGCGTTTTAGGAATCATAGGTGTTTTTTTGTTTTTCTTACCCAAAGCCAGGGTTCAGTTTTTTATTCTTAAAAATTGTTTAAAGTATTATTTTTCAGCAATTATACACAGGACTTGGATAAGTCCAAAATCAGAAAAGTTTAACCAAAAATAAAAACAGTTTAAACGCTTTTATTTGAAATGGTGTGTAATTAAATTTATAATTAATTAAATACTATGGTGATGAATTTCTCGGTTTCTGAAACTTTCCCTGCCTCGAGTCAAGATATTTATAAGGCTTGGCTTGATGGAGCGTCACATTCACTCATGACTGGTTCAAATGCCACAGCAGGTAACAATGTTGGTGATAGTTTTACCTCGTTTGATGAATATGCCTGGGGAAAAAATCTTGAGCTTGTGCCCAATGAAAAAATTGTTCAGTCTTGGCGGACAACCGAATTCTCTGATAAAGAGGAAGATTCAATTATTGAGGTTTTGTTTGAAGAAAATGGTGAATTTACCAAAGTAATAATTAACCACAGTAAATTGCCACCACACGGAAATACTTACAAGCAAGGCTGGATAGACTATTATTTTGAGCCAATGCAAGATTATTTTAAATTGAAAAAACCTTAAAACTAATTTTTGATAATGTTGATAGCAAAAAATCGACAAAGACGCTTATTACAAAAATATCATTCTTACATTTGGTAAAAAACTTCTTTAAATGACAAAAAATCTTATAAAATCGATTTTCTTAATCTGTTTCAGTACTTTTTCTTTTGCCCAAAAAAACTCGAAACTAACCGAATTCAAACTTTCACAAGCTGAGGCAGAGGCTCATATTAGATTTTTGGCTTCCGACGAAATGCTGGGTAGAAGGACAGGTGAAATCACGAACAACGTGGCGGCAAGATATATTTCAGAGCAGTTTAGATTAGCTGGCATAAAACCCGCAGGGGGAAAGTCTGATTTTCTACAAAAAGTGCCTTTGGAGTTTTCAAAAGGGAGTAAAACAGGAGAAGTTTTTGCAGGAAAAGATACTTTGAAATCAGGCAAGGATTTTATAATGCTGAGCGGAAAAGCCGCCAAGTTGCAGAATATACCGGTCGTTTTTGTGGGATACGGATGGATAGACGATAAGCAAAATGATTACAAAGACATAGACGTAAAAGGTAAGATAGTGGTTTGTCAGTTCGGGATACCAAATAATGACAAGCCTTTTGAAAACATGACGGGTTCCACCAAGAAAGCCAAGTTTGCAGCTGATAATGGTGCTTTGGCTTTGGTTCAAGTGTACAATCTAAATTTCCCTTTTGCATCGATTGTTAGAAATTTTGGAGGTGAAAGACTCATGATGGCCTCAGGCATAAATTCTGATATACCTCACATATGGGTAAACAGCACTTTCATTAAGCAGTTTTCCAAGGAAAATCTAACTTCGATTGGCCTAAACGTAGGTGAAGTGGTAAAGAAATCTGTTCCAGCTTATAATGTGGTTGGTATAATTGAAGGTACAGATCCAAAACTCAAAAATGAATTTGTGGTTTTATCGGCACATTTCGACCACATAGGTGCGGGTAAAAGTTATGGAAAAGTGACTGAATCAGATACCATTTTTAACGGTACTCGCGACAACGCCATGGGTTCAACGGCTCTTTTGATGGCTGCAAAGTCATTTTCTGCCCAAAAACCTAAACGGTCAATTCTATTAATAGGCTACACAGGAGAGGAAATGGGTATGTTGGGCTCAAAATATTATGCCGAAAATCCACTTGTTCCTCTGAAACAATGTGTTTTTAACCTTAATAGCGATGGTGCTGGGTATAATGATTCCACAAAAGTGACCATCAATGGACTTGACAGAACCGATGCCGAAGGAGATATCAAAACAGCCGCAAAAGCTTTTGGGATAGAAGCCATTAATGACCCAGCTCCTGAGCAAAATTTATTTGATCGATCTGATAATGTGAGTTTAGCTGCCAAAGGAATTCCGGCACCAAACATGGCTCCGGGTTTTACTTCTTTTGATGCTGAAATTGGGAAATACTACCACCAAGCAGCTGATAATCCTGAAAATATAAGTATGAGTTATTTGACTAAGTTCTGCAAAGTATATATTCATTCGGCTCGATTGATTGCCAACAGAGCCGCTGCTCCAAAATGGAAAGCGGGTGATAAATATGAAAAAATAGGGCAAGAATTGTATGGGAAGTAAAAATAAATTTGGGCTTATTTTGATAAAAATAATGCCCTTATTGCAATTTCTCAATCATCTCAAATTCTTCAGATAATTTGTGGGTTAGTCTTTGAAAAATTTCAAATAGCTTTTGGTAAGTTTCATTATTTTCGGATACTGGCTCAAAGATATTTTTCATTGCTATACTTTTTGCAGCTTCTTCTAGATTCTTAAACACTCCGGCATCAATCATACCCAATAATGCCGCACCTTTGTTTACGTTTTCGGCTTCATTTGACACTACTACTTTTTTGCCAAATACATCAGAGATAATACCAGCACAGATCGGTAGTGAAGCATACTTTCCAGTTAAATACAACTTATCTATTTTCCTGTATTTTTCTAAGATTTTGCCAATGCTGTATATTTCAAAAATGATGCCTTCTATCGTTGCTCGAAGAAAATGCTTGGGTTGATGTTTGATATTTATGCCAAAATAACAGCCGCGTGCATTAGAATTCCAGATGGGGGCTCTTTCTCCCAACAGATAGGGTAAAAACAAAAGTCCATTAGATCCTGATTTTACCAACGTGGCCTCTTTGAACAAATCTTCCACGGCATCTTCAAAATCTAAAACAATCGGATGATTTCTAAAATTACTTGCAAACCACTCCAAAACTACGCCTGCATTGTTCGTTGGGCCACCAGAAATGTACGTTTCTTGATCGAGGATATAATTAAAAAATCTATGTTCTTTGTCCTTGATAACTTTTTTGCCTGCTACCCTTACTGCTCCGCTATGGCTAATCGAAATAGTCGCTTGACCTTCACCAAAAACGCCAGAACCTAAAGTCGCCAAGCACCCATCGGTACTTCCAAGAATGATTCTTGTATTTTTAGGTATCTCTAATGACCTTGCCAGTCCAGGTTTTAGTTTGAGATCAGTATTGAAAATAGAAGCATAGTCTGAGAATTGACTGGTTTTTAATCCTGAAATATCCATGGATTGTTGTTCCCATTTTTTTTCTTTGATATTAAAAAGGCCAGTGGCAGAGGCCATGCTGTAGTCTATAACGTGTTGATTAGTAAATTGATAGATAACATATTCTTTAATAGATATAAACTTGCTCGTTTTCTTAAATCGCTCTGGTTGGGTGTTTTTTATCCAGGCTATTTTGGCCAATGGTGACATGGCATGAATGGGTGTTCCAGTATTTTCATAAATACTGTCGGCGTTTATTAATTTCTTTATCATATCGGCCTCATTTTTAGCTCTATTGTCTGCCCAAATTATGGCGTTTCCCAAAGGATTTCCCTTGCTATCAACCGGCAAGACACTGTGCATTGAAGCACTGAAAACTATAGATACAATTTTGTGGTTAAGAGGTAAGATTTGCTCTCGAATTAAGTCTTTGAGTACAAAAAGCACTGTAATAAACACTTGTTCGGGATCTTGCTCGCTGTGGTCGGGCTGCGGATAAAGTATCGAAAACGACCCTTTTCTGAACGCAACGAGTTTTCCTGCCAAGTCATAAGCTGCTATTTTTACAGCTGAAGTATTTATGTCTATGGTTATGATGCAGTCCATTTCTTTCTTAATTAATTATTTTTTCTAAAATGTCCAGGTGTATATCCAGTAAGTTTTTTAAAAGTAGTGGAAAAGTGTTGAGAGGAATAAAAACCCGTATCTAAAGCAATGTCTGTAAGACTTCTATCTGAGTTTTTTAACAATCTAATGGCCTCTGAAATTCTTAAATTGATGAGGTAGTTGAGCGGCGGAAAACCCGAAAATGTTTTTACTTTTTCGGTAAAAGTGGTTGTGCCCAGTCCTATAATAGCAGCCATTTCCTCCACTGTCCAAGGATGAGCTAAGTTTTCTCTGAGCATTTGATCGAGTCTATGAAACGTCTGAGGGAATATTCTCCCTTGGTTTTCATTTTTACTCATCTGACGTGCCACCCAAATCCAAATGTCATCTAATAGGTTATTTATTCTAGTTTTGTAGGCTATTTCATTTGCAAACATCTCGCTTTCAATCTTTAGAACTAACTCGCCAAAATGTTTAAAATTTGGGATAATTGACAGGTCTTTTTGGAATAAAATTTGGCTTATTAAGCGTTGTTCAGAGTCGGTAATATTGCTCCAATCACCTAATTTTAACTCGGAGTTGTCTAGGAATTCTATGTCTAAACTTAATGAAACAAAAGTGCCAACTTCAAAAGATCCAGTCAAACTACCAAAGGATTGTCCAGGAAAAACAATTACCAAGTCGTTAGGAAAAACTGTAAATGTTTGGTTTTCAATGGTCCAATAATACTTGCCCTCTATCACAAACATAAACCTCATGCCGACGTTTTCTTTCATCAAAAAAGAATCAGCCTTCACCGACTGAATTTTCATTTTCGAAAACTCCATTATATGCGGCCAAGGAGAAATCTCTTGCGATTTGCCTTTTATAAGAGAAAATTGGTTCATGTAAGGTACTTCAAAATTTTTAGCCAATCCATAAGCTAATGTGTAAAAATAGTGCAAAAAAAACCATTTATTATTATAATAATCACCGTTGAAGAGATTTGGAAGTTTATGAGGAAAGTTTGAAAGACATTTGCTATTAGTAAAAAAATAAAGACTTTTTTAACCTATCCTTTATTCAAATCAAATAACCTTTTTTTTATGAAAAAAACATTACATTTTATTATGTTTTTGATGGTCGGGATATTACTATCCTCACTGTCAATGGCTCAGAAAATTTCTGGAAAAGTTTCTGGATCCAAAGATGGTTCTATGCTTCCAGGGGTTTCTGTACAAGTGAAAGGCACCAATTCTGGAACTTCAACAAATGCCGATGGCGAGTATTCAGTGAATGCCGTATCGGGGTCGACATTGGTTTTTAGTTATATTGGCTTTACTACCAAAGAAGTCAAAGTGGGTAATCAAACTATAGTGGATGTTAGTATGGATGAGGATGTTTCAAACCTGGAAGAGGTGGTTGTGACAGCCTTAGGCATTAAAAAAGATGCTAAAAAACTAGGTTATGCTACTACTACAGTAAATGCTGCCGCGATAACAGAAAACCGTTCACCAAACTTCATGAATACCCTTCAAGGTAAAATAGCCGGGGTGAATATTTCAGGATTAGGAACTGGTCCTGCAGGTACTTCTAAAATTCGAATTCGTGGTCAATCTTCTATTTCAGGTCAAAATAACCCCCTCATTGTGGTAAATGGTGTGCCTATTGACAATACCAACTTCGGGACTAACCCTGGTAATGCAGCTGCAGATAATTCTATCGGCGTTCGAGGAGGCGGAAATACCTCTGATGGTGGTGATGGACTTTCGTCAATTAATCCCGATGACATTGAGAGCATGACTGTATTAAAAGGAGCAACTGCTGCGGCTTTATATGGTTCAAGAGCCAAAGACGGTGTAATTATGATAACCACCAAAAGCCGAGGAACGGGTAAAGGAATAGGAGTGACCTACAATATGAACTATACCAATGAAACTCCTTTGGATTTTACAGATTATCAATATGAATATGGCCAAGGTGAAAACGGCGTTCGACCACAATCTCCGAATCCCACGTCTGGTCAATGGTCTTTTGGAGAAAAATTTGCTCCAGGTATGACCCAAGTGTTGTTTGATGGAGTAACGGTCCCTTATGAGCCGCAATATGATAGAATCCGTAACTTCTTTAGAAATGGCCAGAACCTTACCAATACAGTAAGTTTATCGGCGGGAGGTGACAAAGGTGGCATGAACCTTTCATTCTCGAACATGGACAGTAAAGGAATCGTACCTAATAACAGTTTCAATAGAAAAACCATTAATTTGGGTTACAGTTATGATTTGTCTAAAAAATTGAGCTTTGCAGGAAATATCAATTATTCAAACGAATACAACAAAAACCCGCCAAATATTGCCAATCAAGACAACTCAATTCCTACATCAATTTACAACATGGCCAACTCAATGCCTTTTGACTTGTTGGATCAAAAGAAATACAATGCAGCGGGTAATGAGTACATATATTCAAGATTTCAGAACAGAACAAACCCTTATTGGGTATTAGCCGAGCAATTTCAAAATATCCGCAGAGATAGAGTATTTGGTAATATTTCTGCCAAGTATAACTTGTTACCTTGGTTGTTTTTGCAAGGTCGTGTAGGACAAGATTTCTGGTCTAGAGATCAAGACTTTAACAACTTTCCAACAGGACATGCTTCTTTGGCTGCAGCACCTGCAGGTTTTGTAAACGGTACATACACCCAGGAATCTCGCAGATTTAGAGAAACAAACGTCGATGTTTTATTATCAGGAAATCGCACTTTTGGAGATTTTGGATTGGACTTTAATGTTGGGGGCAACCAAATGTACCGTCGCTCAGATTTGAACTCAGTATTGGTGCAAGATTTCGTGGTTAGAGGTCTGTATACCGTAATGAACGGCAGAGTTAAAGATCCCATCTATGGTTTGTCAGAAAGAGCCGTGAATTCAGTTTATGGATCGAGTGAATTTTCTTATAAAAACTTCTTGTATTTAAATGTTACAGCTAGAAATGACTGGTTTTCAACACTTTCTAAGTCCAATAGAAGTATTTTATATCCTTCAGTTTCTGGAAGTTTTGTATTTTCTCAGGCTTTCGAAAACATGCCTAATTGGCTTAATTTTGGAAAACTAAGGGTGGCTTATGCAGAAGTGGGTAGCGACACAGACGTAGGTCCTTATGCCAATAACTTGTTTTATGGTATCAACGCCAACCTTTTTCCAAACCCAGCTGGACAAGCACAGCCTGTTGGTGGTTCACAGGGAACCACTGTTCCAAATGCCAACCTAAGACCAATGCGTACCACAGAGTCAGAGATAGGTTTGGAGTTGAAAACTTTGAACAACAGAGTTTCTTTGGATATGGCGGTTTATCGCAAAATAACGGATGACCAAATCGTTTCAGCCCAGATCTCTGATGCATCCGGCTTTATTACTACATTGATTAACAGTGGAAGTAGCAGAAACAACGGTGTGGAGGCTTTATTGACTTTAGTTCCAGTAAAAACCAAAGATTTCCAGTGGGAAGTTAATCTAAACGGTTCTTATAATATCACCAAAGTATTGAGTTTGGCCACGGACAAGGAGGGAGAGAGAATTACCGTAGGAACACACGTTTTCAATGGCGAGCTACGTCAGATAGTAGGTCAAGAAATGGGTCAAATCTACGGCTTTGGATTTAGAAGAGATGCTAAAGGCCAGATGGTATTAGGTGCCAACGGTATTCCATTGCGTACTACGGACCTTATTTCGTTTGGCTCAGCCTTGCCAAAATGGGTAGGAGGTATCAATAACAGTTTCAATTACAAAGGCTTTAGTATATCTGCTTTGATAGATTTCAAATTAGGAAATACGATGCTTTCTGGTACTAACTTCAATGCTGTTCGTCATGGATTGCACAAAATGACTCTGGAAGGTCGCTCTACCAATGGAATAACCGCAGTCGGTGTTAACATAAATGGCGAAACGAACACAGTTAAAGCCAACGTTCAAGATTATTGGTCAGTAGTAAGGTCTCAGGCTTTGATAGAGCCAGTAATTTTCAATGGTGGCTATTGGAAGTTGCGTCAGATAACAGCTGGATACGATATTTCTAAATTTATACCTAAAAATACACCGATTCAAGGTGCAAAAATCAGTTTCGTTGCCAACAATGTGTTGATGTTGAAAAAATGGGTGGACAATATCGATCCAGAATCATTCGGATATTCATCGGATAATTTGGTAGGTATGGAGTCAACAGGCTTGCCTACTACAAGAAGCTTAGGTTTCAATTTAAATGTGAAATTCTAAACTTAAACCGATTAATTAAACTTAAAAATTGAAATTATTATGAGAAATATATTTAAAAATAAGTGGGCATTAGTTTTCACCACATTGGCATTCAGCCTAGGCTCATGCGACAAAGGTTTTGATGAAATGAACATCAATAAAACTGCTGCAACTGCCATTAATCCTGTATTTATCCTAAACAATGCAACTGTCAATTCGTCGTTTCCGGCGGGAACAGTATTTTATGAGGTGGGCATTGTTCAGCAAATGGTATCACCAAACTCAGGGGTATTGACGGGAGCAAACTTTAATCAAGATAGTCGGGATAATACCGTTGTAAACTGGCAAAGATATTACAGAAACGTCGTTAGAAATACGCAGGATGTGCTCTTGATTACAAAAGATTTACCCGCAAGAAGCAACCTGTACAACATGGCCAGAATTCTTCAATCTTACGCTTTCATGATTCTTACGGATTCTTACGGTGATATTCCTTATGCTGAGGCAGGAAAAGGTTATTCAGACCAAATCGTATTGCCAAAGTATGAGTCTCAACAGGCTGTATATGCAGGAATTATCAAAGAATTAACAGAAGCCTCAGCTGCCTTGGATGCTGCCAAAACCGTAGAAACAGCAGATGTTTTATATGGTGGCGATGTGGCCAAATGGAAGAAATTCGGAAATTCCCTTCTATTAAGAGCAGGAATGAGGTTGAGTAAAATTGATCCTACTCAAGCCGCACAAGTAGTAGCAAAAGCTGTAAGTGGAGGATTAATGGCTTCTAATGCTGACAATGCTTTCGTAAAGCATGACCCTAATTATACAAATGGAATTGGAAATACTTTAAATGCTACTGAGGCTGCCAACGTATATATTGGTGCTCCATTTGCCAATTATCTTAAAAGTACCAAAGATCCTAGGTTAAAATCCATAGCAGTAAGATATGTGGGAGCAAAATCAGGACCAGAGATGGTTGCTTCAAGAGCCAATACGGACCCTTCTGTACAAATTGGTATGCCTTTTGGCTATGACAACAGCACAATTTCAGGCCCTGTAAAAGACCTAAGTTTGGCAAGTTTTTATGACTTTTCACAAGTAGATAGAACCAGAATGGTAAAAGTAACTGCTCCGATGTTTTTGGTAACCTACTCTCAAACGCAGCTTTTATTAGCCGAAGCTGTACAAAGAGGCTGGACAACAGGTTCTGTGGAAACATTATATAAAAATGGTATCAAAGCCCACATGGAGCAATTGGCAGCTTACGACGCCAATTCCGCGGTAGCTCCAGCTGATATCGATGCATATTTTGTTGCAAATACTTTTGATGCTGCCAAGGCTTTGGAACAAATCAATACGCAATACTGGGTTTCTTCTTTCTTAAATGGTCCAGAAGCGTTTGCTAATTTCAGAAGAAGCGGTTTTCCAAAATTAACGCCTAACCCTTTTCCTGGAAAAGTCATCAAAGGAAACTTTATTAACAGGCTTACCTATCCAAATTCTGAAATATCGGTAAATAGTGTTAATGTAAAAGAAGCCATTACAAGACAAGGGCCGGATGATTTGGATACCAAAGTTTGGTGGGATAAATAATATTTTTTGAGAAAATACAGAATCTCTTTTGACCAATTGAAAGAGATTCTGTTTATATTTATATGTGTTTGCTCAGAGTTATTTTTATACCAAAATTACTCAATTCTTTATTCAACCCTTTATAAAAAAAAATCATGAAAATCTCACTCAAAATAGCTTTTTTCGGCTTATTCTTTTGGTCGAGCCAAGCTTTTGCTCAAAATATCCAATGGACCAAAGATCAAATGCTCATTTTTACTTCTCAGTGGAAAGGTGATAGATTTCCCGACGGTCGCCCAAAAGTTTCGGATGATTTGGTTAAACGTCTCGCCAATATTTCGATAGAGGAAGCTTGGGGAACCATGAAAAACGAAGGCTATAATAATCAGTTTGAAGGAGGCTGGCAGATTATTCATCCAGACAAAGTCCTAGCAGGAAGGGTATTGACCACACAATATATGCCTTCTAGACCGGACTTAGATAACCCTATCAAAGAAAAAGGCAAATCTGAAGGTAGATTAGGGTCACCAAACTCATGGCCGATAGATCTTTTGCAAACAGGAGATGTTTACGTGGCTGATGGATATGGGAAAATAATAGATGGAACTCTTATTGGCGATAATCTCGGAAATTCCATCTACGCCAAATCTAAAACAGGTGTTGTATTTGATGGTGCCATCAGAGACTTGGAGGGATTAGAAAATATTGACGGTTTTGTGGGATTCATCAGAGGTGCTGATCCTTCATACATCAAAGAAATGATCATGACCTGTATAAATTGTCCGATTAGAATTGGTCGTGTTTCTGTATTTCCTGGTGATTTAGTTTTGGGCAAAAGAGAAGGTGTTATTTTTATTCCAGCACATTTAGCCGAAAAAGTAATTATCAATTCAGAGTTTATTGCTCTTAGAGATAAGTTTGGAATACAAAGACTTAAAGAGGGCAAATATACTCCTGGTCAAATAGACCAAGCTTGGTCTAAAGAAATAAAAGATGATTTCTTGAAATGGATCAATGACAATCCGAAATTTTTGCCCATGTCAAGAGCAGAACTGGATAAGTTCATGAAAGACAGAAATTGGTAATTAAATCTTTATCCAATTCCGTTGCGAATCTAAACACATAGGCACATAGAACACTTAGTTTACAAGTTCATTTTTTTTTAGTAATTTAAAAAAAAGACGAAGCATAGCCTATAACTCTGTGGAACTCATACGACAGAGTAATTTATGAAAACTCTGAGTAACACTGTGTCTAAAAAATGGTTCTAATGGAAATAACTTATTGAACTGGTTTGAAAGAAAGTAGTTCAAGAGCAAAGTATAAACAAGATATTCAACCAAAATTATAAATAACATGAAAAAGAATTTTTTAGACAGATTTAAATTTAATGGCCAAATTCCAGAAGGTCCAAAAGAAATAGAAATCGAACAACCAATTCATCAAAATACTGAAAGTAAAGGAGACAATAGGAGGGATTTTATTAGAAAATCTGCTCTTGGAGGACTTTCACTTGGATTGATGTTTGATGGAAATCCTGCCAAAGAAATAGAGTTTTTAACCCAAAAAGTAAATCGCTCTAGTAATCCTTCGGATTTAAAAATTACCGATGTAAGAATCGCTGTCATTACAAAAGCACCCATGACTTGCCCTATCATAAGAATCGATACCAACCAGGGGATTTCTGGATATGGAGAGATACGGGACGGAGCAAGTGCCAAATACGGCTTGTTCTTGAAAAGTCGGTTATTAGGTAAAAATCCATGTACACCTGAAATGCTTTTCAAGGAAATTAAGCAATTTGGTAACCATGGTCGAGCAGCAGGAGGCGTTTGTGGGGTTGAAATGGCCTTGATGGATCTCGCAGGAAAAGCATATGGTGTGCCAGCCTATCAGATGCTGGGCGGTAAATATCGCGATCATATCCGTATTTATGGAGATACGCCTACCTTGCCAGATCCCGTCGCATTTGCCCAAAAAATGAACGAAAGGAAAAAACTCGGACTTACATTTTTGAAAATGGATTTTGGGGTAGAAATGCTCAAAAGTCACCCTGGAACTGTGGTGGGCGGACTAAATACGGATTACACAAGACAGTGGGGTACTGCTGGACCACAAAAAGGAAATGCACGCGGTTATTCGCAAACCAAACACCCATTCACTGGCATTCAGCTTACGGATAAGGGCATAGAAATCATGGCCAATTTCGTGGATGAAACACGAAAAGTGGTTGGTTATGATATTCCCTTAGCAGCCGACCATTTTGGGCATTTTGGTGTAAATACAGCCATAAGATTGGGCAAGGCTTTGGAAAAATTTCAATTAGCCTGGTTGGAAGACATGGTGCCGTGGTTCTACACCGACCAATGGAAACAAATTTCGGATGCCATTGAAACGCCAACACTAACTGGTGAGGATATTTATTTGAAAGAAGAATTTATAAAACTCATCGACAACAAAGCTGTTGATATGATTCAACCGGATTTGGCGAGCTCGGGTGGCCTAATAGAAACCAAAAAAATTGGTGACTACGCCGAGGAGCGAGGCATTCCAATGGCCATGCACTTTGCGGGTACGCCAGTTTGTTTTATGGCAAATATCCATTGTGCAGCAGCCACAGAAAATTTTGTGGCTTTGGAACACCACAGTTTCGATGTGCCTTGGTGGGAAGATTTAGTGACTGGAATTGACAAGCCTATTTACAAAGATGGATTTGTGAAAGTGCCGGAAACGCCAGGATTGGGTATAGAAATGAACGAAAAAGTTGCCAAAGAGCATTTGGCCACTGGTGAACTTTATTTTGCACCCACTACTGAGTGGGATAAGGTGGATAGTTGGGATCGAACTTGGAGTTAATTTTTTGAAAAACGGCAAATTATCTGTAGTTTTCTGTTTAAATATTCTAATTTATACCTCCTTAAATGAAAAAATACATTTACCCTTTTTCAATTATTCTGATTGTAATTATTGCCTATAACTTTCCAAGTTATTTCATAGAAATAAATGGCGTTAAATTCAGCAAGTTTATTATTCCGATTCTTCAAGTTATTATGCTGGGCATGGGTTCTACCATTACAGAGGAGGACTTTATGGCTATCGTAAAAACGCCAAAGTTGGTTTTAATTGGTTTGGTAGCTCAGTTTATGATTATGCCTTTGTTGGGTTTTGGACTGACCAAATTATTTGATTTCCCTCCAGAGATAGCCGCTGGAGTGGTTTTAATTGGTTGTAGCCCAAGTGGCTTGGCTTCTAATGTGATGGCTATGTTAGCAAAAGCAAATTTGGCACTTTCCATATGTATAACCACTATGGCAACACTTTTGGCACCTATACTTACACCACTATTGATGAAAACTCTTGGAGGAGAACTTATCGAAATAAAGTTCTTAAGTATGGTTTGGGATATGACAAAAATTGTAATATTACCTGTCGTTTTGGGTGTATTGGCAAATAGGTTCTTTCCTCTTTTAATGGCCAAAATAAAAAATATATTACCATATTTCTCCATGGTGGGCATAGGTTTTATTATCATTATAGTCACTGCAAGTGGACAAAAATCACTTGAAACAGTGGGTGGATTATTGCTACTGGCGGTATTTATTCACAATGTAGGAGGTTATCTATTAGGTTATTTTTCTGCGAAAATGCTAAAACTTAAAGAAAAAGATGCAAGAGCAATTGCTCTTGAGGTAGGTATGCAAAACGGCGGATTGGCATCAGCACTGGCCAACGAAATGGGCAAACTCGCAACTGTTGGCCTAGCATCAGCCATTTTCGGGCCAATGATGAACATATCTGGCTCACTGCTGGCTAGTTGGTGGGGTAATAAAAAAACTGAAGATTAACAGAAAACAAAAAATGAAAAACAAAATTTTGCTTTTTACACTACTGACTTTTGTATCTTTTGTGGGTTTTTCCCAGCAGATTTCAAAAGAATATATGCTTCATCTTACCAGAGAATGGAAGGGTGAGCGTTTTCCTGACGGCCGTCCTAAAGTGTCAGATGCACTTTTACAAAGATTAAAAAAATCGACACTCGAAGAGGTTTGGGCGGTATTGCGTAATAAAAACTATAAGCACCAATATGAAGGCAATTGGTTGACCATAAACCCTGACTCTGTGTTGGTTGGACGAGCAGTTACAGCCACATTTACACCTGGTAGACCTGATATTCAAACAGCAATTGACGACAAAGGCCATGAGAAAGACGGAAGGGTGAAATCTCAAAATGCTTGGCCAATTGACCTTTTGGTTAAAGGAGATGTTTACGTGGCTGACCAATTCAATGCCTACGAAGATGGCCCAACTATAGGTGATAATTTGGGGAACTCAATTTATGCCAAAACAGGAAATGGCATTGTGTACAACGGAGCAGTGAGGGACATTAATGGATTAAAAGAGATTGGAGGTTTTACCTCATTTTTTAAGTCTTATCATCCTTCGCACCACCTTAACAATGCAGCAACATCTTTAAATACCACCTTAATTGGTATAAATACGCCAACCAGAATCGGAGATGCCACAGTGATGCCAGGTGATGTAGTCTTTGGTAGAGACGGTGGTGTTCTATTTATTCCACCGCATTTGGTAGAAGAATGTGTGAAAGTTTCTGAAGTCGTTAGATTAAGAGATATGTTTGGTCATCAACGGCTTAGAGAGCAAAAATATACCCCTGGCCAAATAGACACCCGTTGGTCAGATGAAATTGAAAAGGATTTCTCGAAATGGCTAAACGATAACAAGACAAAGTTGCCAGTGCCAATGGAACAAATCCAAGAAATGCTAAAAGGCAGGACTTGGTAGTTTCGGAATTTATTTAGTTCTCAAAACTCATTTATTCAACCAAAAAAAATATTAAAATGTCATCAAGAAGAAATTTTCTTTCCAAAGCTGCTTTGACATCAGTTTTGGCAGTAAGTCCATTGTTAAACTTTGGCCGAGAATATGAGGTTGCGGTAGATAAAACACCCAAAAGCTCGGCTCCATCTGATCTTAAAATTACAGATATTAAATGTGGATACATCAGAAATGGCCACAGTCTTTTCGTGAAAATATACACCAATCAAGACATAGTAGGCCATGGCGAAGGCGTGGATGCCACTCCAGGGACATATCATTTGGTGAAAATGTTTGGGCAAAGGATAAAAGGTAAAAGTCCGCTCAATGTTCATAGACTTTTTGAAGATATTCGAAAGTCAGGCTTCTTTGAAGGTGCTCAATCTGGTATGTATGTTGCGGTATTGACTGCTGTAGAAACCGCTCTTTGGGATATCGCTGGCAAAGCCTTGGGGGTTCCAGTTTACCAACTTTTAGGCGGTAAATTTCGCGACACTATCAGGTTATATATGGATACAGCTTTGTATCAAAACAGACTCCCAAAACCTTCGGATTTTGCAGAATCGGCACTAGAAGCTGTGAAAATGGGTTTTAACGCTGTGAAATTTGACCTTGACCAAGCCAATGACCCCAACAAATATGACAAATATAACTGGACAGCTAGTCCAGCCGAACTCCAACGTATGTATGACCAAATGGCAGCTGCAAGAGCCGCAGTTGGTCCAAACGTAGATATATGTGCCGACATGCATGGCCGTTATGACGCCATTACGGGGGAGAAAATCGCCAAAATGCTTGAACCCCTTAATCTCATGTGGCTAGAGGAACCCATTCCAGCGGAAAACGCCGATGCCTATAAAAAAATAACCAGTTCGACTTCTACACCAATTTGTGCTGGAGAGAATCATTATTTGGCTTATGGATTTAGGCCTTTGTTGGAATCGGGTGCTGTTGATATTATCATGCCGGATTTGCAAAAAGCCGGAGGATTGGGCGAGGGACAAAGAATTGCTAATTTGGCCAACTTGTATTATGTACCGTTCGCTCCACACATGGTAGCATCATATTTGGGTGCAATGGCTTCAGCCCATGTTTGTGCTTCGGTGCCAAACTTCATGATTTTGGAGTGGCAAATTTACTTTCATAAAGACCCAATGTTTAAGGAAATCGTGAATTATGACCCATCGATGATTAAAAATGGACAAATAACGCTCTCAGAAAGACCTGGAATTGGAGTTGAAATTAACGAAGAAGCTATGCGTAAATATGCTCCAGTTGGGGTGCCGTTTTTTGAGTAAGTTAGTCTAAATTTTTATATTGTTGCGGGAAATAAGTAAAAGGTTTCGGAGTTTTGTAATTCTTACTTTTTACTTATTTCTTTTTAAGTTCACCTTCCCAAAACCTCCAACAATTCCTTACGATTAAAGGCTTTAAAAATATCAGCTTCTGTATTTACTAATTTGCCTGCCAATTCTTTTTTGGAGGCTTGAAGTTTGAGCATTTTGTCCTCAATGGTGTTGGGGCAAATGAGTCTCACAGCTATCACCTTATTTTTCTGTCCGATTCTATAAACACGGTCAATGGCTTGGTTTTCAACTGCTGGATTCCACCATGGATCTACCAAATACACATAGTCTGCTTCGGTGAGATTCAGTCCAACTCCACCTGCTTTCAGGCTTATTAAAAAGACGCTTACTTCTAGATTTTCTTGAAAGTTTTTGATTTTTTCTGCTCGGTTTTTGGTTTGACCAGTTAGGTATTCGAAATTGATGTTTCGTTCTAATAAGGCCTTTTTTATCAAATCCAACATTCCCACAAACTGTGAGAAAATCAAAACTTTATGATCAGCAATCTGACCTTCCAATTGCTCTAAAAGAACCTCGATTTTCGCAGAAACTTCGTTTGGATATTCGTCATCGGGTAGGAGTGAAGGTGAGTCACAGATTTGACGGAGTTTAGTAAGTCCTGTCAAAACATGCATCGGGCTGATTTCTTCATCCGTTTTGTGTTGCAAATAATCTCGAAGTTCGGCCTCATGCGTATCATAAATCGCTCTTTGGTCTATGCCCATTTCGCAGTAAATCAACATTTCTGTTTTTGAAGGTAATTCTTCAATCACTTGTTTTTTGGTTCTCCTGAGTATAAAAGGACTTATTTTCTTGCGTAATTCTTCTGCTCGCCGACTTTCTTTAAATTTATCTATCGGCTCAGCATAAATGTCTTTAAAATAGGCTTTACTTCCTAACAAATCTGGACAAGCGAAAGACAATTGGCCATACAAATCGTAGGTGTTATTCTCAATTGGCGTTCCGGTTAAAACAATTTTGTTTCGAGAGAGCAACATTCTAGCCGCTCGGTATCGCTGCGATTCTGGGTTTTTGATGGCTTGTGATTCATCTAAAATGATATAGTTGAACGTAATGTTTTTTAGAAAATGTAAGTCAGAAAGAAGCGTGCCATAAGTGGTTAGAATTACATCAAAACCTTTGATTTCTTCTTTTGAATTTAATTTTGAATTCCCATAATGAGAGGCAATATTCAAGCTAGGTGCAAATTTACTGAACTCATCCAACCAATTGAACATCAGAGAAGTTGGAACAATAATCAAACTTTGTTGCTCTGGATGTTTTTGTTTTTGAATCAAAAGAAAAGCTATAATTTGGATAGTTTTCCCTAATCCCATGTCATCGGCAAGACAAGCTCCAAAATTAAATCCGTCAAGGAAATTCAACCAATTGAGTCCATGTTTTTGGTAATCTCGCAATGTTGCGTTTAAATCTCTTGGAACTTCAACATTTTCAATCGTATCAAAATGCTCAAATTTTGATTTTAGATAGCTTACTTCGGCCCAAGTTTCTTTGCTTATGACCTCTTCTTCATACAATTCCAAAATATCTAAAAATCTAGATTTTGGCGTTCGAATCAATGCTCCTTCCAGTTTCCCCGCTTTGAAATAATTGGAAAACTTCTTTATCCATTCTTCAGGAATCAAGCCCAAAGTGCCGTCATCCAATTCCACAAATTTTGATTTATTCCTTAGCGATTTGTGCAAAACTTTTAGAGGCACATCTTTTTTGCCGAATTTTAGATTTACTTTGGTATCAAACCAATCAATTCCAGAGGCAACACTGATTTCTACTGAGGCTTTGTAAGGACTCAACTTATTATTGGTCAAAGAATTAAAACCTAGAACTTTTACATTGTTTTCTCTTAGAATTTCAAAGAAATCTAGAAACCAATTGTCGTCCAGAAACTTTTGTTTATGCAAATAGAAATAATTTCCATTGACCAATTGGTCTGCAAATTCTGGATGCAATCGAGAAATCAAAGCCGTAAAATTCAATTCTGCCGCATCATCTCGTTCCACCGAGAAGTGGTTTCCATTGGGGTCTACATCAATTAATTGTTTTTTAGAATGAACCGCCACCTCCAGAGCACCATATTTCAATACTGGCGTGATGTTAATAAAATTCTTTTCGTCGGTTAGGTAAATGAGTTTTTCTACTTCATAACTACTTTCCCATTCTGACGATTTTCCTTCTTTTTTCTTTTTGATAAAGGCATATTCAATACTCACTTTGTCCGACATGGAATCGAGAATTTCTTTTCTGAAAACCTCAAATTTTGAAGGGTAAATAAGCATAATTGCCCGTTTTTCTGTAAAATATTTAATGATTGGCAACATTTCAGCGTCAGAAATAAAAACCAATCTTTCGCCAATTTGAAAGAAACAATTGAATCTGATTTTCAAATCTTGGAGTGCATATATATGCTCATTGATAGTTACGCTTGTGGTTACCTCATAAAAAGGCTCTTTCAAATTCACTTTAATATTTAAGCCCAAAGAAGCATTTTCAAGTTTAATCGGAATAAGATTGTTTGCTGAAATGCTATCGTTTTCAGATATATAAAAATTAAGAGAAAGAGGGTTCTTAACAATAAAATTAATCGCCTGATTATCATTCCATTCGGTGTTTTTTTGCACTTTTGCTATTGCTGTAAAAAAACGAATAACTTCAGGTTTTTCATAATTCCAAACTTCATTTAGCGGGTCAATTTGGGTAAAAGGAGATTTGATTTTACCGTTTTTTCCAAATGCGGCATCGTAAAGTTCGAGGGAATAAGTTTCTTGAAATTTATTTCTTCTAAAAACTAGGATTTGCTGTGTTGATTCACTCTTTTCTGTTTCAGAAGAATCACTGTTTTTTGTAAATAATTTACTTTTTAGAAAAGAAGTAGATTTTTCATCCACCGGAATCAGCTCGGGGTTTATCGGAACCACAGAAGTCTGTTTAGCATCATATTTTAATCCAAAATATTTCTCCAAATCTTCTTCATCGGCCATTCCGTAGGCTTCAGCTGCTTTTTTTATTTTTTCATGACGAAGTTTTTTGTCGAAAAATTCTTTTAGGTCGGGTTTAGTAATGAGTGTTTGCAAAACCAAAGTTTGGTGTTCGCATAGGGTACTTTTAACGGCACTACATCCACAAGTCAGCACTAAATCAGATTCAATCTGACTTACCGCAACATCAGGCAGGTTTTTACTTTGGCTATTCAAAGCAAAGAGGGCATTATCTATTTCAATGTTGAGTGGCTGCACATCTACATTTTTGAGTCCCAAACTTATCTCCACACCATAGCGAAAAGTGTCGGCGTAGGTTAGTGATGACACTTGGTGGTTTTTTAGGATGTAAGTTTGGGGGTGCATTTGTCAGAATAAGTTCCGATAACTATCGGAATTTAGGATTAGATGATTTTAAGATATTTTCTTAATAATTTTTTTTTTTTTTTTATTTCTATTAATGATCATTCAATCCTTAAATCATATGAAACCTAATTCAGACACTCTCATTTCAATTGTCAGAATTAGGATTTGTTGGATTAGCGGATTTTAAGATTTTATACCATTGAATACTTTCTTATTCTTTTTTTCAAATAGCCAATAACTAATCCTGAAATCTTAAGAATCCTAATCAAGACAATTATTCCCTCTTGTTCTCAGGATGATTAACATTGTAAACTCTCTTAAAATCTAAGCTTTTAGCTCCAAAATTTATCAATAATCCAATTGGTAAATTGTAAGCTTGGCAATAATTCATTGCTTGAGCTAGATGTACGGCATCCAGTTGGATTATTGCCTTAATCTCCACCATTATGCATCCTTCAACAAAGAAATCTACCCTTCTGCTACCAATATCATGACCATCATAGTAAATATTCATCGTCATTTCCCTCTGAAAAACTAGGCCTTGTTTTGTCATTTCGATGTCTAAAGCTCTCTGGTAAATCACTTCCTGAAAACCATTTCCAAGTTCACTATGTACAGCCATAGCACAGCCTGTAATCTTATGCGTTATCTCTTTGTGTTTCATTAGAATAAAAATGTAAATCTGAATAAAAAATGCACCTTTCAAATACTTGTCAAGGCTGAATCTTAAAATCTTTTAATCCTAAGAATCCTAATTCCGACGTTTTTTTAGAATTCCTCCACCTTCACCTTCGGCTTCCCAAATTTCCCCCTTTTAACCAAGTACAAATTAGAATATTCGCCGTCTTCTAGGTCTTTTTTAAGGAATTCTTTCTCGGCTAATCCATTGATAATATGTCGGATTGTATTGCTATGGCCTACCACCAAAGTATTTTGCTTTGATTTTTTCAAGGATTCTATCAAAGCCGATTGGTTTTTAGGCTCGTAAATTTCTATTTCAAGCATTTTGGCTTCGGACAATGGCTTTGCAGTGCTGGTGGTTCTAACGGTTTTGGTGGAATAAACTTTCTCAATTCCTTTATTTGACAATATACCTTTAAGTCTTTCAGCTCGCTGACTACCAGCTTCGGTAAGCAATGGGTCCTCTTTTGGTGTAGCAGACTTTTCTGCATGCCTGACTATATAAAAACTTGTGGTACAGGAGCTTAATGCCCATACCACAAGAATTGCTATCCATGTATTTTTCTTAGAAATTATCAGATTGTACATAGGCTTTTATAAGTTTTTGCTCACCTTCTTTGCCTGGAAACATATTGCCATGCTCCATACCCATTATAAACTCTTGCTTATTGGCTTTGGCTTTATCATGGATATGTTTGAAAAGGAAATTGTAATTGATTTCGCCCGTGGTTGGTTCTTTTCTACCCGGTTCGTCACCGATTTGGAAATAAGCAATTTCGTCCCAAACTAAATCCATGTTTCTGGTCATTTCGCCTTCGTTGCGTTGCATGTGCCACATGTCAAATAGTATTTTGCATGAAGGACTATTGACGGCCTTGCAAATCAAATAGCTTTGATCAGAATTTTGCAAAAACAAGTCTGGCGTATCGCTCAATGGCTCCATAACCATTACCAATCCGTGTGGTTCAAATATGTCGCAGGCCCTTCTGTATGCATCTATTACGTTGGCTGTTTGGATTCCCATCGGCAGTTTTCTTTCAAAAAAACCAGGTACTACGGTCATGTACTTAGCATTGCATCGTTTGGCTGTTTCTACGGATTCGCGACAAGTTTTTAAGAAATTTTCTAAGAACTCAGGCTTTCCAGAGGCCAAAGATATTTTCCAGTTTTCTCCACCATCTATCACAAAAACACCCATTTTCATGCCCAGCTTGTTGAGCGTTTCGCCTATTTTCTTTTGCGTTTCAACGGGTCTTTTGAGCATTCCGTTGTCTTCCAAAGCCATAAATCCATTGTCGGCCATAAATTGAAGTTGATCGAATAAATCTTCTCCAGCGGAATGCTTAAACATCCCAAAATGCGGTGCATAAAGCATTTTGAAATTGTTTTTTTCAATTTTGGGTTGGTGAGCAAAAACACTTTGAGTTAAACCACCCAAGCTTAAAATTGAGGCAGTTCCAATGCTTTTTTTGATAAATTCTCTTCTGTTATTCATTTTTTAAAGGTTGATTATAAGATAGATGTAAAATTTCTTGATTTTTTTATTTGAAAATTATATTTTTTCTTGAATTTGTCATAGTTTTGTAACGCTATTTAACCTTAATAAACAATCAATCTTGACCTTAAACATAGCCTCCTGAGCCATCGGGAGGTTTTTTATTTTACAGCAATTACTGATATTTCCACGTTAACATCTTTGGGCAATTTGGCCACTTGCACAGTTTCTCTTGCAGGAGGATTTTCTGGATAAAAGCTGCCATAAACTTCATTTACAACAGCAAAATCATCCATGTTTTTTAGAAAAATACTCGATTTTACGACGTTGGTATAGTCCATTTCAGCTTCAGCTAAAATATGACCCAGATTTTCCATAATTCGCTGTGTTTCGGCTTTGATGTCGCCTAGCGGTGCCAAATCCAAGGCTATTTGCCCCGAAACATAAAGTGTATTTCCAGCTAAAACAGCCTGAGAGTAGGGACCAATTGCCGCAGGGGCTTTTTCTGTAAATATTATTTTTTTGCTCATTGATATTTTTTGAATAAAAGTAAAAATACGAGCAATTTTTGGGTTTGGAAATATTATAGGTGTTTTTTAGAATTATTGAGAATGAGAATAATAAAAATCTCATTTCATAGCTTTATTATTTCTCATTTCGAGGTTTTTGATTTCTAATTCCATTTTGAAATAGGTGAATTGTTTATATTTCTGATATACTTGACTATTCAAAACTTTTCATCTTTTATTAATTCATTAGCACATTGACAAATTAGCAAATTAACGAATTAAACCAAACCTTCAATAAAAGCATGTTGCAAAAGCATTATGGTTTTTGCATCTTTAATTTCTCCCGATTTTATCATTTTCATGGCTTCCACAAAATCAAGCTCTAGTACCTCAATGTTTTCATTATCTACCCCTCCACCATCATTTACTTTGTGGTCTTTTGAATATTCAGCTACAAAAAAGTAGAGAATTTCAGTCACTGAGCCTGGCGACATATACACTTCAAAGACTTTTTTTACATCAGTTACTTTGAAACCAGTTTCTTCTTCGGTTTCTCTTTTTATGCAATCTTCGGGGTTGTCTGCATCTAAAAGTCCAGCACAGGCTTCTATGAGCATACCGTCTGTATTGCCATTCAGGTAAGTGGGCATTCTAAATTGTTTGGTCAGAATCACTGTTTTTGTGGTAGAATTGTACAACAAAATCACAGCTCCATTTCCTCTGTCGTAGGCCTCTCTGCTTTGTGTCACCCATTCTCCAGATTTCATTTGGTGGTCAAAAGTCACTTTTCGAAGCGTGTACCAATTGTCAGAAAGCACTTCAGTTTTAATATTTTTAATATTCATTATGATTGTTTATGATTAAAAATGATTATTTTTGAACAAATATAGCATTAGAAATGAATTTTCAACTTAGAAAGCATAAAATTTTAGAGATTTTAGAAACAAAAGATTCAGCAGAGGTGCCAGAATTGGCTCTTGAATTGGGTATTTCTGAAATTACTGTCAGAAGAGATTTGAACATTTTGGCAAAAGAGAATTTATTGCTTCGTACACACGGAGGTGCTGTAAAAATTGGACTAACAAAAGTGGCATTTTCTCAAAAAACAGGAATCAATACTGAAGCCAAAGACGAAATATGCAAAAAAGCCGCAAGTCTTATTCAGGAAGGCGATGTGGTATTTTTGGACTGTGGAAGTACGGTATTCAGGATTTGCCAATATATTAAAAATAAAAAAATAAAGATCTTAACTAATTCATTACCAGTGTTGAACGAACTTTTAGGGTCGGAAGTGCATGTAAATTTTGCCGGTGGTGAAATAGATCCAGAAAGGCAAGCGGCTCACGGAAAAATTGCGACCGAACACATAGCTAGATATAAAGCCGACATAGCTTTCGTAGGAATCGACGGAATTTCGATAGCCAATGGCCTAAGTGCAAACTCTGAGAAGGAAGCCGAAATGACGCTTGCCATGGCCAATAATGCAAAAACGACCTACTTTTTGTGCGATTCCTCTAAATTTGAAAAGGATAAATATTTACCTTTTGCTAGAATAGATTTCGTGAAAAATATTATTACGGATTCGAAAGTCAAGGATGAAATATCCAATCAATATTCAAATATCGGCGTGAATTTTTTCTAAAATGATTGTTTTAAGGAATTACTATTTCTCCCTTTCAGTTATCATTTCTCTAATCTTCTTAACATTTTTTATGTTGGTCATCAATATGGGTAAAAAAGCCACTGGCAAAATGGTAAACACACTAAAACCTTGTTTAGTAAACAAGTAAATGCCCGCCAATACCATCATAATCATCATTCCAATCAATACTTTTAGGCTTATATTGAGAGCCTTCTCCTTTTTCTTTAGTCCTTCCAAGTCTAATTTTGCAAACTCCGTATTTTCTTTCATGGTGTTTTTAGGGTTATATTAATTCGAAGCACAAATTAATAAAAAAACGGCCATTAAAACTTCGACTATTATCAAATCTTTCTTTTGACCTGATTTTTATAAAAACTTCCTCAGATTGTCATTTGATTGACAAATTTATTCATCAAAATTTATCATATTTGATAAATTTAAAGCTGTAACATGAAAAAACACCTTATTCTTTTAGTTTGTTCGTTCGCATTTATTCTGAATACCCATGCCCAAAAATTCAGAGGTCTTGATAAAAGTCCTATGGACATGGCTTATTATCCTGATAATTTTGCTCATGACATCAAGTTTGCTCCCGAGAAAGTTGGTAAAGAAGCATTTGTAAGAGTTACCTATTCCCGTCCAGCCAAAAAAGACCGTGAAGTTTTCGGTGCAAAGTTGGTGCCTTATGACAAAGTTTGGCGTTTTGGTGCCAATGAAGCTACGGAAATCAAGTTCTTTAAAGATGTAAAACTAGATGGCAAAAAAGTTAAAGCTGGCGTATATAGTCTTTTTGCAATTCCAACAGCTGACGAATGGACTATAATTCTTAACACCGAAACGGATATTTGGGGCGATTATGACTACAAAGAATCCAAAGATGTTATGCGATTTAAAGTTAAAACCAGAACTTTGGCCGAAAGTCTAGAAAATCTTTCGATAATTTTCACCAAAAGTGAAACCAAAGGAGCTGATATGCACATTGGTTGGGATAAAACAGGTGTGACTATTCCAATAGAATTTTAAGATTTGTCACGAATGCACGAATTATAATGTTTGAATATCAATTGTTTGAATAAAATAATTCGTGCATTCGGGGCAATTATTAATTGTTTTAAATATATTTTCTCAGCAATTCTACACTTTTTCTAACCCCAGACTCAGCAGCTTCATTACCTTCAAATTCAATAGAAATATAGCCTTGGTAATTAACCTGGTTGAGGATTTTTACGATTCTCTCATAGTCCAAATCTAAACTGTACCAAACTCCGCCTCCGTAATAAGTTTTGGCTTGAACAAAGCAGGTATCTTTGGCTATCATTTCTAGTTTATCATAAGGATCTTCCAAGAAATTGCCGGTGTCCATCAACAATTGTAGCCAGGGTGAATTGATGGCCTTGTGAATTCTGATCATTCCTTGTGGGGTTGCAGCCAAGCCCCAATGATTTTCTAAAGCCAACAAAATACCTAATTCCTCGGCTTTTTTTACACATTGTGCGACACCATCAATACACCAAGCAAAGGCATCATCCTCGGTATAACCAGCTATGGCTGGCTCTATTCCACGGGCTTTCATGAAATCGTCAAATGATTTTATGGTATTCCATCGGCCAGTGTTTAGTCGCAAGCAAGGAATACCCATTTTGGCCGCTAATTCTATGCAATGGAGTGTATGGTCAATGTGTTTTTTTCGTTCGGCGGCATCAGGATAAACAAAACCTTGATGAATGGACAAGCAAGTAAGGGCTATTCCATTTTCGAAAGCATGACGTTTTAGTTTTTGGATATAAGCATTGTCTTCGCCTTCCATTTGTCGGTGCAAAATGTCAATGCCGTCTAAACCCATTCGAGCGGCATCGTCTATCACTTTTTCTATTGGAAACTTATCACCCTTGAAATGCCAATAGGAATAACTTGAAACACTGAGTTTAATTCGAGGCTTTAATTTGTTATCGGCTTGAATATTAGGCTTTGGTAAGACTATCGCTGCCGAACCAAGTCCAGCATTTTTAAGAAAATTTCTTCTTTCCATGGTTGAATATTTATTTAACTTTATCTCGGAATCATATAAATCTCTTTTTGTCTGCCGTCAATGTATCTGAAGTTGCCTTTTTCGTCAAAGAAACCATCTTCTTCTAACATTATCCTTACAGTCTTTTTCCAATCTGGAATTTGGACAGCCGCATTTAGTTCTATCGAATAAGCTGTATTTGGGTTTAGTGGATAATCTCCAGGTCCGATGGTTTTCCCTTGGTTATCCCACATGCCTATGGTTGGTCCAGCTGCATGCCCATGATTGCCGATAGGATGGGTGTAGATAGTGCCATTTATGCCTTCTTTTTTGGATTGTGCCAAAGCGTCAGCCAATATTTCATTTCCTGTTTTGCCAGCTTTGAAGTTATCGGTCAAACATTCTTGTAATCTGTTCCCTTGAGCAAATGCTTTTACCAAATAGTCAGGAATTTTATTTTCTCCGGGTTTGAGGATGTAAGCATGTTGCTGCTGGTCTGTGTTTAAGCGTAGATAGGTAATTCCAAAATCACAGTGGAGTAAATCGCCTGGCATAATAATTTGTTTCTCAGGTCTTTTGGAGAAAGTACGCAGATGATCAAAATTCTCTGGGTCATATCTTTGTACATCTACTGTCGGATGGAACCAAGTCTCTAAGCCCAAATCTGTGACTTTTTGTCTCATCCACCACACCACATCATCGGTGGTAGTTACTCCTGGTTGAATCACTTTGTCGGAAAATGCTTCTGCAATAATTTCATGAGAAATTTTACAAATCTGCTGATAAATCACCATTTCTCTTTCAGTGCGGGTTTCGAGCCAATTTACCGCTAGATCCGATGCTGAAACTATCTTTGGGTGAAATTCTTGAGGTAATTTTTTAAGAAATTCTGAATGTTCAGTAAAGGTCAAACCATCAGCATGAGCATAGTATTTCGAGAAATTTAGACCAATTTTCTTAGGATTTCGCTCTTTTATAAGTTTAATCAAAGCATCCCATTGGTCGGGGTTGGTATTTAAGTCCCACTCACCTTTTAATAAATTTCCAACATCATATCTTGCTATGGCTAAACGTTCTACGCCGTCTTTTTCGCCTTTGTCTGTGAAAACCATAATGGTTCTTCGGCGTGCAGAAAGCCAAACTGAAGGTAGCATCGTTTTCATGACAGGGTCTTCGTTGTATTCTCGCCCAATGATTACCCACATATCGATGCCTGCTTTTCGCATTAATTTGGGCAAAAGGTTGGTCATCCTGTCTTCCAGAATTTCGTCTATTACGACAGCCCTTTCTTTTTCTGAAAGGATTTTTTGAGAAAATGCAGGGATAAAAACAAATGAAAATAAGATAAATAGAATTCGTTTCATAGTTCGTTTGAAGGTTTCAACAATTTTAAGGTTTTTTTTTGAAAAATTGTTCTAATTTGACATTAAATTCTATCAGATGCGATTAATTCTGCTAATTATTGTATTTTCTTTTTTTGAGAGCCTAATGGTTTCTGCTCAAAAACCATATATTTTGATTTTGGGAACTGCTCAAGATGGCGGATTTCCACAAGCTGGATGTACGAAAGAATGCTGCCGGTCAGTTTGGGAAAATAAAATTCCGCACCAAGGGGTTTCATCACTTGCCCTGGTGGATCCCATATCTAATGAAAAATGGATTTTTGATGCCACGCCAGATTTTCCAGAGCAGCTTCATTTGCTTAATGACTATACAAAAAGTGCTACGCCATTAGATGGAATTTTCCTTACACACGCACACATAGGTCACTACACTGGTTTGATGCATTTAGGCCGAGAAGTGATGGGTAGTGGCAAAATGAAGGTTTTTGCAATGCCAAAAATGAAAGATTTTCTCGAAAATAATGGCCCATGGAGTCAGTTGGTAAAAATTCAGAATATTGAGATTCAGAGAATAGAAGAAGCTGAAGTTATAGTTTTGAACGAGCGAATAAAAGTGATGCCTTTCAGAGTGCCACACCGTGACGAATTTTCAGAAACAGTTGGTTATAAAATTATGACGAAAGATAAAAGTATGATTTTTATTCCAGATATAGACAAATGGCAAAAGTGGGATAAAAATTTAGTTGATGTGGTGAAAAAGCATGATGTCTTACTTTTGGATGGAACATTTTATAAAGATGGAGAGATAGCAAGACCAATGAGCGAAGTCCCTCATCCATTCATAACAGAAACCGTAGAATTGCTTTCAGATTTGCCCAAAAATGAGAAGAATAAGGTTAAATTCATTCATTTAAATCATACCAACCCCATTTTACAACCCAAATCAAAGGAAAGAATGGATCTAAGGATGAAAGGATTTGCTTGGGTAGAAACGGGTCAAAAAATAGAATTATAGCCGATTCGGTATTATTTTTACTAAATATTCAACCCTAAAAAACGAAAATGGAATTAAAACCTACCCAGCGTAACCATGCCATAGATATTTATCGAGGCTTCGTGATGTTTTTGATGATGGCCGAAATATTAGAATTTTCAAAAATCTCAAAAGTCATTCCTGAAAGTAAATTTTGGAGTTTTTTAGCTTTCCATCAATCACATGTGGAATGGGTGGGTTGTTCTTTGCATGACCTTATTCAACCATCTTTTACTTTTCTGGTGGGTGTAGCCTTGCCATTTTCCATTGCCAGTAGAATGTCCAAAGGGGCAGGTTTTAAATCGCTTTTGCTTCATACCATAAAACGGTCTTTGATTTTAATTCTCCTGGGTGTATTTCTGCGGTCAGTGGATAGAAACATGACCAATTGGACTTTTGAAGATACTTTGACCCAAATCGGTTTGGGTTATACTTTTTTATTTTTAATAGGTTTTTTGAAACCAAAATTTCAGTGGGCTACACTTATGGTAATTTTGGTAGGCTATTGGTTGGCATTTGCCCTTTATTCTGTTCCTCAGGTCGATTTCTATTTATTAGGTGAAAACGGAGAACAACAGCATTTTTTAGGTGGATTTGCGGCTCATTGGAACAAATTTACCAATTTAGCTGCAGCATTTGACTCCTGGTTTCTAAATCTTTTTCCAAGAGAAAAACCATTTTTATACAACAGGGGCGGCTATGTGACTTTGAGTTTCATTCCCACGCTTGGTACTATGATTTTAGGGCTTTTTGCAGGGAATATTTTAAAATCTGAGAAGTCCACTCAAGAAAAATTAAAAGAGTTTTTGATTTATGGCCTTTCGTTTTTGGTAATCGGCTTCTTGCTTAATCTTTCTGGAATTTGTCCAAACGTTAAACGTATTTGGACACCTACTTGGGTGCTTTTCAGCGGAGGTTGGTGTTTTTTGTTGCTTTCTTTGTTTTATTTTTTGGTCGAAATAAAAGGTAAAAATTCATGGTTCGAATTCCTTAAAATAATCGGTGTAAACTCTATTGCAGCTTATGTGATAGCTCATACTTTGGTGTATTTTATTGCGGATAATTTACCTGTACACTTGGGTAAAAACTATGCTCAGATATTTGGGGAGCATTACGAACATTTAGTTAGTGGGGCCTTAGCACTATTTCTGGAATGGTTGGTGCTTTGGTGGATGTATAAGAAGAAGATTTTTATCAAGATTTAGGTTTTGGTACAAGGATTTTTTGGATTTGATTCGCGATGTATTATTTTTAATTTGATATTGCGATTTATTATCATTTTAGTCTTGATTTTTTTTTAAAAATCTGTGTCTAATCCGTGTTATCTGTGTGCTATTTTTCCTTTCTTTTCGTAGAAAAATTAAAAATCATCTTTCAAAGCTATATAGAAAAGGAGCTTTATGTGCAGCACCTGAAAATTGCTTTTCATGTCGCTTGAGCAAATTCATGCCTAAAATTTTACGTTGAAAAGCACCTCTGTGAAGTTTTTCTCCTAAAATAGCCTCATAAACTTTTTGGAGATCCTTCATCGTAAACATCGTTGGTAACAGATTTACACCCATTAGTTTAGTTTCTAGATTGCTCCTGAGTGTTGCCAGGGCCTTTTCTAGTATCTCTTTATGGTCAAAAATTAGTTCGGGGAGATTGTCCAAATCATACCAATCGCAAGATTCAGAAATCGCATCTGGCCTGAGTTCTACGTCGTTGTAGTTAATTAGAGCATAGTAGGCAATTGAGATAAACCTGTCCAACATCCAGCGAGACTCATTTATTCCACCATTTGACTCCATGATGGCTCTCATAAATTCTGGTTTCGACCTCGAGACATTGCCGAAGGTATAAAATTGCTCCAAGAAGATATTGTCGAGTCCCGTTCTTTCTTTTAAACCTCGCCGCACAGCTGCGTTAAGGTCTTCCTCAAGGCCTACAAATCCCCCGGGAAGAGCGTAGTAATCGGTATTTTTGTATTTCATCACCAATATCTTAAGCTTTTCTCCTGAAAAACCAAATACTACAGAGTCGTAAGCAATATGTTTTAAAAATTCGTTAGGGTTCAAAATGAGTTTTGGGCTTTATATTTTCCAAAAATAAATAGGAAAATATTATAAAACTAATTAATATTGTCACAAATTGAGACAATAAATAACCTTTTTATAAAAATGAAAAAAATAATTGGCTTTTTTGCCATTCTAACCATGGCTGGTTTTGCTCTTCAGGCTCAGAACAAGAATGCCTTCAGTGTTCAAACAAAAATCGAAAACGGCACAATTGAAGGGAATTACGACACTAAAACGGGTATTCAAACCTATTTTGGCGTACCGTTTGCCGCTCCTCCCATAGGGGAATTACGTTGGAAAGCCCCACAGCCCGTAAAAAACTGGCTTGGAGTAAAAGAAACCAAAGCTTTTGGACCAAGACCGATGCAAACGGTGGTTTTTGGTGATATGAATTCTCGCTCAAATGGGGTAAGTGAGAATTGTCTTTACTTGAATATTTGGACACCATCCAAACGCAACACCAAAGATTTACCAGTTTTGTTGTATTTCTATGGTGGAGGAAATGTGGCTGGAGATGCATCAGAGCCACGTTATGATGGCGAAAGTATGGCTAAAAAAGGAATAGTAGTGATCACTTGTAACTACAGATTAAATGTTTTCGGGAATTTTGCTCATCCAGAATTAAGTGCTGAAACTTCTTACAAAGGATCAGGTAACTATGGTTTACTTGACCAAGTAGCAGCTATGAAATGGGTGCAAAAAAACATTGCGGCATTTGGCGGTGATCCCAAAAAGGTGACCATTGCTGGCGAGTCAGCGGGTTCTATTTCAGTGAGTTATCAAATGGCATCTCCATTGTCTAAGGGCTTAATAGCAGGAGCAATAGGGGAGAGTGGAGCGGGGATAAATCCTACTTTGTCTCCCGTAACACTTTCCGAAGCCGAGAAACAAGGTGCTGAATTTGCCAAAAATGCAGGTGTTCCGAGTTTAAAGCAACTGAGAGCATTGAGTACAAGGGAGGTTTATGAAATTTACAATGAGTCTAAAAGATTTGGTTTTCCAGTAGTTTTGGATGGGTATTTTTTGCCTAAAACTTTGCCAGAAATTTTCAATGCGAAACAACAAGCCCAAGTGCCATTGTTGTTGGGTTGGAATTCTGCCGAAATACCAGGTGGAGCGTTTATGTTTGGTTTGCCAAATACCCCTGAGAATTTTATAACAAGAGTAAAAAAAGAATATCCAGCTGATTTTGAGGAGGTTTTAAAATTGTATCCGCACAGCAATGAGCGAGAGGTAGAACTTTCAGCTACCGCTTTGGCTTCTGATAGGTTTATTTCATACAGTACTTGGAAATGGTTTGATTTGCACAGAAACAACAGTTCTGCTGCTGTTTATAGATATATGTTTAGTAAAATTCGCCCTGCATTCGTGGATAAGTCATTGGTAGCAGGTTTGGCTGGTGGTACATTGAAAAAAGATGGAGCTGCACCAAAAGCACCAGAACCAGTAGGTGCCTCGCACGCCAGCGAGATTGAATATTGCATGGGTAATTTGCACCTCGCAAAAGAATTCGACTGGACAGCTGATGACTACAAAACTTCAGAAACGATGTTGAATTATTTTGCAAATTTTGTAAAAACAGGAAATCCAAATGGCGAGAAATTGCCAGAATGGCAAGCTGCAAAGGCAGGGGATAAAACTCCTCCAGTGATGAACATCAACACCGATTCAAAACTTGAAAAAGCTTTGGAAGATGCTCGCTATGAGTTTTTGGACAGGGCTTATAAGAATAAGTGATTGAATAAATTATAATATGCAAAGGGGCTTCGATTTTTAAATTGAAGCCCTTTTTTTTTAGATCTATCAACCTATAACCAGTCAACCACTGCCCATCTCCTAAATATCCTTAACACACCTAAAGCCCACATGCATCAGAGAAGTTTCTTGGGTGGAAGATGAAATACCACCAACTTTGAAACCATGGCATACCTTTGGGTCGCAAAGGTAGGAACCACCTCTTTGAAACCATTCGGTAGGTTTGGCGGGATTTTCGTCGCTGCACCATTGCCAAACGTTACCGCCTAGGTCGCCTAGGCCAATCCTGTTAAGTCCAAAATATCCTACGGGCGAAGTGGTCAGAAAACCATCTTCTATGGTATTGTTAAATGGAAAGTTTCCTTGCCAAAAATTGGCTTTGAACTTGCCATTTTCAAAGAAATCGTCTCCCCAAGTATAGGGTTTTTCATAATCGGACTGACCATTTTTCTCTATGAATAAAAATTCTTCACTGCTGGGCAGTCGTTTTTTTGACCATTTGCAGTAGGCAACGGCATCGTTCCATGATACTTGTGTAACGGGATGATCTAAGGGTGCAGGAGCAGTATCTTTTCCAAGCGGATATTGCCAGTTGGCCCCTTTTTTTAATGTCCATTCGCCGGTTTGGAAGTCAAAATATCCAGCATCCCCAAATTCTTCTGCTTGGGTTTTGTATCCTGTTGTTTTTATAAATTCCGCAAACTGAGCCACCGTCACAGGATATTTACCAACCCAAAAGTCTTTGATATTTCCATCACCTTTTACCAAAACCATTCCGTCTTTTTCAACAATTTTTGGATCTGATTGGCATGAAATAAGTAAATATGAAAGGCAGACTAATGAAAAAAATCTGATCATTTTTATGTAAAATCTGGTTTGAATAGACAAATGTAAAAAATAAATAAGCTAAAAAATATAGATGATTGTGATGTAAAATGAATTGCACTAAATAAAATTTACTTTCATTTTGAGTAGAATTCGGTATTTTTGGGAAATTATAACAAAAACTTGATGAAACGTATTATTTTGGCTGCTTTAGTAGCACTTTCTATAAATTTTGTAAACGCACAAACTAAAAAACCAGTCACCAAAACTCCAGCAAAATCCACTACAGTGAAAGTTGGAACTGGCCCCAAAATAGGGTACATTTTCGAGGATTATATTTTTGAAAACTACAAAGAGGTAAAGAAACTTGACGAGGACATAAAAAAGAAACAAGATACCTATCAAGAGACTTATAACAAGATGGCGATAGAGTATCAAACGCTTTATTTGGATTATCAAAACAGCATGAAAAACCTTGATTCCATGACTACGGAGCGGTTAAACGAGAAGTTAAGAAAAGTTCAAGAAGTAAAGTCAGCATCAGAGAATTTCCAGAGAGAGGCTGAAAAGGAATTGCAGCAGTTTACGGGAGATGGAGTTGTGCGAATAAAAACTAGCATAAAGACAACAGCAGAGACCATTGCCAAGGAAAAGGGTTTCAAGTATATTTTTACGAGAAATAAATCGGATGGCCCAATGACTTCTAACCGCGTGGTACTTTATGCTGGAGATAAGGGAGCAGGCAATATCTCAGATGCAGTTTTGGCTAGAATGGGAAGTCCAGTGGTTGTAAAAAAATAGATTTGTTCAAGAATCATTTTGCAGAATACGTTTTCTTAAACTAGATTTTAAAGACATAATTAAGAAATTAGTGATCAAAAATCCACAAAAAAATATTTTGTAGAGGCAAATTTTAATAGGATTTGTAAACTGTCAAGAACTTCTATTTCATTTTTTGGATTTCAACGCTAAGCTAAATCTTCGACATAAATACAAAATCATAACAATGAAATTTAAACTCTTAGCAGTATTTCTGGTAGCATCTCTTTCAAGTTTTGCAAATATTACTCTTCCTACATTTTTTAGCTCGGGAATGGTTCTGCAACAGAAATCTAAAGTAAAGATTTGGGGTTGGGGAAAAACTGGCGAACCAATTCAAGTAGTAACATCTTGGGATAATAATCAAGTGGTTTCAAAAACAGACACTTATGGAAAATGGTCTGTTGAGGTGGAAACCCCAATCTATGGCGGGCCTTATGAAATCTCGATTAAGGGCTACAATGAAATTATTTTAAAGAATATTCTGATTGGGGAAGTCTGGGTGGTATCAGGACAAAGCAACATGGAGTGGAGTGCGGCATCGGGGATAGATAATGCAGAAACGGAGATACAAAAAGCTAATTTTCCGGAAATTCGTTTTTTTGGAGTAAATCATGCTACTGCTCCACACCCTCAACAAAATTTATCGGGCGAATGGCAAGTCTGTTCACCCGAATCTATGAAAAATTTTAGTGCCATAGGCTATTATTTTGCCAAACACATTTTTGAAAATATTCAAGTTCCTGTAGGGATTATTAACACTTCTTGGGGTGGAACTCCAGCTGAATCATGGACACCTGAAGAAAGCATAAAAGCAGATCCTGTACTTTATAAAGATGCATTAAGTTTAAAAGAAGTACCATGGGGGCCAGTAAAAACAGCTTCAATTTATAATGCCATGGTTGCTCCTTTGGCTGGGCTAAAAATAAAGGGATTTCTTTGGTATCAGGGAGAATCTAATGTGATGAACGCGGCCAATTATGATAAATTATTGTGTACTTTAATTGGTAGCTGGAGGAAAGCTTGGGCTGAGGAATTACCTTTCTATTTTGTTCAAATTGCTCCCTACAAATATGGAGGTCCTGAGGAAGGAGTCATCTTGAGAAACGCACAAAGAATGGCAGTGGCTGTACCTAATTCAGCAATGGTTACGATTTCTGACATTGGAAATATAGACGACATTCACCCAAAAAATAAAAAAGACGTGGGCATAAGGTTGGCAAATGTAGCTTTAAAGAATCTTTACAGTGCCTACAAAGGAGATATTTCTGGCCCCAAATTGTTGCTTTTCGAATCCAAAAAAGGGCAGATTATCTTGTTTTTTGATACACAAGATTTGAAATGTGACAAGAATTGCATGAACAACTTTGAAATAGCTGATACTTCAGGAGAATTCAAAAAGGCCAATGTCAGAATAAAAAGCAATACAATTGTCCTTACTAATTCTAAAGTAGCTTATCCAGTTTTCGCAAGGTTTGAATGGAGCAGTTCGGCAGAAGCCAGTCTTAAAAATAAACAAGGTCTTCCAGCATCCGCATTTATCACGGATAATTGGTGGCAATTTAAGAATTACTGAAAAAGTTTTTCAAACAAAAAACTTAATAGCCGAAGCTGCCACAATAACAATTAATAGTCTATAAATCCAAAGATTGGCATTGGGTATTTTTACGATGTATTTTACCCCAAGCCAAGCTCCAAAAGCTTGAAAAATACCCATGAGTAAGCCATAGCCATAGTGTACTTTGCCATAATACATAAACAATGCTAATGCGGGAGCGGTAAATGCCAGCACCAAAGCTAATTTAAGTCCATTGCTTTGTGTTAAACTGTATTTAGAAATTAATACCAGACCTGCTAATAGAAAAAAGCCAACTCCTGCTTGAAGAAAACCTCCGTAAATGCCTATCAAGAAGAAAGTTATGAATGTGCCGATGTTTTTGTTTTGAGCTTTGGTTAGTTTGTCTTCTATAAGCCATCTTTCAGGTTTAAACAACAAAATAATGAGCATAAAAACCATTAAACCACCAATGGTATAACTCATGGTCTTTTCGTCTATGTCCACCGCAATTTTTGAACCTAAAATGGCTCCAAGAACTGATGGAATAATCAACCAAAGGGAGCCTTTGAACACTTCAGGTTTTGATTGAGCATATTTTCCAGTGGCCACTACACTTTGAAGAAAAACTCCGATGCGGTTACTAGCATTGGCTATGGAAGGCGACAAATCACACATAAAAATAAAAACCGGCAAAGTAATTAGAGAGCCGCTTCCGGCAATGGTGTTGATGATACCTGTTAGGGTACCAACTACCACAAATACTAGGAATTGCCAAATATTTAGGTCAATATGGAGGAAGTTTTCCATTCTTATTGCTTCAATCGATAACTCAGGGTCAAATTTATTTGTCTTGGTCGAAATTGACGGTTGCTTTCGGTGTAAAATCCAGGGCCTTGGCTGATGGTACGCATCCAGCGGGTATTGAAAATATCCAGAACCGTAAAGTTTATCGAGCCTTTTTTCTTCATGATGTCTTTTTTGAGCGAGTAGTCAAAGAAGTATATGGCTTTGCGGCTTCCTTGGGCAGTTTTTTGAGCAGCTTCGTAGTTGAATCTCAACTGCATATCAAAGCCATTTTTGAGTGTAAACCTTGAAGTCTGTCTCGCAAACCACGAGTTGGTTTCGGCTACATATTGTTCGTTTATGTTTGAACCGTCTATATTGGCATGGAAAAGGTTGAAGTTCAGGTCCATTTTCCACCATTTTGTAAGTTTATAATTACTCGTGAAATCTATTCCATAAGATTTTTCTGAATTGAGGTTTTCTGGCAAAGAAGTCGAAAATCCTTGAGCATTAACACTTCTAATGCTTGAGATTAAATCCTGCGAATTTCTATAAAAAATGGATGAGGTGATTGATCCTTTTTCAAAGTTTTTTAGATGTCCAATTTCAAACACATCACTGTATTCGGGATTCAAGTTTGGATTTCCACTAAAAAAATTCCGACTATCTGACAGCGTTGAAAAAGGTGATAAATCATTATAAACAGGTCGACGGATTCGGCGGCTATAGCTCAGTTGAAGTGAATTGTCAGTGTCTAGCGAATATGTAAAGTGAGCACTGGGAAATAGGTTAAAGTACTTTCTGGGATTTACTTCGTTGGTTTTTTGAAGTGTGGTGGTTACGCTGGTCCATTCCGATCTCAATCCAAGTTGATAACTAATTTTTTTTGATTTGTTCGACACAATTCCATACGCTGCCGATATGTCTTCATCATATATAAAATAGTTGTTGAGCCATTCTATGGGAACATCTTTGCCATCAATGACATCATTTACCACATAATCATTCACCATGTTTCTTAACGAAGTTCTGGCTCCAAACTCCAACTTCCCTTCTTTTGAAAAGGGCTGCACATAATCCAACTGAAACAAATATTGTTTTTCATATTCATCATTTATTGATGTTTGGAGAAGGGTATTTTTGGTATCAATCGCACCATTTGGGAAGACCGCTGTTTGGTTAAATGTCTGATCAGAATTCTCGAAATGATCTAGAAATCTAATTTGACCTGTGAGTTCCTGCCCTTTTCTGCTGAAGCTACGTTTGTAACTCAAAACATACTCCGATAGCGGCTCTTTTTCTATTTCGTCTTGAATACGGGTAATAGAACCCAGTGGACTGCTTAGCGTATTATAAAAATCGTTGTAAATATTTTTGGTGTATCTTATGCCGCCAGCTTTGCTGTACATATATGAGCCTGTAAGAATACTTTTTTCTGAAAAGTACAATTCCATACCAGCCCGAATGTTGTTGTCAAGGCCAGAAACGTCTCCATTATTGTCTTGTTGGAGAATTTTGAGTGTGTCGCCAGCTGTTACCTCTTGGTAGGTTTCTCCTCTGTAGGGATTCCATCTATAGGCTAAGCCGTAGTTTACAAAAAAGTTAATTTTTCTGTGGCGGTAGTTAAGATTTGCCGCAAATCCATAATTGTCAGGCACACCACCGATGAGTTCAAAAGAACCATTAAAGCCTTGTTTAGAGTCTTTTTTGAGGATGATATTTATTATTCCTGACTGTCCTTCCGCCTCGTATCTGGCGGACGGATTGGTGATTACTTCTACTCTGTCAATCATACTTGCTTGCAGCTGTCTTAAGCCAGCACCACCTTTAAACGAAACCATGCCTGAGGGTTTTCCGTCAATCAAAATCCTCACATTACTGCTTCCTCTGAGCTTTATGGCTCCATCAGGATCTACTGTTACAGATGGAATATTGATAAGAATATCTTGTGCTGATCCACCTGCATTAGCCAAATCTTTGCCGACATTAAAAACTCTCTTGTCTAGCGATAGTTCCATAGAACTTTTTTCGCCTTGCACGACGAGTTCATTTAATGATTTGTCTGACTGAGAAATGGCTAATTCACCTAGATCTAATGTATTTTCTGTTAAATTTATTTCAGAGGAAGTGTATTTTTTATAACCAACAAACTCTGTTTCCAAAGTATATTTTCCTGCTGGAATTTTAAACTCAAATTCGCCACTTTCTGTTGTTACATTTCCAGTTATCATTTTCTGGTTTTGAAAAACCTTAACACTTGCAAAACCCAAAGGTGATTTGTTTTGAGCATCAATAATCTTTCCTTTAAGTATGCTGGAGGTTTGGGAAAAACAAAGCTGGCTTGAAAAAACAAAAATAAAAATAGTCCCAAAGTATAATCTGAGATGCTGCATCTTGAAAAGGTTGGTAATTGAAAGACAAAGGTAAGCTTTATCAAACATTATTTTCCTATACTAAATCTCCATTTTATAGGTTTTTATCAGTCAATTGAGTGGATTTTTGTTTAAATTATTAGGTGAATGCTTATTAAGTGGTTGAGGTGAACTACTGGATTTTTCAGATATTTAGTTTATAATCCTGATAGTATGCCTTGGATTTCAGCCTTAGATTTTCCAACTTTTAGCTGAATTCTACTCCAAAGTTCGTCTTGTTTTCCATCCACATAGTCTAGGTCTTCTTCGGCTAAAGTGTCAAAAATTTGCCTTAATTTACCTCTTGTTTCTTCCCAGTTACCTTTCAAGTCGCTGAAGTCAGTCATAGCTTTTTATTTATTTGTTATTCGATGTTAGAGAATTGAAATATAAATCAAGAACGAAACCTAAAATTTCACTAAGTGGTTACTTTCAAGATAACTTCCTGAAAAGCTGAAATTTATATAAAAATTTTTGAAGTTTGTTTTTGCCACGTTTGTCTATCACCAAATCGCCTATCAAAAAACCGTAAGGTTTCAATGGTTCTATGTGATCGCAAACTATTTTTACCATTGCCGCTATCGGTATAGCCAGTAAAATTCCTGGAATTCCCCAAATCCAATCCCCGACTATCAGTGCAATAATAGTAAAAAGTGGATTGATTTTGACTTGCGGACCGAGAATTAGAGGTTCTAATATCCATCCTTGAATAAATTGCACGGTGGCATAAGTAACCACTATGCCCAGAATGAGAGAAATATTTCCACCGTGAAGGGCCGTTATGAGTACCGTAATGGTAGTGCCTGTAATATTTCCAATGAATGGAATAATTTCTAATAATCCACATAAAATGGCAAAAAATACGGCATTTTTTACGCCGAGTAGGCTGAATCCAATACTGTAAAGAATCCATAAACAAGCAATCATTTTGGCTAAACCCAATAAATACTGCTGAGAAACCTGGGTGGTACTTTTTAATATTTGCTCCATTTCTTCATGCTGTTTGTCTTTCGTTAGTTTCAAGAAAAACTGTTTAATATGGGCTCTGGAATACAACAAAAAGAAAAAGTAAGCCAGCACTAAAATAATATTCGTTAAAATATATTTTAAAGACCCCACTGTTAATTGCATTAGGCCTGAAAGTGAGGGTTTTTCGCTTTTAAATATTTCTGATTGTTTTTCTAATGTAATGCCAAAATGCTCAAAAAAGTAAGTCTGAATCTCATTAAAAGTTTTAATGGACTGATTTTTAAGTAAATCATAATCATTAAAGAGTTCGGATATTTTCCAAGAAAGCATAGCTATGATTGCTCCGAAAACTAAAAGCAATGCAAGTAAACTAATAAAAATGGCAAGAATTCTCCCTAAACCAATCCTTTGCATCCAGTTGCAAAAAGGCAAAAAAAGAGTTGCCAATATGCCACCTATCACCATTGGCATCAAAAAACCTTTGGCAAGAATCAAAACTGCTACCATCAATACCAAAATGAGCAATTTTTTAAGGATAGAATTAAGGTTTAAGGTCATGTTAGTTAAGATTTTTTGATGTTTTCCTTTTCCAAAGTTTAACACCTTCGTACCAAATTACACTTAATGAACCAACTATCAAACAGAAACTTAATTGGTAGAAACTGAGGCTTTCAAATTCGAAGAATTTGGAGAATGGTTTTATAAATAAAATAAGAGAAGTTATGCCCAAAGTAATGGCTATGATGAGCATCACCAAGTTGTTTTTGTACTTGAGTGTAGTAATAATTGAATAATAAAAAGAGCGATTGACCAAAGTCAAAACAACATTAGAAATAATAAGTGTTGTAAAAACCATGGCTCTGGTGGTGGGTTCGTTTAAGTTTTGACTGATGGCATATTGGTAAGTTCCAAGCGTGCCTATAGTAATAGCCAAGCCTTGTACGATACTCGTAGTCAATTCTTTCCAGCTAAAGAAGGTATCGCCAAGTGGTCTTGGTTTTAATTTCATTGTGTTTTTTTCAATAGGCTCATTTTCATAAATGATGGAGCAAGTAGGGCCCATTATTAATTCCAAGAAAATGACATGGACAGGTGAAAATATGTTGGGATAGATCCAGCCCAATGCCAAAGGAACAAAAACCGTAAGAATAATGGGAATGTGAATCGAGATAATATACTGTATAGCTTTTTTGAGATTGGTATATATTTTCCTGCCTACTGAAACAGCTTTGACCATTTTAGATAAATCGTCGTTCATCAAAATCAATGAAGCTGCGTCTTTAGCCAATTCGGAGCCTTTTTTGCCCATGGCTATACCTATGTGTGCCGATTTGAGTGCCGGGCCGTCATTTACTCCATCGCCAGTCATGGCTACTACTTCGTTTTGTTTTTTTAAAGAATTGATTATTCGCAATTTAGCTTCTGGAAACATTCTCGTGAATATGTTGACATCCATTACTTTTTTATCAAATTCTTTATCAGAAAGTAACATTAACTCCTTGCCAGATATGTGGCTTTCGAAGCCTCTAAATCCAATTTGCTTGGCTATAGAAATGGTCGTTGCGTCGCTGTCGCCTGTAATTATTTTTACTTTTATGCCTGACTCATAGAAATGACTCAGGACTTTGTTAATATTCTTTTTGGGTGGATCATAGAATGCCAAAATGCCTTTGAAATTGAATTTAAATTCCTGTTGACTTTTGGGGAAATTCTTGTTTTGTGTATGGGCTTCGGCAACTCCGAGCACTCTAAAGCCTTCTGAAGTGAATGCGTCTATGGCATTTTCAATTTTGAGCTTGTCTTCTTCGCTTAAGTAGGAAACATGGATGATGGCTTCGGGAGAACCTTTGGCAGCAATGATAATTTCGTCAGATTTATTTTCAAAAACATGGGTCATCATTGGAGGAGTGCCTCCCAATGGATATTCTTTAATGATCTTGAAATTCGGTCTTTCGTCTTTCTCGGCTGCAATTTTGTAAGCATTGTGTAAGGCCACTTCCATGGGATCAAATGGAATTGGTTCAGATGCAAACATGGCCGTTCGAATAAGATTTTTGTTGGTTTCAGTAAGCGTCTGGTTCGTTTCAAAAATTACATTTGATTCAAAGTCATACAATTTTGCCAAATCCATGATGTTTTCGGTCAGCGTACCCGTTTTGTCAGTACAAATGACGGTAGCACTGCCCAGCGTTTCCACCGTTTTCATTTGCTTAACCACAATCCCACTTTTCATCAGTCGCCATGCACCCAAAGCCATGAAAGTGGTAAATGCCACAGGGATTTCTTCTGGCAAAATGCTCATGGCCAGGGTCAAAGATTGTAATAAACTGTTTAGGATTTCTCTGTTATTATAATAGTTGATGGCCCAAACTACAAAAAAGACAATACCTCCAAGAAATGCCATTTTTTTTACAAAATTTGAAATTTGATTTTCTAAAGGTGTTTTTTCTTCCTTTATGCCTTCAAGACTTTTTCCTATTTTCCCTAAAGAAGTTTCGTTTCCAATGGCAGTTATTTGGGCAATTCCCAATCCACCTACTACACTTGTGCCTTTAAAAACCTGATTGTTTTCCTTATTTTTTTCAACAGCGAGCGATTCTCCGGTTAGGATGGATTCGTTTACTAAAAAATCATTGGAATGGATGATGGTAGCATCTGCCGGAATGGACATGCCTTCTTCTATGATTATCACATCTCCTAAAACCAAATCTTCACTTTTAATTTCCTCTACTTTACCATTTCTAATAACTTTACTTTTGGCAACGATAAATTCCTTTAGTTTTTCTAGGGCATTTGTACTTCGGGCATCCTGGAAAAAAGAAATACTTATTTGAAACAGTATTGCGGAGGCTAAAAATATGGCATCGGCTGTTTTATCACTAATAAAATAAATGATAGAAGCCACAAGAAGTATAATTACCATAGGGTCTTGAGCCAGTCTCCTAATGACACTTAAGATACTGTTCTCTTTCTTGAAGTCTAAGAGATTTTTTCCGTTTTTTTCTCTTGAAACCAATACCTCTCTGGGATTGAGGCCTTTTATGCCTTGGGCTGCAAGTGGTAATTCTTTTTTCATGCTAATCTTGAAACATTGAATAGTTTTATTTTTCCTTCGCAAAAATTTCGGATGCCAGTTTTTTGTCGTGAAGGTAAATGTCTTTTCTAAAATTTAGTTTGCCTCTATGATTTACCCATGATGTAAGATATAGCAAGTAAACTGGAATCGTCGGCTTTACTGTAATTCTTTTTTCTATGTCAGTTTTTAGTATTTTTTCAATATGCTCAATGTTCCATTGTGTGTCATTACGAAGAATATATTCGGCTAAGTTTTTAGGATTTTCGACCCGAATACATCCATGACTAAAAGATCTATTGGTTTCTGCAAATAAACTTTTTGAAGGTGTATCGTGCAAATAAATATTATAATTATTGGGAAAAAGGAATTTGATTTTGCCCAGAGAATTATTCTTTCCGGGTTTTTGTCTAAAATTATAAGGAACCTGGGTTTTATATTGGCTCCAATTCACGGTTCTTGGATCTATAATTGAATTTTTACAAAAAACTTCAATGTTATTTCTGCTCAAATAGGAAACGTTTCTCTTAATTTTCGGCAACACTTCGTTAATGACGATACTATTTGGAAGTCCCCAATAAGGATTGAGTACAACTGTTGAAAGTTGCCCTTTAAAAATACTCGTTTTAGTGGCCATTTTACCCACCACAACTTTGCTTTCGCTGATGGGTTTGCCATTTTCAAAAATATGTAATTTGAATTCTGGGATATTGACCATTAGAAAATTGTGTTCCATTTCTTCGGGAAGCCACCTCAGTCTTTCTAAATTTATCATTATCTGTTGTATTCGTTCTTTTATTGGTGTGTTTAGCTCATTTAAGGTGGCTTTGTTTAATATTCCTGATTCTGTTAGGCCAAATCTGTTTTGGAAACTTATTATGGCTGTTTTTAGATTTTCGTCAAAAATCATAGTGGTATCTTTTGTCTTGAGATCACCGGTGATGAGCAGATATCTTTTCAAATTCACTAAACAAGTGTCGGATTCACCCACAGATATTTGTTTTTTCATGGTTGTTATTCCTGGAAATCCACCTGATTTTTCAATGGCTTTATATTTTCTAAGTTCAACTGTGAGCGTTTTATAGTATTGATTTACAGGATATTGTAAGTTTGAGTTTTTAGATGTCGAAATTATACTATCCAATAAACTCTGAAAGTTTTTCTTTTTTCGAGGTATAAACCATTCAAGGTCATAGGTGTTTCTGGCAATACCTCCAAAGGATTTTTCGGCATATTTGAAGAAATTTGAAGTGAGTAAAAACTCTATTTTGTGGGTTTCACTTTCGGGTAATATGGTGTTTTTATCTTCTTTATGGGCAATGTTTATTAGAGAATCTATGAGTTTTGTGTTGATGGATTGATCATCAAAGTCAGAGCTAAAATTTTGTAGTTGATTATAAAATATATGGCAAGCCTCTGTTATTCCATTTTTGTCAAACCAAGCATATTGGTAGTTTCTCCTTTTGTAGAATTCGGTGATCTGCGTTTGGAGTGAGTCTTCTGTGTGATATTTAAGATAGAAGTCAGCTAAAATGGTGCTATCGAGTATTTTCTCACTAAAGTTTTGGTTGGAATATATGCTCGTGTCTGGCAAAATTCCTTTGTTAGCAGCTTTGTTTTTGCCGCAACTCATCAAAGCAAAAGAGAAAATAAGGCAGATTAAAAAAGTAAATGTGAATAACTTAAAAAAGACGTTTTTCTGTTTAAGAAAAGATTTTTCTGTTTTAAGATTTAGAATGTATATAAAGTAAACTTCCATTTGCTAACACAGGTACAACCTGCGGAATTATGTCGTTTGGCAAGGCGGGGCAGCCGAAGCTTCGCCCTAAATAACCGTGACGCTGTACAAAAGCCGTACTTACGTAGTCGGCTCCATGAATTATTATTTCTCTCTTAAGTGCATTGTCATTTACTCCTTTGTCTAGTCCGTTTAGCAAGAGTGCCTTACCATGTTTAGGACTATGAATGATACTTCCGACCATGTAAAATCCAAGACTGCTCTGGTGTGACTCCAACTTATTCGAAAAAGACTTGGCCATCACATCTCCAGACTTTTTACCATGAGCCACCAAAGACTTAAAAAGTAATTTCTTTTTTGCTATGTCTATCACAAAAAACCTTTCTTTGGTAGATGGCAAACTGAAATCTACTATGGTTATGATTGATTTCATTGGATGAAACTTCTCAAAACCTTTTATGGATTCATTGAATGTTTGAAAATCTATCACTTCTGAGATTTCACAAGCCTCAAATAGTTCAAGATTCTTACTTTTAGTGGCGACTGGTTCGGTAGTAAATATGTTTAAAAGAATCGAGAAAAACAAATAATTGATGAGCATTTTATATTAGTTTTAATATGCCTATCAATAACTCTTTTACTATCTAAAACATTGTGCACCAATTGCATATTTTGTTTTATTTGTTATTGTTCTTTTATTTATTTGTATAATTCTCATTTTTAAAGCTTGATTTACCCTTTTCGCTTTAGAAACCCATCTTTTACCATTCTTTTATACAATACTTTACTTATCTCTTTGGTCATTTGATCTACACCTCTAGGGTTTATTGTTTTTGTTTCGCTTGTCCAGATGATTTTGTCTTCTAGTATTGAAAAAATGGCAATTTCTACTACGAATGTTTTAGTGGTCAAATAATTTCCATCGGCTTGATTATTTGGCCAGCTTCGGTAATAATAGTTAGGAAAAGAAATGGGATTCCAGCGATTTGGACCGATACTGCTAAGCGTATAATTTCTTTCTCTTTCCACATCAATTAATCGCATGGTTATAGCTCCGTCAAAGCCATCTTTCTTGATTTTTTCTCGAAGAGCATTTTCATTGGATTTATCGAAACTCGCCTTTAGATAATCGAAAGATGCGTAACCTTTACCATCAAGAAGCTTAACCATTTCGCTTTCTGCCAAATGCCGACTATTCTCGTTTCTTAACATGGCCACTACCAATATTTTATTGAGTTTTTCGAGATCAACTTGTTTATTTGGTTCTCTCCAACTACTGGCTATTTTTGTAGAGTTGCATGAAATCAAAATGCCAAGAAGTGTGGTCAACATTATAATCCTTTTCATTGTTTTTTACTGAATAATGTTTTGAAGTAATTGTTCACATAAGCGTGTTTATGGTTATCCGTCATTTTGTCAGCGATTAAACTTATGACTTTCATTTGATCAAAATTTTCTTCATTTCGTAAGTAATTTTCGAACAGATGCTTTTCTTCATTTGGTCCGAAAATAAGTATGTTTTCGAAAGGCTTAATATGCTCAATTATATTTTTAAAGAAATTTTGTTGTTGATCATTTTCATCTGAGGTTTCCTCTTTCGTCAGTAAGTATTTGTCCTTTTCCTTAATTTTTGCTCTAATTATCACCGTTTCAACCCTTAATTTCCTGAATTCAATTAGGTGAGCCGAAACATGATCTATCCAAATTCCAATACTTTTTGTGGTGTACATGCCTATGCCATTTTATGGCTAATTTTGAATAAATCAATCTCTAATAATCTACAATTTGTAGTGTGTTTGTTTCAACAAAAGTCACAAAAAAGTATTTTGATTTGTTACACAATTAAGACTAATGCTTATATTATTCACATTTTTTCTAGTTGAGTATTGATGTTTTTAAGCATATCTAATTGCGATTTTTGGCTTTCAAAAAGTGTTTTTATTTGTTCTTCCAATAACAAATCTATTTTTTGGTGCAAACTTCTGATTTGCATTTCGGCTTTAAGATTTATCAGATAATCGTTTTCGTTCATCATACGGTCTTTTTCTTCTTGTCTATTCTGGCTCATCATTATTATTGGAGCCTGAAGGGCCGCAATAGAAGACAGAATTAGGTTCATTAAAATAAAAGGGTAAGGGTCAAAGCGGAATTTAAGCGTAATAAATGTGTTAAATATAATCCAGATGCTAAGTAGTATAGCAAATGTGATAATAAACCGCCAGCTGCCACCGAATTTTGCTACTTTATCAGATATTTTTTGGCCATCACTGAGCGTCTCCGTAGGTGGATGTAGAAGATTATAAACAATGAGTTCCTCGGCCTCTATGGTGTCCTGAACAATTTTTCGGAATTTCTCTAAATGTGAATTTTCTTTTGATATGAAATCTTGGGTTTTCATTTTCTCTAATGCTTATTTCGGCAAAATTGTTGATTTTCAAATGAAAAGGTCTTACAAGATTCTATTTGATTTTTGTAATATTCACACTTTATGGATTTGGGGGTATTGGTAGGTTCCTTGAAAAATATTCAAAATAAAAAAGCCCAAGTATCCTTGGGCTTTTTTAAGGTTAATAAATGATGGTCAGATTATTTTATTTCTAAACTATAAGGCAGTTTGGCCTGTAGCCTTTCCATATTTTGAAGATATTTTATTTCTTTAGCCATTGGGGCAAAAACACCTAGATATTCCTTTAGTTTGGCATCCTCTTGGCTTTTGCCAAATTTCTCCATTATCTGTTCAAACTCTGATTTTGGATAAGGATAATACTTTACTTGGTAATCGCCAGTTTTGAGTTTTACTTTTTTGGCGGCAATGGCAATGGCATCGTCAAGTCCACCCAATACATCTACTAATCCAACATTTTTAGCCTGAATACCTGTCCAAACACGTCCTCCGGCAACTTCTTTAAGTTTTTCTAATGACATTTTTCTTCCTGCGGCTGCTTTCGAAGTAAATTTCTCATAGCCCTTGTTCACTGAGTTTTGAATCAACATTTTCTCGGCATCTGACATTTCTCTGGTCAACGAAGGCGAATCAGCAAATTCATGCGTTTTAACGCCATCGAAAGTAATTCCAAGCTTATTGTTCATCAATTCTTGTGCATTGAATAACATACCAAATATACCTATGGAACCCGTGATGGTGGTTGGAAGAGCCACAATGGTGTCACATCCCATTGCCATATAATATCCGCCAGAGGCAGCTACGCTACCCATTGAAGCTATTACAGGTTTTACTTTTTTAGTTAATTGTATCTCTCTCCACATTACATCCGAAGCCAAAGCACTACCACCAGGTGAGTTGATTCTTAGTACGATAGCCTTAATTTTTTTGTCATTTTTCGCTTTTCTCAATTCTTTTAAGAAAGTTTCTGATCCAATAGATTCTGAACTGCCTTCACCCGAATTGATATCACCTTCAGCTACAATTACGGCTATTCTATTGTCTCTAGACCCCTCTTTTACATAATTTTTGGCTTTTTTGTAGCTACCAAGTTTAATAAAACTAAGCTTAGCAGATTCTTTAATTCCTGTTGCTTTTTTCAATGCCGCATCGTATTCATCCTCATATCCCACATTAGTCAATATTTTGTATTTTACTGCATCTTGAGGTTCTTGAATCAAAGCCTTGTTCAATACTTCGTCTATTTCTGCTTTCGTCATACCTTTTTCAGCTGCCATTTTAGAATAAATGTGGTTGGATATTGAACCCAAGTATTCTGAAACTTGCATTTTGTTTTCTGGACTCATGTCCGTTCTGATATAGGGCTCAACAAAACTTTTAAACTGACCGACTCTGAAAATAACTGGTTTAACACCGATTTTGTCAAAAAGGCCTTTCATAAAAGTTATCTCTGCATCCAAGCCATTAAATTCTATTCCACCTGCTGGATTCAGATAGCTTTTGGTGGCAACAGACGAAAGATAAACAGCTTTTTCAGTCATTATTTCTGCATAGGTATACACAAATTTGCCTGATTTTTTGAAGTCTATCAATGCATTTCTAATCTCTTCAATCTCGGCAAAGCCAGCAACAGGATACTCTAATTTTATACTGATACCTTTGATATTCGGATCCAGTTTGGCATTGGCAATAGCTGCTTTGAGATCAATCAGACCTGTTTTCATTTCACCATTGCTAAAAATCTCTGAAAAAGGATCTTCTTTGGTTGAGTTTTCTGATATTTGAGTATTAAGATCGAGTTGCAAAATCGAATTTGACTTGACTGAAGTTTCATCTTCGCTACTAGACATCATCGAGCCAATTCCGATAATTAAAAACAACGAAAACAGCGAAAAAAGGAATATTCCGATTATTGTGGCCAAAACATATTTTAAGAACTGAAGCATTGTTATTTTTTATTGAATGATAAATTACAAATCTACAAAACAAAGTTAGGTTGGCATCTTTTTCAAGAAATCAAAAAATAATTTAGCGGAAAATTAAAGTTTTAAATGGCAAAATACGGATGTGCCGATTTCGAATTCACCAAATATTGCCTAATTTTCGAATGAAATACTTTGCATCTCTTTTAGAATTAACTTTCTAACTCTCAAAAATACTTTTTGTTTATGGTAGAATTTGAAGCTGAAATAATAAAATATGCCAAAAATGGTGAAAAAACTGGCTGGACATTCGTGGAAGTTCCTTTGGATATTGCCGAAAAAATAAAACCTAAAACCAAAACTACCTACCGAGTTAAAGGCAAACTTGATAATTTGACCATCAATCAGGTAGCTTTGGTGCCGATAGGAGAGGGGAATTTTATATTGCCACTGAATGCTGAAATGAGGAAAGTGCTTAAAAAGCAATTAGGAAACAAACTCAAAATAGCGTTAGAAGAAGAAACAGAGGAATTGCCAATTTCAGCAGATTTATTGTCCTCGCTCGAACTGGAACCCGAAGCTTTGGAGCTATTTAATTCGTACCCTAAAGGCCATCAAAGATATTATTCTAACTGGGTGGAATCGGCCAAAACTTACGAAACCAAATCGAAGCGGATATATATGAGTGTCTACGGTTTATTGCATAAAATGGATTATGGACAGATGATTAGGCATTTTAAAAAAGAACCGATGCTATGAGTTTTTCTTTTCCAAATCTTTCAAGATTTCAAGAACTATATTTGATTCATATCCTTTGGAAATCAAATAGTTGAATGTTTTTTGTTTGCGTTTTAGATAGTTGTTTTCCGTTCTTAAATCGTGAAGTTTTTTTTCAATGAGTTGAGTTGCAGTAGTAAAATAGTCGTCGTTTGGTATCTCTTTCATGGCCACTTCCATGATATATTTACTCATTTTCCTAGCTTTTAATTCAGCTTTTATTCTGAGTCTTCCCCATTTTTTAACCCTAAATTTCCCTCCAGCAAAAGCCTTGGCAAATCGTTCTTCGTTCAGATAATTCTCGGTAATCAAATAGGCGATAATCTCTTCGGCTTCGTCGCCCCAAACTTTCCACTCCTGCAATCGCTTTCGGACTTCATCCTGCGTGCGTTCCTGATAAACACAGTAGTTGGCGGCTTTTTTAAGGATTGCGGTGTTCAAGGGGGAAATTAATGAATTTTAATTGATTAGGGAAAGTGTTTTGAAATTTTAGTTTGTGAAAAGAAGCAAACTATTTCTGAGAATTAATCTAGATCAATTAATTTTTCAAAAATAAAACTAATCGCTATTAGTATTGGTAAAGCCAGCCAGCCGGTAAAAATTAACTCTAAACCATTTTGTCCATCGCCCACGTTACAAAGCGTTTTAGGATTGCTGTAAAATGCCGATAAACTGGATTGAAGCATAACATATTCGAAAATATTGAAGAGTAATAATTGTTTTTTTACTTTTTCATAATTTTCTAAACTGACTGATTTAACAATCTTTGAAAAAAATAAAAAAGGGCAAATAACGCAGGCTAAAATTGTTAAAAACCAAGTAAACCTCCAGGCGGTTGTGCATTCCAAACCCAGTAATACAAGAAGCATTTGAAATCCTATTATTACTATAACTGTGAAACCAGGTATAAAAAAGCCCGCAATTGAGAAAATAATAGTTGGTTCGATAAATTTCAGTTTCATATAAGAAGCGTTGTTTATTGTAAGATTATGAGCGGTTTAAATCTTTCTTTTTTGTTTTATAAGATTAATTGGAATGGGAGATTAAAATTTCTTTTTAATTGTTAAATTCTAAGTAGATTATTGAACCGCTTTCTCTTTCATTTATAAAACAAAACTATTTAATTATTCGAGAAAATTGTAATTACCTGGAATTGAATTTATATTTCAAATGTTAAAACCAGAACATTGTACCAATATAACAAATCGTTCGACTTTGTTAGTGAATAATAAATGCTTGAAATGACTCCAAAATATAATAAACTTAAAAAAAATAACCTTTCTGGAATACATAAATCTAATTTGGCAACAATGGCAAGTTATAAAGAAGTTGATATTCCAAAGACACCTTTGGTAAAAAGTCTAAGTGGAATTATTAAGCTTAAGCAAGATTTTGATATCAAACACGAATACTCGGAGTTTCTAATTGATAAATACAAATGACTGACAGCTGATTTTTTCCTTTATAAATTACAGTTAATTCACTTCCTAAATCACCAACCCCTTCAACAACTCCAAATAACCTGAAATCCCTCCATAAATCTCTTCCACAAAAATGAATTCATCAGCCGTATGAGAGCGTGCAGAATCTCCTGGGCCAATTTTTATGCTGGTAAATGGCATCAAGGCTTGGTCGGAGAGTGTCGGTGAGCCGTAGGGTTTCATACCCAATGCAATTCCTTTTTTCACTATGGGGTGTTCAAGCGAAATGCCTGAGGGATTGAGCCTTACACTTCTTGGCGTAACTTCGCATTTTACATTTTGCCTGATTATTTCCAAGGTTTCTTCCAAACTATACGCATCCGTCGCACGTACATCCACCACAAACGAGCATTCATCTGGCACTACATTGTGTTGACTTCCCGCATTTATCACAGTAACCGACATTTTTATAGGCCCCAGACTTTCAGAAATTTTCTCAAATTGGAAGTTTCTAAACCAGTTTATGTCATCAAAGGCTTCATAAATAGCGTTTTTGCCTTCATTTCTGGCTGCATGTCCAGCTATGCCATTTGCTTTGCAGTCCAACACCAATAAACCTTTTTCAGCAACCGCCATATCCATAAGTGTAGGTTCACCTACAATGCCCAAGTCTATTTTTGGAAGAGATTTTATCAAAAGTTCTATGCCGTCTTTTCCTGATATTTCTTCCTCGGCTGATGCTGCAAATATCAGATTATAAGGCAATTCTGAACTTTCATAGAAGTATAAGAAAGTTGCCATCAGCGAGACCAATGGCCCACCAGCATCATTACTTCCTAATCCGTAAAGTTTCCCATCAATAATTTCAGCTTGATACGGATTTCTAGTGTAGGAAGCATTAGGCTTTACAGTATCGTGGTGAGAATTGAGCAAAATGGTCGGTTTTGATAAGTCGAAATGCTTGTTTTTTGCCCAGATATTGTTTTTTATGGTTTCAAAAGGGATATTCTTTTCTGTGAAAAGCTCTTTAAAAAGTTCAAGTGTTTGGTTTTCTTCTTTGCTAAAAGAAGGCGTTTCTATCAGTTTTTTTAAGAAACCAATAGCAAATTCACTTAAATGGTCGATTTCTGAACTTTTCATTAACTTAAACTTTTTACAAAAATAAATTCAATGCGGCTTACAACCTATTTTCAGGTAAAAGAATCTTAATTTTGAATTTAAAAGCTATTATTATGAGGATTGTTGCTATATTAATTTGTTTGATGGTAATGGGCTGTGAAGCTGAAAAAGTTAATTCGAGCATCGTTGGCAATTGGCAATGGGTGGTTTCTCAAGGTGGCATTGCTGGTTTGACAATCAAGCCATCTGAAACCGATCAACGTCAAATGGTTTTTGATGCCAAAGGTAATTTTTCCTTGATTCAAACAGGTAAAACGACCATTTCAGCACGTTATGAGCTAAAAAATGCCAAGTCCATCACTTCTACGGAGCTTGTACCCATGATTGTATTTCCGAACGAAGACGCTATGAACATGTCATATACCATTAAGAATGACAGCCTTTTCCTTTTTGACGAAGTATATGATGGTTTTGGCCACACATATGTGAGAAAGTAGGTTTTATATTGGTTGGCCGTTGGTTTGTTTCTTATTTTTGAGTAAACTTTTAAACCCAAAAATTGAAAAAGAAGTCTACGTCAGCCAATGAGTCAGATTCTGAGAATAATTCAGAATTGCGTATTCCATACTACAAAAAACCTACTCGTTTGTCTGTTGACCAATGGCAATGGAGCCTACGCAAACAGTTTGGTGAAGAAAATCCTTTTGTGATTTCTAACATAGGTCAGCAACCTGTTTTCTCTGACTATTTGGTATATAACCCACACACTATCAATAACTACAAAGTATCGATTAGAGATTTTGATTACAAGAGAAATTTCTGTAATTGTCTTGATTTTAAAACCAATCGACTAGGGATTTGTAAGCATATTGCGGCAACCATTAAGTTTATTGAGACAAATAATGACCTTTCTGAACTCCAGAACAAGGTATTCATTGGTACCTATTCGAGTATTTATTTAGATTATGTGGGTGGCCGACAGGTAAAACTTAAGATTGGTACCGATAATGCCTCCCAATATGAGGTTTTTAGAAAAAAATATTTCTCAGACAACTTCGAACTTTTAGCCACGTCTTTTCCAATTTTCGAGAAAATTCTTCAAGAAGCAAAAGAGATAAATAGCTCTTTTAGATGTTATGATGATGCCTTGACTTATGTTATAAAAATTAGGGAGAACATAACGAGAAGGATTAAATTGGGAGATTTTTTCAAGAAAAATTCGAAATTCTCTGACATAGATGGGGCTCTCAAAGTTCAGCTTTTCCCATTTCAGCAAGAAGGTGTAAAGTTTGCGGCAAGGGCTGGTAGAAGTCTTATGGCTGATGACATGGGCTTAGGTAAAACCATTCAGTCGATTGCTGTTGCCGAGATTTATAAAAAAGTCTTACAAACCAACAGTGTGCTTATTATTTGTCCAACTTCACTAAAATACCAATGGAAGTCCGAAATTGAGCGGTTTACGCACAGTTCGGTACAAATAATTGAAGGCAGTAGCCATAAAAGAAGGGAGCAGTATTCCAATAATGGTGCTTATTATCAAATTGTTAGCTATAACTATATAGCTCAAGATATAGATTTTATAAACGAAACGCTAGAAATTGATTTTGTAATTTTGGACGAAGCCCAAAGGATAAAAAACTGGAAAACCAAGGTTTCGAAAAGTGTAAAAAGACTCAATTCTAATTATACGGTGGTGTTAACCGGAACACCGCTTGAAAATAGACTGGAGGAGTTGTATTCCATCATGCAGTTTATCGATGTTTATCAGCTCGGACCGCTTTATCAATTTGTAGAGAGGTATCAATTAAAAGATCCTGAAACCGGTAAAGTAATTGGTTATCAGCATTTGCACGAAATAAAATTGACGCTGGCAGATACACTTATTAGGCGAACCAAAGCCGAAGTGTTGAAGGAACTGCCCGAAAGAATGGATAAAAATCTATTTGTTCCGATGACTTTGGAACAAAGAGAAATTCATGATGAAATGCAAAGGTTGGTCAGTAAGTTAGTAAGCAAATGGCGGAAGTTTGGTTTCCTTAACGAGGTGGATAGGCAAAAGTTGATTTTGTCGCTGAGTAGAATGCGTATGGTGTGCGACAGTACTTTCATTATTGACCAAAGAACTCGTAAAGACACCAAGGTGGACGAACTCATGAATATTGTAGAAGAATTTCTCGAAACCAATGACAGTAAGGTGGTTGTGTTTAGTCAATGGGAGCGAATGACACGCCTTATTGCGGCTGAATTTGACAAAAAAGGTATTGAATATGAATACTTACATGGCGGAATTCCAAGTCATAAAAGAGAAAAATTATTGACAAATTTTAAAGAAAAACCCAACTCTAGAATTTTTCTTTCAACGGATACCGGTGGAGTAGGCCTCAATCTGCAGTCAGCCTCTTTGGTCATAAATTTGGATATCCCGTGGAATCCAGCTGTACTTGAGCAAAGAATTGGTCGTGTTTATAGATTAGGACAAAATCGAAATGTAACCGTTATAAATCTCGTTTCGACGGGTACGATAGAACACAAAATGTTGGATGTTTTGAAATTTAAATCTTCCATGGCAAGTGGTGTTTTGGATGGGGGAGAAGATACAATATTTCTTGATAATGATCAGTTTAAAGGATTTATGGAGTCTTTGGAGACTTTGACTGATGAAATATCGACTGATATAGATTTTGAAATTGAATCTAATCTTGAATTCGAACTTCCGTCCGAATCAAAAGACATGGATGTTGAAAAAGTAGAAAATGGACTTCTGGGCGATGATGATATTTTTGATGTCGAAGCGTCGGATAAATCTAATGACCTAGTAAATCAAGGGATTTCATTTCTTAGTAATTTGATGGAAACATTAAAGAATCCAAAGGCAACACAGGAACTTCTAGATAAAATCATTGAAAAAGATAAAAATGGCAAAGTTTTTTTGAAAATTCAGGTCGAAAATTCTGAGATAGTTGAAGATGGACTAAAAGTATTAGGTGGATTTTTGTCAAGTTTTATGAAGAAGTAATTATTGATAATTGCCAAAATAACTTCGACTATTTTTTATTTGAATTTCGTTTTGTGTATATTTTTTTCTATATTTGGTGTATAAAAATGTTGCCGATGCGAACAAACATTGATTTAAGCGAAGAATTAATTCAAAATGCTTTAATATTAAGCGGTTTGAAAACTAAAAAAGCTGTTGTTAATCAAGCTCTCAAAGAGTTTTTAGAAAGACAGGCTAAATTGCAAATATTAAAATTGCAAGGTGAACTGGTTTGGGAAGGGGATTTATCGAAATGGAGAACCACCAAATATGAGTGAGCCTATTCTTTTTGACACTTCAGTTTGGATAGACTTTATCCAAAAAAGAGAAAATCCTCAAAGTAATTTATTAAAGGAATATCTACTAAAGAACAATCCGATTTGTCTTTGTCCACCTATTATTCAAGAAATTCTTCAAGGATTTAAAATGGAAGAACAGTTTGAAAAAATGAAATTTAGTTTATACCAGTTAATTCTTTTAGAATGCTCACACTATTTTGGTAACGTAAGTGCAGCAACGCTTTACTACAAATTAAGAAAAATGGGTATTAGCATTAAAAAACCTAATGATTGTCTTATTGCTTGGTATGCAATTCAAAACAGAGTAAAATTGTGTCACAACGATTTGGATTTTGATCTAATCGCCAAGGGTTCTGATCTTCAGATAGTGAGTTTTGAGTAAAAAAGTTAATCTTGTTTAGAATCACTGAGGGGTCAAAAATGTCTTTCGTTTACTATTTTACCACCAGAAACACCGCAACAAAATGAAAAATAGCAGCAAAAAGCACAAATAGATGCCAAATGAAGTGGTTGTATGGTATGTTTTGATTTTGATAGAACACTACTCCCACCAAATAACTCAATCCACCCGCTACTAAAAAATAGAATGGAACATCCGGTATTCTTCCCCAAAAACCTCTGTCGAAGAAGAAAATCATGCAACCTATAAAGATGTAAATCAAACTAGAAAGGAGCCTAAATCTTCCTGTGTAAAATACTTTTTTGATGATTCCAAAAGCTATGAGAGACCATTGAACTATTAAAAATAGCCGAGCCGTCGCAGTATCTGTAAATAGTATTATGAAGGGAATGTAAGTGCCACCAATCAAAAAGAAAATGCTGATGTGATCTAAAACCCGAAGTGCTCTTTTGGCCACTGGATTAAAAACAGCATGATATAAAGTAGAAAAACTAAAAACCATAAACAAACCTAAAGTGTAGGCCGCAGTACCCAATCCCAAGTTCGTAACTCCTTTATTGTGAGCCATCGTAACCAGCAGCGGGCCAAATGCAAAGGTTAAAATAACTCCAATTCCGTGAGAAAGAGCGTTGGCTATTTCGGTTTTTAAAAGTCTGTCGTTTTCCAAGTTTTATAAGGTTATTTTAGTTCCTGCATTACCTTTTTCTAAGGCCATTTGCAATTGATCTGCATGGCAAATAGTTACCTGACTTACACCGCTTCTCAGTGCCGCAAAAGCATTATCAAGTTTTGGTATCATACCTTCATAAATAACACCTTGCCTTTTGAAAGATTCATAATTTTCGGGATTTAATTCACTTATCACCGAATCTTCATTTTCTGGGTCAGATAAAACCCCTTTTTTCTCAAAACAATAAACCAGATTTGTAGGAAATAAGGAAGACAAACCTGTGGCCACTGCGGAAGCCTGTGTGTCAGCGTTGGTGTTGAGCATATTGCCGTTCATATCAAAGGTAAGCGGAGCAAAAACAGGTACTATTTCAGCATCTAAAAGTGACTTAATAAAAAGAGAATTAACCTCCAAAATATCACCTACAAAACCATAATCGATGGTCTTTAAGGGCCGTTTTTGAGCTAAAATCGATTTTCCATCAGCACCAGTTAGGCCAATGGCATTGCAATTGTTGGCTTGAAGGCGAGCTACTATTTGTTTGTTAACTAAACCGCCATATACCATCGTCACCACATCTCTCATGGCTTCGTCGGTTATCCGGCGGCCTTCCACCATTTTGGTTTCTATGCCTAAGTCTTTGGCTATTTTTGTAGCTATTTTTCCACCTCCATGAATCAGTATTTTAGGACCTTTTATTTTCGAGAATTCGCCTAAAAATGACTTCAACTTTTCAGGATTGTCAATTACATTTCCCCCAATTTTTACGATGTTTACCAAAACTTTCTTTTTTCTTGCAAAATTGGCTAATTAATCCAAAAATCAAATTCAATTTTCATTAAAAGAATTGGTTATGGCTTTTCTAAGAGCTTGATGCGGGCGTAATCCGTTCGTTTTGTATGTTCTTGGTGTTCTATCGTTTGATTCCTCTCTGCTTTGTTTTATTTTTTCCAAAATATGTTTCCTGTAACTTTCCAAGTCTTCAGCGGAAAGATTATCGCGGTTGGTGTTGCCACTTTCATAACCTTCGTTGTAGGTACTTACGCGTGCCGATTCTATAGCCAATTTGATTTTTTCATTTATAGCCAAAAGATCGTTCTCAAGTTTGTCTTTTTTATTGTTAAGTTCTTCTAAATTAGGCAGTAACTCTAGTTTTTGATCTGCTAAATCCAACAATGATTTACCCTTAAACCATGGTTTTTTTATTTCGTTCAAAGCCTTGGTTTTCTTTCTAATTTGTCGATTCGCACTGTTTATTACTGGATTGTACTGCAACCAGCGTTTCCAATAAACTTGCAAAACTGGAAAGGCAATTCCTAAACAAATGGCTCCCGCTATGGCGAACAAAACTCCACTCAAAACAAATGACAATAAAGCCCAAGGACTGTTCACCAATTGCTGATTCAAAGCATCATATTCTCTGAGTTTTTGTTCTATTTTTTGTGTTAACAATGGATTTTCAACTGTTTGTCCTCCCGAAATCAATGGTGTAGCTTCAAGTTGAAGTGATTTTATTTCCCGGTTTATTGCCTCCTTTAGTTTATCAGTTTTGTAGGCTTCGTATCTAAACCATCCCAAAATAGACAGTGTTCCTATGGATATTATTACCAAAATAAGTTGAAAATAGCTGTGTGCTTTTTTCGAAGAAGTATTAACTTGTGTAAGGTAAGGCTGCTCTATAAGTCGCTCATAGGCAGGTTTTAATAATATAGAAACTCCGGCCAAACCAAATGCGAATGCCCAGGCCTCGAAAGTATTTCGGATATTAAGGGCATAGGCTACAATTTCGTGGGAGATAATTAAATCACCGAATATGAAGGTGATACCAGCCGCCAAATAAATGATACCAGCCAACATTGGATAAGGTGACTGGTTTTGCTTTTTGAGTTCTTTTATTTCAGCTATTCTGTTCTTTTTTTCTGCAATTTCATTCTCAAGCTGAGCGGTCAAATGGTTTTGCTCTTCATATTCTATCAAGATTTCTTGCTTTTGTTTCAAGATTTCTAATTTTTCCAACCTTGAGTTTTCGAGCGAAAGTTTGGTTTCATCTAAATCCTGGGTAATAATCTCTTTATTGCCCAATAACCAATCAAGGCTTACTTCGCTGGACAAATAACCCTCATAATTGGCTCTTTCTACGTTATCTATGCCATTTTCAAACCCTTTTTCAAAATCCTCGCCGTTTGGTTTCATTCTCCTAATATATTTTTGATTTGACTGCTATTCAATTTCTGTTTGTAGTTTTTGGCCAGATTATACTCGCTCAAAAACACATTGGTGATGGCTTCCTTTTCGGCATTTATTTTTGCCATTTGAGCCTCTATTTCGTTTAAATCAGGCAAAATCTTCCATTTTTCTATTCTGATTTTTTCTATTTCGTGGTTTATTTCATCCTTCTGCAATTGCCAATCAGTGTTTACTTTTTTCTTGTCACTTTTAATGTTCAGGTTTTGATGCAAAGCCCTTAGGTCATATTTGAGCCTAGCGATGCTGCCCAAAAGAATTTTGCCTGAAATCATAAATGCAAAAAAAGTAAAAAGTAGAAATGCCAAAGATTTGTATAATGGCATGGCTTCATAAACTTGTACAAACACAAAAATGGAGGCTGCTAATGGCATTCCGAATTCTTCCAAAAGTTTTTTCCAAGTCAATTTTTCCTCATTATGGATTACGGCTGTAGGATTGTAAAGACTAAACATACCTGTCAGAAATACTCCCCAAGCTATCCATTGGTGATTTTCAGGGAAAGAATTTTTAAGGCCTTCGTCTATCAAAAAATAGTTACCAGCACACATACCGATAGATAAAAGTAATCCTACAGAAACTCTGAAAAGATTTTCTTCTTTGGATTCCTGTTCGTTGGCTATTTTTGATTTTTGATCTATCGCCTGAATTTCCTCATTTTGTTTTTCAATGAAAAGATTTAACTCGCCAATTCTTTCCGAAAGCTCATCACGTTTTTGTTTCAAACCAGAGGCTTTTTTCTGAAAAATAGAATCAATTATCTTGAGTTTTTCTTCAGGTTTGGTTTCAGAAAGTCCAAAAATGACGCCTTCGTCTCTCAGGGCGTCCTCATTGCTTAACCAATAGGGATACGCTTCTTCATCGTTTATCAACTCTTGGATATTTTGTTTGGGGAAAGCCACCAATTCGGCATTAATGATGTCTGAGCCAGGCATCTCAATTATTTCTGAATTTTCGGACTTATTTTTTGAAAATAAGTTTTTTAACCAATCTACTAAAGACATTATTTTAGAATTATTTGGGAACACATATAACACAAATCTTCCTAAAAAATTATGGCTCTTACAATATATTTGTGACGAAAGGTGCAATAAATGATTTAAAATTCAAGGATTTGCCCGATGCGATGTGTTATTTTTGTTTTTCAATAGAGATATATTATATGCATTTGTTTTCGAGAAAAGTAGGAGAGGGGCAGCCTTTTGTTGTGTTGCATGGTGTTTTTGGTTCTTCAGACAATCTTTTTACTGTTTGTAAAAAAATAGCAGAATCTGGTTTTGAAGTTCATATTTTAGATGCCAGGAATCATGGACAATCGCCACGAAATGAGGTGTTTAACTATGAAGTGATGGCCTCTGATTTGAATGCGTATTTGAATGAAAATAATATTCAAAATCCAATCATCATGGGGCATTCCATGGGCGGAAAAACGGTCATGACTTTTGCTCAAACCTATACCAATTTCTCCAAATTAATAATCGTAGATATCGCCCCAAGGTTTTATCCAACCCACCACGACCACATTTTGGCTGGTCTGGCGGCCATTGATTTAAGTAAAATTAACAGTAGAAAAGATGCCGAAGATATTTTCTCCAACTACGTCTCTGACTTTGGGGAAAAGCAATTTATTCTAAAAAACCTTTACAGAACAGAAGAGAGTGGTTTTGATTGGAGAATTAACATCCCAGTAATAAGTAGAGAGATTTATCAAATTGGTGGTGAGATAGTTTTAGATAAAAAAGTGGAAAAACCAACTTTGCTAATTAGAGGTTCGGATTCAAGTTATGTAACTGATGCTGATTTTGAGGATTTTAAATCGTCTTTTGTGAATGCTGAATTATTAACTATCGAAGGAGCAAATCATTGGGTACATGCAACGAAGCCTATTGAGTTTGTAGAAGCCATTTTGGAGTTTTCGGCTTGAAATTATCTGGAAATCATAACCTTGCCGTTTTTTTTGTAGGTTTTATCACCAATTTGGTAGGTGATCACATATAGATATTGACCATTTGGAGCATTTTTCTCCTTTATTTTTCCATCCCAACTCATTTCTTTCATTTCGTTGCTGTGAATAATTTCGCCCAAATTATTAAAAATTTCTAGCTTCTTTATTTCTCCATAAAAACCCTCTACAGTAATAAAACTAAATGTATTGTTGAGATTATCATCATTCGGTGTAAAAATGTCGGGTACAAAAATCAACAAATCAGGGTCAATGGTGAATTTAAAGCTCTCTTTGGCCGTACAGCCAAAATCATCCTTTATGTTCAGCTGGTAAGTTATTTCTTTTGTAGCTGTAAACGTAGGTGAAAAAATGTTGGCTTCAGAAAGATTAGTTTGGGGTGACCAGTTGTAGGTAAACGGCCCCTCATTTTTTGGTGTCATGTTAATTTCCTGATTCAGTTGAACCTCGGTTATGATCATTTCTTGGTCTTTCATCGGAAAAAGTTCAAACCTTTCCGATTTGTTCAAAAGCTCACTACCACATGCATTTGATAGAACTTTTACAGTACCTGTCATAAACCCTTCATTGTATACCGTGAAATCAGGATTTTTTACATTAACCATACTTGAATCTCCAAAAGTCCACAGGATATTAAGGTCAGTAAGAGGTGCGTTAGTTTCCAATTCGGGTTTCCATTTATAAGGATTACAGCCACCAGGTTTCGAAAATTTTGTTTTTGCATATGGCGTTTCAATTAAAATTGAATCTGTGATGGTATAAACTCCATAGTCAATGCTCACCTTGTAATATTTGCTTTGACTTGGTCTCACTGTAATTTCTTGGGTGGTTTCACCCGTTTCCCATCTGATTTTTGGTGAAATTATCGGAGGTATTATATTGGTTTTACTCTCTATTAATCCAACATATTTTTTGTCACCGGATTCATCGCACCATAGCGGATCTCTTCTGCAGCCTTGTATGGCGTGCATTCCAGGGTTATTTAACTCATCATTATTGGGCTCTCCGTCTACCCAAAAGGCCCTGGCAAAAGAGGCCTTACTTATCCATTCCCAACCAGAGGCAGGATTTGGAGGATCATTGAAATTTTTGGCCTTTGGATTTTGAATGAAGCCTATCCAGTGAATATCGTTGGGTAGAAGATTAAAAAGAAAGCTATTTTTCTGTTCGTCAGAGGCAGTTGCAAGGTGGCCGTTCATCATTTTGGCCATTATTATGGCATCTTCAACAGTTACTTGTCTACAAGTTTTAAAATAATGTAAGCCGAATCTTTCATTGAGTTTGGTTACACAAAAATCAAAAGGGTTGAGAGCTTTGTCATTTATTTTGAGTTGGGTAGCTTCATTTGGACAAACCAATGTTTTTGAAGCTACAATCAACTGAGCATGAGAAATGTTAATAAAAAAAATACCCACCAAGCATAAAATCTTGGACTTATTTCTGGCATTTATGTTAATTAATATCTTCATTTAAGCTTGCTAAAATTATTAATATTATTTCGGAGTTTCAGCAATTTGGTCTTTATTTGAAATAAACTAACACAATCTAATTATGTTATTTCAAAAAGAAATAAAACTTCCCGCCTTCCAACGCGGGTTTCATCTCATTACGGATAAAATTCTGAAAGAGTTGGATGAAATTAAAAATATCAAAATCGGCTTTTTACAAGTATTTATAAAACACACTTCAGCAAGTTTGACCATCAACGAAAATTGTGACTCAACCGTTCGGGGTGATTTTGAAAGGCATTTTAATGTTCTTTTTCCAGAGCGAGCTACTTATTATCAACATGATTACGAAGGGGATGATGATATGCCCGCACACCTAAAAAGTTCGACGCTCGGTTGCCAAGTAATGATTCCGATTACCAACGGAAAACTAAATTTAGGCACATGGCAAGGTATTTATCTCTGTGAACACCGAAACCACGATTCGGGAAGGAAATTGGTTTTGACCATTATGGGTGAATAAAACTTTCATTGAAGGAACTCACTACCAAAAAAAAGCTTTCAATAACCAATAACCAATAACCAATTACCAATAACCACACTTAGACTTCGCTCAATGTACGAATTTGCTAGAAACCAGGGCGATACGTTCTAACGGCATTTTTAAGAATATCCTCTTTGTAAAAAAGTATGTCTTTAAAAACGCCTTTAGAATACATTTCACCTTGATCATTAAAGTGCTTAGAATTTTTATCACCACTATTTCCACCTGCCAAAACAGATTTGGCTTTTATCTTATCGCCAAATTCCACTGCACAAACAAAGCTATTTCCACTGTATCCATATCTCTTCTTGGAATTTGGATAATACCTACTATTAAATGAAGGCAAACTTCCCCAAAGTGCAGAAGCATTACCAACAGGTATACTCGGTAAATTATCATCAAATTCAGTTGAAAATTCACCATTTAGCCTTTGAAACCTATTTATATCACCCCACTTTACTTTCCAAGTGCCATGTTTTTCAATTAATTCGTTAATAGTTTTTTCCAAAGGTTCCAAAAGTTCATTTTCAGTGGCCACGTCAGCAAACCTTTTTGTGGTGGCTACTTGATCGTTTTCACCTTGGTCCACATATATTTTTCTGATTGAAGAACTAAGCTTTTGTGCCCATTCAATAGCCAAAGTTGTCTCTATAGAATGGGAGGAAGTTCGATAATCCCAACCAAGGAGCAGTTGTATAGCTTCTTTTAAAACTACATTTTCTGTTTTTATTTTTCTCAAACTCGGAATAAGTACCTCAAAAGCAGGTAGATAATTGTCGTAGCCAAGTGTTATGAGTTCGTCTAGGTTAATTTTTTCTACTTTTTCCAAGAGTCTAATTGCATTTACGCCACGAAAGTTTTCTCCATCAGGAGCCATATAGTCAGGGTAATTTGTTCGTTTTGGGCTGTTTTCGGCTGAGGCAGTAAATGGAGTAGAATTACAGTTTTGAATCCATCCATTTTTCGGATTATATATGTGGACCACTTGGTTAACGCTGTGCAAACCTTTGTATTCTGTGGAGGCCTTAGTTCCATCTTGAGGCTTTGCCCAATTCAAAGAATTGTCTCTGATCGGCATATAATTGCCATGCCAATAAGCTATATTTCCAAATTTATCTGCAAAAACGGTATTATTTGAAGTATTAGCTTTCAAGTCCATAGCCTTTTTGTAATCTTCAAAACCTTTAGCTTTGGTTCTTAGCCAGCTTTGTTCCAGACTTTTTTGTGCTCGGTTATAGGATTTCAAACTCACCCAGTTTTCGCCTCTTTTTGCCATTATTGGCCCATGGTGTGTAAAATATACTTCAAAAATTCGAACTAAATTCTTGCCGTCCTTCAGGTATTTAATTTCCACTTTTTTCGAAGTAACTTTCCTAAGTTTACCTTCATATTCATAATAGTAACCATCACTTTTCTTAACTATTTTTTCCAAATAAGTATCTGCCACGTCGGCATTTGAGGAGGTGTGCATCCAACCACAGTATTCGTTAAATCCCTGGTAAATAAAAAACTGACCCCAAGTTACGGCTCCATATGCATTTAGTCCTTCATTGCTTTTTACATGTACTTCAGGTCTAAAATAAAAAGTGGTATGCGGATTAATATACAACATTGCATTTTTGGATTTGCTCAAATTAGGTGCTAAAGCAAATCCATTCGAACCGGTTTGCTGGTAATCTTCATTTAGTTTTATAGCACCCACATTTTTTTCGTTCCCATAAAATGCCTTTAACTCACTCATTTGTAAATCAGCCACGCTAATAGCCCCAATACTTCCGTCGGTCCATAATAAAGGGTACCAAGGTTCAAATTTTTTAATGAGTTTCGGTTTTACTTCAGGATTTTTTGATAAATAATAATTTATACCGTCTGCATAGGCCTCTAAAAGCTTTTTCAACCAAGGTTGAGCTTTAAAATATTCTGTCTTGGCTTCGCTTTCACTTATTAATATCCTTATTTGTAAATCATTGTATATATCAGACTCACCATTAATTTCTGATAACCGTCCAAGTTTTTCGATATAATTCATTTCCACACGTGCAAAATCATCCTCGCATTGGGCATACATCAAACCAAAAACCGCATCCGCATCAGTTTTTCCTTCTATGTGCGGAATTCCCCATTGATCTCTTATGATGGTTACGTTTTTTGCATGATTTTGAATTTTTTGAGCACTTAATACAAAATGAAAAATTAAAGAACAAACAACAGTTAAGGCAAGTAGTTTTTTCATAAACATTTGTTGAGAAAGTTTTCTATTGCAATATATCTAAAAGCATCCAGTCAACCAATTCTAGAATATTTTCCTTTTTGTTTTTTAAATTAAATTATCAAAAAGTATTTTTTTACTTCGAAAAAATAAAAAATTAGACTTTTTAATTAACTTTAAACTTGTAATATTCAAATTTAATTTAAAAAAAACCATATTGTAGCATTAAATGGACTCTGAAAACCTAGATTATTATCACCAAACTGAGGTATCTTTCAAAGAATCTGCTGTTGAACTCAAAAAATTTAAACAAAAGAAGAGTATTCTAAATGCTCTTTATATCAATGGTAAAATGGCCATATCTGATTTGTCAGAGTCATTATTTATCAGCATTCCTACACTCACTTCCCACATTGAAGAACTTTTGACCGAGAATTGGTTGGTCGGAGAAGAACTTGATAATAAAAAGCAAGGAAGAAGGCCTACTATTTATTCTTTGAATCCACAATGGAAACATGTAATCGTCATTGATATAACTACACATGATACTAAAATATTCGTTCTTAACTTCAATAATGAAATTATCCATCAAGAACAATACAATCTTAAGCTCACTGCCCAGTCATCTTTTCTATTAGAACTCTTCAAATTAATTGAAACTACCATTCATGGTCTAAAATCGCAGGACAAAGAAATTATTTCGATCGGAATAACAATTCCAGGTCTGGTCAATAAGCGAACAGGTATCAATAAAACCTATAAAAATCTCAATTTTGAAAATAAGTCATTGAGCTTGCGAGTGAGCGAAAATTTTAAGTTGCCCGTATTTACGCTAAACGACTCCAAAGCAGCTGCCTATGGAGAAGCCAAATTTGGCGTCGGCAAAAACCTTCAGCATGTATTATCAATTAATGTAGACTGGGGGGTTGGACTTGGCGTTGTCTTTAATGGACAAATTTTCAATGGTGCATCGGGCTTTGCTGGTGAACTAGGCCACATACAAGTCAATCCCGAAGGCGAACTCTGCGGTTGTGGTAAAGTTGGTTGTTTGGATACCGTCACTTCAGCATCTTCCTTATTAAAGAGTATAAAGGCCGGTTTGAAAAATGGCCAGATTTCGATTTTATCAGAATATAAAGATAAGCTAGAGCAAATAAATCTTGAGATGGTTATCGAAGCAGCAAAAAATGGAGATGCTTTCGCTATCGACATCTTATATAATATAGGTATAGAATTGGGAAAAGGATTGTCAGTGGCTGTTCATTTATTCAATCCTCAAATTATCGTTATTGATGGCGTATTATCAAAAGCTGGCAAAATAATAGTAAATCCAGTTGAACACGCTATCAATAAATACTGCCTTCCCGACTTCAAAGACGAACTGCTAATAGAAGTAACCAATCTTGGCGACTTTGCGAAAATTCTCGGAGTAAACGCTTTCATGGCCAATAGACTTTTTAAAAATGACTAAGTTTATTTAAACTCTTGAATCAATAAATCTATTTTGGGCGGCCCCTCCCAATTATCATCGGGAGGGTCAGGCTATCCGTTACAAGTCCTCGCTCGTTCCTCGCTGTGGGCTTTCCACTACTATCCTTCCCGCATGGAATTGTTAATGAATATAAATTCTTCAGTCTTGTTTTTTCAGATATTTATAAATTACAATATTTTTTTTGATTAAAACATACTTCTATAATACTCGCTCATTTAGTTCTGAAAACGTTTTGCCTTAATATCCCTACTTTAACTTCACTTTTTTTACTTTCCATGTCTTATAATAATCAAAGAAAGAATATAAATATTTTAGGAATATTTAAAACTAAATAGTTGATAATCAATAGTGCTTAAAAAAGGCCATAAAATTATTCAAAAATATATTTGGAAAACTGCCTAGGCATATACTACCTTTGCACTCCCAAACGACGAGGAAGCGACAACTGAATTGTTAAATCGGGGATAAAGTTCAAATAAATAAATAAATTTTTTTCTTACAAATATTTGGGAAATAGAAAAAGGTTCTTACCTTTGCACCCCGATTAAGACGGAAGGGAGAAATAGAGAGGCTGGAAACAGTGACGAGCTCACGATGAAGTGGGATAAAGTTCATTAACTTATTGGAGATAGAGACGAAACATAAAGTTGGGAGATCTTTCGATGTAAGAAATTACTATGGAGAGTTTGATCCTGGCTCAGGATGAACGCTAGCGGCAGGCTTAATACATGCAAGTCGAGGGGGCAGCAATGTCACCGGCGAACGGGTGCGTAACGCGTATGCAACCTACCTACATCAGGGGGATAGCCCTAGGAAACTGGGATTAACACCGCATAATACTAGACACGGCATCGTGCTTAGTTGAAATATTTATAGGATGTAGATGGGCATGCGTAGGATTAGCTAGTTGGTAAGGTAACGGCTTACCAAGGCTACGATCCTTAGGGGCTCTGAGAGGAGTATCCCCCACACTGGCACTGAGATACGGGCCAGACTCCTACGGGAGGCAGCAGTAGGGAATATTGGGCAATGGAGGCAACTCTGACCCAGCCATGCCGCGTGCAGGAAGACGGTCCTCTGGATTGTAAACTGCTTTTGAATGGGAAGAATGTGCTCCTTGCGAGGGGTAATGACGGTACCATTAGAATAAGCCACGGCTAACTACGTGCCAGCAGCCGCGGTAATACGTAGGTGGCGAGCGTTATCCGGATTTATTGGGTTTAAAGGGTGCGTAGGCGGCTTAATAAGTCGGTGGTTAAAAGTAGCAGCTTAACTGTTTTACATGCCATCGATACTGTTGAGCTTGAGATATTTGGAGGCAGCTAGAATTTCCGGTGTAGCGGTGAAATGCATAGATACCGGAAGGAATACCAATTGCGAAGGCAGGTTGCTACGAATAAACTGACGCTGATGCACGAAAGCGTGGGGATCAAACAGGATTAGATACCCTGGTAGTCCACGCCGTAAACGATGATTACTAGTTGTTGGGGTTTAAGCCTCAGTGACCAAGGGAAACCGATAAGTAATCCACCTGGGGAGTACGCCGGCAACGGTGAAACTCAAAGGAATTGACGGGGGTCCGCACAAGCGGTGGAGCATGTGGTTTAATTCGATGATACGCGAGGAACCTTACCTAGGCTAGAATGTGAGCGAATTATACAGAGATGTATAAGTCAGCAATGACGCGAAACAAGGTGCTGCATGGCCGTCGTCAGTTCGTGCCGTGAGGTGTTGGGTTAAGTCCCGCAACGAACGCAACCCCTATAATCTGTTGCCAGCATGTCATGATGGGGACTCAGGTTAGACTGCCTACGCAAGTAGAGAGGAAGGAGGGGACGACGTCAGGTCATCATGGCCCTTACGCCTAGGGCGACACACGTGCTACAATGGTAGGTACAGAGTGCAGCGAGCTAGCAATAGTAAGCGAATCACAAAAAGCCTATCACAGTTCGGATTGGGGTCTGCAACTCGACCCTATGAAGCTGGAATCGCTAGTAATCGCATATCAGCCATGATGCGGTGAATACGTTCCCGGACCTTGTACACACCGCCCGTCAAGCCATGGGAGTTGGGTAGACCTGAAGCGGAAGGTTAAAGACTTCGTTAGGGTAGAACCAGTGACTGGGGCTAAGTCGTAACAAGGTAGCCGTACCGGAAGGTGTGGCTGGAACACCTCCTTTTTAGAGATAATCAGTTGCAAGACTGATGAAATAAACAATAAAGGAAGGTCTTTGATACAAAACAAAAAAATGTTAGTCTTTATCTCCAAAATAAGTTAGTATAAAAAAAGTAAGGGTGGGCATAGAAGGAATTACAGATGCTGACTCAGAAAAATTGAGGGGCTTGTAGCTCAGGTGGTTAGAGCGTTACACTGATAATGTAAAGGTCCCTGGTTCGAGTCCAGGCAGGCCCACAAAAAAACAAGGAGAATGAATGGACGAGAAGTTTAGGCTGAGCGTAGTCGAAACCAGTCCAGGCAGGCCCACAAAAAAACAAGGTATAGATAAAGAGCTTATACCACGAAGTAGCAATGCTAAGAGCTAATCGCTCAAAGCTGATAGCTACGAAAGAGTACATTGACATGATGGGAAAGACTGAGAAGAGATAAAAAAGAGCAAAAGAAGGGCGTATGGGGGATGCCTAGGGTCTCAGAGGCGAAGAAGGACGTGATAAGCTGCGATAAGCTACGGGGATGAGCACACATCAATTGATCCGTAGATTTCCGAATGGGGCAACCCAGTTAGTTGAAGACTAACTATTCATACTAGGTATGAAAGCGAACGTGGGGAACTGAAACATCTAAGTACCCATAGGAGAATAAAACAACAGTGATTCCGAGAGTAGTGGCGAGCGAAATCGGAGCAGCCCAAACCGGCCTTGTTACGGCAAGCCCGGGGTTATAGGACTGCATTTAGAAGTATATTTTAACTTGAATGACTTGGGAAGGTCAACCGTAGAGTGTGATAGTCACGTAAGGGTAAAGAATATAGGACGAGCAGAATCCTGAGTAGGTGGGGGCCGGTGAAACCCCCTCTGAATTCGGCAGCACCATCTGC
>NZ_RJUD01000003.1 GCF_024343675.1 Lacihabitans sp. CS3-21
TTTAGCTGGTATTGAGGTTAAAAACTCCATTTTGCTGGTAGATTACACCAACTATCTCCGAAAAGAAGAAGGTTTGTCAATTGATGAAGCCATTGAAAAAGCTGGTAAAACGAGGTTTATTCCTATTGTTTTGACTACAATGACTGCCATTGGAGGATTAATTCCATTGGTCTTGGAGCATTCACCATTGTACTCACCGCTGGCTTTGGTTATTATTGGCGGTTTGATTTCGTCTTTGATTCTGACTAGGATAGTTACCCCAGTGATGTATAAATTGTTGCCACCGTCGGTTTAAATGTAAAAAGGAGTATTTTTTTAGCAAAACTTGGAATGGTTTAGAAGTAACACGTATTTTCAATACTTTTAATAAATCTTAAATTTGAAAGCTATGAAATTATTGGGTTTACGGACAACCATCTACAAAGTATCAGATATGGAAAAGGCCAAAAAGTGGTATTCAGACTTTTTAGGTTTCGAGCCATATTTTGATGAACCTTTTTATGTTGGGTTTAATGTTGCAGGCTATGAACTGGGTTTGCAGCCAGAAGAAGAAGCACAAAGTACTGAAAAGTCAGATTCTGTGATTACTTATTGGGGTGCAGAAAATGTTTCAGAATCCTACCAAGCATTAATAAGTTTGGGGGCAAATCGTCACGAGGAACCCACCGATGTAGGTGGAGGTATAATCATTGCTTCCTTGAAAGATCCTTGGGCAAATATCATCGGTTTGATATTTAATCCTCATTTTAGTCTTTCTTAGCATTTGATTTTCTCAAAAATTAAATTGAGCCTGTAGTCTTAAAGTTCTGCCTTTTTGATGATTTACTGGTTTGGCATAATCCTCAAAAGTTCTGTCAGAAATCATATAAAGTGCTACCAATTCAAAATGATTCTTGATTTGATATTCAATACCGATTTCTAGATCTTTTACCAGATATTTTCTTGCGTCTATTTCAAACTTTTTACCTCCGTTATAGTATTGATATTTTACAAAAGGTATAATCTCACTTTTGTCAGTTTTGATTCTGTACATAGTTTGTACGTAGCCGCCTTTTAAGTTTTGTAGGGTGGTTGTTTTTGCAGCAGGGTCAAACTCAGGCCCTTTTCCAACATTATATTCAGCCTGAAGACCCAATGGCTGAGGGTAGACAACTAAAGTGCCCGCTATGCGTTTGTCATCAAAAGTATTGGATGTCAGCTTGTTGCCTGTCGAAGTAGCTATGGTATATTCGCCCGAAATAGCCTGAACGCTGGCCTCAATAAATTGCCCGTTATCCAGTTTAAATGGATAGGTTAGTCTTGCAACTTTGTGCAAATTGTTGTTCAACTCTTCACGATTGGCGGTTTGACCATTGTAAAGACCAAAGCCAAAAACTCCATAATCGCCACTACCTTTTAGGCCAGTATTGACCAAAGCACTAAATCTACTTCTAATTTCTTTGGGGGCGTAGTAGAAGAAAGCTCCTAAATCCCGCTCATTGGATACGGCACTATTTAAGGCATCATTTCTGTCTAAAGCAAGCCTATTTTGTGAAGACTGCATGTTCTCAAAGCCATATGGTACTTTGCTCTGCCCAAACCTTATCCTGAACTCCTTATCCTTTTCTAAAGCCAAGTCAAAGTAAGCATCTCTTACTTGAAAACTATTTTGAAATGTAGAATTTGGGTTGGAAGCAAAATCGGGTTGTATGTAAATATATAGTCTATCCGAAATGTCGCCAGAAAGAATCAAACGACCCCTTCTAAGAAAAAATCCTCCATTTTCTCCTAGTGATCTGTCACACTGGTCACACTTAAGAGCTGGGTTGGTTTCAAATAGGCGATTATATCGAAGTTGAGCATAACCTCTCAGACTAATTTTTTCAAACCATTTTTTTTGTGAAGTTTCGGTTGGTTTTGTCTGTGCAAAAGCATACGCAGACATAGCGACAAAAATTGTCGCGAATACTGTTTTTCTCATTGATTCTTATTGGTAATTTTTTGGGATTTACTCCCAATCATAAACAGCTATTGGATAGTCATTTATAATTTTGTTGCAAAATTCACAATAATTGGCTTCAACCCTAAATTATCAATGTTATGAAATTGTTAAGTTTGTATTAATATTTGATTACTGCGAAGAGAGATTATTCCTCAAATCATCGAAAATGTGTCTTCCATCTCGCTCGGGTTAACTCTCAGCACACCTGCTAATACAAGCAAAACTAAAGTGCGGCTGGCAATTTTTTTTGGTATTTGGGCCACTTCTGAAAACTTTGTTACGGTTATTTCTTTGTTAAAGTCTATGTATTTCATCAACAAAGTCTCTTTTTCGCCATAAGCAAATTTATAGCCTTTGTCTTTTTTCTTACCTTTTAGTATTTCTTTAACTTCCTTACTGGCTTGGATAGATTTATCTGCACTTCTTACAAATATCTTGCGTTCGTCTGGAATTCCCTTCAAATCAAGGTAATGAGGCTTGATTTCACTTGCCAAAATATCATAAATTAGCACTTCTTTCTCGTTATCCAAGCGGATTTTTTCGAGGTGGTAGTTTATCTTTGGGAAAATGAACTTCTCTATGCTTTTTGAAATAATATATTCATCTTCGTCAGGATATTTAAGGCCAATAAGTTCTTTGTCGTCAGCTACTCCAATTAGTAATTTTCCTCCATCAGAATTGGCAAAAGCAACTACTTCCTTCATTATTTTGTCTGGATGATTGCTTTTTAGCTTAAATTCAAGCTGTTGCCCTTCTCCTTGTCTAACCAACTGCCTTAGAGTTTTTAGTTCAGGTCTTTCGAAGTGCTTTGTTATAGTCATGATTTTATAGGCTCTGTTGTTCAAATATACTAAACAGAATGCACAAAAAAAACACCCCGATAGAGGTGTTTATTTTATTAAATCAGTGAATACGCTTAATATTCATCTTCATTAAAGAAGAAGTCTTCTTTGGTTGGATAATCAGGCCAAATCTCCTCGATATTTTCGTAGGGTTGACCGTCGTCTTCCAATTCTGACAAATTCTCAATCACCTCATTTGGAGCTCCGGACCTTATAGAAAAATCTATCAATTCGTCTTTAGTTGCTGGCCAAGGGGCGTCTTCCAAATAAGAAACAAGTTCTAGTGTCCAGTACATATTCCCACTCGTTTTAGTTAAAAATCCTTTTAAATTTGGCTGCAAAAGTATAAAAAACTTTGACAGTAAAACGCAATTAATAAAAAAAATTGTCATAAATTCCCTAAAAAAACACAAAATAGAGCTATTTGCTTAATTTTCAGCATTTTAATTTTTTATAAATGACCAATTTTGCCAACAAAAAACTTTTAGAAATCTGTTGTTTTAGTCTAAAATCATGTAAAAATGCCGAGTTGGGTGGTGCGGATCGTCTAGAGCTCTGTGGAGGTTTTTTAGAAGGCGGCACTACGCCAAGTGCGGGTCTTTTGAAGTCTGTTGTTGACCAAGTAAATATTCCAGCCTATGTGATGATTCGGCCTCGAGGGGGTGATTTTTTATACAATGAGGACGAAATGCAAGTAATGATGGCCGACATTAAACTGCTGAAAGAATATCAGCCAGCTGGTTTTGTGATTGGCATGCTCTTGGCAAATGGAGATATTGATTTAGTAGGCAATGCCAGGTTATTGGAGGCTATTGGGGACTTTCCGGTTACTTTTCATAGGGCTTTTGATATGTGCAATAATCCACATTTGGCTATTGAGCAGCTTATTTCACTTGGGATAGATAATATTTTGACATCTGGTCAATTTCAGACGGCCATTGAAGCGGTTCCTAATTTAAAAGAATTCAAACAGATTGCTTCAAACAGAATAAATATAATGGCTGGAAGCGGTGTAAATCCCACAAATATTCGTGAAATCGCCGCTGCGGATGTTGATGCGTATCATTTTTCGGCAAAAAAGTCATTTCCCAGCGAGATGATATTCAGAAACTCAAATATTAATATGGGATCCAAAGACGCGGATGAATTCGTCAACTATGAAGCAGAAGTTGAATTAATAAGGCAAGCCAAGGGAATTATTGAAACACTAAATATAAAGTAACAGAATGCGTTTTTAGTTTGTCAACATAACTCAAAAAGCTGGAACGATTTCCCCCCGGATTAACCATGTTTTTAATGCCATGAGAAAAGTGTAGTTCGGGAGTGACTTTGAAATATTCACGAAAAAGCTCAAGACCCATACCATATTCCACAGAAAAATCACTCGTTTTTGTAGTGAAATTATCCACTTTGGTAATGTTATTTTTTTTGTTGACCACGTTGGTTTCAAATCCATATTTCAAGCCTGCAAACACAAACATTCTGGAATTGTTTCTTCTTTCTGATTTGTATTTGAGTTGTACAGGTATTTCAAACCAAGCTTTGTCCTCTTGATTGTGAGCTATACTGTCGTTCTCAAGGAGCTTTCTAGAATATATAGAAACTGAGAGTGGTGAAAACCTAAAATCTAGATAGTCGTTTATGTACACGTTTACCAGTCCACCCGCTTTAATACCCATGGAAGTAGGAGAGCTTATTGCATAAACTTTTCCGTTGTTTACATCGGCTAGATAAGAATTATTAAATTTTATATTGTATTTGGTATTTGCCAGACCCAAAAAATAGCCAAAATGTATCTTTTTATTGTCGTAATTAGGCTGAAACTTGGTTTTTATCTGACCAAAAGATACTTTGACAGATAAAACCAATATCGTTAATACTATTATTTCTTTCCTAAATAGATTGAGCATATGCCAAATGTAAGGGTTTTTACGGAGGTTTCTTTAAAACCAGCCTGTTCGAAAACATCTAAAAAGGCTTTACCGTCTGGAAAGGCTTTGACTGACTCGGGTAAATAGCTATAAGCCGAGCTGTCTTTAGACACCAATTTGCCGATTATAGGTAAAATCTTAGTAGAGTAAAACCAATAGAATTGTTTAAATGGAAAACTAGCCGGTTTTGAGAATTCTACTACCAAACATGTTCCGCCGGGTTTCAAAACACGACACATATCGGTAAGTCCTTTGAGTAAATTCTCGAAATTGCGGACACCAAAAGAAACGATAACCGTATCAAAAGTATTGTCATTGAAGAGTAATTTCTCCGAATCACCCATCTGAAGTTCTATTTTGTCTGTTAGGCCAAGTTTTTTGATTTTTTCTTTACCCACATTCAGCATGCCTTCTGAAATGTCTACACCAATTATTTTATCAACTTGGAGAATTTTATTGGCTTCAATAGCTAAGTCGCCAGTTCCGGTTGCAATATCCAACACCAAATTATTTGTGCGGTCTTTTATCATGCTCAGGGCCTTCTTTCGCCAATAAATATCCACACCGCCACTGAGTAACCTATTCAGAAAATCGTATTTGCCTGAAATGCTATCAAACATATCGGCTACCTGTTCTTTTTTGCTATCGTTACTATCTTTGTAGGGTACTACACTCATTATATTAGTTCTTTATTGATATTTTTTGCTATTGAAGGACCTTCATATATAAAACCCGAATATACTTGAACCAAACTCGCACCAGCTTCCAGTTTGTCTTTCGCATCTTGAGCGGTGTATATTCCTCCTGCACCAATTATGCCAAAATTTCCACCGCTTTTCTGACTCAAATATTTGATTACTTGCGTTGAACGATCTTTTAATGGCTTGCCTGACAAACCGCCAGCTCCAATATTTTCTACTTCTGCGTTATCGGTTTTTAAGTTGGCTCTAGATAAAGTGGTATTGGTAGCTATTACACCTGCGATGCCAGTTTCTGTCACTATTTCCACTATATCGTCGAGCTGAGAATCTGTGAGGTCAGGTGCTATTTTTAGTAGAACGGGTTTTTTATGCTTTTGGTTTTCTATTTGTAGGGCTGCGAGTATTTTCTTCAATGGCTCTTTTTCTTGTAAATCCCTCAAACCAGGCGTATTAGGTGATGATACATTTACTACAAAATAATCAACATAATCGACCATTGCTTTGAAAGTAATCAAATAATCACTTAGGGCATCTTCGTTTTCGGTTAATTTATTTTTACCAATATTACCGCCAACTATAATTTTCGAATTCCGTTTTTTTAGATTTTTTACAACTTCTTCAACTCCTCCATTGTTGAAGCCCATCCTATTTATAAGTGCTTCGTCTTTTTTTAGTCTGAATAATCGAGGTTTGGGATTTCCTTCTTGTGGCTTGGGTGTCACCGTACCAATTTCTATAAATCCAAAACCCAAGCAGTCCAATTCATCTATCCAAATAGCATTTTTGTCAAAACCCGCTGCCAAACCCACTGGATTTTTAAAATCTAAACCCAAAAAATTACGATGTAGGCTAACGGATTTTACTTCTAAATTTTTTTTAAGAATATTTTTTACACCTGGAATCGAACAAGCAAGCTTTAGGCAATCCATTGCGAAATAATGAATCCGCTCTGGGTCAAACTTAGTAAGAAGAGGAAAAACGAGATTTTTATAGAGCGACAATGCTTTTGATTGGTTTAATCAACAAAATTAATTCTAAATCATGGGAATGTCAAATTGACCTAATCTGGTTTTTTTTTAAGCTTATGTTTTTATGATATGTTTAATAAATTCTTTAAATAATACCATTTAATAAAAATTTAAGTAAAACTTTAATTTTGAAATATCAACCTTTTATGCCTGAATATTAGCCTTTTATATATTTCTTATTTTCTATTAATGTTGTAAGTACAAAATTGCACGATAATTGCATATAAAAAAAATAATAAAAACTTTGAACCTTTTAAAAGTTTCCTAAGTTTTTTACGATATGCAGCAAAGAATAATTAATACGGCAGAGTCTATGTTTTTTCGTTTCGGAATCCGAAGCGTTACCATGGATGATATTGCAAAAGAGCTGGGTATTTCAAAAAAAACTATTTACCATTATTTCACTGACAAGGATGATTTGGTAGAGAAAGTAACCGAAAATGCAATGTCTAATCAAATGACTAAGACTTGTATGATTATTGATGCATCGAAAAACCCAATCGAAGAGTTGATGTTTTCGACAAAAATGATGCGTGAAATGCTCGAGAATGTGAATGTGGTGCTGTTTTTTGATATGAAAAAATATCATCCAAATTCTTGGAAAAAGTATATGGATTTTAAAACTGTCCATCTTGAAATAGTCAAGAAAAATTTGAATGAAGGAATTGCCCAAAAACTTTATAGGTCTGATATTGACGTTGAGGTGATGTCTAAACTCAGAGTTGAAACCATTGATATGGCTTTTAATATGGAGCTTTTTCCTCCAAACTTATACAATATACTTAAAGTGCAACTGGAGAGTATGGATCATTTTATACGGGGAATAGTAACAACAAAAGGATTAGAAATTTACGAAAAAACACGTTTAGCAATTTAATAATTATGAAAAAAACAAAACTATTACTTCTGGCATTTATTGTTACTTTGATAGCAACAAATGCCCGTGCACAATCCGCCTTTTCTATAGAGGAAGCTGTGGATTATGCCATAAAAAACCACTCGAGTGTTAAAAACTCACTGGTAGGTATGCAAGACGCCGAGTTGCAGATCAAGGAAATAAAGTATTCTGGTATGCCACAAATCAACGGGCAGTTTGGATACACTTACAATGCCATTGTTCCTACTCAATTGATTGATGCCAAAAACTTTAATCCAGAAGCCGCTGAAGGCGAAGTAGTTAAATTCAAATTTGGCGTTCCTTGGGGCGGTCAAGCAGGTATTGCAGTAAACCAGTTGATTTTTGATGCTACATGGTTGGTAGGTTTGCGAGCAGCGGATACTTATAGGCTTATGGCCAGCCAAGATTTGACTAAGTCCAAAGTTACTGTGGCTGAGAATGTAATTAAAGCTTACTATTCGGCTTTGGTTGCTGAGCAAAGGTCTAAAATCTTGGATTTGAATATTACTAGAATGGATACCGCAATTTATCAGACTGAACAGTATGTAAAGCAAGGGTTTGTAGAAAAAATTGATGTGGACAGGTTGAATGTTCAACGAAACAATCTTATTACGGAAAAACAAAAGCTGAATAATTTAATAAGTTTGACTTATCAACTGTTGAAGTTTCAGATGTCCTATCCACAAGATGCCAGAATTACACTCAAAGAAACGCTCAATAACGATGATGTAAAAATGATTAAGAGCTTGGTTGGTGAGGAAGTTAATCCCGAAAATCGAATAGAGTTTTTGCAAATGCAAACCAACAAGAAACTGACGCTTCTAAATATGGAAAGATATCAAAAAGGTGTTTTTCCTTCGGTTTCATTTAGTGGTAACCTGGGGGCAGGTCATAGCAATCCTCAATTCAATCCTTTTGAGAGATGGTTTGGCTCTTCGGCTTTGACATTGGGTGTTAGAATTCCGATTTATGATTCTGGCTTGAGAAAAGTGCAAGTAGAACGTCAGCGTTTGAATGTAATCAAGATTGACAACGGCATGGAAATCTTAAAAGAATCTTTTAAGCTTGAAAACGAACAGGCAAAAATAAACATAAGAAATGGCTTTGAAGCTTTAGACATCCAAACTAGGAATATGGATTTGGCTGCTGAAGTTTTACGAGTTTCGAAGATCAAATATCAGCAGGGTTTGGGTACAAACCTGGAGGTGGTAAATGCAGAATCAGATCTAAAGCAAGCACAGAACAACTATTTCAGTGCATTATATGATGTTTTAATAGCCAAAGTAGATTTGGATAAAGCACAAGGAAAATTAATTAAACAGTAAAAATTATATATCTAAAAATAAAATGAAAAAAGCATTCACTAGCATACTATTAATGAGTCTGATGGTTTTTGTCACGGTTTCATGTGGTAAAAAAGAAGACAACTCTTTGGCAGGTAAAAAGACTCAATTAGCCACTCTTCAAAAGGAAGTGAGCACGCTTACAGATAAAATTCAAAAATTACAAAGCGAAATTGATAAATTAGAACCCAATAAGGAACAAAAAGTTAAAACGGTTTCGGTTTCGCCAATTGTCACCGAAAATTTCCAACACTTTGTAGAAGCCACCGGTAGATTAGAAGCGGAAAACAACGTGTTTGTAAGTCCACAAACTGGAGGTGCTTTGACGCGAGTTTTTGTGAAAATCGGAGATTATGTTACCAAAGGACAGAAAATAGCTACCATTGACAATTCTATTTTGAGAAATTCAATGCAGGAGGTAGAAATTCAACTTGAAACTGCAAAAACGATTTTTGAAAGACAAAAAAATCTTTGGGATCAAAAAATCGGGACTGAAGTTCAGTACATCCAAGCTAAATCAGCAGTAGAATCTCTTGAAAGAAGAATAAATACATTAAAATCTCAAGATGTATTTAACGTAGTAGTGTCACCAATATCCGGAGTTGTAGACGAAGTAAGACTAAAAGCTGGCGAAATAGCAGCTCCTGGAATTGGAATTGTCAGAATCGTTAACTTCAGCGACTTGAAAGTGGTTGCCAACGTACCTGATACTTATGCAGGAACGATTTCAAAAGGAGATATGGTAAAAATTAAATTCCCTGACCTTCAAAAAGAAATCTCCGCTAAACTTTCTTATGTAAGTCAAACGATTAATCAAGTTTCTAGAACTTTTACTGTAGAGGCTAAGGTACCAAATTTTGACAAAGCACTCAAGCCAAATTTAACAGCAATCATGAACGTAAATGACCAGTCGAAAGGTGCCGCAATAGTAATTACGGAGAGTTTTGTGCAAAATACTGAACAGGGCTCTATAGTTTATGTGGCAGAAACTGAAGGTAACAAGAAAATTGCAAGAGCTAAGGTTGTAAAAACAGGTCTATCGTATGATGGAAAAATTGAAATAATCTCTGGCCTTTCTTCGGGTGACTTATTGATTACACAAGGTTACCAAGAGATTGTAGACGGCCAATTGATCAATTATTGATACCAAAAATAACATTAAAATGAACGAAAAAAATATACATGAATCTAAGCTTCCCGAAGCCAAAGGGTTTATATATAATATGATTGGTGGTTTGGCAAGAAATAAAACCACGGTCTATTTAATAACTTTTTTGGTAACTATAGCTGGCTATTTTATATTCAACGGCTTACCAAAGGAACAGTTTCCAGAAATTGTGGTACCTCAGGTAGTTGTGCAAACGGTTTATGCAGGTACCACTCCTGTAGATATCGAAAACCTAATTAACAAACCTTTAGAGAAACAGTTAAAATCTGAGAAGGGAGTAAAGAAAATCAAATCTAATGCTCTTCAAGATGTGTCGGTTATTATTGTTGAATTCGAAACAGATGTGGATGTAGTAGTTGCCAAAGAACGATGCAAAAGTGCAATTGAAAGAGCAAAAAGGGACCTCCCAAAGGATTTGACACAAGACCCATCGGCTGTAGAGGTTAATTTCTCAGAGTTTCCGATTATGAATATCAACATATCGGGTAATTTTCCTCTGGAAAAATTAAAATCTTATGGTGAGCAGTTGCAAGACAAGATTGAAGCCATGTCAGAAATAACCAGAGTGGACATAGTTGGTGCTTTGACAAGAGAAATTCAAATCAACTTGGACATCAATAAAATGAAAGCTTACGGGATTGCATTTTATGATATACAGTCGGCCATTCAAGGCGAAAACGTGAATATTTCAGGTGGTGAACTTAATGTGCAGGATGTTAGACGTTCACTAAGAGTAGCTGGAGAATTTAAGTCTATTGATCAAATTAAAAATGTAATCATCCGTTCAGGACAAGGAGCTACCGTTAAACTTGGCGATATTGCTGAGGTAGTGGATTCCAATGCCGAGCGTCAGGATTTTGCGAGATTAGACAACAAGTCGGTGGTAACCTTGAACGTCATAAAACGTGGAGGGGAAAACTTGGTAATAGCATCCGAAAAAATCGAAGAAATTCTGGCTGAATTTAAGTCGGGAGATATGCCGGAAGGTTTAAAAATTACGATTACTGCGGATTCAAGTGAAAGAACCAAAGCAGACTTAGACGACCTTATCAATACTGTGGTTCTTGGTTTCTTGTTTGTAGTTTTTGTTTTGATGTTTTTCATGGGTGTTCGTGATGCCATTTTTGTTGGTCTTTCCGTTCCACTTTCGGCTTTATTAGCATTTTATCCTTTATTGTTGATGGGCTTTACGCTCAATACCATGGTGCTTTTTGCATTCCTATTGGGCTTGGGAATTGTCGTTGATGACGCCATTGTGGTTATTGAAAACTCCCATAGAATATTCAACATGCACAAACATTTGACTATCACAGAGGCAGTGAAATTGGCAGCATCTGAGGTGTTTGTTCCTGTGCTTTCAGGTACTTTAACAACTATAGCACCATTTTTTCCTTTACTCTTTTGGGATGGAATAGTGGGAGAATTTATGAAGTATTTGCCTTATACTTTGATATTTACCTTATTGGCCTCATTGATTGTGGCTTATGTCATGAACCCAATATTTGCGATTTCGTTTATGAAACGTGATGAAGATGACCACCACCTCGACAAGGGTTGGAAGTCGCTCAAGAAGCCCCTAATCGTTCTTGGAGCTATTGCAGCTGTTTCATATTTGATATCTTTTGGTGGAAATACATCTTTCAGAGGTGTAGCTAACTTTACAGTGTTGATTATTATTCTTTATATTTTCAATCATTTTATTCTTACACCAAAACTTATCTTACCTTTTCAAGATAAACTACTGCCAAAACTTAAGAACAACTATAAAACGCTTATCTCTTGGTTGATTTCGGGTAGTAAGCCTATTTGGGCCGTGATAAGTATGTTTGGTTTGTTAATTTTTACCATTGTTTTGATGGGCATTGTCAAGCCAGAAGTTATATTTTTCCCAAGTGCTGAGCCTGATTATATTTATGTTTACAACGTTCTTCCAGTGGGAACAGATGCTACCAAAACAGATGAGGTCACCAAAGAAATTGAAAGAAGAGTTTTTGAGGTAATCAAAGAAAACAAAGCCGAATTGGCGGTGAATTCGGTGATTTCTAACGTGGGTAAAAATGCGGGAGACCCTATGAACCCCGACAGGACAGCAACGCCGCATAAGTCTAAAGTGACCATTGCTTTCGTGAAAAAAGATGCAAGAAACGGTATCTCTTCTGAGCAAATACTCAACAAAGTTAGAGAAAAAACTATGGGTATACCGGGTGCTGAAATTTCAGTTCAAAGAGAATCCAATGGGCCTCCAACGGGTAAGCCAATTGCAATTGAAATTGTTGGTAAGGAGTTCGATGAAATGATTAGAATTGAGAAAGAAGTAAGGAGGAAAATAGAAGAGGCTGGAATTAAAGGTATTGAAGAACTAAAGTCTGACTTGGTTACCAATAAACCAGAGATTATTGTAAATGTTGATCGCGAAAAAGCCTCGAGAGAAGGTATTAGTTCGGCAACAATTGCTATGGCGATTCGAACAGCCCTTTTTGGTACTGAAATCTCTAAGTTCCGTGATACAGAGGACGAATATCCAATTCAATTGCGTTTGAAGCATGAAGATCGAAACCAAGTGGAGAAACTCTTGAGTATGAACGTAACCTCTCGCGATATGAATATGGGTGGGGTTTTAAGAAACGTTCCGCTTTCATCTGTTGCAGATATCAGCTATACTTCTACGTTTTCGCAAATCAACCGCAAGGATAACGAGCGTATCATTACTCTTTCGTCTGATGTGATTTTGCCATATAATGCCACTGAAGTTAATAAAGAGATATTAAATGCCATAGGCGGAATAAGTTTACCTGCTGGATATGTTATTCGCCAAGGTGGTGAGCAAGAAGAACAAGCTGAATCAATGGCATTTTTGGGAGGAGCATTCTTGGTATCTTTAGTACTTATTTATTTGATTTTGGCGGCTCAGTTTAATTCCATTATTAAGCCTCTAATCATTTTTGTGACCATTCTTTTAAGTTTAATAGGCGTACTTTTAGGCTTTATGTTGTTTGGTAAAACATTCTCTGTGATTATGTCAGGAGTAGGTATCATTGCTTTGGCGGGGATTGTGGTTAAAAACGGTATATTGCTAATAGAATTTACAGATGAACTCATAGGAAGAGGATATGAACTAAAAGAAGCCATTATAGAAGCCGGTTCAACGCGACTAACGCCTGTTTTACTAACGGCAGCTTCTGCAGTTCTTGGCCTAATACCGCTCGCTTTGGGTCTAACAGTGGATTTCGGTGCAATGTTTGTAGATCTTAATCCTGTTATTCATACTGGTGGAGATAGTGCTGTATTTTGGAATATCTTGGCTTGGACCATTATTTATGGTCTAACATTCTCAACTATTCTTACTTTGGTAATTGTGCCGTGTATGTACTACATTAACGAGCGAATGAAAGTAAAGCTTTGGAAGAAGTAACATGCTGATCTAGTATTTTTGGAAGGCCTCTCATGGAAATGGGAGGCCTTTCTGATTTGAGGTGGTGTAAAATCCTTTGACATCTTTGATACCATCCTCTATTGACAAAATTCGTTCATATCTTTTTCGATTATTCTTGACCGAGGATTTGTCAAATTCTGTTAAGAAGGAAAAACTAAATAGAATTAAGACTTCAGAGAGGTCGAACATTTCAATTGATTTTTATAAATTTGATAAGTAGTAGAAATGAAACTGCCCACCATAAGCAAGAGAATACCTTGACATTTTATTGGCTCTACAAATTGTCTTTGATTATAAGGTTATATGTAAAAGCATTTGCTGTTTTAAAAAATCTAGATAATCAAGATGAAAATACCCTGAACTTTAATGATTGCCTAAAGACTATACAAATTTTCGGAGTAGAAATAGATTTAATTCAAACCTTCTGTGGTCTTGTAGTTTCTTTTTTTGAATATTATGGCGATAGAAATATCCACTTTAGTCGGGAAGAATAAAAAGTCATAGTTAGATTAAACGTATATTTTCAAGAAAAGAATTTAATTAGTTTAGAAGGATTGCCTACAAACATTAGTTTATAGGCAGCAAGTGTTTGAGTGAGCGTTTGCAAAAGATTAAAATTCTATTTTAATTGTATCATTTATTCTTGACCCTTTAATTTATAACCATGGAAAACTTTAGATTTGCTAGTTTTGGAAGGCGTTTTGCCGCCTTTCTTCTTGATGTTGTGTTAGTACTATTAATCAATTATGTCTTATTTTCACTAGTTTTTGCACCTTTTGGAGGTTTATTAGGGGCTATGGGTCTAAAAGATTTTCAATTTGGAGAAGATATAGTGAAGGGAGCATTTGCTGGTATTGGAGCATTTCTTGTTTTAGCAATAACCTTATTAGGTGTTTTTTTTGTTGCATTTATTTATGATTTTGTTTTGTTGGCCACACCTAAACAAGCCACTATTGGTAAAATGCTGATGAAAATAAAGGTTATTAAAGTGGATGGAAGTTCAATAAATATTTTTGAGGCTTTTTTCCGTTCATTAATTAAATTTGCTTCCGGCTTCTTTTTTATATTTCTTTGGATTTTATGTTTGTTTACAACCAGAAAACAAAATCTTCATGATTTGATAGTCAATGCCATTGTGGTGGATTCTAATTAATTTTTGTATACTTTATCTTATTGTCAGACAAGATTATTGGGGCAATTTCAAAGTCGGGGTTCCATTTTTTTCAAATAATTTTGAGCAAGAAGGCTTTATTCCTTTGTCTAAAGATAGTTAAGGTAATAGACACATTGGAGCGATATTATAAAAATGAGGGCAACTTGGTTTTACTTTCCATTAATGAGTCAAAATTTACTTCAGCGATTAAGTCAGAGAAATCTACCAACAATGAAATTTACCCATATTTGTAGGGTGGTTTAAATCGTAATGCTATTGTGAAAGTTTTCAATGGAACCTTAACGGATTTATTTGTACAATTTCTATGAGTTTAATGTTTAGTCCTATTTTAATCCAGATTAGGAGGTCATTTTCATGTATATATTTCAAGACATCTTTAAACCAATGGCTTCCAAAAGTAAAGAAGCGTTAAAGCTTTTACAAACGCCTTCTTTTATCAAATAATCAAAAATAAGCTCTCCGTTGGCTGTAGAGTATTCAAAATAGAAGTTTTTGACCTTATTGGTATGTTTTGCGGAAATTTCCGACAATCGCAAATCATGGGTGGCGAGTAGTGCAATGGCATTTTCATTGACGAGTTTTTCAAACAAAGCCATAGAGCCTTTTAGTTTGTCTTCTGAGTTGGTTCCCCTGAGCATTTCGTCTATCAAAAAGATATGTAATTTGCCATTTTTCAAAGCTTCCAAAACAAGTTTTAGCCGTTCAATCTCCGCTTTGAAAGTAGAGGCGTTTTCGTAAATAGAATCCGTGATACGCATATAACAAATGGGCTCTATTCCAAGTCTTAAATGGAGATTTAGGGCAAAAACAGGAGCTCCCATATTTGCCAAAATAATGTTGATTCCAATAGTTCTCAGAAAAGTACTTTTACCCGACATGTTACTGCCCGTAATCAGGTTTACACGATTATGGTTATTCAATTCAAAATCATTGGAAATAGGTTTATGCACCTTTATCAAAGGATGACCTATTTGTTTAGCACTTATAAACGTTTCAGTTTCTTCATGAAAACTTGGTAGGCACCAGTCTGGATTATTAAAATGTAGGGTACCCAAACTGGCGTAATATTCAAGAATAGCTATGCCCTTAAATATTTCCTTGAAGAAATTTGGGTTTTGACTCAGCCAGTCGCCCATTTTTAAAGTTTCTATTGGTTCAAAGGGTCTGGCACTGGTTAGAAAAATCCATGCTATCATGTTTTTCCGCATTTCTAAACGCTTCACAATCAATGAAAAGTCTTCTATTGGATTTTTAGATTGCAAGTTAGCTCTTGGGAAATCTTTTAATGCTTCTTGTAAAATTTTAGACGAAAACTCCTCATTGGCAATCAATTCTGCGGCTTTTGAGAAACTCTGCAATGCCCTTCCTGTTACCGATATTTGCTCAAAATAAAGTTCGGTTATTTTCTTGTTAAGGCCATTGAGGTAAAAATGGAAAAGCACCAAGCCACCGACTCCAAAACCAATTCCCTCAAATTTTATTAAGTAAAAACCCACAAATAAAGCAATCCAAACCAAAGGAACTATTTTTCCATAATATTTCAGGAAAGTACCTAGTGCTAATTTTGGCGGAATAGAAATTTGGGAAATTTGATGAGAAGAATCAGCCAGTGAGCTGGGAATACTTATCAAAGAAGCCAAAAACTTCAGTCGCCAAGTGGTTTTCTCTTTTAATTCAGCAGTAGCTTCTTGTTTTTTATGTAAACCATCTACCGCAGATTCAATTTCAAGCATGTTTTTTGCTAATAATTCCACACCCCACCTTGTTTTGGCACGATTTAATAATTGAAAAAGCGAGTTCGGTCCAAACAAATCTAAGTCTGCAGAAAAAATATGGTGCGGATTCGAAAAATCACTGCCATCGCTATAAATACCATTGGGTTCACTGTTTAAAATCCCAATTTCGTTTTTTAATAAGGTCTGCTGATGGTCATTTTGAAGTAAATTTTCTTCTGTTTCCTCATGATATTTCACCAAATAATAAAACCCACCCAAAAATAAAATAAGCAAAACTCCACCTAAATAGATATTTATCTGAAAGGCTTTTATTAGACAAAGCGAACCAATAACCAAGAAAAATAGTCGATACGTGGAAGTCTTATTATAGGTTTTTTGCAGGACTTCTCTATTTTCGAGGAGCGACTTTAGTTGTGTTTCGTAAAACTGTATCATTGAATAATCTGGTTGAAAAGGCAAAAATAATTGAGAATTAATCAAATAACGGCTCAAATGCCTATTTTTGTTCCATGTCTTCTTTTTTTGAAACCAAAATAGAATCCCTCCGAGGCGTTGGCCCACAAAAGGCCGAGTGGCTAAACAAAGAGTTGGGCATATTTACCTTCGCTGACTTGCTCGAATATTATCCATTCAGGCACGAAGACCGCACGCAGTTTCACCGAATAGCCGACATTACTGAGGATATGTTTGCGGCCCAAATAGTTGGAAGAGTAGTTTCTGTTGAACTGATTGGAAGCGGCGTGGGCAAACAACGGCTGGTAGCGACTTTCCGAGATTCCAGTAGCCATATGGAGTTGGTGTGGTTTCAGAGCATCACCTATTTTCAGAAATATCTCAAACTAAATGCCGAGTATGTGGTGTACGGCAAGCCCGTTTGGTTTGGTGGAAACTATTCCATTACTCATCCAGAAATCGAGCTTCTTAATCCGAACAACTCCCAAAAAGGCTATTTTCAGGCGATATATTCGTTGACAGAAAAACTAAGAAAGCGATACATTGAGAGCAAATTAATCAGTATTTGGGTCAAAAACCTTTTGGACATTGCAGATCCGTATATCAACGAAACCATTCCAGAATCTTTGCTCACAAAATACAGATTGGTTGCTAAAAAACATGCTTTAAGGTGGTTGCATGTTCCAAAATCTCAGGCAGAACTGCACCAAGCACAACGAAGGCTAAAGTTTGAGGAACTTTTCTATAATCAGCTGAGGCTTATAAAGCTAAGTTTAGTTCGCAAAAACGATTATGCTGGTCAAGTTTTCCTAAAAACGGCTTTAATAACAGAATTCTACAACAATCACTTACCCTTTGATCTTACGGGTGCCCAAAAAAGGGTTATCAAAGAAATATTTGCAGACTTGAAATCGGGGAAACAAATGAATCGTCTGATTCAGGGCGACGTAGGGAGCGGAAAAACCATTGTAGCGTTTATTTCTATGCTTATGGCCATTGACAGTGGTGCACAGGCTTGTATGATGGCTCCAACGGAGATTTTGGCTCAACAACATTATGCCAATTTAAAAAAATATGGCGATTTGTTGGGCGTGAGAATAGAATTATTGACAGGTTCGTCCAAGAAAAAGGATCGGGCCGTAATTCATGAAGCTTTGTTGAGTGGTGAATTGAAAATACTAGTAGGTACACACGCCCTTTTGGAAGACATCGTGCAGTTTAAAAACCTCGGCCTTTGTGTGATTGACGAACAGCACAGGTTTGGAGTGGCTCAAAGAGCCAAACTTTGGGAGAAAAATAAGACTTTTTACCCACACATGATGGTTATGACCGCAACTCCAATTCCAAGAACTTTGGCCATGACGCTTTTTGGAGACTTGGATCATTCTGAAATAGATGAAATGCCACCGGGTAGAAAACCAATTATTACGGTGCATCGTTACGACGCTAACAGGCTTAAAGTTTTTGAGTTTATGCGTGATGAACTCAAAAAAGGTCGACAGATTTACATGGTTTTTCCACTCATTGAAGAATCTGAGAAACTGGATTTGAAAAATCTTTATGATGGTTATGAATCTATAGAAAGGGCATTTCCAGGAGTGCCATTGAGTATAGTACACGGCAAAATGAAGCCCAAGGACAAAGAATACGAAATGCAACGCTTTAAAAAAGGCGAAACCAAAATAATGGTGGCTACCACCGTGATAGAAGTTGGAGTGGACGTACCCAATGCCAGTGTGATGGTGATAGAAAGTGCCCAAAGGTTTGGTTTGTCGCAGTTGCACCAGTTGCGAGGCAGAGTGGGTAGGGGAGCCGACCAATCGTTTTGTATTCTGATGACTGACTATAAACTTTCTAAAGACACCCAAAAACGTTTACAAACCATGGTGCAAACGGAGAACGGTTTTGTGATTTCTCAAGTGGATCTTGAACTACGTGGCCCAGGCGACATGAGTGGAACTCAGCAAAGCGGGCTGATAGACCTCAAAATAGCCAACTTGGCCAAGGACGAGGGAATACTAAAAATAGCCCGCGAGGAGGCGTTTAAGATACTCAAAAGCGACCCTGAACTCGAAATGCCTGACCATTTACCCATCAAACTGCATATCGACAAAATCAAGAACAAAGAATTGAGTTGGAATAGGATCAGTTGAGGTTTGGCTAAAACAGGGATTATCACAGATTCACACCAGTTCATTTTAGTCGGACAAACAATTATCACTTACAGCTAGCAAATTGTTAAAGTTTATTTATTGATGTTTTATTTAAATATTATCATATAAGTTCTTCATTTTATTGAAACATAATCATTATCAGCTAAAAATGATTTTTGAAACTATTTTCTATATATTTACAAACAATAAATATTCAACCCAATAAATGAAAACTTTCAATATCAATCGCCGCCATTTTCTTAAAGGAGCGGCCGCTTCATTGGCTCTTAGTCACTTTGGAGCCAACGCCATGGACATGCTGAATCCCAACAAAATTTATCGTGTGGCTCTCATTGGTACTGGATGGTACGGTAAAAGTGACCTATTTAGACTTATTCAAGTGGCCTCTGTGGATGTGGTAGCACTTTGTGATGTAGACAAAAACATGCTCAATGCGGCCGCCGATTTGGTTTCAAAAAGACAAAGCTCCGGTAAAAGGCCAAAACTTTATGGCGATTATCGTAAGCTTTTGAAAGAGAACGAATTAGACATTGTACTCATTGGTACACCAGACCACTGGCACTCATTGATGATGATTGATGCGGTAAAGTCTGGAGCTAACGTATATGTCCAAAAGCCTATCAGTGTGGACGTTATGGAAGGAGAAGCCATGGTAGCCGCTGCCCGAAAATACAACAAAGTAGTGCAAGTAGGCACACAACGAAAAAGTACGCCTCACCTAATAGAAGCCAAAAAGAATATCATAGACACTGGAATGTTGGGCAAAATAAAGCATGTAGAAATGTGTTGTTATTATTCTATGCGAAACAACGCTAACCCACCTTTAGAGCCGGTTCCTGACTTTTTTGATTATGAAATGTGGACCGGACCAGCTCCAATGCGTCCTTATGATGGTATTCCTCACATACGTTGGTGGAGAACATTTATGGAATATGGCAATGGTATCACTGGAGATATGTGTGTACACATGTACGACACCGCCCGATGGATGTTGGGCTTAGGATGGCCAAAAAAAATAAGTGCGGTTGGTGGGATTTACATGAATAAAGAAGCCAAATCTAATATTGCAGACACACAAACCGCTGTTTTTGAACATGATGAACTGAACTGTGTGTGGACACACCGCTCGTGGGGAACACCTCCAGATCCTGACTATCCTTGGGCATTATTTATTTATGGCGAAAAAGGGACATTGAAGGCATCAACCATGCGATATGATTTTATTCCAAACGGAAATAATAACGGAGAAAAAATTCACAAAGATGTGGTTTTTGAGAAAGAAAAATATCCTGAGGATTTGACCGAGGAAAGGATTGAACTGAATGCAGCTCCAGCCACCAGGTTACATATGTTGGATTTTCTAGCAGCTATAGAAAACAAAACAAAGCCAGTTGCAGATATATTAGAAGGTCATATTTCTACCGCAAGTTGTATTTTGGCCAACATCTCTATGGAGTTGGGCCGTCCAGTGGTTTATGACCCTGTGAAGAAGATTATCGTTGGTGATAAAGAAGCAACTGCAAAATTGACTAGGAAGTATCGTCAGCCTTGGATTCATCCCGATTACAAGATTGTTTAATATTTTTAAAAAAAAATTATTTAAAATACAAAAAAGCCCGAAGAATCTGATTCTTCGGGCTTTTTCAATATTGAAAACTCGAGATGTTAGAACAATTTTGCTCTGTTATCTACTATTTTAGCGTTTTCTCTAAGAATTTGCTCACCTATCATGCCCATACGGCCCATTCCGGTTCTTTGCTCTACTTGGAGTTTAAATGCAGTATAGTCAGAAATAGCTGGTGCTGGCGTTTTCGCTGTAGTTTCCATCACAAATACACCTGATTCACCTGCGAATACCTTACTTCTTTGTCCTGCTTTCAATCCAAACAATTTGCCCAATGCTATTGCGTCAAAACCTGCACTGTTCAACATTCCACTAAAAAAGTTTATATCAGTAACTGTTTCAACCAATGCACCTGCTCCATATTTTTTTGAAAGAGCGACTAAATCCCCTTTTCCATCTCCCAATTTCGCGATGATTTTTTCAGTTTTCTTTTCATTTCTAACTTTCGCAGAAATGGCATCTTTAAAGTCTAGAGCTTCAGGGCTTTCTTTATCAGAGGCTGATTTTAGTGCAGCAATAACATAAGTTTCACCCAAAACAAAAACTCTATCCGCTACGTCACCCTCTTCCACGTCTTTTCCATAAGCCCAGTTTACAATTTCTCTGGCGTTTTGAATGGTGTTAACATTCGTGCTATTTGGTAATAAATTTTCAGCGTTCAAAAGCGTCAATGAATTGTCTTTTTTTACAGCAGCTTCCAAATCTTTCAAGGTTTTTGCACCCGATCTAATATTCTCAGCCTTTTGGAAAGTTTCATTAGCCGCCAATTCACCTACTTGTAGCTCTTTGTTTATTGAGGCTAATTTGTATTTTGTATTGGATTTTGGCTCTGTTACCTTAACGATGTGATATCCGAAGTCTGTAACAACTAAATTTGACAAAACTCCAGTACCTGAAAAAGCAAAAATGGCTGACTCGAAAGGTTTAACCATGGCTCCGTTGTTTTGGAAAGAACCTAAATCTCCACCGTTTTGAGCTGTTCCATCTGTACCATTTTGGCTAGCTAATGTCGCAAAGTCTGCACCAGCTTTGGCTTGGCTTAAAATAATTTCAGCCTTGGCTCTTGCTGCAACTCTTGCACTGTCTGACATAGTTGAGTCAGCTCTGATTAAAATATGGCTAGCTCTTACTGTGTAAAGAGAATCAGTATCTGTACCTTCAAATTTATGAATACTGTAAGTGTTACCTTCTTTGAAAGGACCCACAAGCGAGCCTACGATGGCCGTCGAAAGTGCTGCCTTTAGATCTGGTGATATTTCGTTAGCTGATCTCAAATATGGAGTTCTAATGTCTGTATTAGAGTTGGCATAAGTTTGAGCATTTGGAGCCGCTGCAAGACCTTTTGCTAAGTTTCTGATTTCCGTGTTTAAAGCGGCACTGTCATCTTTTGTAGGAGTAAGCTGATAAGCTACATAAGTAATACTTCTGCTATCAAAAGGTGTAAACTCCTCTTTGTGCTTGCTGTAGTAGTTTGTAATCTCGCTATCCTCCACTTTGATAGTAGAGTCTTGAATAGAATAAAAAGGAACATATAAGAACCTGCCGCTTGCTTTTTCTGTATTAGCAACGTATTCAGCCTTTGCTTCAGCCGTTGTTACAAAAGAGGCTTTATTTAAAAGATTCGAATATTTCTCTCTCATTCTGATGGTTTTCAACTCTCTTTTGAAATTATCCCACATGGCTTTTTGAGCTGCTGGCATACTTCCGCTTGTATAGGATCTAATAAATTCAGCGTGTTGAGCCGCATTGAAATTTCCTTGTTGGTCAGAAAACTGTTGTTTTACATATGGATGCATATTTTTTGCACCTTGAATAAGTTCTCTTAATTCATCATCAGAAACGGTGATGCCTAATTTCTCAAATTCTTCTACATAAACGTTTTCAAAAATCAGTTTTTCCCAAACCTGCTCTCTTATTTGAGCCACCTCTTGCTCATTGGCAGATCTGCCAGTTGAACTTTCTAGTTGTAATTTTTGAGCTTCAACTAAAGCAACATATTGTTGGTAATCTACTTTTGTACCGTTTATTTCACCTACCTGATTGGCAGATGAACCGAAAAGTCCTCCACCTTGGTTAGAAAAAATATCACCGCCCACAATAAATAACAATAATGCCACGGCTATAACCGCTACTGCTATTCCTGATCTTTCTCTGATTTTGTTAACTATTGCCATTTTGTTTTTTAAAAAATACTGATTTTCAAATCCTTTTTAATTGTGAAAATTTTTTGAGGTGCAAAAATAGGAATATTCCCATTGATTATCAAAGTTTTCTAATTTGTTTTATTTTTACAAATTTAATGCCACTCAAAAATTAGCCCCTTTGGTTTTGGTTTTTAACTTGAGTAAGTACATATCAGCCGTTATAAAAAGCGTGCTTCCGTCTTCTCCCCAAGCCAGATTGGCGGTTGCGGCTCCAGTTTCAATTCGACCTAAAAGTTTGCCTTGCGGGTTTAAAACTATTATTCCTCCAGGCCCTGTAGTGAAAATATTTCCTTTCTCGTCCACTTTCAAGCCATCAGGAGCTCCTTTGAGACCTTGTTGGTTGAGATATGAAGCATCAAAAAGTAGCTTGCCTTCACCTACGCTTCCATCTGATTTTATAGGGTAACTCATAATGTATGCTTTCACATCAGACTGAGCCACATAAAGGGTTTTGTGGTCTGGCGAAAGTGCTACTCCGTTGGGTCTTACTAAATCTTTTATGATAAGTGTTACTTTTCCTTGGGGAGAAATTCTATAAACGCCGAAATATTCAATTTCGCGGCTTTTGTCATTTACGAAATCGGGTAAACCATACGGTGGATCGGTAAAGTAAATGTCTCCAGATTTGGCTTCTACTACATCATTTGGGCTATTGAAGCGTTTTCCGTCCCAGTTGTCTGCCAAAGTAAATTTTCCACCTTTACCTGCCAATGGCATTTTGGTAATTCTTCTGTCACCATGTTCACAAGCAATTAAATATTTCCCATCGTTACTGATTGTGAGGCCATTACTGCCAGGTTCATTGCTGTAGGGCATTATGCCAGTATAGCCAGAAGGTTTCAGAAATTCTATTATTTTTTCACTTTCTTTCCATTTATATATGATGTTGGTTGGCACATCTGAAAAAAGGAGATAATTGCCATTTTTGACCCAAACGGGTCCTTCTGACCATTCAAATCCTTCTCCTAATACTTCTAATTGATCGTTGATGTCTAGTAGTGTTGATAAAGAAGGGTCATTGGAAATGATTTTGCCAATTTTGGGATTTTGAGCTGAGGTAAAGTAGGTTGTAATCATTAAGGTTAGACTAAAGGTTATTTTTTTCATAATGGTTGACTGTTATCATCATAATATCACTTAAAGTTATAAATTTTTGCCGAGAAACAAAAAAGGAAGCCATTACTGACTTCCTTTTTAGAAATTTTGATTTATAAGGGCCTTAATTGGCTTTTTCATAAATAAAATATGTACCGCCGTCGCGTGATGGAGTAGTATCTTTTTTGAATCTTCCCACCTGCAATTGGCCTTCTTGTATTCTAAATTCTGCGGATTCGTTAAGCATATTGAAATAATTGGTTTCACACTCCATTAATTCTGGAGGACCGGCCATTTTTGTGCTTCCCAAGGTGCTTATTTTCATTGTTCCGATTCCTGTTTTTTCGTCGAAACCTGTAATGGTTAAGTCTCCAAAATACATATTTACAGCCGAATTTCCAGTCATTCGCAAAACTTTAGCATCAGCAGACTCGGTGTTATCAGCTATGTCTAAGGTAATGTCACGGGCATTTGTGACTGCATATCCACATGGCGTATCTATGGCATCGCCAAGAAATCGGTGCTTTAGTACCCATTTGCCTAAGATTTGTGTACTTGGGTTGTCAGCAGCTTGTATTTCCACTTTGGTACAAGAATCAATTCTTAAAATCGGCATCAAAAGACAAATTAAAAGTGCTTTGTATATCATAAAATTGTTGTTTTAATCTTAGACCATTATTTCAATGGAAAGGTTGTACAGGTGCAGAAATAATTAAGTTTATTGTTAACCAACTGAATGGTAAAATTAATTTTCATCTCAAATATGCCCCTATCCCATTTCTTTCGGGGTAAATCACTTTTCCATTTTCTAGTTTCACGCCATCTGCAGGGTCGTTCGAAATGAGCATAGCTCCATCCATATCTACATAATCAAGTAAAGGTAAAAGTTGGGCAATTGCTGAAATTCCAATGCTACTTTCGGTCATGCAACCCATCATTACTTTCATTTTGGCGGACCTAGCAGTTTTGATCATTCTTAGAGCTGGTGTTATTCCACCACATTTTGCGAGTTTTATATTTACACCTGAAAAATGACCGATACATCGTTCAACGTCGGCTTCTACAACACAACTTTCGTCGGCTATAATAGGTAATTCGGTATGTTTTATTACTTCTGTCATTCCTTCAAAATCTTCGGCTTTGAGGGGTTGTTCTATAAACTCTACGCCCAATTTGACTAATTCTTCGGAATTTTTGATGGTTTCTTCAACGTTCCAACCTGTGTTGGCATCCACTCTAAATATAGCCTCGGTTTCTTTACGAAGAGCTTTTACAATTTCTATGTCGTTGGGTGTTCCTAATTTTATTTTATAAATTGGGAAATCAAATTCTTTCATTTTTTGAATCATCACGGGTATTTCGTCAATACCGATTGTATAATCCGAAAAAGGAACTTTTGAATTGTCTAATCCCAACATTTTGTAAAGGGGTTGACCATTCCTTTGTCCCCAAATATCATAAGCGGCAATATCTATGGCACATTGCACGAAATGATTATGACCAATAAAAGGATTTAATGCTTCCCAATATTTTGCGGGATTTCCCCAAACGATATTCTCTATAATTTCCTTATTTTCTAAAATTACCTTATTCATCACTTCAGGAGTAATACCATAATAAGGAACGGGGGTCGCTTCACCAAAACCTGTGAATTTTTTATCAGACAGTTCAACAATGAAGGTTTCGGTCTCCAGTCGAACTCCATGAGCAATTCTGAAAGGGTATTTGCTCTGAAGAGATATTATATGTGTTTTTATGTTCATTGAATCAGATAAGTTCCATTTCGAAGAGATTAGCCAAATGCGTCTTTAGTTTTTCGGCGACTTCTTGTTGATTTATTGGCATTTTGAGTTCTTTTTCGAAAGAAGTTACCGTTTTATCATCAATTCCGCATGGTACAATATGGCTAAAATATGACAAATCGGTGTTCACGTTTAATGCAAGACCGTGCATAGTTACCCAACGACTAGATTTAACACCCATTGCACATATTTTTCTTGGATTTCCGTCGTCAATCCAAACGCCAGTTAAACCATCTATTCTACCCGCCTTTATGCCAAAATCAGCACAAGTCATAATCACGGCTTCTTCCAAAAACCGCATATATTTGTGTATATCAGTAAAGAAATTGTCAAGATCAAGAATCGGATAAACCACCAATTGCCCTGGTCCATGATAGGTGATGTCTCCGCCACGGTTGATTTTATAAAAACTGGCTTCTTTCTCTTCCAGACCATTTTCATCAACCAAAAGATTCTCTATTTTCCCACTTTTTCCCAAAGTAAAAACATGTGGATGTTGACAAAATATCAGATAATTTGGAGTTTTCTCAATTGTTTCATTTGTGCGATTGGCTATTTTTATTTCAACTACTTTCTTGAAAAATTCTTCTTGAAAATCCCATGCTTCTTTATAGTCAATTAAGCCTAAGTCAATATATTTTACTTCTTTGTTTTTCATTTTTAATCATTGAGAGTTGTTTATTTAATGGACAATCCTTATTTTTTTTTTGCTTTTTTTCGTCTTGCTTTTCACTTTTGATTTCTAAAGAATAAAAAAATATCTTTGAAGCAAATTCAAACACAAATATGAGCGAAAAACTCGACAAAGGAAAAGAAGGCGAAGATTACGCTGTAAAATATCTTACCGACAAAGGTTTTGTAATAAAAGAACGCAATTTTACCTCACACAATTCAGAGATTGACATTATTTGCACAAAAGATGATATGCTGATTTTTGTAGAAGTTAGACTAAAACTCAATGCCGACTATGGTTTTCCTGAAGGGACTATGGGAAAAGGTAAACAAAATGCCATAAAAAAAGGGGCTGAAGCTTATTTACACAAGTTTCCATGGAATGGGGAGGCTCGTTTTGACTTCATTTCGATAATCGAAAAACCCAAGTTCGAAATTTTGCATTTTGAGGATGCATTTTTTTAAGGAAAATTTAATGTTATTTTTGAGTTTTTTTGAAGTTTGGCAACGAAATTGCTGCGATTTTCTCAGTTTGCTTTCTTGAAAACATCTCACTATGAAAACTTTAATAATTTTTACCCTCGTTTTGTGTTGTTTTCAATCCACCTTTTCACAGAATACCCAGACCTTTGGTAAAGGAAACATAAAGGGAGTTACTGTTAATGCTAGCTCAAATGCCTCAAAAGGTATTAAAACGCTCATGAGTACTGGTTACATCCCTAATCCAAAGGCCAGTTCAAGGTTTCTTTCACAGGCCACGCTTGGCCCAAAGCTTTCTGAAATTCTGTCTTTGCAAAATCAAGGCATAGAACCTTGGTTAGATGAGCAATTTGCGATGAATCCAAATTTCAATCTCCAAAACTACGTGCAAAATATGCACCAAAGTATGGTAGATTCTCTAAAACTTCAGAATCCGGCTGGGAATTACACTTTGAATAATGTTTTTATTGACGATTGGGCATTTGATGTAGCTTGGTTTCAGGCCAACATGGTTTCAATGGATAAATTACGCTGGAGAGTAAGTTTAGCTTTGAGTCAAATATTTGTAACATCCAGAATATCGGCTTTTGACAATAATCCCTATGCCTTGGCAAGTTATTATGATATGTTGAACAAAAACGCTTTTGGAAATTACAGAAGTTTGATTGATAGCGTTACATATCATCCTGCAATGGCGGTTTATTTAACCTATTTGAATAATCATGCTACTGATACTTTAGCAATATCTACAACCAACCAAACAAAAAAGAAAGTTTTTCCTGACGAAAACTATGCAAGAGAAATTATGCAATTGTTTTCGATTGGTTTGTTTGAGTTAAACAATAATGGAACAGAAAAAAAAGACATAAGCGGAAAATCAATTCCAACCTACAACAACGATGACATTGGCAATCTTGCGAAGGTTTTTACAGGTTTGTCATGGTCACATAGTAGGTATTTGGGTGATAATAATAACGTAAATGACTGGAGTTATACCAAAAGATTGAAGTTTTTTCCAGTTGATTCAAGTGAAAAATATACGAGGTGGTGGGCAAATCCTAATACTTGGAGAATTGTAAATGGTCATGAGCCTGGGCCTAAAACCTTTCTTAACCAAACTATTGTGGCAAGGCCCGTTGCAGATGGACAACTTGATATTCGGGATGCTTTGGATATTATTTTTAACCACCCAAATGTAGGGCCTTTTATGGCAAAAAGACTCATACAACATCTAGTGAGTTCTAATCCTTCTTCTGAATTTATAGACCGAATAGCGTCTGTATTTAATAACAATGGAATAGGAGTAAGAGGGGATTTAAAAGCTGTGGTGAGGGCAATTTTGCTCGACCCTGAGGCGAGGGATTGTTGTGCAGAAAAAGAAAATACTGCTTATGGACACTTAAGAGAGCCGTTTTTGCGATATATGAATCTTATAAATGGTATCGGATTGACCAATCAAAGTGGTATTTATAGAAACGTAATGGTGGATTTATACGATAGAATCGAACAAAAGCCACTTTATTCCCCTTCGGTGTTCAATTTTTATCAGCCAGGGTATGTTCCTGGAGGACCTTTACAAGCTGCAGGAAAAGTTGGTCCAGAGTTTCAAATGCTCAATTCATTGTCTTTTTCTAACTATATGAATGCCCTTCACAAATGGATAATTTCTAATGATCCAATTGAATATTGGAGCATTTTTAACAACGAATTTTATAAAAGTGACCAAGAGCCAAAGTTTAATATTACGGCTGATTATGTACTTGCTAAAGACAATCGTATAAAAGAATTTTTGGATAAGTACAACCTCATATTAGCACAGGGAAGAATAAAGGCAGAAAATATGTCCATCATTCAAAATGTGCTGCTTTCTATGCCCATTACTTTTGATATAAATGGTGTTCCAGACCCCACTTTGGCCGATAGACGACTAAGAATGGGAATATTTCTGATAATGATTGCTCCTGACTACCTAATAAACAAATAAGAAATGAACAGAAGAAATTTCATAAAGAATGTCGGGTGTGGAGCCATGGGAAGTACTACACTTCTTAGCTCTTTGACGAGTTTAGGGGCTCTTAACGGTCTTACTAACTTCAATAAAAACGCTCCTGGAGAGGACTACAAAGCTATTGTGTGTATTCTATTTTCTGGTGGTATTGATTCTTTCAATATGTTGATGCCTACGGGGACTACTGTAAATGGGGACAATGGCTTTTCTGAATATTTGGCACTAAGAACTGATCTTGCGGTTGCACAGACTCCATCCAGTTTTTTAGCTTTAAATAATCCGCAATGCTCTAGTTTTCGGGGACAAAACTGTGCCTATTCTGCTTTTGGAGTACATCCTCAAATGAGTGGTATTAGAGATTTGTTCAACGCCGGCAAGTTGGCGTTTATGTCTAATATAGGCACGCTGATAGAGCCAATACTTACCCCAAATGAGTATCAAAACTCTTTAAAGAAGATTCCGCTAGGTATTTATTCTCATTCTGACCAAATCATGCAGTGGCAAACCTCTGTACCGCAAAGTCGTGACGCACTGGGAGTGGGAGGTAGAATGGCAGATATCTTGAATGCCAACAATGCCAACAACGGCATTTCGATGAATATCTCTCTGGCAGGTAAGAATGTTTTCCAAAGGGGTCAATCGGTTTCAGAGTATTCAATAAGCGACAATGTGGATCCAAACAATGTAGGACTTCAGTCATTTCCATCGTGGTGGGGAAATCAAGGTTTACTGCAAGAAATGAGAACAAATGCAATCGACAGCCTTGTGGGACAAACATATTCAAATTTACTTCAAAAAACCTATTCGGCCACTGCAAAAGAAAGTATGGCTTCTTTTGAGATTTTCAAAGAAGCATTAAAAAGAGTTCCAACCATCTCCACTACTTTTCCTAACACTTCATTGGCGGGTGATTTGGCTGCAATAACGAAAGTGATGAGTGTTCGACAGCAGCTTGGAACAAAGAGACAGATATTTTTTGTAAACTATGGTGGTTGGGATATGCATGATGGTCTCTTGGGTGGCCTAAATGGCAAATTACCTGTGGTAAGCCAAGCCATGAAGGCCTTTTTTGATAGTACTGTTGAATTGGGGATTTCTGAAAACGTAACCACTTTTACCATTTCAGACTTTGCCCGAACGCTTACTTCCAATGGAAATGGGTCGGATCATGCATGGGGAGGAAATAATATGATAATGGGTGGGGCAGTAAATGGTGGAAGAATTTTTGGAGCCTATCCTAAAATGGATCTGAGCAGTGCTAACAATAGGAATATTTCCTACCGAGGAAACTTTATTCCAACAGTTTCTACAGATGAAATGTATGCCGAGATTGCTCTTTGGTATGGTGTGAGCCCATCTGATTTGTGCTATGTTTTGCCCAATCTGGGAAATTTTTATTCATACGCTGCAAACAATTACCCAATAGGGTTCATGAATTTTAATCAAAGTCCCATATCGACGACCAATCATCCTTTAGGCTGTTTAAACTATTGATAAATTATGAAGATTAAGGTTATATTTTTTGCCATTTTTTTAAGTAGTTTTTATGCCAAAGCTCAAACCTGTGTTGGTCCTGCGGGACAAGTAAAGTGGAGTTATTGGACTGGATTTAGTTCCACTCCTGACACGAACGCACTTTATGCATTGGAGTTTTTTCCGGAGACGCCTGACGGTTTTCAGATGATTCCAACACTCAGTACACCCAGCAATTATACGGAATACTATGCCGGAATGGTAAGGGGTTTTATAAGTGTTCCCGTTACGACTACTTACACTTTCAATCTTACAGGAGATGATAGAGCCTTGTTTTTTTTAAGTAATGGAATAAACCCTCAAAACAAAACTAAAAGAGCAGAAGTGCCAGGTTATACGGGACCAGTTGAGCATACTAAATATTCGCAACAAACATCTGCCTCAATTACATTAGTGGGTGGTCAATATTACTATTTCGAGATACTCAACTTCGAAGGAGGATATTCAGATTTTGCGACTTTATTTTGGAAGAAAAATGCTGAAACGGTTTGGACGGTAGTAGATTTTAATTCTATCTATGAATACACTTGTGGAACAACTTGCCCTTCCAGAGGTACTCCTTGTAATGACAATAATTCCCAAACTACTAACGACCAGCAAGATGGCTTTTGCAATTGTTTAGGAACGGCGACTTCAACAAATGCTTGCATTGGACAAAAAGGTTTACTGGAGGCGTATTATTATGAAAACATTCCGGGTTCTTATGTGGAAAACGACTTGATAAATGCCCCAAAGTTCCCTTTGGTTCCCGATAAAATGGAGAAACTAAAGGGTGTTTATGGGCCATTAAATCAATCAACTTATGACAATTATGGCACACTTGTTCAAGGCTTTTTGACAGTGCCAGTAACAGGAAAGTATGAGTTTAATCTTACAGGGGACAATCAGACTTTCTTTTTTATGAGTAAAAATGATTCTGTTGAATATAAGCAAAACCATCAGATGTTTGCATTTTATGGTATTGGAGAGTATGAACATAACTATTCAGTTTTGCAGAATTCAGGCCCAATTTACATGCAAAAGGGGAAATTCTATTATTTCGAATTTAGACACAAAGAAAACTCTTGGCGTGATCATTTCCATTTGTTTTGGAAAACGCCATTTCATCCTCAGCGAACATGGAAGAAAATTCCTAATTTTTATATTTATGACTACAATTGTGAAGTGTCTTGTATTGCTCAGAATACACTTTGTGATGACGGAAATGCATTTACAAACAATGACAAAATAGATGGAAATTGTAATTGCGTTGGAACGCCTTGTTCAGGCCCAGACTGCGACGACTTAGGAGCAAAGTATCAAATGTATGCAGATTGCAGTCCGACCGACAATCTTAATCCAATAGAGGAGGCTTCTTGGACTTCTTGTGCAACCGCTCCTAATCCAAATCCAGCTCGAAGTGCAAGCCAACACTGGATAAAATACGATTTCAGTGACATTTATAAATTCAAAGAGGCTAGGGTTTGGAATTATAATGTGTTAAACCAAACCAACAAAGGTTTTAGAGAAGTGGTAATTGATTATTCGGTAGATGGAACAAACTGGATACCGCTTGGAGGTACATATACATGGCCACAAGCACCTGGGTTGGTTGATTATTCAGGTTTCGTTGGACCAAACTTTAATGACGCCAAGGCGAAATATATTTTAATTTCGGCTTTAAATAACCATGGAGACGCTACTTGTTCGGGGTTTAGTAAAATCACATTTGATGCCGCACTTTGCAACATTATGGATACGCCTTGCGATGACCAAGATCCTCTGACTTCTTACGACAAATTTGATGGAAATTGTAATTGCAAAGGTGTTGATATTAGCTGTGGCACTGATACACTTGCCTTGGGTAAAATGAGTTTGACAGATACGCTTTTTTCAGCTAAAAAAAGGATTGAATCGATAAGTTTGGTTCCTACAACGAAAAATATTTCGTTCACAGCTGGAAACAGTATCGTGCTTTTACCTGGATTTGAAGTAAAAAACGCAGCGGTTTTCTCGGCCGAAATAGAGAACTGTATTCAACAACAGTTCTCGGCAAATATAGCAATAGGCATGAAACAAATTCAAGAGCAAAATGCTATGAAAGGATTGATGTTAGATGAAGAAAATACAAAAACTAAGAAAGTTATTTACAGACTTAATGAACCTGGAGATGTTCTGTTGCAATTAAAAACTATCAAAGGAAATGTTATCGTAACTTTGGTAGATACTTTTCAAGAAAATCTCGGTACTCAGACCAAACTAATTCCAACTAACAAACTAGCGAAAGGCAAGTATGAAATTATGCTTAAAATCAACAAGAATGTAGTTTCTGAGTATTTTGAAGTGCCTTAGAAGTAGCCTTCTATTACTTCTTGAATTTTTGACATTGGCACAAGCATGGGTTTCTGATTGATTGTAATGGCCACTTTTGTTTCAGCTCCTTCACCTGAAATTACTTTGTAACCTCCCTTTACGGAGCCAATAAGTGTTTTCAGAGCAAATGTGCCACTTTTTTGGTCGCCCGCGAAAATTCCTCCTTTTGTTTTGATTGCTTTTGTGGCATTAACAACAAAGTCGGATGCTGTGCCTGGATAGTCAATGTTAAATGAAGTTGCCATTTTGTTAGATTTTTTAAATTAGGAACGAATATAATATTTATATCTTAATGAACCACCAATTCATTTCCTCTTAATACAGGTAGAACATCATAAAGGTCTTTTTGCAAACAGTAACTGATGTCTTTGTTAATACCCAAGCCTTGCAACCTGCGAATGTGTGACGAGTTAGCAAGATATGCAAGCATGTTGTCTTTGGCTTGTTGATAAGTTCTCATTGCTAAAATAGCCGAATCTTCAGAAACAAAATACTCGTCTTTCAATGCTTCTACTACTGCTCCCGCAAATAGCGTATCTTCGAGATTTGGGCGACCTTTCCAGCCTGCACAAAGCACCAAAACATCATAAGGTTGGTTTTTAAGATGATTAACGACTGCTTCCAAATTCAAAAATGCCCCCACAATCACTTTTACGGCGTCGGTTTTGGCTTTTGAAATAGACAAAGTGCCATTTGTTGTAGTCATAGCTATTTTTCCTCCAATTAATCGTTCGTCCATGTAGCTAAAGGGCGAATTGTCGAGGTCAAATCCTTCTACTTTTTCGGCATTTCTTTCTGCTGCTGCCACATATCCCATGTTTTGGAGATTTTTACATTCTTCTACCGTTGCTACTGGGATAATGCTTTTCACACCATAAGCAAAACCAGTGACCATACATGAAGTTGCCCTAAAAATGTCAGTAACAACAACTATAGAATTATTGATTTTGTGCAGATGCAATAAGTCAGGGGTAAGACAAACGTCTATATTTTTCATTCGTGATTTTTAAAAATTAGGCAAAAGTAAAAACCTTGTGAGTTTTTACACACAAAATATTTTTGTTTTTAAATAATGAAACAAAAATATTTTTAACTTTACAATAACCCTTAATATAAATAAATGAAAGATCATGCTATAAGTTGGTTCGAAATTCCAACGGAAGACCTCGACAGAGCTCAAAAATTTTACGAAGCTATTTTTGAAATTCAGATGATTCCAATGGAGTTTCCAGGTTTCCAAATGAGACTATTCCCTATTTCTAATCCTGAAACAGGTATTGGCGGGGCTTTGGTCAAAACAAGTCCCGGATTTTATATTCCATCTGAAAGTCAAGGGCCATTGATATATCTTAATGCCAATCCGGATGTAGAAATTGTACTGTCGAGGGTGGAAAATGCTGGCGGTAAAGTGACAGTTCCAAAAACTTTAATATCCGAAGAGCATGGATCTATGGGTGTTTTTATAGATTCAGAAGGAAATAGGATTGCTGTTCATTCAATTCCTCAATAAATCACACTCAAAAGTTCAGCGACACACACCGGCTTTGGATTGTTTTCTACGAAATAAGTCCCCTCTATTTTCATTTTTAGGCCGTTGTTTGGGGCTTCAGTCGCTTCCAGAAGTTTGGCAACCATTTTTACTTTTGAATTCACTTTAATGGGCTGTAAAAATCGCACTTTGTCGGAGCCGTAATTGATGCCCATTTTCGAGTTTTTTACTTCGTAAATATCAAACATAAACTTCGGGCTTAGCGACAAAGTCAGCAATCCATGAGCAATGGTACTTCCGAAAGGGCTCAGAGCAGCTTTTTCAGGATTTACATGTATCCACTGCTCATCAAAAGTGGCTTTTGCAAAACCATCAATGATGTCTTGACTTATTTCTAGCCAAGGACTTTCACCAATTATTTTGCCTACTGAAGCCTTTATCTCTTCTAAATTTTGATAGATTCTTTTAGATTTTTCAGGTTCAATAATTTTTGTAATTGGCACATTAGTTAGCTTTTCATCACAAATAACCACGGCTTTTCCTACTACCTTCCTTTCTCGCAAATCCACCAAAGCTTGTGCTGAATCTGGCAAGCTGTATTTTTTGAAAATGTGCGGTTTCAGTTTTCCTTCTTTAAACCAGTTGGCCAATTCTAGGATGTTTTCAAAGTTTTCTTTGGGTTGAAGTTTTGAGAATTGTCCCCAAAATACGCCGAGCACAGAACAGCCTTTTAACAAAGCCAAATTAAATGGCAATTTCGGAATTTCACCTCCAGCAAAACCCACTACCAAATATCGCCCATTCCATGCCATGCTTCGCAATGTTGGTTCGGCATATTTATCTCCTACTGGGTCATAAACTACATCAATTCCTTTGCCTCGCGTATATTCTTTAATTTTTTCTCTTAGGTCTTCTTTTTCATAATTTACCAAAAAATCAGCTCCCTTCTCTTTGCAAATGGCCAGTTTCTCGTCAGTTGATGCCGCAGCTATTATATTTGCACCCATTAATTTACCGAGTTCTACAGCAGCTAAACCTACACCGCCAGCAGCCCCCAAAACCAATAAAGTTTCGCCTTTTTGCAAATGTGCACGGTTCTTTAGAGCATGATAGGAAGTGCCAAAATTGTACATCAAACTGGCTCCAGTTACAAAATCCATATAATCGGGCAAAGGAAAAACGCGATCAGCACCCACACAAACTTCCTCGGAAAATCCACCCCAACCACAAAGTGCAAAAACACGTTGACCGATGCTTAGTTTTTTGACATTTTCTCCAATTTTTAGAATTACTCCAGCCACTTCTCCACCAGGTGAAAACGGCAATTCGGGCTTAAATTGATATTTGTTTTCAATGATTAATGTATCAGGGAAATTGGCACTGCAAGCTGCCACTTTGATTAACACCTCGTTTTCTTTGGGTTCTGGAGCGTTTATTTCTTTAAAAATTAATTTTTCGGCGGGTCCAAATTCAGTACAGAGTAAGGCTTTCATAAATCTTATTTAAGGCTTTTTGAAATATTCAATTCTCAAATCTAATAAATCTTTGGTTTTATATTATTTTTGATGGAATATTTGAGGTATCGATTTACAAATATTATTCGTTTTTACAATAAAAATTCAATCATGCATTTTCGCATATTAGTCCTGGTTTCCATTTTGTTTTTGAGTTTTACAGAAAATAAATCAAGAACTTCTGCCATTGCCGCCTACAAAATAGGAGATGAAGTAAAAGATTTTTCGCTCAGAAGCATCAACGGAAAGTTGTACTCTTTTTCATCTTTTCCATCAGCTAAGGGCTTTATCTTAGTTTTTACAAGCAATTACTGCCCGTTTTCTAAAAGCTATGAAGACAGACTTATAGCCATCGACAAGAAATACACGCTGAAATCTTACCCACTGATAGCTATAAACCCCAATGATGCCGAGGCTTATGAGGAAGACAAATTGGAGAATATTCAAGCCCGAGCCAAAGAAAAAGGCTTCATTTTTCCGATTTTGAGAGACGAAAAACAAGCCATTGCCAAAACTTTTGGAGCTTTGCGAATGCCGCATGTTTTTGTAGTAAAAAAGGAAGGGTTTAAATATATTCTGAAGTATTCTGGAGCCATTGATGATAACCCACAAGACGCAAGTGGTGTCACAAAAAACTATTTAGAAGACGTTGTGCAAAGCCTTTCTGAAAACAAACCCGTCATCATCGAACAAACAAAACCTATTGGCTGTGCCATTAGGTGGAAATAATATGTCAGTAAAACTACCGCCCATCATTCCCAAAAACAGAGCAAATGAGCTTTTAGCATTTAATCGCCTATTGGATATCATGGATGACCTCCGTGAAAAATGCCCTTGGGATAGGAAACAGACGTTTGAAAGTCTTCGTCATTTGACCATTGAAGAAACCTACGAACTTTCTGATGCCATTCTTGAAAACGACCTTCAAGAAATCAAAAAAGAGTTGGGCGACATTATGCTGCATTTGGTTTTTTATGCCAAAATTGGTTCCGAAACAGAGGATTTTGACATTACAGATGTGTTGAATGGAATTTGTGAAAAACTTATCAGCAGACATCCGCACATTTATGGCGACGTGGTGGTGGCCGATGAAGAAGAAGTAAAGAAAAACTGGGAGCAACTCAAGCTTAAAGAAGGAAACAAGTCGGTTTTGGGAGGTGTTCCAAAATCATTGCCAGCCTTGGTAAAAGCTATGAGAATTCAAGAAAAAGCTCGGGGAGTTGGTTTTGACTGGGAAGAGAAAGCACAGGTTTGGGCCAAAGTAGAAGAAGAAATGCAAGAATTTAAGGAGCATTTCAATGCTGAAACGCAAGAAACCATTGATAAAGAAAAAGCGGAGGCAGAGTTTGGTGACGTATTGTTTTCATTAGTAAACTATGCCAGATTTATAGATATTAATCCAGAAACGGCGTTAGAACGCACAAATAAAAAATTCATAAAGCGATTCAAGTATTTAGAATCCAAGGCTACAGAAATGAACAAAAAACTCTCAGAAATGACTTTGGCCGAAATGGATGTTTTTTGGGAGGAAGCAAAAAGAATTTGATTTTAGTGATTTCTGTTTCCTGTTACAGTTGACAACTTTATAAAAGTTGTCAACTGTGTTATTCGCAAAAAATTATTTGGCCAATTTTTCTTTATAAATGTAAGAAATAGCCAAAATTACTAAAAATGCCAATGGAAAAAATGACAGTCCAACAGGTCCATCAACTGCAATTAAACTAACAGTAGCCGCAATAAAATCAAATCCAAAACCAGCATAAGCCCATTCTTTGATTTTTGATGGAATTTGAGGAACCAATAATGCAATTCCTCCCAATATTTTGAAAATGTTTAACATTGGAGCGAAATAAGAAGGATAACCTAAGTGGTTCATCATTTCCATTCCTTTAGGGTCGCTCCAAGTAAAAATTGGAGTAAAACCAACCAAAACAGCAATAATTGCGGTTGTGGTCCAAAAAATAATCTTGTCTTTATTCATCTTTAATAAGGGTTTAAAAAATTCTAAAATATATCAATTTTGTTTCTTCAATTTGTGAAAATATATATAGGAAACTATCATAATTCCGAAAATTACAAGTGGGAAAAACGACATTGGATTTAATCCATCTACTGATACATGACCAACAAATGCTGCAACAAATACAAAAGCGAATCCAGCATACGCCCATTCTTTAATTTTTGCTGGAACTTGCGGAAGAATTAGTGCTAAGGCACCTAAAACTTTAAAGATGACGAGCATCACACCAAAATAAGGTTGATAACCTAAATGTGCAATTCCATCTTTGGCCATTTGTGTTTGGGAGGTGAGTGCAGGCATAAGGCCTTCAAACAAAAAAATAAATCCAGTGGAAATCCAATAAATGATTTTGTCTTTTTTCATAATTATTATAGGGTTTACAATTTTTTAAACTCAAAATTTTTCAAATGAGTTCAGTCTTTCAATTTCACGAAACACTTCACATCCTTTTCGTTGAAATACCATTCCACACAATAGCCTTGGAGGTCAAGTTCAGCATCTCTGCACAATTCTTGGAAAAGATGTCCCATTTTGGGTATGTTTTTCATGAAATCTTGGATGATGGTACCTCGATATTTTCCTTTTTTAAAAGCGAATTTTTCTAACTCGGGGTAGATTTCATCTGCCCATATTTCGGCTCCAGCCAGATAAATAATTTCACCCTTTTCGTTCATCCATGAAAAACTAAAAAACTTTCTAGTTGTAGAAAAAGGAATATGAGCGTGTAAAGTTTCGAATGCTATTTGAACTCCATCAGGAAACTTGAAAGCTCTTTTGCAAGCAAAGACTATATCATTTTCAAAATAATAATCTTCCATTTTAAGTTTTTATCAAAATTAGTTTAAAAAAGGAGATTAGAAAATGACAAAATGCGACATTTTGAAGGCCGAATACGACAAGTTTTTAGTTAAAAAGGCTTTCTAAATCTACATTTTGCTTTATGGGTCCAACCGTTGTCAACTTAATTTTGGCCATATTGGCACCAGCTTGGGCACATTCTTTTGAGCTTTTTCCAGACAAATAAGCTGCCAAAAAGCCTGACCAAAATGAATCTCCTGCCCCAGTTGCATCCAATACCGTTATGGCCTCTGGTTTGTTGAAAATCAACTCTTTTCCGTTTGATACCACGCTTCCTTTTCCGCCCAATGTATAACAAATTAGGGTAGCTCCCCACTTATGAAAATCTTCAAATACCTTTTCCATAGAAACGGCTTCTCCATAAAAGCGTTCTGCATCGTCTTCGCTAAGTTTTATCAAGGCACCATTTGATAGGTACTCTTTTATTACTTTGTGAGCCTCTTCTCTATCAGGCCAAACTCTTTCGGCATAATTTAAGTCTGCACTTAAGATGCATCCAGCATTTTTTGCTCTTTTGGCTGCATCTAAGACGGATGCTTGTGATGGTTGCTTGCTCAACGGCCAGCAGGTGGTATGGAATACTGAACAATTTTGAAGTAATTCGTCAGGAATGTTTTCGGGATTTATCATTCTATCAGCAGTGCGGTAAGGGATAAAGTCGGGAGTTCCAGTAGTTCTTGACACTAAAACAATGGAGCTGGGTTCATTTTTTTCATAGATTACTAAACTTGTATCTACTCCAGCTACGGCAACTTTTTCTACCAAATATTTTCCTAGATTATCTGTCCCAACTGCACTGATTATGGCAGTTTTAAATCCCAAGCGGGCCATGTTAGCGGCCAAATTAGCAGGGCTTCCGCCTTGAAAGCGTTCAAATTTCGAAGTGTCAAAAAGGCTTGTTGTTGTTTCAGTTCCGATAAAGTCGCCCAAGAGTTCACCAACTGCTACCAATCCGTATTTTCTTTTATTCATAGGTTTTGTATTGAAAAACAAAAATTGGGAATTTTTAGGCCAAAACAAACTTAAAAAGCAGATTTTTGTTAGCTATTTTGAAACGAAATATTTAATGGCAGAAAATTTATATATTCCAGAAACTACCGAAAGAGTCGAAATTTATGAGGCGGTTATTCCACAGATAGAGGCTCTCATTTCTTCAGAAACTAACTTAATCGCTAATTTAGCCAATATTTCGGCGGCATTAAAACAAGCTTTCGGATTTTATTGGGTAGGTTTTTATTTGGATAACAAATCGGGTGAATTGGTATTGGGGCCATTTCAAGGGCCTATTGCCTGCACACGTATTCGTTATGACAAGGGTGTATGTGGTCACAGTTTTTCTACAAAAGAAACTGTCATTGTACCTGATGTGGATCAGTTTCCGGGTCATATTGCTTGTAGTTCGGCCTCAAAATCTGAGATTGTAATGCCACTTTTCGACTCAAAAAATGAAATTTGTGGTGTTTTGGACGTGGATTCAGATCTTTTGGATGACTTTTCGGAACTAGATAAAGTTTGGCTTGAAAAACTTTTGAAGGTTTTAGGAGATAAAATTTGAACTGTATTTTCTTCATTAACATTTTCCTTAACACTGATTATGAGCTTTTTATAAAAAGTTTAAAGACGTACTTATTTTTTATGCAAACCCAGATAGGTTTTCATGCATCTAAGTGATAAATCTCAGAAATAGAATTTTAACACTTAAAAATTACGATTATGAAAAAGCTATTGATTTTAGGACTGCTCTTTTCTACTGGATTGTTTCAGGCTTGTACTGTAAACGAAAATCCTCAACCTATTACTAACGAACTATTAGCGGAGGTCTTTGAAGTTAAGGCTGATTTTACACCGGGCAACAGCTTCAGAAATTATTATAACCTAAGTCCTGTGATTTTTGATTCTGATGTGCTTTTGGTTTATGAATTTGTTGGATTGGACAAAACTGGGGCTGATATCTGGAAACCACTTCCACAGATTTATACTTCGGATAATGGCATTCATCAATACAATTTTGACTTTACCAAATTGGATTTTAGTATATTTCTAGATGCAAATTTCGATAGAATGAGGCTTAATAATTCTTGGAGATTGGGCAAGACTTTCAGGGTGGTAATTGTTCCTGGAAAATTTGCCAAAATGGTGGATAAAAACAATTTGCAAAACGTGATGAATACGCTCAAATTGACTGAAAGCTCCGTAGTGGATTTAACCATATAATGAACGGTAATAAAAACTCCTTCAAATTACCTCAGCCAAAGGTTGGGGTATTTTTTTGTTCGTCAATCAAATTTAGCTCGAGTTTCAATTTGAAACCACTGTATTCATTTCTAAAAGATTCTTCCATGTAATAATTGAGAATTTGTACCGCCTGATCAATACTCAATCCATCGTTATGAATGTTTGAAATACAATTTCTACTTTCATCGGTTAGGCCTATTTTAGGCTGAAAAGTGGTGTAAATTCCCATACTTTTGGGTGAAGATAATCCAGGTCTTTCTCCAATAAAAATGGCGGTGAATTTTGCTTCCAAACGTTCTCCAATTTCATCGGCAATGGCTACACGTCCGTTTTCCACCAAGGCTAGTGCTATTTTATAGTTTTTCGACCATGCTGGAATAAGACGCTTCAACACATTTATAATTTGATTGTTCACCGCTTCGGCCGAAAGCCCATCAGTAATTACCAGTACGATGTCCAGTTTTTCTTTATTTTTTTCTAAAATTTCTAGAGAATTGTTGTCCAATCTCCTACCTAAATCCGGCCTTTTTAAATATTCTATTTTGTTTTCTACCTTACTTTTTAGACAGAAAAGTGGTATATGAAATTCTAAAAGTGCCTTAGTTAATAGCTCCATATTCAAAGGTGAAAATACTGCATCTTTGGCTCGGGCATGATCAAGTTTAAGTGATAAAGTTTGCTGAGTAGGCAAGGATCCACCCACATTTCCTAGACCAATCCTGGCGTTGGTTTGGGTTTTTAGTAGTTCGCTTGGGTCGGTTTGTATGAGTTTATTTTCCATGCCTATTTAACAATAAATGTTTGCTATTCAAGGCGTTTCGTTCGCCTTTTTCATTGATGATTCCTTGAGCCAAAAGCCAGGCCTCGAATTCTGGAGCGGGGCGTTTTTTCAATACTTTTCGTACATACATGGCGTCATGAAAAGACGTGGATTGATAGTTTAGCATGATGTCGTCCGTTCCGGGTACGCCCATAAAGAAGTTGCAACCGGCCACTCCGAGAAGTGTCATGAGGTTGTCCATGTCGTCTTGGTCAGCCTCAGCATGATTGGTGTAGCATACGTCCATCCCCATAGGCAAACCGAGTAATTTTGCACAAAAATGATCTTCTAACGCAGCTCTGATTATTTGTTTTCCGTCAAAAAGATATTCTGGGCCAATAAAGCCAACCACAGAATTTACTAGAAAGGGATTGAATTTTCTAGCAAGAGCATAAGTTCGTGCCTCACAGGTTTGTTGATCCAAGCCATGGTGGGCGTTGGCTGAAAGTGATGAGCCTTGGCCAGTTTCAAAATACATAACTTGTTGACCTACCGTGCCTCTTTTAAGTTCGGTAGCCGCCAGAAAACCTTCATTCAAGATGTTTAAGTTAACTCCAAAAGAGCTATTGGTTTTTTCAGTGCCACCAATGGATTGAAAAACCAAATCAACTGGAGCGTCTTTAATAATGCTTAAGGTTGTTGTAATATGGCTCAGAATGCAGGATTGTGTAGGTATTTCGAATTTTTCTCGTAATTCATCCAGCATTTTCAAAAGATTACTTACTACTTCAGGGCTGTCCGTTGCTGGGTTAATTCCGATTACTGCATCCCCGCAACCATACATTAAGCCGTCAATTGTACTGGCCAAAATGCCGCTTTGAAAATCGGTAGGGTGGTTGGGTTGGAGTCGAATGGCTAATCTTCCTTTTTGACCAACAGTGGTTCTGAACCTTGATATTACTTCACATTTTTGTGCAACTGCTATTAGGTCTTGATTTCGCATAATTTTTGAAACTGCTGCAACCATTTCGGGCATTAGTCCCATTTTTATTTGATCTAAAACCTCTGTGTCCGTAGCATCTAAAAGCAACCAATTTCTGAAATCCCCTACAGTCAAATGACGGATGATTGAAAAACTATTTTTGTCGAGAGAATCTACTATCAATCTTGTTATTTCGTCTGATTCATATGGAATTAGGTGATCCGTCAGAAATAGATTGAGAGGAACTTCGCTTAATGCAAACTGTGCTGCTACGCGTTCCTCATTGCTTTCGGCACTTATGCCGGCCAATGCATCGCCTGTCCGATAGGGACTTGCTTTGGCCATTAGGGTTTTAAGGTCTTTGAAGTTATAGGTGAAACTATTTACTGTATATCGAAACTCCATTTGCCGTATTTTTTAGGAGAAAATCAAATAAGTGATGATCAAAACAATGATGCTGCTTACAATGATTGGATGAAGATACGCCAAAATTAGCATACAAAAAACAGATAATATCAGAGCCAAATAGGGAAACGTTTTCTGGACAAAGCTATTAAATTCAAGATGATGATGTTTGTGTTGAGTTTTTTCATTTTCTCCTTCAAAAATCGCTTTTGGGTCAAGCTTTTTCTTTTTTCGAAGAATAATTAGACTCGAACTCACGCCAAAATACATACAAACAGCTCCAAAAACTGAAAGTTCTATCAAAACCGATGTTGAACTTCCCCAAATGGCAAAAATGCTTGCTAAGAACACCACGCCAGCAGCAAGTGCTCTGTTAAGTTTGTATTCTGGGAATATTCTTTTTAGAAAATATTCTATTTGAAAAGTGGTGGTAAAGGCAATTCCTTGAAGAGAAGCGATAAGACCAAATAGCCCTAAAAACGTAAAAACCTGAGTTATGGGGTTATTTTTACCTAAAATTAAGCCCAAAGTTGCTGGCATTGGATGATTGTCTTTGCTTATAATATCCCAGCTTTCTGGGTTTAATGCGATTCCGCCAGCAGCCAAAATCAATATTAAAGTCGCCAATATGGCGAGGGTCCAAAAGGCCGATTTATAGCCTATGCCCAAGGTTTTTCTTAGTTTTTTATGTTTTGTATTTTTGGAAACAATAGAAATACCTTCAATGGCTAGAAACATCCAAATGGCAAAAGGCATCGCCCGAACGAATGTATCAAAAGTTAACTCTCCAAATTGTTTGTTTTGGGACAAATTGGGCAAAGAAAACTCAGAAACAATTGAACCTGAAAATATCAAAAGCTCAAAAATCGCCAACAAAGTCAACGTGATAATCACTTGGATGCCAAAATTGAAATTGAATAAACTTACCAAACAAAAGAATGCAATGAATGCCGTGGCAATCCAATTGGTATTTTCGAGGTGACCAGTCAGGAATCCCAAATATTCACCAATTGAAGTGGCAATTGCTGGATTTACAAATAGAAATTCGAATAATATAAGTATGGAAATTATCTCAGCCCATTTTTTACCAAATGCGTTTTTTATGTAAATGTGAGGGCCATTGGCTTGGGGATATACACAAGCTAACTCGATGAGACAAAGTACCAATGCATAGTACAAAACTGCAGTAACTGCCACTGGAATAAAGAAGCCTAACGGCCCAGTAATTGCCCAACCTAAATTCCAGCCAAAAGACTCACCAGAAATAACCAATCCAACGCCAATGGCCCAAATAGAAAATGCTCCTATTTTCTTTTGTTTTGTTTCAAAATTACTTGATGCCATTTTGTTTCGTAGGGTTTTAACAACAAAATACAGAATTGGTTTTTTATTGGAAAGAAACCATTTGATTTACCTTTAAAAAATTTTATTTTCTATTTGATTAGTGCATTTTGGTTGGTATAGAAGATGCTTTGAATGAATCAAGAAAAAAAAAGACACGGACTTAATTTATCCGTGTCTAATCCAATAATTCCGTGTTCTTAAAAATTTAGGCCTTCAGTATAACCAATTCGCCTTTTACAAACTCCATCAGTTCAGCTATATAAGCTTTTGAAAAATCAAATTTGATACCAGCTGCTTCATAGATTTCTTTTATGGTTTTGGTATAACCTAGTTTTAAAGCTGCCAAATATCCTTTCAGGCCTTTTTTAGGGTCTTTTTTATAATTTCTCCAAACACTGATGGCCCCTAATTGAGCCATGCCGTATTCAATATAATAAAACGGAACTTCATAAATGTGAAGTTGACGTTGCCATGCGTATTCTCTAAAATGTTCAAAACCAGACCAATCAGTTATTTTGTCTGAAAACTCTCCATTTATTCGCATCCAAGCAGTTTTTCTATCTTCTTCAGTGTGTCTTGGGTTTTCGTAAATCCAATGTTGGAATTTATCTACTGTTGCAATCCATGGCAATGCGGCTAAAATATCTTCCAGATGTTCTATTTTGGCTCTTTTCAAATTCTTTTCATCGGTGAAAAAAGTATCCCAATGTTCCATCGATATCAATTCCATACTCATAGAAGCCAGCTCAGCTACTTCCATTGTTGGATTTCTAAAGGCATTGATGGGCAATTCTCTAACTTCAAACGAATGTATTGCATGGCCACCTTCATGCACCATGGTTACCAAATCTCTTACGCTATCAGTGGCATTCATGAAGATAAACGGCACCCCAATTTCTTCCAAAGGGTAATTGTATCCTCCCGGAGCTTTTCCTTTTCGAGACTCTACATCAAAGTGCCCCATTGCTCGCATAATTTTAATATAATCTGATAGTTTAGGGTCTATTCTATCAAAACAGATTTCAGTTTTATCTAATAATTCTTTGCCATTTTCGAATGGTTTCAATGCCGGTCTGCCTTCTGCATCTACTTTCAAATCCCATGGTCTCAATTCTCCTAATCCAAGTTTTTCCTTACGTTCTGCAGTCATTTGGTTTACTATCGGCACCACCGTCTCGGCTACAGCTTCATGAAAAGCGAAACAATCGGCAGGCGTATAATCAAACCTTCCCATTGCAGCAAACATATAATCACGGAAATTTTCAAAGTCGGCATTCAATGCTTCTTGATGACGTAGGTCTCGCAGTTCATTGAAAATTACATCCAGTTTGTCCTTTTCACTGTATCTCTTCTCTGAAATCTTTCGCCAAGCATTTTCTCTAGCTTCTCGTTTTGTGGCCTGCAGAAAAGTGGCAGCTTTGGGCATTGTCATTTCTTCACCGTCAATCTCAACGGTCATTCCACCTGTAATTCCCTGATATTCTGTTTGTTTTAAAGATATTTTAGTATCAAGTTCAATGTTGGCTTCTCTGAAAATCTCAACAGATTTTCTTAAGCCACGCAACATTATATCGTATCCACCGCCAGACAGATTAAATTTTTCGGCTAATGCCAAAGATTTTTTGTTGAGTTCGTCTGAATATACTGCGGTATTGGGTGAAATTTCTTCTACAAAAAACTGATACGCTTTCTGATTTTCCTGGTCAGAAGTATCACAAGTCATCTTAATATAACGCCAAGCCATATTTTCTGACAAATACGACTCTAATTCACTTCTATCTCGAAGCCATTTTTCAAATTCTTCTTTAGAATTTATCTCTCTCAATTTAAGATTTTCATAAAAAGGCTTTACTAAATCCCACGATTCCAATTTAAAATCTTCTCCCAAAAATTCTCTTTTTCTACGTTCTAATATTCTGTTGCTCATAATCATTGTTTTCAAGATGCAATTTAGGAATTGATTCTTAAGGGATGAAAATTAGTTTATTTTAGTTTTCTCAAAAATTTCTATCTTTATTAAAAAATGGCATTATGAATTCAAAAATTAAGGTTATCGTATTTCTTACAATCATCTTTATAACGAATGGGAATTGTGTTTTTTCACAAAATGCCAATCTCTCTGATAAATGGGCGGTGGGTTATTACTCAAAGATAAATTTAGGAAATGGACTAGTTTGGAAAACAATGAAATTTGGTGAAAAGAATCTTTTTGGAATGAATGAAAACATCAATATTCTAGAAACCAAATTAAAAAATAAGAAACTCAAATTTGCTCTAGCCTCTGCAGATTCTGCTTCTAAACCCAATCACACTAGTGGAGTATTGAAACCAACAAGCCAAATTGCAATGGAAAACGATGCTTTGGCGGCAGTAAATGCAGGTTTCTTCGACATGAAAAGTGGTGGAGCAGTAGATTTTATAAAAATAAATGGTCAGGTATATGACACTTCTAGGGTATATGCCAAACAAAGATTGCCATTTAAACAGGCCATTTCTGCACTTACTATAAATAATAATAGCGTGAGAATTATAAAAGGCGAACAAGAAAAAGGTTGGGAAGAGAAGCTTGACGCCGAATATGTTCTTTTGACTGGCCCGCTTTTGTTGTTTGAAAACCAACCTCAGCCTTTAGCGAAAACTCCTTTTAACGAAAACCGCCACCCACGTACATGTGCATGTGTAACTACTGACAAAAAGTTATTATTAGTAACCATAGATGGCCGAGCCGCAGAGTCAGAAGGTATGAATTTGAATGAACTCACTGCATTTCTCAAAAGTTTAAAATGCAAAGATGCCATAAATTTTGATGGTGGTGGAAGCACCACAATGTACATTAAAGGCAGGCCAGAAAATGGAGTGGTAAACTATCCTTCTGACAATAAGAAGTTTGACCACCAGGGCGAGCGTTCGGTAAGTAATATTTTCATAATCAAATAATTTTTTTGACAGTTTGGAACAAAAAAGGAATGTAGATAGTTATTAATGTATATACATATATTGTAATAACATAAAACAATTGATAAAATGGCAATCTGGAAAATCGACCCTTTGCACTCAGAAGTGCAATTCAAAGTAAAACACTTGATGATCAGCACGGTAACGGGTGACTTCAAAGCGTATGATGCTACGGCAGAAACTGCTTCTGAAGATTCATTTGAAAACGCTCAAATCAGCTTTACGGCACAAATCGACTCTATTTCTACAGGAAATGAGCAACGTGACGGACATTTGAAATCAGGTGAGTTTTTTGATGCAGAAGCATTTCCAACTTTGAGTTTTGTTTCAACTTCTTATTTAAACAACAAATTGAAAGGCAACTTAACTATCAAAGATGTAACTAAGGAAGTTGTATTAGACGCGGAATTTGGCGGATTGATGACTGATTTCTACGGACAAACCAAAGCTGGGTTTGAAATTTCTGGTAAAATAAACCGCAAAGATTTCGGTCTAACTTGGTCAGCAGTAACAGAAGCAGGTGGTGTAGTAGTAAGTGACGACGTAAAATTGATATTGAACGTACAGTTGACTAAGCAGGCGTAAGTTGATTTTCGATTGAAGATTGTAGATTTACGATTTTGATGATAACAAAAAAGGCATTTTCAATTAAGAAAATGCCTTTTTTTTGTTATGAATTTCCTATCAATCCAACATCAAATAAGCCTTTATAAAATCGTCCAAATCTCCATCCATTACTGACTGAATATCAGAGGTTTCGTGACCTGAGCGTGCATCTTTCACGAGCTTGTATGGGTGAAAAACGTAGTTGCGAATTTGCGAACCCCACTCAATGTTTTTCTTCGATGCTTCTATATCACTACGGGCAGCGTTTCGCTTTTCGACTTCAATCTGGTACAATCGCGACTTTAGCATGTTCATGGCGTGCTCTTTGTTGGCCAACTGGCTCCGCTCAATTTGGCAGACAATCACAATTCCTGACGGTTTGTGGGTCAACTGCACCTTGGTTTCTACTTTGTTCACGTTTTGTCCACCAGCACCTCCTGAACGTGAAGTATGAAATTCTATATCGCCAGGATTTACATCTATTTCTATGGTATCGTCCACCAAAGGATAGGCATAAACTGATGCAAACGAAGTATGACGACGTGCGTTAGAGTCAAAAGGCGAAATACGTACCAAGCGGTGAACACCGTTTTCTGACTTCAAAAATCCATAAGCCATTGGACCATCAATCTGCATCGAAGCTGACTTGATTCCCGCTCCGTCACCGTCTTGCCAGTCTATTTGGGTTACTTTGTATTTGTGTTTTTGAGCCCACATGAGGTACATACGGTAGAGCATACTCGCCCAGTCTTGGCTTTCAGTTCCGCCAGCACCTGAGTTGATTTCTATCACCGCAGAAAACTGGTCTTCCTCATTCGAAAGCATTTTCTTAAGTTCAAGTTCCTCTATAATCGCCTCTGTTTTTTTACCTTCTGCCTTGATTTCTTCCTCTGTCACTTCATTCATTTGGTAGAACTCATGGAGCGTTTCAAGGTCGCCAATAGAAGTTTCGGCTTCTTCGTAGTACTCTGTCCAGTTTTTTAGGGTCTGGATTTCCTTTACAATTTTTTGTGCATGATCGGAGTCGTTCCAGAACTCCGGTTGGGCTTGTAGATTTTCTAAATCTCCTAGCTTCTCTTTCCGGCTATCGTAGTCAAAGATACCTCCTCAAAGCCGACACCCTGGCTCTCAAATCTTTCAACGCGTCTGTTGTCATGATTTCCTTAAATGGTTAAAAATTAATTAAAAAGTCTGCAAAGGTAGATAGAATTGAGGGAAAATGGAAGTTTGGATTTGAGGAAATATTTAATTTGAGGCTATATTCATAATTATATTTTTAAAAAACAAATCAACAACCGCATATCCTCAATCTACAGGCTTATAAGTATATCTACATTCCTCAATACACAGTGGATTGATATTAATGGTGTTGTTTTCGTTGAAAACCAAATTATGAGTCCACAATGCTTTGTTGCAAGATGGTCTAAACTCAATGGCTTGTTGGGTAGGATTTGTCTGAATTTCTATCACTTGATATTTACCCCCACATTCAAAAGCTCCATCTCCTTCTTTTCCGTTTGAAACCAAATATTCTCCATTTGCTTTAAATTCAATTATTACGCCATCCTTGATTTTTTTTAAAACACAAGCGTTTCCTGGGCTAATGCAGGTTTCAAATAGTTGCCATTTTCCCAAAATGGTATCTCTTTTTGCAAAAACCATATTATCGTTTTTTAAAGAACAAGAACAAAAGAGAAGAGCTATAAAAATTAAACTAATGATTTTTGGCATTTTAAATGATTTGTACTAGATGATTCGTAAAACTTTGTTTTAGTTGTGATTAATTTAAAAAGTAATATAAAACGGCCATCAAAAGCAGAATATATTCAAAAACTAATTCCCCTTTACAACCCCCTAGCCTCAAACCATACATTCACACTTTTGCCATTTTCGTCGGTGCAGGTGATGGTGTTTTTGCCTAATGCGGGTTTTATGAAAACACTTTTGAGGGCTTCAAATTTGCCCACCAGCTCATTGTTGTGATACCAAAATACATTTTGGGTGCCTACCGAGACACTTGCTTTAAGTTCGATTTCCTGTGGATTCTGCTTTTCGATATAATACAAGCCTTTGTTTCTAGGTGATACGATACTTAACGTATGTGATTTTGTAGTGTGCGTACAATTGGAATTATGTGGCGGTGGAGAGGTGTAAGGCAAGCCATTGCTTTGCAAAAACGACAAATATTCTGGTGGATAATTGATATATTCTTTCTGAACAGCCATATTTCTATCCAAACAAAAACCGCAATAACTCAAGGTTTCAGCGGCATTTACCCATACTTTTTTCAAATGCTGACATTTTTTTTTGTAAAATACATTTCCCACAAAAGAATCTATTTGGGTGTCTTTGCAGAAGTCGTTTTTGGGTAAACCAGTCACCGAACAAACTTCTCTGTAAACCAAACTTTCGGGTTTTTTAAACCACGGTTTGTTTTTTTCGATGGTATTGAATAGTTGGAAAAGTAAGGGTGTTGCTACTGCCGCACCGCTGAGTTGGGGAATACTTTCCCCCGAAAAATTGCCCAACCAAACACCCACCGTATAGTCGGGATTGTAGCCTATTGCCCAAGCGTCCCGTTTTCCGAAGGAAGTACCCGTTTTCCAAGCGATTTTGGGTAAACGAAATGTAAAATCGAAGTTATTGGGAAAATCAGGCCGCTGGATTCCGCTTAAAATATCGGAAATGATATAGCACGAAGCTGGATCGAGCAGTGATTTGGGTTGATTTTTTGGCAAATTAGCGTTTGAGGTAAAATTGAGTTCTTGGAAAAACCCTCCATTGGCAAATGTGGCATATAGCCGTACCATTTCTTCCATACTCACTCCGCATCCACCCAAAATGGCCGAAAGTCCGAGTTTATCCTCGTTTTTTTTGATGCTTTTGAAGTCCGCTTTTTTCATTTCAATCAAGAAATCGGCGAGGCCATATTCGTCCAAAGTTTTTACGGCTGGAATATTGAGCGATTGTTGCAAGGCGTCTTGCATACTCACTTGGCCTTGAAAAGTATCGTCAAAATTTTCGGGCTTAAAACCACCAAAGTCTGTTGGTATATCGTACAAAATGGCCTTTGGATTGATGATTCCCTTTTCCAAGGCCAAGGCATATAGGTAAGGTTTCAAAGCACTGCCTGGCGAACGAACGGAACTAATACCATCCACTTGTCCGCCATCCATGCTGTTTTTGTAGTCGGCAGAGCCGCAATACACCAGCACTTTCATGGTTTTGTTGTCCACCACCATAGCCATACCGTTTTTCACGCCGATCGTCTCTAGCCTTTGGAGATAAGCCGAAAGCTGTTTTTCGACTTGTAATTGATAGCCAGCATGTATTGATGAGCGAATGTAAGGCGAAGCAGATTCGGCCGCCAATCGGTCTGAAATATGCGGTGCCCGCTTAATGAAAGTGCTTCTTTTCAGATTTACAGTTTCGTTTTGAGCTAATGCAATCTCGTTTTTATTGAAAATTTGCTGTTTTTCGAAAAGCTTCAGCCATTTGTTTTTGAAAAACTCCAATTGCGAATTGTTTTTGCCCGAAAGCAAAAGGCTAGGTTTGTTAGGTACCAAACTCAAAACCATGGCCTGAGCCAAACTCAGCTGCGAAGGATGTTTTTGCAAATACACATACGAGGCAGCTTTAATGCCCTCCACATTGGAGCCAAAAGGAATCAGATTGAGATACAAAGCCAGAATTTCCTTTTTAGAATAATGCAATTCGAGCTGAACGGCTCTGATAATTTCCTTGATTTTGTTGAAATACGTGCGGTCGTTGGGATAAATCATTCGGACAACTTGCATCGTGATGGTAGACGCACCCGAAACCCGTTTTTTCTTCTGAATATTTGAAGCCAAAGCCCGAAAAATAGCGACTGGATTTACACCTGGATGATAGTAAAAGTATTTGTCCTCTTTCTCAATGATAGCCTTCAAAAAAAATGGCGAAACCTCCTCTACATTGGTTTTGAGCCGCCATTTGTCTTCATTGTTGAGGTATGCACTCAAAATCCGACCTTCATCATCCAGCACCACTGTTGAGTAATTTTCTGGGACTTTTACTGGAAATACCAAATCTAACACCAGCAAAATTGCTAGCATAGCCAAGGTGTATTTCACTTTGGGTGATATTAGGAAATGGGGTATTTTTATTTCTTTCAAAATTACGCCTTATAATCTTTTACAGTTGACAATTTCGAAACCTTGTCAACTGTTTTATGCTTGCACCCCCAATCAATTCACCACCACATTCCCACCGCCCCAATAGCTACGCAGGTTGTTGTTATACATGGCATCGGCTGAAACTGGGCCTTGTACGAATGTGCCTCTTGAGACTGCTCGGGCTAGGTAATAGTAGTGTCGTTCGGTGTTGTCCACGTTTACGAAATAGTTGATTCTGTCGTCTCGGATATCGAAATACGTTGCATTCGAGGCGTTTTTGATCCATGGCATGTCGCGGTCTTCTACCAATCTTGGGTTTTCTATTTCTAGTCCGGCTGGGAGCATGTCGGTTAACACTACGTTGTCCACATTATACATCAAGCCTGCTTGGGCACTGACCGTTAGTCGGACTACTACCAATTGGTTTTGTTTGAAAACTGGGGTTTTTATCACCTCACCTGTGCGGGTGAAATAGGTGCGGCGGGCTTTCAAAAATTTGTCTTCGGCTATAAACTTATTGTCTTTTCTAATGCCTTCCGACTCGTAGTAATAGTACAGATTGTCGTTAAGCGACTTCACGCTGATGCCTTTCGGATATTTAGTCATGTCTATCCACTGGCCTTTGCCTTCTACAGTTCTTATTAATTTGCCTTCAGAATATATCTCTGCTTTTCCAGTAGATTTTTTGGTTTTCAGGATTTTGCCCATCGCCAACATTGAAAAGGAAAGCTCTTGGGTATTCAGGTAAAGCGACTTATTGCTCAAAACACCATTGAGAGATTGTGTTAAACTCGCAATTTGTGGATTCAGCGGATCGGTTTCTACCAAAGTATTCAGAACCAATGCGAGGTTTCTGATCGGAGAAGAAAAACTATCGTGCAACATGCGGTCATAAACTTCTTTGACAAAAGTTTTCGGTAAAAGTTTTGAATACGAAGCATCATCTCCCATTTGTTTGAATGCACATGCTACCAAAAACTGTTGGTCAGACGAAAGCGTTGTAAAATTTGCTTTTAGCTGGTTCATAGCCGCAATATTTGGCACATCGGTGAGCGAAAGCACATAAAGCGAATAGGCGATTTCGGTTTTGAGGCGTTCTTTTTTCTTGTAAACGCCATTCGTTGCTGACCAGATGGTCTCTTTGGTTTGCTCTTCGTTGGTGCGTTGGGTGAGGTAATTTACCAGTTGCGTAATTACAGGCTTAGAAACTTCAAATCCAGATTTTTGGGCTTCCAAAAGAAAATGTAAGGCATAAGCCGTTCCCCACCAATATTCCTCTTGCGAACCCGGCCAATAACTTACGGAACCGTTGTAAAGCTGCATAGCTTCAATTTTTTGAATAGCCGCATTCACATTGTACTGCGGGTTCAATTCCGATTGACCCGATTCCGAAATCTCCATTTTTCCATCTATTTGCTGAATCAAATCGTCGAGATAAAGTTGTGGAAATGCTTTGGAAATAATCTGCTCCACACAACCATGCGGATAAGCCAATAGCGTTTCGAGGCGATTGCCAAACTGCATCATCGGCGTGTTGCCAATGTATATTTTAGAAGAAAAAGTACCAGGAATGTAGCCCGCAGGAGCAGCAAAAGCCAAATCGGTGTTTTTGGCCAAGATGCCCGAAGTACCAGATTTTTGCAGTGAACCAGCTGGACGAACACTTATTTCAGTAGTTTTGGAGAATGTTTCTTTGTCAGACTTTGCTATGACTTTTAGTTTTCCTAAGCCCATTTTGTCTTTTCCAGCCACTTCCAGGTCTAGGTGTTTTTCTTTTCCAGGTTCTAACGTAATGTTATTTTCAGCGAAATTGCCTACGGAAATTTGCCCTTCGGTTTGGGTAGAAAGTTTTACTGTTTGTGGCGATTCAGTGGTATTAAAAAATGTCACAGGCACTTTTACTTTGTCTGTTGGACTTAAAAACAATGGCATGCCCACGCTGATACTTACAGGATCAGAAACCGTTATTTTTTGTTCAGATGAGCCAAATTTCTCGTCGTCGTAGGCCACCACCATGATTCTTAGACTTCCCAAAAACTCAGGAATATCAAACTCGAAACTGGCTTTGCCTGAAGCGTCAGATTTTATTTGTCCGCTCCATTTTGCTACTAATTCTGCACGACCATTGGCCAAAGGATTCACACGCTTGCCCATGCTGCCGTCACCACCAGTACTGCTTTTTCCATTCAGTTGGATTTCTGGCAAAAGCAATGGGTACAAATCAAACGAACGAACGCCTAAGGCTCTTTTTTGGTAAAAATATTCGTTGATTTTAGGTGTTTCTGTGTTTTTTAGTTGCAAAATACCTTCATCTACAACAGCAATAGTGAGTTCGGTATTCGGCGTGGTTTTAACAGAAACTGTTTGTTTGGTTTTTGATCTAGATTTTTCAAAGGCAGTAATTACGATCGGAATTCTGCGTTTAGGGTCATCCACTTTGATGGTTTTCATGCCGTGAGCCGACATCAAAGGCAATTCTGGTTGATTCATCGCCCTTATCAAAGTGGCGGTGATATAGACATTTGGCAAATGGTTTGTGCCCAAATCAATTGAGATTTCCGCAGATTTGTTTTCAGTTTGCACAAATTTATGCTCCAAAATACCTGCATTTTCTATCGTTATGAGCAACTTTCCATCAAAAGGAGTTTTAAAAATCGCCTTGGCTTTTTCGCCCAAAAGATAATTTTCTTGATTAGTTTCTATTTGTACTTCTCCGTCGGTATCTACTTCAAAAGATGCCTTTGAGCCATAACCGTAAGCATAAAAGTTGGTACTTACATAACTTTCGGCATCTGTTGGTTTTACCCTGATTTCATATTCACCAGATATTTTTGGAACAAAATTTTGAATCAAATTTTTGCCTCCAAATTTCAATTCTTGGCTTTTGATGAGTTTCTCTTTTTTCTTCGAAACATATCGGAGACCTTCATCGGTTTTCTCCAAAACGGTTTGATATTCTAGTAGATAAATTTCCATCGTTCCGTTCGCTATCACGCTGGCTCCAGCAGAATTTAGAGCCGCTAATTCGATGGGAAAAGTGGCGTTTGTACCGACAAAATAGGCAGGAATTTTTACTCCAAAGAATTGTTTTTGGGTATAAATCTCAAAGGTTTTCTGACGGTGAACAGGTCTGCCAGTCTCATCAAAAACTGAAACCAAGACTTTCCCTTCTAATAAGCCTTTGTTGGCCAATTTGTCAGAAATATCAAAAATTTGTAATCCCTCGCCTTTGGCGTTTGTTATGCCGGTTCGGAGTTCGTTCTCAAACTTTGTTGGGTCGTCGATACCAAAAGTAAAGTCATCATAGCCTTTTGGCTCGAAAGTTTTGCGTTTTATAGAAAAATCGAGTTCGTATTTGTTGTCAGCAGCTGGTGGGCCAAAAAGATTATTGGCTTGCAGTTTGATGTTGGCTTTTTGGCCAATCTCCACTTTTTCTGGGGCATCAATATTTACTTTTATACGGTCGGGCATAAAGTCTTCCACCGAAATACTTTTGGAGCCAATGAGCACATTGTTGCCTGTAAAAACGTCCACATTATAGAAACCTGTCAGGGCCGAACGTTCCAGTTTAACCGAATGGCTGATAGCTCCCGAAGCGTTCGTTTGAGTCATTAATGAGCTTACTTCCTTACCATTGGGCTGTTTTATCTGAATTTTTATAGGAATGTTGCTTGGTGTTTGCCAATCGTTGTTTCTGATTACGGTGTTAAAATTAATGGTTTCGCCAGGACGATAAATCTCTCTATCTCCATAAATAAAGGCATCTAAGCCCGCTTCATTAAAGTTTTTACCTATGATGTCAAATTTGGAAGTTTCAATTTCAGTATCGTCAAAAAGTAAATAGTTGAAGTCTTCTTTTGAGGTGGCGGTGACCATAGCCACGGTAAAATTAGGGTTGTCTTTCTTTAGATTTTTGAAAACTACCATTCCGTTGGCATTGGTAGTGCCTTTGGTTATTTCTTGGTTGTTATTGCTTATCAATTTGATTTCTAAGCCAGAAATGGGTGTAGTTTGCATGATAGAATTGGCCAGAACTATCACATCTTCCTGATTTTGAGACATTTTAGTAATCAAGCCGATGTCTGAAATCGAGACAATTTTCTGAATTTTACGGTAATATTCGTCTTCAGATTCTATAGAAATAAAATAAATGCCTCGTTTCTCGGTTTGGTCTGGAAGGGGTAAATTCAAAACAGAAACACCTTGTTTTACGGGTAAATCTGCAGTCTCAATTTTTTTTGACGATACGGTATTTCCATACAAATCAGCCTCTGAAGAGTAATAGTATTCTTGTTCTTCGTCGCCATAATAGCTCCTACGAACACCTTTAAGGAAAGGAAGAATGTTGTTTTCATACACTTTCGAAATAGAAACGTTGACTTTCGGAATATTCACGATGTTGATGCCGATGTTTTTGTTGCCAACATTCGACATATACTGTGCGTTTTTATTCGTGAACTCCAAATACGGATTTACTTTTCCAAAAAATGCTTCGCCTTCATAATCTTCATCCATTTTGCCGCCTAATACCCCGGCAATGCTTTTATTTATTGTGATTTTGTATAAATCATCTTGATTAAAATCGCCTTTAATGGTAAAACCTTGGTCAGCAGCCTCAACGGTATATCTTACTGCCGGCTCAATTTTTATTTGTTTATCTAGTTGGCTGATGTCAATTTGCTGCGTGGTTTTGATATACACATAGCCTTTGAGTTTCTTGAAACTCGTCTGCATTTTCAGTATTTCCAATTTGTCTGCTGGCAAAAAATCAAGGTCTATCTTTTCTGCTTTTTTAAATTTTTGTGGATTGTCAGCCTTGGCAATAATTTTGGCTGTTATTTCTCCTTTTTTGGTATCAGGAAACGCAGCCAATGCCAAGACCAAGTTTGTTGAATTTTCGGCTGGCACCATTTTGTAATCCAGCTCCTTATCCCCATCCAAAATTGTGATTTCGTCTTTGATATTGTGGGCGTCATATTTGCCATTGAGTTCCAAAAGCACCCTTGCTTCTTTCTGATTTTGCTTGTTTTTGGCAAAATACACTTGAGAATCTTTCACTTTAAGGTAAGGCGTATGAAACTTGATAGTCTTATTTTTATCGATGCCCATTTTCCCTTTTTTTCTTTTCAAAAGATTTTCTGAGAGCTTTGCTTTGTATTCGTTGGCAAACTTCATTGGTTTAGAAGGAGAGAAAACCAACTCTTTTTTTCCAATCCATTTAAACTTTCCTTCGATTTTAGGTTCAAAATCCATGTATGGTGTACTTTCCCATTTGTTGAGGTCGCCATCGAAGACCAGCTCTTCGTCAAACTCAAAAAATAGATTTTGTAAAACTTCGATTTCGTCTCCGAAACCAAGGGTTTTTATACCTACTTCAGGTAGGTGGTTGCATGAATTGAAGAAGAAAACTAGAAGGAAGAAAAGAACACTGCGTTTCATTTTAGGTTGTTTTAAATTTTGAGTAAAACGGAATATCTGGTTATTAATTTGAGCAAGTTAGTGGTTTTTTTTAAAGGTTAAAATATTTGAAAGATAAGACTTTAGCCCAACAAAAAAACCTCCCATTTCTGAGAGGTTTTTATATGTTATTTTCCCTAAAATCATTTTTAATACATGGTCCCAATCGTTTCTTTTGGTCGGCCTCCTGGTGTTGTCACAAAAGCTTCAATAAACGAACTGAAATCTGGCGAAATGGCCAAAATCTCATTTTCTTCGAAAAGCACAGCATAATATTTGCCCCCAAGGTTTTCTATTTTGTAGTTTTCTTCCAAAAGAATGGTACTTTCCATCAAGTCAAACGCGTTGTCGCGGTCGTCTTCTCTTTCAAAGCCTACTGAACGCAAATAAAGACTTGCATCTGGATTATAAACTCCAAAATAGTATTTGTTATCTTCTCCTTGAAATTTCACAAAGCCCGTAATGCCGTAAGAATCCCAGATTCTGGCCTTGTCGAGGTATTCGCCAACATTTAAATAACCTTCTAGGCTATTCAAGATATTGCTTGTTGTGGCAATGCTCGTTGCTTCTACTGCCGACTCTTTGCTAACTATTTTTTCAACTGCATATTTAGCTTCTAATTCTGAAGAAAAATCGCACGAACGAGCTATTTCTTTGTTGTTTCCAGCTTTTAATACTACAAAAAACTTCTTTTTGTCTTTTTCTACCGAAAGTCTACCTGCTATTTCCTTGTTTTTTATAACCGATGCAATGCCATTTTTCCTTGATTTTACATCTATATACCCTTCACTTCTCAACAACACATTTCCAACACTATCTACAAAAGCAAAATAATATTTCTCGGTTTTTTTATCTTGAAATACAGTAAATCCGGCATTTTTAGGGTCGGCTTCGTGTCCGGCATAAGATTTACAAGGGAGGTAATCGTCATTTAATGCCATAGAATAATTGTTTATGTTATATTTTTTATAAGAAATAGATCCTTATTTTCAAAGTTCGTAAAATTTACAATTATAATTTTAAAATAAACAAGTTTATTATTTCATATTTAATCCAAACGAGCTTATTTTCAATTTTTTATAAAAATTGTTTTATTTTACATTTGATGTTTTTATTCATACTCTTTTTCAAATTTTTCTGAAATGCTCCTGTAATTCCAAAGATTTTGATAATTTTCATTTACTTTAGCAAAAAATGATTTTTCGACATGAACACCCTATTTCCAGTATTTTTGAAGGCCGAACAAATGACAATTCTGATTGTCGGGGGCGGGAATGTGGGCTTAGAAAAACTAGAGGCATTACTTAAAAACGCTCCGCTTACCAACATTGTTTTGGTAGCTCCCGAAATAAAAACCGAGATTGTTGAACTTCAGAAAACGCACAGAATAGAACTTATTTATGAACCTTATCATTCCGCCTTTTTAGAAAGCAAAAACATTGTGATAGTGGGTACCGATAGACCCGAAGTAAACAAGCAAGTGCAAATAGACTGCAGGAACAAAGGAATATTGGTAAATGTAGCCGATACACCTGATTTATGTGATTTTTATTTGGGTTCTGTAGTTACTAAGGGCGATTTAAAAATCGGAATATCTACCAATGGAAAATCTCCAACTTTTGCCAAGAGAATACGGGAGATGCTACAAGACATTATACCTGATAACATTCAAGAAACCTTAGATAATTTGCAGAAAATCAGAAATAGCCTAAAGGGTGATTTTGAGTATAAAGTAAAGAAAATGAATGAGATTACTACTGTTGTTAAAGATGTAGAACTATGAAAAAAATTGCTGTTTTGTTGGTCATAATTATATGCTTTGGATTTATCAAATTCCAAATTATTGACCATAGTTTTGGTTCTGACGAAAACTGGTCAGAATATTTAGGTGGGGCCGACCGTAATCATTATTCTAAACTCGACCAAATCAACCTCCAAAATGTAAAAAATTTAAAAGTGGCTTGGGAATATGCTACGCCAGATTCTGGGCAAATGCAGGTAAACCCATTGATTGTTGATGGTGTCTTGTTTGGCGTAACGTCGTCTGTACAGGCGTTCGCATTGGATGCTACCACTGGGAAAGAAATTTGGCGATTCGGCGACCCACTTAAAAACTGGGCAAGTACAAGCCGTGGCGTTTCTTATTGGCAAAATGGTAATGATAAACGAATTCTATATACTGCAGGGCCTAATCTCTGGGCTTTGGATGCCAATACGGGGAAACCAATTGAATCATTTGGAAATAAGGGAAAAGTAGATTTGCATACAGGCTTGCCAGAAATAGCCAAAGACAAATTCATCATTTCGAATACTCCAGGTACTATTTTTGAAAATCTGATATATATGCCACTCCGCCTCTCAGAAGATGCCGATGCTGCTCCTGGCGATATTCGGGCTTTTGATGTAGTTTCTGGAAAATTGGTTTGGACATTTCATACCATACCCTATCCAGGAGAAAAAGGATACGAGACTTTTCCAAAAGATGCTTATAAAAATGATGGAATAGGAGCGGTAAATAATTGGTCAGGTATGGCAGTGGACAAAGCTAGAGGAATTTTGTATGTACCAACAGGCTCAGCGGCTTATGATTTTTACGGTGGAAATAGACCTGGGAAAAACCTATTCAGCAATTGCCTGCTCGCATTGGATGCCCGCACAGGAAAACTCAAATGGCATTATCAATTTGTGCATCATGATATTTGGGACAGAGATTTGCCAGCACCACCGAACTTGATTACACTTAACAAAAACGGTAAGGCTGTTGATGCTGTGGCTCAAGTGACCAAACAGGGCTATGTGTTTGTATTTGATAGAGTTACGGGTAAATCTTTATTTCCAATAAATGAAGTTCCAGTTCCTAAGTCTAAATTAAAGGGGGAAATTACTTGGCCTACGCAACCTGTTCCATCCTTACCAAAACCGTATGCAAGAGAATCATTCAAGCTTACAGAAAAAGATATTTCGCCATATGCTCAAAATCGTGAAGAGTTAATAAAAGCTTTTAGAACTTACAAAAAGGGTCTTTTTGACCCACCAAGTGAGCAGGGTACTATCATTTTTCCCGGTTATGACGGAGGTGCTGAATGGGGTGGAAGTGCGGTTGATCCAAACGGCGTTATCTATATTAATGCCAACGAGATGGCTTGGATACAAACCATGAAACCTACTCAGAACATGAGTGGGGTGCCAATGGGTGAGAAAACCTATGTGAATTACTGCCAAAGTTGTCACCAACCCGACCGCGAAGGCAATGTAAAAAGTGGTTATCCATCGCTTATAGAAATTGGCAAAAAACATGATAACGCAGCACTTTTGAATCTGATAAATGGAGGAAAGGGCATGATGCCCGGTTTTGGATTTATTAAACCAGAGGAAAAACAAGCCTTGATAGCATTCCTAAAAAATGAAGAGAAAAAGGAAGTTCAAAGCAAAGATAGTCAGTTGAGCCAAAAAGCTGGAATAGCCTACAAAATGACTGGTTACAACAAATTTCTTGACAATAGAGGTTTACCAGCCATTGCTCCTCCTTGGGGAACTTTGAACGCTATTGACCTAAATTCTGGGAAGCAGCTTTGGAGGATTCCATTTGGAAATGAACCTTTATTAATGAAAGAAGGAATAACCGGTACTGGAACTGAAAACTATGGAGGACCAGTCATAACCAAAACTGGGCTTCTGTTTATAGCGGCTACAAAAGATGCAACATTACGAGCTTTTGAGGCTAAAACAGGCAGATTGGTTTGGGAACATCCACTGCCAGCTGCTGCTTTTGCAACACCATCAATTTACTCTAAAAATGGCAAGCAGTATATTGTTTTAGCTTGTGGAGGTACAAAATTAGGAACTCCAAAAGGGAACAAGTATGTGGCTTTTGCTTTGGAGTAGCTTAAAATTTGTTTTATTACTTTTGTATAAAAATTAAAAGCTTTGACCGAAAACCTCAATACTGCTTGGCGACAAATAGCCTCTACGATTTACAAAAAACCAAACGATTCTAAAATTTTTGGTTCGGTAGAAATTGATGTAACAGATTTGGAGATTTATATTGAAAAAAAGAGAAAAGAAGGTTTAAAAATCACACTGACCCATTTCTTTTTGTTGGCTACTTCTAGGGCAATTAGTAATGATATTCCTGAACTTAATTCCTACTCAAAGCGAGGTAATATATACTCGTTTCCGTCTATTAATGTGTCAGTTAGTGTATTGAAAGCCGATGGTGAAATGTCATCAGTTATTGTAAAAGATGCAGACCAACTCACTTTCAAAGACTCAGTAGAGGTACTCAATAATGAAATTCAGAAATCAAGGAAAGGTTCAGAAAATGGCACTATGCAGCTAAAAGATACGATGTCTGCGATACCGTATCCATTCAGAAATTGGATTGTGGGCATTATCAAAAAACTGTTTATAGACTGGGGCATAAGTTTGCCTTTTATAGATTTAAAGCCTCATACATTCGGCTCATTTATGCTCTCCAATATCGGTACTTTGGGGCTGGATATTGGTTTTCCAGCACTTTTTCCTTTTGCTAATATTTCTTTTGTGATGATCATGGGAGGTGTAAAAACCAAACCGTGGGTGGTCAATAACGAGGTCGTTCCCCGTAGAGTAATAACACTCGGTGCTGCATTAGATCACAGAGTAGTAGACGCCTCACATGCCGGAAAGCTTTTTAAGTATTTGAAGTTTGCCGTTAAAAATCCTGAAATGTTGGAAAAATAAGTTGATCAACTAGTGCTCCCCAAACTTTTTCAATGCCCGATTAAAAGTAGCTTTTGAATTGAAGCCGCAGTCTAGGGCGATGGCCAATTTAGTGTAGTTTTTGTTTTCGGGATTTGTGATTTGAATTTCGAACTCACGAATGCGGAATTCATTTACAAAATCATTGAAATTCTTGCCAAAACCTTGATTTATGGCTGCTGAGAGTAAAGAGGTGTTGGTTTTCAGTTTTATTGCCAACTCCGAAAGCGTCAATTCTGGCTCTAAAAAAATCTTTTCGTTGTTAAATAAGTTTTCTATCTTCGGAATCAATTCATTGGATACTTTTTGGCCACTTTCTTCAACCTTCGGTTCTGGTTTTACTTCAAGATTATTGGAAGTAAAGTGCAAAAACTTAGGCTGAGCTTGGGTATAACCTCTAATGCCTACATAACAGATAATGGCAACCGTGTAAAGATGCCACCACCAGTCTTTTTCAAAGGGCATATCGATAATGTAATCGGCCAGATTCCAAGCCGTTTTAAAAACTTCACCCGTAATAATCAAATATATAAAATTACGAATCCACCCAAAACTTATGGTTTCGGTATCAGAAAACTGTGTCTCCGCCCAATTTCGGTATTCTTTGTAAATCTTAAGTGACAGGTAAAAAAAATAGACATACATAGCCCAAAGAGCAAAGGTCTCTAACCATGAGAGCCATTGAATATTTGGATTACTCTGCCATTTGTTCACATAATCTTTACCTTGAAAAAAGACCAAAATATTGATTACAAAGTATATAGCATAAGGTAAGTAATACAGTAAATCTTTTGTTTGAAATTTAAACTCTCGGTTGATTTGGGCTTTTAAATAGAAATATACTGTGGCGGGAAATGCCAAAGAAAAATGCCTTGGGAAGCCATTTAGCTCTTCCCAAAGCAAATTGATACCTGCAAAACCAAAAGTATAATCTTGGATTTCCATGGTCAATAAAAACAAAACCGCAGCCAAAAGTTTATCCGAAAGACGCTCTTCTTTGAAACCTCTAATCAATAAAAGCACTGAAAACAGTAAGCCAAGGAAATAGGCGAATTGGAGTGGAGTGGTGTAAATTGACATTGAATAATATTTGAAATTTTAACCCAATTAAATTGATAATGTTTTATTTTTTTCTCACATCTCCATTTCCAATTACTCCTGACATGGGATCTATCTTGCCTGGGCCGGTTTGGATAATGCTACAATTTCCTGTTCCATTTGCCTTTAAAGAGATTTGAGAGTTTACGGTTACATTACCATTGCCGTAGCTCTTTACTTTTGCAATCTTACAGGTGAGTTTTTCGGCCTTTACTCTACCATTTCCACTTTTTTTGATATCCAACTCGTCAATCGAGCCTGACAGAAAAACATCACCGTTTCCGGTAGTTTCAAGTCTAAAATACCTCCCCATAATGCCATGGACATGTACATTTGTATTTCCTCGATGACTTATTACTGCCGCTTCAGGCATACTTATTTTTATCTTTATTCTCGTTTTTTCTAAATACAGTCTACCATTTTTATTGCCTTCTAAAATGATATTTAATTGATTTTCTGAGTTGTCTTTATTTACCTTTAGTCTTGGCTCTAGGTTTTCATCTATTTCAATTTTTACACTGAAGGGTTTTCCCACTTTTATTTCTACATGGCCATCAAAATCTTCAATATTTACCTTATCGAAGTCTTTGAAAGCAAATTCACGGGTGATTACTTTGCCCGACCCAAACAATTGTGCATTTACCAAAGTTGGCAAAATGAGCAATAAGAAACATAGTTTTTTCATAGTATTAGTCGTTTTTATTGAAGGTTGCTTTATAAATTGTTTTCCTAGATTTATCAAAATATACTTGACGGTTGTCTTTGTCTTTAAGCTCAAATTCACCGTTGACTACAAACTTTATCTCGGCAAACAAATAGCCAGTTTTCCCAGAGAATGTGGTTGTGTACAGACTGTCTTTTATTAATGGTTTCATTTCAAAATCTTCATCCCAACTGAGTGGTTTACCATCTCCTCTTAGGCCGACTGACTTTATGTCTTTGATGCCAGACACATCTAAAATCACTGTAACGGTTTGATTGTATGATTCTTGTACACAAGAGGAGGTCAATAGGCCAAATATTACAAAGTATAAAATATTTATTTTTTTCATTTTGATAACCATTTAGAAGTTATGTAATCTAATCCAAAACGTCCTGAACCAGCAATCATACTGATAGCCGAAATCCATAAAATACCCATTCCAGGCAACATGTTCCAATAGCCGTACTGTATCTGATGCACAAATACCACCACCAACATGGTGCAAAATATGAGAAGCGAGAAAATACGTGTTTGAAACCCCAAAATCCAAGCAACACCACCCACAGCTTCGCTAAAGGCAGCCATCCAAGCTAAAAAAGCTGGCATGATAGCGAATATTCCTCCATATTCTGCAACGTCATTTGGAAACCAGAAAGCTACTTCAAAAAGTTTAAGATTTTTGTCGGGGTCAGACCAAGGTAAACCAAATTTTGGTGAGCCAAATTCTGCAGTTAGTAAATAACCGTAAACAATTCTAGGTACTGCCAGTGCAATATCCATCGCCCAGCTTGCTTCCTCGGGTTTTATTAGTTTTAAGATTAATTTCTTCATTTTAGTTATTGGTTGAGGTGAATTGTTTTGTTGTTATCAGATGGTTTTAAAACCCAAAATGGCTTACTCTTGATTCTTTTACCTGACATCACAACGGATATTTCTTTGTTGTCGGCCAAGTAAATCTGTGTACCTACCACATCCGTAAATGTTTTTTTTCCGAACGGAGCCAACAATTTACCTTCTTTTGCATTACTGTCGTTACCTGGCCAATAACTCACAAATGTGTATTTTTTTGGCAGAATACTGTTGTTTATAAAAGTTAAAGTTACTTTTTTACCATTTTCTTGTGCTTTGACACTTAGCAGGCCAGCAAAGAAAATTAGTGAAATTGAGAATAGCTTTTTCATATTTGTTTAATCTTCGAAACCGCACCATTGCGATTTGATGTTACAAATTTGAAATCAAAAATTATCGGAGGCGTTGCAAAATATCATTTGAGGCGGCTCAAATTATGATTTGAAGCTTAATTCCTCATTTTTAGGCCTTTTTAAGTAAAATTCGAAGTGAAGCCAAGTGAGAAAAAAAAACAGCAGGAACAATAAAAGTGGCTAACCAACTAAACGGGAAGTGTATAATGGCAATATTTGGCTGCTCGAAACCAAATTTTTGAAGTGGAGTTTCGGTAGAAAAGATTGCCATAAAAACTATGTTTACTAGTAATATCAAAGCCATTATATTCCACGCAATGAGAAGTTTAGGATTCATACCTTTTTTGTAAAAATAGACCATAAGTGGGGCTGATATTCCTGCCAAAATATCAAAGTTTCGCCCCTCAAAAGTCATGATTTCGGGAATTGCTTTTTCTAAAAATAACCAATACAAGGCTATTTCAACCGGAATTCTAACGATGTGTAAGTAGGTAAGTGAAACTATCGAAAACGAATCAATTACTTTTCTGGTTTGGGGAATTATTAAGAGGGAGATCGTCAAAACCATTATTGGCAAAATACCAAACAGAACTATTTTGGGTGGAAACGAATTAGGATTATTGGCGTAAAATCCTTTTAAAGTTAAAACAGCTTGAATTGACATCCAGACAACAAATCCCATGCAAATGTTTAATGAGTGCCTGTGTGTTTTCAATGAAGATTTAAGGATTTTATGGACTAAAAATAAACAAACCAAGGTTGTCCATCCAAAAAATATATTGAGCGAGGGTGTAATGTTTTGAAGCATTTTAAAGGTGTTTAAAAATAAGTATAGATGAAAAACTCATAGATTTTCATTCATAATATAATTGTAAGCTTAGCTATTTTTTTCGAAAGTAGATATTTATCATGCTGATTTTTAGATAGTTCTATGGCTCTCTGATATTCTTCTATGGCCATTTTGGGATTTCTTTCTTCTAGTAGATGACCTAACAATGAATGATATAAATGATTTCCTTTAAGGTTTATTTTTTTAGCTTCCAACAACGCGATATCCTTGCCGTTGGCTCGAGATAGTGCATAAGTACGATTCAGAGCGGTTACAGGAGAATATTCTATTTGTAGCAACTGGTTATAGTTTTGCAATATTTTCTCCCATTTGTCTTTGGATTCCGTTTTTTTGCTGTGCCAATAAGCAATAGATGCCTCCAGGTGATATTTCGAGAGTTCTTGCCCTTTTGCACTCTCTATCAAGAAATAATTGGCTTTGGCTATGAGTTCTTCGTCCCATAAATCTCTGTTCTGGTCTTCGTAAAGGATATTTTTCCCAAAAACATCTAGCCTGGCATTTAAACGTGACGCCTGAAAACACATCAAAGCCATTAGAGCATTTACTTTGGGGAGATTTGTGCTTGGGTTATCAATCAAAAAATAACATAAACGCATGGCTTCTAAACAAAACTCTTTTCTTAGTCCCTTATTTGATGTTGAGGAATAATAGCCTTCATTAAAAACCAAATATATGGTGGTCAATACAGCATTTAGTCTCTTTTCAATCTCCAAAGGACTGTTAATTTTTAAATCAAGGCATTCGTTTTTTAGTATTTCTTTTGCTCTAAAAAGTCGCTTGTTGATGGCTTCTTTGTTGCTAAGGAAGGCTTCGGCTATTTCTTCAATACCAAAACCACATAAAATTCTCAATGCCAAGCCAATTTGAGCTTCTTCAGGAATGGTAGGACTACAAACTGCAAAAATCATCAAAAGTTGACTGTCTTGAATATTTTTTGGCGATAAATCTGGCTCAAATTCTTCAAAGTTATTTAGATGATATCCTAGCTGGTTTTCTATTTTTTCTGAAAACACTTTATTGTGCTTCAAATAATCCTTTGTTTTATTTTTGGCTACGGTATATAACCAAGCTGTTGGGTTTTCGGGAACCCCCTTTTGTGTCCAGGTTTCGGTGGCTAATAAAAAAGTGTCGTTGGTGAGATCTTCAGCTATCTCGATGTATTTTAATCCAAAACCACGACAGAGTACAGAAACAATTTTTCTATACTCTGTCTTGAATAATGATTGGATCAAAATATGCTCAAGCATTTTACATTGGTATTACAGCACGAACTTCCACATGACCACCTACAAATAAAATCGGGCATCCTTCGGCCAAGTGTATGGCTTCGTCCAAATTGTTTGCTTTTACGACTATGTTACCGCCTACAATTTCTTTTATCTCGGCATAAGGGCCGTCAGTAATCACATTGTTTGGCTTCAGTACTTTGCTTCCAACTGAGCTCAGTCTATTGGTACTCACAAATTTACCTTGAGCTGCTATGCCACCAATCCAATCCTGCCATTGTTTTATGCTGGCCTGCATTTGTTCAGGGCTTGGTATAAAACTTGGGTTATACTCGCTTCTAAAAATCATCATAAATTCGTTCATTTTCTTTAATGTTTAAATGTTTTAAAAATCGTTTTCAAATTCATGACGATCAGCCAATTTAAAATTGGACATAAAATGACAAATATTTTTGGCTATTTAAAAAAAGTTTTGAATTCTGACCTCAGTATTAAAGTCAAATAATGGTTAATTCTACTTTTACGATTAATCCCGAATGAACTGCAAATTGAAAGTCCCTCCAATATTGTAGATTCTACAAGGGTTCCAATCACTTTTTGATATTATAATTCATCTTCCTTAATCCATTTGGCTTGAGATAAATTTCATTTTTCTGAAAATCAAAAATCACATTGAAACGCTTCAAAAGATCGTTTCCAAATACTTTCATGGGAATATCTGAGGATCTTGCGGCAAAGCTTAGAGGAACATTTTTTATTGTTTTTTTGCCAATTTTTGCTTTGGGTAGTAGTTTAGTTTCTATCTTGAAAACATTACCGTAAGAATCCTTAAGCTCAGATGTGCTGATAGTTTTAAGTGATTTCATATTGTACTTTTCGGCTATTTGAGGGTCCAAAAGGATAGCTCCACCATATCCGGAATGAAACATGAACTTATCCTGATATACCTCATCGCCAATTTCTAGCTTGCCCTCAATAAACATACTCCCGTTTGAAAAAAACAAATTCATTTTTTGATACCCTTTCAAGTTTTTTGGAAGGTTTTCGTTCACCATTATCAAATTTTTGTCGTAATCTATACTAACAATTTTTTTGGTGAATAAATCATAACCAAACTTGCCGTCTGTCTCAGGCCCAGAGTTCTCGTTCACAAAAATCGTTAAATCTTTCCACGTTAATTTATTGATAAATAGTGTATTGTGCTCACTAAACTCCGCATCTGCTCTTCCTCCCCATGTCTGAATGTTGGTATTTTGTTTATTTTTCAACAAAATCTTCTCTTTCAAACTTTCTTTGGTAATCGTAACACCCGTAGAAGATGTATGGAACATCAGGGTCAAAGTGTCTGAATTATTTATTCGGGCTTTTATACAAATGTTGCTTTGTTTATTTAATCTGAAAGAGAGGGTATCTATACCAATTGCTGAGGTAAGGATTGGAAATAGGAATAAAACAAAGGTCTTTTGAAGCATTTTTAAATCAATAAGTTTTTAAATCTAACAGATAAAAACTAAAACAGGTATTCTCATAAGAAATAAATTCTACAAACGACCTTAGATAGCTACAATTGTGAATACTTTAAGGCTTGGAGTAGGTTCTATTAACATTGTATCGCTTTAGAAACACACAAAAGGATTAAATTGTATTTGGAGTTTTAAACCAAAAATACGCCAAATCGCTTGAAATCCACCTTTTTTTGCTTTCAATCCAAATCGAAATTTATAAATTTTGTCATTTGAGCTTTATTTTTTAAATATTCAATATTGCAATACAAACATTTTTTAGATTAAATTGCATTTGATTTATTAATAAACTCTAAAACTAGAAATATGGAAAAAAGTATTTGGCGTAAAAAACCAATGTCCGCTTACGAGGCTGATATAAAGAACAACCAGTTGAAACGCGTGATGGGTAAGTGGAGTCTTACAGCAATTGGTATTGGGGGTATTATAGGTGGAGGTATATTTGTTTTGACAGGTACAGCCGCACATTATCACGCTGGGCCTGCATTGGCATTGTCATTTATAGTTGCTGGTATAGGCTGTGTTTTTGCAGCTCTTTGTTATTCCGAGTTTGCTGGCATGCTACCAGTTGAAGGATCAGCTTACGCTTATGCTTATGGAACAATTGGTGAATTGTTCGCTTGGGTAATTGGATGGGGCTTAATATTAGAATACGCCATGGGAGCCATGACAGTAGCGGTGAGTTGGTCAGGGTATTTTAATAAACTCATCAACTTATTTGGAATTGAAATTCCCTATTATTTAAGGAATGATCCATTTTCTGCTGCTAGTTATGCAACAAATAATAATTTAGAACCATCTTCATTTGCATTCAACTTACCTGCATTTATTATAACATGGGTTGTTACATGGATTTTAGTCAAAGGAATTAAGGAAGCTAGAAATACCAACAATCTTATTGTGGTTCTTAAACTTGCAGCTATACTTTTTGTAATTATTGTTGGAGCATTTTATGTGAATGCCGACAATTGGCATCCATTTATTCCAGAGCCAGAAATGGTTACACATGAAGATGGAACATCGGCAGAGGCATACGGTATCAGAGGTATTTTAAGTGGTGCAGCGGCTATATTTTTTGCATACATCGGTTTCGATGTGGTTTCTACTTCGGCGGGTGAGGCCATTAATCCTAAAAAAGATGTGCCATTTGCTATAATTGCTTCATTGTTGATATGTACTGTACTATATATAATGGTTTCATTGGTGCTTACAGGAATGATCAACTATAAAGAAATTACTGGGGATGCACTAAAAGCTCCAGTGGCATTTGCATTTGATCATGTGGGAAAACCTTGGGCTGTTCTAATAATTACGGCTGCAGCCACAACTGGTTTGATTTCAGTAATGTTGGTTATGATGTTGGGTCAAACTAGGGTATTCCTTGGAATGGCAAAAGATGGCTTATTACCAAAATTCTTCAAACAAATTCATCCAAATTTTCAAACTCCTTGGAAAAGTACAATCCTTGTAGGATTAGTAGTTTCATTGGTTGCTTCTTTTACACCTATTGGTGTTTTGAGTGATATGACCAGTTTCGGTACTTTGTTTGCATTTGCAATGGTATGTCTTGCTGTGTTGATACTCAGAATAAAAGACCCAAATAGAGAGCGTCCTTTTAAAACCCCAATGCTTAAATTGATAGCTCCATTGGGAATTATCACCAATGTTGGACTAATCGCTTTGTTAAATGGTTTGGCTCAAAAATTAGCTATTGCATGGCTATTGATAGGATTGATTGTATTCTTCATATATGGTCAAAGAAACAGTAATCTCAATCAGATGGACAAGGATTGAAAATGAACTAATAATTTTTTATATCAAAAAGAGAAGGCTTCGGTCTTCTCTTTTGCATTAAAAGCTTGATAATAAATTTCTAAAGTTGACCAATTTGTTTATATAATTATAAAACAAAATAAATTTTTAAAATAAAAATTTAGCTTACATTTGCACACTTTTTTTAAAAAAACTATGTCTAAGGAACATCACGATACAAACAATTTAAGCCTCGGCGGTTTATTAGTCACTTTAGGAATCATTTTTGGTGATATCGGAACTTCTCCACTTTATGTAATGCAGGCCATTATTGGAAAAGAAATTATTGACGAAGAACTTGTTTTTGGCTCTCTATCTTTAATTTTTTGGACGCTAACTCTTCAGACTACTTTAAAATATGTAATACTGATTCTTAGAGCCGACAATCGTGGTGAAGGAGGAATCTTTGCTCTATATGCCTTGGTTCGTCGTCACGCCAAGTGGCTAACAGTTCCTGCTATTATTGGTGGAGCTGCTCTTTTAGCTGACGGTATTATAACGCCACCGATTTCAGTTTCCTCAGCTATTGAGGGTTTGCAAATCAAATACCCTGAAATCCAAACTATTCCAATTGTAATTGCCATACTTACAGTATTATTTCTAATTCAGTCATTAGGAACAAACATTGTTGGCAAAGCATTTGGGCCTATTATGCTAATTTGGTTTGCAATGCTTGCCGTGCTGGGTGTATCTCAAATCATTCACAATCCAGCTATTTTCAAAGCTATTAACCCTTATTATGCCTATAAGCTTTTGTTTTTCCATAAAGATGGTTTTTGGTTATTGGGTTCGGTATTTTTATGTACCACTGGAGCGGAGGCATTATATTCTGATCTAGGACATTGCGGTCGCAAAAACATCCGTGTAAGCTGGATTTTTGTAAAAACCACTTTATTGTTAAATTATTTTGGACAAGGTGCATGGGCAATATCTCAGCATGGTACATATTTGGGCGATAGAAAACCATTTTATGAAGTTGTTCCAGATTGGTTTCTGCTACCTGCCATTCTTATTGCTACGGCTGCTGCCATCATAGCTAGTCAGGCTTTGATTACAGGTTCTTACACACTCATTTCTGAGGGTATCAGGCTGTATTTCTGGCCAAAAGTTAAGTTGAATTACCCTTCTGACAAAAAAGGGCAGCTTTATATTCCTTCGATCAACTGGTTTTTGTTGGCAGGTTGTATTGGTATCGTGTTGTATTTTGAAAAATCTACCAACATGGAGGCCGCTTATGGTCTTGCTATCACCATTACTATGATGATGACCACCATATTGGCGGTTGTTTATCTTTATACCCACAAATTCAATAAGCTATGGGTGGGTTTGTTTTTAATAGTTTACATAACCATAGAATCGAGCTTTTTAGCGGCTAATTTATTGAAATTCTCACATGGTGGTTGGGTTTCTTTATTGATAGCAACCTGCATAGCTGGAATCATGATAGTGTGGTATAGGTCAAGCAAAATAAAAAATAGATTAACTGAATACGTAAAACTTGAAAAGTATATTCCAGCTCTGAAAGAATTAAGTGAGGACGTGAGTATTCCGAAATATGCTACTCATTTGATTTTTATGTCGAATGCAAACAGGGTAACGGACATTGAATCAAAAGTGATGTATTCTATTCTTGAAAAAAGACCCAAAAGAGCAGATATATTTTGGTTTGTTCATGTAGATACCACTGATGAGCCATATACAAGAAAATATAAAGTGGATGTAATTGCCAAAGACGATATTATTAAAGTTAACTTTAAATTAGGTTTTAGGGTAGAACAGAAAATCAATTTGTATTTCAGAAAGGTTGTAGAAGATTTAGTAAAATCTGGAGAAGTAGATATTACCAGCCGATATGAATCTTTGAGCAAGCAAAATGTGATTGGTGATTTTAGGTTTGTAGTTTTAGAAAAGTACTTATCTTATGACAACAAATTGCCATTTTTTGAGAAGTTGATAATGGAAACCTATTTCTTCATTAAGCAATTCACCACACCTGAGCACAAATGGTTTGGTTTGGACGCCAGCAATGTTAAAGTAGAAAAAGTGCCACTTATTATCAGACCTAACACAGAGATTAACCTAGAAAGAATAGTTTAATTAAATAGAATAGTTCTTTAAAACATTCCTTCAAATGATTAATTTGAAGGAATGTTTTTGTTTTTACCAAACTCTAATTTCGCCAAGAATTACCTCAGCTTTTGAATCGTTGATTTTAATTCGAATTTTTTGAGTTTGAGTTTCATTTATTTTAATAATTCGTTTGTAGCCGATGGTGGTTTCAGTTGCTACTTCTTTCCAGTTATTGCCATCCCAAATCTCTAGGGAGAATGACTTAACTCTCTGACCCAAAGCTATATATTCTTGTAATTCAACAAAATTTATGAGTTGGTTTTTGCCAAAATCTAATTCCACTGAGGCATTTTTAGACCCTTCAGCTGCAGCCCAATAGGTTTTGGCATTGCCATCGATTAAGTTCTGTGGCTTTTGTTTATTACTAAACTTTGATGAAACGGACACTTTTGCATCATTGGCTAAATTCTTTGAAAACTTCTCATTGATGAGCTTCTTCCAAGCCAGCAAGTTGTTTGCATCAATTTCATGAATTTGACCACGTCTATCAGGTGGTATATTCAACAGCAAATTAGAACCTCTTCCTACCGAAGTCAAATAGATTTCAAACAATTGTTCTGGCGTTTTTACTTTAGAATCTTCTTCAGCATGATAAAACCAGCCCGGTCTTATGCTCACATCCACTTCAGCGGGTACCCAGTCTTTACCATTCTCATGGCCTGTGTTTAATACACCTTCAATGCCTGCCTTGCCAGCGTATAGTGTGTCTCTGCTAATATTATTCCAATTTGTCCGGCCAGCCAATCCGCGTTCATTTCCGACCCAACGAATTTCAGGGCCCGCATCAGAGAAAAACAATATTTTGGGTTCAAGTCCACGTACCAGATCGATGGTTTTCGGCCAATCATAGAAGGTTTTTCCATTTATTTTCCTCGTTTCTTTACTTCCGCCATAGTATCCATCTCCGCCGTTGGCTCCATCAAACCACATTTCGAAGATGGGGCCATAGGCTGCAAAAAGCTCCTTAAGTTGGTTTCTATAATATTCTATATAACTCGGTGAACCATAATCGGCTCGGTTCCTATCCCATGGCGAGAGGTACACACCAAACTTTAAACCATATTTTTTGCAAGCTTCTGAGACTTCTTTAACCACATCACCTTTGCCGTTTTTATATGGACTGGCGGCAATAGAATGCGAAGTAAATTTGCTTGGCCAAAGCACAAAGCCATCGTGGTGCTTGCAAGTTAAAATCACTGCTTTTAGGCCGGCGTCTTTTATGGTTTTTACCCAGGAATCAACATCCATATCAGTTGGATTAAATATGCTTGGGCTTTCGTCACCATATCCCCATTCTTTGCCTGTGAAAGTATTGGTTGTGAAATGGATAAATGCATAAGTTTCTAACTCGTGCCATGCAAGCTGATCAGCCGTTGGAACTGGAAATATTGGCTTGGGGTAAGACATTTGGGAAGTTTTACAGCTCAAAACCGTAAAAAATAGAGCAAAAAATATAAAGTATTTTGAAGTTTTCATTTTGGTTTTATAATTGATTGGAAGCATTAAAATTAATCTTAAATATCCGATTCAGAAAAAAATATGTTTTATTTGAACATTAAAACCCTCAAAAAATGGCTATTATTTTTTCTTCCGAAAACTTCAAATCTATTTTTGGGTCTTTTCTAAAATCCTTCCGAAGGTTTCCACTTACATTGCTTTGTAGTTTGGTGGCTACGGTTTGTGTTATTCTCATTGCCAAAGACGAGGTTCACAGCAAAGTTTTGGAGAAAATTGCCGTCACATTTGGCTTGTTTTTACCCATGTTTTTTAGTGCAGAAATATTTGAGGAAAGAAAACAAACACCTAGATTTTTGATTTTAGGGTTAAGCGTATTAGCTATTTTAACTTTTTATTTTCTTGGTTTTCCTGAGGTCGTAGATATTTTTAATAACAAATCTTTTCTGATTCGTTTGGGAGTTTTGGTTATCGTTTTTCATTTGCTTGTTTCGGTAGCTCCATATATTTTCACTAAAAATTCATCAGGTTTTTGGCAATATAACAAAACGCTATTGATCAATATTCTCACTGCATTTTTATATACGTTTACATTAAGTGCGGGCTTGGTTTTGGCTGTGTCGGGTGTCCAAAATCTCTTTGAGGTTAAATTGGTAGACGATTGGTTTGTGTATATTTGGTTTGGGGTGAACGGATTTTTCAATACGCTTATTTTTACTTCTAAATTGCCCGCTTTAGAGCAAATTGATAAAGAAACTTCGTATCCTTTAGGTTTGAAGTTCTTTACTCAGTATGTGTTGCTGCCACTGGTAGCCATATTTTTGGCAATTTTATTAGCCTATGAAGGCAAAATTATTTTAGCATGGTCATTGCCAAAAGGCTTGGTAAGTATCATGGTTTTAGCAAGTGCAATATTCGGCATACTGGCATTTTTACTTATTTATCCACTAAAAAATCTGAATAATTGGATTCACAGTTATAACAAGGCCTATTACTGGATATTGATTCCGTTGGTGGGTCTCATGTTGGTGGCTATTTATGTTAGAATCTCCCAGTATGGACTTACTGAGCCTCGGTATTTTGTGGCTATGTTGGCGGTTTGGATGTTAGGTATTGCTATTTATTTTTCTTTTTCCAAGGTTGATAATATTAAAATAATTCCACTTTCACTTTTGCTTTTGGGTCTGATAGGGATATTTGCTCCATACAATGCTTTTCAGAGTTCAAGGACAAATCAAATTGGTCGGATGAAGGAAGTATTGATAAAAAACAAATTGCTTAAAGCTGGTAAAATCATTGTTCCTTTTAATTTTACACTTGACAGCATGAATCAAGATAGACTTTATGCAGCCCTCGAATATTTAGCTGAAAGTCATCCAGGAAATCTTAAAGATTATTTGACCGAAAAACAATTTGATGAATTGACGGCGGAGAAAAACGATTTCCAAAGGGCTCAATTAATTTACAAATTGATTAATCTTCCTCAGAAAAAGAGTTTTGATATATATAAATATTTTAGCGTCAAGAGACCTAGTTTTTATGATTTAAATAAAGCTGATTTTTTTGTAGATTCAAGGGAACATGGTGGAGAAAAAGGAGCTATTATAATTGAGAAGGATTCATTATCTTGGAAACTAGAGCAGGATATTTTGACATTTATTATTGGGAAAAAAGAAAAAGTGAATTTTGATATTAACAAATTGAAGAATGAAAATTCAACCGAACTAGGTATTGAATCCACCACTTTCGAATTGGAAACTACAAAGTTTTCAATGAAGCTTTTGATAGAAAGTGGAAATTCTAATAATGGAATACTAGAAAACTTACAATGGAAATTGTTTTTGACTAATAAGTGAAATTATGCCCAACCCTCTTTTCAAAAAACTTGGACTAAAGGATGGCCAAAAAGTAATTTTGGTCAATATCCCTGAAAACTATTTCGATTTGTTGATAGAAGTACCAGATGTGGAAGAAGCGGAACAGGAGCAATTGGCCGATTTTATACACCTATTCGAATGCAGGCTAAGTGATTTAGAAAAATCTTTTCAAAAGAATGTTTCTCGGCTCAAACCTGACGGCATGATTTGGATTTCATGGCCCAAAAAGACCTCCAAAGTGGCTACCGATGTTGATTATCACTCAGCTAAGTTTATTGCTACACAAAATGGTTATGTAGACGTCAAAGTAAGTGCCATTGATGAAACTTGGACAGCTTGTAAATATATGTTACCTAAGAAAAGCAGGATTTGATACTGAAATTTTTAGGTGTATTTTAGATCATTCGCTTCCTAATCTAAGTTTTTCAAATTCTTCTTCAGCTCCTAAAAAAGCATTTATATCAACATTTCCAGTAATACCACTTACTCTACCTGTTTGAGAGTATTGCCAAATTTTTAGATTTGGGCTTCTTACCAATGAATGAATATTTCCAGATTTGTAATCGGCCAGCCAAAGGGGATGGTCTTTAAAATGACCCTTTATGTACTTTTTGTATATAGAAGTATTGGTATAATTAATTGGCTTTACCCCATAATGTTTTTCAATCGTTTGAAGCCATTTTAAGAGATTTTTCCTTACTGAAGCCACATTGGCTGATTTTGAATCTTTCTCAAAATCCAGTACAGGTGCAAGGTCTCCATCAGCTAGTTTTACAGATTTTATGAAATTTTTGGCTTGATCTGTGGCACTTCTTGTCGGATGATAAAAATGATATGCCCCTCTTGTTATGCCTGCTTCCTTACATTCGTTCCAGTAAGTTTTGAATTTCGTGTCCTGAAATGTAGAACCTTCAGTGGCTTTCAAGAAACAAAAACTAACCTTAAAATCATCATGGTCAGCTATTTTTTCCCAATCCACACTCCTTTGGTGATGCGATACATCGATTCCATGGATGTTGTAGCGTTTGATAATGTGATTGTTGCTTGGAGCAAAACTGACATAGAAATTGTGTAATAGTATTGTGAATACTAGTGTAAAGTTTATAAACATATCACTCGATTATTTTTGATTATGTATTCATTATCGCAACAACTATTGTGCCGTATAATCAGGTTTTTATGTAATTATTTCAGTTTTTCAGTTTTTATTCACAATTTATTAGGGCTTTGGTTATCCATTTTTGACAAAAAAAAAGAGGGTATCTTTTATGATTACCCTCAATAAAATATATCAACAATAATGTCTATTTGGCTCTTTTAACTATCTCACTATAAGGTATTATCAGCTCTCTTCCCAATGATTGTCCATTTCTAAAAGTTTGCACTCTAAGATTCAAATTTGCCTCAGGTACTTCAAATGGTATTGTGTATTTTTTGGCATAATTTACTGGGTAGGTATTGTCTATGCTATAATATATTTCAGTGTTTGGCACATTATTAGCTAAGTCCACTAAAATTTTCCCCGAGTCTTTTTTTATGTTCACTATTGGCTCATATACTGCCTTTGAAATGTTGATTTTAGCGGCATCAAATCTTAAAAAATGAGATTCGGTTCTAATTATAAAGCTATTCCAGTTTTTTGCTTCTTTCGGACTCCAAAGTGTTTCACTTGTAGAAAATGCACGTGGATAGGTCATATAAAACGCAAACTGTAGATTTGGAACGACTTCCGTCCAAAGGTTCGCTTGTCCTCCTAAAATGTATTTGGCATCTACGCCTTCTGGGACTGGTTCAAACTCAAACGTTTTTTCAAGCGTGAGGTCGGCATAAATTGGATTTTCCACGCTTTTATCTCCTTGGGTGTAATCTATATAGGCATAAGTAGTAGGAGTCATCACAACAGGAACGCCCATTTTTGCAGCTTCTATACCACCTTTCATGCCTCTCCAACTCATTACAGCGGCTCCTGGAGCAAGTCCTCCTTCCAGAATTTCGTCCCATCCAATCAGCTTTTTGTCCTTACTGCTAACAATTTTTTCAACACGTTTTACAAAATAACTTTGTAATTCATGGGTGTCTTTTATGTTGTTCTTTTTCATAAATGCCTGTACAGTAGCATCTCGTTCCCAGAATCCGTGATAACTTTCGTCACCACCCATATGAATGTATTGGCCAGGGAAAAGAGCAGCTACTTCGGTCATTATTTTATTTACAAAGTCGTAGACTTTTTCATCGGCAGGGTTAAGCGTGTTCTCAATTAGCATTTCAAATTTACCATCAGCGTACCATTCAGCAAATTTTGCCCCTGGATTTACCGAAGTTTGTTTTTTCAATGTAGAGAGTTCAGGATAAGCAGCCAAAACTGCCATGCTATGTCCAGGAATGTCTATTTCTGGTACTATTGTTATGTTTCTTTCTGCAGCGTATTTAACTACATCTTTGATTTGCTCTTGCGTATAGAAGCCCCCATAAGTAGCTTTTTCCCCTTCTTTGGGATGTGGACGGGTATCGCCAAACCTACCAAAGCGTTCCACTCTCCATGCACCTATTTCAGTAAGCTTTGGCAAGGATTTTATTTCTATTCTCCAACCTTCGTCATCTGTCAAGTGCCAGTGAAATACATTAAATTTGTATTGAGCCATTTTGTCAATGTAAGATTTCACTTCATCCACTGTAAAGAAATGACGACTCACATCAAACATCAATCCTCTCCAGCCAAATCTGGGATAATCTTTAATTTTACAACCCATCACCATAGCTATTCCCATTGGATGGTCATTTGATTCAAAATCTTTTGGTAGCAGTTGTCTTAAGGTTTGAAGTCCATTAAAGATTCCACTTTTTGTATTCGCCAAAATTTCGATGGTATTATCTTTAACTTCCAAAAGATAACCTTCATCCCCAATCGACGAGTCTTTGGTTTTTAATAAGTCCAAAATAATGGCCTTATTACTCTTGTCGGGATTGGGTACTGATTTAAAATTGATATTTATTCCTGCATTTTTTAAGAACATCTGGAAGTTTTCAGCCATTTTCCTTAACTCAGTATTATTCGCTCTCAAATCTATACTGGTTTTATTATCCATCACAAACATGCCATTGGTGTTTTGGAAACTCACTGGAGCAGGAATGATATTGTGTTGTGCTTTTAGTGTTAAAACGCTTAAAAACATTAATATAAGAGAAAAACCATTTTTCATTTGTACTCAATTTTGGTTGAAATGTAAAGTTATTAAAATTTTTTAAAAAGTATGGATTTTATTGATGGAAATAAACTTTTGGATTTAAACTTCGGTAAGTTTTTAGAAATTTTATTAGGTAGTTCAACTTTTGAATCGTTTTATTTCATTATATTATATCTGTATTTCATTAAAAAAAACAAAATAATTGTTTTTGGAAATTACCTACGAAGATATTTTTCTAATATATTAATAATCAGTTAATACTTTTATTATTTGCATTAAATTTTAATAAATATTGTCTACTTTCCAACTAAATACCACGGTTTTTCAAATCTCCGATTGATGTAATTTATTTTTTTAAACATTTTATTATTTTAATATTTGTAATATTAAACAACTAAATAAAATTTTATGAAAAATTCATTCACATTATTTACAATTATGATTATTTGCTCTTTGAGCGTTTCTGCACAAGTAGTTAGAGTCGGTTTATTGGGCATTGGAGCTGGTGGAAGTGCCAACGGTGCTAGGCTGGCTCTTCATTTAGTGGACGTTTCCTATGCTCCAAAACCCAAGTTTGATGCTGGTGTCTATTTAGGTATGGGCGTTGGTGGAAGTGGAGACGAGACAAGTGCGTCTGTGGAAGGAGGAGTACGTTATGGTGTTCAAGGTAAATATTATTTTCTTACCAATAAGTTTAAGCCCTTTGCTGGACTTCAAGTTGGCTTAAACTCAGGTGTAAGTGCAAGTGTTGATGATACTGGAAATACTTCTAACGAAGAATCAGGTACTAAATTCCAAGTTACGCCTCAATTGGGTTTTAGAGTTGGACCATTAAATATTTGGGCTTCTTATCAAAGTGGTTTTATGTTTAATGGAGGGTTGGTTTTCGGTTTTGGAAAATTTAAGTAGTATAAATTTTGAATATTGTGTTAAAAATAAACCACAAGTCCCAGAAAAATTTTCTGGGACTTGTGGTTTTAACGTATACAAACTCTACCTTTTGCCTAAAGAAATAACAGCCATTACTGGGTGGTGATCAGAAGCAAATAACCCTGCCCAAGTGTTCGTCAAAGTTGCATGTTTGAGGACTTTGAGTTTTGGATTATTGACAAAAACATAATCGATTCTGCGGTTGTCTTGTTCTTTACCTTCAAAACCATTAAAAGTACTTTCTGGTCCAAAATGTGGTGTTTCACTTAATTTGGAAGATTCGGTAAGTCCGTTCATGATTATTTTAATGGGCTCGTCGCCAGGTGTAGCATTAAAATCTCCCATCAAAATGGCGTTTTCACTTCCTGCAATTTCTTTGATTTTCTTTAAAATTAGTTTAGAGCTTTCAGATCTGGCCATTTTACCAATATGGTCATAATGCGTATTGAAAACATAAAATTTAGCTTTTGACTTTAAATCTTTAAAATAGCCCCAAGTGACAATTCGGGGGAGGTTGGCATCCCAACCTTTGCTGGGCTTTTCGGGAGTTTCACTTAACCAAAAGGTCTCTTGTTTAAGTAGTTTAAACTTAGTCTTGTTGTAAAATATAGGAGAAAATTCTCCTTTTTCTTTTCCATCATCACGTCCGACTCCAAAATGATTGTATTCAGGTAAACGTTCTTGCAAATCGTTGATTTGGCCATTTAAGGCTTCTTGCATACCACAAAAATCAACTTCGTAGAACTTAAGCATTTCAGCTGCTCGGTCTTTTCTATTGTCCCATTTATTGATACCATCTTTTTCGGTATTGTATCGAATATTAAATGTCATGAAATTGATTTTTTGGGCAGTTGAAGTGAAAATGGAGAATATGATAATCGTAAAAGTTAAGATTGAATGTTTCAAGGTTGTTATAATTTTAGATTACGAATTTAGGGTATTATTTTTCGAAAATGTAATTTCAAAAAGACATTTTATGAACAGATTTCCTAGCTTTACTTTCTAGTTTTAATAATACCATTTTTTTATGTCCAAAACGCACAAGATTGGATGGAAAACTGCTTTGATGCTGGTAATTTCCAATATGGTTGGTACGGGCGTTTTTACTAGTCTAGGGTACCAGTTGGTGGAGGTTCAGAATGTTTGGAGTATTGTTTTATTGTGGATTCTTGGTGGTGTTTTGGCCTTAATTGGTGCGTTTACATTTGCGGAGTTAGGCACTCATTATAATAAATCTGGCGGTGATTATGTTTTTATAAGTGAAGGATTTAGTCCATTTTTGGGCTATTTGTCTGCTTGGACTTCGTTGATTGTTGGATTTTCGGCTCCAGTTGCAATAGCTGGGTTAGCTATGGAGGCTTATTTGTCTCCTTTCCATATTCCAAATTTGCGATGGTATATAGTTTTGGTTATTGTTGGGGTTTCTCTTTTTCATACATTATCTCTTAAACACAGCAGTTTCTTTCAAATAAGTGCGACCGTTTTTAAACTACTTTTTGTGCTGTTTTTGTTGGGTGTAGGATTGTGGTTTCCTTCAACAGAAGAAAATGCCTTGAATTTAGAAACCTCTTTTCTTTCAGAGATTTCAAAGTCTGGATTTGCAGTTTCCTTATTATATGTTACTTATGCTTATACAGGCTGGAATGCTGCCGCATACATTGTGGGAGAAATAAGAAACCCGCAAAAAGACCTCCCTAGAGCCTTAATAATGGGTACTTTAGCCGTTATGTTGGTTTATGTTTTGCTTCAAATCGTCTTTCTTAGATTTGGAACTCTTCTTCAGTTAGAAGGACAAGCCGAAGTTGCAATTATTTCTGTTCAAAATGTTTTAGGAAAATCAAGTATGCCTTGGATAAGTGCAGGAATCGGTCTTCAGTTGATCGCTACAATGAGTTCATACGTTTGGATTGGCCCTAGAATTATTCATGCCATGGCGAAACACTACAATTTGTGGAGCTGGCTAAGACCTTTAAATGCCCATGATATTCCAGTAAGGGCCATTTGGTTTCAATGTTTGGTCATTTTGATTTTACTTTTGTCGGGAAGTTTACAACAAGTCTTGATATACACCTCTTTTTTACTTCAATTAATGGGAACTTTGGCGGTAGCAAGTTTTTTAAAAATCAAAAGGAACTCGAATGGGTTCAAAAGTCCATGGAGTCCATTTATTCAATACTTTTATGTAGTTTTTAGTTTGTTTGTTCTTGCTTTCATTATTTATGATAAGCCATTTGAAAGTATAATCGGACTAGGGATTTTAGCCTTTGGAGCTTTTACTTATTTTATCTCAAAAAAAGAATTAGAAAATGGATGATTTAGAATATTGGTTGAAGGGAGCTGTTCCTGAAATACCCCTGCTTTTGCAACCAGTTGCACATGCATTACTTCAAGTTCAAAAAGAATTGAAGGAGGTTTTCATAGACTTTGATGAAAAGAAACTATGGGATAGACCCAGAAATGTGGCTTCTTTGGGTTTCCATCTTAATCACCTTACTGGAGTTTTGGACAGGCTTTTCACTTATGCAGAAGGAAACAGCCTGACAGACGAACAAATGGTGTTCCTGAAAAATGAAGGGATAGAAAACATTGATACAGGCTCAAAAGAATTATTGAAAGCATTTGATTTACAAGTAATTAAATCTCTTGAGCAACTGAAAAATACTAATCCAGAAACCTTAAACGAAACAAGATTTGTAGGCCGGAAAATGTTGCCATCTACTGTAATTGGCCTTTTGTTTCATGCTGCCGAACATACCACCCGACATTTTGGTCAGATGTTGGTTACGATTAAAATTCTTTAGTATTTGTTTAAAAATTCAAAAAATCTTAATGATAACTGTGCTAATTTTGGGAATTAATTAATCTACTGATGAAAAAGATATATATAAGTGATAGTGGCCCAAAGGTTTCCAAAGCAATTTATAGTTTTTGGCGTTGGGAAAATGAGAGTGCTCTTACAGACGAAGTTGCTAAAAGTGTAATTGAGCACTGTGTGAATTTAGGAATCAATACCTTTGATTTGGGAAATTATGAGACAAGCTCAAATTCTCAAAAAATATTTTTTAATGAGATAAACAAGCTGGGTTTAAAACGTCAAGATGTAGTGCTTTTTGCTAAATTTGGACTACAAAAGAAGGATGGCGTTGAATATTTCAATAATTCCAGAAGCTTTCTTCTCGAAAGCTTAGATAAGTTTTTGGAAGCACAAAATTTAGAATATATAGATATTTTCTTGCTAGAAGGACTTGACTTTATATCTGACTTAGAAGAAATAGCTGCGACTTTGGAATACATTGTGCACACTGGCAAGGCGAAACATATCGGAATTGCCAATCTCAACAATAGCCAGCATAAGCTACTTTCTAAGTTTTTGTCGATACCTATAGTGACCAGCCACATTGAAATGAACCTGCTGAAACCCGATGCTATTTTCGACGGAAGACTCGATTTTATAAAAGAAACTTACAGCAAGCCATTGGTTTGGGCTCCACTTGCGGGTGGCGAAATACTGAGCGGAGGTTCCGAGAAAGCTATAAAAATTCGTAAAATACTGAATGAAATAGCCCAAAAGCAAAATGTGAACATCGAACAATTGGCCGTGGCTTGGCTAATCCAACTTGGTGCATTGCCTATAATTGGTTCATTGAGTTTGGAAAGAATTCGTAATGCTGCCGAAGCTACAGAAGTGAAACTTTCACACGAAGATTGGTATAAAGTATTTTCGGTTGTAAAATAGATGTTCAAGTCCAAACTGCCCAATCTCGGCACCACAATTTTCACAACCATGTCGGCCCTTGCGGCTGAGCATGGTGCTATAAATTTATCTCAAGGCTTTCCAAATTTCGAGGCTGACTCTGAGCTTCTCAAGCTTCTGGGAGAATATGCCGAAAGAGGATTTAATCAGTATGCCCCCATGATTGGCTTGCCTGCATTAAGAGAACAACTATCCATAAAAACCGAAAAACTTTATGGAGCAGTATATGATAGTGACAATGAAATAACCATAACATCAGGTGCAACAGAAGCAATTTTTGCTGCCATAGCGGCTACAGTTAGCAAAGGTGACGAAGTTATTGTCTTTGAACCTGCCTATGATTCTTATTTGCCAGCAATAGAACTCAATGGGGGCGTACCCGTTTATATTACTTTACACTACCCTAATTTTCAAGTTAATTGGGACTATGTAGCAAGTAAAATTACCAATAAAACAAAGCTGATTATTGTTAATACTCCTCACAATCCTACAGGAAGTGTATTTTCAAAAAGTGACTTGGATAAGCTTGCAGAAATAATTCAAGGCAAAAACATTTATCTGATAGGAGATGAGGTGTATGAACATATCATTTTTGATGATTTAGAGCATTATTCATTGTGTAAAAGCCCATTTTTGAAAGAAAGAAGTTTTATATGCGGTTCATTTGGCAAAACCTTCCATGTGACTGGCTGGAAAATTGGCTATTGTTTAGCTCCCAAAGCCTTGAGTGCTGAATTCAGAAAAATCCATCAATATCTTACTTTCAGTTCTTTTACTCCTGCTCAATATGCTCTGGCGGAATATTTGAAAAATGAAGCACACTATCTTTCAATTCCAACTTTTTATCAAAAAAAAAGGGATATTTTTCTTAAAAGTATTGCCAATTCTAGATTAGAATTTGTTCCAAGTCAAGGCAGTTTCTTTCAAAACGTTAATTATAGGCGAATTACCGATCAGAATGATGTAGATTTTGCAGTATACTTAACCAAAGAACTTGGTGTTGCGTCTATTCCAATTTCGGTATTTTATCATGAACGCATTGATGAAAAAGTATTACGTTTTTGTTTTGCAAAGGACGAAGCAACTTTACAGAAAGCTGGAGAAATATTATCAAGTCTTTGAATTTATTAATCTACTAATTTGGTAGATTAAATAGGACGTACTATATTTGCAAACATTTTAACGCAAGTTTTAATGGCATCAGCAAAAAATAGTACTACTAAATCGGTAATATCCAGCACACAATGGTGGTATATTATTCCAGGCTTTCTGCTTATTGGGTTATTTTCGGTTATTTATTATAATTATTCTAGCCAATTTTCTTTTTCAAAAATAGCAGACGGATTTACCTCTGAATTTTTTATATTTCTCATAATTGGTGTTTTTGCCCAATTAGTTGATGGTACATTAGGCATGGGTTATGGTGCCACCTCAACATCATTTCTGTTATCTTTCGGCGTTCCACCTGTAATTAGTAGTACTGCAGTACACGTTTCGGAGATGTTTACGACTGGTGCATCTGCTATTTCTCATCATAAATTTGGAAATATTAATCGTAAGTTGGCCAAGATGCTGATAATTCCTGGAGTAATTGGTTCAATTATCGGAGCATATTTATTGTCAGATGTAATAGACGGAAACGTAATTAAGCCTTTTATTGCGATTTATATGATTGCCTTGGCCATAGTTATCATTGTAAAAGCCGTAAGAAAGAAACGACCTAAAAAACCAACAAAACAATTGGGCTTATTGGCTATTTTTGGTGGTTTCATGGATTCAATTGGTGGCGGTGGCTGGGGACCCATCGTAACTTCTACACTCATAGGCCGTGGGCGTGACCCTCGTTATACCATTGGTTCTGTAAATGCTGCAGAATTTGCCATTTCCTTTGCTAGTGGTATTACTTTTTTACTTTTCGAGGGTATTCATGGCTGGCAAGTTATAGCAGGTTTAATACTAGGTGGCGTTATTGCAGCACCGCTTGGTGCATATTTCATCAATAAAATCCCAAGAAAACCAGCAATGGTAGCGGTTGGTTTAATGATTATTTTCTTGAGCTTGAGGACTTTGATTAAGTGGTTTTAACACACCAACTTAAACCCTTCTCCATGTAGATTCATGATTTGTATGCTGCTGTCTGATTTAAGATATTTCCTTAATTTGGTGATATATACATCCATACTTCGGGCATTAAAATAAGAATCATCCCCCCAAATTAGCTTTAAGGCGTAGCTACGGCTCACAGTTTTGTTTTGATTTTGACAAAATAACTTCAATAAATCCGACTCTTTGGTGGTTAACTTACTGGTTCCTTCAGCACTTTTTAGCTCATGTTGTAAGGAATTGAAAGCAAATTTGCCAAGTGTGAAAACTTCAGCTTCGGGGTTTATCTCTCCTTTTTTAGATCTTTTTAGAATCGCTTTTATTCTAACCAAAAGCTCTTCCATACTAAATGGCTTGGTGATATAATCATCAGCTCCAACTTCAAATCCCTTTATGGTGTCTTCGGGCATACTTTTGGCAGTAAGAAACACTATAGGTATATCTGGATTCTTGGTTCGTATTTCTTTGGCCAAAGAGAAACCGTCTTTTTTTGGCATCATGACATCTAAGATGCAAAAATCAAATTCTGAACTTAAAAATATATCTAAACCTTGGTTTCCATCTTTTGCCAAGGTCACATCATAGCCTTTTGCTGTGAGATATTCATGAAGTAGTGAGCCTAAGTTATGGTCGTCTTCTGCGAGCAGTAGTTTTATTTGATTCATATAGTTTATTTAAGCGTAGGTTCGTTTTAAGCCAAAGGCAACAGCACCGAAAAGTCTGTTCCTTCATCAATTTTACTATTAACAGAAATCGTCCCATTGTGCATTTCTACCATGTTTTTAACATAGCTTAGGCCGAGTCCAAATCCTTTCACATCATGGAGGTCACCTTTGGGAACTCTATAAAATTTCTCAAAGATTTTGCTCAATTGATCCTTGGGAATGCCTATTCCTTTGTCAGAAATTTTTAAAAGTAGCCCTTTTTCAGTATTACTTGTTGCTATCGTGATTTCAGGTTTTTCTTTCGAATATTTGATGGCATTATCCATAAGATTGAAAATAATGTTTGTCAAATGCACCCTATCTGCTGAAATATTAGTTTCTTCGGCTTGAAGGTCTAAATTGAGTTTCACTCCGAATTGTTCCATCTGAACACTTTGGTTTTTCACCACTTGATCCAGCACTTCATTGATATCAATAGGTTCAAAATTAAGGCTTAAATCCCCCTTTTCAAGCTTTGCTATTTGTAGGACTTTTTCTATTTGAGTGCCTAATCGTCTGTTTTCTTCCGTTATTATGTTGAGATATCTTTCTGTTTTTTCAGGGCTTTTATTAATTTCTTTATCTTTTATAACCTCCAAAGCTAGGGCAATTGTAGAAACTGGCGTTTTTAATTCATGCGTCATGTTGTTTATGAAGTCATTTTTGATATTGGAGAGTTTCTTTTGAGTCAAAAGGCTATTGACAGAATAGTAGAAAATACCGCCCACAAAGGCAATTAATAGAAATGAACTTCCAAAAATCGACCAAAGGTTTCGTAAGATATAGTTTTCTTTCTCAGGGAAATATACTTGCAGGGTCTGGTCTTGCTGAAAGGTGTCATTTGGGAAAAGCTTTACTTTATAGGTTTTGGAGTTGGCAAAAGATTCATCCTTGTTAAATGAAGCAAAAACCATATTTCCGTTGTCTTTTACACTATACTTAAAGGGTAAATTGATTCCACTTTCAGCAAATTCTTTTTTCAATAATGTGTCGAGCATAACATGACCTAATCGCTCATAAATGCTTCGCTTACCAATAATAAAATCCTTGAAAACATCTTTCATCAGATTTACTTTTTCCTGTTTTTTTTCGGATACCCAACTCTTTTCAGTAGTTCTTTTGTGTGGCTTAAGATATTTTTTTGGTTGCATTTCTTGATCAAATGCATTTTCTGATGAGTTGTCTTCAGTAACAATAAAATTGAATCTAGGTAATTGCTCAGAGAAGTCAAAGAAAGGATCTTCTTCAAAAAATCTAGAGAGCTCGTTTAAATTGTTCTGTTTTTTTGCAAGTTCTATCGATCTTTTCCTGAATTTCTCAAAAGTCCGGTGTTCGTCTTCCAAAAATGCCCTTAAATACTCGCCTTGTTGCTCAGGATAAACATACATGCGTTCTGCCAGAACATCGTTTTTAGGCTCAAAACTCGGACTCACATTTACCGTAACTACATGTCTAGGATCTATTTTGAGAAGATTACCCTCGTTGTAGGCAAAGTTAATAGTGTCAGAAGTGATGTTTGTATGTTTTACAATTTCAGGTTTTTTACGAGAAACTCTCTTTTTAGGTTTTGAAATATTTAGTAACCGATTTTTTTCCTCTTGAATTATTCTTTGTTTGGCCATAAATATGACCTCTTGTTTTTCTATTTGTCGAGAGGTTTCTCTCAATATTTCATTTACTTTTCTGTCAAACTGCTCATTTTTTTCGGCAATAGCATTCTCTATCCAATACCATTGGAAGGCTATTAAAGAAACCAATGCCAAAAGCATTAATCCAATCAAAACATTAATTCGATTCAATTTTCAGATATTTGATTTTCCAAAACTAGGTTTTTTAACAGAATAACGAAAGAGCTTTAACACTTTTTAACTATGCGTGTGGCAGTATCATAATGGCTAATTATCACGTGTTTTAAGGAATTAATGATTAATTTTGTGAAATTTTTTTCTTAACTATTTTTATGGCCATATCAGTAAATCAGCTGACAAAGACTTACGGAAGCCAAACGGCTGTTAACAATATTTCTTTTTCGATAGAAAAAGGGCAAATATTGGGATTTTTAGGACCAAATGGTGCTGGGAAATCGACAACCATGAAAATACTCGCGGGATACATAAATTCAACATCGGGAGAGGCTCAATTGGATAGCGATGTCATCACTGTTGACTCTTTAGTTACGAAAAGTAAAATTGGTTATTTGCCCGAGCACAATCCCTTGTATTTAGAAATGTACGTAACAGAATATTTGAGCTTTGTTGGTGGTATGTTTGGTTTGAAAGGAACTGTGCTTATAGAAAAAGTTGCAAAAGTTATTGAGATGGTTGGACTAATGCCTGAGAAACATAAGAAAATTGAGCAACTTTCTAAGGGATATCGGCAGAGAGTAGGACTCGCTCAAGCTTTAATTCATGATCCAGAAGTATTGATACTTGATGAGCCAACAACGGGTTTAGATCCAAACCAATTGGTAGAAATAAGGAAGCTGATTAAAGAAGTTGGAAAAAACAAGACGATTATACTCAGCACCCACATTATGCAAGAAGTAGAGGCTATTTGTGACAGGGTCATTATAATCAATAAAGGAAACTTAGTGGCCGATGACACTTTAGAAAACCTTAAGAAAGACGGTGGAACACTCGAGGAAATATTTAGAAAATTAACAAACTGATAAAAGAAATTGAGATATGGACATTTTTGTAGGTAGCATTCCTTTCAAATTTAAAGACCAAGATTTGGTAGATTTGTTTTCACCATTTGGCGAAGTGAAATCTGCCAAAATAGTAATAGACAAAACCACCAGGCAGAACAAAGGTTTTGGTTTTGTTGAAATGGGAGACAGAAAAAGTGGAACCGCTGCTATAAAGAAGTTGAATGGTTCTGATCAAATGGGTAGAGCAATTGTGGTCTCTGAGGCCAATAAGGATAAAGAAGGCCAAAGAATTGACAAAGCTCCGAGAGATTGGCACAAACCCAAAAAGAAGAACGATAACATTATAACTTTTGGCGATTAATGAAATTTGACGATTACAGAATATCGCATGACATAAAGAAAAGTTTAGCAGAGAAAGGATTCAAAAAGCCTACTGATATCCAGTTTAAGGCTATTCCCAATATTCTGAAGGGCGAAGATGTGCTTGCTATTGCACAAACTGGTACAGGTAAAACAGCAGCTTTTGCTATTCCGGTTATAAATATTCTTCATAGCAACCCACCTGAGTGGTTTGCAAAAGGCTCTGTGCGGGCTTTAGTAATGGTGCCAACCCATGAACTTGCTCAACAAATTGCTGAGGTTTTTAAAGAAATAGCCAAATATACCAAACTGCGTATTCTGGCCTTGTTTGGTAGCACAGACCAAGATCCACAGATAGCCGCTTTTCAAAAAGGCGTGGATATTTTGATAACTACGCCGGGCAGGATGTTTGATCTTCGTGCTCAAGGATATATAGACTTTAGAGGGACGGAGTTTCTTATCCTTGACGAGGCCGATAGAATGTTGGACATGGGATTCTATAAAGATATAGAAGACGTCATGCGATTTTTGCCCAAAAACAAACAAACGCTTTTTTTCTCCGCTACTATAGATGAAAAGATAAAAAAACTAGCGTATTCTATTGTAAAGAATGCCATTCGAATTCAAATCTCGCCCGACGACCCCATCTCCAAAAACATCAGTCATTCGATGATACTGATAGAGATGGATGATAAGCGATTCTTTCTGGAGCGTTTTATCAAGCAAAATCCAGAGAAAAAACTAGTGGTGTTTGTTCGTACCAAAGTGCGTGCAGATAGGGTAGTGGCAGCGATGGATCGTGTGGGCTTAGTTACAGAATCTATTCACTCAGGGAAAACTCACCAAGAGCGGAATGATACCATGAAAAGGCTTAAAATTGGACAGTTGAAGGTACTTATTGCTACAGATGTGAGTGCTAGAGGAGTGGATATTCCCAACGTAGATTATGTTATCAACTACGATTTGCCAGATGTTCCTGAAAACTATGTTCACCGAATTGGTAGAACCGGTAGGGGAACACTGAAAGGAAGAGCCTTGTCTTTTTGTAGTATGGAAGAACGTCCGATGTTGGATGCGATTGAAGATTATATAGGGCATTCTATTTCTACTCAAAAATTAGAGGATTTGGACTATCAAGAAACTATAATTTTTTCAGAGGCAGACCAAAAGACTTACAAGGACGTTTTTAAAGAGATTGCGGAGTTTGAAAAGGCAATGGAAGTTAAAAAAAAGAAGAAAAAATAGAATGGCTATTTGAGCTATTTTAACAATCTTTCATAGTCACTTTTATAGCACCAATTGATTTGTCATATTTGGAATGTGATAGTTTTTAACCATTATGAATTTCAAAAAATTAATAACACTATTATTTCTTCAATTTATAGCAGTTTCACTGTTTGCCCAATCGTCAGATACAGGCAACTGGCTGGTTTATTTTGGAAATCAAGCGTTTAAGGGAAAATGGAATTTACACAGTGAAATTCAATATCGAAGCTATAATTTTATTGGTGACACGCAACAGCTTTTGTTTCGAACAGGACTCGGATATAATTTTAGTGAGAAAAATAACAATTTGCTATTGGGTTATGGATTCATAAACACTCATAACTACATTGCGAATTCAGATGAAAAGACCGATTTTGACGAACATCGAATTTTTCAACAGTTTATAACTAGGCAGAGTTTTGGTAGAGTTTTTACGCAACACAGATACAGAACCGAGCAACGATTTTATAATGATAACGTTAGACTTAGGTTTCGTTATTTCTTAAGTATCAACATTCCTGTTACTCAAAAAACCATGGCACCTCAAGCTGTTTATTTATCTATGAGTCATGAGCTGTTTATCAATTCCAAAGCCAATGTTTTTGACCGTAATCGTCTGTATGGCGGACTCGGTTATGTAATCAATAAGAACCTCAGAGTAGAAATAGGATATATGTCTCAAATACTCGAAAATTCTAAAAGAGGTCAGATGCAAATATTGTTATTCAACAATATACCATTTCAAAAGAACTAATCCATGATGTAAATGAAAAAGTCTGTATTTTCTTCATTTTTACTTCTACTTTTTGCTACCAATGTTTTTTGCCAGATAAGTTGGCAAACGGATTTTGAGCAAGCAAAGAAAACCGCATTAAAGACAGGGAAGAGTATACTTATAGAATGTTTTCATCCTGATTGTTCGCATTGTCAGGTTTTAAATCAGAACTTAAAAAACCCAGAGTTGTCGAAATATCTGAACGATAATTATACCAATATGAAGCTCGATTTGACGAATCAAAGTCAAGTGAAATTTCTAGAGGAAAGAAACATTAGGTTAATAAATTATCCAGTTTTTTTGTTTTTTGACGATGGGGGTAAACTCCAGTATTTTTTGGAACCTAAGGAAACTGTCGAAGAGATAATTGTTCAGTTTGAAGAGGAAAGAGGAAATAACTGCTTGGAATGCGAAAAAAGGGTAAATGCAACATTAAATGAAAATGTAAAGTGTGCAATTTTTTACAGACTTTTGAAGGATCAAGACAAGGGAAATGCCATAAATAACAAGATTTTCGAGAGCCTTGAGGAAAGTGAAAAAGCCAGTTTGGGTTCTTGGAATATTTTCAAGAAAGTTGTTTTTTCTCCCAATAATATCTTTTTTCAATTTTGGATAAAAAATCATGTCCAAGCGGCTAGTTTGGAAGGGAATAGCAACAAGGAAAAAGATGCTTTTGCATCAATTATTCAAATGCACGCCAAATTTCTTGAAAACAAGGATGTATATCCAAAATGGGAATTAGATTCATTACATGCATATTTAGCAAAGCTTGGAGCTGATGAAAAACGTCGATTATCTTGGCTTTGGGGCTTAGAATTAAATTATTATTTAAATTCAAAAGATTATAATTCGGCAAAAAACTTATGCCGAAAAATGACATTTATTTATCCTGATGCAAATACTTATTCTTTTTTATCGGAGAAAATAAATGCCAAAGTAGAAGGCGTAGAAATGTACGATTATTTTCTAGAAATAAAGGATAAGTGGCTAGCTGGTTTGAGAGATCCAAAGCACAAATCTGCCTATTTTATACAAGCAGCCCAGTATTATAATAAGTCGGGACAAAAAATAGAATGTGTCAATTCTATAAATCAAGCCACCCAGTTTGGTCTCTCTATTTCAGACAAAAACACTTTTATCCAAAAATATTGTAAGTAATTTTTTTTAACTTTCGTCATGCTTAAAACTTATACCATGTTGTACCGGAATATCTATTAAAAAATGGATGGGTTGTAAACATAAAGTTTATAGGGATAAATTATTTTAATTACCTATTTTATGTAAGTAGAAATAGTTGACAAAACTTAGTTTTAATAATTTTAATTTTTAACTAAATATATTGTTCATACCATTTAAACTTACTTTCTACAATTTGAAGGTGATTAGTTTTTAAAAAGTCCAAAAATGCTCCCGCAATAGGCGGATGTATTTTCTCTTTTTGCCAAATTAAACTCCAAGTAGAACTTAATGGTAAGCCTGCAATGGGAATTATAACAAGATCTTTATTTTGCAACTCGTTTTTAATTCCTATCAAAGGCATTATAGAATACCCCAAGCCAGCAATTAAAGCTTGTTTTACAGCTTCATTAGATGTCAATTCAAGTTTCTTTCGGAGAAATATATTATTAGAATCTAGAAACTTTTCCATTATTTGTCTAGTTCCAGAACCCTTTTCTCTGAAAATTAGTGGCGAGTTTTCTAAAAACTTTTTTAAGTTTTTGGTCTCTTTAGGGTCTGGCAGTTTATTCCCGACTAGAAAAAGTTTGTTTTGTAGTAGATCTATTTTTTCAATTTGCAAGGATGCTGGGATTAGCGAAACTAGAGCAAAATCAACCTTATTACCGAGGATACTTTCTATAACCTTATTTTTGTTCGTGACATCCATCATCAGATCTATTTTATTGTGTGTTTTCAGAAATTCGGAGAGGAAAAAGGGCATCACATATTTTCCTGTAGAAACAACAGATATTTTTAACTTCCCTGTAATGTGGCCTTTATAGGCCAAGGTTTTGAAGTTTAATTCATAAAGTTTATCTATCACACTCCTAGATATCTCGGCAATTTCTTTTCCAAAATCAGTAATATAAATCTTTCGTCCGATTATCTCTGTGACTGGAATGTCAAATTGATTCTGGAAGTTTTTTAGCTGTATTGAAACAGCGGGTTGGGTTAAATTAAGTTCTTCGGCGGCTTTCGTTATGCTCCGAGTCTCAACAATTTTAAGAAATATATGTAACTGATTTAAAGTGTAATTCATAAAATTTATTTATGGTTTTGATAGCAAAAATAAATAAAAATTTATGAAAATTGTGCCTCAATTTTGCAAAAAAATTCTTTTAAGCGATTACTTAGACATCTCATTTATTATGAATGATTATTCGAGCTTTAAACCCCTAAAACAATTAGGAGAGTTTAGAGTCTTTACCAACTAATAGTTTAAATTTTAATAAAATTAGCATTCATATTTAGCTTAAATATCAAACTTCTAATGCCAAATCAATTGTTTATTATTTGTCCTTTTTCTTGTTTAGAGCCTGTTTTAAAGAAGAAGTTTGGAAAGTCAATTTATTTTCTAACCTCACCTTTAGCTTCTGTTGAAACAGCGGATATTCAATTTTTGAATGCACTAAAATGCATAATTGAAACTGAAAAAATAACTGAAATCATTATTGTAAATAGTACAACATGTAGATTTATTAATGGGGTTATTAGTAACTCAAAACAATGTCATTTTCAATGTGTAGAAGTCTTACAAGAATTGTTTCATAAAAACTTCAAAACTGATTTCGATGGCCTAACTTTAAACGAACAAGCCTATAAATTGGCAGAACTTTGTATCTCGTATTGTACACTTGAGATACTACAGTCAAATATTCTTGGGAGTCATATTTTGACAAGCAACATAGAAATTGGAGGACTAATCATTTCTGATAACAAAACTGTATTTAATCATTTGAAACTAACTAATAAGGTATAATATGAATGTTGATTTACTAATCGAGAATTTAAGAAATCCTGCACTGTTATTTTTTGTTTTGGGTATTTTGGCAGTTTATTTGAAAAGCGACCTGGAGATCCCTTCCAATTCATCAAAATTTATTTCTATTTACTTATTGTTCTCAATTGGTTTTAAAGGAGGACAAGAATTATCCCACGAAACGTTTAACTCAGAAATTGGAATTGCGATGCTTTTTGGTATAGCTATTTCAATAATAATTCCAGTCTATACATATTTTATACTAAGAAGGAAGTTATCTGTACAAGATTCTGGTGCAATTGCTGCTTCATATGGATCAGTCAGTGCTGTTACATTCGTTACTTCTGTGGCCTATTTAGAAACTTTGCAGTTAAACACCCATGGTTATATGGTAGCAGTTATGGCCCTTATGGAGTCTCCTGCAATAATTATAGGTCTTATGTTAATTTCTATTTTCGAAGGCGAAAAGCGTACAAAAATTAGAAAAAGGTCAGTTATAAGTCATAGTTTGACTAATGGTAGCGTCTTATTAATTTTGGGAAGTTTGATGATAGGCTTTTTAGCGAATGCAAAGCAAGCTGAAGGAATAAAGCCGTTTACGAACGATTTATTTAAAGGGTTTTTAGCGATTTTTTTGATGGATATGGGATTAACAAGTGGTAAAAAACTTAAATCGTTTTTTTCATTTGGGTGGTTTCCAATAGTTTTTGCTTTATTTATTCCATTGATCAATGGAGTCGTATTTTCTATCCTTAGTGGATTTTTAACCACTGATATTTCAAATCGGTTTATGTTTGGCATTTTAGCAGCCAGTGCTTCATACATTGCTGTTCCAGCGGCCATGAAGATAACTGTCCCTAAAGCGAATCCAGGCTTATATTTGCCTATGGCATTAGCAATTACTTTTCCTGTTAATATTACACTTGGAATGCCACTTTATTTTGCTACAGTTCAGTATTTTAGTTTTTAACAATATCCATGATTTAGACTTTATTTCTAATGAAATTCTAATTTCTACCCATCCATAAGGTGCCAAAAGATAGGTACTTTTGCAATTCTATAAATTTGATTAAAATATGCTCTCAGAAATTATTATTCCATTACTTTCTTTAATTGCTCTAGAGGTAATTTTAGGAATTGACAATATCATATTTATTTCTATTCTTGCGGACAAACTACCAGAAGAACAGAGAATAAAACTGCGTTATTGGGGGATTGGCTTGGCCATGCTGATGAGATTGGCACTTTTGGCATTAATTTCTTGGATATTAAAACTCGACGAAATTCTATTTTCACTATTAGATACCGATTTTACGGGAAAAGGCCTAATTCTTCTGTTTGGTGGATTGTTTTTGATTTATAAAAGCACCAAAGAGATTTACCACAAAACAGAGCTTCAAGAAAACTCAGGAGATAAGGAAAAACTCATCAAAGGTTCTTTTTCGAAATTACTTTCTGAGGTTATTATTCTCGATTTGGTTTTTTCAATAGACTCTATAATTACTGCTGTTGGGATGGTTCAAGAGCTTTGGATTATGTACACAGCCGTAATAGTTACTGTTTTAATAATGTTGGTGGCTTCCAAGCCCATTAGCGAATTCATTAGTAAGCACCCATCTTTTAAGGTTTTGGCACTCTGTTTTTTGATGATGATTGGTGTTTCATTGATAGCCGAAGGACTATCTTTTGAAATTCCGAAGGGCTATATTTACTTCTCTATGGCATTTGCATTTTTAGTGGATATTATTCAAATGAAAACAGTAAAAAAGTAAATATTTGAATATAGAATGTTAAAAAGATTTGCCACATTCTTACTATTGTATTTTAACGTTTTTCAAATTTCTGCTCAGTCTACTGGTTCTTGGAATATTTTAAATCTAAGAATGGACTTAAAGAATGGATTTAGTCTATTTGCGGAGGGGCAGTTGAGGTCTTTAAAATATTACAACGAATTTCATTATCATGAATTTAAGGGGGGATTAAATTACAAGGCCCATAAAAATTTGTTGCTAACCATGGCGGTTGGAAAATATGATACCTATAGAGAAGGTGGAAATTTTGAATTGCCCAAAAACAATTCAGAGATTAGACTTTGGCCACAGGTGCTAATTTCACAAGAAATCAATAAGTTCAAAATCGAAAACCGATTCAGGACTGAAATGAGGTTTACCTCTCAAGGATATAAGAATCGATTTCGGAATAGATTAGGTTTAGTGTACCCCATTTTTCCTAAGAACAATATTGAGCTAGGAGTTTTTAATGAGCTTTTCTTTACCAATAATGAACCCTATTTTGAGCGAAATAGATTTTCTGTAAATGTCTTTTACAAACCTGGTCCTGCCAATTCCTTTATGGTAGGTTTTTTGAACCAGTTTGATTACAAAATAAATGATGAAACGGGGAAAAATTTCGTTCAAATAGGATACTATCACACCATTTTAAGCAAAAAGAAATTCTAAGGATTATCTAATGTTTTTACAAGAAAACTCTAATTTGTGTTTAGTAGTTTTCAGAATTATATTCAAAAAAATTAAAAAATGAGTGACAGCAAAACTATTCTAATTGTTGAAGACGAAGAAAAGGTAGCATCGTTTATAAAAAAGGGCTTGTTTACTCAAGGTTATGTTTCGGTTATTGCGTCTACTGGCCGAGAAGCGTTAGGTTTTTTTGAAACTCAAAAATTTGATCTCGTCATTTTAGATATAGGTTTGCCAGATCTTAGCGGTCTCGAAGTATGTGAGGAAATTAGAAAAAAAAACACTCAAATTCCTGTTTTAATGCTTACAGCTCTCGGGAGTATGAGTGACAAACTCTCTGGTTTTGAGGTTGGTACGGACGATTATCTGGTTAAACCTTTCGATTTTATGGAACTTTTGGTTAGAATAAAAGCTCTACTGAAAAGAAGTAATGAAAAGTTGAAGGAGGAAGACGAAATTTTAAAAGTTGCAGATCTTGAGCTGAATCTTCATCAAAAAGTGGCTATTCGGTCAGGTAAAATTATTGCTTTGACTGCAAAAGAGTTTAGTCTCTTGCAATACCTTATGAGAAACCGAGGTAGAGTCGTTTCGAAACTCGATATCGCCGAGCATGTTTGGGATATTGACTTTGACACAGGTACAAACTTTATAGAAGTATATGTAAACTATCTCAGAAATAAGATAGATAAAGGATTTACAGACAAACTTATTCATACTATTTTTGGCATGGGCTATACCTTAAAAAGTAAGTAAAATAGGTTTCTGATAGCAAACTTGCTCAAATTTTGTCAAAAAATAATGAAGATTAGGAACAAACTAATATTAATTTATCTCGCCATCACTTCAGTTTTAGTGTCTTTTTTTTGTGTGGTAATATACATTCAAAGTAAAGATTACCGAAAGGCAGAATTTAAGGACAGATTGAGAAAAGAGGCACTTTCGGCAGCAAACATCTATTTTAATAAAAAGGGTATTAGTCCAGAGGTTCTTAAACTCCTTGATAGAAACGATTTCACGGTTCTTACAAATGAGGAAATCGTAATTTTTAATAGTAAAAATCATGTAATTTATGAAAGTGGCGAAGATGGTTTTAAAATACAAAAAGAAGTCTTAGAGAAAATAAAAGCACAAAAAGAATATTATTGGGTGGATTTAAAACACGAATTCATAGGTATTTTGTTTGAAAAAAATAACCAGAATTATGTCATTGTTTCTTATGCCGTCGATAATTATGGATTTTTTAAACTTCAAAACCTTAGGTATGTTCTTATAATTGGGGGCTTATGTATTTTGTTTTTAAGTGCTCTTTCTGGCTGGTTTTTCGTAGAAAAAATGTTAAATCCCATTCAGCAAATTATTAGAAAAATTGACAAAATAAAGGCATCGCAATTGGGCGAACGATTGGAAGTCGGTGGTGAGAATGATGAGTTTGCCCAACTGGCCGACAGATTTAACCAGATGCTTGATCGACTGCAAAGGTCTTTTTTGGCTCAAAAGGCATTCGTATCGCATGCATCACATGAGCTAAGAACCCCACTTACTTCTATAACTGGGCAGATTCAGGTTTCGCTTCTGGCAGATGATAGTCCTGAAGACTTGAAGAAAATGATTCAATCTGTGCTAGAAGACGTAAAACAACTTAACAGACTGAGTAATAATTTATTGGACCTCACCTCTCTTACCTCATATTCGACGAATTCCAATCTAACGTTGGTGAACGTTCTTGACAAATTGTCTAGAGTTAGAGATGAAGCTATTAAGAAAAATCCTTTTGGCCATGTATTGATAAAGTTCGATTTAGATGAGGAAGAAATACCCGAGCTTCTGGGCAATCCACCATTGCTTTATACGGCTTTTTATAATCTAATTGACAATGGAATCAAATACTCATTGGATCAGACGGTAGATATTGAGGTGATAAATAACCCAAAAAATATCATAGTCCAATTCCAAAATAATTTTCAAAACATAACTGACGAAGATCTAAAAAACATCTTTGAGCCCTTCAAGAGAGGAAGCAATTCGAAAAACAAAGTGGGTCATGGAGTAGGTCTTTCCTTAGTCAAAGGGATTATAGAAATGCATCTCGGGACTATAGAAGTATCCAAAACAGATCAAGATCTAATTCTTTTTGAGGTTTGTCTTCCTAAACGATAATTTAATATTCTTCTAATTTCCTCCTAAGTTGGTTCTAATAGTTAAGTTTTAGCTTTGTTCTGTGCTCAAAAGGGCATCAAATAATAAAACTAAAATTTACATAGAGATGAAAACACGATTGGTTTTAATGGGAATTGCTTTTAGTTTATTTTTTAGTAGCTGTACTATAATTCGCCAAGGAGAGGTTGGTGTAAAGCGATCGTTCGGTAAAATAAAGTCTGAGCCTCTCATGGAAGGTGCTAGAGGCTTTAATCCGTTTACTAGTACAATAATCAAGTTGCCTACCCGCACCATGAACATGGAAGTCAGAGTGCCACTTCCTTCAAAAGAAGGTTTAACTGTTCAGTCCGATGTTTCAATACTATATCGTTTGGAGGGAAGCTACGCTCCTAAAGTTATAGAAAAACTTGGCAAAAATTATGAGCAGGTGGTTATTTTGCCTGTCTTCAGATCTGCTGTAGCCGATATTTCTTCACAGTACTTTGCCAAAGATATGCACACTGGTCAAAGGTCGGTCATTGAGAAATCTATTAAGGAATTAATGATGACTCAACTCAAAGAAAGAGGCTTTGTTGTAGAATCGGTATTGTTAAAAAGTATTGTGTTGCCTCCCGGACTTACAAAAGCCATAGAGGACAAATTAGAAGCAGAGCAAGATTCCCAAAGAATGCAATTTGTGCTCGACAAAGAAAAACAGGAGGCCAAAAGGCTAATTATAGAAGCAGAAGGAATTAGAGATGCACAAAAAATCGTGTCGGAAGGTCTTACACCATTGTTGATAAGATTCAAGGCTATTGAGGCGTTTAATAAGCTTTCAACCTCGCCAAATGCCAAAGTTATTATAACGAGTGCCGAACAACCGCTTATGCTGAATGCCAATTCAGATAAATAACAAATATTGGCAAGTTAGATAGGTATAAGTCTTGTCTTATTCAAAACACTGAGTGTCAGTAATTAACTGTCACTCAGTAATATAAATTTTTCTGCAAAACCTAAATTTGAAAAACATGAAAGTTTCAACAAACATAAGGATATTATTGGCCATTATTATGGCTCAATTTGGATTTCTGAATTTTGCAATTGCTCAAGAGGAGGAATACACCGAACTCAAAGAGGCTTTGGCCTTTCCTGATAAAGTAACACGATTAAACTTAAGTGGCATGAGTATGGAGTCCTTACCACAGGAAATATCTCTTTTTAAAAACCTGACCTATCTAAATCTTAGAAATAACCATTTGAAAATTTTTCCTGAAGAACTTTCTAAGCTTCCGAATCTCAAAGTTTTGGATGTTGGCGAAAATTTATTTTCGTCCTTACCACAAAGCTTATCTTCTTTTGAGGCTTTAGAGGAATTATTTATTGATAATGAACGAAACTTAGATTTTGAGAGCAGCCTTGAGGTCATCGCAGCTATACCCAAACTAAGAATTTTGCATTTGGAGAATAATCGAGAATTTCCAACCAATTTCTCGCTTCAAAAATTGCAAAAAGTGAACTCGGTTTTTGTAAATAAAAGCATGTTAAGGTATGTGCCAAAGGAAATATATTTAATGGAAAACCTGAAATTTATAGATTTTCAGAATAATCCAATAAAGAAAAATCACATAGGTACGTACCCAGTCACTTATGGCGTAAAAATTAGGTGAGATATTTCCTTCTGTGGCTTTATTCTAAAATATTGTGTTAGGTATAAATTGGACTCTAAGCCTATTCTAGTATTAGTTTCCGAATAATAATTTCTACAAAAAAAGTGACGATTCAAATTCTAATAACTTTCTAATATCTACCTAAGTTGGGTCTAATTTTAGAGTTGTAGGTTTGTATTGTCGACAGACGAATATTACAACAAAACATATATAAAAATGAAAAATTTAATAGCAATAGTATTAGGTACATTATTAGTACCGTCGATTTCAGTTTTTGGTCAAACCAATTCAGTTAGAAATTATAAAATGGCTGTGCAAGATCGTAAAGTAGTAAAAACTCAAGAAATTGCTATAAACAAGAGTAATGCCTCGGTTTCTAACTCTTTTGATTCACCTCAAAATTACAAGCATCAAGTGTTTAATAAGAACCAAGAAAATCAGGACCTACTGGTATTGCGAACAAGTACGGAGAAAGTTCAAACTGGAATTAATCCATTGGAATCAACCAGAAACTATAAATCACCTGTTTTTTCTAGAGCGGTTCAGAAAGAAATTAACAAAGAGCAATTAGCGGTCATCAAAGAATAAAACAATCTATAAGTTTTCAACCTTAAAAAAATACACGAATGACAATGCTGGAATACACTAAAATTATACTCGAGAAGGTCAGTTTTAATCCCAGAATTTTTAAAAAAGAACTTAAAAAAGCAATGAATTATGTAACAAAGGAGGAGTATGGTCACCTAAAGGCTTGGGTTAAGCAGAAATTTGGGAAAAGAGTAAAACCTAAATCAAGTTTCACAGAATTTAAAATAGGGTGATTAACAATATGAAATAACCTTCAAAGGTGTAGAAATATGCCAAAGTGTTTAAAAATAAAGTGATAGTTTTTTTCAGAGTAGTTTAGGGGTAAGTAAAGACAGCGAGAAATTCTCGCTGTTTTTTTATCTTTTCAACTTTCCACTTCCATCACCCAGCATGAGATTTTCTACCTCAGCAATATCTACTAAGTTTTGATCGCCAGGAATAGTATGTTTCAAGGCACTAGAGGCATTGCCGAATTCTAAAGACTTCAGGTCATCTTTATACTTCAACTGTCCGTATATAAATCCACCAAGAAATGCATCACCAGTACCCACACGGTCAACAATGTGTGTAATATCCAAATTGCTGGTTTTCATATATTCTTGGCCGTTCCACATGCGGGCATTCATACGATTGTGAGAAGCACTTATTTGGATTCTTTCGGTAGCGATTATTTTTTCTATTGAAGGGTAACGTTCCATCAGTTTTTTGGCAGTGTCTTGAAACTTTCCTTTTTCTTCGTTTGAAACTATCCCAAATATCTCTTCGATATTTTTTCTGGATGCCAAAATCACATTAGAATAAGAAGCCAATTCTGGTAAAATATCTTGGGGTGTTTTGCCATAATTCCAAAGGTTGCTTCTGTAGTAAATATCAGAAGACACTTTTATGCCAAGTTTTTTGGCCACTTTTAAAGCATCTAATAGTGCAATTGCAGGTTTTTCGCCAACAGCAGGAGTAATCCCACACCAATGAAACCAATCAGCATCTTTTAGTATTTCTTCCCAGTTAAACCAACTCGGATCGAGATTTACAAAAGCTGAATCAGCCCTGTCATAAACAATCTGACTTGCACGACTTACAGCTCCAGTTTCGAGGAAAAACAATCCCATTCTCTGGCCTTTAAGATGAATGTTTTCATCAGAAATACCCAATTTTCTTATAAATGCTTTCGCTTTTTTGCCAATATGATTTTCTGGAAAAACACCTACGTGAGTCACATCAAATCCAAAATTAACTAGAGCGGCACCCACGTTCATTTCTGTACCTCCAAAAGTACAGTCGAAGGATTCCGCTTGGGCTATTTTTTGAAAACCAGGCGTAGAAAGACGTAACAATATTTCACCGAAAGTGACGATTTTTGGCATTGCAAAACGATTTATTTTTCAACAAAAATAGCATTTAAGATTAAACACCCAAATTTCTTCTAATACCTAATTCCAATCCACGCAACTCAGCCAATCCTCTCAAACGACCTATGGCGGTATAACCTGGATTAGTTTTCTTATTTGGATTCAAATCATCTAACATTCTATGTCCATGATCTGGGCGGAATGGTAGCCTGTAATCTTCCCTATTTTCAATTCTTCGTTTTTCTTGTTCTTTTACCAATGCTTGCATGACACCGAACATATCTACATCACCGTCTAAGTGGTCAGCTTCGTGGAAATTGCCTATTTCATCACGCTTTGTAGCTCTTAAATGAATAAAGTTTATTCTATCGCCCATTCTTTCAATCATACCTACCAAATCATTGTCGGCCCTTACGCCATAGCTGCCCGTGCAGAAACAAAGGCCATTGTATTTGCTCGGGTACGCCTCCAATAATGCTTTAGCATCGGCTTCGGTACTTACTACTCTTGGCAAGCCCAAAATGGTGTAAGGCGGATCATCTGGATGTATGGCCAGCGAAACTTTATTTAGTTCTGCCACTGGACCAATTTCTGCTATAAAGGCGTATAAATTGTTTCTCAACGTTTGATCGTCGATGCCGTCATAAGTAGCCAGTACATTCCCAAACTGCTCAATTGTAAAACTCTCTTCACTTCCAGGAAGTCCAGCTATTATATTTTTGACCAATTTAGATTTTTGAGTATCAGTAGCTGAATGAATCCATTGCTCGGCTTTTTGAAGAACATCAGGCGAATATGCATCTGAGGCATTTTTTCTTTTCAAAAGATAAACCTCAAAAGCACAAAACTCAACCATATCGAATCGTAGAGCCGTAGAGCCATCTGTCATTGGATAGTCAAGGTCAGTCCGTGTCCAGTCTAAAACAGGCATGAAATTATAACAAACAGTGTCTATTCCACAAATGGCGAGATTAGCGATAGAAGTTTTGTAATTTTCTATATAAGTCTCATAATTTCCAGAGCGTTTTTTGATGTCTTCATGTACTGGTATACTTTCCACTACAGACCATGTTAATCCCGCAGTTTCAATTATATCTTTTCGTTTTTGAATTTCTTCTACGGTCCAGACCTGACCGTTTGGAATATGATGAAGAGCCGATACCACGCCTGTGGCTCCAGCTTGGCGTACATCCGAAAGGCTCACTGGGTCATTGGGACCATACCATCTCCAAGTTTGTTCTAATGCCATAAAATTCAATTGATATTATTTTGACAAAAATAATGGATGGAGTATCGAAATACTACCATTATAGATTTAAATAATTGTATTTTTTTGTCAAAAACTTGTGATGAATTACGAAAGTAAAAAAAAAGTTATTTTTTTTTACTCAATGTTTGGAAATAAAAAATCAGTCTTGCATCTTTGCACTCCCAACGCACAGGGAAAAAGGGAGTTTAGCTCAGTTGGTTCAGAGCATCTGCCTTACAAGCAGAGGGTCGGGGGTTCGAATCCCTCAACTCCCACGATAGCAAAAGCCTCATAATCAGTTGATTATGAGGCTTTTTTCGTTTTTGGCCATACCTTAGAAAATCTTGGTTTAAACATGGTTTATACATTTTGATTTTTAGAGGTGTTGAAAATTAGCTATTTATAGGAGTTTTTGAAATATACAGGTTTTCGAAAATCAAAAAAACCATTCGGGATGAATGGTTTTTTTGATTATTAAGGATGCCCTTCTGTTTGTGTTTTAATATTTTTAGCGTTTTAAACAAAGTTTTTTACTTACATTTTATTAAACGCTAAACCTTCTTACTTTAATTATTGCGGTATCAAAAATCAGTTTTGAAAATATACTTCTCAGCAATTTTTTACTTTGGGTTCAAATAAATCCAGAAATTGTATTTTTTCAAATAAAAAATATAATTTTTAGAACAATTTACTATAATATTGTAAAGGCTATAAATGAAGAGGAAATCAGTTGTTAAACCCCTATTTTTTTCAAGATGTATAAATCACGAAGATCATTCATTAGAAAAACGTCTGCAAGTGCAATTGCCTTAAGTTTCGGAGGAGTTTTACCTAGCTTTTCAGCCAAAAGTTATTCCAAAATAATAGGTGCCAATGAGAAAATTTTAGTAGCTGGAATGGGTGTAAATAGCCGTGGATTGGCAGTAGCTAAAAACTTTGCTTCTCAAACCAATTGTGAAGTGTTGCATATTTGTGATGTAGATACGAGAGCCTCTAGAATTTGTATTGACGAAGTTTCTAAAATCCAAAAACAAACACCTAAAAATACGCCAGATTTTCGCAAGGCTTTGGAAGATAAAGATTTGGATGTGCTAATTGTCACAGCACCAGACCATTGGCATGCACCTGCTGGATTACTAGCTTGTGCAGCCGGAAAACATGTATATTTAGAAAAACCATGCAGTCATAATCCCAAAGAAGGCGAAATGCTTGTCCAATCCGCTAAAAAATATGATAGAATTATGCAAATGGGCAACCAGCGACGTTCATGGCCGAATGTCGCTCGGGCCATTAAAGAACTTCACGAAGGAGTTATTGGTAGGCCTTATTATGCCAAAACTTGGTATACCAATAATAGGGCTTCAATTGGCAACGGCAAAAAAGTAACTGTCCCTTCTTGGTTAAATTTTGATTTATGGCAAGGTCCCGCTCCGCGTTTACCTTATCAGGATAATTTGATTCACTACAACTGGCATTGGTTTTGGCATTGGGGTACTGGTGAAGCATTAAACAATGGTACGCACATGGTGGACTTGGCCCGTTGGGGATTAGGTGTTGACTTTCCAACAAAAGTCAATTCGTCAGGGGGGCGATATCGCTATACAGATGATTGGGAAACGCCAGATACCCAGTTAATTTCTCTGGAATTTGCCAACAAAAGCCTTATCACATGGGAAGGTAGGTCTTGTAACGGGAAATTTGATGAAGACCAGAGCGTTGGTCTTGTATTCTATGCCGAAAATGGTTCTATGTTGATAGAAAGCGGTAATTCCTACAAAATCTTTGACCTTAAAAATAAATTGATTAAAGAAGTAAAAAATAACTTCGAAATTGATCCGAGAAACCTTCAAAACCCATCTCAACAATTGGATGCCCTGCATATTCAGAATTTCTTTGACGGTATTACAAAAGGTACACCTGTAATTTCTGATATCGATGGGGGCTATAAAAGCACGCTTCTTATGCAACTGGGAAATATAGCTCAACGTACAGGCCGAACTTTAAACATTGACTCAAGTAATGGTCGTATTCTCAATGACCAAGATGCCATGAAATATTGGTCGAGAAGTTACGAACCAGGCTGGGAGCCAAAAGTATAAAATCATGGATAAAACATCTAATTTTATACAAAGCCGCTTACTTTCTCTGGATACTTTGAGAGGCTTTGACATGTTTTGGATAATTGGTGGTGAAGAAATAGTGCATGCTATGTCTAAACTATACCCAAATACTTTTTGGAATCAATTTTCAAGACAATTGGAGCACCCCTATTGGAATGGTTTTTCATTTTACGATCTTATTTTCCCCTTGTTCATCTTTTTAGTGGGTGTTTCCACTCCATTTTCGATTGGAAAAGCATTGAATGATGGCAAGAGTAAAAATGAAATCTTACTAAAAGTTTTGAAAAGAGGCATGATTTTATTCCTTTTAGGTATTGTATACAACAATGGATTGCAAATAAAACCTATCGATGACATAAGATTCATGAGTGTTTTGGGCCGAATTGGCATAGCCTATACTTTTGCAAATATCATTTTTCTTTACGCCAAAGAGGCTTTTCTAATCTACTGGTTTGCAGGCTTAATTATTGTTTATTGGCTTATTCTTAAGTTAACTTCTGCACCTGGGTTTCCTATGGGTGACTTAAGCATGGAAGGTAATTTCGCTTCTTTCTTCGATAGAAATGTTTTACCAGGGAAACTATCTAGGGAAATTCATGATACTGTTGGACTTTTCAACAATATACCTGCGATTAGCAATGCTTTAGCAGGCATAATTACTGGCATATTTTTACAAAAACAAAAGATTGCCCCCACAAAAAAAGCTCTCTACATGGCATTGGCTGGATTTTTTGCCTTTATAATTGCACAAATTTGGAATCTTGATTTTCCAATCAATAAAAACCTATGGTCTAGTTCCTTTGTAATGCAAACGGTTGGTTTAAGTTTATTGCTTTTTGCCCTATTTTATTACGTAATAGACGGACTAAAGTACATGCGTTGGACGCTCTTTTTCCAAGTTATTGGCATGAACTCTATCCTTATTTATATTTCAGGAAAATTTATTGACTGGGAATTTACTGCTGAAGCATTTTTCAAATGGCTAAGCCAACTTATTGGAGAGCCTTATTCCATTTTAGTTATTGCAGTAGCCATATTGTTTATAAAATGGTTATTTTTAAAGTTTCTTTACGATAAAAAAGTATTTCTACGAGTTTAAAATTTAACAATGACACTTTCTATATTCAAAAATGCCGAAGAAATGGGAAAAGCTGCTGGAAAAAAGGCAGCCCAAATTCTTAGGATAACTATTCAAGAAAAAGGCTCAGCCAATATCATTCTTGCTACCGGAGCTAGCCAATTCGAGGTGCTAAAACAAATGCTTTATGAAAAAGATATTGCTTGGGACAAGGTAACTATGTTTCACTTAGATGAGTATTTAGGTATTCCAACTTCACACCCAGCAAGCTTTAGAAAATACCTTTTGGATAGGTTTATAAATGTAATTACACCTAAATTAAAAGAAGTAATCTTGATTGATGGTGAAAAAGACGGAAAAGAAGAATGTAAAAGACTAGGCGAAATAATTGAAAAACATCCAATAGATTTGGCATTTGTAGGTTTTGGTGAAAATGGGCATTTGGCTTTTAACGACCCTCCTGCGGACTTTGACATAGAAGAACCCTACCTAGTGGTAAATTTAGACCACGCTTGCAGACAACAGCAATTCGGTGAAGGTTGGTTTGAAAGTTTGGACTCCGTTCCCATGCAGGCAATTAGCATGTCTATAAAGCAAATTATGAAAACCAAACATATTATTTGCTCTGTACCTGACACTAGAAAAGCAGAAGCTGTAAAAAACTGCCTCAATGGAGAAATCAGTAACCTTCACCCTGCTAGTATTTTACAAAAACATCCCAATTGCGGGTATTTTTTAGATCAAAATGCTGCCAGCCTTTTGCCGAAAAGTGTCTTAGAAAAAGCGATAATAGTTTAAGAATGTTTTCGAAAATAAAAATATTCAATGGCAAAGTAATTACTCCAATTGCAATATTAGAAAATGCTTCTGTACTTGTTTCAGAAGGTAAAATTCTTGGAATTGAAGAAGGAAACCCGAACTTTTCAGAAGCTTTAGAAATTGATGCCAAAGGACAATATATTTCTCCTGGTTTTATGGATATTCATTTGCATGGTGGGGGAGGTAGCGACTTTATGGATGGAACAGCAGAAGCATTTTTGATTATTGCTGAAATCCACGCAAAATATGGCACCACAGCTATGTATCCTACTACCTTAACTGCAGAACCAGAGGATTTGGTAGCCACATTAGACGCTTTCGAAACAGCAAATAAGAAAAACACTAAAGGTGCTACCTTGTTAGGAATGCACCTTGAAGGTCCTTATTTCTCAATGAACCAAAAAGGTGCCCAAGATCCTCGATTTATCCGAAATCCAGACAAATCAGAATACGAGAACCTTATTAAAAATTACAAAACTATAAGTCGATGGAGTGCCGCCCCTGAGTTGCCTGGAGCAATAGAATTCGGTAAATTTTTAGTTGAAAACAACATCCTTCCTGCTATTGCCCATACTGACGCAATTTACGAAGAAGCCGAAGAGGCATTTAGAAATGGATATACTTTGGCTACACATTTTTATTCTGCTATGTTGGGTGTTACCCGTCGCAACGCTTATCGCTATGCGGGAGTTGTTGAAGCGGCCTATCTCATTGACGACATGGATGTAGAAATAATTGCGGATGGTGCTCACCTTCCAGCTCCACTTTTAAAGTTAATTTACAAAATAAAAGGACCTTATAGGATTGCCCTCATTACTGATGCAATGCGTGCTGCTGCTATGCCAGAAGGCAAATCAATTTTAGGAGGAATAAAAAACGGCGTAGAAGTTATCGTGGAAGATGGTGTGGCCAAAATGCCAGACAAAAGCTCATTTGCAGGAAGCGTTGCAACCTTTGATCGACTAGTGAGAACGATGCTATCTTTGACCGAAGCTCCCTTGTTAGACATTATCATGATGGCTAGCCTAACTCCTGCCAAAATCATGAAGGTTCAAGACCGAAAAGGCTCTTTAGAAATGGGCAAAGATGCAGATATTATAATTTTTGACAACGATGTCAATATCCAAATGACCATGGTGGAGGGAAGGATAATTTATCAATTATAAGCCAATATTTTTCAAATTCACAGCTCTGCCATTTCTTTTTTTACTTAAATCTGCTGCTTCCATAAATGCACAAATTTCCAAAGTTTCCACCTTATTGACAGGTGAAATTCCAGTTTCAAAGAAATTGATAATTTCAATCAATAATGGATCATACCCATTGTAAGGCCCCAGTGTACTTATACCTTTATCGCCGTAAGCGGTACCGCCGTAGTCTTGTTTACCATTTTTAATTCCTCTAAAAGTTCCAATTCTACCATCTTTCCATTTGGCAATAAATACTTCCTGATCCTCATCAATGGTTCTTTGAACACTCTTGCAGCCTGTTCCCATTACTGTGAATAACATTTCTACACCATGAATTCCATACCAAAATAAATCAGGATGTGTTTTTTCAAATTTCATTGGACTGTAAGTATCTGCTCCTTTTACTTTGCCTAATGAGCCATTTTTGATTTCTGCCATTCCTTTAGCAAACCTTAGGGAGGAGGACGAAAAAATGGGTACATTGGACATTTCTGCAGCCTCAAAAATAGCCTTTGCGTCTTTTAATGAAGCGGCTATAGGCTTATCTATAAATGTTCTTTTGCCACTTTTGAAAACTTGCAAAGCTTGTTCTAAATGCCTTCGTCCATCGTTGGTTTCTAACAATACAACATCTACCTTTTCCAATAATTCTGCTATAGAGTTTACAATCTCAACACCCATGTTAGTAACTTCCTTTATGTATCCAGGGATTCTTTCGGTACTTGAAACAATATCCAAGCTTCCTTGTGGATAAGCAGCAACCACTCTATAACCTTTAAAAGCGGCATCGCCTCTAAGCAATGACTTGGTAAAAGCAACAGAATGAGAAGTGTCTAAGCCAATAATCCCTACTCGCTTTCCAAGTAAATTTTGGGGAGATGCGTTCCCCTTGGTCAAGAAAGTTAAGCCAAAACTTCCCGCTACTATAGGTCCAAAAAAATCGCGTCTACTTAGTTTGTTCATTGTAATTCTTTAAAATTTCCAAGTTCTAATTTGATGGCCTTTTACTGCGTAAAAGACAAGATAAGCGTAGCATGGGACAAGTATCCAATAAGCCAATCGAACATTATACACATCAGCAAAATGGCCATATATTAAAGGCATTATAGCATTTCCACAGAGCATCATAATTAAGATTGATGCTCCTAATTTTGTGAATTTACCAAGTCCGTCGAGAGCTAAAGGCCAAATTCCAGCCCAAATTAATGAATTTGCTAGGCCCAACAATACCAAAAACCAAATAGAAATATCAGCTTTTAAACCCATAAAATATACTTCTCCCTTGGCATAAATGACAAGTAGTGTAAGTACTAATCCCAGCATAGTACAAAACCGTAAAGCATTCACTTGGGAAATGATCTTTGGCATCAAGATAATTCCGAGCACATAACCACAAATTGTGGCCGCAAGGGTAAAAGAAGGGAAAACCTTGGCCTCTAATAATTGAATATCCATAGAGCCCGCATAGCCAATAATGGTATCAATAGCAATCACTTGTGTGCCTACGTGCATAAAAATTGCCGCCGCCCCAAGTATCAAATGTGGAAATTGGAAAATACTCGTTTTGGATTCCTTACTTCCAGGCCTTTCTTTGCTATCGCTGTCTGTATCAATTTCTGGAAGTGGTGAAAAACGAATGCCTAGACCAATCAAAAATAGTAATATTCCTACAATCAAATAGGGCTTAATTACTCGCTGAACAAGCTCGTCTAAAGCAATGGTTTTTTCAACTTCGTTCATATTGGCGAGATTCTTAAAAAGGTCACTATCAGTGGCACGAAGCACAACGGCTGCAAAAATAAGAGGTGCCAAAATTCCTGCTGCCTTATTACAAATCCCCATAATACTAATTCTTTGAGCAGCTCTTTCTTTTGGCCCTAAAATAGTAATATATGGGTTGGCAGCAGTTTGAAGAATCGCTAATCCTGCTCCCAAGGTAAATAAACCCATTAAAAAAACAGAATAAGTACGACTATAAGCAGCTGGAATAAAGATGAATGCACCAGTGGACATGATCCAAAAACCAAACATAATTCCTTTTTTGAAACCTACTTTTTGCAATAAAAATGAAGCGGGAACCGAGATTAGAAAATAAGAAATGTAAAAAGCAAAGGTGACTAAATAGGCTTCGAAATTGGTAAGTTCACAGCCAATTTTGAAATACGGGATTAATATGGCGTTGATCCAAGAGACAAAACCAAAGATAAAAAACATCACTGCCACTATTGCAATAGATATACGTGTTTGGATTTTGCTTAAAGAACTAACGGCAACAGCTTTCGACATATTTCTGAAATAATTTTAGGGTTGAATAAACATTTAAATATATAAGAAAATATTTAACATTTTTAAGATTACATTTACCATTACCGCATGATTGCATAGTTTGGCTTCTCCACTAAGTTATTCTTCTATAAAATTTTCACAAATCCCCAACTGTGCGAAGGCTCCGATCTTCGAACAAATGAATTTCAATCTTTGACTGAAGAAAATATTAAACACAGCTACCATACCTAAATTTCTATAACAGAATTTTGAAAACCACGTGTCAAATCTTAGATAGCAAAGCTTTACAGAGGGAAACAATACTCTTCATGGATGTAAAATCCGCTTTAAACACCTACGAAGGCAATAGCCTTCACACAGTGGGGCACCATCTTGCCAAAATTTCTGCAAGTGCTTTTATTTTATTGCCTCTCTATAGGCTTTTAGGCCATTCCAATAAAAAAACAATGCTAAACTGCTTGCAATAATTATTGTTATAGAAATAGAATATTTAATAGCATTTTCATCGAAAAACACATAGTCTGTAATTAATGCTACAACGAGAGGCCCAAAACCCAAAGCTATAATGTTTATGACGAGTAAATAAATGGCAGAAGCAAATGCTCTTACATTGTTGGGCATCATTTCTTGAATAGCTGCCGTGGAAGCACCAAATGGAAAAGCACAAAAGAAACTGGGAATAGATAATAGTATGATTACTATTTTTTCATTTTCTATTAAAGGAACAAATGAAGTGAGAATTATACCACTTGCGGCGATGATTCCGACACGCAGTTTTCCATCTGATTTACCATTTTTTACAAATTTATCGGCCAACCAGCCTCCTACCAAAATTCCAGAAGTAGAAAAGATGCTTATGATAATACCGTACATTCCTCCGGCTTTTTGCACCGACCAACCGAAAGTTCTCACAAAGTAAGTAGGAATCCATGCCATACAGGCATAGGCCACCATGGAGATAAAGGTAATTCCAAACGTTACACTTAAAAAGGCTTTTCTTTTAGATTTTATATATCCTATGGCTTCTTTCAAGGAAAGCTTATTGGAGTCTTGATTATGATGCAGTGTGTTTTTTCGGGTTGGTTCTTTAATTGTACCTACCAATAAGGCTATTAAGATTCCCGGAATGCCGATATAAAAAAAAAGCTTTTGCCAATGAAAAATTTCACCAAAAATGGGAACCACTGTTGTGCCACCTTGTGGGAGCGACCCTATTAAACCCGCACCAATTAACACAGCAATCCCAGAACCTATATAAATACCAGCAGAATAAACGCTTATGGCCCTACTAATTTTTTCTTTTGGAAAATAGTCTGTGATAATGGAATATGCCGGAGGAGAAAGAGCGGCCTCACCTACACCTACACCCACTCTAGCAAGAAAAAACTGTAGGTAGGACTTAATACCCCCACACAGGGTAGTCATGAAACTCCAAAGCAAAACACCCCAGATGATTATTCCTTTTCGATTTGCCTTATCGGCTAATCGGCCAATTGGAATTCCCAGCAGCGTATAAAAAACCGCAAAACTTAAACCCATCAATAAACTTATTTGGGTATCGGTCAGCTGTAAATCACGTTTAATGGGCACAACCAATAAACTTAGTATCTGTCGATCAATGAAAGAGGATATGTAGGCTATCATCAGCACTGAAACTACATACCAACTTTAAGAATTACTGGGTTTGTTAATAATGCTATTGGTTTAATTTTTCTTAAAATTAAACTATTTTTTCTTTCTAAAGTATAATTTTAATATTTCTTATTTCATAACTACTTTTCATCAAATAAAGTTAAGGTAGACTGGGTAGTACTTAGCACAACCTTCAATCCCACGGTTTTATAAGATTTTTCAGACTTTTTTTTTGAGACACAAGCGAACAATTATTATTTCAAAATACTATTACTCTAAATTCCGAACTTTTATGCTTCAATAAATATTTTGTATTTTTGACCTATAAACCCTTATATCTAAACTCAATGAAGACGCTCCTGACCATTATTGCTATCGCTATCTTTTTGGGATGTAATAATAAAAAAGACAGTAAAACGGAACTAACAGCCGATACCATTTCTGAAGAAATAAAAATCGATAGCCTTGTTTTAGAGAAAATCTTTTCTGACACTACTTTGAAGCTTGTTAATGCCTCAGAGATAAATGAATTAACCAAAAACTTGCCCGATACGAGTCTTTTTGCTGGTTTAGGAGAAGGATTTTTACGTTTAGATTCTATAAAAATGGCAGGAGCATATGCGGACTATGTTTCTCATCTAGACATCGGAATGTATAAAGACATTAAGGCGGTTGTGTATAAAGACCTTGATCTTGGAAAGGATAATGTACTTAAAATTTGGGGATTTGACTATCAGACTTATGAAGCTTGCCCTTTTGCAAACGGAAAAGTGATTTTGGTTAGTTCGTTTAAAGCTGGTAAAAATGTGAGCTGTATGCCTTTTGCTTATTTTCATAATTGGGCAGATGCTCCTTTTTATGATAGCTATAAAACGAACTCAGTTTTAGACAAAATGGGGAATCTTACCATCATTGAAACTGTAAACAGTGGTGGCATAGACGAGAAAGAGAAGGAATATCAAAACAAAAGTACTTCAACATATCGATATAAACTGGTGGATGGGGTATTGAAGTGAAGTAAATCGTGAAAAAATTCGATTTGTATAAATTTACTTTTAGTTGATCCATATCGTATTAATGTAGTTTTTAAATTCGGCTCAATTTTTGATTACATTTAAATAATTATCAGTGCATTAACATCCTAATTGAATCCTTTTGAAAAATTGGTCTAGACTTTTTGTAATAATACTTTTTATTGCGGGTATACTTAGTGTTTTTCAATCTTGTAATGTACAAGACAATCTGGCTGTGCCTACAGAGGCAAATTTGCTACATAAGGGCTTATATGTGGATAGATTTCAAGACATTTTGGGCGATACTGCAAAGGAAAACAAGCTTCTAAGATATGTCAAATCGCATGATTTCAATGAGTTGAGTCTTTACGGTCTTTGGGAAATTACCAATAAACCAAGTAAGTATTCAAGTTTGGCTAGATTTATTTCAAAGGCCAGAACAAACTATGGTGTTACGAAAATATCTGCTACTCACAGCACCACAAAAGCATTTAATGAGTGTGAAGCCTATAACATGGGCAGAAACAATGAAAGTGAGAAATTCGATGTTTTTTCGATAGAAAATGAGTGGTGGCAAACCAATCCTGAGTGTAATTACGCCTGTAATAAAAATCTGGTTATGCATGTAAAGGAACTTAAAATTCAGAATAAGGATAACTTTGACACCGAAATTTACATTGGATGGCTAGATGCCCAAAACAATGATTACGAGGAAGCTAAGTTTTTGGTAGATAATCTTGATAAAATTGCTGTACATTGTTATGATAATACGCCAAATTTTGCTTACACCAAAGAACGTCTTCTGCTTTTAGCAAAAGCCGCCAAAGAACTAGATAAAAAACCTGAGATTTTAATCATATTCAGTGCTGAACAAGAATTTATGTTTAAATTTTTTTCCAAAACTCATCAAAACAAGAACTTCATAACTGCGTTTGATGATTTTATAACAGATCTAAAAAAATCTAATAGCTCCATTCTGTTAGACTTGAACTTCACGGGATATAAAATTTTCACTTATTCTGAAGCAGTTTTGGCTCGTTGAAAGTTAAGCATTGTTGAATATGTTCAAAAACCGCGTATCTTAGGACACAATTTATTCAATTCCTATATGAAAAAAATGCTTGTGCTTATCTTATGCACGATTTCTTTGTCTTTTCCCAGTTTTAAAACCTCCAGTTCAATAAAAGCCAATGTTCGTACTGCTGATGTAATCATTTATGGCGGCACATCGGCAGCAATTACTGCGGCTGTTCAAGTTAAAAAAATGGGGAAATCTGTCATAATTGTTTCACCAGATTCACATTTAGGCGGGCTTTCCTCTGGCGGGCTGGGTTTTACTGATACTGGTAATAAGGAAGTAATTGGAGGACTTTCTCGTGAGTTTTATCAAAGGCTGTATGCTCATTACCAAGATCCAGAGGCTTGGAATTGGCAGAAAAAAGAAGAATATGGCAACAAAGGACAAGGTACTCCGGCAATTGATGGGGCTAACCGTACGATGTGGATATTTGAGCCACATGCTGCCGAAAAGGTGTTTGAAGACTTTGTTAAAGAATATAAATTGGTGGTTTTTCGTAATGAATGGTTGGATAGATCAAGTAACGGAATAGTCAAAACCAATGGAAGTATTGGTTCAATAAAGACTTTATCCGGTAATGTTTATAAAGGTAAAATGTTTATAGATGCCACATATGAAGGCGATTTGATGGCTCTTGCTGGTGTAAGTTATCATGTTGGGCGTGAAGCAAATAGTGTTTATAATGAAAAATGGAACGGAATACAAGCAGGAATTTTTCATCATGGCCATCATTTCAAATCCAAAATTAGCCCTTACAAAATAGTTGGTAATACCTCTAGTGGTTTGTTACCTGAAATATCATCAGAGAAACTGAGATCAAACGGAACGGGAGATAATAAAATTCAAGCTTATTGTTTCAGAATGTGCTTGAGCAATCATCCTGAAAATCGAATTTCTTTTCCAAAACCCGTTGGTTATGATGCTGCAAGATATGAATTGGTGGCTAGGGTTTTTGATGCTGGTTGGAGAGAACTTTTTGACAAATACGATGCAATTCCAAACCGGAAAACAGACACAAACAATCATGGGCCATTTAGTACAGATTACATTGGCAAAAATTATGATTATCCAGAAGCCAGCTATGAGCGACGTCAACAAATCATAAAAGACCATGAATTGTATCAGAAAGGTTTACTTTATTTCTTGCAAAACGACCCAAGTGTGCCAGCGGATGTTCACGAACAAATGCAAAAATGGGGTCTTCCCAAGGACGAATTTAAAGACAACGGCAACTGGCCTCATCAATTATACATTCGGGAGGCTCGCCGTATGATTGGAGATTTTGTGATGACAGAGGCTGATGCTCTTGGTAAGACGGTTGTTCCGAAACCTATCGGAATGGGTTCTTATACACTAGATTCTCACAATATTCAACGCTATGTGACCGAAGATGGTTATGTGCAAAACGAAGGAGATATTGGAGTGCATCCTGACAAACCCTATTCGATAGCCTATGGATCGATATTGCCGAAAGAATCAGAATGTAACAATTTGCTTGTGCCCGTTTGCGTATCAAGCTCGCACATTGCTTATGGTTCTATCAGAATGGAGCCCGTTTTTATGATACTTGGTCAATCGGCTGCCACGGCGGCGGTTTTGTCTATTGAGAAAAAAATTGCCCCACAAAGACTTTCATATACTGATTTGGAGGCTACTTTGATAAAGTTTGGACAAAAATTGACCCTCTAAAGGTGGGGATTAAATTTGTCTTTTTTAACCACCTCGACCGGTCGAGGTGGTTAATATATCTTTAATTCATTTCTTACAAAATCATTTCCCACCATTCTCTAGCAAAAACACTCCATTTTTATTAGCAATGATGATATCGAGTTTTTTGTCTTTGTTCATGTCTTTTACAGATATGTTGAGGCCCGCACCAGAGTCGGAGTCTATTATGTGTTCGGTGTAGTAAGGAGCTTTTTTGGGATGAAGGTCAAACCACATCAGTATAGGTGTATCGCCATCACCAGCATCGTTTCCGTTATGGGCTAGGAATCTTTTACCTGTGATATAATCTTTCCTGCCGTCGCCGTTGATATCTGCCATTATAGAAGAGTGAGTTTGGGCGGTAGTACGACTAATTTCATGCATTTTGAAGTTGATTTGTCCATTTTCATTTATTTGTTCATACCACCAAACGCCTAACTTATGGGCAGAAGCCGTCAGAACATCGTTTTTGCCATCACCGTTCATATCCAAAACTTGCATGTGAGAGCATGCGTCGCCCAGATTAGCTGCATGAAATGTCCAATCTCCCGAACTTTGGTTTTTTTTGCCTTCAAACCAGCCTTCTTTAATTACAACATCCTTTATACCGTCCATATTTATATCGCCAAAGCCTATACCGTGCGAAAATCTCTCCGTTCCGTTCACATTTTCTTTACTGATATTATGTCTTTTCCATTCGGTTTCACCTTTTTTTGTAGGTGCCTGTAGCCAAACTATCTGTTTTTTCTTTACATCGCCACACAAGAGGTCTAAACGTCCGTCACCATCAATATCTATAAATCCAGGAGATTCGTTGGCAATGCCCATGGAGTCGGCCATAATGTGTTTTTGCCATTGGCCGGGTTTGTTTTTCGGATTTTCGAACCAAAATGCAGGTTTACCTGGGTAATCAATGATAATTACATCTTCCCAGCCATCAAGGTTTACGTCCATAGCGTGGTTCAGGAACGACTCGCAGTATTCTTTTCTTGGGTCGAATGTCCTTGAAGGTGCCATTTCGTGGCGTATCCATTTGGGTGCTTCGAACCAATAATAACCTGCAATGATGTCTGTTTTGCCATCTTTGTTGAGGTCAGCTACGGCTACTCCTTCAGAAACGAAGTCTCTTGTTAAGACCGTTTTTTTGAATGTTGGGACTTGACCAATCGCAATTGATACAATTAGGCAGAAAATGGATAGAATTGTTATTTTTTTCATTGGGTTGAATTTTTGACACCTAGTGAACGGAGTTTTATAAAAAGTTAATAGACAATTTTTAGTGGTTCGTTTCTAATATTTTCTCTATCAACATCATGTTTTCGTGATTCTCGTGAGAATGTCCAAGACGCAAGTTTAGAGCTTTCAGGGCTTTTTTTGACTCTTCGTTTTGAATTGCTCCAATTCGTTGAATCATATAATTTAGCATTTTAGGCATTTTAGATTTTTCGGCTAAAATAATTGCTCTATTGGGGTCAAGTTCGGCTAATGGTTCAGAGGCATACCATAGCATCAAAGGCATGTTTTGATCTGATGCATCCATTTCATTTTTTGTCAATATTTCCAACACATTCCAGCGGTTTGAAGCTTCCAAGCGTAACATTCCTGAAGTTAAATATAATCGAACCAAAGGCGATTTTTCTGACCTTGCCAATGTTTCAAAACTTGTTAAAGTTTCTTCAGAAACAGTTTTTTTCTCGGTTAAAAATTGTATCGCCCAACTTCTGATGTTTTCATCAGCATGTGTTAGTAAATCTCTCAATTCTTTCTCTGAAATACCTTTAACTACTTGCAAAGTCCACAATGCACGCAATTTTCGTGTTACATCTGGATTTTTGTTTAGTATATCTTTCAAAGCTGCGTTAACTGCATTATTTCCACCTCTTTCTTGCAAAATGGTCCTAGCTTGACGCACAAAATATTCGTTTCTATGTAATTGATAATTGACCAATTCCATGTCTGTGGCTTTCCACAAATCCACTTTTGTAAACTTGTCATTTTCGTGGGTGATTTTGAAAATCCTCCCCATGGTTTTATCATGAACGTCAGGATTTGAACTATGGCATTGGTTTTTATCGTACCAGTCAATGGCGTAAACTGAGCCGTTTTGGTCGTATTTCATGTTGAGCCACTGACTCCAAGAGTCATTCATGGCTAAGAAATCTTTTCGGTGTGATGCTACATATCCAGAGCCTTTTCGGGCGAGTAGGTCGTTGTTGAGTTTTGCACCATTTATGTTGTTCATAAATATGGTGTTTCGATATTCTTTTGGCCAAGTGTCGCCTCCCAAATATATCATTGCTCCTGCGTGTGCATGCCCACCACCAGCAGAACCAGATCTAAAATTTCCAGCGTGTGGGCCTCTTTCGCCTACATAGTGTTTATGGTCGGCTATTGTCTTGATTTCATCGAAGGTATAAGGGTTGAAACTTTTGCCTGCCTGTCGCTGATAACGAGCACCTTGAATAACGTGATACATGTGCGGAATCACACATACCGTAATAAATGGATGGCCATAATCATTAAAATCTATACCCCAAGGATTGCTAGTTCCTTCCGCAAAAACCTCAAATTTGTGTTCTATTGGATGAAATCGCCACACCCCTGCATTAATTTTGGTACGCTCGCTATCCGGTGCACCTGGTTTTCCGACGTTGGAATGCGTAAAAACACCATGTACACCATAAAGCCAACCGTCAGGGCCCCAACGAAGATTGTTGAGTACTTCATGTGTGTCTTGTGTTCCCCAACCGTCGAGGAGTTTTTGTGGTGGACCAAGTGGTTTGTCATTTTGGAGGTCAGCCGGAATAAACAGAAGGTATGGAGCAGCACCAAGCCAAACCCCGCCCATCCCAACTTCTATACCACTGACCAAATTAAGATTTTCCATAAAAACCTTTCTAGAGTCAAGCGTGCCATCGCCATTGGTGTCTTCGAAAATTAAAATTCTATCTTTGCCTTCGCCTTCTTTTGCAGGAGTTGGATAGGTGTGTCCCTCCACTACCCAAAGTCTTCCACGGGCATCAATAGTAAAGCTTATGGGTCTTACGATATCTGGCTCCGCTGCAGCCAAAGTTATTTTAAATCCCTTGGGCAATGTCATGACTTTGGCGGCCTCTGTACCTGAAAGACCGGCATTCAAAACTCTGTCAAGTGGTGGTAAAATGATGATGTCTTTTTGAAATAATTCATTTTCAAATTCTGGCCGTTCAGAATAAAAAAGGAAATTGTCGAAGTTTATGTGAGCCCATTTGTCGTTTGATATATAAGGAATTTGTGAAATGCCAGTTTCGTTGTCTATGATTCTAATGAAAATGTTTTTGCCCAAATAAGGCTTCAAATTAGCCACAACGGGCTGCAATGTAGCTCTTCCTTGTCCTGTGGATTGAAAAATAACTTTGTTGGTTTCGGCTAGAACCAATTCTACTCTTGTATCTACTAAAGCTCCACCAGAAACCAAGAAACTGGCAAAAGGATGTGTAATTTTAAAGGTAGTAGATTTCAAAGTTCCTGTCAGTTTATAATTGATATTACCGCCACTGCTGAGGAAATTTTTCCCCTCAGCTCCAATCTTCATTTCTTTTTCATGGAGCGGCGAAGTGTTTTCGCCAACAATTGGATTTTTGAAAGCATCGCCAGTGGCTGTCCAATCTTGAATATTTCCGTACTCGAAATTGAGATTAAGCGGTTTCCCATTTTTTATTGGGACTTTCCCAATCACAACTTTTGGGGCTAAAGAACCTTCAACTACTTCAAATTTCCCCACCATCCCAGCTGCTCGGTGTCCTGGAACAGTGCAAAAATAGGTGTCGCTATTTTCTGCTATAAAAGTGATGCTGGTAGTAGCTCCTTTTTCAAAAATAGTTTTGCTTTTTACGCCCAGTTTTTCCATCGAAATATCGTGTGTCATAACTTCGCCATTGGTAATAGTGATGCGAACTCTCATGCCTTTATTGGCTTTTAAAACAGGATTGCGAGTGCCGTTTTTCGCAAAATAGCCTAACATAGTGGCTTCTAGGAAGTATTCTTTGTCGATTTTAGTGGTATCTTCTAAAATAGATTTTTGCTGAAAAGAAGATGCTGTTTTGCTAAATATCCAAAAACTTGTAAAACAAATTAGTGCAATAGAGATACGTAGTAAAGTCATTTTTTATATGATGATTGAATATTGTCTTTTTGTAAATGATATGAAATTAAACACAGAAGTATGAAAAAATCAAAGTCATTCCATAATCAAAAAATTATAGCTCGGTTATGTAAATATCTTTGAAAGCTACTTGAGCCTTTCCACCACCATGAATTTGTAAACCTATAAGACCAGTTTGGGGAATGTTGGCATCTAACTCGGTGTAATCTACTGTTTGGTGACCATTGATGTACAATCTGATTCTACTTCCTTCCGCTTTTACTTCGTAGTCGTTCCAGTCGTTAATTTTTATCCATTTCAGTACTTGTGCAGAATCTGGCTTGGCAATGGTTTTGTTTCGTCTGGATTCGTCATAAAGGCTTGCCCAATAATTTTTGCCCCAATCTGCCTGATAACCAATCATTTCGTTTGCTGGATCGCTGGATCTTATGCTACGAAATTGTATACCTGAGTTAATAAATCCATCTGAGCCCGTTAATTTTACTTTAAGTTTTAGTATAAAATTATCGTAGGTTCTAGCCGTACAAAGGAAGTCGTTTTGCGGAACAGTTTTTTCCAAAGAACCACCTACAATGGCTGCATTTTCTATTTTCCACGTATTTTTGATATCTCCTTGCCAGCCATTGAAGGTTTTTCCATCGAAAAGTGGAGTAGATTTTTGAGAAGTATGTACCACAAAACCGCACAGCCCAAAGACTATTGCCGCCAGAATAAGTTTTTTCATTTATGGTTGAATTTTAAAAGGTGATTGTAAATCACTTTTGTCTTGCTAAATTAATAAAAATTCTTAGAAAAACAAAGATTTTTATCTTGCAGAATGTGATGTTTTAGCCATAATGAATCAAAATATTTTTAATAAATGTTTATCACATGATTAAATGGCGTAAATCCCGTAATATAAATTGTTGGAGCATCCATGGCGGGTAATGCCCCTCGTAATTGGAGGCCTTTATGCTCAATTTTTCCGGGTCCAAAACTGATTTTATCTTCGCCCACTACGTATTCTCCCTGTTGACTAGAAAATAGGTAAGAATTTGATATTTGCTCAACACCCTTAAAAATACCGCCTGGTCTGAAAATTAGTTCTAATGAAACTGGCACATTGTCGGTGCCTTTCATTTCGATTTCTACTTCTATGCCTTGCTGTTTTTCTACAATTTTGACTGTAGTTTCTAATTTCTGAATTTCGCTTTGTTTTCTCAGATTCCTTGGCATTTTCTCAAAATCTCCATCAGGCGAAATTTGGTCTTTTTCAAATGGCTGATAATATGGTCCTTCCAAAGTTTTATTAAGTATCCAAGTGTCGCCCAATAGTTCTATTTTTTCTGAATCAAACTGACCTTTACCAAAAAACGAACAAGCCACTCGCATGGCTTGCAATACTGCATTTCCTTTGTGAAATGTGAGCCAACTGGTATTTTTCGATAATATAGTACAATCCCAATTTTCTCGTCTGATACGAACTAAGCCTGAATAAGGAAATGCTTTTAAATAGTTTGTTGGCAGAGCTTGACTGGCTGGTAATTCTCGCCAAAGTTGTGGGTTTTCAAGAAAATAAGCCAAATATCCTGAAAGTGCCTGGGGTGAATTGGTCTTTTCAATCAATCGGCATGCGGCGGCCATTTGTCCATTATTATCCATCAAGCCCATATAGCGGTAGTTCCCGTAATAAACAGACATTTTACCTATTACTCCACGGTCTTGTCTGCTCGAAGCTTCTGTCACCACTTCACCATTTGGATGTATATAATAGAGCGTCATTAAAAGGTTTTTACGGACATGCTCGAGCAATTCAGGTTTATTTAGCCCCTTTGCAATGTCTATTAATGCCCTGTTTACGATGGGTGAATAAACATGTGTGCTTTTTTCGGTGTATTGTCCATCTGTATCGATGTCGATATGTTCTGCCAACCACTGTTCTGCTCTATTTACCAGTCTTTTGTCTGGGAAAACCTCATTTATTTTTACCAAAGCCGCAGAAACTACCCAACGGTGGTTTGGGGTGTGAATTCCGCCAACTATCAGTGCTTCTGCGGCATTTTTTATAAATTTTTCTAGAAAAGCCAATGTTTTTCCCGAACCAGTAATTTTGGTTTCTTTCAGAAATTTATAAGCTGGAATGATGTTTTCTAGGACAAATGCAGTGTCAGGTGTAGAGTGGAAATTCGTAGATAGCAAATCTATAGTTCCGTCTGAATATTGAAATCTCAACAACGCCTCGGCAGCCTGTTCGACAGTTATTAATGTTTCATTTGATTGATAAAAATGCGATTCTGCACAAAACATTAACATACAAGCTCTGCCAATATATCCTGCTGTAGAATGTGGATTCGGCATTTCGGTGGCATCCATAAACGCCCCATAATGTTTTTTCGACGTGTCACTCACTCTTGATTTTTTAAAACTAGGCATCTGTTCATCAAGGATTTTTATCCATTCTAATAGCCAAACAGGTTTTGATTCGTACGTATTTGACAAAGCGGTAAATCCTAAAAAAGGCACTGCACAGAGTGTTCCTATGCTTGATTGAATGAATGAGCGTCTTTGCATTGCATTGTAGGTTGAATAGGTATCTTCAAAAATAATAGCCACACAATTTTACTGAATTATTGCTTTAAATTATTAATTGTCAAGAAGTTTTAAGGATAATTTATGTTGATTTTTGGACATTAAAATAAATCAGTGAATTGTTTAAACTTTTCAATACCTATTACTTTTAGTAGTTTCTGGTTTTAAGGTATTGGTCTACCTTTGTCTCAAACTTAATTAATAGATGAAAACAGCTCTTTCTATAATTTTATTTTTGATTTCTATGAATTCATATTCCCAAGAATTTCAAGGAAAATGGACTGGGACGGTGAGCGGAAACAATGGTACTTTGGACTCAGAGATGAATCTAAAATATAATACTACAAAAACTCAAATTTTGGGAGAAATGATAGTGACCAATTCTGGAGTAAAAGACTTTTATACCATAAATACCGACGTCTCTCAAAGTTCGGCAAAAGGCACATTGAAATACAAAGACGGCACAATTTTCAATATTGAAATGACGCTTTCGGGTGGAGGTTTATCACAGAAAATAGCCTATAACAATCAGGTGATTTTACAGGGAACTTATCAAAAAGGAGCCCCAAAACCAAGCATTGAAGCTGTAAAAAATGACGGATTGTATAGAGATCCTGCTCTCGTGGGGCATTGGACGCATCATGAAAATTATTCTAGCAGTGGAGGCTTTTATGGTGGATCAAGTAGCAGCATTGTGCTTTTTGCTGATGGAAGGATTGGGGATGGAGGTTCAAAAAGTTATGTAAGTGGCCCAAATAGTTCAGGGAGTTCTAGCGGTGGTGGAAATTCAACTATAGACAAAGTTAGTGCCTCAGGTGCAAGGTGGTTTACCAAAGGAAATATATTCTACTGGCGAGTAAATCTAAATGGACAAACTAAGGATATTCCTAACTCAAAGTATTTTATAAAAGACGGAGCATTGTTGTTGACTGATATTCAGACTGGGAAAAAGATGTTGTATTATAGGAAGTGATGGGTAGAAATGTTTAATCATAAGAAAGTTTGTTACAATTCTAAACATCCAATAATGGTAGTGGTGGTTATTTTTAATTATTTACCACAATAAACTTTCCCACAAACCCAATAAACACAAACTATTCCCCCTATTTTCTCCCTATATTTGCAGCCCTTTTGTGTGATTTACTCGGCAGGATGGGTTCTTTTACTTCAATAGTTTTACATGCAAAAATACATCTACGGTATAGATTTCGGCACTTCCAATTCAGCTTTGGCCATTTTAGATATTGAGACTAGACAGGCTGTTAAGCTTTTTACAGTACCCTCGCTTTTATTTTTCCAGGAACCTAAGGAGCGTGGAGAGTTTACCAGAGTGGCGGTGGGTCAAGATGCCATTGACCAGTACGTTCAAAATCGCATGAATGGCCGTTTTATGAAGTCTATCAAAAAGGTATTGCCTAACAAAAGTTTTGTAGATACCCGAATTGGTAACCGCATGTACAAGGCTGAAGACTTGGTGGCGTTTATTTTGAGCCATCTAAAATCCATGGCGGACGAGTTTCTTGGCGAGGATATAAAAACGGCGGTTATTGGCCGGCCAGTAGTGTTCGACGAAGACTCCGAAAAAGATGCATTGGCTCAAACGAGGTTAGAAAAAGCCGCTAAAATCGCAGGTTTTGAAAAGATCTATTTTCAGTTAGAACCGATAGGGGCGGCATATACTTATGAAAGACAAATAGAGAAATCAGAACTCGTACTTGTGGCAGATTTTGGCGGCGGTACTTCTGATTTTTCCTTGATGCGACTAGACCCTGAAGCAAAAAATTTGGCGAATCGCAAGAGCGACATCATAGGTCAGGGTGGTATTTATATTGGAGGTGACAATTTCGATTCCGATATCATGTGGCACAAAGGCACCCCGCATTTTGGTAGGGGAGTGAAGGAGGAATTTACGCCTGGTAAACCGCTCGATTTACCGCTTTCTTATTTTCAAAATATCTGTTCTTGGGAAAAAATGAACTTTTTGGATACGCTTCGAATGAAGCTGAGCATTGAGAAATCATACCAATATTCAGGTAAAGACCATAGGGTAAAAAACCTTCAAATTTTGATTTCCGAAAACTTGGGTTATTCTTTTTTTAAGGAAATTGAAAAAGCCAAAATCACGCTGACCCATGAAGAAAAGGCCGAGTTGAGCTTTCAGAATCATGGAATAGAAATAGAGGAAGAAGTAAGTTTGACTGAATTTAAAGACGAAATTATAGCTCAAAATTTATCAAAGATCGAAGAATACTTGGACCGGTTCTTAGAAGAAAAAGGCATTGCCAAAGAATCAATAGATGTGGTGTTTATGACTGGGGGCACTTCACTTATAAAGCCTTTGAATCAGATATTTAAAGACAAATTTGGAGAAGATAAACTCAAATCGGGCGACAATTTCAATAGTGTAGCCATGGGCTTGGCCTATAGTTATTTAAACATAAATTGAGGTTTTCTGCTATTTTTTTGGCAACTAAAGGGTTTAAAATGCTTGAGAAAATGCTCTAAATGCATTATATGGGTCTTTTGGTCATATTCAAATAATTTCCGAATTAACCGCATTGCTTTGCTTTTTTTTGAATTCCTGCCACATATTTTACTATTTTTACAAGAAACATTAGCGGCTTGAAAAAAATATTGCTCGTAGAAGACGACCTCCAGGTTTGTGCCATTGTCAAGAAAGGTTTGGAAGAGGAGAACTTTCAAGTTGACGAAGCCAATGATGGCGAAAAAGGATACTTTTTGTCCAATTCTAATGCCTATGACCTGGTGATTTTAGATATAATGTTGCCCAAAATGAATGGTTTGGAGCTCTGTCAAAAGATAAGAACAAATAGCAATGTGCCGATTTTGCTTCTAACAGCACTGGGTACAGCCGAGAATGTGGCCATGGGACTCAACCAAGGTGCGGATGATTATCTGGTGAAGCCATTTAAGTTTATTGAACTCATTGCCCGCATAAACTCATTATTGCGAAGATCTACTTTGGCGGTTGCTGAACCAGCAAAACTCATTTTTAGGTTTTCGGCTATAGAAATAAATGATACTTCGAAACTCGTAGCCGTAAATGGTAAAGAAGTACAGCTTACAAGTACCGAATATAAGCTTTTGCTCCTTTTGTTGAAAAGTCCCAATAAGGTTTTTTCAAGACAGGAGATTTTAGAGGAAGTTTGGGGAATCAATTTTGATTTGGGTACAAACGTGGTGGACGTTTATGTAAATTATCTACGCAAAAAACTGGATAAGCAAAACTGCCCAAAAATCATTCAAACCGTTGTTGGAATGGGCTATGTGATGCGAGATTGAGGATTTGAAAACTACTGACTTATGAAAACTCAAAACAAGATAATACTTTTACTGTCAAGCATATTGCTGAGCTTTATTTTGGTATTTGGAGGTTTCATTTATTATACTTTTACTCAATATTCGTATCAGGATTTTCACGAAAGGCTACATATACGAGCCGTTACAACTGCTAAAATTCAACTAGAATATCATAGAGAAGGTAGTTATTTGAAGTCTTTTAAGGCTGAGTATCTCGAAAAACTGGCTAATGAAAAGGATTATATATTTGCATTGGATACCCTAAAGGATTTTTCAGCATTATCTAAAAGTCTCAATGTAAGTAGTACTTTTTTAAATGATGCAATCAAGCTGAAGGAGTCTTATTTTAACAAGAATGGTGTTTTTTTTACTGGAATAAGTTACACAGTTGAAGGCAAAAATTATTTGGTGATTGTATCTGCTGAAAATTATTATAATACCCACCATGTGGTTTTTTTAAGGCAGCTCCTTTTTGGGGCATTTATTATATCGCTGCTTTTAATATTTTTTGTTTCTTATTGGTTCTCGCTCAAAATCACCAAGCCACTTAAAGAAATAATGGGTGATATCAATAAAATCGGAACTGATAATTTGTATTTGAGACTTGAAGGCAATAATCAAAATCATGAATTAGGGAGTTTAATTCTTACCTTCAATCAAATGTTAGATAGACTCGAGACATCATTTGAGGCTCAGAATAATTTTGTGTCAAATGCCTCTCACGAATTACGAACTCCTCTCACTACAATTATAGCCGAGGCAGACTTGTCTTTGAGTAGAAAGCGAGACACAAAACACTATGAAGATTCGTTAAAGGTAATTCTGACAGAAGCTGAAAAGCTAAATACAAAAACCCAAGCTTTGTTGTTCTTGGCTCAAACGGGTTTCAAAGGTAAAGAGCTCCACTTCGAGACTGTAAGAATTGACGAACTTTTGTTGGAATGTAAATCAACAATCGATAAAATTCATCCAAATAACTATGTGGCCCTTAATTTCTCTTCCCTACCTGAGAATCCAGAAAGTTTATTGATAACAGCTAATCCACAACTCTTGCTTTTAGCCATTTCGAATATCATTAGCAATGGCATAAAGTACTCTAACAATCAGCCCGTTACGGTTAAGGTTGAGTCTGTAGATGAGACTATCAAGCTCACGGTCAGCGATTTGGGTATCGGTATCCCTAACAAAGAGCTTCCTTATATTTATGATCCCTTTTTCAGAGCATCTAACACTTCAAATTTCGAAGGTTATGGCATTGGTTTACCTTTAGCTCGAAACATCATCCGAATTCATAAAGGTGAATTACATGTTTTTTCTAATATTCCTATGGGCGTTATTGTGGAAATTAGAATCCCGTTAAAACAAGATTAGAATCCGATTAAAATCCTACATTGGGCTTTTTCGCTACAACCTTTCTCCAATTATTGGCGTTATTTTTACAATTCTTGAAGTAGAAAATATCAAAAAATTGTGAATATTAGTTCGATAACTGTAAAAAAGGAAGATATTAATGGATAAAGTTTTTCAAAACTTAAAGTATGATTTGCCCTCTGGCTTGGTGGTATTTTTAGTTGCACTTCCGCTCTGTTTGGGTATTTCATTGGCTTCTGGAGCACCGTTTTTTAGTGGAATAATTGCTGGAATTATTGGGGGGATGGTAATAGGAGCAATCAGTAACAGCCAGCTCAGTGTAAGTGGACCCGCCGCTGGACTTGTGGCTGTGGTTTTAGAAGCAATAAGTAGTCTCGGTTCTTTTGAGGCTTTTTTAGTGGCAGTTGTTCTTTCTGGAATGATGCAAATTGCCTTGGGTTTTTTGAAAGCAGGTGTAATAGCCAACTATTTCCCAAGCAATGTGATTAAAGGGATGCTTTCTGGTATTGGTATTATTATCATTTTAAAGCAAATTCCTCATGCATTGGGCTATGATAGAGACAATGAAGGCGATTTTGCGTTTTTGCAACTGGATGGCGAAAACTCCATCACCAGTTTATTTTCAGCTATTCATCATGTTGATATTGGTGCTACGCTCATTGCTATTATTGGAATGGCTGTCATATTGTTGTTCGAAACTTCAGCCTTAAAAAAGGTTTCTAAAATTGTACCTGGTGGCTTGGCAGCGGTTATCGTTTGTGTTTTGGTAAGTGAACTTATTTTCAAAAACTTCCCATTATTGGCAATATCTTCAGCTCACTTGGTGAATATTCCTGTTCCTACCACCACTGAAGAGTTTAAGGCTCTCATTACGTTTCCTGATTTCTCCAACATCTCAAGCACTCCAGTATGGATTGTGGCCTTAACTATCACTGCTGTGGCCTCGATAGAAACGCTGTTGTGTATAGAGGCAGTGGACAAATTAGACCCAGAAAAGAGAATTACCAGCACCAATAGGGAGCTCATAGCACAAGGTATCGGAAATACATTATCGGGCTTGATTGGCGGCTTGCCTATTACAAGCGTGATTGTGCGTAGCAGTGCAAACCTAAATGCCAATGCCAAAACAAAGCTTTCAACTATCTTTCATGGCTTTTTGTTGCTTGCCAGTGTATTACTAATTCCAGGTTTACTTAACAAGATTCCATTGGCCGCTTTGGCTGCCATTTTGTTGTTTACCGGATATAAATTGGCGAAGCCAGGCATTTTTGTGGCCATGTTCAAGAACGGAAAATACCAATGGATTCCTTTTGTGGTGACAGTTTTGGCGGTAGTCTTTCTTGATTTGCTCAAAGGCGTAGGTATAGGTCTTATGGTCAGCATCGTGTATATTTTGTTAGGAAACCTTAAAAACTCTTACTACTTCCACAAAGAAGGGTACGAAAAGGGAGAAACCATAAAAATCAGACTCCCGGAGGAAGTTTCTTTTTTAAACAAAGCCGCTTTACGTGAAACCCTAGACCATTTACCTGCAGAAAGCAAAGTAATTATAGACGCTACTAACACCACTTATATTGATTTTGATGTCATAGAGCTCATCAAGGAATTTAAGGAAATAAAAGCCCCGCTCAAAGACATTGATTGTGAGCTGGTAAACTTTAAAGACATTTATCAAATCAATAGCAATTTTGTTTCTTCAACACATTAATATATTTTAAATTGTATGAAAATCCCAAAAATAAAGCCTATCGATAAACTTATCGAAAACAATAGAAAATGGGCTGCAGACGTAGTTAAAGATGATCCTGAGTTTTTTTCTAGATTGTCTAATACGCAGAAGCCTGACTTTTTATGGATAGGATGCAGCGACAGTAGGGTTCCTGCCGATAGAATTACTGGTACTCAACCAGGTGAAATTTTTGTACATAGGAATATTGCCAATATGGTAATTCATACTGACATGAATTTACTGGCAGTTTTAGAATATGCCGTAGATCACCTCAACGTTAGTCATATTATAGTTTGTGGCCATTATGGATGTGGTGGTGTGAAGGCAGCTATGACCAGGCATAATTATGATTTAATCAACAAATGGATTCGAAATATCAAGGATGTCTACAGAATGCACCGCGACAAAATTGATTATCAAACCAAACCTGAGGAAAGGCTAAACAAATTGATAGAATTAAATGTGGAGGAGCAAGTGATGAATCTAGCGAAGACTAGCATTGTTCAGAGAGCTTGGAAAGCAAAGAAGGCACCTGAAATACATGGATGGGTATATAGCCTAGAAGATGGACTTATAAAGGAGTTATGTACTGTTACCCACAAGGATCACCTAGATCCGCTTTACGAATTTGATGATTTATAAGAAAAATCTCGCAACCAAAAATTGCGAGATTTTTTAGCTTTTAGTCAACTTTCATATTTACACTCCAAGCTTCAAATAGCTTCTTTTGGGCTTCGCTTGGATTTTCAATTTTGTTTATTTCTACCTTTTGTTTTGCTAGTCTTTTGTAACTTAATCCAATTTTTGACAAATACTCTTCGTGAGGAAAAGGCTCGTTGTTTACAATATATTTGTTCGTAAAATCTTTGATTTCAGGAAAAGTCATGGCCGCCAAATCGTCAAAGAATGTTTTTTCGTTAAAAGGATTTCCTTTTCCATATTTCTTGATAAGGTTAAGTAACACTTCTCTTAGGCCAAATTTTCCCTTCGAAAGCTCCAAAATTCTAATGTCTAAATAACTGGCCGTTAATGCTCCTTTGTAATAAATATTACCATACTGCTGGGCACCATCGCCGCCATTAAATGATTCATCAGCGATTTTCTTCAAACTCCAGTCTGGCTTAAAGTAGTTTTCACTCACAATGATTTTTTGTTTCAAACCATTTGTAAGGTATTCTTCTAAAGTGGTTACTCCGCCTCTAAATAGTTGCACATGAGATGCCCACTCAGTAACGCCTTCATATAACCAAAGATGCTGCGAGGGAGTGGGTTTTTCAAAATTGAAAGACTCGATAATTTCTGAGTGAATATTAAGCGGGGTAATCACATGAAAAAACTCATGAGAAGCGATATCAACTACAGATTTTAAAAATGCTGGTGATGGCTCTTCCTCTGCTATAACGTACTCTGAGCTATAAGAATGCTCCCAAGCACCCGTAACACCACTTGGATTTTGCAAGAAATAAAATAGAAAAGTATAATTGTCAACAGGCAATTTCACCAAGAATTTCTCAGCAGCTTTAAGCATTTGTGTCATTTCTTTCAACAACATTTCTGAATTCACCTTCCCATTTTCCGAAAAGGTATAGATTCTGATAGGTGTATCTGCTATTTTGGTTTCTGCAAATGAAAGCTTTCCCGACATAATGGGCGAATCCACCAAATGGTCAAAATCATCCGCCATAAAATATCCATTTTGTTCTTTGAGGGCTGTTCCGGTTTTCCAGCCTTCTCTTCCATTTATTCTGATGCCTAAAGGGTGGTTCTGCATGCCCTTAAAATACCCACTCAATGTATGGGCATTAACAAGCACATTCTCTTTTTCAATAGAACTACCCGCCATCATATAAATTGGCATTTCCTTTAGATCGGTATCGAAAGTTTCCGCCACCTTATAGTGCAAACTTTTGACTTTTTCTGGTTTGGTTATTATATATTGGTTAGGGGCTTTAAACTCAGTTTTTAAAAGCTTGCCTTTTTTATCATAGGCTTCAAAGTCGCTCACCAATCTACCAATGTTCATGGTTTGGTAAGTACCTGGTGCCGTAGCCGGAAACTGGAAAACATTATTGCTTTTTGAAAGCTTTTGTGGAACTTGAAGTTTCACAAAAAAAGTGTCGGCATTCAGTTTTACATCCACATCGATAAGTATGGGCTGTTGTGCAAAAGCCGCTACACTGAGTATGGAAAGTATTGTAGTACATTTAAGTTTGTTGAGCATTGATTTTGATTTTTAAAATGAAAAACATCCACAAAACTAAAAAAAATATAGTTTAATGGATGTTAATTGTGTTTTTTAAGCTATTTATTCTTCTTCCTCTCTATCTGCTCTGTTTACAGTGTAGTCATAGCCGTCTTCTCCTCCATATACTATGCAGAGTTCGTCAAGGGCATTCCAAAAACCCAATTCTTCTTCCGTCAATAGATAAAATTCTTTGAGCGAAATATACACACCACCGTCGTCTTCTAAGGTTTCCCAGTCGAAAAAGAAGTCTTGTTCGCTTTCTACATATTCAAGAATCAGTTCTTCCAACTCGTCCGCAAAATCTTCGGACTGTTCAGTGTAAACATAGAAATCTTTGAAAATCAGGTAGTCGCTATCATAAAACATCGATTCCTCATCGTCCACCTGCACGCCTTCGCTATAGTCAAGGTTTTCTACTGCTTTTATAATCCAGCTATCGTGCGAGTTGTAGTCTGGGTGAATCATATAATCATAAGGAATGTAACAATAACCTTTGTCACCCCATTCTTCGCTCCACGAGTTTCTAACAATAAAAACCCTGTCAATATCAGAATATCCCACACACAGCATGGCATGCCAGCCGTGTGTTTCACGGGTGTTATCTGTGGCTTTTGGCATAGGAACTCGGCCTTTGTTGTTGCAGGCCTCGTCGAAGGAGTCGAAAGTATTTATGGCAAAAGCTATCGGATATCCTTCTGCTAAAGTTTCTCTCCAGAGATCCAAATCGGTATCGATATATTCTTTTTCAACTACTTTGAAAGATGCTCCCTGTTCGTAAGCTTCTGCAGCAGGTTCTTCATTTATTTTATCCTCTTCGTTGGGCCAAAGTTCCTCTGAGCAGGCACCGTATTCTATCAGACCATCAATGGCACATTGCATATATGAGCCTGAGTCTTCATCTTGGCTACCATCCACATACCTGGCATTGTAATAAATATATAACCTACTCACATCAGAGGCTTCTCCAAGTTCTCTTTTAGCCAAATATTCATATGCACCAGCCATTGCGTTGGCTACACAACTATTGCCCACTTGGTACTCTACTGAGGTTAGAAATTTGCGTAAATCTACTTTTTGAGGAAGGCTTTCAGTGTTTTTCAGAGCTTTCATGGCTGCTCCGGCGGGTTTGCGGCCAATTTTATAGCCACCAATTCGGTTGTTCATTTTTTGAAGAAATCAGATGTTGATTAAAATAAGACCAATAATAAAAAGTACTGAAGGCCCTGCTGCCCAATAAAGCGATTGTTGTGACCAAGTTTTAAAAATACAGAGAATCACAAAAATGGGATAAAGAATCATAGCTCCGATAATCAAATACGGCCAAATAGATTTTGTAGAATCAGGAGCGTCAAAGGCCATTATAGACATCGGTGCCGAAATCGCCCACGGAATAAGCGTGCCTGCATTCAGAATAGTTAAGAGTATCAATAATATTTTCATGGTTGAAAATATAACAATGGTTAGGTTTCTGGGAGCAATATTAACGAAAATATTTATGACCAAGTTCTTGAAAGTAAATTTTTTGGAAATGCGGAAGAGAATTTAGTAATTGCCGTAAAAACAAGCTAATATGTCACTGTTATTTTTGGGAAATCTCGGAGCAACTGAAATTGTTGTCATTCTTCTATTTTTTTTATTGCCTGTAGTATTATGGATTTTTGCCATTGTTGATTTGATTCAAAGACAATTTCAAGACCAAACCAATAAAATAGTTTGGGCATTGGTTATATTATTAGTGCCATTCTTTGGCTCAATTTTGTATTTTTTAGTGGGGAGAAAAGGTGGGGTTATTTAAATTTCAAGAAACATTAATTCATTCCTTTAAAATAGCCAGAACCAATCGAATAGCATTTTCGGCTGCGGGCTTCATGAATATTTGAAAATCTAAGTGAGCATCGTTATTAGCATTGTCTGAGCAGCTCCGGATAATTATAAAAGGCACTTTTTGTTGAAAGGCTATTTGAGCTACGGCTGCACCTTCCATTTCGGTAGCCAAAGCACCAAAAGAGTTGTAGAGCCATTTTGCTTTTATAGAATTGCTCAAGAATACATCGCCTGTAGCTATTTTACCTATAAATATTTTGGGATTATGCTCCCCAACTTTTATGGTTTTCAGATTCGGGATTACTTTTTTGGCTTTTTCAAGAAGTGTTTTGTCAGAGACAAAATACAGAGGGTTCTTCTGATTATTTTCAATGTGCTGTGTAGGTCGTACTATGTATTCATCGTTGGCTAAATGTCTGGCATAATCATGGTGAAATATTGAATCGCCTACAACAATATCTCCGGGTAAAGCCTCTGGATGCAGTCCTCCAGCTACCCCAGTAAATATTATTTCACTGATTTGATATTTTTCCAATAGCAATGTGGTCGAGTAAGCAGCATTTACTTTGCCGATTCCTGCTTTCATTATTACCACATTTTTGTTTTCCAATCGACCTTCATAAAAAGTCAAGTCTTTATATTTTACTATCTTTTTGTCTTCCAAATTTTCAGTCAATATCCTTATTTCCTCGGGCATAGCACCAATTATACCAATTCTTTGGCCAAAAAGTGATACGGATGAAATCCAAAAAAAGAAGATAAAGCTTAAACGCATAAGGCTAAAATGGATAATATATTTATGATAATTAAAGTCAATGAAATGTCTTCTTTTTTCCCTACAAAAAACTTTAAAATTGTCCATGTCAAAAGGCCAAAGACAATGCCTTGCGTAATACTGTAGGAAAAAGGAATTAAAGTTAAAGCTAAAAATGCTGGGATACCTTCATCCATTTGGTTCCATTTAATTAGTTTGATAGGTTCTAACATAAAGGCCCCAACCAATACCAATGCAACAGAACTAGCCACGGCAGGCACCATAGAAACCAAAGGAGAAAGGAACATCAATGGCAAAAACAAAAAAGCAGCTACTATGGCAGTTTGTCCTGTTCTTCCACCCTGCGAAATTCCAACTGCAGACTCTATGAAAGCTGTACCAGGGCTACTACCAGAGACACCAGCCACCAAAGTTGACATGGCATCCGTTAGAAGTGATTTCCTCATATTTTTAGGTTCACCGTTTTCTTCTTTTAATCCAGAGGCTTCAGATAAGCCAACCAAAGTCGAAATGCCATCAAACAAGTCGGTAAACGCAAAAACAAAAATAACAGGTAAGAATGCGAATTTGAAGCTTCCTAAAATATCTAAAGAAAATAAAAGGCTGAAGTCTGGTGCTGAAAACAAACCTGAGTAATTTACAACGGTTGATACACCAAAATTATAAGCCGAGGCATCGCCCCACCATCTTCCTATGGGAATGGCCAAAATTGTTGTTACAATAATTCCGTAAATAATAGCACCCGAAGTTTTTTTAATCAGGAGTATTGATGTAAAAAATAATCCAGCGAAAAACGTAATCGTATTAGGGTCTTTTAAAGAATTTAAACCAACCAAAGTAGCAGGATTGTCTATTATTATATGGGCGTTTTGCAATCCAACAAAACAAATAAACAAGCCAATACCCGCCGAAACTGCATGTCTGATGGCTTTTGGAATAGCCCTCAAAACATTTTCTCTTACATTGAAAAATGAAATCAACATAAAAAAAACGCCAGCCCAAAATACCGCACCAAGTGCTTGAGGATAGGTTAAGCCCAGATGTTTAACAGCTGTGAAAGTAAAAAATGCATTCATTCCCATGCCTGGAGCAACAATAATGGGGTTTTTAGCATACCAGCCCATCATTAAACTCCCAAAAAATGCCACTAATATTGTAGAAGTAACGACTGCATTAAAAGGCATCCCAGCTTGTGATAAAATAGCAGGGTTAACAATTACGATATAGACAGTGGCTAAAAACGAAGAAATACCAGCAAATACCTCTGTTTTATTTAATTTCATTTTTTAGGGTTTTGGATAGTCAAAACTACAATTTCCTTTCAGAATTTGTGTATGACTTCTGAAGTTTGTTAAAAGTAGATTAGTAAAGAAACTACTTCAATTGGTATTTTTTAAAATACATCTGAGCAAAATCTTGCCTTAAGTTTTATTCGGGTATATTTTTTTGGATTATTGTTTTGGAAAAAGAATAGATTTTGTAGTATTCAAATTAAAGTTCCTTCAACACCGCCTCCACAAATCTATTCGGTCCATCAAGAGTATGTTCAAAAAACAAGTCAGGCTCTATCATTTCTACTTCCATAAGTAGAAAGCCATTTTGTGTTATTACGCCATCTATTCGGGCGTAAACGGATTCTTTTCCGGCAATTTCCACAATATTTTTTGCTATTGAAAGTAGCGTGGTTGATGGCTCAAATTTGAGATATTGGGCTCCAAATTGTTTCTGAACTCTGAAGTCGCCAGACTTCGGGACTTTCTGTATTGCATGCGAAAAATTGCCTCCGAAAAACAACATGGATATTTCGCCTGCATCTTTTATTTCCTCAAGAAAAGGTTGGACGAGCCAATCTCCAGTCCTTGTTTTATTATCAAGAACTTCTTGTGTAAGCATGTTTACTTCAAATATTTCCGTCTCATGTGAGCCTGCGGATACTGCGGGTTTTATCACTATCTTTTCCCACATTTTGAGCTTTTCTAATTCTATTTTTTCTGAAGAAAATATAGTTGGGATAATGCTAACACCTTTGTTTGCAAGTTCTTTTAAATAGAATTTATGTGAATTCTTTAAAACCATCTCAGCAGAATTTATGAGCCTGGTTTTTGAATTTATGAATTGAGAAATCCAATTTTTAAATTCCACAGGTTTTAAGTAATAATCCCAGGTACTTCTAATTAAAACAATATCGAAGCTACTCCAATCAACTTCTGAATCATCCCATATTTCTGGACTTACGGTGTAACCATTCTCTCTAAATATCGGAATAAGTAATTGGTCGTTGAAGGTTAAATCGGGTAGTTTGTCGTAGGTAGCAATAGCGATTTTGGGCATTTTTAGGTTTTTTGAGCCACAAAGATATTGTTTTTATTATAGATGAAATTTGTTTTCACAATAGATTTTTGGTCGTTTTTAGGTAGTAGGGTTCTAATTCGGCGATTTCCCATTTCCCACTTTTATTTGTTAAAAGCACCTCAATTATTCAGTTTTTATTAAAATATAGCTAAGTTTATGACATCTATTTTACCCCAAACCATGAGAAAAGTACTTACACTTGGTCTTTTATTTTATTCTAGTCTTTTATTTGCACAAAGTTATTACCCTTATCAAGGTATTACTTTTAACAAAGTGCATCTTAATGATAATTTTTGGTTACCTAAAATCGAGATTAACCGTACCGAAACCATTCCTTGGTCGTTTCATCAATCCAAAATTACGGGTCGTATTAAAAACTTCGAGCAAGCCGCAGCTAGGTCTGGGAAACTCTGCGGAGTGTATGTATTCGACGATTCTGATGTGTACAAAATCATCGAAGGAGCTTCTTACTCACTCCAAATTAAGTATGATAAAAAGCTCGATGACTATGTGGACTCGCTCATAACAGTTATTGGTGCGGCACAAGAACCCGATGGATATTTGTACACTACCCGAACTATGGGCGATCAACACGAATGGATGGGAACCGAACGCTACGAAAAAGAACATGAGCTGAGCCATGAATTATACAACATGGGACATTTTTATGAGTCGGCAACGGCACATTTTTTGGCTACCGGCAAAAGAAACATGTTAGATTTGGCCATTAAAAACGCTAATCATCTTTTAACCGTTTTTGGGCCAGGAAAAAAGTCGGTAGCACCTGGTCATCAAGTTATAGAGATAGGCTTGGTTAAAATGTATTTGGTCACAGGCGATAAACGTTATCTGGATTTGTCGCAGTTTTTTATAGAATGTCGTGGAAAAAGAATTTATGCCAAAACCGCTGGAGACAAAGAGGCCACGGTTTGGGAGACGGGTGAATATTGGCAAGACCACAAACCTGCAATTGAACAAACTGAGGCGATTGGTCACGCCGTAAGAGCGACTTATTTGTACTCAGGGATGGCCGATGTGGCAGCTTTAACCCAAAACCAGGCCTATATAAATGCCATCAATAAAATTTGGGAAAACGCTGCAGGAAAGAAAACTTATATCACGGGTGGAATCGGCTCCTCTGGTGGTTGGGAAGGTTTTGGACCAGATTATCAATTGCCAAACGAATCGGCTTATTGCGAAACTTGTGCAGGGATAGGCAATGTATATTGGAACCACCGTATGTTTATGCTTACCGGGGAATCGAAATATATGGATATGGTAGAGAGAACCCTCTATAATGGTATTTTGGGTGGAATTGGCCTTGACGGAAAGACCTTTTATTATGCCAATCCTATGGAATACACGACCATCAACGGCAAACTAAGTGGAGAAAACAAACGCTCGCCTTGGTTTAAATGCTCATGCTGTCCATCAAATATTTGTCGATTTATGCCTTCTATTCCGGGTTATATATATGCACAAAAAGGAACTGATGTGTTTGTAAATCTTTATATCGGAAGTGAAACAACCTACGCCATAGACTCAAAAAATAATGTTACCATCAAACAAACTTCCAATATGCCTTGGGAAGGAAATGTGAAGATTCAAGTGGGCACAAACAATAAAAAAGGTATAAACTTTACTTTAAATTTGAGAGTTCCAGGTTGGATTGAAGGACAAGTTTTCCCGACGGATTTATACACTGCAAAGGAGAAGTCTCAAATTGGAGAAATACTTAAAGTTAATGGGCTTGTTGTGGCCGCGTCAAAAACCAAAAATGGATATTTCACCATAAATAGGTTATGGAAAAACGGCGATGTTGTTGAACTGAATTTGCCCATGAACACGCAAGAAATTCTTTCTCATGAAAAAATAGAAACCAACCGTAACCTCGTAGCTGTGCAACGTGGGCCGCTCATGTATTGTGCGGAATTTGCTGATAATGATGGAAAAACCTCCAATATAATTTTTAACAAGAGCAATAATTTTTCAAGTAATTTTGAGCCAAATTTGCTAAATGGAGTAATTACTTTGTCAACAAATGCAAAAACATTCAATTTTACAGATCAAGAGATTAATACAAGTCTTAAAACCATAAAATTGATACCTTACTATGCCAGATCAAATAGAGGAATCGGAGAAATGAGGCTCTGGTTTCCAACTAAGATTCTGGGCGTGAGGATTGAGAATTGAGTGCTGTTATTTTTTAATTATAAATTTGTTAATCTCTAAAATTGTTTAAACCTGTATAAATGCTCAATCAATACCTTCAAGCCGATAAGATAAACCTAGCCATTGACTGCTGTATATTTGGTTTTGACGGCGAAAACCTTAAGCTTTTACTTATCAAACGTAATTTTGAACCTGAACTTGGCAGGTGGTCTTTGATGGGAGGTTTTTTGAAAAGAGACGAAGATTTAGAAAACGGTGCTAAGCGAATTCTGAACGAACTTACTGGTCTTGACAATGTTTACCTTGAGCAACTTCAGAGTTATGGAAAAGTTAACCGTGATCCCGTGGAACGCACGGTTTCGGTTTGTTTTTATGCTTTAATCAATATCAATAATCACGATTCAGAGCTCGCAAAATCTAAAAACGGTTCATGGTTTTCTTTGGAAAATAAACCAGATTTAATTTTTGATCACAACGAAATGGTGGAGAAGGCTATTGCCGAAGTTAGGTATAAAGCAGCTTTGCATCCAATCGGATTTGAGTTATTGCCCGATAAATTCACCATTCCGCAATTACAAAGACTTTATGAGGCCATTTATGGTTATCAATTAGACAGAAGAAACTTTAGTCGCAAAATTTTGTCTACAAAACTCTTGATTGATACTGGCGAGAAGGACAATAATTCTACCACAAAAAAAGCTTCCTTGTTTAGGTTAGATATTGAGAAATACACCTCTCAGTTCAATGCATTTCATTATTTTATGAATTTATAACTGAACCATCTGGAGAATATTTGTGTAGAAATGGTATAAATCATAAAATATGGAAATAGGAATAGATAGTTTTGCCGCAAAAGATAGCTCTAAAGAAGATACCAAACAAAATAGCCAAATTGCGATAAGCGAATTGATCGAAAGAATAGCATTTGCTGATAAATGCGGCTTAGATTTTTTTGGAATTGGCGAACACCACCGCAAAGAATTTTTGGATTCAGCCCCAACCATGATTTTGGCAGCCGCAGCTGCAAAAACTAATAAAATAAAGCTCGGAAGTGCAGTAACAGTACTCAGTGCCACTGACCCAGTGAGGGTTTTTCAAAATTTTGCTACGCTCGATCTAATCTCAAATGGTAGAGCTGAAATGGTAGTAGGCCGTGGTTCTTTTACTGAAGCCTACCCTCTTTTTGGATTAAATCTTCACCATTACGATGAGCTTTTTGCCGAAAAACTCGATTTATTGTTGAAAATCAAAAACTCAGAAACCATAACTTGGTCGGGAAAATTCCGCCCCGCTCTTAACAATCAAGCCATTTATCCACGACCAATCCAAGAGGATATTCCAATTTGGCTCGGTGTGGGCGGTACGCCTCAATCGTTTGTTCGTGCTGGAGTTTTAGGTTTGCCTTTGATGGTGGCCATTATTGGTGGTGACACACATAGATTCAGACCTCTGATAGATTTGTATAGAGAAGCTGGCCGGAAAGCGGGGCATGCACCCGAAAAATTGAAAGTGGGCTTACATTCCTTAGGTTATGTTGCTAAAGATTTGGATACTGCAATCGAAGAATATTATCCAGGCTATGCCGAAATGTTTACCAGAATCGGTAAAGAAAGAGGTTGGCCACCAGTAACTAAATATCATTTTATGTCTCAAATTGGACCATTAGGAGCATTTTTAGTGGGAAGCCCAGAAGAAGTTGCTGCCAAAATACTGCGACACAGCGAAGCATTAGGCGGTATATCAAGGGTAACTTTTCAAATGGATAATGCTGGGCTTTCTCATGAAAAGTTATTGAATGCCATCGAATTGATTGGAACTAAAGTGTCGCCTTTGGTGAATGCTAGTTCGTAATTTACTAGATTAAATTCTGATTTAATTTCTAAAGAATTTATCATTGTATTTTCTTTTGTTATATTTTCTAGGTTTAGGTTTTAATTTAAATTTTGAATAAATATTAATTTTTATTAACCATAATGCGTTTTTCTCTTGTTCTTGGAATTTCTTTATTGTTTATTTTTTCGTGTGAAAAAAACATAGACCCAAAATTTCAAAGGGCTTTTGGAAGCATACCTGACTATTCTTGGGTATTTCCTGAAGAGGAAATCAGAATTATAAGAATAAAAATAGGAATAGAAAATTGGGAGAAAATTCAACGCGATATGGAAATGCGTATTGCTCGAAAATTCGGTAGTCAAACAGCTATACCTGGTGTCACACCGCTAAAAGCATCTGTTTTGGATGCTGTTCCTGGAGATCCTATTTATGTAAAGGCAGAAGTAACCCAAGGTGATTTTACTTGGAAAAATGTTGGATTTCGTCTAAAAGGCAATGCTTCACTAAATTCAAGTTGGCGAAGTGGTATTTATAAATTGCCATTTAAAATTCAGTTTGATGAGTTCGAAGACCAACATAAAGAAATTAAGAATCAGCGTTTTTTTGGTTTCCGAGAATTATCATTTTCACCAAGTTTTGGAGATAATACTTTTATGAAAGAAAAACTTTTGACTAGTCTTTTTAGGAAAAATGGAGTATTAGCATGTAAAGTTGCCAATTACAAGGTTTATATAGACTTTGGTCAAGGTTCAAAATATTGTGGCGTATATCAGGTAATTGAGTCAGTGGTCGAACATTTAGTTAATAATCAAATTGGTAAAGAAGTTGGAAATGTTTACAAACCTGAATCAAGTTTTCAATCTTTTAATTTAGCTGAATTTGAAAAACAAAATAATAAAACCTTAGCTGATTATGAAGATGTTAAACAATTTGTGTCGGTGTTAAATAGTAACCTAAGGCTCTCAAATAAAGCTCAATGGAAAAAAGATTTAGAATTGATATTTGATGTTAAAAGTTTTTTGAGGTACTTGGCCGTAAACAATACTGTGGGCAATTGGGACGGGTATGGACAAATAACGCATAATTATTTTTTATTAAATGTTGATCAAAAGCTTAATTACCTACCTTATGACATGAATTTGTCGTTTCAAATGAAAGGGGGAAATAACCGAACGGCCCTAACTTTTGAAATGAAGGAGGTAGCAAATCAATGGCCGCTAATTAGATATTTAATTGATGATCCTGAATATTATTCATTTTATAAGGCAGCTGTCAAAGACTTTATTGATAGAGATTTTAATCCTTCAAATTTGAGTGAATATCTTCGAAAGCAAAAAGCTATTTTACAACCTAATTTTGAAGGTTCAGAAGCAGAAAAACCACCGTATAGCCATTTATCAGCAGTATCGAATTTTTCTAAGTCAATTGTTGATTTGGAAAAATATATAAATGAAAGATATGTCGCTACATTAGATTTTGTAAAACAGTGATAAATCACAAAATACTAAATTCGAAATAAATATATTTTTTAGTAAAGTTTATTTGGGTGCTTTATAGTTATTCCATTTTTTAGTAGTTATTTGATTTTTTCATTATTATTATGTTTAATTTATATAATAATTTCAATAATTATTTGTTCAAAAACTCATATTGTGTTAATTTCACACAATTTATATTTCAATCAAAATATATTGCATGAAAAAGTTTTATTTATTATCCTTAATTCTATTATCATTAACTGGGTTTTCTCAGACTAAAATCACTTTAAATTCAGACTTAGCTAAAACCAAAATTAACAAACATATATATGGGCACTTTGCTGAACACTTGGGAAGGTGCATATATGAAGGTATTTATGTGGGAGAAGGAAATACCAAAATCCCCAATACTTCGGGGGTAAGAAATGATATCATAACTGCCTTGAAAGACCTCAAAGTGCCCAATCTTCGTTGGCCTGGAGGTTGCTTTGCAGATGCTTACCAATGGAAAGACGGTATAGGTCCTAAAGCCAATCGCCCGAAAATGGTGAATGTTTGGTGGGGTGGAGTTACAGAAGACAATAGTTTTGGAACACATGATTTCCTCGATTTGTGCGAGAAAATTGGAGCAGAACCTTATTTAGCTGGTAATGTGGGTAGTGGAACCGTTAAAGATTTGGCCGACTGGGTAAGCTATGTAAATCAGCCAACGGGAAGTCCAATGTCTGATCTTCGAATTCAGAATGGACGTAAAGAGCCTTGGAACGTAAAAATATGGGGGGTTGGCAACGAAGCATGGGGATGCGGAGGCAATATGACTGCGGATTATTATGCCAATATTTACCGTCAGTATGCTACTTTCATGAAAGACATTACGCCAGAATCTAAACTTTACAAAGTGGCTTCAGGTGCAAGTAGCGATGATTTTAACTGGACCGAAACCTTGATGAAAAACATTCCTCACAATATGATGTCAGCATTGGCATTGCACCATTATTCGGTATTGAGTTGGGTAGAAACCAAAGGTCCTTCAATGGGTTTTTCTGAGGCAACTTATTTCAAAACTATGCAAGAAGCTTGGAAAATGGAAGAGTTCGTAACCAAGCACAGCACTATCATGGACAAATATGACCCAGAAAAGAAAATCGACTTGATAGTGGACGAATGGGGCGGTTGGTACGATACCGATGCAGAAGGCAAAGGTGCCTTGTACCAACAAAATACCATGCGTGATGCCATGATAGCCGGTTTAACACTTAATATTTTCAACAATCACGCAGATAGAGTTCGTGGAGCAAACTTAGCTCAAATTGTAAACGTGCTTCAAGCCGTTATTTTGACCAAAGAAGAAAAAATGATCCTTACGCCAACTTACCATGTTATGAAAATGTACAATGTACATCAAGATGCCACACTGGTGCCATTGCACATTGAGTCTCCTAATTACCAGTTTGGCGATAAAAAACTTACCGCTGTGTCAGCATCTGCTTCAAAAGATGCTTCAGGTGCGTTGAATATTTCCTTGACAAATATTGATTTCAAGAAATCACATGAAGTAATTATAAATTTAAGAGGAGAAGATTTTTCTAAACTTTCAGGCCAAATTCTTGCCTCTTCAAACATCAGTGACCACAATTCTTTTGAGGAACCCAACAAGGTTACTAGTAAAGATTTTTCGGGTGCTAAACTAGACAAAGGTGTTCTAAAATTGACCATTCCAGCATATTCTGTTTTAGTTTTGAATTTGAAGAAATAATTTCTGCATTCTTAAATGGAGAGATTTCCTGCAAATTATTCAGGTTGACTTTTGAAATAAATATTATTTTTAAATGAGCATAAAATATACAATTGGCCTAGACTACGGTACAGACTCAGTGAGGGCACTTTTGGTAGATACTGATGGAAACGAAATTTCATCTCACGTACATTATTACGAGCGTTGGAAAAAAGGGATGTATTGTGATCCTTCCAATTCGCAGTTTCGTCAGCATCCAATGGATTATCTGGAGGGTTTAGAGAATGCCATTAAAGGTGCTTTGCAAAATCAAAGTCAAGAGCTCATACAAAATATTGTTGGTATTTCGGTTGACACAACTGGCTCAACACCAGTGGCTGTAGATATAAATGGAACGCCTTTGGCAATGTTGCCGGAATTTTCCGAAAATCCGAATGGGATGTTTATTCTTTGGAAAGACCACACAGGAAACGACGAAGCTGAGCAAATAAATACGCTTGCACATAGCTGGAAAGTAGACTACACAAAATACGTTGGCGGTATTTATTCATCAGAATGGTTTTGGGCAAAAATCTTGAGAACACTTAGAGTCGATGCAAGTATTCGTCAAAAAGCCTTTTCATGGGTAGAACATTGTGATTGGATTTCTGCAGTATTGACCGGAAATACCAATCCGTTAACTTTGAAAAGAAGCAGATGTGCAGCTGGACACAAAGCCATGTGGCATCCTGAATTTGATGGTTTGCCTTCTGAAGAGTTTTTAACTACCCTCGACCCACTTCTGGCAGGATTAAGAGATAGGATGTTTTCAGAAACTTACACTTCTGACCAAGCCATGGGAGCCATCTCAGCCGAATGGGCGGCAAAACTAGGATTACCTGAAAGCGTAATCATAGGCGTAGGTGCTTTTGATGCTCACATGGGTGGTGTAGGTGCTGAGATTGAGCCATACTCGCTTGTCAGAGTAATGGGAACTTCTACTTGTGATATGCTGATAGCTCCTAACGAGGAGGTTGGTCATTTGTTGATAAAAGGAATATGTGGGCAAGTTGACGGTTCAATCGTGCCTGGTATGTTGGGCATGGAGGCAGGACAGTCTGCCTTTGGAGATGTATATGCTTGGTTTCAAAAAATGCTATTAGGCCCAGTTTTTGATTTGATAGATAGTCAGGATGAAAAAGATAAATTATCAGAAAAGCTGATTCCTCATTTATCAGAAAAAGCGGCTCAAATAATGCTTACCGAAAATGACCCAATCGCCTTGGATTGGTTTAATGGACGACGCACTCCAGATGCAAATCATACTTTGAAGGGAGCTATATATGGTCTGAATTTAGGTTCAGATGCTGCTCAGATTTTTAAAGCTTTGGTGGAAGCTACTGCCTATGGGTCAAAAGCCATTGTCGATAGATTTATCAATGAAGGTGTACCTATCAAGCAAGTTATTTCGATTGGTGGTGTTGCCAAAAAGTCAGCTTTTGTGATGCAAACATTGGCTAATGTGTTGGACGTGCCCATAAAAGTTGCAAGTTCTGACCAAGCATGTGCCTTAGGTGCTGCCATGAATGCAGCTACGGCTGCAGGAGTTTTCACAAACATCAACGAAGCCCAAAAAGCCATGGGTTCTGGTTTCGACACGACCTATTTTCCTGAAAAAGATAAGGTGGAAGTTTATAAGAAATTGTATGCGAAGTATTTGTCTTTTGGAGCGTTTATTGAAAGTAAGGCTTGATTTTTTTTTAAATATATAAGAAAATAACAAATATAGATTTTAAATGAATCTATAATCCGAAATAATTATTTTAACTAAAATAAATTGACATAAAAGAAGATGGTAGTCTATGTAAACTATGATTCTATGTGTTGATCAAAACAAAAAATGATAGATTTAAAACAATACGAAGTTTGGTTTGTGACGGGTAGCCAACACCTTTATGGGGAAGAGACGCTTCGTCAAGTCGATGAGCATTCAAAGATTATTGCGGAGGCATTAAATGCTTCAGTTGAGATACCGGTAAAAGTGGTATTTAAGCCAGTGGTTAAAACTCCAGAAGAGATTTTGACGATTTGCAATGAGGCCAATTATGCCAAGAACTGCATCGGTATCATTACTTGGATGCACACTTTTTCTCCCTCAAAAATGTGGATAAAAGGCTTGACGGCTCTGCAAAAACCATTGCTGCACTTGCATACACAATTTAACCGTGAAATTCCATATGCGGAGATAGACATGGATTTTATGAATCTCAATCAGTCGGCACATGGAGATAGAGAGCATGGATTTATATTGACAAAAATGAAAATCAACCGCAAAACAGTGGTAGGTCATTGGGATTCGGCAAGTGTAAAAGCAAAAATTGGCGTTTGGGCCAGAGTATGTTTGGGTAGAAACGAAATGAAAAACCTGAAAGTGGCTCGTTTTGGTGATAATATGCGTCAAGTTGCAGTAACCGATGGCAACAAAGTATCGGCAGAAGAGAAATTTGGAATGGCCGTAAATACGTATGCGGTTGGAGATTTGGTACAGGTAATTAATCAAATTTCGGATGCTGAAATCCAGAAATTGATTAAGGAATATGAGGCTAGCTATCATATAATGTCCTCTTTGAAATCAGAAGGAGCTATGCGTTCTTCTTTGATAGAAGCTGCAAGAATTGAGTTAGGGATCAAGGCATTTATGGAAGATGGCGGATTTGGAGCCTATACCAATACTTTTGAAGATTTGCACGGCATGCGACAATTGTCGGGTATAGGCTCTCAGCGTATGATGGCAGCTGGCTATGGTTTCGGTGGCGAAGGCGACTGGAAAACCTCTGCTATGGTGCGTGTTATGAAAGTGATGGCAACTGGATTGAAAGGCGGCACATCGTTTATGGAGGATTATACTTATCATTTTGATCCGGCCAATCCTATGGTTTTGGGTTCGCACATGTTGGAGATTTGCCCAAGCATTGCCGATGGTACTGTAAACTGTGAAGTGCATCCATTGGGAATTGGTGGAAAAGAAGATCCAGTAAGATTGGTTTTTAATGCCTGTGCTGGACCGTCGATTAATGTAAGTTTAATAGATTTGGGTAGTAAATTTAGATTGTTAGTAAATGAAGTGGAGGCAGTAGAAGTTACAGAGAAATTCCCGAAATTGCCAACGGCTCGTGCTTTGTGGAAACCACTTCCAAATATGGAAATTGGCTTACAAGCATGGCTGATGGCAGGTGGTGCACACCACACAGTTTTCAGCCAAAGCTTAACAACTGAATACCTAGAAGATTTTGCAGAAATGTTTAATTTGGATTTGGTGGTGATAGATGCTGATACTAGGATTAGGGAATTGAAGAATCAGTTGAGGTTTTAAGTTGGAAAGGTGGTAAGTTGGTAAGTTGGAAAGTTTGGAGTTATGCTTATTTTTTGGGAATTTGGTTTTTAAAATTTTCAAAACTTAAAACACAAAAAATTATGGAGACTTCTAAAATTAAATCCTACAGAGAACTTATTATTTGGCAAAAATCTATTCAACTTGTTACTAATATTTATAGACTAACAAGGGATTTTCCAAAGGAAGAGCTATTTGGATTAACTTCTCAAATGCGAAGGTGTGCCATTTCTATTCCTTCGAACATTGCAGAGGGATTTGGTAGGAATTCCCAAGGAGACTTTAAAAGGTTTTTGAATATTGCCTTAGGTTCAACTTATGAATTGCAAACTCAAATAGAAATATCCTTAAACTTGGAATATCTAAATATTGAAAATTATAAAAATCTTATGGAGAGCTGTGTAGAGTTAGAAATAATGACGAATTCTTTGGTAAGTAAAATAAAAGCGAAAAGCTGAATACTTTCCAACTTTCTAACTTTCCACCTTACCAACTAAATATATGTATAAAGAACTTAGACAAGAATGCTTTGAAGCGAATATGCAATTGCCCAAGTTGGGTTTGGTGCTTTTTACTTTTGGTAATGTAAGTGCAGTAGATAGAGCCAATGGCGTGTTTGCTATAAAACCCAGTGGAGTGCCTTATGAAGAATTGAAATGGGAAGATATCGTAATTATGGATTATGATGCCAAGGTGGTGAATGGAAAAATGAGACCCTCTTCCGATACCAAAACCCATGCTTTGTTGTATAAAACTTGGGATGATATTGGTGGCATTACGCACACGCACAGCACACATGCTGTGGCTTGGGCACAGGCAGGTATGGATATTCCGATATTTGGAACTACCCATGCTGACCACACACACCAAGACATTCCGTGTGCACCAGCATTATCAGATGAAATGATTAAAGGTGACTATGAACACGAGACTGGCAACCAAATTTTTGGTATATTTGAGCAAAAAGGCTTGAGCCATAAAGAAGTGGAAATGGTCCTTTTGCAAAACCACGGACCTTTTACCTGGGGAAAAGACGCTGCAAAGTCGGTTTACAATGCGGCAGTACTCGAAGAGGTAGCGAAAATGGCGATGTTGACACTTCAAATTAATCCAAATACACTTAAACTAAAGGATTCTTTGAGAATAAAACATTATGAACGCAAACACGGGAAGGATGCTTATTATGGACAAGGATGCTAATGAATTTGCAAAGTTTGAGTAATTAGTTTTAAAAACAACTCTATACTTAATTTCAAAGGTTTTCACTCGCAACTTATTACGCACAACTCACAACTAAAAAACAAATCAACCCTTAATAAAAAACGATATGAAACTCGGATTGGAGACGCTCGATTATTTAATTTTTCTGGTATACTTTGTTATAGTTGCCACTTATGGTTATTGGGTTTATAAAAATAAAGGTAAACAAACTGCCGACTCAAAAGACTTCTTTTTGGCCGAGGGTTCACTAACTTGGTGGGCAATTGGAGCGTCGCTGATTGCTTCGAATATCTCTGCCGAGCAGTTTATCGGTATGTCAGGACAAGCTTTTCAGCTAGGTTTGGCTATTTCGGTTTATGAACTCCTGGGCGGTGTTTCGTTGATAATTGTGGCCGTATATTTTTTGCCCATGTATCTAAACAATAAGATTTTTACTATGCCTCAATTCTTAGCAAAACGCTATGATACCCGTTTGGCTACAATTATGGCCGTATTTTGGTTGTTTTTATACATCACAGTTAACCTTACATCTATCATTTATTTAGGTGCATTGAGTTTAGAAAAAATGACGGGTTTTGGTTTTATGCCGTGTGCGTTTTTCTTAACTATTTTTGCTATTGTCATTACACTTGGAGGTATGAAGGTAATTGGCTATACCGACGTGATTCAAGTTGTTTGTTTAGTTATTGGTGGTTTGGCCACAACGTATTTAGCTTTAGATTTACTATCAAATAGAGTTGGATCGGGTTCGGGTGTATTAGAAGGATTGAGTTTAATAAAAGAAAAAGCCGATAGTCATCTACACATGATGTTTAGTCCTGGGCAATACTCGGTACATGACGGTAAGGGAGGTTTTATAGATGCATACCAACAGCTACCCGGGATAATGATGTTTGTTATTGGCGGCCAGTGGGTAAATAACCTAAATTACTTTGGTTGCAATCAATATATTACACAGAGAGCATTGGGTGCCGATTTGAAAACGGCTCGAAACGGTTTATTATTCGCCTCAGGATTAAAGATGTTGATGCCTTTCATAGTGGTTTTACCAGGTTTGGCAGCTTATGTTTTGTTTCAAGAAAATGCCGACCCTGCAATAGTTAATGGAATAACTCAGAATGGTATCGTAAAACCTGATAATGCATATCCAGTTTTGTTAAATATCTTACCAACTGGTTTAAAAGGGCTTGCATTTGCTGCACTTACAGCGGCCATTGTGGCCAGTTTGGCGGGTAAGGCAAACAGTATTTCTACCATTTATGTGTTGGATATTCATCAAAAGTTTTTCAACAAAAACATGAGCGAAAAACAAACGGTCCGCACTGGAAGAATCGCCATATTAGTTTCTTTTGCTTTAGCACTTTTGATAAGCCCACTTTTGGCCAACTTCGGACAAGCATTTGAATATATTCAGGTATACACGGGTTACATCTCCCCTGGTATATTGTCAATTTTCTTATTAGGGTTTTTCTGGAAAAAAACTACGGCCAACTCAGCTTTGGTTTCAGCCATATTGAGTATAGTTTTAAGTAGTTTGATAGCTTATGTTTGGCCAGAGTTTCCTTTTATGAATCGTATGGGTGTAGTTTTCTGGATTTGTGCCTTGGTTATGATTGCTATAAGTTTGATTGAATCAAAGGGCAAAGAAAGCAGCAATGCATTTGTGGTAAACAAAGATTGGTTCAAAGTCACACCTGAATTTCGTTACGGAACTATCGCCATTATCGCAGTCTTTTGTATTATTTATTATATATTTTGGTAAGAAACTTTTAAAATTTTCAATCAATTTCAACCTCAATTAAAACAATGAAAAAATTATTAATCGCAATAACTGCTCTAGCAGCATTTGCATGTAACAACAATAAAACAAACGACAAAACAATGGCAGAAAGTAATATTTCAGAGGCACCATTCGGTGTTTTAGCATCAGGAGATAGTGTAAAACTTTACACTTTAAAAAATGCCAACGGCATGGAAGTTGCCATCTCTGACTTAGGGGGGACAATCATAAAATGGACTGCTCCTGATAAAGACGGCAAATTTGAAGACATCACTTTGGGTTCTAACAATCCAGAAGATTATCTTTCAAATACAAAATATCTCGGGGCTTTAATTGGCAGATTTGGAAACAGAATTGCAAAGGGAAAATTTTCATTGGATGGTAAAGAATACACTTTGGCAATAAACAACGGCCCAAATTCACTACATGGAGGTTTAAATGGCTTCAATGCAGCTATTTGGACAGCCACCCCGCTTGAAGGTGCTGAACCAGGATTAAAGCTTACCTATCTTTCAAAAGACGGAGAGGAAGGATATCCAGGGAATTTGAATGTGGAGGTGGTTTATACTTTGAAAAATGACAATTCCCTAACTATAGATTATAAAGCCACAACAGACAAAAGTACAGTGGTTAATTTAACCAACCATGCTTATTTTAATCTAAAAGGTGAAGGTAATGGAGACATCACTGACCATGAAATCACCATCAATGCCGATAAGTTTTTGCCTACCGATGCGGGTTTAATACCTACTGGTGAACTTAAACCTGTTAAAGGAACGCCATTTGATTTTACAACAGCTCATTTGATTGGGGAAAGAATAAACGATACTACAGACAATGACATTAAGTTGGGAGGGGGCTATGATCATTGCTGGGTGTTTACAGACCAAAGCAATAAGTTAAAATCTATTGCGAAAGTGTTAGAACCAGTTTCGGGCCGTACGATGGAAGTGTTTACCACAGAGCCTGCTGTACAGTTTTATACAGGAAATTTCTTGAACGGTAAAGCAACAGGCAAATCTGGGAAAAAGTATGAATTCAGATATGGATTTTGTCTCGAAACCCAGCATTTTCCAGATGCACCAAACCAGTCGGCATTTCCAACCACAGTTTTAAAACCAGGAGAAACGTACACATCTACAACAGTTTACAAGTTTGGATTAAAATAATAGTGCGGTCAGATGTAAATCGGACCTGAAATTTCAAAAGCAATTATTCGCCACGAATTCACCAATTCAATTTGTGCATTCGTGGCATTTAGTTAATATATGAGCCATAGTCAGACCTGCAAACATAAGCACAAGAAATATTGAATAGGTTTGGTGTACAGAATAAATTGGTACAGTCAGACACCAATCGGTTATTAAAGTAGGTATGACAGGTTACACTGTCTTTTGCAGGAAGCGTTCAGACACAAGTCAGACTTGAAAATAAGTTTTTCAATCAGATTAAACCCAAACCCAAAGCTTTCCAACTAATTTTTCATACAAAAAAGCAGCAGAAATAAAAATCTCTGCTGCTTTCAAATAAACTATATCCAATAAATTAATGGCCGCCTTTCACATTGGCAACTTCTTTGTCAAAATCAATATTTTGTTTTCTAAGCACTTGCTGAACTCTGATTCCAAACCAGAAAAGGTATGCAAAACAAGCCACCGCCAATAAATATGAGGTTTGAATACCTACGGTATCAGCAATAACCCCTTGCAATACTGGAATAATCGCTCCTCCCAAAATCATCATAATCATAAATGCCGAGCCTTGATTCGTGTATTTTCCTAACCCCGCAGTTCCCAATGAAAATATACTTGGCCACAAAATAGAACAGAAAAGGCCACCACTTATTAAACTAAACAAAGCGATTTTACCAGTTGTAAAAACACCTATTAGAGTCATGATCGCACCTACTCCTGTATAAATCAACAAAGTCCTTACTGGTTTTTCTTTTGCCATAAAAAATGACACTATCATTACAATTACGCAGAATCCGTAAGGGTATAAATCGCTCACGTCACCACTCATAATAGAATTTACATATAATACTATACCAAAAGCAACAAAAGGAACTACCACCCAAAGGATTTTTTTCAAACTATCTGACAGTCCAAAGTTACCTACAGAAGCCGTCCAACGACCCACCATCATACTTCCCCAGAAAAGTGATACATATTTCGAAACTTGAGATGAAACCAAGCCTTGTGTCTCTTTCAAATATTCTGGCAAGTTACTACCAATTGTTACCTCTACGCCTACATATACAAATATGGCTGTCATTCCCAATATCAATTGTGGATATTTCAAAGCCCCTAATCCAGCTTCTACGTGTTCGTCGTTTGTAATCCTTGGTAATTTTGAGATCCAAAAGAACACCGCCACCAAAACAAACAATCCCCCAAGTAGGAGATACGGCACCTTTACAGATTCAATAGTTGCACTCAATGCCGCTTCAGGAGAAATGGATCCAAAAATTGCATAAGAAACAATCAATGGCCCAATAGTACCACCGAAGTTGTTTACAGCACCGCCAAGGTTAATTCTTGTTGCTCCTGTTTCTGGTGGTCCCAAGGCTATCATAAAAGGTTGAGTGGCGGTTTGTTGTAATGAAAAACCTAGCCCAACCACAAATAAGGCAGTTAAGAGTAAAAAGTAAGATTTAGTCTCAGCCGCTGGATAAAAAATTAGTGAACCGACAGCAGAAATTATCAAACCATAAATAATACCATTTTTATAACCGATTTTGTTCAAAATATCAGTTTTCATAATGCTAGAAAGCAACAAATACAGCACTGAACCAACAAAATATGCGGCATAAAATGCAAAATCTACTAATTGTGCTTGCCATTGTTGTAATTCAAATTTTTCTTTAAAAAGCGGAATCAATATTCCGTTTGATGCTGCAACAAAACTCCAAAAAAACCAGACGGTCATTAAGGTATAAAGTGCAGGTAAATTTGTAGAGGTGTTTTTGTTTTCCATTATTTAGGGTTATTTGTTTTAAATCTAGTTTACTTCGGTTTCATCTTGCCATTCGTAGAATACATTCTTGGCGGCGTCCCAATTGGGATATATTAAGAAATGTTTCTCTTTAACGAGTTTAAAAATTACATCTCTCAATTCTGTAATGTTTTCATTTTTTGTTGCAGAAATAAAGACCACATTTTCTGCATTTTTTTGTAAATAGCCAGTTTTCAGTCTTTCTAAGTTTATTTTCAGATCCTCCTCTGTGGCCAAATGTCTATCCAGGCCTTCCACTGAAAGGGGTCTGTATTGATCCAATTTATTGAAAATTATAACAGTAGGTTTGTCTTTGGCGTTTATGTCAGCTAGCGTAGCATTCACTACATCTATTTGTTCTTCAAAAGAATCGTGTGAAATATCTACCACATGTAACAAGATGTCTGCATCTCTTATCTCGTCCAAAGTAGATTTGAAAGATTCAATAAGCGTAGTTGGGAGCTTTCTAATAAATCCAACCGTATCGGTTATCAGAAAAGGAATATTGCCAAGAACCATTTTTCTGACTGTAGAATCTATGGTAGCAAACAATTTATTTTCAGCAAAAACCTCTGTTTTGGCAAGTTTTTGCATTAACGTTGATTTACCCACATTGGTATATCCCACCAAAGCTACCCTCACCAACTGGTTTCTTTCTTTACGACGGGTGGCCGATTGTTTGTCTATTTTCTCTAATTTCTCTTTTAGCAAAGCTATTCTGTCCTGCACAATTCGTTTGTCGGTTTCAAGTTCTTTTTCTCCAGGACCTCTCATGCCAATTCCACCCTTTTGCTTACTCAAGTGCGACCACATTCTTGTCAGTCTAGGTAGTAAATATTTGTACTGTGCCAATTCTACTTGCCTTTTGGCTTGGTCAGATTGAGCTCTTTGAGAGAATATATTTAAAATCAGTAAACTTCTATCCAGTACTTTGATATTTTCAAAAGCTTTTTCCAAGTTTCTTACTTGAGATGGACTAAGTTCATCGTCAAAAATGATGGTATCAACTGGATTTATCGTTATCCAAGTCTGTATTTCTTCCAATTTTCCCTTGCCTACAAAAGTCTTTTGGTCGGCATAGTTAAGTCTTTGTACAAACACCTTCATGGTTTTTACACCAGAAGTTTCAGCTAAAAATGCCAACTCGTCGAGATACTCCTTGGTTTTTTCGGCGTTTTGTTTTTGTGATATCAAGCCCACTAAGATAGCTGTTTCTTGGGGTTTGGTAGTAGACAAAAGAGGTTTATTCTGCAATTCTTGAGTTTTAATGTTTCTTAAATGCTATCTAATTAAATAGCCTTCGATGCAATTTCGTCATTCCATTTTCCAAACTATACATGGATAAATGACAAGGTTTTTTATCAAAATTAGCCAATGCTAAATGAACTTTGGTTTTATTTTAAATACAAAGTAAAACAATATTAACGATTTTTTCTGTTGGTTATGCAATACTTCGTTTTCAAAGATTTGATTTTCAAGGCCAAAAAATCTTAGAAATTTATGAGGTTATTTAAAAAAATGAGACAAAATACTTAATATCAATACTTTATTTATTTTAAAAAAAATTATTTTGTTTTTTTTAACTAGTGTTCCAAAAATTGGCACAGTATTGGTAAAGCATTATAGCATAACACAAAGTTATTAAGCGGATAGAAAATTCCTTACTAAATACCCGAAATGTTAAAAATCATGGATTTGATTGGAATTTTATTTTTCGCTTTTTACATTTGCTATCTAGAATCAAACACGATCAAAAATATTAGAGCTTAGCTCTTAAAGATTTAATCCCTCGTAAAGGCCTATGGCCAGCACATGGATTATTAGGAAAGCACGTAAGTCGGAATCCCTGTCACTATCATTGAGGCAGGGATTTTTTTTGTTACTTTTGTGTCCCAATTATATTCCTTGTAACATGAAATTTGTCAAAACTACTGATATATCCAATAAAAAGGCCAGATTCGAATTTTTCTTTCTTGAAGAATATTCTGCTGGAATGGTACTTACAGGCACCGAGATAAAGTCTATCAGAGAAGGCAAAGTGAGTATGTCAGATGCTTATTGTTTTTTTCAAAAGAATGAATTGTATGTTAAAAATCTAAATATCTCTAAATACGATAACGGCACTTATAATAACCACGAGCCACTCCGCGAGCGTAAACTATTGCTTAACCGAAAAGAGATAAAGAAACTGATTAATAAACTAACTGACAAAGGCCTGACCATCATACCCACCCGAATCTATATAAACGAAGGCGGGCTTGCCAAACTCGACATTGCCTTAGCCAAAGGTAAAAAACTCTATGACAAACGAGAAAGTATCAAAGAAAAAGACGTTTCAAGAGACAGAAGTAGAGATGAATAGGTTTTTAGTATGTATCTACCTAACCGCCTAATATTTAAAGATTTGACCACTCAATATTATTTTCTGATTAATTTCATTTTATAGGTTTATATTTCAGAAAGAATTCATTAAATTGCCTGACAATTAGTCTATTGTTCAAAAATCTAATTGTTTATGGGGCGGAAAGTGTTAATCCTAAATGCCGACTACAGAGCCATCAGTATTTGTACTGTTCCAAAGGCTTTTTTATTGGTCTATCTCAATAAGGCCGAACTCGTTGCTGAAAATCCCAAAGATAAAATCAGAACCATTAACAGAAACTATCCCCTTCCTTCTATTATTCGTCTAAACTCTTATGTTTCTGTGCCATTTCGAAATGTGGTGATGACTCGCCAAAATATTTTTAAGCGAGACAACAATACCTGTGCATATTGCGGTAAACAAAGCGATTTGACATTGGATCACGTAATGCCAAAATCTCGAGGTGGCAAAACCCACTGGGAAAACTTGGTAACGGCTTGCAAACGTTGTAACTCAGAAAAAGGGAGCTACACCCCCGAAGAAGCAAAAATGAATCTTAAAGTGAAGCCATTCAAACCAACCTTTCTAATGTTTGTTAGGGATTGCTCGGGTAACCTTGAAGAAAACTGGCTGCCATTTTTGAGTAAGAGCAGGTAGGGTTTCAATTGTTATTCCTATTCAGTATATTTAACAAATTTATATTTCCTGTTGATAATCAGGCAGTTCGCTGGGTAAATCTTTGTGTCTTTTGTTAAATACCTTTTTCAATTCATGCTAATCTTACGTATTTTCACGATTACCGAGCTCAAGGACTTCGGTTACTTAGCGGAGCCATAGGCGGCCGAGCGGAGTCGAATGTGGCTGAGCGGAGTCGAATGTGGCAGAGCGGAGTCGAATGTGGCTGAGCGGAGTCGAATGTGGCTGAGCGGAGTCGAATGTGGCTAAGCGGAGTCTAAGGTGGCTGAGCGGAGCCAAAGGTGGCTTAGCGGAGCCAAAGGTGGCTTAGCGGAGCCGAAGCCTGATTTTTAACCATTTACCTAAAAAATCTCTACACTTTTCTTGCATATTTTCTCAAATTCCCTACCTTTGCACTCCTTTTTAACGAGGAATTATCAATTTTTAATCAATTTCAGTAGAAAAGCTCGGTCTATTGATGTAATAATGAGCAGTTTAATTCATATATGACAAATCAAACATTTCCTGATTTCGATTGGGAGAAAGTAACAAAAAAAGGCATTGGTGGAGGATACACCGCTGCCGAGAAAGCAGATTTAGAAGCAGTTTACGGTGAAACTTTCGCCGCAATCGAAGAAAAAGACGTAGTAGATGCCCTTGTGGTAGGTATTACAGACAGAGAAGTTTTATTAAACATCGGATTCAAATCAGATGGAATAGTTTCTCGTTCAGAATTCCGCGACTTGCCAGACCTTAAAGTGGGTGACAAAGTTGAGGTTTTCATCGAAAAACAAGAAGATGCTTTAGGACAATTGGTTATTTCTCGTAAAAAAGCCAGAATCCTTACAGCTTGGTCTAAAATTGAAGGTGCTCTTGAGACTGACATTATTGTTGATGCTCTAATTAAGCGTCGCACAAAAGGTGGTCTTATTGTAGATATTTTTGGTATTGAGGCTTTCTTGCCAGGTTCACAAATCGACGTTAAACCTATCAGAGACTTTGATGTGTTTGTAGGAAAACGTATGGAAGTGAAAGTGGTTAAGATCAACCATACCAACGACAACGTAGTAGTATCGCACAAGGTATTGATCGAGAAAGACCTTGAGTCGCAACGTCAGCAAATCCTTACTAACCTTGAGAAAGGACAAGTATTGGAAGGTGTGGTTAAAAACATTACCAACTTCGGTGTATTCATCGACCTTGGTGGCGTAGATGGATTACTACACATCACGGATATCTCGTGGGGTAGAGTAAACCACCCTAACGAAGTATTGAATCTTGACGATAAAATCAAAGTTGTGGTTCTTGACTTTGATGATGACAAGAAGCGTATCTCATTGGGTATGAAACAATTGGAGGCTCATCCTTGGGATTCATTAGCTGAAGGCCTAGAAGTAGGTTCTAAAGTGAGCGGAAAAATCGTAAACATTGCAGATTACGGTGCATTCCTTGAATTGAAGCCAGGTGTGGAGGGTCTTATCCACGTTTCAGAAATGTCTTGGTCACAACACTTGAGAAACCCGTCTGATTTCTTGCAAATCGGTGACGATATCTCAGCTGTTGTATTGACTATGGATAAAGACGAAAGAAAAATGTCATTGGGTATCAAGCAAATGACAGAAGATCCATGGACAAAACAAGATCTTTTGGCTAAATACGCTATTGGCACTAAACATAAAGGAACAGTTCGTAACCTTACCAACTTCGGTTTATTCTTAGAGCTAGAAGAAGGTATAGACGGTCTGGTTCACGTTTCTGACCTTTCTTGGACTAAGAAAATCAAGCACCCATCTGATTTCGTTAAAATCGGAGAGGAGCTTGAAGTAATCGTACTTGAATTGGACGTTGACAACAGAAGATTGGCTCTTAGCCACAAGCACTTGGAAGAAAATCCTTGGGATACTTTCGAAACAGTATTCGAAGTAGGAACGGTACACGAGTGTAACATCGTTGGTAAAAACGAAAAACAAGTTACATTAGAACTTCCTTACGGTATCGAAGGACAAGCTGGTCTAAAAGCTATCGCTAAAGAAGACGGAACAATGGGCGAAATGGGCGAGAAACTTTCTTTTGAAGTAATTGAGTTTAATAAAGAAGAAAAGAAAATCGTTCTTTCTCATTCAAAAACTTGGGAAGTTCAAAAAGAAGAGCCTAAAGTAGAGAAGAAAAAAGCTCCAGTAAAAGCAACTGATAAAGTAAAAATGCCTGAAATGGAGAAATCTACATTGGGTGACTTGTCAGCTCTTTCGGCTTTGAGAGATCAACTTGAAAGCGAAGAAGCTTCTCCAAAAAAGAAAGTAGTTAAAAAGAAAACATCTGATGAGGCTTAATCTCAGTTTTTCTTAAAAATAATTTTTCTTCAGAAATGGCTGTCTATAAGGCAGCCATTTCATTTTTTAAGAAAAATTTAAGAATATTCTAAAATAATTTTGGCAAAACAGCTATTTGGTCATAAATTTGCATTCCTTTAAATAAGAGGGTCCTGTGGCCGAGCGGCTAGGCAGAGCTCTGCAAAAGCTTCTACAGCGGTTCGAATCCGCTCGGGACCTCAAAAATTTTGATAAAAGTCAAAATCTAAAATTAATACCATTTGATAGGTTAGTTAAAACTACTTTTCAAATGGTATTTTTTGTTTCAAATAATTCATTTTCAATTAGTTGCATTATTATTTAAAATGATTCTAAATTTATTTTATTCAAAAAAAATCACATTACATATTTTGATAAAAAGCATTCCTACCTTAGCTTTGTACTCTCAAAAATTGCAATATTATAATTTAAAATGATAAATAATATTTCGAAAAAATTACTAACTCTTGTAGCCCTCGTTTTTGTACTAACATTAAACACATTCGCCCAAGATGGTGATGCTGCTGCCGGAGAAACTCTTTTCAAAAATAACTGTGCTCAATGTCACGCGGTTGACGCTTCTGTGGTTGTAGGTCCAGGTTTAGCTGGTATCGAAGACAGAAGAGATTACGCTTGGCTAAAAAAATGGATTAATAATCCAGCCGCTGTTATTTCAAGTGGAGATAAATATGCAGTTGAATTGTATGAAAAATTCAACAAAACACAAATGACGGCTTTTCCCGCTTATGGAGACGCCGAAATTAAAAACATCCTTGCTTATGTTAAAACAGCAAACGCTGCTCCTGCAGCCGCCGCTCCTGGTGCTGCAACAGCCGCTCCAGCCCAAGAAACATCTGGAGGTAAGTTCTTCAACATAGTTTTAGTGGCTTTGTTGGTGATTATGGGTCTGGTACTTGTTGCACTGCTCGCTGTTCTTAAGTTGTTGTCTACATTAGCTAAAGGGGAGTCTCTTGAAGGTATGCCATCAGCAATGGACAATTTGAAATCTACTTTTAAAGGCTTGTCCGCCAACAAAACTATAGTAACTGCGGTTATTTGGATGTTTGTATTGTTAGGCACCAAGGCTACTTTAGATGGATTATTTAAAATTGGTGTTCACCAAGGATACGCTCCTACACAACCAATCAATTTCTCTCACAAGCTTCATGCTGGAGATATGGAAATCAATTGTGCTTATTGTCATACTGGAGTTTATAAAGGAAAACAATCGGGTATCCCTTCTTCTAGTATTTGTATGAATTGCCACAATACCATTAAGAGAGAATCTCCTGAAATTCAGAAAATATATACTGCGATAGAGAAAAATCAGCCAATTGAGTGGGTAAGAGTACACAACCTTCCTGATTTGGCATATTTTAATCATGCTCAGCACACCAACGTGGCTGGCTTAGATTGTGAAAACTGTCATGGCGATATCAAAAACATGGAGGTAGTACAGCAACGCCACACGCTTACTATGGGCTGGTGTATTGATTGTCATAGAAAAACGGATGTGAACTCAAAAGGAAATGCATATTATGATGCTTTGCTTACAGCTCACAATAGCACCTCTAAAGAGGCCATGAAAGTGGAAGACATAGGCGGTTTGGAGTGTGCCAAATGCCACTATTAATTTTTTTCAAGTAATAAAGAGAATTTTATATATACATACTCATGGAGAATACTAATAAAAGGTATTGGAAAGGTATTGAAGAGTTGAAAAACGATATCAGCGTTGTCAAAAATGCCGATAAAGAATTTAATTTAGAGGGATTAGAGGGCGGCACTTACCGACGCGATTTCTTGAAAATGTTGGGATTTGGAGTTGCTGCTGTTTCTTTGGCGGCTTGTAATGCACCAGTTAGACATACAATTCCATATTTAAATAAACCTGAAGACATCGAGCCTGGTATTCCTAACTATTATGCTTCAACTTTTGCTCAAGCAGGCAGCTATTGTAGTATTTTAGTAAAAACCAGAGAAGGAAGACCTGTTAAAATAGAAGGAAATAAGCTTTCAGGGGTAACCAAAGGCGGTGTAGCTGCTCATGTACACGCTTCGTTATTGTCTTTATATGATAACGAAAGATCAAAAGAGCCTACAAAAGGGGGTAAGAAAACAACTTGGGCTGAATTAGACAAGGAAGTTTCGGCAGCTTTGGCTTCTTCTACAAATATTAGAGTGGTTTCTAATACCATTCTTTCACCAAGTACCAAATCAGTATTAGCAGATTTTGCCTCAAAGTATCCTTCTGCAAAACATGTGACATACGATTCTAACTCAGCTTCAGCTTTGATTGAAGCCAATGGAACGAGTTTTGGTAAGGCTGTTATCCCTTCATATTTGTTTAATAAAGCTAATGTAATTGTAGGTATCAACTGCGATTTCCTTGGAACTTGGCTTTCACCAATCGAGCATTCAGCTCAATGGGCAGAAACAAGAAGATTGAGCAGTGCGAAAGGAGGCAAAAAAACCATGTCGAGACATTACCAGTTTGAAACTGGCATGAGCATGACTGGAGCAAATGCTGACTACAGAGGTATGTTCAAGCCTTCGCAAGAAGGAGCATTTGTAGCAAATCTTTATAACAGAATTGCAGCTATCATGGGAGTTGGTTCTCAACTTTCTGTAGCTAAGGCTGATTTCGAAAACATTGATAAATGTGCCAAAGACTTAGTTGCCGCTAAAGGAGCTAGTTTAGTGGTATCTGGTTCAAATAATGTAGCAGTTCAGACCATTGTAAATGGTATCAACAGTCTTTTAGGAAACCTTGGAAACACAATAGATTTCGGAACAACTGTTAATTACAAACAAGGCAACGATGCTGCCATGAATCAATTCGTTGCTGAATTGAAATCAGGAGCTGTAGATGCAGTTATATTTTTAGATTCAAATCCTGTTTATGACCACCTATTAGGTGCTGATATTGCAGAAGGTTTGAAAAAGTCAAAATTAAGTGTAGCCATTGCTGATAGAGCTAATGAGACTGCTTCATTGTGTACATATTTGGCTCTTAATACACATTACTTAGAGTCGTGGGGTGATGCTTCACCAAAGGCAGGATATTATTCACTTACTCAGCCAGTAATTTCTAATATTTTTAATTCTCGTCAGGGTGAGTCAAGCTTATTAGCGTGGGCTGGTAAGTCTTCTGACTATCAGGCTTATGTTAAAAATGTTTGGACTTCAAGTATATTAAATGGTAAAACTTGGATTCAGGCTCTTCACGATGGTGTTTATGAGTCCCCAAATGCTACTGTTTTAGGTGCTTCCTTTTCAGGAAATTTGGCCGAGGCAGCTGCAAAAGTATCTTCAGTTAAATCTTCAGGAATTGAATTACTTGTTTTCGAAAATGTAACAATTGGTACAGGTATTCAAGCAAACAACCCTTGGTTGCAAGAAACGCCAGATCCAGTTTCAAAAGTTACTTGGGAAAATACAGCTGCGTTTTCACAAAAAACTGCTGCTGACCTTGGTTTAGAAGTTGGAGATTGGGTAAATCTTACTATTGGAGCCAACACCGTTGAGCTACCAATATTAATACAACCGGGCCAGGCAAACGACACGGTAACAGTAGCTATGGGTTACGGTCGTACAGCTGCTGGAAAGGCAGGTAATGTAGGAGTTGCTATGTTGCCATTGCTAAAAGGTTCTGCCACAGCAAGTAATCTATGGGTGGGAGGAGCAAAAATTGAAAAAACAAAGAGTGGTTATACTTTAGCACAGACACAAACACACGAGACTTACATGGGCCGTGAGGCAGTGGTTCAAGAGTCAGTGTTGAGTGAATATGTTAAAAATTCAAAGGCTGGAAGATTCGAGCCAATGATTGCAACTTCTGATGGTCTGAAAAAACCTTATTCAATCACATTGTGGAACGGACACGAGAAGAAAAACCACAGCTGGGGAATGGTAATCGACCTTAACACTTGTACAGGTTGTGCAGCGTGTGTGGTTAGTTGTCAAGCAGAAAACAACGTTTCGGTTGTTGGTAAAGCTGAGGTTGCTCGTGCAAGAGAAATGCATTGGATTAGAATAGATAGATATTATAGTTCAGACGCTCCAGAAGAAGAAGGTTACAGTGTTGCTGGTTACAAAGCTATGGAAACCGCTTCGGCCAATCCTGAGGTTGTATTTCAGCCATTGATGTGTCAGCACTGTTCAAATGCTCCATGTGAGACTGTTTGTCCAGTTTTGGCTACAACACATAGTTCTGAAGGATTGAATCAAATGACTTATAACAGATGTGTAGGTACAAGATATTGTGCAAATAACTGTCCTTATAAAGTAAGAAGATTCAACTGGTTTAAATATTTTGAGAACGATAACTTTGATTTCCATTTCAACAATGAGTTGGGACGTATGGTAATCAACCCTGATGTAACTGTAAGGTCAAGAGGTGTTATTGAGAAATGCTCAATGTGTGTTCAGAGAATTCAGGCTGGTAAACTTACAGCCAAAAAAGAAAAGCGTCGTCCGGTGGATGGAGAGATAGAAACAGCATGTTCTCAATCTTGTCCTACAAATGCCATAACTTTTGGCGATATGTTGGATCCGGAATCAAGAGTTTCAAAACTTTTGGTGCAAGAAGAAGAAGGAAGAAGATTCCAATTGTTAGAAGAAATCAACGTAATACCTCAAGTAAACTATCTTGTTAAAATTAGAAACAAAGATGGTGTTAAGAAAGCAGAGGCTGTAGCACATACAGATCATTCTGAGCATGCAGGTCATTGATTTTTGTATTTTTTGTAATTAATTTTTAAATAAATAAAGTTCCTAAATATTTCTAGGATATAATTATGTCAGTAGTTTCACCAATAAGAGAACATCTAGTAACCGGAGGCAAAACCTACCACGATGTTACTGAGGATATTTGCAGACATGTAGAAGCCAAGCCTACTAAAGAATGGAAAATAGCGTTTGCTATTTCTGTCCTGGTATTATTATACGGTGGTGGTTGGGTTTTGTGGACATGGTGGGAAGGCCTCGGTGTATGGGGTTTGAACAAAACAGTAGGTTGGGCATGGGACATCACTAACTTCGTATGGTGGGTGGGTATCGGTCACGCTGGTACACTTATTTCTGCCATTCTTTTGTTGTTCCGCCAAAAATGGAGAACATCAATCAACCGTGCTGCTGAAGCAATGACCATCTTTGCGGTTCTTTGTGCGGCTTCATTCATTTTAATGCACATGGGTCGTCCTTGGTTAGCTTATTGGGCATTGCCGCTTCCAAACACTTTTGGTTCTTTGTGGGTAAACTTTAATTCTCCTTTAGTTTGGGACGTTTTTGCCATATCTACATATTTCTCTGTTTCTTGTTTGTTCTGGTTCATTGGTTTAATTCCTGATTTGGCCACAATAAGAGATAGAGCTACTGGTGTTCGTAAAACTATTTATGGGGCACTTTCATTAGGCTGGACAGGTGGTGCAAGAACTTGGGCTCGTTATGAAGATGTATCTTTAATTCTTGCAGGTTTATCTACACCACTTGTACTCTCAGTACACACTATTGTATCCTTTGACTTTGCTACTTCGGTTATTCCAGGATGGCACACCACCATCTTTCCTCCATATTTCGTTGCAGGGGCTATTTTCTCTGGCTTTGCAATGGTTCAAAACCTGATGTTGGTTACCAGAGTAGTTTACAAACTAGAGGACTACATTACTTTGGAACACATTTCTTTGATGAATAAAATCATCACCTTGACGGGTTCGATTGTAGGTGTTGCCTATATAACTGAGTTTTTCATTGCTGCCTATTCAGGTGTTGAGTACGAAAAATATGCTTTTATCAATAGAGCAACTGGTCCATTATGGTGGTCATATTTTGGTATGATGTTTTGTAATGTAATGTCACCACAAGTTTTTTGGTTTAAAAAATTAAGAGAGAATATAGTAGTTTCATTTGTAATTGCTGTTGTAGTAAACATAGGTATGTGGTTTGAGCGTTTTGTAATTATTGTAACTTCATTACATAGAGATTACTTGCCTTCTAGTTGGACATACTTCACTCCTAGAATGGGTGATATTGGAGACTATTTGTTCTCATTTGGATTCTTCTTTACCTGTTTCTTCTTATTCTCTAAGTTTTTACCGGTAATAAATATGGCAGAGGTGAAATCAGTTTTAAAATCATCATCTGAAAAGAAATCCAACCATTAATTAATTCCGAATAAGATTAATTGTTCTTAAAATGACAGATAAAAAATATATAGTAGGCATTTTTAACGACGAAGACGTGGTTATGGATGCGGTTCAGAAAATCAGAAGCAAAGGAATTAAAATCCATGAGGTTTTTTGTCCTTATCCTGTCCATGGTCTTGATCATGCTTTAGGTTACGAAAGACCAAGAATGGGTATCCCTGCCTTTTTATTTGGAATAACAGGAACTTGCTTAGCATTTTTGCTTACTTTTTGGACTTTGGGTGTAGATTGGCCAATGAATATTGGTGGTAAGAATTTCTTCCCTTTCCCTACCAATATTCCAATTGTATTTGAATTAACGGTTTTATTAGCAGCATTTGGTATGTCATTTACCTTCTTTTTTATGGAAGGATTAGGGCCAAGTGTAAAGCCAATTATATTCGATATCAGAAGCACAGATGATAAATTTGCAATGGCTATTGATTTGAACAAAAACACTGTTTCTGATTCGGAAATTACAGCGTTTTTAAGCGAAATTGGTGCTGAGGAAGTAAATGTTAAGGAAGTTTAATAAAATCTTAAAATGAAAAACAGTAAATTATATTTTAAACTTGTTTTAAGCGGAATTTTAGGTCTTTCCTTGGTTTCATGCGATTCTAAAAATGATACAGGCTGGGAATTTGCTCCCAATATGTACAACTCTTTGGGTTATGAGGCTCAAACACAGATTGAACCAAACGCTATCAATCCAAACGGAATGAATATGCGTTATCCAGTGGCTGGAACTATTTCACGAAGAAATTACAAGACTTCTTTTGTTCAGGATGATAGTACGGTAGTAAACGATCTTATGATTTATGGTTTAGGTAAGGATGATTTGGCATTGGCTGAAACTCTGAAGAACCCTATACCTTGGTCAGAAGCCGTTGAGGAAGAAGGTAAGGTATTGTATGAAAAAAATTGTCAGCATTGCCATGGTGCTGGTGGAGCAGGTGATGGAAAAGTTGCTGCTAAATATAAGGGTGTTCCAAATTATGCTGCGGATGCCTATAAAAATATGACAATGGGTCATGTATTCCATGTTATTACACATGGAAAAGGAAGAATGTGGGCTCATGGTGCTCAAGTTTTACCTGAAGAAAGATGGAAAATAGCCCATTATGTACAGAGATTACAAATTGGTGGTTAATTTAGATAAGTTTTAATTGTAAATAATAATAATATAATGGCTCACAAGCACGAAACACCTTCACTAGACGAATCATTTGATTTTAGTCCTGAATTGAGGAAAAAGCTTATTATTTCAGCAATCATTGGTATAGCTATGGTTGCTTTGGGTGCCTTTTTGATACAAAATCATTGGAGTATAGGAGTTTGGGATTCAGGTCATGGTGCTGAACATGCCGGCGGTGCTGAGCATGGTGGCGGTGATCATCATGGAACAACGCTTTTCTCAAGAATTGTTGCAAATGTTTGGATGAATAGCGTTTATTTCTTAGGTATTTCTGTTGTTGGGGTTTTCTTTTTGTCTTATAATTATGTTGCAAAGGCAGGTTGGTATACTTCATTCAAAAGAGTTCCTGAAGCTTTCCCATCATTCATCATAGTGCCTGCTATTATAATGTTGGCCTTGTTCTTGTATCCTGATACAAGGCATATTATATTCCACTGGACGCATCATGGCATTATGGAAGTGGGTAGTGAGAACTACGATAAGATTATTGCGGGTAAGTCGTGGTATCTTAATTTTCCTTTCTTTTTGGTTAGAATGATCGCTTATTTTGCTATATGGTATTATCTATGGACCCAAATAAGAAAATATTCATTGTTAGAGGACGAAACCAACGATTTGGCTTACTATTACAAAAGCAGAAATTTTGCAAAAATGTTCTTAATATTCTTTGCTGTTACTTCTTCTACTGCTGCTTGGGATTTTTCTATGTCTATTGATACACACTGGTTTTCTACTATGTTTGGTTGGTATCATCTGGCTTCATGGCATGTGGCTGGTTTAGCAGCTATGATGTTGGCAATTCTTTTGTTGAAAGATAAAGGTTACTTAAAAGCAGTTACCTTTAGTTCGATACACGATTTGGGCAAATTGATGTTCGGTTTTTCTGTATTTTGGACATATGTTTGGTTCAGCCAATTCCTTTTAATTTTCTATGCCAATCTTCCTGAAGAAACAATTTACTTCCGTGAGAGGTTTACTGGACATGGAGGCAGATATTTTGCTCCATTTATTATAAACCTTTTGTTGAATTTTGTGTTTCCATTTTTGATACTAATGGCTCGTGATTCAAAAAGAAATAGGATGTTTTTAAAGTTGGCTTGTGGTTCTATATTGATTGGTCATTGGTTTGATTTTTATCAAATTCAAATGCCAGGTATAGCCAAAGATCAGGGCGGAATTGGTATAATTGAATGGGGTACTACTTTAACTTTTGCTTCGCTGTTTATTTACTTTGTAGCAAATCAGCTTTCTAAGGCCAATTTGATTGCCAAGAATCATCCATTCATCGAGGAAAGTTTACATCACGACATTTAATTTTTTTTAAAAGATAATTATTTAAAAAATGACTTTATTAATAGCTATTCTTTCGATACTGTTTATTGTTTTAACCTTCATGGTTGTTTCAAAAACACAGGCTATATTAAAAGGATTAACCAAATCGGAGGTAGAAGAATCTGAGTACTTGGGAGCTCCTGACAAATTTAATTCCGCTAATGGAGTTGGATTGTTTGCTTTTTGGATTATCAGTATCGTAGGCATTATTTGGTCTTTTATTGTTTACAAAAAAGATTTTTTGCCAGAGGCCTCTTCTGTTCATGGAAAAGAAACTGATTACTGGTTTTGGGTATCTATGATTGTTATAATGATAGGTTTCTTCATTGTTAATACATTTTTGTTTTTGTTTAGTTACTTATATCGTCACAACAAAAATAGAAAGGTTACATTCTATACGCACAATAACAATTTAGAGATTATCTGGACGACAGTTCCAGCTATTGTAATGGCTGGTTTGGTGTTCTCAGGATTAAGAGTTTGGACTAAAATTACATCTGAGGCTCCCGCAAATGCAGAGCAAATTGATATAATGGGTAAGCAATTTGGATGGACAGTAAGATATGCTGGTGTAGATGATAATCAATTTGGTAAGTATAATTACAAACTAATGGATGACGCTGGTGGAAATCCGATGGGAGTAGATTTCTCTGATCCAAATTCGTTTGATGATTTTTCTAATGCAAGTGAGATGCACATTCCAAAAGGTAAACCAGTTTTATTAAAAATAAGAGCTCGTGATGTATTGCACAGTGTGTTTATTCCTCATATGAGGGTGAAAATGGATGCCGTACCTGGAATGCCTACCAAGTTTTGGTTTGTTGCTGATAAATCTACTGCTGATATGCGAGCAGAACTTGGTAAACCTGAGTTCAATTATGAAATAGCATGTACCGAGATATGTGGAAGATCGCATTTTGGTATGAAACTGCTTTTGGTAGTTGATGAGCCTGCTGATTATGAAAAGTGGAAGAAAAGCCAGAAGCCTTTGTTGACTGAGAATCCTGATTTGCTAAATAAGGTTCCTGACAATTTAAAAGCCAAAGCTCAGAAATACGTTGCTTCAGATGAACCTGCTGTGGAGGTTGTTCCTGAAGTTGTTGCAAGTAGAGTATTAGGAAATTCAAGTAAAGTTTTAAAATAAATAAAATATGTCAGCTGTTTCTCAAGTAGAAGTACACGAACATAGTGAGCATGCTCACGAAGAACATCATGAATTGGGATTTATCAGAAAGTATATTTTTTCTGAAGATCACAAGGTTATCGCTAAGCAATATTTGATATCTGGTATTGTTTGGGCTCTTCTTGGAGCTTTCATGTCGTTGGTTTTTCGTTTACAGTTAGGTTTTCCAGATATGGATATGGCTTGGATGAAACCTTTTCTAGGTGACTGGATTAGTCTTGATGACAAAGGCTTAGGCAAGTTAGACCCAAATTTTTATCTGGCTTTAGTTACTATGCACGGTACTATTATGGTATTTTTTGTACTTACAGCTGGTCTTAGTGGAACATTCTCTAATTTTCTTATTCCTCTTCAGATTGGTGCCCGTGATATGGCTTCAGGATTTATGAATATGCTCTCTTATTGGATATTCTTTATCTCGAGTGTAATCATGTTTGTTTCATTGTTTATAAAAACTGGTCCTGCAGGTGGTAGTTGGGTTATTTACCCACCATTGAGTGCTTTGAAAGAGGCAAATCCAGGGTCAGGAGATGGCATGACGCTTTGGCTTGTTTCAATGGCACTATTTATTGTTTCAAGTTTATTAGGTGGTATTAACTACGTAACAACGGTTATTAACCTTAGAACTAAAGGTATGTCAATGGACAAGCTGCCATTGACCATTTGGGCGTTCACATTCACAGCTGTATTGGGTATTTTATCGTTCCCGGTATTATTATCAGCGGCTTTATTGTTGATTTTTGATAGAAGTTTTGGTACAAGTTTTTATTTGTCTGATATCTACATTAATGGTCAAGCTCTTCCTAATCAGGGTGGTAGTCCTATTTTGTTCCAACATTTATTTTGGTTCTTAGGTCATCCAGAGGTTTATATTGTAATCCTACCTGCGTTGGGTTTAACTTCAGAAATCATTGCAACAAACTCTAGAAAGCCGATATTTGGATACAAAGCCATGATATTCTCTATGGCTGGTATAATGTTTCTAGCATTTATTGTTTGGGCTCACCACATGTTTGTAACAGGTATGAATCCTTTCTTAGGATCAGTATTTATGTTATTGACCTTGATTATTGCAGTTCCATCTGCAGTTAAGGGCTTCAACTATATTACAACATTGTGGAAAGGTAACATCATATTTACACCTGCTATGTTGTTTGCAATTGGCTTGGTATCATTCTTTATATCTGGTGGATTAACGGGTATCATTCTTGGAAATTCAGCCTTGGATATTCAATTGCATGATACTTATTTTGTAGTGGCTCACTTTCACTTAGTTATGGGTTCTGCTGCGATATTCGGTATGTTAGCTGGTGTTTATCATTGGTTTCCTAAAATGTTTGGAAGGATGATGAACAATGCGATGGGTTATGTTCACTTTTGGATAACATTCATTGGCGTTTACTTGGTGTTTTTCCCAATGCATTACATCGGTATTGCTGGTTTTCCTAGAAGATATTACCAATGGTCAGGTTTTGAAACATTTAATACCTACATGGATTTGAATGCTTTTATTACCATTGCTGCAATCATAACTGTTTTTGCTCAGATAGTATTTATTTTCAATTTTGTGTATTCAATTTTCTGGGGCAAGAAAGCAACTGCCAACCCATGGAAATCTAATACTTTAGAGTGGACTACACCTATTAATCCAGGACATGGAAACTGGCCTGGTGAGATTCCAACTGTTTACAGATGGCCTTATGATTATTCTAAGCCTGGTGCACCTGATGATTTCATTCCTCAAAATGTTCCTTTTTCTGCAACTCCTGAATCTAATTTGCCAGAGGAGAATGAATTGATAGAGAAAGAAAAGGAAATCAACAGCATAAAGTTCGATACTTCTATACACGATTAATATTAAATTTTTTTAATGAAGTACAATGAGGAAGGTTTCCCCATTGTACTTTTTTTGCATAAAGTGGTTCAATTATTTAGAAAATTTGGTGTATTGACAATATTATCCGTTATTGGTTTAATATTTGTTGGTGGCTTTGTAAGAGCTTCAGGTGCAGGAATGGGTTGCCCTGATTGGCCAAAGTGTTTTGGAATGTGGATTCCACCTACTTCTATCAACCAATTGCCAGTTAATTATCAAGAGATTTTTGGAGCTAAGCTTAAAGGGGAAGTAGAATTTAATGTTGTCAAGACGTGGATTGAATATGTGAATCGTCTTTTAGGTGTTCTTGTAGGGTTCTTTATTTTTTTAACCTTAATTTTTTCATACAAGGCTTATTATAAATTACAACGTTCTATCTTTTTTCTCAGTTTAGCGGCTTTTGTATTAGTACTTTTTGAGGGTTGGTTAGGAGCTAAAGTGGTTTCTTCTGAATTAAAGCCTGGTATGATAACAGTACACATGTTTGGTGCTATAGCAATTTTGGGAGTTTTGGTTTTGGCAATTTTGAAAACCTATTTTATTGAAGGCTTTATAAGTACTTTAAACAATACGCAGGATATACGCTTTTTGATAATTATTGCCATATTACTAAGTATTGGCCAAATTGTATTCGGCACCCAAATTAGAGAAGGAATTGATTTGGCACAGCAATCCTTGGGTTATGGTAGTCGACATTTATGGATTGATTCTGTTATCGGTAAGGTGAATTTTCATGCATTGCTGGGCCTAATAATTCTATTTTTACATGTCTTTATTAATTTAAAAATAAGATCTCGGTTTTTAGGTAAACCAATTTTATCTTTTGCCAATTTTACATCATTTTTCATTGTTTTGAGTATTCTAACTGGGGTTATTTTGAGATATTTTGGTTTTCCAGCTTTCGCACAACCTTTGCATTTAACTTTAGGTGTTATTATTTTGACGTTTCAGTTTGTGATTTTATTTTTAACTAAACCTCAAATTGCGTAGATATGGACAGTATTTTTAAAATATCATTTGGTAAAAAATCCAGAGCTTACTTTGACTTGACTAAGTTTAGGTTATCCATAACTGTGGTTTTTTCAAGCTGTTTTGGTTATAGTTTGTATGCTAATGATTTGAATTTTGTTGAATTATTGATTTTTGGATTTGCAGCTTTTTGCATCACTGCTTCTGCCAATATTATCAATCAAATCAAGGAAATTGAATTGGACAAGCTCATGTCTAGAACTGTTAATAGACCATTGCCATCTGGTAGACTCAGTATAGCAGAAGCTAGTGTTTTTGGTTTCATTATGGGCATCTTGGGACTTTCTATTTTGGTTTTTAAATATAATGTTTCTGCTGCCTCATTGGCTTTATTGTCTTTGATTCTTTATGGCTTTGTTTATACACCTTTGAAGAGAGTTGGGCCAATTGCTGTTGCAGTTGGTGCTCTGCCTGGGGCGTTTCCACCTATGATTGGTTGGGTAGCAGCTTCGGGACATTTTGGATTGGAACCTGGAATATTATTTGCTATACAATTTTTTTGGCAATTTCCTCATTTTTGGGCTATTGCCTGGGTTTTGGACGATGATTATAAAAAGGCGGGATTTAAATTATTACCATCAAAGGGCGGAAAAGACTTAAATTCAGCCATACAGATTGTAATTTATACCTTGTTTTTGTTGCCTTTGTGTTGGGTGCCTTATTACTTACAGATGACTAAAATTGATTCTGCGGTTATTGCACTACTTTGTGGGATATTGTTTTTAGCTCAAACGCTTTATTTGATGAAAGAAAGAAGTAAAAAGGCTGCCATGGGATTAATGTTCGGCTCTTTTTTGTACCTTCCGATTGTTCAAATTGCATATTTAATGAATAAATTCTAATGGGTAAAAGTATAGAAATTTCTAAGCCAATATTAACAGTAAATAAATGGAAGTTTATTGTTTGGCTATTTATTATTACTATAATTATGTTTTTTGCCGCTTTTACCAGTGCATATTTGGTAAGAAGAGCTGAGGGAAATTGGACAGAATTTGAAATCCCATCAATATTTTATTACAGTACCGCTGTTTTGTTGATCAGTAGCATATTTATGCACTTAGGTTTCAAAGCTGCTCAAAAAGATAACTTTGGAAAATTGAAATTATACATTTCTTTTACCTTTGTGGCGGGCTTAATATTTTTGGTTATGCAATATATCGGTTGGACTATTTTACAGAAGGAAGGTGTCTTTCTAAAGGGTAATCCCGCTGAATCTTTTTATTACATACTTACTGGTTTGCATGGTTTTCACTTAATAACTGGTTTGGTTGTGCTATTTTTCTCTTTTCTTTCTGCTTTTAAAATGAGTATTCATTCTAAGAACTTAATCAGAATAGAGGTTTGTGCAACGTACTGGCATTTTTTGGATGTTCTCTGGGTCTATTTGTTATTGTTTCTAATCTTTTTTAGATAAAAATTTCAAGCAGATTCAATTTTTATAAGACTTTTACGAAATCATTTTTTAAATTTGTTCGATAATTTAAACTAATTTGTTTTTATGGCTGTTGCGAAGGCTCCTCTGAATCCTGATCATCTTACATGGCAAGGTGGTACTCAACCAATGAAAGTTGGCTATGGAAAATTAATGATGTGGATATTCTTATTATCCGACACGTTTACTTTTTCGGCATTACTTATCTCTTATGGCTTAGTTAGGTTCAGTTTTCCTACTTTTAAAGATGTCATTCCCGACATGACCTACAAAACTTTTGAATTGTCTCAGCAATACTGGCCAATTCCAGAAAAGGTTTTTGAAGCTGTACCATTTTTACATGGTATTTCTCTTCCGCTGGTATTCGTTGGTTTGATGACTTTTATTTTGATATTTAGTTCTGTTACAATGGTATTGGCTGTAGAAGCTGGCCATAGAAGAGACAAAGCTGACGTTGAGAAGTGGATGCTATGGACAATATTAGGTGGATTTACATTTCTTGGTTCTCAGGCTTGGGAGTGGGCTCACTTTATACATGGATCTGAAGAGGGATCTATTTTAGCAAATGGTGCAAAGGTTTTCGGGGCAAATTTGGTGCAAAATGAATATGGACCAGCTGCTTTTGCAGACTTTTTCTTCTTCATTACTGGTTTCCATGGAACACACGTACTTTCGGGTGTAGTTTTGAATATAATAATTTTCTATAATGCTTCTAATGGCGTCTATGAGAAACGAGGACATTATGAAATGGTAGAGAAGGTAGGTTTATATTGGCACTTTGTAGACTTGGTTTGGGTGTTTGTATTTACGTTTTTTTATTTGGTTTAAATTTTTAAAAGATATTTAAGATGGGACATTCAGTAGAAAACTCAACAGAAAAACAAAAACCACAAACAAAGGAGTTGTGGAAAGTATTCTGGATTCTTTTAGCGATAACAGCAGTAGAATTTATCATTGCATTTCAAATTAGTTCAGACAACAATTTTGGTAAATGGCTTAAGATTACTTTATTTATTCTTTTGACTTTTGTTAAATCATTCTATATAGTAGGAAACTTTATGCACCTACGTCATGAAGTGAAGTCTATGATTTGGACAATAGTCATACCAGTGGTATTTGTTGTATGGCTTTTAGCAGCTTTGGTATATTTTGAAGGTGGATACATTGGTAGTGTAAGATAAATGTTAAAAAAATATATTAAGACCGGAATACTCCTTATTGTTTTGGGTGTTCCGGTTTTTGTTTTTCTTTTTTTGAAGTTTTTCGGAGAAAACAAATTCGATTTGCCGCATTATTTTCCAGAACTGGATGCTTCTGGCGAAGTAAAGGTTGTTAAAGGTGACACAGTATTCATTAAGGCACCTGATTTTCAATTAAAGGACAAAAATGGTGAAGTTTACTCCTATAAAAAAGGCGAGATATCTGTAGTGAGCTTCTTTTTTAGTAGATGTGGCACTATATGCCCCATCACCAACAAAAACCTACTAAGAGTAGCTGAAAACTTCAAATCTGACAGTTTAATTAGAATTCTTTCTTTGACAGTTGACCCCTTATTCGATACTCCCCAAGTATTGAATAAATACGCACTTGAATTGGGAGCTAATTATGAGAACTGGGTATTTTTGACTGGTGATAAAAAGTATATTTATGATTTGGCAATTAAAGGATTTAAGCTTCCAGTTTCAGATGCATCAGACTATGACAAAAATATTGTAGATATTGACCAAACTTTTATTCACTCCGACAAGTTATTATTGATAGATAAATTTGGGCATATTCGAGGTATATACGAAGGCACAAACAAATCTGAAATTGAAAGATTAGTAGTGGAAATTAAAGTTTTATTAAAAGATAAGTAGAGGTGAAAAAGAAAAGTTTATTCAGTACGATTAATATAATTTCAGTAGTTATTCCTGTTGTTGTTGCTGTTTTGTTAGGTTTAAGAACAAAGTTGGATTTAGGGTCATGGACGCAAAATTTGCCGTTTATTAATGCAATTATTAATTCTACTACAGCGGTTTTCTTGGTTCTAGGTCTTGTTTTTATAAAAAGTAAAAGAATCGGTGCTCATAAAACCATGATGTCCTTGGCATTTGGACTGGGGGGTTTGTTTCTGGTTTTTTACGTGTTATATCATATTAGCAATACATCTACACCTTTTGGCGGACAAGGAACCATAAGGTATTTTTATTATTTCAACTTAATTACGCATATAGGTGCTTCACTGATTGTTTTACCTTTTGTGCTAAGGGCATATTATTTTGGTTGGAATAGAATGGATTTGGAGCATAGGAAAGTTGTAAAAATTGCTTTTCCGATTTGGCTTTATGTTTCTATTACTGGAGTTATAGCTTATATTATGATTTCACCCTATTATACCTTCTAAAATGAAAAAAGCATTTTTATTAACCGTAATTATTCTTTCTTTTCTATCAATAGATGGTTTCTCCCAGTGTGCAATGTGTAGGGCTACTGTAGAAAGCAACCTTAGTGAGGGAAGAGGCACTATCGGTACGGGATTGAATTTCGGTATATTGTATTTGCTCTCGGCTCCCTACTTACTAGTCGGGGCTATAATTTTTCTTTGGTTTAAAGTTGGAAAAAAGGAATTGAAAGAGCGTCAAGAGCTCGATAAACGTTTGTCAGAGATTTACAAAAATTAAGGACAATTTTAGCTCTTTTAAGTTTTCTGCAGTATGCTTGTTTTCTAAATTCATCAAATTTTAGTTTGGTTTTATTTTTTATACACAGAACCTAAATGTAGGTTTTCTAATTTTCCCCTTTTATTTTGTTCTATTTAAATATTTTTCAATAATTATTAAAAAATATTATTAATTTTAGAGGTCTTTTTTTTGTATTTATTAAAGAAGAAATTGTACGGTTCGATTTCTTAATTAATTGCCACAATAATTAATGGTACGTTTAATTATTGGGATTTTACAGAAAAGATATTTATTCAACCTTTAAAATTTTTCTGTGAAACCAATAGTTCAAATTTCACTTGACCTTACCAATATTGACGAGGCACTTGAGACTGCAGAAATGGCTATAAGAGCTGGTGTTGATTGGCTAGAAGCTGGAACACCTCTTATCTTAGCTGAAGGATTGCATGGTGTTAGAAAACTCCGTGAAGCTTTCCCCAAAATTCCAATTGTTGCAGATTTAAAAACCATGGATGGAGGCTATCTAGAAGCCGAAATGATGGCTAAAGCTGGTGCTACACACGTAGTTGTAATGGCTCGTGCTCATGAAGAAACCATTAAGGTTGTCGTTCAAGCAGGAAAAGATTATGGGATTAAGGTTATGGGAGATAATTTAGGCTGTCCAGACATGGTTGCAGGTGCGAAATGGCTGGAAGATTTAGGCTGTGATTTCGTAATCCACCACATTGGATATGATGAAAGGAGGGGAATTGCTGCTCAAGGACACAGAATGCCCAGCCCAATGGATCAACTTAGGGAAGTTGTGAATGCAGTAAAAGTGCCTGTTCAGGCCGTTGGCGGACTAAGTTTAGAACAGGCCATTCAGTGTCCATCTTACGGTGCCCCTTTGGTGGTTTTGGGAGCCCCACTTACCATAGATGCTGATTCTTTCAAAACTGCAGGCGGAGATTTAGAAAGTTCGCTGAGACTTATTTGTGAGAAAATTCATGCCTACGGAGATATTTAAAATAAAATCTAATATGAAAAATGCTGCAGTAGTTAATTTTTCTAAAGAAAAGGGAAGTGTTGAAATACGTGAAATAGAAAAGCCAGTCATTGGAGACGACGATATTTTGTTAGAAGTAGTCAATGTAGGTGTTTGTGGCAGCGATTTACATCAGTGGACTTCTGACCACAGTTGGCCTGTAAATTATCCTGTTGTTTTAGGACACGAATTTGGTGGTAACATTGTAGAGCTTGGTAAAAACGTGAAGTCTTGGCAAGAGGGAGACCGCGTTGTTAGTGAAACTGCAGCAATTATAAATCCGTTTAGTCCGATGTCAAGACAAGGGCTTTATAATCTTGATCCCAGTCGTAAAGGTTTTGGATATGGAGTTGACGGTGCAATGACCCGTTATGTCAAAGTTCCTTCAAGGTGTTTGCACAAAGTGCCAAACAATTTATCCTTTGAGCAAGCTTGCCTAACAGAACCATGTTCGGTTGCTTATAATGCAGTAGTTGTGAATTCAAATATTCGACCAGGAGATAGGGTAATCGTTTTGGGACCCGGAACAATAGGGATTTTGTGTGCTGCAATGGCTCGTTTATGTGGGGCTCAAGTGGCCGTTGTTGGCTTAGAAAACGATAGGTCAAGACTTGAAATTGCGAAAATATATGGTTGTGAAGGAATCATTGGAGACGCTTCAGAGTGGGCGTTTAGACAAGATGGACTGGGAGCCGATACCATTATTGATGCCGCTGGGGCAAGTATTACACTAAAAATGGCCTTAGATTTAGTGAGACCAAATGGACAAATAACAAAAGTAGGTTGGGGTCCTCAACCGCTAGGATTCTCTTTGGATCAATTGGTGCAAAAAAATGTAAGGCTACAGGGTAGTTTTAGCCATAATTGGCCAATATGGGAAAAGGTTATTGCATTAATGACAAGCAATCAATTAGATGTCAAACCTATTATTGGTGGTGTTTGGGCCATAACAGATTGGAAAGAGGCCTTTGAACAAATGCATTCAGGTAAAGTAGTAAAGAGCGTTTTAAAACCAGTTTAAAATGCAATTAAAAGATAAAGTTATAATTATAACAGGAGCTTGTACTGGAATAGGCAAATCTATTGCCACAAGATGCGTTGAAGAGGGTGCCAAAGTGGTTATCAACGGTTTGGAGGAAAATATAGGACTTGAATTAATAGAAAAATTAGGTCCAAAAAATGCCACATTGTTTATAGCGGACATTACTTTAGAAGAAACCCCAAAAAAGTTGGTTGATTTTTCTATTAAGTCATTTGGAAAATTGGATGCAGTAGTAAATAATGCAGCATTTATTGCCACCTCAAATATTGATGATACAGATAGGACATTCTTTCAAAAAATGCTAAGCGTAAACACCATTGCTCCCTTTTCAATAATTCAAGCCGCTACCGATGAACTTTCAAAAACTAAAGGTAATGTGCTCAATATTGGCTCCATTAACGCTTGGGGAGGAGAACCACATTTATTGGCTTATAGTGTTTCCAAAGGAGCTTTAATGACTTTAACTAGGAATCTCGGGGACTCACTTTTTCGCCAAAAAGGTATTAGAGTGAATCAGATAAACCCAGGCTGGGTGTTAACAGAGAAAGAAAAACTGAATAAAAAAGAACAAGGTATGAAGCCAAATTGGTATGAAGATATTTCAGATTATTTTGCTCCAGCCGGCCGAATATTTAAACCTGAGGAGATTGCAAACATGGCAGCATTCCTTTTGAGTGATCAGTGTGGCCCCATTAGTAGTCAGGTCTATGATATGGAGCAGTTTCCTATAATTGGTCGAAATATGCCAAAAGATATAATTATCACTAAGTAAATACGATTTAAATAATGCCCAAGTTAGCCGCATTTCCTAAAGCTTTTATGCAAGAATTATGTAAAACTGGTACGATGAAGGTGTCAGAGTGGATAGATCTTGCTTCAAAGTTGGATATTGAAGGTTTGGAGTGGTATGCTGGCTTTATAGAAATGCAGGATGTCAATAATTGGCAAAAGTTTAAGGATGAGGTGGCCGAAAAAGGTAAACAAATCCCTATGCTCTGTTGTTCGCCTGATTTTACTCATCCAGACCTTGCATTCAGGCAAAAAGAAGTAGAGAAACAAAAAAACTGGATAAGGATGTGCCAGATACTTGGTGGAAAGTACTGCAGGGTGTTATCAGGGCAGCGAAGGCCAGAACTTAGTATTGAGGAAGGTATTCAATACGCAGTAGACTGTATAGAAGAATGTTTGCCTTTGGCATTCGATTGTGGCATCACACTAATAATTGAAAATCACTACAAAGACGATTTTTGGGAATTTCCTGAATTTGCCCAAAAAATGGATGTTTTTTGTGAATTGGTAGGTAGAATTAATCATCCAAATTTCGGAGTAAATTATGACCCAAGCAATACTTTTTTGGCAGGGGAGGATCCACTTGAGCTTTTGTACAGGGTTTCGCACAGAGTAGTAACCATGCATGCCAGTGACCGTTATCTCATTGAAGGCACCATCGAGGATTTACGCAAGGAGGAAGGTGGATCGCTCGGGTATGCCAAAAGGCTTCGCCATGGTGAAATAGGTAAAGGCCTAAACGATTACGATGCTATTTTTAGTGAACTGAAAAGAGTTGGTTTCGATGGCTGGATTAGTATAGAAGATGGGGTAGAAGGAATGGAGCAGCTTGAAAGAAGTGTTACTTTTCTAAAAAACAAGATGGCTATTCATTGGCCCAAAAATTGAATTTTTAGTCTAGTATATTTCAGGTATTAGTCAGCTGTAAGCTTTATTTCTCACTAATCTTTGTAAATTGTATTCAAAAAACAGAACATTTAATATTTATTCAATCTTAAAATAAAATGAGCAAAAAAGAAAAAGAAAATTCTAGAAGGTCATTTATAAAAAACGGAGCTATAGCTTCTTCGTTTTTTATAGTTCCCCGAAATGTACTTGGAGGGATAGGGTTTATTTCTCCAAGTGACCAGCTAAATCTCGCAGCTATTGGTGCTGGAGGAAAAGGTAGGAGCGATATCAAGAATGCCTCAGTAAATGGTCGTGAAAGAGTAACTGCACTTTGTGATGTTGACTTTTCGGGATCGGCAGCAGATAGTGTAAAGTTGTTTCCAAATGCAAAACGTTTTGCAGACTATCGAGAGATGTTGGATACCATGAAAGACATTGATGCAGTTACCATTTCTACGCCAGACCATGTTCATGGGCCAGCTGCAAAATATGCGATGGAAAGAGGTAAACATGTATATGTTCAAAAACCAATGACGCATAACATCAGAGAAGCGAGATTACTTACCGAAATGGCTAGAACCAATAAAATTGTCAGCCAAATGGGTAATCAAGGAGCTTCTAATCCACTTTTGAAAACAGTTCAAAAATGGGTTGATTCTGGAAAACTTGGCAAGATTAGCAAAGTTCAGATTTGGACAAACCGTCCTGTATGGCCTCAAGGCAATGCTATGCCAAGCCCAGATGATAGTTTAAAACCAAAAGATTTAGATTGGAATTTGTGGTTGGGCCCAGCTAGTTTTAAACCATATACGCCTAATATGCATCCATTCAATTGGAGAGGGTGGTGGGATTATGGCACAGGAGCTTTAGGTGATGTAGGCTGCCATTTAATTGATATTCCATTTAGAACACTTGGATTGAAATATCCAACAGATGCAGAATGTAGTGTGGCATCGGTATATTCTAAAATGTGGACGGCTGACTATAATCCTGAGGGTTGTCCAGCCTCATCATTTATCACACTTCACTTTGGCGAAACAGTCAAAAGTAAGTCTAAAATAGAAATGACTTGGAGTGATGGCGGTATTCGACCATCTCATCCAGATATTATTCCAGCAAATGAGGATATTGGTGGCACTAATAGTGCGAATGGTGTGATGATAATTGGAGAAAAAGGTATAATTACTACAAACATCAACGATAGCTCACCTATGATGCCGAAGCTGTTCTTGAATGATGGAACAAGAGAATTAGGGCCAGATTTACCTAAAGATATGGAGTCAGAATATGGTCACCAAAGATTATGGGTAGATGCTTGTAAAGCGGGTTTTAAAAGCAAAGAACATTTGGCATTAACATCTTCATTTGATTATGCTGGGCCAATGACAGAAACAGTACTCATGGGTAATTTGGCCATCAGAAGTTATATGCTTAGGAAAGAAGATAGTAAAGGGAAATTGGAGTTTTTTGCTCGTAAAAAATTATTATGGGATGGTGAAAATACAAGAATAACCAATCTTGAAGAAGCGAACCAATTTGTTGGAAGAACTTACCGCAAAGGTTGGGAAGTATAGTTTCAGCACCATTTTTCAAAATCAAAAGCGTCTCGAAGAAATTTAAGACGCTTTTTTTGTTAGCTTGATTTTATTTTTCGAGGGGATATTTGGGCATAAAAAAAGCGACTCAAAAGTCGCTTTTTTTTATATGTTTCAAGAGAAAATTATTTCAATAAGAATTCAGTTCTTGAACCTGATTTTGCTCCAGTAGCATTGGTATAAGAAGCATTAGGATCTTCATCACCAAAACCTTCATAAGACATTCTAGCTTTAGATACACATTTCTTCTTCATAAAGTAAGTGTATATCGCACAAGCTCTCAATTTTGCAAGTCTTACATTCTGTGAGCTACTTCCACCATCGTTATAAGTATTGATTGTTAGGTTGGCATCTTTACATCTTCCTAATACATCACAAACTCTTTGAAGGGATTTGTATGAAGAAGGCTTCAATTTGTTTGTTCCAGGATAGAATTCTATTCCTTGTGCAGCAAAACTCAATTGCTCCAATTCGTTAGAAGTAATTATACAGCCACTAGCTGATTTGTAACCCAACATTGGGGCAACACCATTTACATATCCTTCTGGACAACCTTGATTACTCATCAAACCAGGGATAGAAGGACATAAATCTTTATTGTCAGGCACACCGTCACCATCACTATCTGGACAGCCATTAGCAGAAGCCAAGCCTTTTACATTAATACAATCATCATTTGTGTCAGCTATACCATCACCATCGCTGTCTGGACAGCCATTAAGGGCAGCTGGGCCAGCAGCATTAGGACATGCATCATCTTTATCTGCAATACCATCGCCGTCGGTGTCTGGGCAACCTTTAAGTTCTTTTACACCAGCTACATCAGGACAAGCATCATCTTTATCTGCCACGCCATCAAAATCTTTATCAGGACATCCTTTAAGATAGGCTGGACCTACAACTGTAGGACAAGCATCATCTTTGTCAGCAATCCCATCTCCATCGCTATCTGGACAACCTTTAAGACCTATTGGGCCAGCAACAGTTGGACACTCATCGTCTTTGTCAGGAACACCGTCGCCGTCAGTATCGGGACAACCTTGGAATTTCGGAAGACCTGGTTCGTTTACACAAACATCGCATTTATCCACAACTCCGTCTTTGTCTGTATCTTTGTCACCGAATCTATAAGATCCCAAAACATTTGCCAAGAAATAACCGTCTTTTCTATCGGCGTTTCCTGCTAAACTTAAACCATCTAAGTAGTCAGAAGTTGAAAAACGGTAGCCTGCTTCAGCTCCTATTGTGAATCTTCTAGCAATATTATATTTCAAACCCAAACCTACAGGAATAACTGCGGCTATGCGATTGCCAAAAGTAGAAGTATGTGCTCTGTCAGCATCCAGATCTCTTTGAAGAACTGGGAATTGAGCACCCGGCTCTTGGTAAATAGTCGGATTACTGTAAGTTGCACCTATTCCAGCAAAGATGTAAGGCGAAAGATTTTTCTTCATAAAACCATCGCAAGTAAATTTCCTTTCCTTGAGTGGATAGAACTCACCTAAAACAGCGGCTTCAATAAATGGCGTAGAAGAAAACTTTAATCTTCTGTAATCCCAAAGTTTATCTGGATTGTCTAGATCTCTACCTGCGAGTTTACCTACTAATACTTGGGGTCTAATTGCGAAATAATCGCTGATGTGCCTTCTGACAAATAATCCACCCATCAGATTGTTTTGTGAGGCATAAGGTTTACTGCAGTGCATATCACCGAAGTATTGATTTATACCTAAAGGGATTCCTATTTCCCATGGATAAGGCTTACAGACAGTACAAGAATCTTGTGCCTTTGTTGTAATGGAGCCAAAAGCAAAGAGGGCTAAAATTAAAAATGTTACCTTCTTCATTTGATTTAAGTAATATTATAAAAAAAATTTGAATGAATTTACTACAAAAAATATTGTTACACAATCATTCAATGCATATTGTTACACAAAAATATGATAAAATACATTTAAATAAAACATTTTGTGGGTTTATTAAAAGTATTAATTCAATTTCTGAGATAAGTCCAAGAGAAAGGTATACATCAACGCTGTATTTTTAAGTGCCGAAAACCTTCCTGAGGCACCTCCATGGCCAGAGGTCATGTCGGTATGAAGGAGCAAAATATTGTTATCAGTTTTATAATCTCTTAACTTTGAAACCCATTTTGCAGGTTCCCAATACTGTACCTGACTGTCATGTAATCCTGTTGTTACCAGCATGTTAGGGTATTTTTTTTTTGAAACATTGTCATAGGGGGAATATGACAGCATATAGTCATAAGATTTCTGGTTTTTTGGATTGCCCCATTCTTCAAACTCTCCAGTTGTAAGTGGAATAGATTCATCGAGCATCGTGGTTACTACATCCACAAACGGCACGGCGGCTATTACGCCTTTATAAAGTTCAGGGGCTTGATTAATGATAGCCCCCATCAGAAGGCCACCAGCACTACCGCCCATGGCAAATAGATTATCCTTGGATGTGTATTTTTTCTCAATTAATATTTTAGAGCAATCAACAAAGTCATTGAAAGTGTTAATTTTTTTAAACATTTTACCTTCTTCATACCATTGTCTACCCATTTCTTGTCCACCTCTTATATGACAGATTGCATAAACAAACCCTCTATCCAATAAGCTCAATCTTGTAGAACTAAAAGAGGCATCCATGGAGGCACCGTATGATCCATAAGCATATTGTAAGAGCGGAGAAGTGCCATCCAACTTGGTATTTCTGTGATAAACTATAGATATGGGTACTTTTACGCCATCTCTCGAAATCGCATATATTCTTTCCGTTTTGTAATTTGTTTTATCAAATCCACCTAATACTTCCTGTTCTTTTTTTAGAATTTTAGTTTTATTAGCCATGTCATAGTCGTAGGTGGAGTTTGGAGTTGTCATGGAATTGTATCCAAATCTGAGTATTTCCGTGTCAAATTCCGAATTTGTGCCTATGTAGGCATCATAAGTAGGTTCGCCAAAATCTAAAAAATGCTCCTCATTTGTTTTTTGATGGATGATTCTTAATTGAATAAGGCCTTCTTTTCTTTCTTGAAGTACCAAATGATTTTTGAAAATTTCCAATCCTTCCAAATAAACATCTGGTCTGTGTGGGATTTTGGTCTTCCAGTTTTTTGGATTTCCGCCCATGCTTTCTTCTACTTCCATTAACTGATAGTTGTAGGAGTTAGCGAGGTTTGTTCTTATAAAAAATTTGTTTTCAAAATGTTCTATATAATATTCAAGTCCATTTTTTCTTTTCAAAAAAGTCTTGGGGTTTTCGTTAGGTTGAGAGGCTTTAATGAGTTGATATTCAGTTGCTATACCGTTTTGTTCGGAGAATATGGCAATGTATTTTTTCGATTTCATACGGCCAATTCCCATGTAATATTGATTGTTTTTTTCTTCGAAAACCAAAACATCTGATTTTGGGTCGGTGCCTAAAATATGCCTATAAACTTTATTGCCTAAAAGTGTTTGTTGATCACGGATTACATAAAAAAATGTCTTATTGTCATCAGCCCACGCATAGCTTCCTCCTTCAGTGTTCTCTATGCTCTCGGGGTATATTTGGCCAGTTTTCAGATTTTTAAATTTTAAAACATAATTTCTTCTGCTGATGGTATCCTCTCCATAAGCTAAAATATCTTCGTTATCTGAAACTTCAAAGCCGCCGATTTGAAAATAAGTTTTACCTTTCGCCATTTCGTTTCCGTCGAGCATTATTTCTTCGGGAGCGTCAAGTGTTTTGTGCTTTCTGCAATAAACTGGGTATTCTCCACCTTCTACATATTTAGAATAATAAAAGTAGGAGCCGTCTTTATACGGTACCGATTCGTCTTTTTCTTTTATTCGGGCTTTCATTTCTTCAAAAAGACTCTCCTTTTGACTAGCAATAGGAGCCATCACTTTTTCTGTGTAGGTGTTTTCTGCGTTTAAATAATCAATTACTTCCGGGTTTTCTCTGTTGTTTAACCAATAATAATCATCTATCCGCGTGTGATTGTGAATAGTCATGGGGAAAGGTTTCTTTTTTGCAAGGGGTGCTACCAATCCGTTAGTTGTCATTTTTTGTGCCATTACTGCTTTTATTGCAATTAAATTTAGAAAGAGTAAAATTGTTTTTTTCATCCTATTGAAGATTTAAAAACCGAAATAAAAAAAAATATTTATATTTATGGTTTGATTTATTAAACACTTAGCAAATCTAAGCTTCAAACCATTATACTTCCTATAAACAGGCAATCATTATGAAAAATTATTTTCTAGTATTTCTATTTTTAACAATAGGAATCACAGCTTTTACTATCAAAGACAGCGAGTTGAAAACTATCTTTTCGAAAATAAACCAAGACGTTCTAAATAATGGTAAAGTTTATGAAACCCTAGGAGATGCAACTTCTACCATTGGCCATAGACTTACTGGTAGCCCCAACGGTAAAAAAGCGGAAGAATATGCATTTAATCTGTTCAAAAAATATGGATTTTCAAATACCAAGTACCAGCCGTTTGTGGTGGAGTCATGGTCAAGAGATACAGTTAGTCTGACTTTAGTGCCAGAAAAAAGCGACAACTATGTTGATTATGAAGTAGTTGCATTGGCTCATTCACCAGTGTCGTCTCACATAACTGGTAAAATTGTAGATTGTGGAGATGGTTTGGAAGAAGATTTTGAGAAAGTCAAAGAAGAAGTTAAAGGGAAGATAGCCTTATTTAACATTAACCTTCAATCAGAGGCTAACAAAGGCAAAAAGAATCTTCATCGCTCTGAGAAAACAGCATTGGCTATTCAGTTCGGGGCAAGTGGGGTAATAATTGCTAACGCTGTTGAAGGTGGTGTTTTGTTGACAGGCACTGCATCTGTCACAGGTGAACTTATTCCAATTCCAGCGGTTTGCGTATCAGTGGAATCGGGCAAAAGTATGAGGAGATGGATAAGAGATGAAAAAAACATTTTGGCAGTAATAGATATGCGAAATTTTAGCCGTCCAATAAATGCCAGAAACGTTATTGCTACTTTGCCTGGCACTTCAAAAAAATATAAAAATGAGAAAATAGTTATCGGAGGTCACCTTGATTCTTGGGATTTGGCAACTGGTGCTATGGATAATGGTATTGGTTCTTTTACTATTTTAGACGTTGCGAGAGTTTTCAAAAGTCTTAATTTAAAGACCAAACGTACCATTGAATTTACCATGTTTATGGGCGAAGAACAAGGCTTGTTAGGCTCAAGGTACATGGTGAAAAAATATATGGAAACCAATCAGCTCAAAAATGTAAAACTCATGATGAACCTCGATATGGTGAACAACACCATGGGCTTTAATGCTGGCGGAAATGATGCTTTGAAAACCAAAATGGATGAAATTGGCGAAATTATAAAGCAAATTGACCCAGAATATAAAAACACAAATAGGAATTCAGCTGGGTTGCACAGTGATAACCAGCCGTTTATGCTTAGAGGTGTTTCTACTTGTTCTCCATCTGGCAATTTTCCAGTTAAAGCTTACAATTGCTACCATGCCAACTGCGATAGGTTTGACTTGATTAATAAGGACCAAATTAACAACAATGTGCGGTTTACGGCTATGATGCTTTACGCACTCGCAAACTTAGATGACCTGCCCGCCAAAAATAAAACTGATGAGGAAACTAAAGAATTTTTAACAAAACAAAATCTAAAAAAAGAGCTAATTATAGGAAAGGATTGGCGTTGGGAACAATAAATGCAATATAAATAATATGTTATCCACAACATTTGGTGCTGCTGTTTACGGTGTAAGTGCAGCCTTAATAACAGTAGAAGTCAGTGTTTTGAAAGGAGGGTTTGGAGTGAGTGTAGTTGGTTTGCCCGACAACGCAGTAAGAGAGAGCCTTCAAAGAATCGATGCCGCATTAAAGAACGGTGGCTTCGAACTTTCAAGATATAAAACCATTATCAATTTGGCACCTGCCGATATAAGAAAGGAGGGCTCAGCATACGATTTACCCATTGCAGTGTGTATGCTTACTTCTGGAGGAAAACTAGAATATGAAAAAGACCTCAAAGAATATGTGATTCTTGGTGAATTGTCTTTGGATGGTAAACTGAGGCCAATAAAAGGAGTTTTGCCCATTGCCATAGAAGCTCGAACAAACAAACTCAAGGGTTTTATTTTGCCTAAAGAAAATGCTCTTGAGGCTTCTATTGTAAATAATCTGGACGTAATTCCAGTCGAAACCTTGCAAGAAGCAGTAGGTTTTTTGACAGGTGAAATAGACATAAAACCACTCATTACTGATACCAGAGATATTTTCTACCATACGATTAATGAGTATGAAGCTGATTTTTCTCATGTTCAAGGGCAAGAAAACATCAAAAGAGCTTTAGAAATAGCAGCAGCGGGTGGTCATAATGCCATCATGATAGGCCCTCCAGGTGCTGGTAAAACCATGTTAGCCAAGCGGCTGCCCTCCATTCTGCCACCTCTTACTTTGATGGAGGCTTTGGAAACTACCAAAATTCATTCTGTTGCGGGTAAATTAGATTCTTCCTCCTCTTTAATTTCAAGGAGGCCATTTAGGAATCCACACCATACCATTTCAGACGCGGCTTTGGTCGGTGGAGGGAGTTTTCCTCAGCCAGGAGAAATATCTTTGGCCCATAACGGTGTTTTGTTTTTGGACGAATTACCAGAATTCAAACGAACCGTACTGGAAGTAATGCGTCAACCATTGGAAGAACGTAAGGTCGTAATTTCAAGGACCCGTTTGGCCGTAGAATTTCCGTCTAGTTTTATGCTTATTGCCAGCATGAATCCTTGCCCATGTGGATATTATAATCATCCAGAAAAGGATTGTACTTGTCCGCCAGGAGCCGTGGAAAAGTATTTGAACAAGATATCAGGTCCGCTTTTGGATAGAATTGATCTGCACGTAGAGGTTACGCCAGTAAGTTTTGATGAAATATCTTCAACCCGTAAAAATGAGACCTCGTCAGAAATTAGGGAGCGAGTGGTAAAAGCCAGAGAAATCCAGATCGAGCGATTTAAATCGTTTGAGGAAATTCACTCCAACGCCATGATGCCTGCCGAAATGGTGAAAAAAATATGTGAAATTAGCGACCCGGGAAAAGCTCTTTTAAAAAAAGCCATGGAACGTTTAGGTCTTTCAGCAAGGGCTTACGACCGAATATTGAAAGTGTCCAGAACTATTGCCGATTTAGCAGGAACTGAAGAAATACGAATAGAACACCTCGCCGAAGCCATCCAATATAGGAGTTTGGATAGAGAAAATTGGGCTGGGTGAGGGAAAATGATTTAGTTCTGAACCATTTATATGAATATTTCCTTAAAAACTAAGGCTTACATTAAAAGCTGATTAAAAAATACATGGAAATCAAACCGCTCAGTTCTTACCAAAAATTTGTAATGGCCTTATTGGCTATCACGCAGTTTACAGTTGTTTTAGATTTTATGGTAATGTCTCCACTTGGTGATATTCTCATGAAGTCACTGGTTATCAGTCCAAAACAATTTGGGATTGCGGTATCGAGCTATGCATTCAGTGCGGGTATTTCTGGATTATTGGCTGCGGGTTTTGCAGATAAATATGATAGGAAAAAGCTTTTGGTGTTTTTCTATTTAGGTTTTATAGTGGGTACTTTTCTATGTGGAATAGCCCAAACATACGAAACTCTAGTAGCCGCCAGAATATTTACTGGAATTTTCGGCGGTGTAATGGGTTCCATAAGTATGGCTATCATTACTGATATATTTGAGCTTAATCAGCGTGGTAGGGTGATGGGCATAGTGCAAATGGGATTTGCCGCCAGTCAGGTATTGGGAATTCCAGTAGGCTTATATTTTGCTAATCTCTGGGGTTGGCACGCACCGTTTATGATGATTGTAATTTTGGCCATTATTATCATAGTGGTTCTAATTGCTAAGCTTAAGCCTGTAGATGAACATCTTAAAATAAAGTCTGAAAGAAATGTTCTCGCCCATTTTAGGCACGTTTTATTATTGAAAAACTATAGAATTGCGTTTCTTTCTACTGCATTGCTTTCTATTGGAGGTTATCTAATGATGCCCTTTGGAAGTGCTTTTGCGGTAAATAATTTGGGCGTTTTGCAGTCTCAACTACCCATAATTTTTATGTTTACTGGTGTTTCCTCTTTGATAGTTATGCCTTTGGTGGGGAAGTTGAGCGATAAGTACAATAAATTCAAAATTTTTGTTTACGGTTCTATTTGGGCTTTAGTTTTTATATTGATTTATACTAACTTAGGAGTTACACCGCTCTGGATAATTTGCATTTTGAACATATTACTTTTTATGGGCATCATGTCAAGAATGATACCAGCTACTACTTTAACATCAGCAATACCCAACATGCAAGACCGTGGAGCTTTTATGAGTATCAATGCCTCTTTACAACAAATGGCGGGTGGCTTAGCCACGCTTTTGGCTGGATTAATCATTGTACAAAAAGACGCTCACAGTCCACTAGAAAATTACCCCATTTTGGGAATAATCGGTGCTGTGGTGATGATCATCGCGGTTTGGTTTATTTATAGGGTATATAGAATAGTGAAAAATAAGGAAGCACAACCGAAATAATCCGATTGTGCTTCATTTTCATTAAACCTAAATTTCTTACTTAAACCCAGCCTTGCCTTTATCTAAGAATTTGATAAAATCAGCTTCGCTGGAGTAACCGAGTGGTTCCAATAACTTCTCACCGTTTGGATGTACAATGATGTAGTATGGCTGAGCATTGTTGTTGTATTTGGTTATTTCCAAGTCCATGTTTTTGTCGCCAACGGTTGTTTTGAGCTCGTTATCATAGGATGAAGTATATTGTTTTTCTTTTGGAAGCTCTTTTTTGTCATCCACATAAAGTGACGCAATGACAAAGTCCTCTTTTAGTCTTTTCAAAACTTCTGGTTTTGACCATACGTTTTCCTCCATTTTGCGGCAATTGGCACAAGCATAACCTGTGAAGTCTATCAAAATCGGCTTGTTTATTTCTTTGGCATAAACTTGAGCGTCGTCAAAATCATAGAAACCAAATAGTTCGTGGGGCAGAGCTCTCATTTTGTCGGTGGGTAATTCTGAGGTTGTGGTACTCTGAGTAGAGATGGGCATTGGAGGTAAAATTCCAGAGAGTAAGCTCAATGATTTTCCAGTTACTCCAGGCAACATATAGGCAGCTAAGCCAAGGAAAATTACCGAGAAAAATATCCTCAAAGCACCTCGTTTCTCAATTTTATCGTCTTTTGAAAGCCGGATAAATCCTAATATATATATGCCGATAATGACCGCAATCACTATCCAAATCACTAAGAATACGTTTCTATGAATGAGATTCCAATGGTAGGCTAAATCTATATTACTTAAAAATTTTAAAGCGAGAGCAAATTCCAAGAACCCAAACACTGCTTTCAGTTCATTTAACCAACCGCCAGATTTTGGAAGGTTTTTTAACATTTGCGGAAACATAGCTAATCCAGAAAACACCAATGCAAAGGGTAGCCCAAATGCCAGCATTCCATATATTGGCCTTTTAACCTCTCCTTGTGCAGCCGCTATTAAAAGCGACCCCACAAAAGGAACAGTACAACTAAACGAAACCACAACCAGTGTCAAAGCCATAAAGAATATTCCAATGAGGCCTCCCTTGTCTGAAAGTCTATCAATTTTATTGACCGTTTCGTGAGGCAATACAATTTCAAAAGCTCCCAAAAGTGAAACCCCGAAAAGGATAAATATCACAAAAAAGATTAAATTTGGCAGCCAATGTGTACTTAGAAAGTTAAGAAATGGAGCTCCAAAAGCCATGGTAATCAATCCCATCACGCCAAAAATAGCCATGATAGAAATTCCGTAAAATATGGCTTTTGATTTTCCATTGGCTTGCTTAGTGAAAAAACTAACGGTCATGGGCATGATTGGGTAGATGCATGGCATAAAAATAGACGCCAAACCAGCTCCAAATGCAATCAGCAAAAACTGCCAAAGACTTTGTGCTTCTTTCATGGGTTCTTTCGTTATGGTTTTAGTTGGTTCTTTTTCATTTAATTCTATCGCACTTTCTTCCTTCTGATTCGTTAAAGTATCCGAATTTAAAGTATCTGAACTTTGTTCAATTTTATTGGCTAAAACAGTGGAAGTTTTTATGTTAAAAACCTCATTTCCAGGCACACATTTGCCGTCGATATCTGTACAAGTTTGGTAAATGATTTTTCCAGAGATTGTAGGGTTTTCCTCAAGAATCATCACTTTTTGAACAAATTTTCCAGTTTCTTTGAAATAAGTGACATCACCACCCCACACCTCATCAAACTTCTTTTTTGGATGAATTGGTTTTATTTTTCCGATTGCTCGAAATCCTTTCGACTTGTTGAATACAAATTCAGTCACTGTTGGGCCTAATTCTGGACTAAAGTCTGAAGAATATAAATACCAATCTTTTTGTATGGTAGCCGTAAATTCCACGTCGACAAGATCGCCAACAACTACTTTGTCTTGTAAAACCTTGTATTTCCAAGTGGTGGGTTTTTCTAGTTGGGCAAATGCCGAAATTGATATAAAAAGTAGAATTAGGATCTTCTTAAAATGCATAAATGGTTTGTTCGTTTGAATATGAATACGTGTATTTATCAGGATTTGTTACCTTCCTAACAAAAAGCCCCTCAAATTTATTTCAATTTGAGAGGCTTTTTTTAGTTTTTATCAATAATTAGAATTTTGGACAAGCCAATTCTTTTTTTCTTTGTTTCAAATAAGGGCTTTTATCATTGTCAAATTTATCTAATTGATAGGAGATAGAAAACTCATGCGAGCCGCCAGTTCCTCTCCCCGCCGCTAAGCCTGAAATCGTAAAATCATAACTATAACCCACAGAAAAGTTGTCAAACCTAAAACCTACCAAGGCCGCTATAGCATCTTGATTTGGGAAATTGTCAAACACTTTTTTCAAAGGAATACCTCTATATTGTAGTCCCAAAGTAAGAGGAGTATAGGTAGCATAAGCCCCCAAATCTAGTTGTGAAAACTGTCCTTGTTTTTTGTACAAAAACGTAGGGGTTATCGTAAATTCTTTGTCCATGTTTCCCGAACCTGTTATCATGTGGCTTAGATTAATATTATAACCGCCATTTACTACAAACTTTCTTGGTATACAATCGCCTGTAGCACAGCCATCAGCAGTAGAAACTCCACTGTAAGAAACCGTGGGCTGTGTAATGTGGGTTACAGCCAATCCCATAAATACCTTTGGATTATAAAATAAAACACCTGAACCAACATCGAAATTTTTAACTGTTCTGTAATTAGTAAGGCTAGCAAAAGGGTCTGATGATGGGTTGCCAGTGTAGCCACTGTTTGACAACTGATCACCGAAAATAAGGCCATTTGGGTCAAAGCCTCTATTTGAATAACTGCCCTGAAGACCCATTCTTAAAAAATTCTTATCACCCAGCCTAAGCTGGTATGCATAGAGTGCGGTTATTTCTGAATTTTTAATTCTATTTCCTTGGGCATCACTCATCATGGTTATACCTATGCCGCTGTTGGCTTTTTCTATAAAATGATCAACACTGACCACTGATGTTATAAAGTTGGCGTTTAGTGAAGGCCACTGGTTTCTGTAATTAAAAATCAACCTTGGGGCATATCCAGAACCCGTAAAAGCGGGGTTGTGATACAAAGGGGCAGCATAAAACTGAGTAAATTGTGGATCTTGAGCAAGAGCCACACTCACTAAATTAGCCAATATCAATATTTGAAAAAGTCTTTTCATACAGTTTTTTATGGAACAGTTATTTAGACTTACAAATTTCGTTCCAAATTAATTTCTACTAAAACGTGGTTGCTTTTTAAAAGTTGTTTTGTTCTTTTTGAAATAATAAAAAAGTAAATTTCAACTAAATATAACGAAAATGAATCTCATATAGAAACAAAATATGAAAGGAAAGTGTTTTTTAGATTCTTTATCAGGGAATTAGGATAGAAATCAAAAATAAAAAGTATATTTAGTACGTTTTTTGCGTATGTAATTTTAGTAAAATTAGCCTTATTTGAAAACTTGGGAAAAAATATGTCAAATGCTTCTTTGCATACTTCTTTTGGGAGTATCAGAATCTTTGCATGCCCAATTTTACATAAGTCCCAAAGTTTGTGTAGCTGATATCTCAACTGACCCAGCCACTGGTCAACTCATAGGTTGTGAAAAACGCACTTCATTTTTTGATACAGTAGCTGCGGCTGATGCTTGGTTTTGGGACTTTGGCGATGGCGGACAATCCAATTCAAGAAATCCTCAGTATGTTTATCAAGCTCCAGGACCTTACACTGTCAGATTGACTAGAACTATGAACAATGGCAGTGTTTTGCAAAGTACCACTAGGCAAATTACTGTCGGCACATATCCAACTCAGCCAAAGTTTAATGATAAATTATCTGCTGACACTACTGTTTGTGAATCAAGTAGTTTAGAGTTAAATCCCTTTAAGTTGCAAATAGCTGGTAATGTGAAATATCGATGGTTTCCGACAGGAGACACCACAAAAACCATAACAGTGGACACTACTGGATGTTATTCTGTGGAAGTGTATGATGCTGTGTCGGGTTGTTCTAGGAGTGCCAAAATAAATGTGAAGTTTTGTTTACAAGAAAGCAGTTCTGGTGGGGGCATCGAAAAATGGTACTTTGGGAAAGGCGGAAGTTTAGAATTTGGCATGGAGGGCGATAGTACAGAAAGAGACTCTTTGGCTGTTGAGGGCGACTTAAATCCAGATTTGCCACTAGAAAACCCAGCCTTTAAACCTAGCAATTCAAATGAAGTCAGCAAAGTGAATACCAGTGGAGCGGTGGCCATGGTTTATGACAAAAATACCAACTTGGTCTTTTACACAGACGGAAACAAGCTATTTGCTGGAAGCGATGATACCGAAATACAAACCGCTGGTGGGGGGAATTTTATTATTGGAAATACAAGCAGTTCGCAGGGACTAATGATTGTGCCCAAATCGAATTGCAATGCTTGCAATTATACAGAGTATTATGTCCTTTCACAAGACCCTGCGACCAAACTTTTGTCGTATTCAGTTGTGGACATGCGATATAATAACAGAAAAGGTGCAGTGGTAGAGCAGAATATCCCACTTTTGTTTACTGCTTCAGAGAAAATGGCTGGCGTAAGGTCTAGCAACGATTCGGCTTTTGTACTGTATTCATTTGATTATAAAAAAGGAGCATTTAATATTCTTACAATAGATTCTACTGGCATAAACACCACAGAACAAATTGTAGGAAGTAATACGTTAGATAGTTTATCAGGAACAGGATACATTGCTATTTCACCAAATGGACGAAAATTAGCTCATGGGGTGGTAATAAACGGAAAAAATTATGTGGAGGTTTTTGATAGAAATTTAAATACCAATAGGCTTTCGAATCCTATATTGATAGACTTAAATGTGCCTGCACCGCCCACCGTTTATGGAGTAGCTTTTGGTTCAAATAGTGATATTCTTTATACCACTATTAAAGGAAATCCAGCATTGGGACAAGATTCTCAATTAATTCAATTGGCACTTTTTCTTGGTGATGCGGCCAGTATTTCTGCTGGAAAAGAAATTATTTTACGACGACAAGAAGAGTTTGGAGCTTTGATGCTTGGGCCAGTTTATGGTATAGGCGAGAAATACCTCTACATGAGTGTAAACAATAAAGATTTTTTGCCCTATCTACAAAATCCCGATGTTAAAGGGAACGCTGCAGTCGTAGGGCTTTCTTATGTTGCAGGATCTGCAAGTTTTGGTGCTCCATTAGATGGTTTGGCCACTTTGGGTTTACCTAATATTCTTGCTCCCGTGGCAGAGCAAGAGGGAGAAGGTATTTCGGCAAATTATAGCGGCAATTGCCAAAATTCGCCAACAGTATTTACCACACAAGGGATTTGCAGCCCTATGCGAAATAAAGTGACTTGGTATTTTGACGATGGAACCAAAAAAGAAGGTACACAAACGTCCTACACCTACACAAAGCCTGGTTGGCATACTATAAAAATGGTAGTAGAGGTTTTTCAGAAAAGCAAAATCAGCAGTGTGGTCAACAATCAGGTTGTAGATAAACTTACTGAAACAGAATGCACAGAGGAAGAATACACTGGGACTATTTATATAAAACCATCACCAACTACGCAAGTGCCAAGGAATTTATACATTTGTTTTGAGGAGTTTGAGAAAAAAGCTTTTGGCCCAAGCCCTAAAGGAGGTAATAGTTTCGTTTATACTTGGATGACTTCTTTGGGTACGACTCTAAGCAGAGATTCTGCCTACATATTTGACATTCCTGCAACCTATTTACTCGATGTAGAAAATAATTTTGGATGTCTGACTAAAGACACGGTTACAGTAAAAGAAGGCTGTGAACCCGCCCTCTTTTTACCAGATGTATTTACACCTAACGAAGATAACCTCAATAATGATTTTGCAATCATTCCAGCATATATAACTGACTTTGATTTTAAGGTTTTTAACCGTTGGGGGGAGTTGGTGTTTAACTCTAAAAACCCTGAAATTAAATGGGATGGAAAGTTTAAAGGCAAGATTTATGGCAACCAATTGTACCCTTACACCATCAATTATCGGTCTAAATATTTTCCTGAAAGAGGTCAATTACAGACAAGAGGGTCAATATTGATTTTAAAATAATAGCAAATCTGAAAAGCATTTAGCTCAATCCCCTTTATATTTGAACTTAGGTTAGTTTTTCCTGAAAATAATATTCGAAACATGCGTCAAGATTTTTTAACTGGAAATGATGAGGGAATGAGCCCAGGAGAAAAAGACTTCGAAAGGGCACTAAGGCCTATTTCGTTTGACGATTTTGCAGGGCAAGATAAAATTTTAGAAAATCTCAAGGTTTTTGTGAAAGCAGCAAAAATGCGAAACGAGGCTTTAGATCATGTGCTGCTGCATGGACCGCCTGGTTTGGGCAAAACAACACTTTCACACATAGTAGCCAACGAATTAGGAGCCAGTCTTAAAATCACCTCAGGGCCAGTGTTGGACAAACCAAGTGATTTGGCTGGCTTACTAACTTCATTAGATACCAATGATGTCCTTTTTATAGACGAAATACATCGGTTGAATCCTATTGTGGAAGAATATTTGTATTCGGCCATGGAAGATTACAAGATAGACATCATGTTAGACTCTGGCCCAAATGCCCGAAGCGTTCAGATTGGTCTAAATCCCTTCACTTTGGTTGGAGCCACTACACGTTCAGGTTTGCTTACTTCACCTTTAAGGGCAAGGTTTGGAATAAATGCCAGATTGGAATATTACGACGCCGAACTTTTAAGTAAAATATTGGTACGGTCCGCTCAAATACTCAATACACCCATTGATGAAAAAGGGGCGTTTGAAATTGCTCGAAGAAGTAGAGGAACACCCAGGATTGCCAATAATCTATTGCGTAGAACCCGTGATTTTGCTCAGGTAAAAGGCAATGGATTCATAACCATAGAAATAGCCGAAATGGCACTTTCAGCTTTAGAAGTTGATCAAGATGGCCTTGATGAGATGGACAACAGGATTTTGTTGACCATTGTAGAGAAATTCAAAGGAGGCCCAGTAGGATTATCTACTATAGCAACTGCGGTAGGAGAGGAGGCCGAAACCATTGAGGAAGTCTATGAGCCGTTTTTGATACAAGAAGGTTTTCTAAAAAGAACTGCTAGAGGTCGTGAAGCTACAGAAAAAGCGTACCGACATTTGAATCTCGTACCCAAATACAAATTAGGAGAGTTATTTTAGACTGAAAAGGTTTTATTTAGCATTTTTATTTTTATTTTTATCACTGTATTTAGATTTTATTGTCTAAAAACAGTGATTTTCTTTTTAAATATCTATTAAACAGACCATTAATTATTATAAAATCGAATCTATATGTCCATAGGAAAATTGAAAAGAGAGCAAGAAGAAACCGTAAAAATTGAGAGAAAGACCTCAGCAAAGCCGATTCTTTTTGAAATAGCCTGGGAGGTTTGTAATCAAGTGGGAGGTATTTACACCGTTATTCGCTCCAAAGTGCCAGCCATGGTAGAAGAATGGGGCGATAATTACTGCCTTATTGGGCCATATTTTGCACAAACTGCGGGTATAGAATTTGAAAGATTAGACAACGACGACTCCATATTTTCTAAAGCTGCACAAGGGTTAAGAGATAAAGGCATGGAGGTGTACTATGGTCGTTGGTTAGTAACTGGTAAGCCAAGAATTATCCTGATAGATTTCAATGCTAATTTGGCCAAAGTGGATATGCTCAAGTTTGAGCTTTGGGAAAGACATAAAATATCAACCATCAACTGTGAAGATTTGGTAAACCGAGTGATTGCTTTCGGTGACTTGGTGAAGCAATACCTTCAATCTTTTGTCGAAGATCACAGCAAAAAACAAGAGGTAATTGCTCATTTCCATGAATGGATGGCCTCTACTGCATTAATAGATTTAAGAAAAGACAAGGTCAATATTGGCACGGTGTTTACTACCCACGCCACCATGTTGGGAAGATACATAGCGGGTAATGTTAACGACTTTTATGAAAAACTACACAGATATGATTGGGAAAAAGAAGCCAAAAACTATGGCATTGAAGCCCAGGCTGGTATAGAGAGACAGTCGGCTCAGCTTTGTCATGTATTGACAACGGTTAGCGATGTTACAGCAAAAGAATGCGAAGTGTTTTTTGGAAGAATTTGTGATTTAATTCTTCCTAATGGTCTGAACATTACCCGATTTGCAGCTACTCACGAGTTTCAGAATTTGCACCTCAAATACAAGCAGAAAATCAATCAGTTTGTGATGGGGCATTTCTTTCAGAGCTACTCATGGGATCTTGACAATACCCTATATTTCTTTACATCGGGTCGATATGAGTTCAAAAATAAAGGCTATGACCTTACGTTAGAAGCCCTTAAAAGATTGAATTTTAAGATTGTACAGTCAGGATTAGACATGACTGTAGTGATGTTTATGATTACCAAAAACCCTGTACATTCTATTGATCCTCAGGTGCTCCAGTCACGTGCAGTGATGGAAGAAATCCGCCAGACATGTGAGTCGATGGAGAAGGAAATTGGAGAGCATCTCTTTCATGCATCGGCATCCAACGAAGACGCAAACTTGCCAGATCTTAATGAATTTGTAAGTGAATATTGGAGACTTAGACTAAGAAGAACTATACAAACTTGGAGAACCAAAACGCTTCCTCGTACTGTCACCCACTTACTTAAAGAGCCAGACGACATCACGGATTTCTTTGAGAAAACTAACCTCATGAATCACCAGCAAGACAGAGTTAAGTTTGTATATCACCCTGATTTTATTTCGCCTACCAATCCACTTTTTGGTTTAGAGTATAGCCAATTTGTGAGAGGTTGTCACTTGGGTGTTTTTCCAAGTTATTATGAGCCATGGGGTTATACACCGCTAGAGTGCGTTGTGCGAGGAATTCCTACGGTTACCAGTGACCTTTCGGGTTTTGGAGATTTTATGATGCAGCTTATGGATGATTATGAAAATGTGGGTGTTTATGTAGTAAATCGGAAAGACCAAAACTTCGATAAAGCAGCAGATCAATTGGCCAATATCATGTTTAAGTTTGTAACCATGACTCGCCGTGATAGAATTATGCAAAGAAATAGAGTAGAAAACATATCTGATGTGTTTGACTGGACCAATCTCAGGGCTTATTATGACACCGCTCATGACTTGGCCTTGAAGAAAAAAGGTTTGGGGAAAAGTTAAAATCCTGAATTTTGTAAATGATTGTAAATTAAGTATTTACAATCATTTTTTGTTTTTTGGTATTAAAATCGTGCAATTTTGTATTTTTGCAGAATAATACTCAAAAGACCGAATGTATTTGAAAATTGGCGTTTTCTTTTTGGCATATTTGATGGGTTCTATCCCGACAGCGTTTTGGTATGCAAAATATTTTCATGGAATAGATATCAGGCAGCACGGAAGTGGTAATGTTGGGGCTACAAATTCATTAAGGGTTTTAGGAAAAAAAGCGGGAATTATCGTTTTGATATTTGATTTGCTAAAAGGACTTTTGCCAGTATTACTGAGTAGATATTTAGGTTTTTCAGAAGAAGAAACTTTCTTGGTGGGGATAGTCAGTATTTTAGGGCATATTTGGTCAGTCTTTGCCAATTTTAAAGGTGGAAAGGGTATTGCAACCTCCTTGGGTGTAATTCTGGCGGTATCGCCTGCTGGTGCAGTTGTGAGCGTGTTGGTATTTGTTGCTGTGGTTTTTTTTACAAAATACGTTTCCCTAGGTTCTTTATTGGCAGGATTAACATTTGTTCTATATTATCTACTTTTCAATTCCAGCCAAACATTAATGTCTTTAATTGCCTTTTTATTATTTGTATTATTGGTGTATACCCATCGAGAAAATATTAAAAAACTGCTAAAAGGAACAGAGAATAAGCTTTCATCAAAAAAATAAGCTACTCTAAAACTTCCTTCAAAACACCCATTGAACGAAGATTGCCGAAACCTTCCACATGAATTTTATAGTATTGGAGTATCAGCTCCAAGATCTTTATTCTAAGAGCCTTACTGATTTGTAAACTTGTACCAAAGTCCTGTTGAATCAGCTCTTTAATAAGTTTTTTCTCTTCAGAATTTACCGGTAGGGCGTGTTCGTTAAGTTGATTCACCACGTCATCTTCACTCTCTGGACCAAAACCCAGATAAAAACAATAATTAATCAAAAAATAAAGATGGAAATTCTCTATTTGTTCCTCATTTTGGTCTAAATATTTCAGGGAGTCCTCTAAGAAATTAAAAAGTGGGGTATTTTCAGAATGTTCTTTGAGACTGTTATTCAGGACTTCGTTTATGAAAATTGCCAAGCTTGATTTCTTGATGTCTACCGTTATAGTGTGATAGGGATACAAGCATTTTATTTCAGATATTCGATGGATTTCCTTTTTTGTGTCATGATAGACCACTAAGTCGAGCAATGTAAGTGGTTGGAATAAAGCAATTTTGTTTTTTCCTTTGGCACTTCTTACTCCATTTTCAATGTAGGTTTGAATTCCAAACGCTTCAGTATAGATTTTTACAATGATGGAAGTTTCTTTGTATTTAACAAAACTGATGACAATTCCCTTAGTTTTATGTAGCATGATACAACAAAAATAAGAAAATTAAAAGCCAAAGTGCATCCAGAAAGTGCCAATAAATATAAATGAGTTTGAAATTAAGCTGATTTGGGGGGTTAACACTGTACACAAATGAATCAACATAAGATTTGTTTCTAAAAACCTTAGCTACAGTGATGGAAAGAGCTACAATCCCGCCAAATGCATGCAAAATATGCAAACCGGAAAGTATGAATAAAAAAGAAGCTCCTGTATGATTGGCCATTGTAAAGCCTTTATTGGATAATTCCATCCACCCCGTAATTTGTAAAACTAAGAAGAGTAGCCCAAATAAGTAAGTAAACCCCAAATATCTTTTGAAAGCAACAAATTGCTGCTCAATTAACTCCTTTTTAGCTAAAAATATGGTTAAACTACTCAAAATAATTACTAATGAACTGGCCCAAAAAACTTTAGGTATGACCAAAGGAATATTTTGGTTAATCAATTCTTTTTTCAGAAAAATTAGGAAAACAGCTAAGAACAAAAGTGCACTACCAAAAATGGCCAAATATAGCATGAATGCAAATGGCTCTCTTCTTTTACTAAATTTGTTTTCGCTCATTTTTTGATTCTCGGCTTCCTTAGATATTCAATTTATTATCGACTTCTATAACAAAACAAAGGTTTTACATAAAAGTTTGATTCATTTGTATTTTAAAATTCTAGCAGAGGATAAGTCCATAAATCTTTATTTTCAAGCTTATTTCTTTCAATTTTATAAATACCTGCCATTCAAATACTGTTTTGTAATGTTTTTCTTCGACCTTTGCACCGAGAAAAATACAAGATGAAAACAAAAGGAAATCGTAAGTCGAAAATAAATATAGTTACACTAGGTTGTTCAAAAAACTTAGTGGATTCAGAGATATTATATACACAACTTAAAGGAAATGGCTTAACTGTAACCCACGAAGCAGAAAAGGACGATGCTCAAATAGTAGTTATCAATACTTGTGGATTTATAGACAATGCTAAGCAAGAAAGCATCGACACCATACTAAGATATGTAGAAGCCAAAGAGGCAGGTCATATTGAAAAAGTTATCGTTACGGGTTGTTTATCACACCGTTATAAAGACGAATTAGAAAAAGAAATTCCTTTGGTGGACTCTTGGTTTGGTACTAATGAACTTCCTCGCCTGCTAAAAACACTTAAGGCTGACTACAAGAAAGAACTAGTTGGTGAGAGGCTTTTAACTACGCCTGCTCATTATGCTTATCTTAAGATTGCAGAAGGCTGCGACAGACCCTGTAGCTTTTGTGCTATTCCGCTTATGCGAGGCAAACACGAGTCTCGCCCGATGGAAGAGCTATTGCTATCTGCCAAAAACTTGGCCGCAAAAGGTACAAAAGAAATCATCCTTATAGCTCAAGACCTCACTTATTATGGTTTAGATATTTATAAAAAACGAAATCTTGCCGAGTTTTTAGATAGATTGTCAGATGTTGAAGGTATCGATTGGATTCGTTTGCAATACGCCTATCCTTCAGGTTTTCCGATGGATATTTTGGATGTTATGGCCAGCAAGCCTAATATTTGTAAATATCTTGATATGCCTTTACAGCATGGTTCTTCAGAAATGTTGAAAATTATGCGAAGAGGTATTGATAGGCCTAAAACAGAGCAACTTTTGGCGGACATTAGAAGCAAAGTGCCCGATATAGCCATTCGGACAACGCTCATTGCTGGGCATCCGGGCGAAACAGAGGAAATGTTTGAAGAAATGCATGATTTCGTGAAATCTCAGCGATTTGATAGGCTTGGCGTTTTTCAATATTCACATGAAGACGATACCCATTCATATCAAATGAACGATGATATTCCAGCAGAAGAAAAGCAAGAAAGGGTAGATATAATCATGGAATTACAGCAAGGAATTTCTGAGGAACTCAATCAAAAGAAAGTAGGAAATACGTATAAAGTACTTTTTGATAGAAAAGAAAGCGGTTATTTCATAGGAAGAACCCAGTTTGATTCTCCTGAAGTTGACAACGAGGTTTTGGTTTCTGCTGACGAATATGTTCGACTTGGAGATTTTGCTGATGTTAAAATAACCAGTGCTGCCGAATTTGATTTATACGGAACACTCGTGAAATAGTAAATAAGGATTTTTCGCCTTAGTTTATCTCAAATACATTGGAAATCTGGTAAATCGAAGACCAATTGTGAAGTCCAATCTATTGAGATTAATCGGCGTTGCGAGTTTAATTTTTTCTACTTTGTTGTCAATGGTACTTATTTCTCCGTAATTATACCCTCCTTCAAGGCTTAGAACTATATCTCTACCAAATATGTCGTTACCCAAAAGGAAATCCAAACCTAGCGTGGCTGCAGCTCCATACGCTTGGCCCTTAAAATGAAATGCTGAGTTGTTGGTAAGGCCTTTATCTGAATATAAATGCATACCTGGACTCAAAGTTAATATTGCAAAAGTCTTATAGTCTATACTTTTTCTATACAAAAAAGTTGGTCCAACAAACTTATGTGAGATTTTGTTAGAAAGTTGCCCGCCCTTGATGGCTTCTTGAGAAAACAGGTCGGGATAATCCAAACTCGTACTTGAATTCCTCGCTTGATAATTGGTATAGGTAGCACCAATTCCAACATGATCTCCAAAGAAGTAGGCAGCATCTACGCCAAACATCCAACCTCTCAAAAGTTTTTCTTTGTATAGGCCATATGGTGAGGTGTCAGAGTTGGGGGCAATAATATTCCCCAAACCACCTTTAGCACCTATTCTATATTTTAGATAGTTTTTAAACTCAGAAACTGGTTCTGCATCTGCCAGAGGCGATACCTCAACTTTTTCTTTTTTTGACTCGGCTTTTTCTAGAGTCTTTTCAGTTTTTGAGTTTGCAATTGGCTTTTCGTCCGTTAGCGGTTCATTGGTTATATCTGTTTTCTTTTCAGTAGAAACGGCTGTTTTGGATTTGTCCAAACTGCTTTTTGTAGGCTCGGTTTCTGTTTTTTCAGAATTCTTTTTACTATCTGATTTGACTACTTCACTTTTCTTAGACTCAACTTTTTTTGTGTTTGAACTGTTGGGTTGTTTTTCTTCTGGAGTAGATGGTTTAAGTGGAACAGCTCTGTTTGACTGACCAGATTTGCTTTTTTCAATAAGTTTGTCGTTTTGCAAAACATCCGTTGGATAGTAGGCATATTTAAATGAAGATACCAAATTTTTAAATATCTCATTTCTAAGAACCTTATTTTTAGGGCCCAAATACGCATATACAAATCTAGTAGGAGTTTCATCTAGAATTTTACATCTAATTTCTTCCCCCGCTTGAGTAACAATCAAATCTTTTTGTGCGAAGGTTTTGGTACCTAAAAGTGTAAAGCACAAAACAGCAATAACCTTAAATAAAAGTTTGGTCATTTTAATGTATAATAAATTTAATAATACTAAACTCTTGAGCATCGAAATGCAAAAATAATCAAAAACTATCTAATACTTTGAGAAAGTACATAACTGTACCTCTAAATACGTTTCTTGAAATTTATAAATTACAATAATCGTACCGAAATCTTTCGTGAACAATAAACGTTAAAAAACTCACATAATTTTGAATAAACACTTTGTTTTATATATCAATTCCTAAAGTTTGAGCTTGATTATTTTAAAAAATCTTGAGAATTTATTGTGTACCTATAGATTATTAACTTACCGTTAACTAATTTTTTTTATTCAAAATTTGACTTTTAAAAATTTAATGTTTTATATTTCGGAAAAATAATTCTTCAATTTAAAAAAACACCTATTGTACAATATGATATAAAACTCTACGTTAACTAATCTGAAAATACATAATGGAAAAAATCCTAGTTAACGAAAGTGAGCTTATATCAGCGTACATACGTGGAGATGAAAAGGCATTCGCCACGCTTGTTAATCGATACAAGTCCAAAGTTTATACTACTATTTACCTTGTTGTGAAAGACAGTTATGTCGCTGAAGACCTAACGCAAGATACCTTTATTAAGGCCATAAGGACCTTAAAAGAAGGCAGGTACAACGAAGAAGGCAAGTTTCTGCCATGGATTCTTCGCATAGCCCACAATTTGGCCATTGACTATTTTCGTAGGGCAAAACGTTATCCTAACGTAGTTTTTGAGGATGGAAGTAGTGTGTTCAACTCTCTCAATTTCGCTGAAGATTCTATTGAGTCAGCTCAAATCAAGAAAGAATCTCACGAACATCTGAGAAGTATGATCAAGAAGTTGCCGGAGCAACAACGCGAAGTTTTGGTTATGAGGCATTACGAAGACCTCAGTTTCCAAGAAATAGCCGAAGCTACGGGCGTGAGTATCAATACTGCATTGGGCCGTATGCGTTATGCTCTTATCAATCTGAGAAAATTGATGAGTAAAACAAAATATGCCTATGACACAAACCTGTACATCAACGCAGAATGAGATTGTTCGTTACATTTATAACGAAACCTCGAGTTCTGAAAATGTTATCATTGAGACCTCTTTAATTTATGACAATGATTTGTTGGAGTTCTACCTCGACTGTATCGAGATAAAAGAAGAAATGAACCAGATAAATCTAAGTCCGAGAGAATCGACGATACAAAACATCTTGAATTTTTCTAAAAGCTTTAGACCTGCGATTTAATCGCAGGTTTTTTTTTTAGAAAAGTAGTTGTTTTCTCGCCATATTCCATCTAAGTCCAAAGGAAAAAATACTTTCGGTTTCGTCTTTAAAGTAAGAATCTTTGCGTCTTTGGTACATAAGGTCAATAAACAAATTATGTTTAATCATCAAAGAGGCTACCATTTCGGTGTTTTTGATACGGTTTTCGAAGCCTTGCCCTATGTAATTGTTATAATCAGATATTCTTCCAATGCGATTATTGAGTTTAATATTACCTCCGTAATTGCTGCTGTCTTTGTCTTCGCCTTTTAATGCATTCATGGCTACAAATGACAATAATACCTTGGGGTGTGGTTGATATTTTACAGAAACGATATTTTCCTTAAAATTTGCTCCCAAAGGATGAGCCATTGGGAGGTTATAATTTACATAATTGGTGTAATCCGTAAAATGTGAGTACATAAATGGCCTGGCTCTATTCAGTTCGTATTGCAGATCAAGATTTTTGATTTTAAATACATCAAAATACTTAACTCCAAGCTGCCAAGCGTATTTTTTTGACCACCAACCTTCTTTTTTAAACTCTTTTGTATTGTATTCGTCTAGGAAATATTGGCCATAAGCGGTAAATGTTTTGAGAATATTTAGCTTAAAATCTGCTCCGACCATGGCATTGTCAGAACTTCCTAAATATCCTTCCACAAATCTGTAAAAAATAACAGGATTGAGGTAATTCAATTCAAAACCTGTTTTGCGGCTTCCATACATTACGCTCTCAAACAATCCTACGTTTAGGGTTTTGGTGAGGTTGATATTTAAGTGATGAAACGCCATGTATTTTGGGGCGTTGGTGATTTGACTAAAAGGCGGATTTACTACTTGCATATTGGTCATTTGACCTAGAATAGACAAATATTGTAATCTCCCAATTCTCAAGTCTGTTTTAAGTTGTAAATAGGGGGCACTAAAATCACTCAATACCATTGATCTGATACCTGAGCCAATAAAGTTTTTATCATGCCCAAATGTCATTGTAAGACTTTTTATTGGCTTAAATGCAAAATAGCCTAAAGCAGAGAAATAGTCGCCTTGAAGTAAATCATAATTATCATTTTTTATTTTTACCAATGATTGGTATGGATATCCTTGATAGGTTTTGTAAAAATTCACCAAAAAATTGCTACTAGAACTTTGATTATCGGTTAGCATGGTGTAAAAGCCCAGCTTTTTGTTAATATTTCCTCTAATTTCTACTCCACGCGTATTGGTAAATGTAGATTTTGATTTCAAATTGCCATGTGCGGAGTTATTTCCAAGGAGCACATTTAAAATAGGCGAAACATGAATGTCAAAATCATCAGTTTGGACAAAATAAAAGTCAGATTTGTTTTTATATATATGCTTTAAAATCGGCTTTTTGCTTATGTTATTGATTATTTGGTTTTTATGAATAAACTCCCAGTTGTCTATTTGTAAATATTCAATATTACGTTTGTCTGTCTTAGAGAGTTTTAAGAATGTCGAAGAATCAATAGTTGCTAGAAAATCTCCGATTTGTTCTCTACTAAAAGGCTTAATATTTGTATGAAATGAATTGGAAAGCGTCCCTGACTTTACTTCAAGCCTTTCTAAAAACCCATCAGGCATTTGAGAAATAGGACTATTGGCACTTTGAGAAAAGCCGAAATTTAGCTTTGTTAGAAAAAACAGGAAAAATAATTTTCGACGCATGTGCTATTAAATAAAAGGAAGAAAGCTGCGAAAATAATTAATAATTAGCACTAATAAGCAGATTAATTGATAATTTTGGAACAAAGCAATGATGCATTAAGTTTTCAAAATAACGAAAACCAATTGAATGAAGACATTTGAGATTCCGCAAATCTATAGAAGTACCATAATATCTGGCATAAAAGAAAAACGCAGGGTAAAAGACAAGTTAAAAAAGGATTTTAGTCCTACCATATTAGATTTTGAGCATGTTAAGATTTTATTAGCTAGGCATTTTGGTTTTTGTTACGGAGTAGAAAATGCAGTGGAGATTGCCTACAGTGTTTTAAACGAAAACGAAGGCAAACGGATATTTTTGTTGAGTGAAATGATCCATAATCCAGAGGTTAATGCCGATTTATTGTCTCGTGGTGTAAAATTTCTGATGGATACCAAAGGCAACAAACTGGATGCGTTTTATGATTTAAAACCGAGTGATATCGTTATTGTGCCAGCTTTTGGAACTACTTTAGAACTGCAAAATGAATTATCTGCTTTGGGTATTGATTCTTATAAATATGACACCACTTGTCCGTTTGTTGAGAAGGTTTGGAACCGTGCCCAGCAAATTGGTGAGCGGGGTTTTAGTGTTATTGTTCATGGAAAGCCCAATCATGAAGAAACAAGAGCAACATTTTCACACAGTCAAGAGAACTCTCCTACCATAGTTATAAAAGACATGTTGGAAGCCATTCTTTTGGCTGCTTATATCAGAAAAGAGAAATCTTCAGAAGAGTTCTATCAGGAGTTTTCCGGCAGATTTTCGAAGGGATTTGATCCTGAGAAGGATTTAGAAAGATTTGGAGTGGTGAATCAAACCACCATGTTGGCCACAGAAACACAAGATATAGCAAATTTTCTAAAGGACGAGTTGATAAAGTCCAAGAATCTTTCTGAATTAGAAATACCAGCATATTTTGCTAGCACTAGAGATACGCTTTGTTATGCCACCAACGATAACCAGGATGCCACATATGCTTTAATGAATGAAAAGGCCGATATGGCCATCGTTGTCGGTGGGTATAATAGCTCTAATACCACACACCTCGTTGAATTATTAGAAACTGCTATGCCGACATTTTTTATTCAGACAGAATTAAACCTAATTTCAGCTAATCGGGTATCTCATTTTGATATTCATTCTCATGTGGAGAAAGAGACCTTTGGAATTTTTGACTTCAACAGAAAGCCTACTATTGTACTTACTTGTGGAGCATCTTGCCCAGATGCTGTTGTGGAGTCAGTACTAAAAAAAATTGTTGGATTTTTTGAAGAAGAGGTGGATTTTGAAAATTTAGTTAATCGGGTTTAGGATTTATAAAATCCTAAAATTGATATTATTTATTCCTTTTTTTAAAAGAATTGAAATAATCCGACGTTACAGTAAGGTAAAAACACATTACCCATGAAGATGCTTGAGTATATAAAAATGATCTTAGATAAAGTTAGTTTTGATTCAAAGTTATTCGAAAAAGAGTTAAAGAAAGGCTTAAAAGAATTGCAGCCGGTAGATATGAAAGAATTGAGAAACTGGTGTTATGAAAAATTCGGAAAGATTTATCAAACCTTACTGAATAAGGTATTTAGGAGAGTAAAGCTTGCATAAAAAACAAAAAATGTCGTTTCACTGTGAAACGACATTTTTTTATCTATTGAATAAAAGCCTTTTACCAGATTTATTGTCATTGAACTTGCCTTCATCATAAAGTAATTCACCAGATACAAAAGTCTTATTAATGCTTGCACCAAAAGTTTTACCTTCAAATGGCGACCAGCCAACTTTATATAAAATATTGTCCTTAGAAACTGTGTAGGGTTTATTCAAATCGACCAAAACCAAATCTGCCCAATAACCTTCTCTAATGTATCCTCTACGGTCTATTCTGAAACATTCTGCTGGAGCATGACACATTTTTTCAATGATTTTTTCAAGACTAATTTTACCTTTCTCATAGAAATCGAGCATAACTTGAAGACTATTTTGAATCAAAGGCAATCCAGATGGAGCGTTCCAATAGTTGCTGTCTTTTTCTTCTAAGGTATGAGGAGCATGATCAGTTGCTATAATGTCAAGTTTATCACTCAAAAGCCCTTCCATTAGTTTGTCCCTGTGATTGTGCTTAATAGCTGGGTTACATTTTATTTTTGTTCCAAGCGTTTTGTAGTCTTCAGCGTCAAAATACAAATGATGAACGCAAACTTCCGAGGTAATTTTCTTTTCTGAGAGTGGAATAGTATTGTCGAATAATTCAAGTTCTTCGCCTGTTGAGATATGCAAAATGTGAAGTCTTGTGCCATGTTTCTTGGCCAAACCAGCGGCCATAGAGCTAGAAATATAACAAGCCTTTTCGTTTCGAATAATTGCATGAATATCATAAGGAATCTCGCTATTGGCATACTTTTCTTTATAAAATTCAAGATTTGCTCTTACTGTACCTTCATCTTCACAATGGGTGGCTATAAGCCCAGAGAAATTGCTGAAGATATTCTCCAGCGTTTTTTCATTGTCCACCAACATATTACCAGTAGAACTACCCATAAAGAGTTTAAGACCGCAAATTTTGCTTAAATCGGTTTTCATAGCTTCGTCGTAGTTATCGTTGGATCCACCCATAAAAAATGAGTAATTTGTCCAGCTAGATTTCGCTGCTATTTTATATTTATCTTCTAGAAGTTCTTGTGTCAAGGCATTAGGTACTGTGTTAGGCATTTCCATAAAACTGGTTGTACCTCCTGCTAAAGCAGCTTTAGATTCGGTTTCGATATTTGCCTTATGTGTAAGTCCAGGCTCACGAAAATGCACTTGGTCGTCTATGACTCCTGGCATAAGGTACAAACCTTGAGCATCAAAGATATATTGAGCGGTTAAATGACTAAGATTTTTATCAATTCTGTATATTTTTCCATCTTTTATGAGGATATCTAGCTCTTGTATCTTTCCTTCATTTATTACCTTAGCGTTCAATATTAGCGAAGTAGACATATTTTAATAATTATGATATTTTTTTTAATTCAGTTTTTGCTGCATTTATAACCCATTCGTATTCGGCTATTTTTAAACATTCTTTATAAAATGCAATAGCCTTGGTTATTTCTTTTTGTTTTACAAATATACGAGCCATTCCTAAATATGCCATTCCATGATATTCTTTCGTGTACCTATCATCATGTGGAATTTTTAATGCTTTGGCATAATTTATAAATGCACTTTGAAGATTTTTCCCAGTGTGTTCTTCTGCGTAGGCCTCAAATACTAAGTTGGACAATTGGCTTACTTTATCTTTACGTGATTTTAGTTGATCATTGAGTTTTAAAGCTTCTTCATATTCATTATTTAGTAATAGACTCTCAATGTGTTTTATTTTAAATATGTAATTGTTGGGATATTTGGAATTTAAAATATTGGAATAAGCCAAAGATTTCTTAAAATTGGATTCGTATTTGATATTGATATTAACCAAATATAATGCAGCTTCAGTTCTACTAAAGATGGATTTTTTGAATGAGTTTTCTAATTCCTGCAGTCCAAGTTTTTTGTTTCCATCCTCAAAAAACATCATAATTGGTTTCACCATTGGGTGTGATTCAGGATATTGAACTCTATAAAAATTATAAAGACCAGAGGCAAAAAGAAATTCTGGGTTCTCATTTTTGTATTTTTTCCCTTCATTAAAGAAATTGTGAGCTTTTTTTGCCTCGCTTGCCGCTTCAAAGTATTCTTTTTGATAATTTTTTGACAGAGCTATAAATCCGTGTGCTGCAAGGAGAAAAAAAGTAGCTTCTTTTTTATATTTGGGGATATTATAGATACTTTTTGAGGCTAATATACATTTATTAAGTTCAGAGATGTATTTTTTTAGTACTTCTGGATTTTTATCTATTGGTACATTCTCCCATTGAAGTTCAATGGCATTTAACAAGAATTTTACTGGATGTTGTGGATAGGCAATTTTTACTGAATTTAAAACCTCGTTTGCTTGATCAAACTGTTGATTGTAAAGAAAGTCTAATCCTTTGATAGTGATATCTTTGTTTTTTTCGTCTTCTAAAAACTGGGCATTAGTTTGAAGTTGAAAGACGGTAATAATAAAAAGTATGATTTTGGATTTCATAAAAATAAAAAACCCTTTCACTGGTTGCAGAGAAAGGGTTTAAAATGGTAGTAATATAATATTATAAGCTAGTGCTTAGGAAGTTCATAACTTCTTTATAGTTTTTCATGTCAACACCACTTTTCTCAAGAGCAGCACCTACAGTTTTAGAAGTACAAACGATATCAAATGTAAGGTCACCATTTGGCTTATATGAAGTTGAACCGTTTGTGCCAAATAGTTGAGATTGCATTCTGTAGAATAATTCTACTTGACCAGTTTTGTACCCATAATCAAGACGCTCAACAGAATTGTCAAAATCTTTGGTATAAAGAATTGGAAGAGCTTTAAGCGTTTCTCCATTTTTAACAAATACCATGACAAATTTGTCAGTTGATACCAAAGCATTCGCTATTGCTACACCACCCCATTTGCTAGATACCCCATTGCCAACACCTGTAACGTCAACTTCTTTCCAATCAGTAGCTTTCACGGTAGCTTGGAAACTCTGAACGTTGGCATTTCCGTTAGTTCCGTTTGTACCATTTACACCATCTTTACCATTGGTTCCATTGGTTCCATTTGTACCATTAGTTCCCGCAACGCCTTGAGGTCCAGCTGGTCCGATTGGTCCTTGAATACCTTGATCACCTTTACAAGACCAGAATGAAACAGTTGTAGCTAGTGCAAAAATTGATAGTAGCTTTACTAATTTGTTCATAATTTTAAGAATTAAGATTTATTTGACTTCGAGATTTTTAGCAATATTATTGAAAATTGAACAACTTTGCAAGACAATTCAAATGAATATTTATTTTACGGTAATATTTTTTCAAATAACATAATTAAAAACAAAATGGATAAACTGGATTGCCTAAATCAAGTGGCTGATTTTCATACAACATTTCATCATCCTATAGAAAAAGCCCCTGTAATTCCTGCTCAGAAACGTTGCGAGCTAAGGGTTGAGTTGATTTCAGAAGAGCTTAAGGAACTGGCTGAAGCTATTCAAAATAATGATATTGTAGAAGTTGCAGATGCTCTTTGCGATATCCAATATGTCTTGTCTGGGGCAGTATTAGAGTTTGGGCTTGGGGATAAATTCAAAGAATTGTTTGATGAAGTTCAAAGATCCAACATGAGTAAAGCTTGTGCAAATTTAGAGGAGGCTGAGGCAACGGTTGAACATTATTCAAAAAAAGGATTTGAATGTTATTACAAACAAGATGGGCTCAGGTATTTAGTTTACAGAACTGCAGATAATAAGACACTAAAAAATATAAACTATTCACCAGCAGACCTAAAATCTATTCTAGGGAAATGATGAATCAGCTAAAAGAAAATCTCATTTCTCGTTTTTTTAGGTATGTAAAAATTGACACACAATCTAATCCAGAAAGTTCGTTGTCGCCATCAACTGAAAAACAGAAGAATTTGGGGAAGAAATTAGTTCAAGAGTTGAAAAGTTTGGGTATTGAGAATGCCGAAATGGACGAGTTTTGTGTTGTTTATGCCGCTTTAGCTGGTAATTCTGAGAAAGCGGATATTCCAAAAATCATGTTTTGCTCACACATAGATACCTCACCGGATTGTTCCGGTGCGTTTGTAATGCCAATAATCCATAAAAATTATCAAGGTCAAGATTTGGTTCTGCCAGATGATAATTCCCAGATTATCAGAATGTCTGAACATCCCGATTTAAAGCATCAGTTAGGAAATGATATCATTACAGCGTCGGGAACCACACTTTTGGGTGCAGATAACAAAGCTGGCTTGGCGGCAATTATGACGGCCCTTGAATATTTGACAAAAAAACCTGAAATCAAACATGGAGATATTAAAATCCTTTTTACACCAGATGAAGAAGTAGGAAGAGGAACTGAAAATGTAGATTTAAAACGCCTAAACGCTGATTTTGGATATACTATAGATGGTGAAACTTTAGGGTCTATTGAAAATGAAACATTTTCAGCTGATGGTGTCGAGATAAAAATATATGGTGTGAGTGCTCACCCTGGTTTTGCGAAAGGTAAAATGGAGAATGCATTGAAGATAGGTGCCGATATCATTGCAGCTTTGCCTAAAGAAATACTTTCTCCAGAAACTACGGAAGGTAGAAATGGCTTCATTCATCCGACTGATATACAAGGTAATGTGGAGTTTTGTAAGTTGAGCTTTATCATAAGAGATTTTGATGAATCTGGACTTGTTGAGAAAGAAAAAGTACTCAAAGAAACAGTTGGGAATGTGCTCAAGGCATATAAAAATTCGAGCTTTGAATTTGTTTTAAAAGAGCAATATCGAAATATGAAATCAGTGCTTGATAATTTCCCACAAGTGACTGGAAATGCTATTGAGGCGATAAAACGAGCGGGAATTGAGCCTAAATTGCAGAGCATAAGAGGAGGAACAGACGGTTCTAGGCTGTCGTTTATGGGTTTACCTTGTCCGAATATATTTGCCGGAGAGCATGCATTTCATTCAAAATTAGAGTGGGTTTCAGTGCAAGACATGCTCAAAGCGGCCGAAGTTATTGTAAATTTGGCCATAATTTATGAAGAAAAGGCATGACGGAGATTCAAAAAAACATTACTAAGCTTCACGAATGTATTCCAGCTGGTGTTAAACTGGTGGCGGTTTCGAAGTTTAAACCCAAAGAGTTACTATTGGAAGCCTATGAAATCGGTTTTCGGGCATTTGGAGAAAACTATGTGCAAGAGTTGGTAGACAAATATGAAGCTCTACCAAAGGATATTGAGTGGCATTTTATTGGTCATTTACAAACCAATAAAGTAAAATATATTGCACCTTTTGTAAGTTTAATTCACTCAGTAGATAGTTTTAAGCTTTTGAAAGAAATAGACAAGCAATCGTCTAAAAATGGGCGGGTAATTGATTGTTTATTACAGATTTACATTGCCAAAGAAGATTCCAAATCAGGAATGGACAAAACAGAATATTTGCAAATGATAGACTCAGAGGAGTTTAAATTGCTCAAAAATATCAAAGTAAAAGGATTGATGGGGATGAGTACTTTTACCGATAATATGGATTTGGTTAGAGAAGAATTTCGAAGTTTGAAGGAGCTTTTTGAACAAACTCGAAGCTTTCATGCTTCTAATTTTTCATTAGAAGAAATTTCGATGGGGATGAGTGGTGACTGGCCATTGGCTGTGGAAGAAGGCAGCACGATGATAAGAGTTGGCAGTTCTATTTTTGGCAGTCGAAGCTAATTAATTTGGTAATGTGATAATTTGACAATGTGATAAATTGAAAATTACGTCATTGGGTTTAATTTAAAGATTCTATCAAAATATTAAAAAAAAAAATTAATTTATGAATAAGTTTTTTCTTCTTTCGGGTTCGGTTTTGGGTCTTTTAGGTGTTGCCATTGGTGCTTTTGGTGCTCATGCTTTGAAAGGAATGTTAGAAGCGGCCGGCCGAGCTGATACTTTTGAAACTGGGGTACGTTATATGTTTTATCATGCCATAGCCTTGGTACTTGTAGGGATTTTGAGCAAAGAATTTCCTGGGAATACTATCTACTGGAGCGGAAATGCTTTCATTTTGGGTACATTTATTTTTTCAGGAAGTTTGTTTTTAATTTGTTTCACAGGAATTAATGTATTCGGAGCGGTAGCTCCAATTGGTGGCACCATGCTAATCATAGGTTGGGCTTTGTTGTTTTGGAGTGTTTTCAAAGGTTGAGATTACAATCCCTGCATGGTCACCAATTTGCGATAATACCCATTTTCTTCCTCAAAAAGACTTTGATGGGTGCCTTCCTCTACCACTTTTCCGTTTTGGATAACATAGATTTTATCAGCATTTTGAATGGTGCTGAGCCTATGAGCGATGACTAGTGAAGTACGATTTTTCATTAAGTTTGCCAAAGCATCTTGTACAAGTTTTTCTGATTCTGAATCAAGAGCCGAGGTAGCTTCATCCAAAATTAGAATCGGTGGATTTTGCAAAATGGCTCTGGCTATAGAAAGTCGTTGTTTCTGTCCTCCGGAAAGCTTTGTACCTCGGTCACCAATGTTGGTTTCGTATCCTTCGGGTTGATTTACAATAAATTCGTGTGCGTTTGCAATTTTTGCAGCGTTCTGTATTTCCTCCAAACTCGCAATTCTCCCAAAAGCTATGTTATTTAAAATAGAATCATTGTAAAGCATAGGTTCTTGTGTAACCACCCCAATATGTTCTCTAAGACTTTTTTGACTAATATTTTTGATATTTTGGGTGTCGATCAAAATCTCACCTTTTTGCACATCATAAAACCTAATTAGTAAGTCGGCTATGGTAGATTTTCCTCCACCTGAAGCCCCAACCAGTGCTATTGTTTCCCCTTTTTTGATTTCCAGACTAATATTTTTCAGAATTTCTTTGTCTTCAATGTATGAAAATCCAACATTTCGGAATTCTATTTTTGAGTCAAAATTTTTCAAAGTAATGGCATTTTCGTCATCCACTATATCTGCCTTTTGGTCAATCAATTCCATTACCCTTTGGCCTGAAGCCAAGCCTCTTTGAGCGGTGCTTATGGCTTGGGAAATTTCTTTGGCAGGTCTAATGACTTGAGAAAATATGGCAATGTAGGATATAAAAGTAGAGGCAGTGAGAGATCCAGTACCCTCCAAAATCAGGCTTCCACCAAAATAAAGTAAAGAAGCCACCATACTGATACCAATGAATTCTGAGAAAGGATTGGCCATTTCTCTTTTAGATGCATAAGCAAACATGGACTTTCGGTAGGCTGTGTTTTGGTCAAAAAACCGTTTAGAAATAAATCCTTCGGCCAGAAAAGCCTTCACTACCCTCATGCTACCAAATCCTTCATCCATTATACTGATGAGATTGCTCAGGCGTTGTTGACTATCGCCAGCATTGTGTCTCATTCTTTTTAGAACTATTCCGAGAAAAGCCCCAGTAACTGGAATTACTATTAAAGAAAACAGCGTAAGTTTCCAAGAAATGTAGAAAAGTGCCACCAAATAGGCCGCCAGTAAAATAAATTCTTTTATGGCCGCGGAAAACGAATTGGCTATAGAATTCTCAACTTCCTGTACATCAGTAGTTATTCTTGAGATGAGTTCACCTTTTTTTTCATTGGAATAAAAACTCAAATGCAAGTGTAAAGTATGCTCAAAAACCGCCTGACGAAGATTAGCAACCATGTTGGTTTTAAACCTTTCTAGCAATCTCAAACTAAAATATCTTGAAACATTGGCCACAAAACTAACTCCTAGAATGGTAAAACAGACAAATTTTAAACCGCCGAGTTTGCCATCAGAAAGTATAGCTTCAGCAAAATATTTCTGATACCAGTCTAATATTTGATAGGTTTCTGGGTTTTTATTGGCCATTTCCACAATGAGGCCATCTGCCACCTGGCCAAATAGTACATCCAGCAAGGGTTTTAGTAAAACCAAGTTTAAAACACCGAAAACTCCCGCGATTAGAGAAGTAAATACAAAAGGAACCACGAAACTTCTAAGGCTACCTGCGTATTTTAATATTTTGAAATATATTTTCATTGTTGGCAAAATTAGAAAAGGAATTTTGGATAAACCTTATTTTTTTGATTTAGGTTTGTATGAAACACGGATTCAATGAATTTCGTGCTTCGAATGGAATTATGTTAGAACACAGATATTATGGATTGGATACGGATTTGTTTTTTATTTATAATCTTATTTTTAAGTGGATGTAAATCTGAAAATACGCCTAAATATTTAGGTCGAGCAGTATATTATTGGAAAACAACTTTTGAGTTAAGTCAAAATGAAAAGTCTTTTTTGCTTGAAAACAAAATCGAAAAAATTTATTTGAGATTTTTCGATGTCGATATGCTTCAAAATGAGGCCATTCCGAAAGGAATAGTGTCTGTAAAATCAGAGGTAAATCAAGAAATCGTACCTACGGTTTTTATAACCAATCGTGTTTTTGAGAGGTTGAATTATGACCAAATAGAAGTTTTATCAGTTAAAGTCTTGGGCCAAATTAATAAAGTATTAAGCACGCACAAAGAAATTCAGTTCGATTGCGACTGGACCTTAACTACAAAAAACAAGTATTTTTTCTTTGTAGAAAAAATCAAGGAGAAATCGCCAAAAAATCTTAGGTTTTCTGCTACCATACGTTTACATCAAATCAAATTTTATGAAAAAACTGGTATTCCACCTGTTGATGAAGGCGTTTTGATGCTCTATAATACAGGAGATTGGCGAAAGTTGGCCAAGGAAAATTCACTTTTTAATGCTCAGACAACCATGAATTATTTAGATAACCTCTCAAAATATCCATTGGAATTGAATTTTGCTTTTCCGTTTTTTCAGCAAGTTTTGGCTTATCGAAATGGGATTTTCTATACTTTTATAAAAAATTGTACATCTGGTGATATTGAAGCCAATACGGCTTTCGAAAAAATAGAAACAAAAAATCAATTTTTGTGCAAAGATGACGTTCAGTTCAAAAATATTTCTTTTAGGAAAAATGACATTCTCAAATTTGAAAACTCAGATTTTGAGCAAATAAATAAAACCAAAAACAAAATTTTACAAAAGATAATAGCCCCAAAAACTACATTAATTCTTTACCATTTAGATGAAAAAAACCTTTTTAACTTCAGTCAAAGTCAGATTTCAACGTTTTTCTCCCAAAACTAAGACTTTTATAAAGCTATGTGCAGTGATGGCCATTGTGGCTTGTGGCCCTAGCCCGATGGATTATGCCGAGTATTACTCGCTTTTTTATCCAGAAAATGCCAACACGCCGCCTGCCACAAAACCCTATTATTTTTCAACGAGTTTCCTGAATGAGGAGCCATATTTTTATGAGGAAACTCCCACTCCCAAAGCTGAAACCGTTGAAGAGACTGAAAACATAAACGCTTGGGAAACTTATTTGAAATCAAAGGTGTCACGAGAAGTCATAAAATCATCGCTATATGGTGAGTCCAAATTGAGTCTGTTGGCGTCCAAAGTATCTACATTTGATAAAGCAGCCAGTTTATATCTTGTTTTTGCTCAAGAAGCCGAGAGAGCCGCACCACACAAAACCAATTATTGGGACGAAAATCCAGCGATTGATTCACTCAAAATTGAATCTTTAATAGAAATGGCTGACTTAGGTTTTCAAAATGCAAGCAATGATTTCTTGAAAGAGAGGTATCTTTTTCAAAAAATAAAATTGAGTGGAGAAATCGGTCAATATGATAAGTTAATAGATGATTTTGCTGCCAAATCGTCTCTAATAAAAAGGAAATCCTTCATTTCAAACTGGTCAAAAAGTCGTGCGGCTGGAGCTACAATGGCTCTTGGAGATACTACCAATGCAGTTTTTATGTTTTCACAGATTTTCAATGATTGTCCATCTAGACGTTCGCAGGCAGATTTGAGTGTGAGACGATTAGACTCAAAGTTTTTTGAGGAAGCCTTAGAATTAGCGACAAAAAACAATGAAAAGGCCAACGTTTTGGCTTTGCAGGGTATTCAGCCTTTGCAGGATGGGCTGGGCATTGTTGAAAAAATATATGACTTGAGTCCCAAACATCCACTTTTGGAGTTAGTTTTTGCGAGAGAAATCAATAAAAACGAAATGGCTTTTTTTGCAGATAAAAACAGTACGGTATACGGAAACTTCGACAATTATTATGATGAAAACTATAAGATTGACCAATCCAAAATTGATGATCAAAGAAAAAATGGAGAAACTTACCTTGAAAAGCTTTTGAGTTTTTCTGAGAAATTGAGTTCTGATGGAAAAGTTGAAAATCCGCAATTTTGGAACTTGTCTTCAGCCTATTTTTTGTACCTAAAAAATGAAAATGGAAGAGCAATGGAGCTTTTGAATGGTATAAAAGTTGATGGAAATCCGAAATTAAAAAAACAAGTAGAATTCTTGGCATTTGAGTTAATGGATAAAGCACCTTCAGATCAAACTGAGCAAAAAATGCTCAATACAGTTGCTTCTTTTGCAGATATTAAGGAGTTTCGAGACAACAATTTGCTTTTGAAAATGAGTGAAACATTGGCAAATTATTACCTAAACAAGAAGGAAGATAAGAAAAATGGTTGGTTTTGGTCATGTTCAGATGATTCAGATGACGTTCAAGGTAATTTTGTAAAGGCATTTTTGGCCCATAGTATTGCGGCGGGTTCTGATTATGGGACTGGTTATCAAATTGGTACAACCCACAATGCTTTGATAGATACTTGCTCTATTGATTTTTTGGAAAAATTGATTGCATTTTCGCAAAATAAAGATTTGAATATCAATGATAAAAAGCTTGTAGAACTTTCTAATCTTGAATTCGATTATATGAATTTGGCTTTGGCTAGAAGACAAGTTTTAGCGTCGGAATTTGAAGCTGCCTCCGAAACTCTTAAATTAATTCCAGTTCAGACATTGTCAGCAAATGGATTTGATGAAAATTTTGCAAGCGAGGCCAAAGATATTAATTTGGGTAAATCAGCAGTGAAAGAAACGCCATTGATTTTTGTGAAGAAACTTGCTGACTTAAAAGCAAAAACCAGCCAAAAAGATGCATCTGCTGCTGATTGGTATGCGTACGGAAAAGGTCTTTATAATCTTAGTTACTACGGACAGGCTTGGATATTGACGCAAAGAGGCAAAAGCACCTCGGATTTGGAGTATCAAGATGAAATAAAAACCGATTATTATCTAACCGAAAACGCTAGAAAGGCCTTTGAAATGGCACTTTCTCTAAAATCGGATAAGGAACTAGCCGCCAAAATCTGTTATGCTGGTGCTCTTTGTGAACGTAATCAATATTTGGTGAAATATTATTCAGAAAAACCAGATGATTATAATCAGATGGATGCTTATTTGGCCAAAATGAATAAGAATGAACTGCCGAAATACAGGACTTTCTTTACCAAACTTTGGAAGAATTACCAAGATACCCAATACCAAAAGATGGTCTTGAAAGAATGTGAAACGTACGCCAATTTTGTAAAATAAGCTATGCTCTATTTAGTTCTAAGTATTTTATTTTCAGTTCTTTTGTTGGTAAACTTTAGGATTTTCCCAAAGTTCAATATAAGTACTTTTCAGGCCATTGCTTTCAATTACCCGGTTTGTTTTATTACAGGATTGTTACTCATGCCTGATGGTCAAAGTTTCCGTTTAGATTTATCACAAAATTGGACTTGGTATAGCCTCGCATTAGGCGTTGGGTTTATTATAACGTTTATTTTGAGTGGCTTGGCTACTCAAAAAATCGGCATGACCATTACATCTATGGCCAATAATGTTTCTTTGGTTATTCCAGTTTTGTTCAGTTTATTGGTTTTTGGGAGTGGAGGCAAGGCTTTTGACTGGATAAATTACCTTGGACTATTGTTGGCAGTGGTTTCGGTTGCTATAGCTACTTTTAAATCGGAATCTAGTATAAAGGCCAAATTCTGGCTACAAGGGGGATTGGCTTTGGCGGTGTTTTTGATGTATGGCATTACCAACACGGCTATAAACTATCTGAATATCACCTACATAGCCGATGCAAGCAAGGTAGTTCCAGTAACTTTGGTTATGGTACTGGGAGCAGCGATTTCAGGAGTTATTTTATTGATTATCAAGATTTTAAATGGTTCAGAAAAGCTGGAGTTAAAGAATATTTTGGCTGCATTTACCTTAGGTGTTCCCAATTTTTTATCTTTTTACTTTTTGATTCTGACCCTCGGATATTTCGGTAATAGTGGAGCATTTGTGTATCCTATCTACAACATGGGCGTTATTTTGGTTTCTGCATTTATTGCCATTTTGTTTTTTAGGGAAAAAGTCTCAATTCTTAACAAACTAGGACTTTTCTTAGCCGTTATCGCCATTCTGATGATTTCTTGGCAAGAAATTTTTGGGAAATAGGGCAAATCTCACTTGGTTATTTTGTGAAACTTAGTATCTTTTTTGTGGCCTTTGAGTAATAGCTTTCTTCTATTTTCTTTCCAAATTCGTCTTTTTTTTCTATCTTTGCATCCTTTTTGATTTTTCGAAAAGACTGATAATAAAATATTTATATAAAAAGAGGGATAAGTTATATGTCGAATATAGTTGCAATAGTAGGTAGGCCAAATGTGGGTAAATCTACTTTATTTAACAGACTGATAGAGGAAAGGGTAGCTATTACTGACAACCAATCTGGTGTTACACGTGATAGACATTATGGGAATGCATTTTGGTTAAAAAAGAATTTTACGGTAATTGACACAGGAGGGTATGTAGTTGGATCGGACGATACTTTCGAAGAAGCCATCAGGAGTCAGGTGGAATTGGCTTTAGAAGAAGCTACTGTGATACTTTTTGTGGTAGATACCAAGCAAGGATTGACAGAATTGGACGAAGAATTCGCAAATGTTTTGCGTAGATCCAAAAAACCAATTTTTGTAGTAGCCAATAAGGCTGAAACATTTGAAAGAGCCAATTTGGTGGCTTCAGAGTTTTATGGAATGGGTCTTTCAAGCGAAGTTTACCCAATTTCAGCCGCTGACGGTTCGGGAACTGGAGAATTGCTGGATGAAGTTGTGAAGCACCTAGAATTTGACCAAGAAGAAAATCCAAACGAAGGAATACCAAGAATTTCGATTTTAGGTCGTCCGAATGTGGGGAAATCGTCGTTTTTGAATGCACTTTTAGGTAAAGAAAGAAGTATAGTTACAGACATTGCAGGTACAACAAGAGACGCGATAGATACGCACTACAAGATGTTTGGAAAGGACTTTATCTTGACGGACACAGCAGGAATAAGGAAAAAAGCCAAAGTCAACGAGGACATTGAGTTTTATTCGGTTTTGAGGTCTATCAAGGCTCTAGATAATTCTGATGTGTGTATTGTTCTTCTGGATGCCACACTCGGTCTGGAATCACAGGATGTAAGTATCATAGCACAAGCTCACAATGCCAAAAAAGGCATAGTAATCATGGTAAACAAGTGGGATGCCTTGGAGAAAGACTCCAAAACTGCCGATACCATGAAAAAGGATATTTTGGAAAGATTGGCTCCTATGAATTATATGCCTATCATTTTTGCATCGGCTTTGGAAAAACAACGAATTTTCCAAGTGATAGAAAAGGCCATGGAAGTGTATGATGTAAGAAAATCTCAAATTTCGACCTCGAAATTGAATGATGTTCTTCTACCGATTATAGAGAATTATCCGCCACCATCTATGAAAGGCAAAATGGTTAGAATCAAGTATATCGTTCAGGTGCCTACACCTTCTCCGACTTTTGTGTTCTTCTGTAATTTGCCCCAGTATGTGATGGAGTCTTACCAAAGATTTTTGCAGAACAAAATCAGAGAACACTTTGGTTTTGAAGGTGTGGTGATTACGACGTTTTTCCGGAAAAAATAAGTTGATTAAATCGATTTGCGATTGATTCGATTTACGATTTTTTTGATTTACTCGAGTTTCGATTGATTAAATATTGCTTATCGTTTATGATTGAAATAGTATGAATGCCGAAATATTTAAAGCTAGAACTAAAAAGCTTGCTCTCGAGTGTGGAAAGTTTGTGGATGATTTGCCACAAAAGCCGAGTATAAGGATTTATGGCAATCAACTAATTCGGTCTTCGTCTTCAGTAGGTGCAAATTATAGAGCAGCTTGTAGAGCTAAATCCACTGCGGATATGATAAACAAATTGAAAATAGTAGAAGAAGAGGGAGATGAAACAATCTATTGGTTGGAATTGATTGAGGAGTCTTTAAGTTTGAATTCTGAAAAGCTTACTTGGCTCAAGAAAGAAACCAATGAGATAGTATCAATGGTTGTTTCATCAATCAATACTCTAAGAAAGAAGCAAACACCTAAATAAAAGATTTATTAAATCGCACTAATCATAAACGTAAATCGGAGTAATCTAAAATCATGAATCAAAGTAATCGTAAATCTAAAATCGAATCAATCTAAAATCGTTAATCGAACCAATCGTTAATCAAAATGGCAAAACACACCTTACTTATGGAAGGTCCTGACGCGAAGGGGCTTATATTTCATGTGACAAGTGTTCTTTTTAACAACGAATGCAACATTCTCAGACAAGACGAATACGTAAGTCCGAATGGCTGGTTTTTTATGCGAACAGAGTTTGTGAGTGCCGACGATTTTGACACCCAGAAAGTATTGGTGGATTTGCGGGTTAAAGTGCCAAGTGAGGAAGTACAGTTCAGACTAAATACACAGAAGAAAAAAGATATTGTGTTGCTTTGTACCAAGGAACACCACTGTTTATCCGAGATTCTGATACGTTATGCTTTTGAAGAACTCAATGCCAATGTGTTGGCTGTTGTGAGCAATTATAACACTTTGCAGCCATTTGTAAGTAAGTTTGGTATTCCGTTTCATTACGTTTCGGCTGAAGATAAAACCCGTGAAGAACATGAAGCTGAGGTTTTAAAGACATTAGACATTTATGATCCAGAGCTTTTGGTATTAGCTAAATATATGCGGATTCTTTCTCCAGATTTTGTCTCCAAATATTCGAATAAGATTGTTAATATTCATCATTCTTTTTTGCCCGCATTTATAGGTGCCAATCCTTACAAACAAGCTTTTGAGCGGGGAGTAAAAATAATTGGAGCTACGGCACATTTTGTAAATAATCACTTAGACGAAGGTCCCATTATTGCCCAAGATACCCGTGAAGTGGATCACCGCTACTCTGCGGCTGACATGGCCCGTGATGGCCGGGATGTAGAAAAAATGGTGCTGATTAAAGCCCTTAAACTCGTTTTGGATGATCGAGTTTTCATTTTTGGCAATCGGACGGTGATTCTTTAAAAGAAATACCCAATCCGAATCACGAAAGGAGAGCCACTTCCTCCAAATGTTTGCATGCTTCTATAGCCAAAACTCGGTGCTCCCATGTTGTACATAACAGAGATAAAGCTTCCACGCTGTTCTGCTCCACGGCCTTGGTAGAAACCTATTCCAACAAGCGGTGAGCCGCCCCATTTCCTTGAAGGGCCATCTACTTCCCAATTGTAAAAGTTGGTTTCGGTATTTGGAGCATTCATAAGTTCATATTCAGCCTGGGCAAATATTGGCCGCCATACTTTCTGTCTTACAAATGCTCTTCCACCAACAGCTATGTTGTTATTTTTTTGACCATATACACTTGAACCTTGATAAATAAATGACGCCCCCAAACCCACTATTGTTCCTTTGTCAGTAACATCATAACCAGCCATCGGTGAAACATCGGCGTACAATGCACCCCAAAACTGCACCCAAACGTTCCCGCCATAATGCATTCTTTGTTTCCAAGCTGGTTTGGGCTCTTCAAAAAGAACAGGTTTTTCTTCTTGCTCCTCTTTAGGTTCTTCTTCTTCTATTGGTTCAGCAGGTGGTATTATCTGAGCGGCCAAATTTAGGCTCAAAAACAAAAACAAAAGGATTTTATACATACGTTTGGTTATAAAGTACTTCAAAAGTAGGTAGTTTTATGTTTTCAATCATCTGATTTTCCAACATTCTAGCCCATTCTTTCAAATAAACGACCACATCGTCTTTGCGATTGTGACTTAATCCATGTTTTTTATCGCCCAACCCATTCAAAACCTCTGGGTCCGACAGTTTTTCTAAATGTTTGAGGTCTTCTGTTGTAAAACCAAAAGTCAGCAATTCGAAAATGATTAAGTCTATCGGCATTTGTGTTTGACCGCAGTAATGATTAACCTGCTCGTTCCAGTCACCGTGGCCTTGCATGGCGTAGGCGTGTATTTCCGCTTTAGTTCTTTGCGTAACTACTTGAGCTAGATTTCCGCAATTACACGAACCCATGTGTCCCCACATGTAAGGAGAGCCATTTTCTATATTATTTGCTGTTGTTCTCAAAGCTTCTATTACTTCTATACTTGCCTTTGCCATGATTTTGAATGTTTTATTTCATTTAAAAACTAACAATAATAAAAAAAGTTTTGGGTATTTCAATCCAAATATTAAAGGAAGGCGTAATTAATTCAAACAAATTTAAAAAAGAACAAACAATGAAAAAATTACTTAAAACTTTGGGATTAGCAGTTGGCTTTGCATTAATCGGAACTTCAACTTTTGCACAGGACGGAACTGTTACAGTAGGTGGTGAAGCTATGTATCCGAAGAAAAACATCGTTGAAAACGCAGTGAATTCTAAAGATCACACTACACTTGTGGCGGCAGTAAAAGCAGCTGGATTGGTAGATGCTTTGATGGGAGCGGGTCCGTTTACAGTTTTTGCACCAGTTAATTCGGCTTTTGACAAGCTACCTGCAGGAACCGTAGAAACCCTGCTAAAGCCAGAAAACAAAAGTACTTTGGCAAAGGTTTTAACATATCACGTAGTGGCGGGTAAGTTTGATGCCAAAGAGCTGATGAAATTAATTGAAAAAGGAAAGGGAATGACCAAGTTGAAGACGCTTTCTGGCGGTACATTGATAGCCAAAATGAACGGAGACATGAACATTTCTATAACCGACGAAAAAGGTGGAGTAGCCAATATTGCTATCTATAACGTGTATCAGTCCAACGGCGTGATACATACTTTAGACACGGTATTGTTACCGATGTAATATTTGATTTTTTGCACAAATTATTGAAAATTAAAACTGAGCCCGTTAAAGTCCCTCTCTTTTGGAGAGGGATTTAGGGTAAGGCGAGAAATTCCCCGATATCAAAGTATTCCTCCAATATGTATTTTGGTATTGATTTTTGAATTATTTTTAAAAAACCTCTAAACAAATTTTATTTTGACAACGCAAATCTCAGAAGAAGAATTGGTGAGGTCGCTCAAACAAAATAGCCAGAAGGCCTTTGAATATTTGTATGATAATTACTCGGGAAGTTTAATGGGAGTTATCACTAAAATAATCAAAGACACAGAAAAATCAGAAGATATCCTGCAAGATGCATTCCTGAAAATCTGGCGGAAAATTGGCGACTACGACCCATCAAAAGGACGACTGTTTACCTGGATGGTAAACATAGCCCGCAACACAGCCATTGATCAGTTCCGGAAGGACAAAAACATTTGGCTTGAAGACATTGAGGAATCTATCGGAGCAGTAGACAGAAAGGCTAGTTTTCAGCCAGAAATGTCGCTTTTCGATATAAAAGGACTTACAGATAAACTAAAGACAGATAGGAAAGTGTTGATAGATATGGTTTATTTTCAAGGTTATACACAGGAAGAGGCGGCGGATATTTTACAGATACCGCTCGGAACGGCCAAATCTAGGATAAGGACAGCTCTTCAGGACCTAAAAACGATTTTTAAGATATGAATACCAGCGAATATATAGCATCCGGTATATTGGAAGCATACGTGCTTGGCTCGGTTACGCCCCAGGAGAAACAAGAAGTGGAGTGTTTATCGAAAATATACCCAGAGATAAAAACAGAACTAACGGCGATAGAGGAAACGATGGAAACTTATGCTAAAATGCATGAGGTAAAGCCATCTGCTCAGCTTAAATCCAAGATTTTTGCTCAAATGAACTTCGGAGAAGAAGTTAAAGTAAGTAATAGTCTTTTGGAAAGTAAAATAGAAGAGGAAGTATTAGAAAGAGAAGTTAAGGTAATACCGATGTGGTCTAAAATAGCTGTAGCAGCATCAGTTGTATTCGGATTATTATTAGGCTGGACTTACCAAAACTCTCAGAAAATGTCCTATGAATTGGCCGAGACAAAGGCTAAAATGGGCCAAGAGGTGTCTAAAAATGCTATGACAGAAAGTGTTTTGGCTTTGTATAAAGACAACAATAGCGTGCCTATGGAACTAAAAGGTGTTGAAAAATCGCCTGATAGTAAAGTAATGGTATTCTGGAACAAGGAAGCCGAGGAAATGAAACTCATGGTAGAAAATCTCCCAGCAGCACCAAAAGGTAAACAATACCAAGTATGGGGAATTGTAGATGGTAAACCGATGGATATGGGCGTGATAGATTTAGATTTTGAAAATAAAATATTGGCCATGAAAGTACCCAAAGGCAATATAGCAGCGTTTGCGATAACGCTCGAAAAACAAGGGGGAAGTCCTACACCTACATTAGAGGAAATGTATGTGATTGGGAACGTTTAGAGGAAAAGTGTGAGAGCCCTTAACACCATTGTCGGCGGACAGTGGTGTTTTTCTGCATATTCAGATTGCCTTTTAACGTTCCAATATCACTGTTTATATAATATTTTTTGGAGGTCGAGGAAATTTGTCATTGCTTTGTCAAAATTAAAATTTTGAATAAATGAAAAACCTAGTTTTGCCTTTACTTTTGGTGTTTTCGATAGCTACCAAAGCTCAAGAAACTACACCGAAAATGGTTATTGATAAATATTTACAATCTATCGGTGGAAAAGCTGCTATTGATGGAATCAAAGACTTTTCCATGGATTTGACAGCTGAAGTTCAAGGACAGGCCATGAGTATGGTGGTGAGAAAGAAAATGCCAAATAAGTTTTTGACAATTGTGAAAGTCGACGGAATGGGTGAAGTAAACAATACTGTTTTTGACGGCGTTAAGGGCAAAATGACACAAATGGGTCAAGATCAAATCATTGAGGGAGACGGAGCTAAGGCTTTGGAGGCACAATCCAATATTATAGGAGAAGTAGTTTACCTGACTGATTTGGGTAAATTGACTTATGTAGGGAAAGAGACTATAGATGGAATTGAATGTCATAAATTGAAAGTTTTGAATGCTGCTGGAGAAGCTGAGGAATTTTATGAAGTGATTTCTGGCTATAAAAAACGTCAAATAAATGAGGTGGAATCTCCTATGGGAAAAATGAAAATTACGATAGACTATGCTGATTATAAGCAAGTTGGAGCTGTTAAATTTCCGCATTCACTTAAACAAGACATGGGTATGATGGCATTTGAATTGAAAGCCACTGATATTAAAGTGAATTCTGGTTTGGAGGATGTTTTGTTTGAAGTAAAATAAATTATAAATAAGCAATTATAGAAAAGCAGTCGTTTATGGCTGCTTTTTTTGTTGTAAATTGCTCAACAAATCATCAAAAATATGAAAGCCATCTTATTAAAAGGTCCCAACGATTGGGAATTAGCCGAGTTACCTAAGCCAGTACCCGCTAAAGGTCAAGTATTGGTCAAAATGGCCTTTGCACCCATCAATCCATCTGATTTGGCATTTTTGACGGGCAATTATGGACTGAAAAAACCATTCCCAGTAGTGCCAGGCTTAGAAGGAAGCGGGGTCGTGGTGGAATCAGGAGGAGGATTTATGGCCAATAGACTTTTGAACAAAAACGTAGCTTGCACCGCTCCAAACGCAGGAAATGGCACTTGGGCAGAATATATGCTTACCGATGCCAACAAATGTATGGATTTGAGCAAAAAAGTCAGTTTGGAGCAGGGTTCCATGCTTTTTGTAAATCCGCTCACGGCACTATCTTTTTCTAAAAAGGCTAAGAAAATGAACGCAGACCTCATCGTGTTTTCCGCAGCTGGAAGTGCTTTGGGACAAATGGTTACGCATTTTGTAAATGAAATAGATATCCCAGTTTTTGGCTTAATAAGAAAAGAAAATCTCAAAGAAGAAACTTTGAAAAAGGGTTTTTCTAAGGTTTTTTGTACTGAAAATGCAGAATTTCTGAAAGAACTAAATGCGGCAGCGAAACCATTCAAAAAAGTAATATTTTTTGATGCCGTTGGTGGAGGCTCTGTTCCTTATCAAATATTAAATGCACTGCCAGACAATACCAGAATGGTGATTTACGGTAGACTTGATCAAAATCCTAGTGATTTTTCACCACAAAATATTTTGTTTAAGCAAAACACGGTTGAAGGCTACTGGCTGAGCAAAGAAGCCCAGAAAAAGTCCATCTTGGAGGTAATATTGGACGTCCGAAAAATTCAAAAAATGCTCTCTAAAGGCTTTGAAACTCAGATTCAGAAAAAAGTCAAATTGTCAGAATTAAATTCGGGCTTAGAAACTTACGTAAAAGGGATGTCAGCGGGGAAGGTTTTGATTGATTGTCACTTCGGCTTCGCTCAGTGACCTGAATTGTCTTCTGGAGCGTGCAGAAGTGTCTCCCTAAGCTTGTCGAAGGGACGTGGAGTATTATTGTAAATCCTGACCACCAATTGGAACGTAGCTTCGACAAGTTCACCTTGACATTAGAGGTCACTGAGCGGAGTCGAAGTGAGCCCACTTATTCATGGCCAAAACCATCAAAGCCGTAGTGTAAGCCTCTGATTTAAAGTGTAATACATTCCTCACGACTGTTCCTCCTGAAAAAAAGACGCCGCCATTCCATGACCCGTCTTCATTTTGGTGTTTTAACAAATAGCTCATCGTTAGGTCAATTCGGTCTTTTGGCACATTATAGCCAAGTTCTTTGAGGTTTAGTAGGCTCGTAAGACCATAAACGGTCGATTGCAGAATATCTTTTTTATTTACTTTTCTACGGCTCTCAAAGTGTCCATCTGGGAATTGTGTATTTATCAAATGTGACAGAATTACTTGTCCATTTGCAGTTAATTTATCTTTTCCGGCAAGCATACTTCTGCTCACGGCATAATGAAAATGGTATTTGTTGGGGTAATACATACCCGCTCGGCTCCACCGTCCACGATTTATTTGGTAATAGATTAGTTTTTCTGCTCCAGTTTTACCCTTTGATTTTTCTATTTGATTTGTAGAACCCAAGTATGTCAGAATATTTGCATTTACTACGGCGTCGATATCATTAGCTCCCCAAGGAATATAAGGAACGAATGGTCTAGGGTTAGCACAACTACTAGGTAAATAAAACACCAAATTGTGCATGGCAGCTTTGAAAAAACTCCAGCGTTTAAATTCTCGCTCTTTTCCCTGCCACGTCAAAAAAGCATTGGTTTCTCTGGGTATTTTTACCAAGAAATTGTGCCAATGGTAGGCTTTTCTGTTGCTATCCAAATATTTATCAAAAGCTGCATAACTCACATTTTGACCATTATTTTTTCCGAATATTTTTGAATAATAATATAGGGACAAATTACCCATAGAGGTGTCGTCATTGTCAAAAGCTACGTTGGCTGCGTTGTTTATAAACCTCGTGTTGAGTTTATAGTGCGTTGGTCTTCTTACCAAAAGGCCTTCAGGATTATTGGTTTTTCTGGATAAATCTCTGTTTGGGGGAAGTAATTTCCAGAAATTAAATAGCGAATCTTTTCTATAGCTAAGTAGCTCAGGATAAGCATTTTTTAGCATGCTTTTTATTTGTAGCTGTGCAGTATCCTGTAAATATGCCTCAGCCAAAGCATTGAATATGCCCGTCATATTAAAGCAGTTCGAATCTCGATATTTTTCTGATTTCCCGAGTAGCACGAAAGCATTGGTCATGTGCATGTAGGCGGGCCATTCGCCAGCAAATGTCTTATTTTCAGTTGTGGTTTTTATTTGAGAATTTTCAAGATAGTTGAGAGCTTTCTGTTTCTGAAGTTCTATTTTTTTCAAAGAAATTTCTTGCCCAAATGACCTTAAGCCAAGAAAACTCAGAAGTATTAATAGAACTCCTCTCATAGCTTATTGAAGAACGTCAGCTATCTTGCGGTCGTTGGCCAATCTTGGCACCTTGTTTTGGCCACCAAGTTTGCCTATCGAACGCATGTAGTCTATGAATGCATTGTTTTTCAGTGGCTTAATTACCAAAGGACGCAGGATGTTTCCAACAATCAAATCCTGATAGTATACATTGAGTTCTACCATTTTTTGGTCCAAATCTTTCGCAAACTGCTCAGGATTGTGTGGAGGACGGGCAAACTCTACTAACCATTCGTGATAGGGGAGGCCTTCAACCGGTGCAACCATCGGTGCAACCGTAAACTCTATAATCTCTACTTCAGGGTGAAGATTACACGCATGTTTCATGGCTTTTTCTACCTCTTCACCTATTACATGTTCACCAAATGCGGAAATAAAATGCTTGATTCTTCCTGAAACTACTATTCGGTGAGGATGAAGGGATACAAATTTTACTGTATCGCCAATCGAATAACCCCAAAGACCAGCGTTGCTGTTGATGACCAACGCATAGTTTTTATTCAATTCTACTTGACCAATGTGCAGTCTGGTCGGGTTTTCTTCAAAATATTCGTCGGCAGGTATAAACTCGAAGAAAATGCCTGTATCGAGCAATAATAACATTCCAGGTTCTTTTTGTGAATCTTGGTAAGCTATAAACCCTTCTGATGCCGGATAAAGCTCTATCGAGTCTATTTTTTTGCCAATAGATTCAAACAATTTTGCCTTGTAAGGTTCAAAATTTACTCCGCCATATATAAATAGCTCAAAATTAGGGAAAACGTCTTTGATCTTTTTGCCAGTTCGTTCTTCTATTCTGTCAAAATACATTTGTACCCATGGCGGAATTCCCGAAATCAAGCCCATGGGTTGTTCAATGGTTTCGTCTATTATTTTATCGAGTTTGGTCTCCCAGTCATCAATGCAATTGGTCTCGTAACTTGGCATTTGGTTGGTTCTCAAATACCCCGGCACGTGGTGATTGGATATGCCTGAAAGTCGACCAGTGAAAATGCCGGCTTTTTTGTCCAATTCTGGACTTCCCGAAAGAAAAATGAGTTTTTTGTCCAAGAATTGAGCTTTACCAGTTTCATGAACATAAGCCAAAATGGCGTTTTTTGCGGAGTTGATGTGGTTATTAATCGATTCTTTCGATATTGGAATATATTTTACACCTGATGTAGTTCCGGAGGTTTTGGCCAAATAAAGTGGTTTATCTTTCCATAGGATATCTGGCTCGCCTTTTACCACTCTTTCTATGTAGGGTTTTAGATCTTCGTAGTCTCTAACAGGAACATTTTTTTTGAAATCTTCATAAGTCTTTATCTCGCCAAAACTGTGGTCTTTACCGAAAGCCGTATTTTGGGCTTCGCTGACCAGTTTTTGCATCCAGTTGGTTTGCGTTTTTTCTGGATTCTTTAACCACTTTTTGGTTTGGTAGGCCGCTAATGCCGCCAGAGGTTTACTAAAAAAAGACCGAATTCCCATAGATTATTATTTGGTACAAAACTAAGTATTTTGAAATGAATTTTTCGGCTTTTATTGTCAAATTCTAATTAAACGTACTAATATGAGTGGATTGAAAATAGTATGAATTTGGTCATATATTTTAAAATATTTAATCCATGAAAATTCGTCATTTTAAAAAATTATTCTATTCAAAATCAGATTAAAGTTCTCAAAATCAATCAAATAGTCGATATTTTTTTTTTTTTATAAACAATGTATTTCATCATAGTATATTATTGTTTTTAGAAATAGATTTACAAAAAAAATAGTATTCTCATGACAGAAACATTTAATTTACTCGAATACGGCATTAACCCTAAAGTAGTTATTAGGAATGCTGCTCCAGCACAATTGTATGCTTTAGCCATCAAGTATGAACCAGAGGCCGAAATTACCAGTTCGGGTGCATTGGCTCTAAAATCAGGCACCAAAACCGGCCGAAGCCCTAAGGACAAGCGAATTATTGAACGCCCTGAAAGCGTAAACGATATTTGGTGGGGTAGTGTGAATATCAAAATGGATGAACACGTTTTTGATATCAATAAACAACGGGCCTTAGATTATTTTAATACCAGAACCAGAATTTATGTAGTGGATGGTTTTGCAGGATGGGATCCAAAATACCAGATAAAAGTACGTGTGATTTGTACGCGACCATACCATGCATTGTTTATGCACAATATGCTCATCAGACCTACCCAGGAACAGTTGGCCACTTTTGGGAAGCCCGACTACGTGATCTATAACGGTGGTGAATTTCCAGCGAATACTTTTACGTCACACATGAATTCTCGCACGAGCGTGGATTTGTGTTTCGAGCGAAAAGAATTTGTAATTCTCGGTACTGAATATGCTGGCGAAATGAAAAAAGGGGTGTTCACCGTCATGAATTATATTATGCCAAAAAAAGGCATCATGAGCATGCACTGTTCGGCCAACATGGGAAGTGACAACGCCGACGTTTCGCTTTTCTTTGGCCTCAGTGGAACAGGTAAAACTACGCTTTCGGCCGATCCTGATAGAAAATTGATTGGTGATGACGAACATTGTTGGTCTGACGATGGGGTGTTTAACATTGAGGGTGGTTGTTATGCCAAAGCCATTGACCTCTCTGCCGAAAAAGAGCCTGAGATTTTTAATGCAATTAGATTTGGGACTGTTTTAGAAAATGTTGTACTAGATCCTATCACATCCGAGGTAGATTATACCGATGCGAGCATTACGGAAAACACTCGTGCGGCCTATCCGATTGAATACATTCCAAATGCTCAAATACCTTGTATTGGTGGACATCCGAATCATATAATTTTCTTGACAGCAGATGCTTATGGCGTATTGCCGCCTGTGTCTAAATTGAGTCCAGAACAGAGTATGTATCATTTTATAAGTGGTTACACAGCCAAAGTTGCCGGTACTGAAATGGGCGTAACAGAGCCTCAAGCCACATTTTCGGCTTGTTTTGGGGCGGCATTTATGGTGTGGCATCCGAGCAAATATGCTGAACTTTTGGCCGAAAAAATCAAAAAACACAATACCAAAGTTTGGTTGGTAAATACAGGTTGGATAGGCGGTGCTTATGGAGTTGGTAGCCGTATAAAACTTAAATACACGAGAGCCATCATTCATGCCATACATTGTGGTGCTTTGGAAAATGTGGAGACTACAAAAGACGACCGATTTGGATTTGAAATACCAACTTCTTGCCCAGAAGTACCGTCTGAACTTTTGATTCCATCCAACACTTGGGCGGATAAAGCCGCTTACGAGACTCAAGCCAAACACTTGGCGGGCTTATTTGTAGAAAACTTCAAGAAATTTGAAGAAGGTAGTTCGGAGGCGATTATTGCTGCTGGGCCTAAAGTTTGATAAATTTTTTTTTGGAAATGGCATGGAGTTTTAGTCAACTTCATGCTATTTTTTTGCCCATTTTACTAAATAATGAAGGACAAATAATTAATCGCACTAAAATCACTGAATTCCACGGAATTTTTTTTGTAAAAAGTGGAAATTTAAATACTGTGTGATTCTGAGTAATTCCTTTTGAGAAGTTTTAAGCACAATAATCATTTATTACCCAACCAACTCAAAGCATTGATAATCATCTGATTCTGTGTTTCATTTTGAAACTGGAATGACAACTCTTTATTCGTTTTATTTTCATAGTCTATGTCGTTGTGGCCCATGTTTACATAGAGCATTTTGTATTTGGTATTCGTCCAGACTACTGGATAGTCGCCACTGTGCCAAATTTCGTGGGCTTTGGGGCCGGTGCCGAGCGGAAAACTACTTGGGTCTAGTGAAATCAACACTTTGATGTCTTTGTTTTTTCGCAAATCATGCTCCCACCTGTACCATTCGTTGGGTGAAGACTTGAAGGTTTCGGGCAATCCTTTGGCTACTGGATGTTTTCGGTCTTCTATTTTTAGAATGGCCGAAGTTGGACGCCAAGTATTACTTTTATATTGGCCTGAGCCGAGAAATTCATTGTGATACCAGTCCCAATCTTGGTTAAACTTGGAGTTGTTGAGTGCAAAACCCGCAAAATGAAAGCCCAACCAAGCCCCTCCATTTTCCATATATTTCTGAAAGGCTTTTCTCTGATTCGCATCTTCTGGGCGTGTGTCTAAGAATATAACCAGCTGATATTTAGTAAGAAAATCATCGTTCAGGTTCGCCCAATTGTCAGTAGAATCATAAGTGAAATTATGTTTAGCTGCCACCTCAGGTAACCAGCGATTAGCCTCATGCACAAAACTGATATGTGCCTGATCGTTTTTTGCTGTGTAAAAGGTGATTGCTTTGAAACTTATGGGTTTTTGAGCTTTAATTTCTACGAAAATAGAAATTAGTAGTAAAAATTGAAAAATTCTTTTTTTCAATTGATGTATATTAGATTTAAGTATTCATTTAATTAAATGGTTTTTTTTTCTTCCCTCAATTCCTCCTAGCAGCATTCACCCTAGGCAACACCGGCAAACTTTCATGGCCTTTGGCACCTACGGCTTGTACCGCAAAAATGTAATTGTCTTTAGAATAGGGGAGTTTAAGTTCGAGATTTTCGGTGTAAAATTTCTTTTGCCAAAACGACTGGTGTGTTTCACGCATCAATACGTAGTAACCAGCGGCTTTGCCTTGTTTCGGGGCAGACCAATGCAGGTTTGTAGCGTTGCCGAGGCCTTGTACGTCTATCATTACGTCTTCGGGTACGGCAGGGGCGAAGGCTAAATTGGCCAAAGTAGCCAAGTTTACTGCTACATTTTTTCTCAAATATTCAAAGTCCATAAATTTATGCAGGTCGCCATATTCTACTCCGTTTTCGGTTCTTAGGTCTTGGTGTTGGTGCAGAAAGTTCTCGTTCATTTCTGACATTCTTACGGCTGCAAAACCTTCGGTTACAAACGGCGTGTGGTCGCCGCCACGGAGAAATCTGTCGTTTCGGTAAATCATCACCACTTCTAGGTTGTCCACATATCGCTCACCGATTTCCTTCACATATCTGGCCACTTGTCGAGAATGGCCATCGTTTTCGTATCCAAATTGCCTGATGGCACCTACTTTTTTGTCGGTCTCGAAAGCTGGAATTCCTTCACTAAAAACCCTGACTCTGGTGTTGTCAATAATATTGGTTTCGTTGGAATTGTTGCTGCCCATGATGTCGTTGTTCAGCAAAGCCACCAAATTCCAGTTTTCGGATTTGGCTTTTTTGGCCAAATAATTGGCCCCTAAAAGTCCTTGCTCTTCGCCACTGAAAACCGTGAAAATCACCGTTGCAGGAAATTTTGAAGCGGCCAAAACTCTGGCCAATTCTATTACAGCGACTGTTCCGCTACCGTCGTCGTTGGCTCCCGGTGCGTCTGAAGTACGGTTCATTACATCTGTTACTCGGCTGTCTATGTGGCCACTCACCATAAAAATTCTGTTATCGGTCGGGTCGGTACCTTTTATTACGGCCATCACGTTTTCCATTTCTATTTTGGCATCTATGCGTCGGCCATCTGGCTCAAGCGTCCATTTGTCGAGATAAGCGGTCATACGCCCATCGGATTTTTTGGAGAATTCAAGGAATTTGTCCAAAACCCATTTTCGGGAAGCACCAATGCCTGTTTTCGGGTCTGTGGTATTGCTGAGGGTACTTCTAGTGCCAAAAGTCACGAGTTTCTTTACATAAGCACTTAAAGTATCACTCGATATTTGCCCAATAAATCCTGAGATTAAGGGGTCTCTTTTTACAATTTCTTGGGCAGAAGTTTTACCTGAAATTGACAAAATGAATAAACTTGAGAGGAAAACGGATTTTATAATTTTCACTGGTTTTTTGTTAATTTGAAAGCTAAAATAACTTAAAAAATCAAAAAACTTTCGAAGAAGTAGACCTTTGTCGGTTTCTGGTAGATTGAATTGAACACTAATTTATTATTTTAAATAGTTAGACCAATGAAGTTTAGAACTTCAACTACAAAATAATTCGGAGGGATTTAGTGTTTTAAATCTTTCTTCTTCTCGAAATCGGCACAACTGTGCCATTAGAAAGTAGAACTTCTGCAGTAGAGATGGCCACCACATGCTCCATGTTTACCATGTAAGTACGGTGTACCCTTTTAAAGTTATGTTCTTGGAGCAAGTTCTCGTATTTTTTAAGTGTATAAGAGCAAATGAAACTCTTACTGTTAAGAATATTAATCTCCGTGTAGTTGATATGCGATTTTAGAAACAGGATTAGGCTGGTGTCTATCTTCAGTTTCGTGTCTAGATTTATAATCATTATAGTGTAAGTTTTCAGTAAAGCAATTAACGGTTTTCTATTAAGGGATGAAAATATTTTTTTGTGAAATGCCCCTTATTTTTTGTGAAATTAGATATTTAGAAAAAATATTGATTTTGAATGCTTTGAACATGATTTGTCTTTATTTTAGCAGGGAATAATTTCCTTTATGAAGTTTAAGATTCTCCTATTTCTGTGTTTGTGTATCAGTAAGGGCATTGCCCAAACCAAGCCTACTTTTGAGGAAGAGAAGAAGGCCATCGCTTATTCTCTTTTGACCGAAGCCATAGCCAAAAACGACTCCGTAAAAATGGCTGATGGTTATTATGAAATGGGCAAATATGAGGCGGGCATTGGGAACTTAATTTCTGGAATTACTTGGTTAAAAAAAGCCATGCCGTTATACAAAAAACAGAAGCGATACTTCGAGTACGGTAGGATTTATCAAAGAATTGCGGAGTGTCAAATGGCTAAAAAAGACTTCAGGCAAGCGAAATTATTTTCGGATAGTGCAATGACTGTTTTCAAAACCCATGACTTGCCCAAAGGAATTATATCCAACTACTTGTTTATATGTGGTTTAAGCTTCGAACATCTAAAAAAACCTCCAGCTGAGATACTGAGTAAATTCGATGAAATGCTCCTATTTGCCAAGAATAATGACTTGGAAATCGAGTTTATTTTTTTATACAAAATGAAAGGAAACGTATTGAAAGATACTGAACCGAAGGCAGCATTGGAGGCTTTTGAGCTTTCGAAAAAATACATGTATAAATACAATTATGAGCGATTAATAACTGGTTTAAACGCCATGATGGCAGCCTGTTATGCCCGAATTGGGCAGCCTGCAAAAGCGAGGGAATTGATAGGAGATAATTCAAACACGGTTTATAATACCAAAAAAGACCAGTTTACATCCTATAAGTTTGAAAGACTGCTTGCAGAAATGGAAATATATAAAGCAGAAAAAAACTGGGAAATGGCTTTAGAAAAACAAGCGGATTATATGAATTTGCAAAATGAAATTCATGCTTCGGAGGTGAGTAGATTAGAGTCGGGGCTTAATTCCTTAGAGGATTCGGCCTTGAGAAAAAGTCAGGAAAGAGAACTCCTGCTCCAATCTCAATTGTTGCAGTCTAACAAAAGGCTCTTGAATATTTTGATAGTGGTTGGCTTTATGTTTCTAATGTTGTTGGTTCTATTGTTTTTTCAAAACAGCAAAAATCAAAAATTGGCTCAAAAATACCTTAACATTAGCCACAAAAACGAATTACTCATAAAAGAACAAAGTCACCGCGTCAAGAACAACTTGCAGGTAATTTCAAGTCTGATTGGCCTTCAAAAAAACCGCCTCAAAAACAAAGAAATACAGGATTCTTTGGAAGAAATGCAGGGCAGAATATCTGTAATGAGTGTTTTACAACAGCTTTTTTATGAGTCAAACGATTCGGTCAAAATCAAGCTCGGCGATTATTTTGAACAAATATTAAACAAAACAGAGGTGATTTTCAACAAACCCGTTGAAAGGTTTTTTTCGGTCGAAAACGCATTAATTGACCCAGATTTAGCCATTCATTTGGGAATAATTTTTAATGAATTACTTACGAATAGTTTCAAGTATGCTTTTGGTTTTGAAAATCTCCAGCCGAAAGTTTCCGTGTCTTTTTTTATCAAAAACGGCGAGTTATATTTTGAATACAAAGACAACGGTTCTAACGCAAATTTGTTAATTTTCGAGAAGGAATTTTATACTACATCGCAGTCTTTCGGGCTTAGCCTTATACGTCTAAAGTCGAGTGAATTGGCAGGAGATTATAGTTTTGCTTACGAAAACGGCCTTAAGTTTAAATTAAAATGCATTTATCATGAAGCCAAGAGTCTTAATAGTTGAAGATGAGTTGATTACCGCCATGGAGTTCAAAGAAGCACTAATGGATGCTGGCTTTGAGGTGCCAGTCATTGCCGACAAGGTTTCGAAAGCCAAAGCTGCATTTGAAACGATGGCTTTTGATCTTCTTTTGCTCGATATTACACTTAAACATGACCATTTAAACGGCTTGGATTTTGCCGATATGGTGAGAAAAACTTCTACCGTACCCATTATGTTTATTACGGCTGACACCAACGAAACCATGCTTGAAAAAATGAATAGCTTGGGCAACTGTAACTACATGATGAAAGCCGTGAGAACGCCCGAGTTGGTGTTTAAATCGAAACTGATGATTGGGGCTAAGGAAAATAATGGAACAGAAAATGTTAAATATCAAGAGGTTGTATTGCTGCCAATCAATAAATCTCACCAAAAAGTAAAAAAAGCAGACATTGTGGCCATTAAGGGCAATGGTTCTTATTCGGATATTTATATTGCAACGGAAATCCACTACCACACCCTTTCCATGAACATGAAAAAACTCTTAGAAGGTTTAGATTATCCGGATTTGTTCAAACTCAATCGTTCCAATATCGTCAACTTGAACTTTGTAGAAAAAATAGAAAAAGATCAGCTTTATCTGAGCAGTCACGAGCTTAAATTCACTTTGGCCAAAGGCATTAAAAAGGAAATTCTGGAACTTTTGCCAAATGTGAGGACCTGAGTCAGAGTAGATATTGAAAAAAAAGACACAAAAAAAGCAACCATTACTGATTGCTTTTTTAAAAATGCTCCCGAAGCTGGGCTCGAACCAGCGACCCTCTGATTAACAGTCAGAAATTTTAGTTTTTTAATACTTTTCGATACTTATTAATATTTATCATAAAGCATTAATAATTAATATTTTATGTATTATTTTATCTCTTACTATTTTTTAATCATTTGATTATTTACTACTTTTGTTTTGCACATTGTTTTGCACATTTTAAGAAATCAGTAAATAAAATTATGGCTACCTCAAAAATTTATTTGGATTCAAGAAGGAATATGGATGGGTTTGGAATCATTAAAATATTGGTCATTCACAATAGAATCCAAAGAATGTATTCTACTGGGGTGAAAATTAAAGAGGATGATTTTAAAAAGTTTCAAACCTATGTTACTGAGGATGGTTTGAGTGGTAAAGTAAAGAATGAAGAACTTATTTACTTGCATAAATTACTTTATGGTAAATCTATTTTTAATAATATTGAACAAGAGGGTTATCTACTTCGGTCAAAGACTATAATATCGGAGTTGGGAAATGATTTTACATTTGAGAAATTCAAATATCGGTTTGATAATTTTGAAAGTGTGAAAAAGAGAACTGCATCTAATGAGATTGGTGTGTTTTTATATTTCGACAATTATATTCGAACCCTAAAGAAAGAAGAGAGAATTGGAAGTGCTTTGGCATATCAATCTGCTGCAAATTCTATTAAACGATTTTTAGTAGATATGACTAAACATACAAGATATGAACTCAATTTGCCGGTATTTAATATATCTGCAAACATTGAAATTTCATTTGATGATATTTCTGTTGCTTTTTTAGAAGAGTATGAAAAATGGATGTTAAAGTGTGGGAAGAAAAGTCAAACAAAAGATGGCATTAATACGCCAGCTAGTATTACCAGTGTTGGCGTTAATTTGAGGCATCTTCGATCAATTTTTAATGTGGCGAAGGAGGATAAAATCACTAGTAATTACCCATTTGGTAAAAAACTATATCAAATCCCAGCAAGTAATAATACCAAGAAAGCCTTATCTAAGTCTGATATTCAGAAAATTTTGTCCTTTCAGGCGGATTCTAACACAATGGAGAAAAGGAGCCATGATTTATGGGTCTTTTCATATCTCGGTAATGGAATGAATTTTGCAGATATTTGCCTTCTAAGAAAGGTGGATTTTGACAAGAAGGAAAAGAGCTTAACTTTTGTAAGAGAAAAAACCAAAAGGACTAATAAAAGGAATCAAAAGTCAATAAAGGTGTATTTAGATAGCCAGCAATTGGATATTTTGGAAAGATGGAAATCAAAATCAGGCTCGTACTTATTTGAATTCCTACAAATTGGCATGGATGCCACAAAGATTAAATCAACTATAACCCAACTTATTCAGGTAACGAACAAACACATAAGAAATATTGGTAAAAAACTCGAAATCCAAGACGATATCACAACTTACACAGCCAGGCATTCTTTTGCAACCATATTACTTAGAAGCGAAGCCCCAATAGCTTTTATCTCAAAATCTTTGGGACACGCCAGCCTCCAAACGACTGAATCATATTTAGGATCGTTTGAAGAAGAGAAGGTGAAGGAATATTTGAAGGCGTTGAGGTAAGGAAATATGCTGCATGTTTACAGAAATTGACATTTTTTTAATCATATTTTATTATAAATAAGGGAATGATAAAATCAATCAAACAAAAAGTGTAATAACGCCATCTATTATTATCTCACTATCAAAATCTTCCCGACCTTATCAGCTAAAGTTCCCCTATTGTATTTTATTCTATATGCCACTTGATGGCCAATCATACTCTTTAGTGCCTCCAAAAGTGTATTGTCCTCATAAATTGAGAACATACCTGTCTTATGAAAAATAAGATGGCCTTGCCTGTTGTATAAAAATAACTCCAAATCAGGAAAAGCCTCCTTGTTAAAGATCTCTAAGGTTTCATTGATATTATCTCCATTAATCGTTACTACATCAGGTAAATAAAGATTCTCTTCCTGATCCTTCGGGCAGTTGTCACCCCAAACTACATTCAATTCTTCTACCTTGCTAATACAACCTGCTTCTCCACCAAAAATAGTGTATTTCCCAGGCATTGTAAGTGGCATTCCAGCGGGTCCATCCCAAACAAGCTCTTCATCCTTAAACCATTTAAACAAACCATATACCCCAAAATCCTGACTTACATTGTAATAATGGAATGTTCTAGGACAAACTATGAGATCTTTAATTGTGGGTTCTGTCGTTGGATATTTGCTGCCAATAAGAACTCCTGTAAAAACAGAAATAGAGTCATTAGGACATCCAGAGGGCGAAAATTTTGCAATAAATACACCATTTTCTTTAACTGTCAATGTCTCAGCCTTTACTACATAGCCATTATTGCCCAGCTTTTGCCATGAAACATCCCTATTAAATTCATTACTTACTAGTTTAAGCACAGCTGGCTTGTCAACACACCCGTAAACATTATTGAAACTGCTCTCAACGACTGGTCTACGGTTTTTAGCTTTTAATTCAACTGGTTCTGAAACACCAGTGGTCAAACATAATTTGTTGTTTGCTAAAGAAACCGTATAAATCCCTTCATCTGGAGTAATAAGAACATTACTTGTTTGATTGATTATGATGTTTCCATTTCTCTTCCACTCATATAGATATCCAGGAATGTTCTCAACCTCTAATTGTACTTTTAGATTGTAGCACATTAAATACTTTTCCTCTTCAACATTATTTATTTTAATAATGGGTTTAGTAATTGTCTCTACTGGGCAATCGACCACCCAAAAGGTTAATTCTCTAAGATTTGCTCCCATACTCTTGCCGTTTCTAAACTGTTCAACTTTTACTACAATAGTGTACATACCAGTTCGATCACACAAGCTCGAAATCATTCCCGTTTTTGAATCAATTGATAAAGAGTTGCCCTTTCCTAATGGCCTATTATCGCTAAATCCTGATGTCCATTCAAGAAACTTTATACTGGGATAATATTTGAATAGTTGACTATTATCAGTTGCTCCTTTGTTGTATCCAGCTTGTGGCCTAATTAAGGAATAACGAAGTTCATCTTTAGTACCATTGACATCTAAAAAATCTTCTGCACTAAAGTCGATTGTAAACGCTTTATTTTTGCAATAGTAAAACGTGTTTAACTGTTTCTTAAAAAAAGGGATAATATTTAATTCGTTGTCATCTTTAAAAGCAGGAACTTCAAAAGCTATGGCAAATGAAGGCTTCAAGTTACTTTTAACATTTGAAATTTCACTAGGTCGGCAACAAATGTCAAGAACAAAATAATAATCTTGGGGATCAAAACTATCATATGCTTCAAAAACGAATTCCTTTTCTTCATATTCTTCATGAAACACTTCAACTTTAAAACTATCGGAACACTTTAAATTACCGGATTCAACCCTTTTTGCTCTTTTAATTTTATTTATGGTCAAACCCAGGTTAGTCAATTTACCACTAGATTTTTTGTAAGCAACAATATTAAAAGACTGATTGTCTGGAAAGGGAAAGTCCTTAACATAAAGATCCACTTTGATAGGAAATACAAATTTACTTTTAGTCCAAGATATATATTTCTTACCCCAAACCAAATTAACCCCTACTATTTCCTGTGCATGTAGGCTGGGAGCAATCAACAAAATAAAAAATAAAAGTGTGCCACTTAATAATAATTTCATTTTGACTCAGAAAAATAATTTGGATTTAAAAACATCTATATATAGTTTTGGCACAAATCCTAGTTCCTTAAACCACTTAAAAACCATGAAACTTAGTTTTCTCCACAAAACTTATAAAATAGTTTTGATTCTCAGTGTGTGTACATACAGTTTTGCATTTAAAGCAAACATTTCTGACACTACAAGCTCTGCAAAAAAAGTTCCAATTCCATTACCAATTCTCAAAAAATCATTATTTGATAAAGAACCAACGCTTGAGAAAACCATTTCAGATGGCCAAAAGCAAATCAAGTATACTGACGACAAGAATGTTGTAGATTGCATCTTCTTTGAAATTTTGTCTGACAAAAATAAATATGAAATTGGAGAACAAGTTAAAATTAAAATAAAAATTGTATTCTACGACAACCTGAATTTAAGCTACAAAGATGAGGAGTGTCAAAAGATTGCTTTAAAAGTAGTCTTACCAAAAGGATTTAGTCAAACAGGGGGAAGTTATTATGATTTTATTTCTCTGACATTAGATAAGAATAACAAAAGTAAAGAACTTGAAATTATAGGTCAATTCCATGAAATCAATCAAGCACATTGTTTTATACTTTTAAAAGGGCCATCAAAATCTAATTGGGAAACAATATTCATCAAAAAAGGTGAAAAGTGTCTTGAAATACTAGAGAAAACAGCCTCACCTAAACTGCACTTAAATAACCAAAAGCAGAATGTTGGCAGTTCTACTATTAAGGAAACAGTTGCAAATTCAATGGCAGATGCATGTACCGCTCCTACCACAACCCCAGCAAGCAGATGTGGTGAAGGTGTTGTAACTCTTACTGCATCTGGTTGTAATGGCGATGGAGCAACTTACACATGGTATAATCATGCAACAGTAGGAACGGAACTTGGAACATCAACTGATGGTACATTTACTACCTCTGCTTTAAATGCTTCTGCAACCTATTCGGTTACTTGTACCACAAACGCATGTACTGCCAGTGATAGATCGACTATTTCAATTACTATAACAGCACCTAAACCAACTATTACGCCAAACGGTCCATTAACTTTTTGTTCAGGAGAATCTGTAATTCTATCTGCATCAACTTGCAATGGAAGCCTTCTTTGGTCAAGCGGTCAAACAAGCATTTCAATAACTGTATTTTCATCTGGAACATATTCTGTTGTTTGTACTGAAAATTCTTGCACAAGTCAAGCCAGTTCACCAGTAGTTGTAAATGTAAATCCTATTCCAACAGCCCCAACAATATCTTCAACATCTACACTTATTTGTTACAACAGTACCTTGACGTTAACATCGACTGGCTGCACTGGTACCACTATATGGTCTACAGGGGCTACCGGAAGTACCCTCTCGGTAAATACGGCTGGGGCTTACACAGCAAAATGTGAAATTAATAATTGTATTAGTCCAAACAGCAATACACTTAACCTCACAGTAGCTACAAATATAAATCCCCCTACCATAAATATTGCCTCAAAAAAATATTGCAATGGACAAAATACAACTACAAACTTGATAGCTAGTGGTTGTTCAACATATAGCTGGTCAACAGGACAAACAACCGCTAGTATTACTGTAACTCCAACAATTACAACTACATACACTGTTAAATGTGTTGGAACTAATGGATGTTTTAGCTCTCAAACTCTTTCTACAATAGAAAAGACGAATTTGCCCGTAGTAAATCAACCTATTCTTAACTTTAATGGACAAAATATCTTAGTAAACAATTTCGAAAATCCTCAAAATTTACCTGCTGTGCTATCAGTACCCAATTGTAATGGTCATGTTAATTGGAATCGAAAATTATTTACTCAATCTTTAAATCCATCAATTGCAACAAATACACCCCAAATTACGGTAACAGAGAACCTTCATGCCTCTTATTATATTACCTGCTATAATGCTTGTAGTTCACAACAAATTGTCAAATATTACTGGCCATCAAAAGGCCCTATGGTTATTACCAATAACGGTCCAAAAAACATTGGAGAAAGTATCACACTGACTGCAAACTTTCCTGTTTTTTCAAGTCAGTCTTTAAGTGTTGTATATTTTAGGTGGACTCTTCCAGACGGTACCGTTTTAGCACCTGTGGCAAGCACAAGAACATTAACAAGAACAATTACCAATGGTTCTGCCAATGGAATTTATTCTGTTACGGCTTATGGTGAAATGGCTGGAGGTACAAATTTAAGTCCAGTTACATCCACCTCAAATGTTGTTATAAATAATTGTTCTTCAAATACAATTCCTACATTAAACCAATCTGGAAATATTCTTTTGTGTAATGGCCAATCTTTAACCGCCTCAAATTGTACAGGAACAATAAAGTGGAATACAGGTGCAACAGGTGCAACACTACCTATTACGGCATCTGGAACATACTCAGCACAATGTGTTCAATCGAATGGATGCATTAGTGCCAAAAGCTCAGAAGCCATCATTACGCTAAATTCGTCAATAAACCCTCCGACTATTACTGCCGGGGGCCCTACAACTTTTTGCTCTGGAAATAGTGTCAACCTTACTGCAACTGGTTGTTCTTCTACTGTTGAATGGTCAAATGGGTCAAACACAAACCCACTAAATGCGTTTAATTCAGGTAATTACACAGCAAGGTGCAAAGACGGTAACAACTGTTTGAGTTTGCCAAGTAATTCAATATCAATAGTACTTAACCCAGAGCCCATTACTCTTAGCATTTCAAATAGTACTCCTCTTGCCATTTGCTCAGGAGGTAACGTAACACTTCAGCCATCTTCAGGCTGTGAAGGAGTGATCAACTGGGATTGGTCAAATACTGAAGGAGGCACCGGAACAATTACTACATCAGGGTCATTAGAGGCTACTAATATTATCCACAATACTACTTACAAAGCAAAATGTACTACTGTTTGCGGTACCTCTACCAACTTTAGTAATCTCTTAACAGTAACGGTAAACAACCCCGTAATAACCTCAGCAACGTCTAATTTTCCATTGAATGCTGGTTCTACCCTCAATTTTAATTTGGCGGTTAGCGGAACTAATACTTATTCTTGGACTGGGCCAAATACCTTTACAAGTACCCTACAAAATCCGACTATTCCTAACTTTCAAACCGCATTGGAGGGGGTTTATTCAGTAACAGTAACTAGTCCTGCAGGGTGTACAGCTACAGCTTCGGTTAATGTACTCGTGCTTGATGACTGTAAATGCACTACTTGTGGTACTATTTCAGAAGTAAATTACGCTGAATGGCCAACTCCAGAAGCCAATGATAGAACAATCTCTGTTAATAAGAACTATGTAGAAGAACGAATATTTCTAACAGAAAACGCAAGTGAATTCGTACAATCAATCCAATACTTTGACGGATTAGGTAGACCAATACAAACGGTGAGTAGAAATACAGGTGCCGACGGCAAAGACGTGATTTCGTTTATGAAATACGATGCCTTTGGTCGTGAGACGGAGAAATACATGCCATATACCGACAATCATGCATTAACTGGAGCTTTGCCAAGCTTTGATACGCATAGTTTATTGCAAAAGGCATTTTATAATGATATTCCTGGTAAAACCTCCGACAAAGACTTCGCTCTTGCTCAAACTGTTTTTGAAGATTCTCCACTAAACAGAACCCTTCAACAAGGTGCTCCGGGTTTGTTATGGCAACCAAAGACGGATATCAATGCTACCGACAATCATGCCATGAAGATGCTTTACACAACGAATACTGTAGGTGGCTCACCAAGCACCATGGATGAGAAATTAGTCAACAACATCAAGCGTTTTGATATAAATACAGTAGCAACGGACATAGATGCTCAAGAAGTGGTGGTAGCTACATATGCACCTACCCAACTTTATGTAAACATCACCATAGACGAAAATGGCAACCGCTCGGCAGAAGCCAAAGACAAGTCGGGTCAAGTGGTGGCTAAGCGTATGCAAGACAAAACCAATAGTTTTATTGAAACCAACTATGTGTATGACGACTTTGGGCAACTACGTTTTGTTTTTCAACCTATGGCAGAGACAAGTTTGAGTGTAGGTACGCTTACTCCTTTGTCTGTCTCAAGCCCAATTAAAGAGCTGACTTTTGCATACAACTACGACGAGCGTGGCCGCATGACCCAGAAAAAAGTGCCAAGTGCCACCAAGGTGGAAATGGTTTACGACAGCCGCGACCGCTTAGTATTTACCCAAGATTCTTGGGGCAGAGACAACAGCCGCAATCGTTGGCTATATACAGAATACGATGAGCTGAACAGACCAAAAGCAACTGGATATTATACGCAAAATACAACTAGAACTTCTTTACAAGCAGATGTAATTGCTGGTAATACTTTAGGCGGAGCCAAGATAGCCTTGACTATCAATACGTACGATGCTTATGAAGGCAGTGATGCCAACTTATATGCCCTGGGCGAAACCTATGGACAAGTTAAGCGAAACAACGTAAAAGGTATGATGACCAAGTCTTTTACCCGAATAGTGGGCATAGACGAAACCAACCCTCTTTGGAACAAACTCATTAGCAACGTTAGCTTCTATGACACTTTAGGCCGACCAATAAAAACAGTGAGTACCAACCATACGGGTGGGCGTGACATAAGCGTGACCAAAATTGATTTTACGGGCCGTGCCATTACCAGTACACAGATTACGAACTATAAAAAGACGGCTACAGATTCAGTGTTAGTTACCATACAAACCAAAAATACCTACGACAAAGGTGGAAGAGTGGTGACCCTTTGCCAAAAAATTGATAACGACAACTGGGAGCAAGTTAGCAAAAACCAATACTACCCATTGGGTGAGCTAAAAACCAAAGGCCTAGGCTGTGACAACAGCACAGGTAGCCCATTGGCCTTACAAAATGTTGACTACGAATACAACATAAGAGGTTGGCTGACCGAAATTAATAAAATAGCCGACGCCAGTATGACTGCCAACAAAGACCTATTTGCCATGAAACTAAGCTACGCCACAGCCACTACCTACGACGGAGCCGAAGTAAGCAATACCTTCTTTAATGGCAATATTGTTAAACAAGAGTGGAATACGCTCAGGTCACTGAGTGGAGCTGAAGTGCCGGGCGGCATACAAACCTATAATTACAAATACGACAAGCTGAACCGCCTAATGGAAGGCACCTACACAGGTACGCTTGCCGAAGGCATAAGTACAACAATGTATGACCCAACCCACGGCTACGACAAAAACGGAAACATTGGCTACTTAAAACGCACCACAGGAGGCGGAGCTACTGTGATGGACGAGTTGATTTACAGCTACGCTGCCAACCAATTAACAGTCGTAGTCGATGGCGGAGACGCCACCCAAGGCTTTAAAGACAAAGTAAATACCACGGACTATACCTACGAGCAAGCAGGTAATATGGTAACCGATGCCAACAAAGACCTGAGCATAGCCTATAACCATTTGAACTTACCAGCTAGCATTACCAGAACCAACAGTGGTATCAACAATGGAGTAATTAAACACTATTACGCAGGAGCTACCAAAGTACGTATGGAAACCTACGATGCTGCGGGTACTACCTTGATAAAGGCATACGACTATTTAGCAGGCATGGTTTACCAAGAAACCGTAACGGCCGGCAACAGTACAAAAGAATTGGATTTTGTGGCAAGTAGTGAGGGCAGAGCATTACTTACTAAGAAAGTGTTAAATTTAACAGCAGACCCAACCACAGGCGACAAATTTAGATTTGAATACAGTCTAAAAGACCATTTAGGTAATTTGAGAGTTAGTTGTAGATGCGGTGAGCCAAAACGTGACCAAGTTGGTGTAATAATACCTGAAGGCCAAGCTGGTGAGGGCATTGAACATCTAGCCGTGGTACAAGAGCAGCACTATGATGCTTGGGGCTTAGCGTTTTCATCTGTCAGTTCGAGTGGAGTCGAGAACCTCAAAGACAGATTTAAATATAATGGTAAAGAAGAAGTTGAAGAATTAGAAATTGGATTATATGAATATGGATTTAGATGGTATGATCAAACCTCAGCCAGATTAATACAAATTGACCCGCTGGCGGATAAGCGAGAATGGGTTTCTCCATACAATTTTGTTCAAAATAACCCTGTCAATCGTATTGACCCCGATGGTGCATTAGATGAACCTTGTTGTGGTGGAGACGACCCAAGCCAAGACCCATTTTTATTTGCAAAATTAGCTGTAACTGCGTTTTATGATACAAAACACGCTATTTATAATACTACGTTTAGGGCGTTTGGTTCGAATTTGAGAGCAGGATATAAGGTAGAAAACGGTAGTGAAGTGTTTGAAACACAATTTTCTCGAAAACCCGTTGATAATTCTTTAAAAGGAGGTATCAAGGAAGCAGTATCTACTGTTGCTGATGTTGTCTCAATATTTCCAGGAGGAAGTACAGAAGGTAAATTATTAGCTCAAACAAGTAAATCTCAAACATCAAGAGCTGTAAAAGCGGCTACCTCAGACATCTCTGTAACAGATACTAAAAACGCACTTAATCAAGTTTACGAAAAACTTGGGATAGACAAAGCTCTTCCTAAAATGAAAGAAGGGAAGTATGGTAGTTCGCAAAGAGGAGATTCTAATAAAGGTTATCGATTAGATAAAGAGGGGCATCCAAATACAACAAATCCAAACGAAACGGGACCTCATATAAATTATTGGGATTATACCCAAGGTAAAAGAAAATCAGGAAATGGCATTAAAGATGCAGTTCCTATTAAAAAATAAAAATATGGAAACAAACACAAGCGATTTTAACTGGCATGATTGCCCATTGTATTCATTAAAATTTGATGATAATTTAGAATTAGATTTGGATTATATTATCAAATGGGAATTAGGTGATAATAATAAATACAAATATTTGATTGCCCCTGCAATTTTAGTGTTTTATGAAGTAAAAAATTTCCATATATCCGCAAAATCAAGTATATTAAATGGATTTGAAATTAATTATATAAAAAAAGACCCACAGAATTCATGGAAAATTGATTTGCAGGAAGGCGAAATAATTTTTGAATCGGAAGGTTTTACTCAAAAATTAACAAAAAAACCTATATGGTCAGATAATCAATATCTAAGTGAGAAGGAAAGAATGATATAGCAAATAGCCCATCTGTACGAAGGATACTTCCTTCGTACGTGTGTAAAGCGGGTTGTACCCACAAAAAGAATATGAATAGTAAATTTTTAATATTAAAACAAAGTTATTAGTGTAGTTAACGAAAATAACTAAATCCTATAAAAGGCTCTGGCTATGCGAAGGATATTTCCTTCTTACGTGTGTAAAGCGGCTTTTAGCCGCAGAGATAGTAGTAAGTCGAAATTTAGATGGATATGATTTTGAGAGAGGGATTTTCTAGAATGAATTACTAAAGTCAAAGCATGCGAGAATGGCAGTTTTAGAAAAGATAAAAACAGTATTTACTAAAGTAATTGAAAAAGATTTTAAGAAAAGAAGAAGGTAATGAGAAATTAAGAAAAAGATTAACATCGTGAAAAATAAACCAACTGAAATAAAAAAAACTCCTCTCTACGAAGGCTATTGCCTTCGCAGGCGTGTAAGGTGGGTTTCACCCGCAGATCAAATAATTATATCCATTAGAAATACAAAAAAGACGAACGCTTAGGCATTTACAAGAAACAATTATTTAAAAATCAAATAACCCAATTGTCTAAATACAATTTTTATATGAAGAAAATACTGTCCTTTACATTTGCTTTTAATGTTGTGTGCTTTATGGCACATAGCCAAAATAAAACAAATGACACACTCACTAATAGCACAACACCACCAACCATAGTTAAAAAATTCCACCAAGGAAGATGGGAGCGTGTTTCAGAAATGACACAAGAGGAATTGTTTAATCCAAAAAAACATAAATTAGAAAGTTCAAAAGAGGACCTCAGGAGTAAATCAGATAATCAGATATTACCAAGAACGGCCAGTATTAACTGGAAGGATACAGATGGAAATATTTACATATTTGGAGGAAAGGGTATTGACGAGACAAAAAACGAAGGCCTTTTCTCAGATATTTGGCAATATACGCCAAAATCAAAAAAGTGGGTGTCTGTAAATGGCCAAAAAGAGTCGAAAAAATTTAAGCAGAATGATGAAAAGTCTCTAACAACCACAACAACCTCTCCATTGGCGAGACAAGATGCTGCCACATGGGTGGGGAAAGACAATTGTCTATATTTATTTGGCGGAAACACAAGTACACAATCAGAAAACCTGGGAGACTTTTGGAAGTTTGATAACAAAACCAAAACCTGGACGCTAATTTCAAACTCAACAGAATTTAATAAAAAGAGTGTCTCAAGTGGCAAAAACAAATCCAACAAGATTAATACCCCAGCAGGAAGGGCAAATGCAACTACTTGGGTTGATAAAAATGGAGACTTTTGGCTTTTTGGTGGACTGACTTACGATAAAACTTTAGCCACTAATGGATACTTAAATGACCTTTGGAAATATGATTTCAATAAAAAAACATGGATTTGGATAAACGGTGAACTAAAAACTAATTCAAAAGCCAATAAGAATCAGGATTCTAAAACTGAATCCTTCCCATCATCAAGAGCACAATGCTTGGCTTGGTATGATAAATCTAATAACAACCTCTGGCTTTACGGCGGCTTTGGCCTTAGTGATGAGGGCAATTTTTATGGTGGTTTGTCTGACATGTGGTTTTTTGATATTAAAAGCAGTAAATGGATATTAAAATATTCTTCAAGTAAACTTTTTCAGCAGGCAACAGTCAAAACAATCGGTTATGAACATACCGAAAACAATCCTGGTTTTAGAATAGGAGGCACTACTTGGGTTGATGGTAGTGGAGACTTACTTCTTTATGGAGGGCAAAAAACTTTCAATAATGATACCTTAAAGATGGAAAGAAATATTTGGAAGTTTAGTTTGTCTACCTTACAATGGATTCCGATTTATGCTAAAAAGGCCCCTTCAATTATTTCTTCTGCAGCACATAATGAAGTAGAAACAAATGAAGTATGGTTTATATGTGGAGAATATATGGATGATAAATTTAATGTAAAATACAGTAACACAATTTGGAAATTTAAAGAACAATAAAATGAGAACACTACTAATATCAATAATATTTGCTTTTGCTTTAAAAGGGAACGCCCAAAATCAGAATAAATTTTCTGAAATACCTCCATCTCCGAATGCTGCAAACCTTGGGAAATTTGGCGAGATTCCAGTAAACCAAAGCACAGGTGCCCTTAACCTGAGTGTGCCGCTGGTCACAATACATGAGAGAGATATTAATTGGCCAATTGCCCTCAATTATAATTATACTGGTTATAAACCCCTTGAACATCCTGGTTGGGTAGGCAGAGGTTGGTCTTTATCTGGAGGTGGAATTATAACCAGAACTATTCGAGGATTGGCTGATGAAACTCCCAGTTTTGGTTATCTAACAATAGGGCAAGAATACGCAGATATTTTAATGAATAACCCCTCCGGAGTAAGTTCTAGTCCAATTTTTCAGTCCTTAGCTTTGGGGGATGGTGTTTATGATACTGAACCCGATATTTTCTATTTTAATTTTGGTAATATTTCTGGTAAGTTCTTTTTCGGTCAGGATGGAAACGCCCATATTGTCTCAAATAAGAAATACAAAATTGAAAAAACAATAGGAAGTTCTGGTACGGATGTAGAAGATAGATCACTCAGTGACATTATAGAATCTTTCACAATAACGGATGACGATGGTATCAAATATCTATTTAATGTAAAAGAGTATTCTACCAGCTTTTTAGGTGGATCTTCTGCTTCTTGGGGGGTTTCTACTTGGCATATTAAAGAACTATTGACGCCAAATGGTAATAAACTGCAATTCAATTACACGCCAGGCGGGCAAACAACGATAATTTCACCAAGTTTTGTTGAAAAGGGAATATATCCAAATTGCAATATGTGCAACGACTTCGGAGCGTCCTCTCTTTTCGTCAATGATATATCTTTTCAACATTCAGAAGAAAAATTTTTAACTTCAATTGAGGTTCTAAACGGTTTTACAAAAGTTGAATTTAATTCAGAAGTAATAAATGATTACGTTACAACTTACCTAAGTACTACAAGAAAATTAAAATCGGTCGTTCTAACAGACAAAATAAATTCTAACTTCATTTCTAAGAAAAGACTAACATACAACGATACTTTCCCAGATATATTAGTGCAAGTACAGAACGAAGATGGCAACGGAAATTTGTTAGAACCTTACAAATTTGAATACATCGATGGGATTGCATCCACAAACATATACCTAACTAGAGCTATAGATCATTGGGGATATTATAACGCTGGCATCCCTGGGAATACTCTAATACCAGAGTTTGGAGCAAATAGGAACCCAAATTTCAATGGCTCGAAGAGGAATGCCTTAACAAAAATTACTTATCCAACTGGAGGGTCTTCAATTATAACTTATGAACAAAATGATTACGCTCATTCAGCATCAGGCGGCCCTGTTTCTGGTGATTTGATTGATGTTGAGAATTTTTATTATGTCTACCATGGAATAGATCAAACTTTTTCTGAGGCTTTTGACCCTATTTCTGTAAATTATCAATCTTTTTATACTGTTTACATAAACTGGGAGTATTATAATGGCTGTTGTCCAGGAGGAAATCAATGTACAGGTTCGTTTCCGATTGGTTCTGGATACCTATTTCCCGGGCAAACATATGCGAATGAATACTTCATTAATAATGACATTTTGGAAGAGTTTGGTTCCGAGTGCAATTCAGATTTTCATATTTTTGCAAACGTTACATTAAATAATGTAATTGCGAAAAATTCTAAATACGGCCCAGGGATAAGAATAAAATCTATTGAAAAGTTTGACCCAATTAGGGCTTTGTCAGAATTAACAGAATACAAATACAAAGAGACCTCAGACATTTCCAAGTCGAGTGGAGCAATAAATACAACTCCAGCTTATTCAGGAGAAATATTATTACCTCAGATTTCAATTGGTTTACCTTTTTACAGAAATAACTCTTTTATAAACCTAGGAAGCCCAATGGTCATTTACGAAAATGTAGATGAAGTTGTCAATAATATTTCACGAACTAATTATACTTTTTCAACTTATAAACTTCCCTATTTGGATATTTATTCTTTTGAAGGCCCTTTGGCTTCAAATGTAGAAAAAATTGGAAGTTTTGAGTCTTATGATTTCGCTAGGGGAGTTAATCTTTCTACTAAGTATTTCAAAAACAACAATATTTTACAAAAAGAAATTAGTAATCAATATAGTTTTAGACGTGTGAGTGGACCTGGCCTGCAGAATAATTTTGAATATAAAATTCCTTCAATGTTTTATGAAGGCTTAACTAAAGTTATTACTTGGGTTGGTAATGGTAATGCGTATTTTCCTGTTTACTGGAATAAGTTTTATTTTAATGTTTCAAGCTTTTTTGAAAAAACCAAACAAACTATAACAACATATAATGAATTCAATGAAATAGAAATGTTAACTGAAGTAAACTATTCCTATGAAAATGAATCGCATTTGCAGTTGACAAAGCAATCAAGTTTAAACTCAAAGAATGAAACAGTAGAAACGATTACAAAGTACCCAGAAGACTATTTAGTTAATCCCTCAAGGGCAAACTTTATCAACACTTTAATTTTGGAAAATAGACATTCAACTCCAATAGAAAAAATAACGAAACTAACAGATGAAAACTCCAATACCAAAATTATAGATGCATCAGTTGATACATATAAAAGCTTTACCGGTAATGCAGTTAAACCGAGTTTACTACTCCCGTATAAAAAGTTTCAGTTTAATAAAAACTCTTTAGGAATATTAACTTCTCCCTATGATGGCTCTTTAGATTACATTCCACAAAATACGAGTTATAGAGAAACAACTTCGTTTAACGATTATAATAAATATGGACAGATACGTTCTATTACAATAAATCAATTAGAAAACAATGCTTTAGTTCACGCCTACAAAGGATTATATCCAGTTGCTGAAATTAAAAATTCGCTTTGGAATACAACATTGCAAAATATTGAGAATATAGTTTTAGACAACGTGAATTCTTCTACAATTTGGAGTACGATTGAAAGTAATAAGCCTAGTTTAACAAACAGTTTGGTTAATACTTATGTTTTTACCCCGCTCATCGGACTTAACAAAACTAGTAGCCCAAATGGTTTGGTTAAATTATACAGCTATGATTCATTTAACCGACTTTTTGAAATAAAAGAAAAAGAAGGTGAGATCGAAAGATTATTAAAAAGTTATAAATACAATTATAAACACTAATTATATAAATATGACCTTTATATGAGGTTAAAATAAATTAAGGGTAGGCACAATTTTATTTCTAATCAAATGAAGTTTTATGACGAGTAAAGAAAGGGTGCCAAGCAAATCCCTTTTACTTTTAAAAGAGATAATCTTGGTAGGATAGTAGAAACAATCGACCAGAATGGTAATTTGCTAAAATCTAAGTGCATATTCCAGTGAAAGTGAGCCAGCCATTCCGGTTCAAAGTGAGCCACTTGAGTTGAGTTGTTTGGTTTTGATTTGATTTTGATTCAAAGATATTTAATTGTTTTGATTTTTGATGTTTTTTCTCAGTGATTCACCCTTTAGATCTATTCTGTGGGCTTGATGTATTATTCTATCGAGAATGGCATCTGCAATGGTGTTGTCATTGATGTATTGATGCCAAGCTGACACAGGCAATTGAGATGTGATAATTGTGGCGTATTTAT
>NZ_RJUD01000004.1 GCF_024343675.1 Lacihabitans sp. CS3-21
AATCGGATGAATAACAAATTGAGTTTTGGAGAAATAAAAAAAGCGATGAATTTTTCATCGCTTTGTGATCCCGCTGGGATTCGAACCCAGGACCCATACATTAAAAGTGTATTGCTCTACCAGCTGAGCTACGGAATCAAGACCTTGTCTCAAATGAGGATGCAAAATTATGAAATTAACCCAACAATGCCAAGACTCTTTTTAAAATTATTATTATTCTTTTTGCTATTTTTCTTTCAAATCGCTGATTCTAAGGCACAAAATGATGTTGCTAAAAAAGCAGATTCTTTATTTAGTGCAAAAAAATATTCGGAAGCTGCAAATATTTATGAACTCATTTTTAAAGATAATCAAGTAAACAAGCCAAATATTTCTCTTAAGCTGGCATATATTTACGAAAGTTTGGGAGATTTTCCGAAAGCTATCTACTATTTGAACAACTATTATAATCTAAATCCGGACGATGAGGTGTTTGAAAAAATGAATAAAATGGCTTTGGAGAACAAGTTTACCGGTTTTGAAAGAAGTGACTTGAATTTTATTTTGGTTTTATACCAGCAGTTTTACATTTTTATTCTTTATTCAGTTATTCTGATTGGAATATTTATTCTTATTATCCTATTCCGAAAAAAAATATACAATAAAAAAATTCTACGGAGACATCTTATTTTGGTGGGTTTGTTTATCGTGTTTCTGTTGGTCTTTATTAATGTACCAAATACTTACCAATCGGCCATTATAAATAAGAGTACCTATTTTAGAGAATATCCATCTTCTGGATCACCGATAATAGGTTCCATAGAAAAAGGAAACAAAATCAATATTTTTGGACAAGAAGATATATGGCTTAAAGTCTTGTGGAATAGAAAGATAGTGTATATCCATAAAAATGATACGTGGATTTTGAATGGATAGGCTCATTAAAAAGTTTATTTTTTTTATGTTTGTAGTTTTTTAATTAAGCATTAATACATATTTTTGCGGCTGTATTGGCGAGGTGGTGGAATTGGTAGACACGCTACTTTGAGGTGGTAGTGAGCGAAAGCTTGTGAGAGTTCGAATCTCTTCTTCGTCACTTTAACATATTGATAGGCAGATAATTGAGAAATTGTCTGCTATTTTTTTATCGTCTTCTGAATTTCTTCTTCCGATAGGATTGCGGGTTTGCCACCACAAAACACTTTAATGGACTACCGGGAAGACTGTGATAAATAGGAATAAAAGCCCCTGCGTAAACCGAAACACCGCGAGGATTGAAGGTATTCAACCAACCCGTAATATTATCTGAGCCAAAATAAAATCCATAATACCGGAAAGCGGCTCCAATATTCAAGTTCTTATAATTGTTTTCAATACCAATAGGAACTGCTATTTCTAAGCTTTTTTTCTCGTATCGTGGTGTTATGGATACTCCGGAATAATTGATAACCCCTCGCCTATTAGAATTCAACAAGGATTGCCTCCAGTTTAAGTTGATGTAGATATTTTCTTTCAGATTATAATCAAAGGTGAATACACTCGTAGCAGGCATTAAAATTATGAAAGAATTGCTGTTGGCACTGGCTGTTCCAAATATTGAATTTGTAGTGGCAATAACAGGCTCAAATCCACCAAATTTTTGATAAGTCTGAGGAAGAATTACATCATTAGAGCTGAATAATGCATTGGTTTCAACGCCATTACTGAATTTGATAAACCCTACATCTATAAGTGAAAAACCAATTTTGTAAAGATATTTGTTTTGAGTAGGATTGGTAAATTGCTTTCTATTGTTGTTTCTAGTATAGGTTTGAAAATCAGGACGATATTCATAAATTATTCCCAAATCACCTCCAAATCCCTTACCAATACCTGTCAATTCGATCATTTGACCAGTGAAATTTGAAGTTTGCAGAGAATTAAAACCCGAGGCATCAGTAAGCGTAGCTTGGGCATTTTTAATATCTATATCTTGCCTTAAATTGTCGTTTAGGTTCGGTACTATCGTAAAATCAAAGTTTTTTGATCCTATGTGATTGTACATACTAGATACGTAATATTTACCCGTTGCTCCTATTTTAATGAATTTTGATTCTTCTTCTACAATTACTTTTCCAATAGACCCGTAAAACTCATTTAAAAAGCTGGAATTCAAATAGCCATGTTCGTTCACATAAGTATTTCCTATCAATTCGGTTGATTTTGTGCCTTTGATAATGGTTTTACCTATTTCATCAGACGCTTGGGTGAGCGAATTCATGAATCGATATCGCACGCCAACGGCTACTCCCAACCCCCATTTCTTTATATCTACCCCAAGGGCAGGCCCTTTGGCTTCACCGTTGGCATATAATGACAAATCTCTACCAGACTCTGAGACTTTTAAATAACTGGGCTTCCATATAACTTTTGAACCATCGGCATTTCGGAATTTGTTAGGCGTAGTTTGTGTAACAAAACTTAACAATGAAAACGGAGCATTCCACCTTACATAATTATTTTGAAAATCGATACCAGCTCCTGCCAAGTTTATAAAAATACGCTGACGAGTATCTACCACGTTTGCAGGGTTTGTTGCAAGGCTATTGGTTCCTGAATAGTTACTACCAGCTATTCCCAAAAAATTTTGAGAAAAAACGTTGTGGCTTAACAAAACGAAAAAGTAAATTTTGTACTTTAAGGGCATCAATGCTTATATGACAATTTTTTTTACAAAAATATCACTATTTGTATAGTTTATAACCATATTATACCAAAGAAAAAATGAACAGTAATTTTAGTAACTATCAAACCAACCAATTTTATGATGAGTTGATTGGCACTTCAAACCTTCCACATAAAGGAATTGAAATGGTTTATGACTATTTTAATGACCTGAGTATTGATGAACTGAAATCAAGGCAAAGAAATCTTGAGACCGCCATGATAAACATGGGTATAACTTTTAATGTGTACTCAGAAGAAGGCGGAACTGAGAGGATTATTCCCATAGACATTATACCGAGAATAATAAAAGCCAAAGAATGGAGTAGGCTTGAAAAAGGACTAAAGCAAAGAATTTTTGCTCTCAATGAATTCTTGAAAGATATTTATTCGGATCAAAAAATACTAAAAGATAAAGTAATCCCTTCAGATGTAATTTTCAGTAGCAAAGGTTTTATTAAGGAATGCATGGATATTAAGCCCTTGAAAGATATCTTTATTCACATCACAGGTACTGATTTGATTAGAAATCACAAGGGTGAATTTGTGATATTAGAGGATAATTTAAGGTGCCCTTCAGGCGTGTCTTATATGCTGCAAGGTCGTGAATTGTCTAAACAAGGACTTTCAAAGCTTATTTCAAAGGCCAAAGTAAGATCTATCAGCGAATACACAGAGAAACTTTTTGAGGTGATGAAATATGTTTCTGGCAAATCTGATCCAACTATTGCTGTTCTTACGCCTGGGATTTACAATTCGGCTTATTATGAACATTCGTATTTGGCACAGCAAATGGGTGTAGAATTGGTGGATTACAGAGATTTAGTGGTGGAGAATGATGTCCTAAAAATGAGAACTACAAAAGGCTTGAAGACGGTGGATATGCTCTACCGCAGACTTGATGACGTTTTCATAGACCCGAAAGCGTTTAATCCAAATTCTTTAATTGGGATTCCTAATTTATTTAAGGCATATAAAAAAGGAAATTTGGGCTTGGCTAATGCACTAGGTACAGGAGTGGCAGACGATAAAGTGGTCTATGCCTACGTGCCAAAAATAATTAAATATTATCTGAACGAAGAGCCAATATTGTCTAATGTGGAAACTTTTCTATGCGAGGATCCCAAAAGCATGAAGTATGTACTGGAAAATATTGACCAGTTGGTAGTAAAAGAAGCCAACGAAGCGGGAGGTTATGGCATGCTAATTGGACCAAAATCTACAAGAGAAGAACAAGATATGTTTAGAGAAAGAATAAAATCAAATCCAAGAAACTATATTGCTCAGCCAACAATATCCTTATCTACTGCCCCTTGTTTAGTAGATGAAACCATCGAAGGCCGTCATGTGGATCTTCGTCCTTATATTCTATTTGGAGAAGAAATTTATGTAACTCCTGGTGGTTTAACTCGTGTAGCATTGAAAAAAGGCTCACTGGTAGTGAATTCATCACAAGGTGGTGGAAGTAAAGACACTTGGGTGTTGAAGGAATAGAAAACATTTTTATTGATAGGCTTTTTTTGTAATTTTGTCAAAAAATAATTGAAATGTCGAAATCAGAGATAAAAACCGGTCTTATAATAGGTTCATTGATAATTTTAGCGGCTCTTTCTAGGTTGGTGGATCATCCTATGAATTTTACGCCCATGACAGCTATTTTGTTGTTCAGTACTGCATACATTACTAACAAATGGTTGAAGTTGATTTTTCCTTTTGCGACCATATTGTTCACTGACATGGTTTTAGAGGCTGTAACGGGCTTCGGCTTTCATTCTGGATCATCTTTGGTTTATTTGGGATATGCACTCATTTTTGGAATAGGCTATTTGTTACTCCAAAAAGTTAATGTAGGTCGAACCATCACTGCGGTTTTTTTATCATCAACAGTGTTTTATTTATTGACCAATTTTGCATTTTTCTATCCTGAAAGTGAAGTTTCAAATCCAGCAATTGGTGCTTATCCGCATAATTTTTCAGGGGTTATTGGCTCGTATCAAGCTGGTTTGCCATTTTTTAGAAATATGCTTGTTGGAGATTTGACTTTTACTACTATCGTTTTTGGAAGTTATTATCTAATCAGAAACTTTGGTCTTAAAACTATCAATAACTGATTTTTAAAATAATTTTACTAAAAGGGTGTTTATTCAGATAAATACCCTTTTTTATTTCCGAGATACTATGTTCTTAGAAAATATTACCTTCTCTATCTCAAAAAACAGAAGCCAGGACTTCGAAAGATGGATAAAGCCTGAATTGCAGGATATTGAAATTTGGGTAGAAACCATTCATACCTATAAACTTTTGACTGAAATAGACCCTCAAAGTTGTAACTACTCCATTCAGTTTTCTTTTGTCTCAAAAGAGCAACATGAGATTTTTAAACAATTGCATTTCGATACTTTACTGGCAAAGACACAGATTAATTTTGAGGGGGAAGTGTTGTATTTCAATACACTGCTCCAAAGGTTTTAATCAAAAATTGGCCAATCTACTTTAAACATGAAAGCCCTAGGAGTGGCCAAATAGTATGGGGATGTATAAAATCCCTGGAACCGAAGTCCCTGGTTGGCGTGGCCAAGTTTGAAAGCCAACCGAACTTTGTTTACCTGAAAAGACATGTAGGGATCTACAGTAGCCACACCCCAAACCTGAAAATCGTCTTGCAGGTAAAACTGATTTAAGAGCGGAGAATAAGCATCTGCAGTATACCTTGACTTAAAAAAGACATCAGATCCCACAAAAATCTTCAATACTTTAGCATAAGTGAAATTGAACTCAATATTTGTAAAATTTATCAATGTGGGCAACTTATAAATGTCTTTTGCATTGTGAATATTTACAATAAACTGATTACTCGCTCTAAATTTTGGCTTGTTGATACCCACATTCAAGATGAGATTCGTAATATTTATAATAGAATCAGTCTGTATAGGTTTGAGTTTTTGATTTAAATAAACATAGTTACCTAATAAGGTATTGCCCACCTCTGGTTTAAAGCTCAAGGATTTGTATTTCAAACCATATCCAGCTTTTAGGTGTGTTGTAGATAAACCCTTAAATGAATTATTCCAGCTTATTATACCGTTGTCATAGTTATCAAAAAATAAACCAACTGGAATTACAGATTGATAAAATGTGCCTTCTAAACCTTTAAATGACAATTTCGAATTCAGTAAAAAGTTTTTTAAGCTTGCTGAAAATTCAGCATCAGCATTAAGAAAATTTGAGGAGTCTTTGAAATAATATCCCAATGAACCACCCAAGAATGTTTCGCTTTTTAGGTTGGTTTTAAACTTTTCAGAAAATTTATTATCTAATCTATAAAATCGTTGCCTGGCATGGAGTAAATAATTGAATCCTTTAAAGCGACCTTTAAATCCTACTTTATTTGACAAAACACTGAAGGAAAAGTTTTGAATTAGCGAATCATTATCTAAAACAATGGGTTCAATGTTATAACTAAATTGCGTAGAATTGGTCGCAAATTGTGGATCGACAAAGATGTGTTTTTGATGCTCGTAATCTAATACATGAAAAACCTGAAAACCGTTTTTCAATACAAATTGTTGATAGGTATGTAGGTTATTCCATCTTTCGGTGTTGTAGACTCCGTCTGTAAATTGCGAATCATAAAATCTTCTGTAATTACTTTTCAAATCCTTGATATCAATCGATAGATTCTCTTTTATAAGAATCCCTCCTTGCTCTTTCTGGTTATGATTAAAATGATAAAACGTGCCCAAAAAAGTGTATTTCTTGTTTTTCGAACTGTAGTTTGTCGAAATATCATAACTCCAGTGATCGATTAATTTTTCTTCCGCATTGGTTGCGTCTATTTGTTTTGAAGAATTATACTTAGAAACATTTAATGTAAAGTTTAGCCTTGGGTTTATGTTTTGGCTGTGTGTGAAATCCAGCCTTATGTGCCCATTAGAGCCTTGCATGTAAGACAAATTTGTATAAGGAGAACGTGTGTTATAGTATCTGAAATTAGCCACATTAGGAGCGTACAAACTAAAAGTATTCAGACCAAGTTTGGTGGATGCGTCAGAAAATTCTTCAAAAAGTATTGATTTGGATGCCGTTCCGATATTTCCTAAATCCTGATACAGCCAATTTTTTTCAACTAAAATGTCAGATTTGTAGAACCTTTCAAGTGTTGTATCAGGGTTGTATTCAGTATTGAAGTTTCTTAAAATATCCTTTTCCAGTCTGAATTTCACGCTTTTTGGGCCATAAACCTGTTTCGTAGAATCGTCGAGGATTTGGGCATAGGTTAGATGAACGAATAAAGAAAAGAAGACCGCTAATGTGAAAAACCGCATATTGTATTGGAAACAGATTCAAAATACAAATAACGTCATTTTCTGTTTAATTGATAAAACCTAGTTGCTCAAAAATCTCTTTTTTAAGCTCTATTTCGTTAATAATGCTTATTTTTTGCTCAGAAATATAGAAACTAGGCAAGAATTCAGGATATAGCAAAGGTTTAATTTTAACAAAATCTTTTGCAGTACAAACAAAATTTGATTTGGGAAAAAGGCTCAAAATTTCTGTAATTTCTTCTTTTGTAAATTCATGATGGTCTTTGTATTTAAAATGCTTGTCTATTTCAAAATTCTGCTCAATACCGGCTTTAAACCCTAAATTATTCGCAAGTCCAGATATTAATACAATTTTTGAATTTTTTGTCAAAATTGCATTTTCTATGTTTGAGGGTGGTAAAGATTGAAAAACTGCAAAATATATTGGCGTGTCTTTTTTAGTAAATTTCTTAATTTTATCGGTCAATAAGCGTCTTTCAATTTCTGAAATGTGACTGGGACATTTGGTTACGATAATAATATCCGCCCTTTTGGCACCACTTTTAGATTCTCTTAACAAACCTGTGGGCAAAAGAAAATCCTCGAAAAATGGCCTAGAATAATCAGATAAAAGAATATTTATTTTGGGCTTTAAGTACCTATGCTGAAAAACATCATCAAATAAAATAATATCCAAATTTGGTTGGATCAACAAAGCTTTTTTAAAACCTTCTACCCTATCTTCGGAAACAAAAAAACTTGTGTCTATGTTTTTAGAATATAACATAAATGGCTCATCTCCAACGTCTTTTGATGTGGATTTTGAGTTTATTTGTAGAAAACCTTGTGTTTTTCTACCATATCCCCTGCTAATAATTCCTATTTTATTTTTTGGAAATATTGAAATTAAATAATCAATTATCGGAGTTTTTCCCGTTCCACCTACCGTAAGATTTCCAACTCCAATGGTCGCAATATTTGGCTCAAAAGTCCTCAAAACCTTAAGTTCAAACAAAAGATTCCTTAAACTTGTAATACCTTTGTAGATAAGCGAAAAAGGAAACAATAAATACTTTAAAAACTGTATCATAAATGGCTTTGAAGGCTCAATATTACAAACATACATTAAATTTTAGATTTGAAGCGGGTACTTCTCGTGGAGTTTTGAAAAAAAAAGATTCGTATTTTTTGAAACTTTTTGATGAAACACAACCAGAAATTTTCGGATTGGGAGAAGCTGGGCCTTTGGAAGGTTTAAGTTTAGATTTTGGAATATTAGCTGAAAATAAACTAAAGGATATCGTAAGTTCCATAAATATAGGTAATTATCATTCAAAAGAAGGTTTAAAAACTACCCTAAATAACTATCCGAGTGTATTGTTTGCTATAGAGACAGCCTTATTTGACCTAGAAAATGGAGGAAAGCGTCAGATTTATAATAATTCATTTTTTAATGATTCTGATAAAATAAATATCAATGGCCTTGTTTGGATGGGCAATAAAGATTTTATGAAATCTCAGATTATTGAAAAACTGGAATCTGGCTATGATACCATAAAACTAAAAATTGGTGCTATTGATTTTCAGGAAGAAATTGAACTTTTGAGATTCATAAGAAAACAATTCTCTTCTGCTGAAATTTGCTTGAGAGTAGATGCAAACGGGGCTTTCTCATCTCAAAATGCCTTAGAGAAATTGAATATTCTATCGGAATTTGAAATTCACAGCATCGAACAACCCATCAATGTAAACCAATGGGACGAAATGGCAGTTTTATGCCAAAAAACGCCCGTTCCAATTGCTTTGGATGAAGAATTAATTATAAATTCCGAAAATAAGGAAGAATTATTGAAACATATTCAGCCACAATTTATCATTCTAAAACCTAGTTTGATGGGTGGTTTGGCAGGTTCTAGGGACTGGATAAGTAAAGCTGAAAGTCTGGGAATTAAATGGTGGATTACTTCTGCATTAGAATCAAACATTGGTCTTAATGCAATTTGCCAGTTTGCTAGAGAATTTGAAAACCCTATGCCCCAAGGTTTGGGACCCGGAAAGTTGTATGATAATAATTTCGAATCACCACTTACTATAGAGTCTGGCAAAATATATTACAAAAAGGACCAAGAATGGGATCTTAAAATTTTTAGATCCAATTAGTCCCTTTTACAAGCAAATTTTGTGTTTCAGCCTCTTTTGAGCCTGCTTTTACGTCAAAATTATAATCCCAGTCTGCGTGTGGTGGTAGACTCATGAGTATGGACTCTGTACGACCATTGGTTTCTAGTCCAAATTTGGTTCCTCTGTCCCAAACTAAGTTAAACTCTGCATACCGACCTCTCCTTATAAGTTGCCATTTTTTTTCTTCAGAGGTATATGCTTTGGAATAATTGGCGTGCATCAAGTCTGTATAAATCGGAGCAAAAGATTCTGCTATTGATTTAGTAAATGAAAAAAGTTCGCTTTTACTGTGAATAGTATTTGTTTGAGGAATTACAAGGTCAGGTTTTAGGTAATCATAAAAAATCCCTCCAATACCTCTAGTTTCTTTTCGGTGTTGAATGAAAAAATAGTCATCCGCCCAATTCTTGAAATTTGGATAAAATTTTTCATCATGTTTGTCACAAGAAGCCTTTAATTTTTCGTGAAAACCTTTGGCCTGTTTTAAGTCCACATAGTGAGGGGTAAGGTCTATTCCTCCTCCAAACCAAGATTGGCCATCAGAAAGCTCGAAATACCTTACATTCATATGTATGATAGGAACAAAAGGGTTTTCTGGATGCATCACAATGGAAACCCCAGTAGCAAAGAAATTAAGATTTTCTTTTACTTTCAACATGGTTTTTAAGGAAGTAGAAAGCTCTCCCTGAACGGCAGAAAAGTTAACACCGCCTTTTTCAATAATTCTTCCCTTACTTAGCACGCGAGTTCTGCCACCACCACCTGTTTGATGTTGCCAATTGTCTTCTTTAAAGCGGCCTTTATCATCGGTAATTTCAATACTTTTACAAATATTGTCTTGTAGATTTTTAAGGTATTCAGTTATTTCCTCTCGCATAAATTTATTGTTGGGGAAGTAAAAATATATTATTCCGTCTATATTCCTATAGGTTTTCATTAAATTTGTATCTCATTTTTTATATTTATATGGATTTCAAACAGTTAATTCGACCACATATTTTAAAACTTCAACCTTACGCCTCAGCCAGAGACGAATATTCAGGAAAAGAGGGTACTTTTTTGGATGCAAACGAAAATCCATTTTCTTCAGTAACTGGTGAAAATTTCAACCGTTACCCAGATCCTTATCAATGGGAATTGAAGCATAAATTGTCAGTTTTGAAAGAGATTTCTCCTGAGTCTATTTTTCTTGGAAATGGCTCTGATGAACCCATTGATTTATTGATAAAGGCGGTTTGCGAACCTTTGCAAAATAACATTGTGATCATGCCTCCAACTTATGGAATGTACAAGGTTTGTGCAGATATTCAACAAGTGCAAGTTCAGCAGGCTCCGCTTTCTGAGGATTTTGACATCGATTTAGACAATGTTTTTGATGCGGTAAATGCCGCTACTAAAATGATTTGGGTATGTTCTCCAAACAATCCAAGTGGTAATTTGCTCAATAGAGATTCTATTTATCAGATTTTAAAGGCATTTCCAGAAAAATTGGTCGTGGTAGATGAGGCATATATCGATTTTTCGGATAGTGTTTCGTTCATCTCAGAACTTGGAAATTTCGAAAATCTTGTAGTTTTACAAACCTTTTCAAAAGCCTGGGGAATGGCGGGCTTAAGATTAGGTGTAGCATACTGTAATCCATTCATTATCAAAATATTGAATAAAATAAAATATCCATATAATTTAAATATTCTTAGCCAGCAAAAACTTTCAGAGGCATTGGATAAAGTGAAAGAAAAGAATGTTTTCGTTAAAGAAATTAATGAATTAAAAAAGAAATTAGCAGATGATTTAATGCAAATTCCTTCTTTAGTTAAGATATATCCTTCAGATTCTAATATGCTTTTGGTGAAGTTTAAGGAAGCAAAAAAACTTTTTAATTATCTATTAGATCAAAAAGTGATAGTAAGAGATAGATCCAATGTGGTTTTATGTGAAGATTGCTTGCGATTGTCTATTGGAACTGAAGCTGAAAACGAAATATTAATAAAGGCTATTAAAAGTTTTGTTTAGAATCTCCAAACAGTATAAAAAAATAAAACCTTGGAGGATTTTCCTTCAAGGTTTTTTTAGTGGAGAAGATGGGGCTCGAACCCACGACCTCTTGACTGCCAGTCAAGCACTCTAGCCAACTGAGCTACATCCCCGTTTCGGTCACAAATATATATGTCAGTATTCATACTACAAAACTTTTACCATCCAGGAACCATAAAATTAAATCCTGTTATAACCGGCTGCTTTTGTCCGTTATATATCGGGACCGCCAAGTATGGCTCTACAACCAAGTAGCCTAATACATTGACCCTTAGACTTAAACCCGTAGTAAATATAGGTGAAGTCTTAAATGTAATGGTATTGTTTCCAAAAGATTCAAAGTGATAAGATTGACCTATTTTTTTTTGTTTTGACCAAACAAGACCACCATCAAAAAATAAGTTTAGGTCTGACGGAATATAGTCAAAAGGTATTAAGGCAAGTTTTTTAGGCCCTGTAAAGGGGATTCTAAGCTCAAAGTTGGCTACCGCCATTTGTTCACCTTGGAGATTTTGTTGCGTAATGTAGCCTTGCTGTTTGGAGAGAGCGTTGCCCCAGAAACCATGCATATACCATGGAAAGCCAATATACAGTGGATTAATTTGGTTTAACAACTCAATATTTTTAGGATTTAGTCGGCCTTCGTACATAAATCTTCCCGCTAATGTAAGGGGCTTGAAATACTTATATTTTCTAAAATCCATTAATACTGAGTTGTAGCTCGCTGTACCTAAATATTTGGCCAATTCAACTCTAAATCGATAACCATTCAAAGGAGCCACAGTGCCAAATGTGGTATTATCACCCACAAAAGCCGTGTAAAACTGAGCCAAATTAAAGTTGTTAAATCCCAACTCTTTTGCATTTAGTTTTTTGTCGCGTTCCCTTGAAAAAGAGGTAAAATCATAAATATTTCCGTCTGTACCCAACCCAATTTGGCCACGCTGATTCGTTTCAGTAATATTATAAGTAAACCAATTTCTGGAAACACCGAATTCTAATCTGGAACTTTTACTGAATGGCTTAATTACAAAACCTGAAATTTGGTCAACTAAAAGTCTGTAATTTCTTATTTGCACATCAGCTTCATAGTAATCTAATCCGTTTGAGCGACCCACCGAATTTATAATTTGATAGGGTATACTATCATTTCCGAAAAATCTGTAAGGAATATGAGAAGCCGAAAAACCAAATTGAATAGGATTTTTTTGATTAAGATAGAAAACTTGTCCACCGAAGTCCTGAATCTGTCCATTAAGAGCTACTGTTCCCATTAATTGATTATTATTGAGTATATCGCCAAATAGTGCAGTTATTCCCCCTCCCATGCCAGTTCCAAATCTTGAGGTGCTCACTCCCAAGCCAGAATTTGCCAAATAATCTAATTTGAAATTGGGTTTATATTTTTGTTCCTCAAAATTCAAATTTTCAAGGTTTTTTGCGAAAGTTGTTTTATTTAAGTTGTTATTGACAATATCTGCCCCAATCAGTATTTTACCCGGAACCAAATAACTAACATCTATATTATTTTTTGAATCAACCGTTTGATTGAGAAAGTGAGTTTCGTTGGCAATTATTATGTTGTAATCTCCTTTATTAAAATAATTATAAGCAATTTCTCCTGTTCTAGATGCAACGGAAATGGCAGGAGAATACATCGTAATTCCGCTGATTCCCGTATAATAATTGGTTAATTTAATCAGTGAATTATTGGATAGATTAATTTTGTATAGGTCCTTAAAACCGTCTGGTGAGCTAATGAAATATAAACTATTACCATCTGGTGAAATCTGAGGATTCATATTGTCTGTATCATCAAATAGTGCTAAAGTACTTGTTTTCTTTGAATTAAGATCTAAACTAGATATTCTAAAGTTTTCTTTCTCCAATTTTTGACTATTCCCACCTCTATCGCTAACAAAATAGACCTTTGAGCCATCTGTTGACCATATAGGTTGAATGTCAGAATAATCATCCTGAGTAAGATTGATAGTTTCTTTTGTTCGGAAATTAAAACTATAAATATCAGAAATCCCTTCTTTTAAACCCGAAAACAGGACTTGTGTGCCATCTGGAGACCAAGCTGGATTTGAAAATGAATCAACCGAAGAAGGTTGATATTCTCTTTTTTCACCATTTATGATGTCAATTACCAAAAGTTTATTCTTTCCTTTGGATTGAATTACAATCGCAAATTTTCGACTATCGGGCGACCAAGTTCCGGATGTTTCGATAAAACTATAAGCGTCCACATGAGCCCCAAAAGATGTACTTTCAATCTTTCTAATTGTTTTTCCATTTGAGGCATCTGCAATAAATATATCAAGAGATATTACATTTTTTGATGAAATATAAGCCAAGTATTTCCCATCAGGACTGATAGCAGGCGAAATATTCATGTCTTCTCCCTTTTTGGAAGCACCCAATACTTTTCCCCTTACTTCAGTTTCTTTGCCTTGTTTTTGGCGATTATAATAAAGTATAAGGTCATTCTTGAATTTTGTGGAGAAACTCTCTGAGTCCATTTTAAATGACTTTATAAATGCTTTTTCTAGGCCATAAATAGCTGTTTCCTTAAATAACGGACGAATGATGTCATCACCATAATTTGCGGTAACATAAGCCCAGAAAACTTGCCCCCACCGATAAGGAAAATACTTATACTGCTTACTAACCAAATCCTTAATGCTTGGTATGTCATCATTCAAAACAGCATCTCGCATCCACATACTCGTATGAGCGTCTTTTCTGCCGATAGACATATATTCAGCGAGCCCTTCCACCATAAACAAAGGAAGATTTTGAATATTGGACAATGTAGTTGAATCGCTACCATAGGTCATGGTTTGGTATTGAAAGGCATGAACCAATTCATGGCCTAAAACATGGTCTGTTTGGCGTTTTGTAAACATCAGTGGCATAACTACCCGAGTTCTTAAGCCTTCTGTGACTCCCCCAGTTCCTTCTCCAATGTCTCCTCCAATGGTGGTTGTTTCCTGAAAATCGGGATGGGTGTTATAAAGAATTATTGGATTTGGTTTTATAAAAGCGAGCTTAAATACTTCTTGGTGAAGTTTATACCAATATTCACTGTTTTTAACAAAGTCTTTGGCTTTTTGGGTATCATCCAAATAATTATAGAGCTGAAAGTGCGTGCTTTGTAAAACTTTAAAATTATTACTTTTATTTCGAGGCTTGTTTTGCCCAAAATATTGCGATTGGCCGAATGTTTCTTGAGAAAATAATAAAATGACACCTAAAGTGAGATATTTAAGCATACACTAAATAAGATTTACTTTTTATAACGTAGAAATTAAATCTGTGGTCTAGTGACCTTCACAAATTTAGACTTCCAATAATTAGAAAGCAAATTGTCTTCTCTGACTCCCGTAGATGTTGAAGCGTGTAAGAAAAATATTTCCTCGCGATTTTCAATTCGAGTTATAATGCCTGTATGGTTTATTCTATCGCTATTTACTTTGAAATACACCAAATCTCCAATTTTTATTTCGTCTTTGGGTATCTCATCAAAATGATCAGCTTGTTTGTAGGATACTCTTGGTATATCCTCTCCAAGCTCTTTGAATGCAACAAAAATCAATCCTGAGCAGTCCATTCCATCTTTTGTAGTACCCCCAAATTTGTAAGGTGTACCTAAATAATCTTGGCATTTGTTTACCAATATCTTGTTAATGTTATTACTTGAATATGTATTTCGCTTTTTACATGAAGCAAAAAATATACACATTACAAAAACGTAAAGCAGGTTTTTCATTTGATTAACCGTTCAATTTGCTGAATTAAGGCTCGTCCTTCGTCACTTGAAGGCTCTTCTACTTTATCAGAAATAATTGTGCCAGTTTTATCAATTAATATGTAATTGGGTAACAATTCAGTATTATAACCTTTCCTTAGCTCAGGATTATCAATTCCATTCAGATGCTTTCCTAAAGGTTTCTTATCGATTAGTAGTTTTTTAAAATCTTCATAGTTATCCATATTTATGAAAACAAAAACCAAATTATTTTGCTCTTTGAAGTAATTCTCTACGATGGTTAGATTTCGGAAATCTTCTAAACAAGGACCACACCAGCTTGCATAAAAACCTAAAATAACATTCTTTCCACGGAAATCTTTCAGTGAAACAAAATTGCCTTTTTCATCGGGTAAAATAAAAGATTTTGCCTCTCTACCATTTTGAAGATTTTGAAGTTTACTTAATTTCTCTATCAAAACTGCCGTATACACTTTGTTTTTGGAGAATTCTCTGAAAGAGGCCACCAAAAGTTTTGTTTCTTCGCTCGCTCCATAATTGTCTAAATAGTTGAGGATTTTAGTTGCCAATATTCTCTCTATCAGTTGCTTATCTATCAAATCTTTTTCTGTAAAATAGCTTTTAATGGATTCGTATTCTAGCATGATGGACTGATTATATTTTTGTCCAATTTTGTTGTGGTTTTCAATAAGAGCCTCTACAAAATGTCCATATTCATAAGATTTGTTTTGTGTTTTGGCTTGAAACGTTTTTAAATCAAATCGGTCGAACTCAGCTTCATTAAAAATTTTGTGGAAATTCAAAAAACTAAGTTCATGAAAACTGTATTTCCCGTAGATATCAGCCCTTTGCAAAGAATAAAAATCTTCGGATAAATTAGATTTATATTTATTCAACAAAATGATTTGCTCATCATAAAGGTATTTTGTCAAGTCAAAAAAGCCTTTTCTTGATATTTTCTTCAGCTTTTCGAGTTCATAATCCCAATCTTTCTCTTCTTCAAACTTCTTTTTTTGCTCTATTAAATAAGTCCATTTGTCAGAACCTAAGCCTGCAAATTTTAAAGTATTTTCAAAATCTTGAAAATCTGCAGTCAAATTGATTTGGTCATTGGGTTCTATTTTCCAAAGGAAATAACCAACATCACCAATGTTGATGTCGCAATAAGCGATTTCATCCAAAGCAATTTCAGCATAAAAACTGCCTTTTTTGTCCACTTTCAATTCTAATTCAAGCGGATTCTCTACCCAGTTTCTATAAACAGTAAAAGAAATTGCTGGCTCGGTGTAATTTTTAATATTTCCCGAAAATTTAAAGAAAGTTTGACCAGTTAAAGGCCTAACTGCAAGTAATAGTGTTGAAAAAAGAAAAAAAGGCAAAATTATTTTCATCTTAAGATTTTAAGTTGTGGTAAACTTCCAACATTATTCCGTCTTTCAGGCCCAAATCAGGCACAAACATCTTTGTTGATTTGGCCCATTTCATGGCTGAAAAATATATTTCAGTTGCATATTCTATAACATCTGCTCTGTCTGGATTCATTTTAAGCTTATTTATTTTTTCTTCCATAGTAAACTGGCTTAAATACTTTTGAGCTTCTTCCAATCTTTGAATATCTGCAAGGCCGTTTTCGTCCTTTTCCAAGAACTCAAACAGTTTAGAAATATTGCCTCCGGTTCCTATAGAAATTATCTCAGGGCGATTATGCACATGCTCTTGAATCCAATTATGCATTTTTTTCCAAACATCTTTGGTCACTTTTCCCTCCATTAACCTTACCGAACCAATTTTAAAGGATTGGGAGGTTTCTTTTACCTTTCCATTGTAAAGATTTAGCTCTGTACTACCGCCACCCACATCAATATGCAGATAGGTTTTATTGTCTTCTAATTCGTGAACGATGACATTATTGATCATTTCAGCTTCTTTTTCACCTGAAATAAGGTTTATCGTCATTCCCAACTCTAACTTTACCCTTTCGCAAATATTTAGGCCATTTTCGGCTTCTCTAAGTGCTGATGTAGCACATATCAGGTAGGCGTCAACCTCATGTAATTCCATCAAAAGCTTGTAGACGGTCAATAGTTTTTTTATCCGAGCTTCACTTTCATAGTGTATTTTTCCTGATGAAAAAACATCATGACCTAACCTCAACGCAAACCTCACGTACTCTATTTTCTTGAAAGAAATTCTACCTTCATCATTCAAAACAGATGAAATCTGCATTCTGGCTGCATTGGAACCAATATCAATGGCTGCTATCTTCATTTAAAACTTTTTTATTTCAATTGCAAAAATATGTATATTTTTGGATAACATTACCCTAAAGAAAATTTTGAAGAGACTCGCAAAGATTATTTCAACGGTTGGCAATCCGCTTTCAATTGCTTTATTTTTTGGTTTATACCTTTATTTCTTTGAAGACAATAACCAAAGTCAAAGAAATCTTCCATTGATATTTGTTCTTTCTGTGGCTGTTCCGATGGCAATCTATATCGGCTACAATGTTAGAAGAAGGCGTTTTGCCGATTATGATGTTTCAGATCGAACAAAAAGGGACGGTGTTTACAAAGTTTTGATTGCTGTTTTTATAATTTTGAACTTGGTATTTTACATTTTCAATTTTGATATTAAAGGTAAACTATTGGTGACAACTTTTTTGTTTCATTCATTGAGTAGTTTTTTTCTCAATAAAAGAATCAAAGTTTCTATGCACACAAGTTATAATTTTTTGTTTTCACTTATATTTTATCCAATTAACCCACAAATAAGTTTGTTTCTTTTCGGATTTGGATTTATCAATGCATGGTCCAGATTAGCTTTGTCGAGGCATAAATCTATTGAAGTTATTTTGGGATTCTTAACCGGACTTAGTTTCGGGGGACTTTATTTATATGTTTTTAAGCTTTATATATGATTAATTTTAATATTGAGTTAGATAAGTTTAAGTTATCTGATATTAGAAAAAGGAAATCTTGGTTGAAAGAACTTGTGAAAGATCAAGGCTTTAAATTGGGTGAACTAAATTATATTTTTTTAGATGATGAAGGCCTCCATAAAATAAATTTGGAGTATCTTAATCATGACACCTATACCGATATTATTACTTTTGACAATTCAGAAGATGAAAACCGGATTGAAGGTGATATTTTCGTAAGTATTGAAAGAATTACTGAAAATGCGAATAAATTTGAAGTTGATTTTGACACTGAGCTAATCAGAGTTATGGCTCATGGTGTTCTTCACCTCTGTGGTTACCTCGACAAAAAGCCAGCAGATGTAAAGCTAATGCGTGAAATGGAGGATAAATACATCAAAAAATATGGCGAACTTTAATATTGATTCTGAAAAGGACATAACCTACGATGCCATAGTTATTGGCTCTGGAATTTCTGGTGGATGGGCCGCTAAAGAACTTTGTGAAAAAGGATTAAAGACGCTTGTGCTTGAAAGAGGAAGAGATGTAAAACATGTTTCTGATTATCCAACTGCCATGGCAAATCCCTGGGATTTGCCACACAGAGGACGAGAAACTCATTTAGAAAAAGATACTAATCCTATAGTAAATAAATGCTATGCTTACGATGAGGCTACACAACATTTTTTTGTTAAAGACCAAGAGCATCCCTATGTACAAGAAAAACCTTTTGATTGGATTCGTGGCTATCAAGTGGGTGGAAAATCGTTAATATGGGCAAGACAAACGCAAAGAATGTCTGATGCGGAATTTGATGGACCAGCCCGAGATGGTTTTGCCATCGATTGGCCCATTCGTTATAAAGACCTTGCCCCATGGTACAGCCATGTAGAGCGTTTTGCCGGAATAAGCGGAAATAAAGACGGAATACCTACTTTGCCAGATGGCGAATTTCTTAAACCATGGGAGCTTAATTGTGTAGAAAAACACATCAAAGGAAGAATTGAGCAAAAGTTTAAGGATAGGCACGTTATAATTGGTAGATGTGCCCATTTAACAGAGCCTGCTCAAGTACACTTAGATCAAGGTCGAGGTAAGTGCCAAGCTAGGCATTTGTGTTACAGAGGTTGTCCATACGGTGGTTATTTTTCTTCCAATGCATCCACCTTGCCTTGGGCTGCAAAAACAGGGAATCTTGCATTAAGGCCTGATTCGGTGGTTCATTCAATTATCTATAACGAAAAAACACAAAAGGCATCTGGAGTTAAAGTTATTGATACCCATACAAAGGAAGAATTTATTTTCAAAGCCAAAATCATTTTCATAAACGCAGCTTGCTTAAATTCTAACCTAATATTATTGAATTCAACTTCGAGTCGTTTTCCGCAAGGATTAGGAAATGATTCTGGGGTTTTAGGAAAATATATCGCCTTTCATCAATATAGAGGTCAAGGCTCCGCCACTTACGAAGGATTTGAAGACCAATATTATTTTGGTAGAAGACCTACTTCTGCATTTATGCCCAATTTTAGAAATCTTCACAAACAAGAAATGGATTTTCAAAGAGGTTATATGGTGGCTTTTTCGGCAGGAAGAGCCCGAGGCGTTCCTTCTGAGGAAGATTTTGGTTCAAAATTTAAAGCAAATGCCACCAAACCTGGACCGTGGGGAATTTACATTCAGATGCAAGGCGAATCGATCCCCAGAGAAAGCAATTATGTGAAACTTTCTAATAAAAAAGATGATTGGGGTATTCCGCAGCTGGCCATAGATATTGATTATCATGAAAACGACCTCAAAATGACCAAAGATTTCATGACTACCGCAGAAGAAATGCTGACTTTGGCTGGTTGCAAAAACATCAATATGTTTGATAGTAAACAAAACCCTGGCTTAGATATTCACGAAATGGGTGGTGCTAGGATGGGAAAAGATCCCAAACAGTCAATTCTGAACGAATGGAATCAAGTTCATTCCTGTAAAAATGTATTCGTGACCGATGGTGCAGCTATGACCTCCATCGGAAACCAGAATCCATCTCTAACTTTTATGGCGTTGACGGCTCGAGCTGCAAATTTTGCGGTTGATGCAATGAAAAGGCTGGAATTGTGACGAGTTACTTTTGAGAAAATCTTTGTATAAAAAATCTTTCGAATAGATTTAATGAGTTCAGAATAAACTTATTCTTTTATAATCCGTTTTTTAATAAATTGATTGGAATTAAAATGTTTAAAAATTACATCGGGCTCGTTTTATTATCATTGTTTCTAAGTTCTTGCTTCAAAAAATATATCGTTACTGAAAAAGAAATCAAGCAACACTACGATACTTTGACATTTAAACCCAATTACAAAATTCAAAAAGGTCTTGATTATAAGTTATATACGGCTACCTTTGGTGTGGACACCTTGCAGCCTATCTTGTTTATTCATGGAGCTCCTGGTCGCTGGGAAGGCTTCAGAAAGCAATTGGACGATCAGAGTTATCACTCAAAATATCACCTGTTAGCACCAGATAGACCTGGTTATGGGTTTTCTTATTTCAAAAAAAAATACAAAAAAGTAAGTATAGAAAAGCAAGCTGAGCTTCTTGAAAAAACTTTAGAATTGAATAATTCAAGTCAGAAACCAATCATTGTCAGTCGCAGTTATGGTGCACCCATCGGGGCTTATATGGTAGCACAAAATCCTGGTAAATACGAAAAGCTTATTATGATGGCCCCAGCCATAGATCCAGACGCAGAGAAATTCTTTAAGTTTTCGAAATATGGGAAATGGCCTGTTTTGCGGTGGTTTATACCGAATAGATTCGTAACCGCCACTGATGAAAAATATGACCATATAAAAGAATTAAGACGAATAGAACCCATTTGGGAGAAAATCAGCATTCCGACAGTGGTAATGTATGGGGGAAAAGATTGGGTGGTTGGTCCTGAAAATTTTGAATATGCCAAGCGAAGAATCGGAATGGATTCTACCAAAAAGTATATTTTTATCCCTGAAGCCGGTCATAGAATCAGCAGATCGCATGCTGAATTGCTCAAACAAGAAATTGTGAATTAAATAGCATGAAACGCCTACAGCTAAGCTTCTTTTTAGACAAAAGTCAATCTGCTGATATTGAGGAGATACGAAAAAAATATAATCCCATACAACATGGTTTGATTGATAGTCACATTACAATATGTAGAGAAGATGAACTTTTAGACCTGCAAATAATTAGATTGAACCTTAGAAATCTAAAATTTGAACCCTTTGAATTCCATTTTGGTCAGCCACAAAGATTTTCTGAAGGGAAAGGAGTTTTATTGCCGGTTTTGGACAATGTTGAATTATTTCAAATTTTAAGGAAAAACATTCTGAAAGGAGTGATTGAGAATCCCAGAGAACACATACCGCATTTGACTTTAATGCACCCAAGGAATGCTATCTGTACAGAGGCTATATTTCAAGAAATTAGGAAGTTTTCTTTTCCCGATCATTATTTTTTTCAAAAAATAAGCTTAATTCAACAGTTTAATATGGAAAAATGGGAGGTTTTAGAAGAGTTCGATATCAAAATTAATGGATAATTAATACTTATAATTCATTGTAAATCAAACAAATCAACCAGATTTAGGTTAAAAATAAATCCATTTAATTATATTTGATTAAACGATTTACAAATGAAGACTATCCTCGTTATTTTGTTTTTCAGTTTCAGTACCTCTTTCGGTCAAGAAATGAAAGAGATAGTTAAAAGTATATATTTTGGTGGAGGAAGTTATATCATAGACAACAACCAAGCTCAACAGCTGTCAGACTTGGTAAAGAGCATAAAAAATCTTGAGTACTATGAGATAAATATCATGAGCCATACTGACCCTATTGGTGGAAGGGAGTTTAACGAATATTTGAGCCGTATGCGGAGCCAATCTGCCATAGATTTACTTAAAAATTTTGACATCCCGCAGGAGAAAATCAGATTTAAAGATTTCGCTTTTGATGCTCCCTCCCATGATAATAGTACATGGGAAGGCCGAGCTAGAAATCGAAGGGTCGATATTCAGTTTAAGCCCATAGTTTTTTAGCCATCCCTTATCTGCAAAGTTTTATATAATGGAAATAAGCTTTTTTTTGATTCAGTTTTTAACAAACTTCTTCGTCCAAATTTTTCCCGAATTATTCAAAACCACCTCATACAATCCCGCACTAAGCTGATGGATAGGTATTTGTAATTCGGTGTCGGAATTTGAAAGATTGGTTTTCCAAACTGATTGTCCATTGCTATTCACCAATTGAAGTTGATTTATGCCCGTTTTATTTTCTAATTTAATTTGATTAATATGTAGGAAATCTTTGGCAGGATTTGGGTAAACATTCATTTCTAACGGAATTTCTTCCATTGGACTTTCATTAGAATAATTAAGTCTTCCACCAGGGTTATTTACCCCTAAAGAAATAATCTCTATAGCCGAAATCAATGGATTATCTAGGATGCGTTGAAGTTGCAAGTTCAAATTAGCATCCGTAACATAAACATTAAAAGATTTTTTTAGAGCATTTTTTACACCGGCTTCTGCCTTGATGTTAAAATTTGGAGCTACGTTATTACCTTCAATGATAATATTAAACTGCCTATTGGCTGAACTTACCGTTTCATTGAAATATAAATTTACTTTGTACCAGCTTGGATCATAGAAAACAGGAAAACTCCACCGCATATCGTCTCCTGACTGGCTATCTCTTCTGAAAGTTTGAAAAACTTGATTGGGTAAATCTGTCTGATTTGTGGAAATAATACTGGTGCCACCAAGACTACCTGCTTCTGCCACATTTGAGAAAGGTGAAGGGTTATTAGAAGTATCTATGGAAAAATCACCATTTGCTGTACTCAATTCCGTTCCTCCGGCATTAATTCTGAACAGGCTTTGTGTGGAACTAGGTACGTTAGCATATAATGTAATCTGGATTGTTTTTGAACTCCTGCCACCAGTTTGATCAGATGCCACAAAGGTTAAATCAAAGGTTTGGTTTTGAGATTGTGGAATGGCCGAAAATGTGGCTGTTCCATTTCCATTATCTGTTAAACTAACAAATGATGGCCGATTCTCAATACCAAAAGCTGGTATTTCTCCGTCTGGATCTATAGCTGAAATATTGAAACTAAGTGAACTGCCCGATGACAATACTTTATTGGAAAAGGCGTCTAAAACAGGAGGATTTACGAGAGATTCATAAGCTCCAATATCATATTTACCCCCATTTGACCGAAGATTGCCTTCAATATCATCTACAATATTTAAGGAAGAAATATCGTAGCCAGCATTTACAGCAGGAGAATTTATAGTGGTATGAAAATCTGTTGGACTCTTAAATAATGCCTCCGTAATTGTCGGCATTTTTAGATTATTTTTTTCATCACCTTGAGCTCCACTGCCATAAGATATATATATGGCGTTGCCATAGGGTTCGACCAAAAAATTGTTATAAATATTCTTTGTACTTAGGTTGCCGTAGAGTTTGATGTTTTCTTGTCCAGATTTTACGAAAGTATTATTTGCAATCAAAAAGTTTATATTCGTAGTTGTGCGGTCATCACCAAATAAGCTATTTTTACCTGAATTTATCACCAGATTGTTATAAACAGATATATTATCAGTGGGTTGAGTGATAATTATTCCATTTCCTGAGCCATTGGTAATTTTATTTCCGAAACATTTTCCACCGCTTGCACCAGCTTGTATTCCATTATTTTGATAAACTTCAAAAGGAGAAATTCCGTAGGAATTTACTACGTTGTTATAAACCTCAGCTTGGGGCGAACAAGAATATTGAATACCATCTGCACCGGTATTTTCTGTGATATTGTCATATATTTTTAAGCCTTCTATCAAATGCGGAAATACGGTTATGGTTTGCCCCTCACAAGTGATAGATTTTCCATTAAAAAAGCTGCTACCAACATACATACCTTCACCACCCGTATTATGAATATAATTGTGGTGGATAGATACCTTTCTCATTGCAAAATTGGCTCTCCAAGAGTTGGGATTGCAGTTAGGGTCGGTTTTAATGAGCATTCCTGCAAAACCTGTATTTTGTATTTCTAAGTGATCAATTTCACAGTTACTACTCAAACCCGCCACAGAAAGTCCGCTGGCATTTTGGCCTGTACCTGATATAAAAATTCCATATTGAAAATCGGGGTTACCTGTTCCAGTAACTTTAAAGTGTTTTGAACCTAAAAAGTCCAATGCTCCATAATATTGGTTGTGAGAAATCGTCACTCTTCCACCACAATTTTTAAAGACAATAGGTTGATCTTCCGTGCCCACAAAATCTACAAATCTAAGGAGTGAATATTCCCCAGATTGAATACAAATCACCTCACCGGGCAGTACATTCATGGTGGTCCCATTGTAAATACCACTTTGAGTGATCGTGCGACTGCAATTACAAGTTTGTGAGTACGCTGCGGAGTTTAGAAAGAATAAAAGAAAGGTGCCAAAAGTAATTATTTTTTTCATGGTAAAAGTTTATTATTGTTTTGATAGCTATAGTTTTCAATTTATAATAAATTTTACTTTTGGGTTTACAAGTTTTCCAAAATTTGGAATATTTTGAAGGATTCCTTCATTTGGACATTTAAAAATAATGCTATTATTTGTACTTCCAAGAGGATTTTTAAAAAAAAGTGTACAAAAAAGCACTTTAATTATTAGATGGTATAGTTTTTGAATAGCGGGCTTTTTCTCTTTCGAATTTTTGTAATCATCCTATTAGTTTACCGATAAGTACAATTAATCAAGATGAAAAATAAAAGTGTGAATAGATACTCCACTTAATTTTTAAGCATTTGATATCAACTAAAGTTATTATTTAATAAAATTCTTGGTAAAGGAAGTTCTAGCGGAAAATTAATTGACTCTCAGGCTAGTAAGTCAGGCTTTAAATTTATAAAGCCACCTTTTCATAAATGGCGTGAACTGTACAAAACAAAAAATATGAATGTCCAGAGGAAGCAAATGATTTTTGAAATTCCTGTATTAAGTAACTGCCTGTAAACGTGATGGTTGTGAACAAATAAAGGCAAGAAACTAAGTTTCCTGCCTTTTTTAGATAATTTGTGCTAAAAATTTTTCGCGTTTTGCTTTACGCTTATTCTTAATTAACTGCTGGAATCTCAATCAATTCCAATTCTTCGTTTTCTAATTGAATATCTTCCTTAATTTCCCATAGATATTTAAACACTGTTACTGCGTGGTCGATTCTCTTAATTTTTTCGTCTGCAAAAGAAAGGTCAGCATGCTCTAAAATTCTACCTTTCATTTCAGCGGCAGCATTCAAAAATGCCTCTTGCTCGGCTTTAGAGGTGTACATAAAATCTACATTGGAAGTTTTGTAGGTATAAACTACTTCTTTAAAAACCTCCCAAGGGTTTTCTGATTTAGTAAGGTTTGCTTTTGGAGTTGTTTCGGAGGCGAAAGATGTGAAACTTAAACCTAAAATAAGAACGAATGATGTTGCTAACTTTTTCATGATGTAATTGTTTTTAATTGAATATTTGCTTCTTTGACCCTAAGAACAACAAATGGTTTAGTGTCTGATAATCAACATTCTACGATTCATGACATTTAATCTACGAATGGCTGGATATTTTCTATGGATGTGATTTATGAGTATTCTTGGGATTTTCTGGATTATCATAACGAGTGTTGGTGATTTGTTGGTTTTATTGCTTTTGGATTGCAAATTCTATTTATCTAGCTTCGAGATTGTCCTGCGGAATATCGCGAAGAGGTGGATTTAATTTCCAAAATAGTAAGCTCTAGAAATTAAACCATCGGGAAGTAAATGTAAAATTATCTTTTCGTATTCATTCTTTATTGGAAGATTTAGTGATAGTTCGGGAAAAATACTTCGAATTACTTTCTCGCCATTTTGAGCATTAATAAATACCCAATTTGTTTTTGCCTTATCTGAAATACAAATTAGTTCAAAATAAAATGAACGAGGTTTTCCTAAATCATTCATAATTATTTCAGTTCCAATCAAAGCTTGAAGAGTAGAATCTTTCGGAATAATTGTTTTTATATAAATTAATTTAAAATCTAAGAAATTCTTCATTCCAGCATCATTTAATTTAGACCATAACAATTTGGTTTTTCTTTCAAATTCACTTTTTCCACCAGTAATATCTATCAATTTGGGATGAATATAATTTGAATAACTGATGAAATCTCCCTCTAAATAATGTTTACTCATTATCTTAAAATCTATTTTTAAAGTTTCTTCACTTTGAGAAAATGATAGGATAGGAAGCGATAAAAAGAATAAAAAAAAATATTTCATTTTGAAGTAATTCCAACGCCCAACATTTTGATGGCTTTGGAGTGATTTTAGAGTTAATTTATTAATTATCGAGACTTTATATAAATAATGCTTTGTATTGAGGAAAGATAAACTATAAACGCCAACAATTGTAAAAAGCGGCTCCAAAAGAAGCATGCTAAGGACAAAAAAGCATTGAAACTGTACTGCTTCAAAGTCGCTCACCTAATCTGCAAATCAAATTTTGAAAAAAGAAAATGAAAAGCAAAAGAATTTATTATTCGGATTGGAAATCCTCTTTATCCAGCTTCGAGATTGTCCTGCGGAACATCTCGAAGAGCCGTGGAATTCATCTAATCTCTTGTCCAATCTAACTTTGAACTTGTTGTAAAACGTCGAATCAGTATTTAATTTTTTATGTGGAAAGAATCTGTCACTTGAAAAAAAGTGGCTTTATTTGCTTCCCACATATCAGTCTTACAATTTATAGTAATTAAATAAAAATCCGAATTTTTTCTGAACGCAATTGTAACCCATTTTAAATTATTGTCAAAATGCTCATAATAAAATTTGGCTATGCCATCATTATTTGTCATTTTAACATTTTCTGGGTTATCTTTTATTTCATTCATTTCTAATACAAACTCTCTTGTTTTTTCTAATGGAAAATCAATGCCAGATTCTCTTGAAACTGTGACTGCTCCATAATTTTCATTAGGCATGAAATTTAAAATTCCATTTTCGTTTGTCATTTTCCATATACTCGGATATTCAAGTGTAAACTTATCATCTTTATACATAGTGAGTTTCTCAGTTTGTGTACAAGCTTGGTGTGATATTAGCCCTAAACCTAAAATTATTTTATAAAATGGATTAATCATTTTCATCACTTTTTAATTTGATTATAACTTATCAATATACACTAAATAGTTTTATTTTTTTTCCAACGAACAGCTATTATGGTTTTCGGAGTTATTTTAGAGCTGCTGCCACTGCAATTATTTTATTAATTATCAAGTCTTTACATAATGCTTCCTTTTGGAGACAAACCAACTTTAAGTGCCAACGTTGATAAATAGTTGCCCAATACTATGCGTGCTAAGGACTGAACAGCGTAGAGGCGGCTGTGCTTAAATGTCGCTAACCAAATCTGTATACCAAGTACTGAAAAAAGAAATTGAAAAGCAAAAGAATTTATTTTTCGGAAAGAAATCTTATCAAATATTATTTCTAGTAGCAAAAAAAAGGGCGACTTGAAAAGTCGCCCCACACAAAAAATATTTATAATAATATTACGCCAATACCTTAGTAATCAAGTCAGCAGCGTCTTTTAGCAATACGGCTGAGTACACTTTTAGGCCTGAGTCATTGATGATTTTGGCTCCTTCTTCGGCGTTGGTACCTTGTAGTCTTACGATAATCGGCACAGGAATGTCTCCGATAGATTTGTAGGCTTCTACAATACCCGCAGCCACCCTGTCGCAACGCACAATTCCTCCGAAAATATTCACGAAAATGGCTTTTACGTTAGGATCTTTCAATATCAACCTGAAACCAGCTTCTACCGTTACGGCGTTTGCACCACCACCTACGTCTAAGAAGTTAGCAGGATCACCACCCTTAAGCTTGATGATGTCCATGGTAGCCATGGCCAAACCAGCCCCGTTCACCATACAACCTACGTTTCCATCTAGTTTTACATAGTTCAGGTCGCTTTCAGAAGCTTCCACTTCCATTGGATCTTCCTCAGCTTTGTCTCTCAAGGCTGCCAAGTCTTTGTGACGGAACAAGGCGTTGTCGTCCAAACTTACTTTGGCATCAACGGCCAATATTTTATCGTCAGAAGTTTTCAAAACTGGGTTAATTTCAAACATCGCCGAGTCTGTTTCCTCATAAGCTTTGTAAAGGCTCATTAAGAACGCTACCATTTCTTTGTTGGCATTGCCTGTCATACCTAGTTTGTAAGCCACCTTACGAGCTTGGAAGCCCTGTAAACCTACTCTTGGGTCTATCCATTCTTTGATGATTTTCTCTGGCGTATGCTCAGCTACTTCTTCAATGTCCATACCACCTTCGGTAGAAGCCATGATGACGTTGCAAGCTCTGCCTCTGTCCAAAAGAATAGAAACATACAATTCTTTCGGCTCAGAATCACCAGGGTAATAAACGTCTTCGGCAATCAAAATTTTGTTCACCACTTTGCCTTCAGCACCAGTTTGAATGGTCACGAGTGTGTTTCCAAGCAAATTCGTAGCGATGGTTTTTACATCATCAGCAGATTTGGCCAATTGCACACCTCTTTGCTCAGTTCCGACAATTTTCCCTTTTCCTCTACCACCTGCATGTATCTGAGATTTTACAACCGCAAACTTCGAATTTGTTCTTTCGGCTATTTGCTGATAAGCAGCGATGGCCTCGTCTGGGGTAGAAGCAACAATTCCTTGTTGAACTCTTACACCATATTTCGATAAAATTTCTTTACCTTGGTACTCGTGAATATTCATAATTTATTAAATAAAAATTGAACTTTTCTAATTTTTTGCCAAATTAGCAAATTATTACACTTTTTAAAAATTTATTTCGAAAAAATAAGCAAAGAATTACAGAAAAATATATGTTGGAAGGATCAAATATTTACAAAAAATACGGCTCAATTGAGGTTTTAAAGGATATTTCACTGCAAATACAGCCTTCTGAGATAGTTTCTATCGTAGGGGCTTCGGGTGCAGGCAAGAGTACACTTTTGCATATATTGGGTACGCTTGACAAGGCAGATTCTGGAAAAATATATTTGGATAAAATAGAGTTGAGCCAACTGGATAACAAGGCACTGGCCAAAGTAAGAAACGAGAAAATTGGCTTTATTTTCCAGTTTCATAACCTCATGGCAGAGCTTACCGCCAAAGAAAATATCTGTTTGCCGGCTTGGGTTGGCAAAAAAGGTAAAGAGGAAACAGAAAAACGTGCTGAAATTTTGTTAGATGCTTTGAAAATTTCGCACCGTGCGGATCATTTGCCATCTGAAATGTCAGGCGGTGAACAGCAACGCGTAGCGGTAGCGAGGGCATTAATCAACTCGCCAAAATTCGTCTTTGCCGATGAACCAAGCGGAAACCTAGACACCAAGAACGCCGAAGAGCTCCATTCACTATTTTTCGAGCTCAGAAACACTTTTGGCTGTTCATTTGTTATCGTTACACACAACCCATCACTCGCCGAACGCTCTGACCGAACCATTGAATTAAAAGACGGAAGAATATTATGATTGGAAGTAAAAAACAAATCTTATTTATTGTTCTCTGCGGTATTTTTATCACAAATGCCTTAGTTGCAGAGATTATTGGAGCAAAAATATTCTCCTTAGAAGGAATTTTTGGCCTAAAACCAGCTCAAATAGACCTTTTAGGCTACAAATTAGATTTTAATCTTACTGCGGGAGTGCTGAATTGGCCCATCGTATTCATTATTTCAGATATCATTAATGAATATTTTGGAGTAAAAGGTGTAAAAATTATCTCTTACTTAACGGCAGCTCTTATAGCCTATGCCTTTTTGATACTCTATGGAGCTACAAGTCTTCCTCCAGCACAATTTTGGCTAGACATCAACAGTGTAGATGCACAAGGAAAATCATTGAATATCAACAATGCCTTTAGTTTGATTTTACGTCAAGGAATGGGGATAATGTTGGGTAGTATCATAGCTTTTTTGTTCGGACAAATACTGGATGCTTTGATATTTAGAAAGTTACGTCAAATGACTACCAATAAGTTCCTTTGGGTTAGAGCTACAGGGTCTACCTTAGTCTCTCAGTTGATTGACAGTTTTGTGGTGTTATTTATTGCGTTTTTTGTTTTTGGCAATTGGCCATTCAGTCAAATCATAGCCGTTGCATCAGTAAATTATATCTACAAATTTATCATAGCTGTTTTGATGACGCCTTTTATTTACCTGATTCACTACGCCATCGACAAATATCTTGGTAAATATGAGTCAAACGAAATGATAGCAAAAGCTACTTATCAGTAATTTCTTGAGTGGTTGGGCATGTTGAACACGCACCAGAGCTACAAGAGGCACAGGCTCCAGCTTTACCTTTTGCTTGCTTCATAAATAAGCTTACAATGTATTTGATAGCAATGCCAAATACAACAATAATGAAGATATTTTCGAGTAATTGTATCATTTCGCTGTTGTTTAAATTATTGTAGAAATCGTTGGCTTCGGCTCCGCTCAGCCTCCGATATACTCATTTCCAATAAATTTTCTCATAATATCAAAAACCTTTGACGGCTTAGCAGAGCGAAAGCCAAGCGGTAGTTGAGCGAAGCCATTTCTACTCGGTGGCTGAGCGGAGTCGAAGCCACGAATATCGAAGCTAGTTCATCGCCAATTTAATATGCTCCAAATGATGCTCCGAATGCCATCTATACAGGGCAATTACATTTCTTAGAATATAGGTCCTTTGATATCCATTGTGATAAAAAGTTTTCTCAAAATCTTCTTGTTTAAGATTTCTGAAAATAAAGACCAGTCTTTCATGTAGACCTTCAATGATATTTAGTGAGCTTTCAATAGGCAATTTAGAATCTGGTAAATTTGCCCAATCACCCTCGCTGTAGCCTTTTATAGTCGGATTTTCTTCCGTTAATGCACATTTAACACGTATGTACATGTTTGAGTGCGAGTCGGCCACATGATGTACCACTTGTCTGACTGTCCATCCTTCTGGGCGATATGGTGTATCCAAAATGTCGTCTGGTAAACCTGTCACCAATTCTCTCAAGATTTTAGGGAAATCTTCTAGGTAGTTAATTGCACCACTTAACGATTCATAAGGGTACTCTTTGGTGTTATCAAATTTGCCGATGGGGTATTTTAGGTTTTCCATATTTTTGTTGTTATATTTTTAGTCACAGAGTTTTATAGTGTTCTTTTTTATTCACTTTTCGTTTTTGAGTTTAACGGAGTTTTCGCTTTGCTCATTTCCGCATCGTCAACTTGAATTTAAGCTTTTAAAACTTAGCGTCTTTGCGTTAAAAAAAGTCAGCCGATATTACCAAAAACGCTTTATTTCTGCTAAAAGTTCGGTTTGTACGGCACTTCCTGCGATGATATCGCCGCCGAAAAGGTAATTGTCACCACCCGAGAAATCCGTGACCTTCCCTCCTGCTTCAGTGACCAAAAGAACACCAGCTGCCATATCCCAAGAATTGAGATTGTACTCAAAAAAGCCATCGTACATTCCGGCTGCCACGTAGGCTAAATCTAGGGCTGCGGAACCAAATCTTCGTAAGCCATGCGTTTTTTGCATCAAAGACTCTAAGATTTGGATATATTTCTCCATTTCTTCAAACTTATAGTATGGAAACCCTGTAGCAAACAAACTTTGTCCAAAAGTATGATTATCAGATACTTTTATTGCAGAATCGTTTCTAAAAGCACCACCACCTTTCGTTGCCCAAAACATATCATGGGTGCAAATGTTGTATACCACTCCAATGAGTACATCCTTTCCTTCAGCTAGTGCCAAACTCACTGAATAATGAGGTAATCCATGCACGAAATTAGCAGTTCCGTCCAAGGGGTCTATAATCCAATTCAATCCGTCTTGATCTCCTGTAGCAACTGTTCCCTCTTCTGTAATGAAACAAATTTCGGGATTAATGGCTTTCAGTCTGGTAACAATCAGATTTTCAGCTTCTTTGTCCACATAAGACACCACGTTATTTATGTCTTTGTATTCTATCGAATTGGTCTTAAATTTAAGAGCTTCATTGGCTATAAATTCTCCAGCCTCTTTGGCTATTCCTTGTACTTGTTCAACTATTGATTTTAAATCCATGGTTATTTTTTAAAATGAAAGCTACTCTGATTAATGCTGTGAGTATAATTGGTATTATGGCTAGTGGGATTCCTTGAGGTTTATAACCCCAAGCCAGCAATAATCCTATATTTATCAAGGCATATATCCAAAGTAATAGTTTTGTTATAGCAGTTTTTTTTACAAAAAATATCATCGGAAACATAATCGGAAAAGCCCAGATTACATTCATGTTTTTTTCAGTAACACCATGATCTGTTACGAACCAAAGTCCTAGAAAAAACCAACCTGCAATTCCCAAAATAGAAAAGAATATTTTATCAAAAAATAGTTTTTTATTTCCTGATTTAATTTGCCAAAAAGTAAAGATAGCCACTAGTCCGAATAGCAAAGAGAAAACTACAAAGGGCGAAAATATAGAAGAAGAAACACTTGGTGGCTCTACTGCAGTATGCTGAATTTTACCTAAAACAAAAGGCTGTATTACACCGTCGTGAACAATCGTTGCTGAGTCAAAACCAACAGAAAGGTTTTCCGGAAGAAACATGGCTCCTGATTCTTTCGTTTTTTCGTCAGAAGGCAAGCCAATAGCGAGACTCATGCCAAAATTCATCCAAGGCTTCTTTTTACTTGCATATTTGTCTATCCACTCGCGATAGGTTGAGTCAGCATGCAAGGTCGGTGAAAACTGAAGCGAATCTTTACAAACTTGTTGTAAAATATCCCGAATTCTACTGGCACAATTGTAGTAGAAAAAACGGTATTTGTATTCCCGATTTTCTGGTAAATAATTGTTGGTCAAAAATTGATGAAGGTCCTCTTTTTGTTGGGCTGATAAATTTAAAATTTGTTCAGATGCCGAGCGATTTTCTTTGAATTTGTAATGGTCAATAAATGGCTGGAAATCGTATTTTGCCATTTTATAAGGTAAGGTTCCTTTTAAAAACTTTACCACAAAACCAGGCTGGTCAAAGCTGAAAGTTCCATAATCGTAACACTCATTTATGCCATTTACGGGATCATTTAGGTGCAATACCGTATGACCCCATATTTGATAGATGGCGTCTTCCGACGAACCTGTAGAAATCGTAACCAAGCCAAATTTGGCTTCTTTCGAAAGTTGCTGAGCTTGGCTACTTAATGCAGCAACTAAGCAAATGAATAAGAATAGTTTTTTCATAAAACAAAAATAGCACGAGAAACCTTTCCCGTGCTATCGATTTATATTTTTTAAAAATTATTGTTCAATCGTTTCCTCTTTTGGCTTTTTGCTAAATTTCAACAATTCACCATTTTCTTCATGATCAACCATGATCACATCACCTTCGCTCAAAGTCCCTTTCAGTATTTCCTCTGCTAAAGGATCCTCTACAAATTTCTGAATGGCTCTGTTTAAAGGTCTAGCACCATATTGTTGGTCGTAACCTTTTTCTGCTAAGAAATCTTTGGCTTTTTCGGTCAATTCCATTGAATAACCGATGCTAGTAATTCTCGAGAAAAGCTTTTTGAGAGAAATATCAATGATTTTGTGAATGTCTTCTCTAGCAAGAGAGTTAAACACGATAACATCATCCAGTCTGTTTAAGAATTCTGGTGAGAAAGTCTTTTTCAAAGCATTCTGGATAGTTGATTTTATCATATCATCCTGATTTTCAACTCTTGATTTGGTAGCAAAACCAATTCCTGAACCAAAGTCCTTCAAGTCTCTAACACCAATATTAGAGGTCATGATGATGATTGTGTTTCTAAAATCAACTCTTCTCCCCAAACTATCTGTCAAAATACCATCATCCAATACTTGTAACAAAATATTGAAAATATCTGGGTGTGCTTTTTCAATTTCATCTAAAAGCACTACAGAATATGGCTTTCTTCGTACTTTTTCAGTCAATTGACCGCCTTCTTCATAACCTACATATCCTGGAGGAGCTCCTACGAGACGCGAAATACTGAATTTCTCCATGTATTCACTCATATCAATACGTATCAAAGCATCTTCTTTGTCAAAAAGATATTCGGTCAACGTTTTTGCCAATTCTGTTTTACCAACACCTGTGGGTCCTAAGAAAATGAACGTTCCAATAGGCTTTTTCGGATCTTTCAAACCTACTCTAGTTCTTTGAATGGCCTTTACAAGTTTCTCCACGGCGGCATCTTGTCCAACAATTCTTCCACGAAGCGAATCACCCATTTTCAGGATTTTATCGCCTTCATTCATATTGACTTTTTTCACTGGGATGCCCGTCATCATGGCTATTACCTCGCCTACGTGGTCCTCAGTTACAATATGACGCAAAGTTTTAGATTCTTCTTCCCAAGCTTGTTTGGCGTTTTCAAGTTGTTCCAAAAGCTTTTTCTCACGATCTCTCAGCTGAGCTGCTTCTTCGTATCTTTGACTTTTAACGACTCTATTTTTCTCTAATTTTATTTCCTCAACAGCCTCTTCTAAATCTACGACTTCTTGAGGGACATTGATGTTTTTGATGTGAACTCTTGCTCCTACTTCATCAATCACATCTATGGCTTTGTCAGGTAAAAATCTGTCCGTAATGTATCTTTCTGAGTATTTTACTGCGGAAACAATGGCTTCATCAGAGTAAGTTACATTGTGGTGATCTTCGTATTTGCTTTTGATGTTGTTTAGAATCTCAATGGTTTCATCGATAGATGTAGCATCCACCATAACCATTTGGAATCTTCTTGCCAAAGCACCATCTTTTTCAATGTATTGACGATATTCATCCAAAGTTGTTGCTCCAACGCATTGAATATCTCCTCTGGCCAAAGCTGGTTTGAACATATTAGAGGCATCCAAAGAGCCACTAGCACCACCAGCACCTACAATGGTATGTATTTCATCAATGAAAAGAACGATTTGGGGATTTTTCTCGATTTCAAGCATTACGGCTTTCATTCTTTCCTCAAACTGACCCCGGTATTTCGTTCCAGCTACCAAAGAAGCCAAATCAAGCGTAACTACTCTTTTTCCGAAAAGAACACGAGAAACTTTTTTCTGTACAATTCTAAGTGCTAAACCTTCAGCGATGGCTGTTTTACCCACACCTGGCTCACCAATTAGAATTGGATTGTTTTTCTTTCTTCTAGATAAAATCTGAGCGACTCTCTCTATTTCTTTTTCACGTCCAACAATTGGATCTAACTTCCCGATTTCAGCCATCTTGGTCAAATCTCTTCCAAAATTGTCCAAAATTGGCGTTCTAGATTTTTCTCCAGTTTTTGGATCGCCTTTCTGGCTACCGTAAGATCCACTTCCACCACCAAATGATTTGTCGTCATCGTCAGTATCTGGTCTTTCCATGGTAGGTTCCTGACCAGTTAGTTGATATTCCAACATTTCTTTGATCAATTTATAATTGATTCTATAACGATTCAATATTTGGCAACCCAAATTATCATCGTCTCTCAGCACAGCTAACAACAAATGTTCAGTTCCGATAACATCAGACTTGAAAATTTTTGCTTCTAAATGGGTGATTTTAAGTACTTTCTCTGATTGTCTGGTCAGAGGAATGTTAGAAAGGTTTTTGATGGTATTGGTTGCTGTTCCTCTTGTAGAGTTCTCGATAGAGGTTCTTAATTCTTCTGGATTTAAACCAGCCTTTTGAATCAGTTCTAAACCAAGTCCTTCACCTTCACGAATCATTCCTAAGATAAGATGCTCAGTTCCGATATAATCGTGCCCCAATCTCAATGCCTCTTCACGGGCAAGAGATATAACTTCTTTTACTCTTTGTGAAAACTTGGGTTCCATTTAATCTCCTTTTTTATCGAATTAACATTATTTTTTAAAACATTGTTCAATTGACCGATTTCCTTGAGCTTCTCAGGATTTGTACGCTCTCTGGTCCTTTCGAAAAAATAAGGTCTATGACACTCAAATTAGGCTCAAACTTGTTGCCAAAGTTTTGAAAATATTCTTTTGGCACATAATATTCCGGAAAATCGAGTCTATTCTTTGCATTAAAGCTAATAAAATCGTTTTTATTCTCAAAATAGGAAAATTCAGCTTGACAAATTGTCGTGTTAATTTTCAATAATTCAAGACATATTGTCAGAGATTTATAGTTTAGATCGATTAGATGTGCATAATGTTTGGTAAATAACGGTTCAAACATATATTCATAGTACTCGAAATACGAACTTTTTTTATAACAATTTTCAATAGACTTCCGGATGGACCTTTGCCAGTTGGTAGAATTATCAATTTTTATTTCCTTAATAATTTCATTGTTTGGACCTTTTTGAATGGGAACGGTTAGTGTTTCTATTTGATGCGGACCTAGAATGTTTGCTCGAGTTCTGAATGATTGTTTCCTATATTGTTCTCCAATATTGATTTTTATTTCAGATTCTTCTAAAATTGTAGTCATATAAACCAAACATGGCAGAAAATTTGAAGAGAAAATCATCGTAAGATAATTTTTAGGTTTTTTGGAAGTTTAAAGAACAAAGATAATAAGGCAATTTTGATGGTAAGAGGTTTTGTTTTTTTAGTTTTCTGTTTATTTACCTCAGTAAATATATCAAAGGCTTTTGTGCCTGAAAATATAAAGCTGAAGGTAGTGGTCATTAATAGTTTCGATGGAAATCAGTTACAGTCGAATTTTACAGTAAAAGTAACACTAGATCCTGGCGGTCAAGAGATTAAACTCATTAATAACAAGAAAGAGACATATTATGATATTCCAAGAGGTAAAGTTCTGAAGATTTCAGTTACAGCCGTAGGTTTTTATAATGAAGTTAAATCTTTCGAAAGCGAGAATTTGAGTGATGGTGACATTTTAGAAATTCAATTAAATCCTAAACCATCTGGAAGATTGCAACTTACAACAATTGATGCGGATACCAAAGATCCTGTTTCTTCTGATGTTGAAATTGTGTTTTTTTCAAGAACTAATAAGGAAAAAATAAACGAACAAAATCCGCAGATTCTGTATTATTATGAATTGAAAGGAAAGTATAAAATTACAACAAATGCCAAGGGCTATTTAAAAGATACACGAGAACTGGAATTAGATATCGATGCGGAACAAAAAACAGAAACAGTAGTAATAGAGCTGATTAAAAACCGAATGCAGCAGGAAATTAGTTTATTTGATTTATCTACAAACTTAAAAATTTCTGCCGGAACTGTTTCTATAAATCATATGGAAACTGGACAAAAGATTTTCGATGGAAAAATAGAAAATGGCCGTGTATTATTTGATGGAAATAGAAATGATAATTATACTATTATAACAACTGTTCCTGGTTTTATGGAGTTCAAATCACCTTTTGTTTTGGATGGTAAACCTAAAAAATATGGATTATCACCAAGTTCTTCTCTTCAAATTGATGTTTTTGATGAAGAATCCAGCGAAAGGCTAGGAATAGAACTTGAAATCACTAGCCCTACTGGTAAGAAATCCAAGTTGAATACATCGAATAAGCAAGCCTATTCATACGTTCCCACCGAGACGGGTACCTATAGCATTGCGTCCAAAGCCAATGGTTATATCAATCGTTCTGGTAGTTTTTTTGTAAAATCTTTGGCAGCAGGTAGTACCTTTTACACATTTAGACTCAAAAAAGGCTCAAACGAGTACGTTATTAGCGTATTTGATTTCGAAACCAAAAATCCAATTAATAATGCCATCATAAAAGTTTATAGCGAGCAATCAAAAGAGATTGCTGGGAAAGTTACAAAAAATCAAAAATCAGTAAATTTAGATGCTGAGAAGAAACATTTTTTTGAGGTATCGGCAATTGGATATAACGATTTTACCGCAAATGTTGAAACAAATAAATCTATAGAGGTTTTTCTAAAAAAGAAAGTTGCGGATGTTTTAGAAACCTTTGAAATAACTGTTGTGGATGAACAAACCAAGATTCCAATAAAAGATGCAAGACTTAGAGTTTTTGAAAGTGACAACAAAGCCATTGCTTTGAGTTTTGACCCAAGTAGGTCAGTTTTTATCTCCAATAAAGTAAATCCTAAGCTGAGTTATAACTACGAAGCTTCTGCCAAAGGTTATAATAATTTGAAACAGCGGTTGGATTTGACTCAAAATAAGATTCAATTGGTAATGACAGCTTTTGAAATTAGCAATTTTTATTTTTCTGCCATAGATGCATTTACGAAAGAAAAGATTGATGCCAATTTTAAAATTCAAGTAGAAAAGGTTGAAATCAAACAAGATTTGGAAGGTGACAGAAAAAGAGTCAGTCTTTCTGCAACAAATAATTATAGTCTTGAAGTCAAAAAAGACAATTTTAAAAGCATTAGTAAGGTAATAGATAGAAGAGAAGCGGTAAATTCAGCATTTGTTGTTCCACTTTTCAGAGAATCCTACCCTATTCTTTTCAAAGTTAATAATAAATTGGATCCTTCAAAAACACCTGAAATTAAGGCAACCCTAAAAACTAAAAATGACAACAAATCAGAGGAATTGTCTTTCAATCTTGATAAAAATGGATTCTTAGGCAATATTTCATCTGATGGAAACTATACTTTGCAAATTCAAATACCTGATTTTGAAAACTATACTGGAGCTTTCATGCTGAATCAAGCAAATCCTGAAAGCTTGGAATATTTATTGACTTTAAAACCGTTAAAGAAGGCAATTGAAAAAGTTGATAAACCAGTTATAGAGACGCCAAAAGAGGAAAAAGTAATAGCGGCAAAGGTTCAAGGACCTCCTTCGGCAGCCTTAGATATCAAAAAAGGAATCAAGTATCCGTTGGAAGGGGTAAATTTTGAAAAAAGTAAAACAATATTGGTGAAAGGTGCTGAATCTAAACTTGACGGTGTAGTTGAATACCTAAAGCAAAACCCTAAAGCCCAAATTGAAATAGCAGGTCATACAGATAATGAAGGGTTAGACCAAAGATTAAATCAACGTCTATCAGAGTTTAGAGCAAAAGTGGTCGCCAATTATTTGTTCAATAAAGGAATTGCCTCAGAACGAATTATTACCATCGGAAAAGGCTCGACTGAACCAATTGTACCCAATGACACTGACGAGAATAAAGCAAAGAATAGAAGAATAGAAATTATGATTTTAGAAGATTAAGATTTTGCAGCTGCTCTCCTAAGCCTGTCATTTATGGCTAATCCCAAGCCAATTTCGGGAACCAATTCTATATAAATTTTCTCAATGGGAAGTTTATCTAAGCTTCTTAATCCATCAAAAAGTCTAAAAGCGGCTTCCTTTAAGTCAGAATTGGCAGATAAAATAAATTGATTGTCAAATCCCTCTACTTCTTTATTAAATAACAAGAAGCCTGTTTTGTCCTTGTCAATATGCTTTAAATCTACTTTTTGCTCAAGAATCTCTATACGTTTGTTGGGTGAATAATGTTTATCTAGCATTCCAGGTGCCTCAGGATTTGAACTGGAATGATCTTTTATGATTATTTCCCCAAGAAATAAATTTTTTAGGCTTTCAAGTTCTAAGCCACCTTTTCTATAAACAATCAGTTTTTCATCTTCCATGCCGATAATGGTTGACTCCAACCCTACTTGGCATGGCCCTCCGTCAAGTATATATGGAATTCTTTCTCCCAATTGTTCGAAAACATGCAAAGGTGTGGTGGGCGAAACATAACCAAAGGGATTGGCACTCGGTGCTGCCAAAGGGAAATCCAGTTTATTTAATAATTCAAGTGTTAGGGGATGATTTGGAATCCTGATTGCCACTTTTTTTAGACCGGAAGTTGTTATTTCGGGAATTATTCCGCTTTTTTCTACCAAAAAAGTCAAAGGACCTGGGCAAAATTTATTCGCAATAGCTAAAAGCTCTTTGGGGAAATTCAGGGTATATTTTTCGAAATCTGATATTTTTCCAACGTGAATGATCAAGGGATCAAAACTTGGTCGGTTTTTGGCTTCATAGATTTTGCTCACCGCCAAAGGATCCAATGCATTTGCTGCTAAACCATAAACCGTCTCCGTAGGGATGGCCACTATGTTGCCATTCATCAAAAGATTTTGAGCTTTGCTTATACTTTTTCCTATTTCTGCGGTCATAATTGTTTTTCAAAATACAAAATATCATCCTCGGGATTAACATTGTAAGGAATTGTCTCCTCAAATCCCAAATTTCTATATAAGCTCACGGCGGATTCCAAACGCCCCAAAGTATCTAATTTCATAATTTTATATTTCAAGTCTTTGGCTTTTTCAATTAAGGCCTCGGCCAAAAGTTTTCCGATACCATAACCTTGAAATTCAGGAAGAACAAAAAGTCGCTTCATTTCACAAATTCCGTCTTCTAGCTTTTTAAGAGCAACTATTCCAACCACATTTTCTCCTTCTTTTGCAAATAAGATAGTTCCCGTTGGAAAAGCATATTTTCCCGGCAAATTGTCAAGTTCTTCTTGGAAGCCTTGAAAACACAATGAAATGCCTAAATTTTCTTGATACTTGAGGAATAATGTTTTCGCTAGACCCATTTCACTCATTTCTGCTTCTGAAATCTTAACAAATCTTTCAAAATAGCCTTCTGGGTAATTTACCTCTTCTAATGTTAAACCTTCGGCTTTGGCGGCAATCCCAGCTTTTGTTCTATCTTTTTCTAAAATTATTTGTTCAAAATCATCTACAGAAATCTTCGAAACTCCTACATTTATCAAAGTTCCAACGATTGCCCTCACCATGCCTCTTAAAAATCTATTGGCCCTTATGTGAAACTCTAAAGTATCCCCATTTTGTATCCAAAATGCTTCTTCTATCCTACAATCAAAAGTCTTAACGTCGGTTTTTACCTTACTAAAACTTTTAAAATCCATGTGTTTGAGTAGAATTTGCGAAGCTTTGTTTAGTTCTGCAATATTCATATTTCTAAAGTAAACCGCTGCCACATCTTTCTTAAAGGGGTCTTTAAAAGGAATAATTCTGTAAATATATTTTCTAGTTACAGCATCAAATCTGGTGTGATCGTTGGGATATACCTTAAAAATATTATTAACTGAAATGTCATCGCTTAAGAATTTGTTTAGCCTAATTTTAAGATTTGTAGTGTCATTTATTTTTTTGGGAAAAATAAAATGAGCAAACTGCTGTCTAGCATGAACACCCGTATCTGTTCGACTACTGCCCATAATCGATATTTTTTCGCCTAAAATGGTGCTTAAAGCAAATTCCAATTCACCTTGAATACTCGGGGCATTGGGTTGAATTTGCCAACCATGAAAATTTGTTCCAAGGTATGATACCTCTATAAAGTATTTCATACTGCAAAATTATGGATTTTTTCAGCAATATATTTGATAAATGATTTTTTAGGCTTTAAAAAAATGCTTTAGTTTGTAGAATAAACAAAACTGTAAAACCCTAATTATATTATGAAATTGACTGTAAGGATTCAGCTCATGTTGATGATGTTCCTGATGTTTTTTACCTGGGGCTCGTGGTATGGCCAAATGGGCAAATACATGTTCACCACTTTAAATGCCAATGGCGACCAAATAGGCAATGCTTATGCAACATTTTCCATTGCTTCTATTATTGCTCCATTTTTTATCGGTATGATAGCCGATAGGTATTTTTCAGCCCAAAAAGTAATGGGGATTTTGAATTTATTAGGAGCTGGAATCCTTTATTTTCTTATTCAAAACCAATCGGCTGATAATTTTTTCTGGTATATTTTGGCCTACACCCTAACATTTGCTCCCAATTTGGCCTTGTCAAGTTCAATTGCAATGAATCAAATGAAAGATCCGGGAAAGGAATTTCCAGTTATTAGGGTTTTAGGCACGATAGCATGGATAGTAGTTACCAATATTATAGGTTTTTATGAAGTTGGAGATAAAGTAACAATTTTCCAGATTGCCATGTTTACCTCACTTGCTTGGGCTGTTTTTGCATTTACTTTGCCCAATACCCCACCAAAGGCAACTGGAAATGCCACTATCGGTCAAATTTTAGGCACTGATGCATTCGTGTTGTTTAAGGATCGTTCCTTTTTAATATTCTTCATTTCGTCTGTTTTGGTTTGTATACCTTTGGCATTTTATTATGCCCATGGAAATTTATCTCTTACCGAATCAAATATGACTAATGTAGAGAATAAAATGTCACTCGGTCAGGTTTCAGAAGTTGGATTTATGTTACTTATTCCTTTTGCTTTGCAAAAATTTGGCATAAAAAAGATGTTAATTGTAGGTTTGATTGCTTGGATTACACGTTTTGTTTGCTTTGGATACGGCGATGGAATTTCGTCTGAGTGGGTTTTATATATTGCAATATTGCTCCATGGCGTATGTTATGACTTCTTTTTTGTAACGGGACAAATTTACACCGATAACAAAGCAGGAGAAAAAATAAAGAATTCTGCCCAAGGGCTCATAACTTTTGCAACTTATGGTGTAGGTATGGGAATTGGTTCCTATTTATCGGGAAAAGTCCTTACCAAATATACATCAGTTGTAGATGGAGTTACCAAACACGATTGGTCTGGTGTTTGGATGGTTCCTGCTTACATTGCTGCTGGTGTTCTAATACTGTTTATTTTGTTTTTCAAAGATAATACGAGAAATTCGGCTAAATAAATTGTATAATTCTAAGTTTGATATTATTCAAATCGATACTAAATTTGTAAAAAAATAGATAAAAAAATGGACTACAGGATAGAAAAAGATACAATGGGCGAAGTTCAAGTACCTTCACATGTTTATTGGGGGGCTCAAACACAACGTTCGATTGAGAATTTCCAAATTGCACAAGACATCAACAAGATGCCTAAAGAAATCATCAAAGCTTTTGCCTATTTGAAACATGGTGCTGCTTTAGCAAATTTTGAAGCAGGAGTTTTGGATGAAGAAAAAGCAAAGCTTATTGGTGTAGTTTGTGATGAAATATTAGAAGGAAAACTAGATGATCAGTTTCCATTGGTGGTATGGCAAACGGGTTCTGGTACGCAATCAAACATGAACTGTAATGAAGTTATTGCTTACAGAGCCCATGTCTTAAAAGGTGGTGAATTGAATGACAAAGCGAAGTTTTTACATCCAAATGACGATGTAAACAAGTCACAATCCTCAAATGATACCTTTCCAACTGCTATGCACATTGCAGCCTATAAGATGTTGGTAGAGAAAACAATCCCAGGAATTGAAAAACTCAGAGATACGCTTTCTGCCAAATCAAAAGAGTTTATGCATGTCGTTAAAATCGGCCGAACGCACTTCATGGATGCAACACCTTTAACACTTGGGCAGGAATTTTCGGGATACGTTTCACAGCTAAACCATGGTTTGAAAGCAATCAACCATACCCTGGATCATTTATCTGAGCTAGCACTAGGTGGTACCGCCGTTGGTACTGGCATTAATACGCCTGATGGATATTCAGAAAATGTGGCTGGTCAAATTGCTAAGCTTACCGGTTTGCCTTTTAGGACTGCCGAAAATAAATTTGAAGCCCTTGCAGCCCATGATGCTATTGTGGAAGCACACGGTGCTTTGAAAACCGTTGCAGTAAGCCTAATGAAAATTGGCAATGACGTCAGAATGTTGTCGTCAGGTCCACGATCTGGTATTGGCGAAATATACATTCCAGATAATGAACCTGGGTCTTCAATTATGCCAGGAAAAGTCAATCCTACGCAATGCGAGGCCATGACAATGGCAGCTGCTCAAATTCTTGGTAACGATGTGGCCATTAATATTGGGGGTTCAAACGGTCATTTTGAACTAAATGTGTTTAAACCCATGATGATTTTCAACTTCCTTCATTCAGCGAGACTTATTGGAGATGTTTGTGTATCGTTTAATGACAAATGTGCTGTGGGAATACAACCTTTGCATGAAAATATTAAGAAGCATGTGAATAATTCGTTGATGCTGGTAACAGCCTTGAATACTAAAATAGGGTATTATAAAGCTGCGGAAATAGCTCAAACTGCCCACAAAAACGGTAGTACGCTTAAAGAAACGGCAATTGCTCTAGGTTATGTGACTGCCGATGAATTTGATGAGTGGGTAAAACCTGAAGAAATGGTCGGAAAAATTTTGTAATATTTTGTTGTAAATATCCTTTTGTATATTATTTTTGACAAAAAAATATCACTAATGAAAAAATTAGTTCTTTTTCTTTTATTGATTTCTGCAACTTTCTCATTGTCAAGCTTTGGTATTGTGAGCAATCCTCGAATTGCCAATCAACAGCAGAAGGCAGGAAAATTAATGGTTATTAACTCAAAATCAACTGTGAATTCAACAGCTATCTTTAATAACCCAGTGGAAATCAAAGATAACGGAAAAACAGAGGAGAAGTTGGAATCTGGAAAAAGCCTTCTTAAAAGCTTCTTTGCGTTAATTATTAGTACGTTATCTCAAATTGTTATGACTTTAGTTTCTAAATAAACAAAATTGATAAATTTTTTGTCTGAAAAAACGTTGTCTTCTCAAAGGCAGCGTTTTTTTATGAAATATATTTTCTTGTTATTTTTATTAGTTTCCTGTTCGAGGAAGGATTCTATGCCACCATTATTATTTGAGAAAGGTTCCGCTTTTGTTATAAATGGTGGAGAAAATAGTATATCTGTTATTGATACTGAAAGTTTTGAGGAAAAAGGTCGATATTATTTCAAAAATGCAGGAAATTCATTTGGTCATCATATCTATTTTTCAAATGATTTTTCCAAGTTCTCAATAGCTTTTCCAGAATATGACTTTTCAAATGGACATGGAGGTTTGCATGGAGCTTCTGTAAAAGGAAATATCGGAATCCTAAACCTCTCCGACCAGACTGAAAAAATTATTCCGTTAACTTTTGCCAACCACAATGCAATTTTCTCCCCTGACCAAAAAGAAATTTGGACGAGTTTAGTTTCACATTCAGGCAAGGTACAAGTTTTTGATGCTGTGAATTATAATTCTATAAAGGAAATTTCAGTTGGGCCAGACCCGACAGAACTTATTTTTGCCAAAAATGGTGATTTAGCGGTGGTTGCTAGCGGAGAAACCTCCTTTTTGACAGTAATTGATGCCAAATCAAAAGTAATAGTAAAAGAAATAAAAGTAGACCCTTTCCCAACGAATGTTTGGCCAGGATGGAACCAAGCCACAGTTTTGGTTGAAAACTCAAATACTAAGAGTTTAAATATTGTAAATCTCGATGATTTTAAAGTGATTGATTTTATAGATTTTGATTTTATACCTGGTTTTGTAGTCTATAACTCATTTTTAAGCGAATTGTGGGTTTGTGCTCCCAAAGCCAATAAAGTATTTGTTTATAAAAAAAACCAAACAGAGTGGCTGAAAAAATCTGAGATTTTGACGGATAGTGATCCGCATCAAATCGGTTTCCTGAAAGATGGTAAGACCGCTTTAATAGTCAATCAAAAAGGAAATTCGGTTCAGGTTGTGGATGTTTTGTCAAAAGCAGTAAAAAAGAAAATTAATATTGGTCTAAAACCAAATGGAATTGCAATTTGGGAATAATAAAAAGAAATGAAAAAAATATTGGAGTTAATAGCGTCCTATAATGGTATATATGAATCAGAGAAATTGATTAAAAAAAGATTTATAGAATTTGTTCAGAAATATGAGGATTGCTTTGAAAGACATTTACTAGTTGGCCATATTACAGCATCTGCTTTTATTTTTGACAAAAAAAACAACAAAATACTGCTACTTCATCATAAAAAACTCAATAAATGGCTGCAGCCAGGAGGTCATTGCGATGGAGATAAAGATACACTTTCGGTAGCAATTAAGGAGGTTTTTGAGGAAACAGGTTTAGTGATTAAAAATCAAGCTCAGCCGATATTTGATTTAGACATTCATATGATTCCAGAAAATAAAGGAATTCCTGAACACGAACATTTTGATGTAAGATATTTGCTGTTGGCTGATTCTAAAATCCCTTTGATACAAAACCACGAGACCAATCAATTGAAATGGGTTGATTTGTCAGAAATGGAGAATTACACCTCAGAAGAGTCATTAAGAAGAATGAAAAATAAGCTTACCTTAGTTTAGAATATTGAAAATCAAGTCTTTGTAGATGTCACCTTCAGATATTGAGCCAGCTTCTACACCTTTCGATTTTTGATCTGCAATATTTAGGGCATGAATAACTTTCATCAATTGACCTATAGGATATAAAGAAGCTGCTTTTTTATAATCTTTCAAGAAATAGGCATTTACCCCCATATTTTTCGCTAAATCAGCATCCGATTGATTTTTAAGACCATGTAGTAAAAGCACTTTCGAGAAAAAATTATACAGAATAATAATATTTGGTGTGATTGGGTGGTCTTTTGTGTTGTCCCCAAAGTACTTCACTATTTGAAAACTCCTTTTTGCATTTTTCTCTGTTAATGCCTTTTGTAATTCAAAAACATTGTAGTCTTTGGAAATTCCTACATACTTTTCAATCGTAGAGGCATCAATGGCTTCATCTGCCTTAAGGTTTACCTTAAGCTTATCAATTTCATTATGAATGGCTTGTAGGTTGTTTCCAATGTGTTCAGAAAGTAATTGGACTGCCTTAGGACTTATTTTAAGATTAAGAGAAGCACAATGCGAAATTATAAAATCTGGAATTTCATAATCATACATTTTTTTGAAGTTCATATTTAGCCCATGCTTTGCAAATGCCTTTACCCAGGTTTTTCGCTCATCTTGTGGTTTTCCAAAACTCAAAACCAAAATCGTAGAACTTAAAGGATTATTCGCATAATTTTCGATCAATGCCAGGTTGTCTTTGTTAGACAAATCTGCCATCATGTGAGCTTCTTTTACAAGCACCAATTGCCTTTCGGCCATCATTGGGAATTTCCTGGCATAGTTTATTATGTCGCCAGTTGTAATATCTTTTCCATACAACACATACTCATTGAAACCCTTTTCAAAATCTGGAATGGCAATGTCTAATATTTTATTGACAAACTGATCTACATAAAAAGGCTCGTTTCCATGCAGTAAATATACTGGTTTGAGCGATTTCCCTTCCAGTTTGTCTATAATTTGCTGATAATTATTTGCCATCGAGTTTATGTTCTTTCAATAATTTGTCACAATGTTTTTTTAATTCTTCAAAGAATTCCAAGAATTTTTCATTGATGAAATAGTAATTCTCCTCAAATTCCTTCAAAGATAATCTTAAATCTATTTCAGGCTTATTTATTCTTTTATTAAGGTTAAGGAAAGCTCTTTCTAGTCCCCAGTTTTCTTTGTAATTCTTTAACCAATCATGCTCTATCATCGAATTTATCATTCCCTGAAGATGCTCTGGTTGTATATCCAAATAGCTCTTTAGAGATTTATAAACCCTTGGCCTAAAGACATCAAATGCTTCTTCAGTGAAAATTTCCCAGTTTTTTACCAAATAATGATCAAATAAAACATCAATAATGATGGGAGAATATTTCCCAAATTTTGGGTAAAAAAGTTCCTTACATTCTTTTACCACAGGGTGTGAATCCGTCATAGTATCTATTTGACGGTGCATTAAAAGACCAATTTTGACATCCTTTGGCAACTTACCATTGGTTTCATTTTCTATATGGCCTGTAACAAAATCTTCCAAAAGATTCCCCAGAATTACTCCATCATTGCTTCCAGCCAGAAAAAGATGAGCCAAATAATTCATAACAGTTCGTATTTAACTACTTCAACCCCAAATTTTCTTAGAAAATCAACACCCTCATCACTGGGAATTCCTTTATATGTAGCATAAGAATTCAAGAAAAATACCTTTTTGATTTTCATAGAATATATAACTCTTGCACAGGCGATGCATGGAGATAAAGTTACATAAAGCGTTGAACCTTCTACTTTCGCACCATTTTTTGATGCATATAGTATGGCATTTTGTTCAGCATGAAGTGCCAATGAACAACTGCCCTTTGAGTCTCTTGGACAGCCCACATCACCAAAGTCTTCATCGCAATTGTGGGTTCCTGAAGGCGGGCCGTTATATCCTATCGAAATAATTCTTGTTTCGTTTACTAAAACCGCCCCTACTTGAGCTTTTATGCAATGCGACCTTTTAGCCAAATTACTGGCTAATTCCATGAAAATATCATCAAATTTTGGCTTTTCGGACTTTTTTATTTCCATAGATTTATTTTGGAGAGCTAAATGCTTTAAAGAATTCAAAATTAAACAAAAACAAATCTGAAAGGAAATCTAAATTTCGGCAATTGTAATTTTATTGAGAAATTAACCTTTTATATACAATCTCTTCTCCAGATTTTACCCTTAAATTATAGATTCCTTTGCCTAAATCAATTTTTGGAATTTGAATAAGCCTGCTCGGTGAGTCTTCGAAGGTTGCTTGAACAATTTGCTTTCCAGAAGCATCAAATATTTCGTAATTAAAGTTTGCAAAGGCATTTAATAGGATTTGGAACTGCAAGTATTCTGTTGAAGATGGGTTTTCTAATACTTTTACAATCAATTTTTCCGTTTGTGGAAGGTTAAATTCGGAGTTTGTAACTAATCGTTTCCTCCTTTTACTCACCTCTAATATAGCCCTAACTCTAGATTTTTGGTCGTTTGTGAAAACATTCATACAACTATCTGCTGTATAATCCATGTAGTTTTCAATCATGTTCTGCGTTCTAGTCCCTCTACAATTGGAATATTTGGGTGTACATTTTATACTTAAGTTTCCACTTTCTGTTGGTGGAGTATCGTTACAAAAATCGTCTCCACAATATTCATCGCCCCAAGTGTGAATCAAGCCCAACCAATGACCAATTTCGTGTGTGAGGGTTCTTCCATGGGTATAAACTCCGTTGGTTGAGGTTCCTGTTTTACTCCCGAATGCTCTGTGGTCAATCATCACCCCATCAATGGTTTCATCAATTTCTTCAAGTTCTAATCCGTCAAATTCTCCAATTGGAAATTCGGCATAACCTAAGAAATCGTCCTTTAGTGTGGTAACCCAAATATTTAAATATCGATTGGAGTCCCAATAGGACAAACTGGATAACAAAGTATTTTCATCAAATACATCAAAGCTGGACTTTGAAGAATAAATCCTATTAATTCCTACATTTGGATTTCCATCTGGGTCTTTATCTGCCAGATAGAATTCAATATTCATATCTGTCCCAACTGGAGAATTATTAAATCCCGGTGTGGAGATTTTTTTCCTGTAATCTTCATTCAGAACCCTAATTTGAGAAAATACTTGCTCGTCGGATATGTTGTTATTGCCTTCTCCACCAATTTTACCTGATAAATTATTATGTATTATGTGTACAACAACAGGAATTCTTATGAGTTTATCAGCAAATATGCTTTGTTTTTCATATTTTTGATAATAATCTTGAAGCTTTCTATTTAGAATTTCATGCCTTCTTTTTAGTTTTTCATCAGCCACATCGCCAACGGCACATTTTCTTTGTGCACTGAGGTTTAAAACACAGAAAACAAGAATTAAAAGACTAAGAATCGGCTTTTTCATATGCTTGCAATATTTGTACAACCAATGGATGCCTTACTACATCTTTTCCGTCTAACTCAATAAAGTCAATTCCATTTATTTTTTGAAGTTTCTTTTCTGCATCTTCTAAACCTGATTTTTGGTTCTTCGGTAAATCCACTTGGGTTTTGTCACCTGTTACGATTATTTTAGAAGCAGGCCCCATTCTAGTAAGAAACATCTTGAGCTGCATTGGGGTGGTATTCTGAGCTTCATCTAATAGAATAAACGCATTGTCTAGTGTTCTTCCTCTCATATAAGCCAAAGGGGCAATCTCTATTGTGTTTTTCTCTAAGAACGCTTTCAATTTTTCGCTCGAAACCATGTCTTCAAGAGCATCGTAAATGGGTCTCAAATATGGATCAATTTTTTCTTTCAAGTCACCAGGCAAAAAACCAAGGTTTTCTCCAGCCTCAACCGCAGGCCGAGTAATAATGATTTTCTTAACTTTTTTATCCTTTAAAGCCCTAACCGCCAAGGCGACAGCTGTGTATGTTTTTCCAGTTCCAGCTGGTCCAATTGCAAACACAATATCTGATTTTTCAGAAGCTTCAACAAGCCTTTTTTGGTTTAGTGTTTTGGCTTTTACAATCAAACCTCTATTGCCATGTACAATAATGTCTTTCTGGTTCAATATCTCATCTATATGCTGCGTTTCACCTTCTAAATAGTTCTTGATATTTTCTAATGAAAGATGGCCAGTCTTCTCAAAATGGGCTAAAAGTTTCTCAAACAAACTACTCAGTTGGTTTACATCTTTTTCTGGACCTTTTAAGAATATTTCATCTCCACGGGAGATAATTTTGCTCTGAGGGTATGTTTTGGCTATTTCTTTAATGTTTTCGTTCTGAAATCCGAAGAATTCATTTAATGAAGACGATTCTAGTTTTATTGTTTTTTCAGTCAATTGTTAACCTAATTTTAATTTTCATCAAATTTGGAAAAATTATTAACAATTTCATCGATTTTTCCACAAAAAATTATTGTTACCTATTTAAAATACTGATAAATAATCCTTTCTAAAATCGTTCATTTTGGTTGATTTTATTATCATTTTTTTTTAATGTAATATTGTATTTCGTTAACCCAATTGAAAAAAACAGGCTTTGAGTGAATTTATAAATACATCGATTGTCAGTGAGAATTTAGCTCTGCAAAGAGGTAAAATGGCTCCCCAAACCCCAGAAATGGAAGAGGCGGTTTTGGGAGCTATTCTCATCGATAAGGATGCCTTTGGGCTTGTGAATGAGCTACTCAACATAGAAAGTTTTTATTCTGAAGCTCACCAACTTATTTTTTCCACTATCACAGAGCTTTTCAAAAGCTCTGAACCCATCGATTCCTTAAATGTTATAAGAAATCTCAGAAAAAACGGCCTAATACAGAAAGCAGGTGGAGCTAAATACATTGCGACATTAAGTAGCAAAATTAACTCAGCGGCTAATATTGAGTACCATGCCATGGCGATTTCGCAGTCAGCCATCAAAAGAGAAATGATTAGAGTTGCTGGAGAGATTTTAGAAGATGGTTTTTCTGACAATTTTGATGTTTTTGATCTGCTGAACAAAACAGAACAGTCTTTCTTTGGAATATCTGAAAAAAATATTAGAAAAAATTACCTCGATGCTAACACCATCATGCGGAATACGATTGATGAGTTAGAGCACAAAAAACAGACGAATGTTGATGGTTTAACGGGCATAGCGAGTGGTTTTACTGATTTGGATAATCTTACTGGTGGTTGGCAAAAAACAGAGCTAACGATTATTGCCGCTAGACCCGGTATGGGTAAAACTGCATTTGTGGTTTCTTCAATGAGAAATGCTGCTGTAGATCATGATATTCCAATTGCTATTTTTTCTTTGGAAATGTCAGCTACGCAACTTATGCTTAGGATGATATCAGCTGAAGCAGAGATTGATAGTGAAAAACTGAGAAAAGGTACTTTGCAAGGTCATGAATGGGAACAACTTCATCATCGCATAGAAAAACTTTCAAAAGCCAATATATTTATTGACGACACTCCTGCCCTCTCTATTCTTGAATTAAGGGCAAAATGTAGGAGATTAAAAGCTCAGCACAATATTCAAATGGTTATCATCGATTATTTGCAGTTGATGACTGGGGACGACGGTTCAGGTGTCTCAAGCAGCCGTGAGCAAGAGATTGCAGCTATTTCGAGGTCTTTGAAAAACCTTGCCAAAGAACTTGAAGTGCCTGTTTTGGCACTTTCACAGTTGAGTAGAGCAGTAGAAACTAGAGGAGGAGATAAACGTCCACAATTATCAGATTTGAGAGAATCTGGATCAATTGAGCAAGATGCCGACATGGTAATGTTTTTGTATCGTCCAGAGTATTATAAAATTACAGAGGATGAACAAGGAAATTCAACCGAAGGAATCGGTGAACTGATTATTGCCAAAAATCGAGCGGGAACTATCGAGAATATTCGGCTTCAGTTTATTGGTAAATTTACAAAGTTTGCCAATATTGGAGAATATTCTGGTGCTTCATCTATTCCAAATTCCTTTAGTCAACATTCAGGTATTAGTCAATTTGAATCTCAAGCCGTTGATCCTGGATTTCAAACCTTTAAGAGCAAAATGAATTTGGATCAGGAAAACCCTAATCCAAATTTAGACGAAGAATATCCTTTTTAGTCTTTAAACTCTGAAGTTTTTAAGAATCCACCCACCACCTATCACATCTTCCCCCTCATAAAACACCGCTGCTTGTCCTGGGGCAATTGCGGCTACTGATTCTTGGAAATATGCTTCTATTTTATCAGACTCAATCTGCTTAATGTATGCTGATTGACCTTTATCTTTATATCTAATTTTCGTGACGGTATCTAAGCCTCCTTCAGGTATGGCAGCATATTTTTGAAGATTAAGTTTACCCACAGTCATGGCATTTTTCAAAAGATATTCTTCGGTTCCAAGGACTACTTCATTGGTTTCTTTTCGAATCTCTGTTACGAAAACCGGATAGCCCATTGCTATTTTTAGACCTTTTCTTTGTCCGATGGTATAAAATGGATAACCTTCGTTTTTTCCAACTATTTCACCTGTTTCAAGAACAAAATTACCGCCATTTACTCTTTCTTCTAATCCTTCCACTCGCCTTTTTAAGAATCCACGATAATCATTATCAGGAACAAAGCAGATTTCATAAGATTCGGATTTGTTTACTAAATCGTAGAATCCTTTTTGTTTGGCCATGGTTCTTATTTCTTCTTTTGTATATCCTCCAAGAGGCAAAATTGTGCGTGACAGACTTTCTTGTGAAACTCCCCAGAGCACATAACTTTGGTCTTTTGTACTGTCCACCCCTTTCGAAATCACATATCGGCCACCTTCTTCTCTGATTTTGGCGTAATGTCCAGTGGCAATAAACTCACAGTCTAAATTATCTGCCCTTCTCAATAAAGCATCCCATTTGATATGTGTATTGCATAAAACGCACGGGTTGGGAGTTCTTCCTTCGAGATACTCACCAGTGAAATGATCTATCACAAAATCACCAAATTCAGAACGAATGTCTAATATATAGTGAGGAAATCCCAAATCCACTGCAATGGCTCTTGCATCATTTATTGAATCAAGGCTACAACAGCCTGTTTCTTTTTTTGTACCACCTGAGGATGCATAATCCCAGGTTTTCATGGTCATGCCTATAACCTCATAACCTTGCTCATGTAACAATACAGCTGCCAAAGAGCTATCTATTCCGCCACTCATGGCTACCAAAACACGTCCTTTCTTACTCATAATCTCACTGCGAGGATTCAAAGTCCTCCGTTTAGTTTAAAAATTAAAATACAAAAATAAGTAACATTAAACCCATATGAATGGTTCTTGCTTAATTTTGCAAAAAAAACATTTAGAAGATGCCCAAAACTATTTTGGTAAAGAACATAACAAGTTTGTCAGAAGCTAGGTATTGCTCAGGTATGATGGTAGATTTTATTTCTTTTGATTTAAATCCTGAAAGTCCTGATTTTGTTGATTTGAAGGAATTTGAAGAAATAAAAAACTGGTTAAGTGGTGTAAAGATTTTGGGCTCTTTCAATACCAATGATATTTTTAAAATTATTGAAGCCCTAAACCATTACAAGCTAGATGGTTTTATTTTTGATGAAAATCAAAAAAGTATGCTAGAAGATCTTGATTCTACTATAAAGATATTAGAAATTGAAAATGTTGAAAATTTTGAGTCAAATCTAAATGTGAATTTCATTATTTTGAAGAATATAAAAATAAATGAAATAGTACAACAGTGGTCAAAGGAATACCATACTTTGGTCGGCTATGAATTCGATAACATCGATAACAAAAATCAAGAAATAGCCGGTTACGCATTCAAAGGCAGCAAAGAAGTACGTCCAGGTATTAATAATTATGACGGTCTCATGGAGGCTCTTGAAAAGCTTGAAGACCTCAATTAATTTTTCAAATAACATATTTTCGGTTTATCAAGTATTTATACCACTTATGTAGTTTGCAATACATAGTACCGACGAACTGGCTAAGTTTGTTTCATAATTAATGAAAAAGCTATAATGTATGTACAGAATTAAAAACCAAAACAGTATTTTAGGTGGAGTTTGCCAGGGATTGGCAAGTTACTTGAAAACAGACCTTACATTGGTACGAATTGTATTTGTTGTCTTGTTTTTTACACCATTTCCGATTGTTATTTCGTACCTGATAATGTGGGCAGTTTTGCCCAAACACCAATTTGAGATGGTGAACAACAGTGAAGTTTATGATAGTAGTACAATTTTAAAACCAATAGCAGACATGAGCAATCAATCAAGAAACGGAAATATGGTAGGAGGTTTAATCCTTATCATTTTAGGTGCAGTTTTTTCCTTCAAAACATTCTTTGACATAAACCTTTTTTCATATTTGAAAAACATGTGGCCTTTAATTCTAATTGGCTTGGGTGTTTGGATAATTGTTAAAGACAAGGATGAAAATAATGGAGATGTAAATAATAGCAATCCAACCGGTACCGGTTATTAATCCTAAATATCTATGAAAAATAACGGTAATATTTTTTTAGGAGCCATTTTGGTAGCCTTTGGAGTCTTGATGCTCGGCGTCGTAAATGATTGGTTTCAGTTTGAGGTTTCTATGCGAGAGTTGGCTAAATATTGGCCAGTACTCATAATATTGGGTGGTATAGCAGTGTTTTTTACTCCCAAAAGAACGGTTTTTAATCCTACTACTGCCCTTTTGGTGGCTTTTGCAATACCATTAGCCATTTACAACGCATCTACCTCGGCCATTGACAAAGTGAGGTCAGAAATCAACGATGATTTTGATTTTGATGTGGAAATGGATGACAATGATAACGATTTTAGTTTTGATGAAGACAGCACTTCGAACTCAAAAACATCTCAAAACTTTAGTGTGCCTTTCGACAAGTCTGTTGAAGAAGTTAATTTAGAAATTGGAGGAGGAGCTGCAGAGTTCTTTTTGGGTGAAGCTTCTGGAAACGATTTGTTTTCTGCTGAAACTAGGCTTTTTGAGAACAAATTCAACCTAGAAGATGAAAAAAAGGGAACTACACATGAAATTTCCTTTAAGATGAGTTCCAAAAATGGCTCTGACAATATTAGAATCGGCAAAGGAATAAACAACGATGTCAATCTGAAGTTAAATAAAACGCCGATTTGGAATCTAGATTTAGGAGTTGGGGCCGGAGAGCTAAAATTCGATTTGTCTGATTATAAAATAAAGGACATCAAAATGGAAACTGGTGCTGCTGATATAAGTTTGAAACTCGGTGATAAATTAAAAGAATCAAAAGTAAGAGTAGAAAGTGGAGTAGCTAAAGTTAAGATTATGGTACCAAGAGGAGTTGCATGTCAAATCAAGATGGACGGAGCATTGAACGCCAAAGATTTTGATGGATTTTCGAAATCAAGTTCAGGAACTTGGAAAACGGATAATTTCGAAACAGCAACCAACAAAATTTATTTAGAAATCAAAAGCGGACTTTCTGCAGTTTCTGTTGATAGATACTAATTTAATAAAATTATATCGAAGATTGAGTGACCACAAGTTGCTCAATCTTTGTATTTTAGGGCTTCTACAGGGCTTATTTTCTTTATAATAAGCGATGGTAAATAAGTTACCAATAATACCACAACAAAAACAGAAAGATTAACTATCAATACAATCCACCAATTCCAATCAATGGGAACATAATTCATGTAATAATTGGCAGCATCCAATTTAACCAGCTTATATGTTGATTGTAAATAAGCTATTCCAATTCCAAGTAAATTTCCCCAAAACAATCCCCAAAGTATAATTTTCGAACCATTTATAAGGAAAATGTTCCTTATTTGCGTATTTTGTGTTCCTACAGCCTTTAAGAGGCCTATCATTGGAGTTCTTTCCATAATCATGATTAAAAGCACAGAAATCATATTGAAAGCAGCAACAATTGTAATGAGTGCTATAACCATAATAATGTTCCGGTCCAACAATTTGAACCAATCGAAAAATTGTGGTAAAATCTCAGGAACTTTTAAAACTTCATATTCTTGAGGAAAAATCTCTAGCAATTTTTTCTTTACCTCATCAATTGTCTCAACGTCTTTTATAAAAATCTCGTAGTGACCAAATTCCCCTTTTTCCCAATTATTGATTTTTTGAATCAATTTTAAATTTGTTAATACATAAACCTGATCTAATTCCTCTACATTAGAATCATATATCCCAACAATTTTTAGCTTCCTTGCTCTAGGAGGATTTTGGATAAAATAAACCAATAAGTCATCCTCGAGTTTTAGTTGTAATTCGTTTGCTATTTTTTTACTAATAATAATTTCATTCTCAGCTAAAAATGATAACTTTCTACCTTCTATTATATTCTGCTCAAATTCATTCCAATCGTATTTCGAATCTATGCCTTTGAGTACTACACCAGATATTTCTTCTTCAGATTTTAGAATTACAGACTTTAAAGCGACTTTATTTATAGACTTTACCTCTGGCAATTTTATGGATTTATTAAAAAAATCCAAATTATTTGCCATGGTCGCTTCCTCAAACGAGCGATTAAGTGTAATTTTGTTAACTTGAATGTGGGAGGTTTGGCTAAAAAGTTTCTTTTTGATGGTATTTTTGAATCCAACAAGTATAAAAAAAGAAAGTATAAGCACTGACACGGCAATAGCAATGCTTGCAATTCCGACTTTAATGATAATAGAAGAAAAGGTTTGATTTTTGGTATGTTGAATTTTTTTAGCCAAATACAATGCAATATTCATCCAATAATCTTTTTCTGTTTTTATAAAAATGTAAGATTGCAAAAGTAATGTTTGGAATTGAAAAGCAAGTTAAAAAACCAAAGGAGTTTGAATAAATAATAAAAGAGAAAGGATTTGATGAGAGAACAAGAAATTTTAATCATAGATTTTGGGTCACAATATACCCAATTGATAGCCAGAAGAGTGAGAGAATTAAACGTTTATTGCGAAATTCATCCATTTCACCATCTTCCAGAAATTACTGAAAATTTAAAAGGAATAATACTCTCGGGTAGCCCATGTTCTGTTAGAGACGAGGAATCTCCCAATATTGCCCTAGAACAATGGAGAGGTAAATTACCAATTTTGGGTGTTTGCTATGGAGCTCAAATGATGGCGAATAATTTTGCAGGTAGCGTAGAAGCTTCCAACACCCGGGAATACGGGAGAGCTGTTCTGGAAGAATTTGATTCCGAAAATGAGTTATTTAGTGGTATTTCACGAAATTCTCAAGTATGGATGTCACATGGAGATACCATCACAAAACTTCCAGAAGGTGCAAGGTTATTGGCATCAACGTCTTCAGTAAAAAATGCAGGTTTTGTATTTGAAAACGAAAAGACATTTGGTATTCAGTTTCACCCAGAAGTTACTCATTCTACAGATGGGGTTAAAATACTCGAGAACTTTGTTGTGAAAATATGTGGATGCGACCAAAGTTATACACCAAACTCATTCGTTGAAACTTCTGTTGTGGAATTAAAAGAGCAACTAGGAGAAGATAAAGTAGTTTTGGGACTTTCTGGTGGTGTTGATTCGTCAGTAGCGGCTTTATTGATTCATAAAGCTATTGGTAAAAATCTGTATTGCATTTTTGTTGACAATGGTTTGCTAAGGAAAAATGAATACCAGCAAGTATTGGAGTCTTATAAAGGATTAGGGTTAAATGTCATTGGTGTGGATGCGTCAAAAAGATTTTATGCAGCATTAAAAGGCCTGACCGATCCTGAAGCAAAAAGAAAAGCAATTGGTAAAACTTTCATTGAAGTTTTTGACGATGAAGCACACAAAATTTCAGATGTTAAGTGGCTTGGACAAGGTACAATTTATCCGGATATTATAGAATCGGTTTCAGTAAAAGGACCTTCTGTAACGATAAAGTCTCATCACAATGTTGGTGGCTTGCCAGATTATATGAAACTAAAAATTGTAGAGCCGCTAAAAACTCTTTTTAAGGATGGTGTAAGGTTAGTTGGAAAATCTATGGATATGCCACAACATATTTTAGGTAGACACCCATTTCCAGGCCCAGGCTTAGGAATTAGAATTCTTGGAGAGGTGACCGCCGAAAAAGTAGAGATCCTTCAAAATGTAGATGATGTGTTTATTTCAGGTTTAAAAGAAAAGGGATTATATGATTCTATTTGGCAGGCAGGAGCAATGTTATTGCCAGTACAAAGTGTAGGTGTTATGGGCGACGAACGTACTTATGAGAGCGTGGTAGCTTTAAGAGCTGTAACTAGTGTAGATGGTATGACTGCTGACTGGGCACATTTGCCTTATGAATTTCTAGGAGAAGTTTCAAATAATATTATCAATAAAGTTCGGGGTGTTAACAGAGTCGTTTATGATATAAGTTCAAAGCCACCTGCTACCATTGAATGGGAATAAAAAAAGCCAGACTATTCAGTCTGGCTTTTTTTTAAGAATATTTTTGTCAGTTTGGATTTATGCTTCTTTCAAATTTTAATGAAGGCTTTCTCATTGATTTCAAATTTTTTTCAGCTTCTTTATTCGAAATCTTCTGCTTATAAAACTTCAATCTTCTTACTTCTAGCTGTCTAGCCAATAAAAGATAGGCTAAAAATAAAATCAAAAGCGATACTGATAATTGAGTATTTGTAAAGTAAGTTCTCAAAACGTACGTAAAAGTGGTAAGTGAAATTGTAGCGAAATAAAGAATAAATGAAGTAGCAATGTGGGAAAGCCCATTATCGACCATTAAATGGTGTAGGTGCAACCTATCTGCTTTAAAAGGCGATTTACCCTTTAAAATTCTTAAGCCAAAAACTCGTAAAGTATCAAAAATAGGAACTGAAAGCAAAACTATTGCAATTACGGGAGCATTTTGATATACTGAGTTATGATTTGTATTAAAAACATTGTGTTGAACAAACTTGATGGCCAATACTGCAACTACAAATCCGACTATTAATGAACCAGTATCTCCCATAAATATTTTGTTGGTTGGAGAAAAGTTATATCGCAAGAAACCCAACAAAGACGCAGACATTGAAAAGCCAAGGCATGCCAAAGACCATTCATTATTTAAAGCAAACCAAAGAGCAAAACCAGCACTGGCAATCATAGCAATTCCACCAGAAAGACCGTCAACGCCATCTATTAAGTTAAATGAGTTTATAAGTGCCACTATTAGAAATATTGTAAAAAGAACGCTGACCACATAATGAAGCTCATAAATTCCAAATATTCCAAAAAAACTAGTGATTCTTAAATCGCTTCCAACCACTACTAAAATCGCTACCAAAACTTGTGAACCAAGTTTTTTCAATGCATCTAAAGCAAAAAGATCATCTTTAATACCCAAGAAGAATAGGATAACAAGCCCAGCAAATACTTTATGCAATAAAAAACCTTCATCGCTGAAATTCCACAGCATGTAGCCAATTAAAGTACTTGCAAATATCGCCACTCCTCCGAAAGTTGGAGTTGGGGTTTCGTGCGAACTCCTTTTGATAGGATCCACCATTAAACCCTTAAGATTGCAAATATTTATAATTACAGGAATAGATCTCCATGTAATGGCGAAAGAAAGAACCATTGAAATGACCAATTGATAGGTTTTTTCAAGGAAAAGATTTTCGAATATAAAATTCATTTTATAATTAGTTTCTTCATCAGAACATTTCAAATATACTTACAAAACAACCTTACGAACAAAATTTTAACAGAATATTGCTTTAAAATCTTATTTTAAGGAAAGATTAGTCTAAAATTTTACGTACTCTAAGGAAAATTGCTGGATTTCCTTGAAAAACTGAGTAAGCGGATAAGTTTTTGGTAGCAACTGATCCTACTGTTAAAACAGCATGACTTTCTATAGTTACACCTGGACAAACCACGGTCTTTGCTCCTACCCATGCACCATTTTCAATGGTGATTTTTCCAGGTATAAGGTCGAATGTCTTTTTTGAGTAATCATGATTTCCTGTTAGCAACAATGCCCCCTGAGAAATACAAACATTTTCACAAATTATAACATCAACAAAATTATCAATCCATACATTTTCGCCAATCCAAACATTATCTTTAATGGTCAAGAACCATGGATATTTAATATTTACGCTTGGTTTTATCGTAATATTATGACCAATTCTTGCTCCAAAAAGTCTCAAAAAAAATATTTTAATTTTTATCGGAAATGGTAATGTACTGTTGATGAATATGTTACTAATAACATGCCAAAAAAATCTTTTAATGAAACTTCCTGGTTTATACCATGAATTATCGAATTTTCCCAAGTCAACTTCTTTCATTTGTTTATTCTAGAAATTAGTTCATTACTTTTTCTTCTTCCTTCTTCCAATCTGGGAGCTAAAAACTTTTTAGTAGCATCAAAATGCTGTTCATAGGCTTTTTTATCACCTAATTCAAGGATATTCGTCCATTCATGAACGGCAGTGTGAAATGCCAAATCATCAATAATGTTGCTTTTATCTTTTATGGCTGTTTCTATGGTTTCTTCTAGTAAATCATCATTTAAAAATAAATACTCCGCTAATCCTACCCTCAATTTAAATGGAGGAGTCTGGCACACAAGGTTTTTATAGGGATTTATGCCCAGTTCAGACCAAGTACACACCATACTCAATAAACTTAAATGAGAATTTGCTTTATGATTTTCTCCAGGATTGAGTGTATATTCTTGCATGATGTCATCATTTAACATCATTTCGGCATTGTGATTGGCGAAAACGGTTTCCTTGGCTTTGAGGATTTTATTTCTAAACTTTTGTTTGTTTTCAGAAATCATCATCCCGAAAAGTTCATTTTCAGTGGTAGCGAACTTTCTTACATCCTTAATCGCATAAGGATTGTGAAATGCTAGACCCGAATACACGTGTGATTTGTACGAAAATATCCTTAAAGTGAGCAGAATCTTCATGTTATCAATCCCATTGATGGTGTTTTTATCTTCCCATGGAAAGGATTTTCGATGCATAAAGGCAGTTCCTATACTTTCAAAACCTACATGCGTGATAACTTGTATATCCGCCATCATTTTATCGTGAGCATGAAAATCTTCTAAAACTTCAACATTAGCTCCTGTTTTGGAGAAAAGCTCTTGTGACAAGACAAAAGCCTCATTTGAAGCTCTGTGTTGAAAAATAGCAATCGTTTGTCCTTTGGGGTTGATTGCTGGCCCAAAAAGTGCATGTGAACCTACTATCTGCGTATCCTTTGGTAAATATTTTTCAAAAGCGGCTATTTCTGGAGTTTTTACAGACGTTTGCCCAGTAACGATTGCCCCAAATTTTGTTGAAGGTCCAGCAAACTTTACCACTTCTGCAATGTTTTCGGCTTCGACACAATACATGATAAAATCACAAATTCTGGAAACCGAAACTGCATCAGGTAGAATTTTTATGTTTGTATCCGCAAGTTCGGTTACCAACTCATCAAATTTGTTTGGTAGGTCGCAGCCATAAACTTCCATGGATAGGGAATCCCATGTTTTGGCAAAAAGTTTGCCCATATCACCCAAACCAATAATCCCAATTTTCATTAAAAGAGCGAATTTTTACAAATTTAGGATAAAAGTATGGTTATAAAAAAGGGTTTGATGTAAAACACCAAACCCTTAATGAGTAAATTTGAATAGCTTCTTATTTTATTCCGTACTTAGAATTGTATTTTTCTGCTAGCCTTTTTTGTTTATCGTCAAGTGAAACTTCAGCTCCTTTTATGAATGCTTGTGTTACTTTAGCAGTTCGCATATCCAAAATATCACCTTCTGAAACTATAAAAGTAGCATGTTTTCCAACCTCTAAAGTACCAACCTCCTTGTCGATTCCGAGAATTTTGGCATTGTTGATGGTTATCATTGACAAGGCTTGAGCTTTCGTTAGGCCATGTCCTACTGCTGTTCCTGCCACAAATGGAAGATTTCTCGTTCTCCAATAAGAATCGTTGTAGTGCATTCCTACCAATACTCCTTTTCCAAACAATTTTGCAGGAAGTTTATATGCTTCCCACACATCAGAATCAGCCTTGGCGGGTAGCCTATGTGTACTTGGAATTATTATAGGAACATTGTTTTCCTTTAAAGCATTTATGGCTGTTTCAGAATAAACAGCACCCACTATAACAGGAAATTTTATTTGTTGAGCTACACAAAATGAAATGGCTTCTAGTGCTTCTTTGTCATTTCCAATTTGAATGTATAACCTATCATTTCCTTTCAATACACCATTCATGGCCGAAAGTTTTAAGTTATCATATACATTGTTTTCTGTGGCCAGGAGTTTGGCTTGAGCAAAAAACTTGTTCAATTCTTCAACGGTTGTTTGATAATTCTCATTTTTCTTGGCTTCTCTAGTTCCAGTTGTAAAGTCAAAAGAGGTTGTCATTTTAGATGGCCAATTTAACCAAACACCATCGTCAGCTTTCAAAAGAGCGTCTTCCCAGTTCCAGCCATCCAAATACATAACAGATGATCTTCCTGAAATCAAACCTCCTTCTGGAGTAGCTTGGGTGATTAAAACACCATTACTTCTAACCGTAGGAATTACTTCAGAATCTGTATTGTAGGCTATTAAAGCTCTTACATTTGAGTTAAGTTGACCAATTTCTTGGTAATCAGACGTAGTTCTTACTGCTTCTATTTCAGTTAATCCAAGAGCGTTTACTGGAGAAATAAGGCCTGGGTAAATATGCTTTCCGCCCACATTGACTTTTTTGGCAGAAGCATAATTGGCAGAAATATCTCCTTCAGAAACTGAAGTTATTTTGCCATTTTCAATTACCAATGAACCATTATTTATTTCTCTGCCGTTTCCAACGAAAATTTTGGCGTTTGTAAAAACTGTAACGCCTGCGACAGATTTGCCAGCTGCTGGGTTTTGAGCCATTAAGCACTGACTAATCAAAATTAGATTTATTGCTATGATTATTTTTTTCATCATTCTTAGTTTTGATTGTTCATTTTTTCTAAATATTCATCCAAATTTTCAACCGATACTCCATCATATTCTAAAATAGCATCACAATGAAAATCTGATGGTCTTGTTCTGTTTGTAGGTCTAACTGTTGGAGTTCCTTTACTTTTTTCAAGTAAAAGTTTCTGAATGATTCTATTTTTCTCTGTTTCTACGCTTTTGAATTTGATTGATTCATTTTCAAGGTCAAAATAGATTGTACCATCGATGATAGTCTTTTCTGGTTTTGCATAAACCGAAAGTGGATTATCTGTCCAAAGAACCAAATCTGCATCTTTCCCTTTTTTAATAGATCCTAATCTGTCATCTAAATGCAACATTTTAGCGGGATTGAGTGTAACTGTTTTCCAAGCTTGCTCTTCTGTCAAACCACCATAAAGGATGGTTTTAGCAGCTTCTTGGTTTAATCTTCTGGCCATTTCAGCATCATCAGAGTTTATGGCTGTGTTTACACCTACTTTGGTCATAATGGCTGCATTGTAAGGGATTGCCTCTTTTACTTCCATTTTATATGCCCACCAGTCTGAGAATGTCGATGCATTGATACTTCTTGCTTTCATTTTATCCGCAACTTTGTAACCTTCCAAAATGTGGGTCAAAGTGTTCACTTTAAAACCTAAAGAGTCAGCCAATTTCATTAACATATTGATTTCTGACTGTACATAAGAGTGACAAGTAATATTTCTTTTTCCGTCTAAGATTTCAACCAAAGCATCTAGTTCTAGGTCTCTTCTTGGTGCAATAAGACCAGTTTTAACTTTTTGATTGTTATAGTTGGCCCATTCCTTCTTATACGCTATAGCTCTTGTAAATGCATCAGTAAAAACTTGCTCCACGCCCATTCTAGTACTTGGGTAGCGATTTGGAGCTTGTGGTGCGTTGCCTCTTTTTACGTTTTCACCTAAAGCAAACTTGATGAATTTTGGAGAATTCGGCATAATCAAGTTTTCTGCAGTTTCGCCCCACTTAAGTTTTATAATGGCCGATTGACCGCCAATACAGTCAGCAGATCCGTGTAGTAGTTGCGAAGTTGTTACCCCACCAGCCAATTGGCGATAAATATTAATATCTTCCGAGTTTACTACGTCTTCTTGTCTAACTTCAGATGAAACCGTTTCTACTTCATTGATTGAAAACAATGCAATATGACTATGTTCATCTATAATTCCGTTGGTAAGATGCTTTCCTGTGCCATCTACAACTTTAGCTCCCACAGCCGATAAGTTTTTGCCAACGTTTTCAATTTTGCCATCTTTCACCAGAACATCACCCGTCATATTTCCTTCGGTCTCGTTTGTCCAAATGGTAGCGTTTTTAATCAGCAAATCTTGTTTTGCAGGGATTGAAGGATTGCCAAATGCGACAAAAGGATAAACCAAATCTCCAACTTTAGGGAGGTCAGCCTTTTTTGTACTATCTGTTTTGGCTTTTTCAGTAGTTGTTTCCTCCAATGAAGCAGACCAAACAAAAGACTGTCCACTAGGATCTTTGCCTTCTCCTGATATTTTTTTGTCAGAAATAAAACCTGAAAGTCTATATGAACCTGCCTCTTTTTTCTTGTAGCTTATTGTTAAGAAATTCCTATCTCTTACTGTGGTTGCTTTTATTTTGGTTGTGTCATTTTCGAAAAACTCAAGTGAGGGCTTGTCGTTTTCACCTGTGATTTCTAATTTAGAAAACCCTGGGAGATTTACTTTGTATTTGCCATTGATAGTGGATAAACTTAAATCTGTAATCACAAATTTTTGGCCTTGAACCCAGTTTTCTAATAATTTAGCTTTTGCATCAAAAATATCTTCATTAGAAATCAAGAAGTTTGCGATAAGACCAGTTTTTATTGAACCAACTAAGTTATCAATTTTGAAAGCTTTCGCTGGTTGATTGGTGAGAGCATCTAAAGCAGCTCCTTTATCAAGTCCATGGGCTACAGCTTTTTGTAAATTCCCGAAGAATTGTGATTTATCTACTAAATCTGAAGTAGTTATAGAAAAGCTGATTTGGTTCGACGCCAATTTTCCTAAATTTGTTGGGGCGAGTTCCCAGTGCTTAAGGTCAGTTAGTGAAACAGATTCAGCATCTAATGGATCTTCAACATCTAAAGCTTTCGGGAAATTAATGGGTGCAATTATATGGGTATTGAGTTTTTTGATTTCTTCAATCCTTTGATAATCGTCTCCTCCAGATTTAAGTATATATTTTTGACCAAACTCTTTGCCAATTTTATCGGCTCTAAGAGCATCTAAAATGCTTTTTCCATGAAAAACCGATGGTAAAGTCATACTGCTAGACAAAGCCTCTAATGATAAATTTCTCTCGGAATTATTTCCGCCGTTTTTAAGCCAAGTGGCATCGTAGTAAGCCTGACGAAGCAAAGCAACAGAACCCATCAATGAAACTGGATAAGACTGCGTGCTTGAACCCTTTTCAAATGAAAAATGAGCTGAAACGTCAGACTTTAACAAAACCTCGTTTTCTTTTCCATTCGCTAAAGAAACCAATGCAGAATTTCCTCTAGCAATACCGTCCTTTGAATGAGAAATGACTGCTCCAAAACCAATTTTCCTCAAATCTTCGGCTCCTTTAGGATTCGCCTTAAAAATTTCGGAAGCTTTGGTTTCTGGTTTTATGGCCTGATTCCAGTAATATGCTCCATCTTTTAGTGAGTTGAATTGTGTTTCAAAGAAATTTCCACCTCTCGTTCTTTTGATTTCGGGCATTCCATAGTCTGAATAAGCATCTACAAATCCAGGATATATGTGTTTTCCTGCCAAATCAAAAACTTGGGCTGATTTAGGAAAGTCAAAATCTTTTCCCACTTTCTCAATTCTGTCGCCTTTGATCAGTAACCATCCATTAGAAATGGTAGTTTTTCCGTCGACATGAATGGTGGCATTTTTGAACAAACTATATTCTGGGCGTTTGTCTCGTACCCCATTTTCGTGGAAGGTGGGTTGGGCATAAGCAGCCAATCCCAGTCCAAATAGATTTAATAAAAAGAGAAATAGTCTTTTCATAAGTATAGTTTAAATGATGATTAATAATCTTTAAAGATAATATAATCATAGTTTTATTTTTTTGAAAATGAAGTTTTTTTGCTGGTTTTATAGACTAAAGTTTACTTTTTGTTGATTTAGGGAAATTGGGCTTTTTTACTTTGCAATCCTACAAAAAAAAATGTCTCAGTGGAAGTTTCCAATGAGACATTTTTTAAATATCTAAATTTCAATTATTTTACACGTAATGTACCTTGCATCAGCGTGTAATGCCCTGGAAATGTACAGACAAAAGTATAATTTCCAGGTTTTGAAGGTGCAGCGAAATAAATCGTTTCTGACGACTCAGGCTCCAATATTCCAGTGTGATAAATCACCTCTTCTAGATTTGGAATGTAGTTTTGCTGAGCTCCTTCTAAGCCAAGCTCAAGGGCTGCCTTTCCTACCTTATCTACTGTATTAGGTTTAACAATCAATAAGTTATGCAACATATCGTCATTGTTTTCAAAAACCAATTTAATTTTTGAGCCTGGTTTCACTTGAATATTGTTGATATCGAACTTTAAACCAGGTTTTGTACCAATGGTGATAGTTTGATCAACAGCGTTATTCCAACTTTCAGGCATTTTGTTAATTCTTTTGGCAGATGCTGGCATTGGAGCAACTTTCATATCTTCCATTTTGTGATTTTCATGACTCATAGCTTTTTCTTTTACTCCAAAAATCGATAAATCAACCTTTGAATCAGCAATATTGATCTGATTCAAAGTATAATATCCCACATTATGAAGTAAAGGCTTGTTTTGGCTATTCAAAATACCTTCCATTTTCACTTCATGAATATAGCCTAATCGCAAAGTGTCCAAAACGATTCTTACACTAAGGTTATCTTCCGCTACTTTTATTCCTTTAATTTTAAGTTTCAAATTGTTAATAACCGGACTTCCGTAAAAGTGGTGATATTTATAATTAAAACTATTAAAGCTATAATTATCAGCATCTAAGGCAGATTTTTTATCTACTTCTTGTGTAAATTCTATTTGAAAACCGTCAGGCATAGATTTGATTGTTTTCATTTCGAAGGGTGTATTTCCTGTCCAAATCATTCGTTGCAATCCAAATTTTTCTTTACCTGTAGATGCCCAGCCACGGCTCGTCATCCCAACAAACATTGAGCCATCCAATCCCCATTTCATCCGTAAAATACCTGAACTAAATCCTTCTCTGAATGGAAAACAAGCACCTTGGTAAACGCCGTTTACTTTTTCGAGGTACATTCTCATTATTTTACTGTGACCTTGATCACCGACAAACATTTGGCCTTCAAAGGGTCCAAAGTTTTTTGGCGAGTCCAATTCCAGAATATCGGAGGTAGAAATACCCATTAAAGTATGTGGAAACCAAACAGCAGGTGGTTTTATACCCGGTACTCTTTTGGCCACATCGTACAAGGGTTCTCCGGTATCAGGAATATCTTTAAGAGTAAGTTTTACAGGAGAATCTTTCTCTCCTGACCAAATTAAACCAGCTGCATTACCGGCAAAATCTCCTTTTTCCAAGTGTGTAACTCTTCCAGAACCAACCCAGTCGCCTTGGTTTTCAGTATAAAAAATATCTCCGGCCTTATTGATATTGAAACCTGAAGGTGAGCGAAGTCCGGTTGCCCAAGGTGTCATTTTGCCATCTGGGCTAATTTTCAGCATCCATCCACGCCATTTTGAAAGACTTGCTCCTCTTCCAATCCAATCTAAATTAAGCGTGAAAAGCATGTCTTTGTTCGGCAGTAATATCGGGCCATAAGAATATTGGTGATAATTGCCCGAAAGTGGCCATTTGTAAAAAGTCTTATAAGAATCTATTATTTCGTCACCATTTTTGTCTTCCAAAGTGGTAACTTCCCCCCTTTGCGTGGCGAAAAATTTATTGTCGATATAATTTAGACCCAAAACTTCGTGCATTCCCTCTGCTATTTTTTTATAAATTGGCGGAGTGTTATCAATCATATAGGGATTTTTGATTAAAAAAATCTCACCTCTCCTTGTTGAAGTTGCAATATTTCCATCATTGAGAACAGTTAGCCCTCCTACTTCCATTTCAACTCCTTCTGGCGTCGGGAGCGTAATTATTTTATAGAAATCATCCTCCGTTTGTGGTTTTTGTTGTGCCTTAATATTTTGACACAAAAACAAAAATGAAATACCTGTTAATATTATATGTTTCATGATTTACCAAGTTAAAGTATAAGCAATTTTTCCAGTCAAATTAGTCCTCAAATAGTATTTCCCATTAATTTCTTTTATATAAACCTTCGCTTTTTCATTAATTTCAATGTAAAAATTATCAACTTTGTACAAATTATCGCTAAGCTTGGTTATTTCATTGCTTATGGCAATTGTATAGCCAAATTTTAAATTCTGATTAGAGGTAATCTCACAAAAAAGCCCACCATTACTAGGTGAAAATTTTTGTGTGAAGTTCGCATTTTTCCAATTGTACGAATAAGTCGGAACCCCGCCTTCATCCAAATCGTAGCCAGTATTGACAAATTCAGTATAAACATCAGATTTAGGCTGGACTTCATTGCTGAGTTCAAAAAATGGTATTTCATCATTCAGAACTGTGAGTAATCCAGATGGATAAAGTAACTGCGGTTCTCCCCTTTCATGCCACATTTGCGTAACATCGGCAAATTTACCTTTCCAAACTTGCAGAAGCGATCCATTGTCTAAATCAAACGAATAATGAATTTTTTCAGGAGTGCCTACCGAAATCACCTTAGTTAGTTTAGTTTCGTTAAAATTCAAAAAAGACCTTATTGTTTTGGCCTTACTTTCTACATTATCGATAAATATTCCACCTTCTAACTGTCTGGTAGGGAGTGTTTTAGGGTCGTTTAATCCATAAGGTCTAAAGTCAGCTCCAGAAACTTCTATACCAAACACAGGTCTCCAATAAATTGGATGATAAATATACTCGAAACTGTGCTTTCCAGCCTTGATTTCTTTTAAACCCGAAATAGGATTTCTATACAAATATTCTCCAGAACCCACCACTTGTTCTCCATCTATCAAAAGTTTTCCAGTTCCCTGGTGTTCCAAGGTGAATCCATACATTGCATCTTTTTCTACTGTCAAATCTCCTTTATAATGAAGAATATATTTATTGAAATTATTCGGAATGTCTGTAGTCAAGGCTGCACTTTTTCCACTTACTTTTTCTTGCTTTTTTGATTCAAAAGAGCGGTCAGCGTTGTAAGTTTCTTCTAATGTGTAAGTTAGGTTACTGATTGATATAGGTTTCTTTTTCTCAAATCCTATATATTCAAAGTCTTTGAATGCCAGTAAGCCGGTCTGATTAGTGAATGAAAGACTTCCATTTGTACTTTTTAGATTGGGCAAAAGTACATTTGAATGAATGAGCAAATCATTCAAAATAACTTTTTCAATAACTGGAATGCCGTTTAATCCAGTTAGTGACAAGACCAATTCCACTTTTTGCCACAAACCTTCCTTTCTTTTGGCTTCTGCCAAAGGTTTAATGATTGTTTCGTTGTTCTTTAATATGGCTCCAAATGTATCATTTGAATTCATATCAAAAATCAAGCTCAAATTATCCCCAAGATTCAGTTTCGCATTTCCTGATTTTGATTGCAAAATATAAAATTTCAATTTTAGGTCTTGTAATTTTATTGCGGACACAATGCTGCTGTTTGGAGCTTTCGAGTAAATAATCGAATTTCCATCAATTATTTGGGTTTTCTTTTCATTGATTGGATTCAATGTAATCTTACTTGCATTTTGCCAAGGACTGGAAATACTCCAAGTGAGCGTATTGAGCGGGAAATCCTTCTGTCCAAACACCAAAAGCGTTTGTAACAATAAGAGTTTTAGAATTATTATTTTCTTCATTTAAAGTTAATTATTTAGAATTATTTACAAATTTATTAATAAATGTTAATATTACACTTAAAGAATTTCTTTAGAAATATTTAAATATAACTATTTTTGCAAAAAAAAGATAAATGAAACCTACACTATTGATTTTAGCGGCTGGTATGGGAAGTCGTTATGGAGGCATAAAACAGATTGACCCTTTTGGACCAAACGGAGAAACTATAATTGATTACTCACTATATGATGCTATACGTTCTGGATTTGGAAAAGTTGTATTTATTATTCGTGAGGAACTTAAAGAAGACTTTATCAGACTTTTTGGTCCAAAATTAGAAGGAAAAATAGCATATGATTTTGCTATTCAAGGATTCCAAAGTTATGTTCCAGCAGATTTATCGGGTGTTAAGCGTGAAAAACCTTGGGGTACTGGTCATGCTGTTTTATGTGCTTGGGAACAAACAGAGACACCTTTTGCAGTAATAAATGCAGATGATTTCTATGGCTTTGAAGCTTTCAAGACTATGGCAGATTTTTTAAGTAGCAATATTGACGATGCCATGCATGCCATGATAGGCTATCAAATAAAAAATACACTTTCTGAAAACGGTACAGTTTCAAGAGGAGTATGTGTAACTACTCCCGAGGGTCTTTTGATAAATGTGACCGAACGGACTAAAATAATTAAGCAAGAAAATGGTGAAATTGCATTTCTTGACGAAGGAGATCCAGTAATATTGGGAGAAAACACCCCTGTTTCGATGAATTTCTGGGGTTTTATGCCGAGTGTTTTTCCAGAAATAAAAGCTTTGTTTGAGACCTATGCCAGAGAAAATTTTGATGCTCCCAAAGCAGAATTTTATATTCCTAAAGTTATGAGTTATTTGATTGATACTGAAAAAGGAAATTGTAAAGTCTTCGAGAGTGCTTCTGATTGGTTCGGAGTAACTTATCCAGAAGATAAAGATATGGTTATAAGCCAATTGAATAGACTAATTAGCGAAGGGAAATATCCAAACAAATTGTGGTAAGCCGAGATTAATTCTCGGCTTTTTTTATTTTCTCGATAATATTTATTTGTTCTAAAATCTGCTCCGGCTTAATAATCGGTTCAGCATTATTTGTAATTACATCGGCCAAATTATCAAATAAATGACCCCAGTTTCCACCTTTGGTTTCCACTTTTCCAGAAATTTCGACACCATTGATGTTTGTTTTGACGGAACCATCCATCGCTTTTAGTTCGAATCCAAATCCAGCCTGATTTGGCCATAACCCAGCAACCAAGTGGTCTTCTTGAATATCCAATCCGTATTTTGTGTAGGTACCTAGTGTACCGTTTATGACATATTTAGGTCCTTGGTCTTTTACCATCAAACTCGATTTTAGTGTAACTCTGAGTTTTCCATAATCTAAAATTATGTCAAATGCGTCATCAATTTCAGAGCCTGCTCTTTGGGTAAAGACTTCTCCAAATACTTTGTTTGGTTTTCCAAAAAGATAAATAGATTGGTCAATTAAATGTGAACCCAAATCATAAAGAATTCCATTGGCTGGTGCCACAACTTCTTTCCATTTTTTTGCATTCAAAATTGGCTTATATCTGTCAAAATGAGCCTCATACGAAATTATTTCACCCAAAACTCCTGATTCAATTACGCTTTTGACGGTCATAAAGTCTGAATCAAACCTGCGGTTTTGGAAAACACAAATTTTGAGATTCAATGCTTCGGCTAATCTAAAAAGTTCTTCAGCCTCATCAAGATGAGCGGTAATAGGTTTCTCTATCAGAATATTTTTGCCTGCCTCCAAGCATTTTTTGGCATATTCGAAATGCGTATTACTTGGAGAACAAATTGAAATCAAATGAATGCTTGTGTCTTCCAAGAGCGTTTCGTAAGTGTCCACTCTTTGCGTTTCTGGAAATAAATGCTTGGGTATTTCCTGTGAAGTAACGATACTTTTTAAATTGAAATTTGGATTGGTTTGAAAAAAAGGAGCTTGTAGGTATTTACCAGAAAGTCCGAAACCAATGAGGCCTACATTTATCATAATTTTATTTAAAAGATTGAATACCAGTTATTTCGTTTCCTAAAATCAATAGATGAATGTCATGCGTGCCTTCGTAAGTTACCACAGACTCCAAGTTCATCATGTGTCGCATTACTGAGAATTCTCCAGTAATACCGTTTCCTCCAAGAATTTGTCTTGCTTCTCTCGCAATTTCCAATGCCATTTGTACATTATTTCGTTTGGCCAATGAGATTTGGGCGGTTGTGGCTTTACCCTGACTTTTATTTTGACCAAGTTTCCAAACCAGCAATTGTGCTTTCGTAATTTCTGTCAACATTTCAGCCAATTTCTTTTGAATCAGCTGAAATGCTGCTATGGGTTTTCCAAATTGAACTCTTTCCGCCGCATATTTTCTAGCTGTTTCATAACAGTCCATAGCTGCTCCTAATGCACCCCATGCAATACCGAATCTGGCATTGTCCAAACAAGCTAAAGGGGCTTTTAATCCATCGGCTTCAGGCAAAATATTCGACTTTGGAACTCTTACATCGTTAAAAACCAATTCACCAGTAGCACTTGCTCTCAAAGACCATTTATTGTGAATTTCTGGTGCAGTGAAACCAGGCATCCCCTTTTCTACAATTAAACCTTTAATTCTGCCTGCTTCATTTTTTGCCCAAACTACAGCAATATCGGCATATGGAGCGTTTGAAATCCACATTTTGGATCCATTCAAAATTACATCATCGCCATCTTCCTTAAAGTTGGTCACCATTCCGCTTGGATTGGAGCCATGGTCGGGTTCGGTCAATCCAAAACAACCCAAAAACTCTCCTGAAGCGAGTTTGGGTAAGAATTTCAATTTTTGTTCTTCAGAGCCAAATTTGAAAATAGGAAACATGACCAAAGAACCTTGAACTGATGCTGTAGATCGGATTCCCGAATCGCAGCGTTCTAATTCCTGCATCATGAGTCCGTATGAAGTGTAATCTGTACCCATACCTCCATATAGCTCTGGAATAGTTGGGCCAAATACACCCATTTCGCCCATTTTTTTCACCAAATAGTACGGAAACTGGGCACTTTGGGCCGCATCCTCAATTATGGGAGAAATATCTTTTTTTACAAAATCTCGAACCGATGAACGAATCATTTTTTGTTCATCAGTCAATAAATCATCTACACCATAAAAATCTGGTGATTCAAATTCGTCTTTTTTGTGAGAAATTTTAAAATTGTACTCCATCATTTAAAAGTCCACGAGGACTTGGTTTGTTAATATGTCTTGAATTGTTTCTCTTTTCCGTACCAAATGAGCCTTATTTTCGTAAATCAAAACCTCAGCAGGTCTAAAACGAGCATTGTAATTGGAAGCCATAGTGAATCCATAAGCTCCTGCATTTTTAATCGCCAATATGTCACCCTCTGAAGCCTCTGGTAGCTCTCTTTCCTTAGCAATATCGTCTGTTTCGCAGATATATCCCACCACATCATACATTTTTTTTGGAGACGTTGCTGGTTGTGAAACATTAACAATATCATGAAATGCGTCGTACATCATGGGTCTTATGAGGTGATTAAGTCCTGTATTCAATCCCAATAGCGTTTTTGTAGGATTTTCTTTTACCACATTAATTTGAGCAAACAAATAACCACTTTCGCTTACCAAATATTTACCCGGCTCAAACCAAAGCTCTAAGTCTCTACCATATATTTGACAAAATTCCTTGAAAGAAGCACTTATTTTTTCTCCCAAATCTTTCATATCTGTTTCTGTGTCTCCTTTTTTGTAGGCGACTTTAAATCCACCACCAAAATCAAGGTATTTTAAGTTTGGGAAATCCATCGCAAATTCAAAAATCACTTTGGCAACGTTCACAAAAGTTTTTCCATCTTTTATGTCTGAACCGGTGTGTTGGTGTATTCCGACAATGTTCAAGTCATATTTTTTGATTAAATCCAGAATTGCCGGCTTTTGTTCAATCGCGATTCCAAATTTGGATTCCTTATGTCCAGTACTTATTTTCAAGTTTCCGCCGCCTTCAATATTCGGTCTTATTCTTATCAAAACTGGAACCGAATTACCATATTTTTGTCCAAACTTCTCTAAAGATGAAAGATTATCAATGTTTATTAAGACATTTTCGGCCACACACTCTTCTATTTCATCAAAAGAAACACCGCTAGAGGTGTAAGTGATTTGACGTGGAGAAAATCCTGCTTTCAATGCAATGGCCATTTCTTGAGGAGACACCACATCAATATCGACCCCCAATTTATTCATCAATTTAAGTACAGAAATATTCGTATTGGCCTTACAAGCATATTTTATTTTCATTTTAACGCCACTAAAGGCCTCTTTCAATGCATTGACTTTTTCTTCTATTTTAGCTCCATCATATACATAAAGCGGCGTGCCAAAATTCTGACAAAGTTCTAACACATCTTGATTTTGAATAAAATACCTATCTTCTCTAACAGTCATTAATATTTTTTTTCTGCAAAAATAAGTTTTAAAACCTAAATAGAATAAGTATAATCTAACATATTTCGGTACGATATGATATTTATTGAATTCTTAATTTTAGGATATTGAAGATTAGAAAAGGAATGTATAAATTGCAGATGTATTAAAATCAACAAATGAAAAAACAAGCCACAGTTCTCTTAGTAGTAATTATAGGATTTATTTCGAATATTCAAGCACAGATTAAATCGGGACCAATGCTGGGATATTCAGAAATGAGAGAGGTTTTGCTTTGGATTCAGACTGAAAAGGCTGATTTTGTTAAGTTTTCCTATTGGGATAAAGAGGCCCCAGCTGTAAAATATTTTACAGACGAAATTCAAACAAAAAAAGACAATGCCTTTGTAGCGAAATTAATCGCAGACCAAGTTTTACCAGGAAAAAAATATGGATATGAAGTTTGGATAAACAAAAAGCCCATTAAGGCATTACATGTTCAAGAATTTCAAACACAAACGCTCTGGCAATACAGATTTGATCCTCCAGCTTTCAAATTTGCCTTGGGAAGCTGCACATATACCAATGAGGAGCGTTTTGACAGACCTGGAATCCCTTACGGGAAAAGTACTTCCATTTTCACCAAAATTTATGACCAAAAGCCGAATTTTATGGTTTGGGGTGGTGATAACATCTATTTGAGAGAGGTAGACTGGAACACCAAAACGGGTGTGAATCATCGTTATTCAGAATTTAAGAAAGTTAAAGAACTTCAGCCTCTTTGGGCAAATGTTCACCATTACGCCATTTGGGACGATCATGATTTCGGGCCAAATGATGCCGACAGAAGCTTTTTTGGGAAAAACACCACCCTGGAGGCTTTCAAGAATTTCTGGGGAAATCCGAACTATGTTTTTGAAAATGAAGGAATCACCGGTTCCTTTTTATGGGAGGATTGTCAGTTTTTCTTAATGGACGATCGGTATTTCAGGGCTCCTAATGATTTGATAGATTCTACGAAAGATTATTATGGTGAAAAACAACTAAATTGGCTAATCGATGCATTGAGTGCTTCTGCAGCCCCATTTAAGTTTGTTATAACAGGTGGACAAGTGGTAAATGAAGCAGCCGTTTCCGAAAATATGGCCACGTATCCAGTAGAAAGAAAAAAGCTTTTTGATAAACTAATTGAAAACAAAATATCGGGTGTGATTTTCGTTTCGGGGGATAGACACCATACCAACCTTCAAAAATTGGAAAGAAACGGGACTTACCCATTGTATGATTTGACAATTTCTCCGCTGACTTCGAGTGCGGGCAAACCAGCAGATGTTGAACTGAAAGGTAATACTATTATTCAAGGAACTGAGTTATACAATTCACAAGCTTTTAGCATTATGGAAGTTTCTGGAAAAAGAACAGACAGGGTACTGAAAATCAATGTTTTTGATGCAAACGGAGATAAAAAATGGGATTATGTCATCAATGCCAAAGACTTAAGGGCTAAATAATTTTTTATGGACAAGCAGATTTTTGTAGATTCAGAGATTTCAACGTTACAACGTTTAATAATTCATAGCCCAGACAGTGGTTTGGGAAAAGTAGTGCCATCCAAAGCCCAAGATTGGTTGTTTGAGGACATTATTCACCTCGATACCATGCGTAGAAAGGAGTACGATTACTATGTTAAACTACTTTTGTTTTTTTTAGATCCAGAAAAAATAGTCAACCAAGATATATCCGATCCAAAACGAGAGTTTTTCAAACCTAATTCAAAGGGTTATTTTAATTCAGAAAAAGTAATTGATTTTGAAAAGCTGTTGGCTGATGTCTTGAATATTGAAGAGGTAAAAGTACAGTTGGTGGCGGCCGTAAGTGCCATAGAGGAATGTTCATACCTCGAAATGAAGCGTTTTTTGACATTCACCAGTGTTGAACTGTCTAAAGTATTGATTACTGGCATTACCGATTCTGGAGAAATGTTCTTCCCCCCCATTCCGAATTTGATTTTCACGAGAGATATCGGAATTGTAATCAATGATCATATTCTATTGAACAAACCTGCAAGAAGAGCGAGGTCTCGAGAATCTTTATTGGCCAAATATATCTTCTTTAATCATCCGTTATTTATTAATTTGACTGGTAAAATCATAGAAATTGAAGAGGATGAGGAGCATTTTCTTTTACCAGAAGATCAAGGAAAAAGGATTGATACCCTAGAAGGTGGGGACGTGATGATGGTGGCTCCCAATCATTTGTTGATAGGTATAAGCGAAAGAACAACTGTTGAAGCCGCCCGACAGGTTATAGACAAGCTTTTTGCCAAAAACATAGTCAAAAAAATATCGCTTATAAAAATTCCTGCTAAGCGGGACTATATGCACATAGATACAATCTTCACCCAAATTAAACGAAACGTTTGGGTTCTGTTGGGTTCACTAGCTCGCACTAAAGAGACGGCTGAAAATGAGAAAGTTTGGGACGAACTGGGCCAAAGAGTAACGCACGAAGACATTATAATAAAGCAGTTTTATAAAGAAGGTGACAAGATACTGAGTAGAGATTTTGATAATTTGGAAGAACTTTTGAAATATATTTCCGAAATTGATTTGAAATGTACAGAAACTGTAAATTTTATATATTCAGGCAACAATGTTTTTCCATTTGGAGCAAGAGAGCAATGGACTGATTCATGTAACTTATTGGTACTAAAAGAAGGTGTAGCTGTAGGCTATGACCGAAACGATAAAACGAGTGAGGCTTTTAGAGAATATGGATTCAAGACTATTTATGCAGTTGAACTTGTAAATCAACTTGAGCAAGGCAAAGTAAAAGTTGAAGATATTAAAGACACCATAATATTGCTTCCTTCCTCGGAACTTTCAAGAGCCAGAGGTGGGTCGCATTGCATGAGTATGCCACTTCAAAGAATTGCTTATCAACCTAAAAATTAGAATCATGCAAGAACAAATCACCTCCAATGTGTTAATGATAAGGCCGGTTAATTTTAATTTCAATGAGCAAACGGCCGAATCTAACAAGTTTCAAAACAAAGGAACTGACGAAAACATTAATTTTTCGGCACAAGTGGCGTTCGATCAATTTGTGTATCAGCTGGAACTAAGGGGAATTAACGTAATGGTAATTGAGGATACTCCCGAACCATTTACGCCAGACAGTATTTTCCCGAACAATTGGATATCGATGCACCACTCGGGTAAGGTTGTACTTTATCCAATGGAAGCTCCAAACCGCAGAGAGGAAAGAAGAAGAGATATTCTTGATAAAATAAAGCAGAAATATGACTTGAATGTGGTCTTGGATTTCACGCATTTTGAGGAAGAAAATAAGTTTTTAGAAGGAACAGGCAGCTTAGTTTTGGATAGAATGCATCGCATAGCTTTTGCCTGTATTTCGTCAAGAACAAACCCTGATGTTTTGGCTGCATGGAAAAAACAAATGAATTATGATTTGGTAACTTTCAATGCTTTTGACCAAAACCAGCATCCCATATATCATACTAATGTGGTTATGTGTATGGGTGATACTTTTTGTGTTATTTGCCTCGAATCCATTTCTGATTTAGATGAACGGCTCTTAATAAAACAAAAACTGGAAAGTTTGGGCAAAGAAGTTATTGAAATAAGTCTCGGTCAAATGAATGAATTTGCGGGAAATATGCTTCTTCTGAAAAACAAAGCCGAAAAGAAGTTCCTTGTGATGTCAGACCGAGCATTTAAGTCATTAACCAAATATCAGATTGAAATTTTGGAAGATTATGCTGAGATTATTCATCCTGATTTGGGCATAATAGAAACTTATGGCGGTGGCTCAGCCAGGTGTATGATTGCAGAAATTCATTTGCCAGAAATTTAAAAAATACAATTAATCATAAATGCAAAAAGCCCTTTCTAATAATATTGAAAGGGCTTTTTCTCTTTAATTTATTGCTTATTGAAATTTAAAATTATAAGATAATGAAATAATTGGAGCTCCAAATACTGTTAACTTATTCGCTTTTATGGCCGTTCCTTGATTTTTTAAGAAAACAGAGTAAGCGTTCTTTCTTCCGTAAAGATTATACACAGTAAATGTCCAATTTCCTTTCCATCGTTTGGTTTCGTCCATACTTGGATTGTAGATATTCCAAGAAAAATCCAATCTGTGATAATCCGGAATTCTTGCATTGTTTCTCAAAGAATAGAACGGGTAAGTTCTGTCTTGATATAAAATAAAACCTTGTGGCATCGTGAATGGTCGGCCGGTGCTGTAAGTAAAATTAAATGAGAAATCGTGGTGCTTGCCTTGATTTATAACCATCGTGGCATTTGCTGAATGAGGTCTATCATAGTTAGCAGTATACCAGTTTCCTTGATTAATCTGAAGTGATGGACCGAATCCTTCATCTACTTTATTAAAGCTTCTAGAATAGGTATAATTTAACCAGCCGGTTAATTCCCCTTTTTTCTTTGAAATCATAAATTCCAAACCATAAGATTTGTTTTTTCCTTGAAGCAACTGACTTTCCGGATATTCTTGTAAAAGGAAATCTGCACCAGGCTTATAGTCAACAATGTTGTTGGTTTGTCGCCAATAGGCTTCAATGGAATATTCATAAATATTGTCAGTTAATTCTTGGAAATATCCCAAAGTATAAAGACTGCTGATTTGAGGTTTGATGTATAAATCCGAAGTTTTCCATCTTGACGTTGGCAGCGGAGTGGTGGTATTGGTAATCACCTGTAAGTATTGCCGCATCAAATTATAGCCAAACTTCAAGGATTTTCTTTTATCTAATTGATATCGCATACCTACCCTTGGTTCAAAACCACCGTAAGCCTGCTGAACCACACCATTATTAATAAAAACGGTATCCAAAAGGGCAATTTCTTCTCTCGGAAAACCTTCTTGGTATGTCCGGTAAGAGCCAGGACCCATATTAAAAAACTGAGAATATCTTACCCCAGCAGTCATTACAAATTTCTTGCTAAATTCTATCTCATCCTCAATATAAGCACCTAATTCGTAAGCGTTTTCTTGCTGAGTTATAACTCTTCTGATGTTTGGGTTGCTACCGGGATCCAATTCACCTGGGTTGATATTGTATTTGATTCCATCCAATCCAACCTCTAGTTTATGTTTTCCTTTGAAATAATTGAGGTTAGTTTTTACTTGCTTATAGTCAATCCCCGATTTGATTTTTACCTTATTGGTAGAATTTAATTCAGGCAAAATGGTGGTTGGGGCATAATTTGAGGAGATGAATTTTGTCTGAAAATTAAGATTGTTAGTGATGGCATAAAACCAATTCAACGTATTGTTGATAGTTCTGTATTGATATTGGGTGTTGGTTGAATTTATTTCATTTATTGAGCCCAATATTTCGGTTTGAAAAAAGTCAGTACTGTAATACGTACTCAGTGTAAATGTATTTTTGTTGTTGGGTCTAAAGAATATTTTTGAAGAACCATCACCAAACTTAGCCTTGATGTTGTCTAATTTTTTTGAAGCCAACGGAAGTAAAAAATCATTAAAAGCACCACGTCCTGAAATTGAAATTCCCAATTTATCTTTAATGATAGGCATGTCTAATTTAACCCTATTCGATACCAAGCTAATTCCACCAGACATTTTGAATTTGTCAAGACTTGGATTGGCCAAAGTTACATCCAAAACTGCAGCCGCTCTACCGCCAAATCTCGTGGGGACGTTTCCTTTGTACAAATCAAAACTTGAAACCGCCTCGGAAGGAAATGCCGAAAATAAACCGAACATGTGGGTGGGATTAAAAATGGGTGCATCATCAAGCAAAATAAGATTTTGATCTGTTGCTCCTCCCCTGATATTCACACCGTTTGCGGCTTCACCCACACTAGTAACTCCAGGTAACATTTGCAATCCACGTAATATGTCAATTTCACCCAAAGCCGACGGTATTTTATTTAAAGTTTTTATGCTAAGAGAATTAACACCCAAAATTGGTCTCTTGATATTTGTTTCTTGATTTTTACTGCTAACAATCACTTCTTCTAAATCATTTGAGACAAGGAGAAGTTTGATATCAAGCGTAATGTCTTTGTTGTTTGTTAGGGTAATTCTCCATGGTTTATAACCAACAAACTTAACGGTAATAACATTTTCTTTTTTTGTAGCCACAAGGCTAAAATTTCCTTTTTTGTCGGTTATGGCATTGTTATCTCCATAATTGAGATTGACATTTGCACCAGAAAGAGGTTCATTTGTTAACGAATCAGAAACCTGCCCAGAAATTGTAAAAAAACCTTGGCTAGCCGCTTCATTTTTTGCAAAAAAGACTAAAATGACAAACAAAAACGTAAATATTTTTTTCATAAAATTTTTATAAAGGCCAGCCTTCAGGTTTTAATGGGGTTCTTGTATTGGTTATAACACATGGTGCAAAAGGCGGCCGAGAGCCATCAGCTGATGCCGGTTCATAATTTTCTTTTCTCCCTAACATATAATATTGTTGAGTACCTTTGGCATCTAATCTATCTATCCAAATTCTTTTTATTTTTGAGTTGCCAACCATAAAATAACCACCAACTGTTTCTTTGTTATCGTTGATGTTTTTGACATTACCAATAAGTGCCGCTGGAGGTGCATCTACCAAAGTTCCGCTATTTTGAGACTGATTGGCAAGTATTTTTAAATATTGAAATGCTGAAGGTGAAACGGTCTGTTGTTTTATTTCTATTAAAAAACCATTTTCTTGATAAAAAGGCACACTGGCAACCAGTCTATTTTTTATTTCTTTTCCCTGAGAAAAAGCATCACTCATAACATTCAGATCTTGCGAATAATATATTTCCCAACAATTTCCTTGGCAAAGATAATCGTATTCAACGCCAGCCTCAGCCAAAGCAGTGACTGGGCTACACTTGCCTAGCGGTGCTGGTGAACTCAAAAATATTCCTCCAGAACACGTTTTGCAAATGGTTTGTTTTTCATATAATTTCCAATTCCACATAAAATTATCACCAGGTTCCACAGGGTCTTTAGTGTCTATGTAAATTAAGTGTGCACCTATACTGTTTTCACCTAATTTTATGCCTTTAGGGTCAAATTTTACGGTATAACCCGTTATTTCAGGCGTTGCACGCATCAACTCTTCTGTTGATTCATACACTTTACCATCTTTTAAAATGATTTTTAGTTTATACTTGCTGCCTACTAATGCTTTAAATCCCAATGGCAAATAATAGTACCCATTTTCTCTATATATGCAATCTATTTGGTCTTTACCGTCTTTTATTATACTCACTTTAGCTCCAGTTTCATTGGCATATCGTATGTTGCCTGTTGAAGATGGGATAAATTTCTTCACCGTAATAAACTGGTCATTCGTGGCGTCGTCAATGGTTCCATCTATGATTAATATAGTCTCAGTCGTTACAACCTCTAAGTTATACGGCTCTACGCAGGCAATAAAAACTGCTAGCGACACAAGAAATACTATTTTGGATTTTATATATTTCAATTCTGTAATAATTAGTCTATCCAGCCTATTGGCTTAATTTTAGTTCGATTTTCACCCTCTATGCATGGAGCAAAAGGCGGCCTTGAAGTATCATTGCCCATAGGCTCAGGAGTTACCTGCCTTCCTTTAAATAATCCAACTGCACTCACGCTAGTAAAACTTTCATTCCTCTGTATTACAAAAGTTTTGGAGGTTTTACTGCTCACCATAAATATTCCACCTACTGCTTCTGATTTATTACTGGTATTTTTAACATTCCCTATCAAACCAGCAGGGGGAGTGTCGGCCAAACTACCGTTTCTTTGCGTTTGGTTGACCATAATATTGAAGTATTCAAATGCAGATTTTGAAATGGAATACTGCTGGATATCTATAAGTGCATTTCGATATTGAAAAAATGGGATATTGGCCACCAAACGTCCTTTTATAGTTTGTCCATTTGCATAGTTGTCGGTCATTACGTTTATCTCCTCATTATATATAATATCCCAACAGTTCGAAACGCACAAATAATCATAGGTAACTCCCCTTCTTGCTAGGTTTGCGTCATCAACGCATCTGCCGAGTGGAGCAGGTGTGGTAAAATATCTACCGCCGTTGCAGCTGGCACAATAACTCTGCTTTTCGTAAAGTCTATACTGCCACAAATAATATTGACCTTTGGTTTCAGAATCTTTCGTATCTATGAATATCCTATGCCCATCAACTTTTCTATCTAAATAGTCAATTCCTTTTTCAACAAACTGAGAATAAATTTTTTCGATTGGTGAAGTTGGTGAAGTAGTCTCAACACTAGACTCATAAGTGGAACCCTCCATAACTATTCTCAATTGATATGGCGTGTTTGTTTTTGTTTTGAAGCCCTTAGGTAATTGATATTTGCCCTCAGATACATAATTGCATTCATAAAAAGTAGTTTTACCTTCTATCAACTGCACCTTGGCATTTTGTATATCTCGGTAAACTATATTATTAGGCTCTGGAATATTCTTTTTTATAATTACATATTGGAGAGAATCGTAATCATTAATGTCTGCCTCTATGAACAATATTTCCTTTTGACTTCCAAAGTTTAAATCATAGGGCTCTACACATGCAAATACCACCAATCCAACCGCTGCCAATAATAATTTAATCCTATATTTCATCAAAATGTTTAAAGATCTCAAATCTACTGAATTTGAGCCAAAACTGCATATTATATTCTGAAAAGTATCAATATCTGCATATATAATGAAAGAATGTGTAGATAATACAATACATTTATTTTAAAATAAAGTGTTGTTTTATAATTCCTTTTCTGAAAAACACAAGCCCTACAAAAAATAGATCTATACTAATAGAGACCTCATCATGACTTTTCACCCTTTCCCAAGCATTTTTCATTTCCTCTGACCAATAAATATCATCAAAAACAAAACATGAATTTTCGGCTTTAAATTTTAAACACTTTTCAAAATACCGCATAGTAGGTTCTTCTTTGTGATTAGCATCAAAAAAAGCTAAATCGATTTGGATTATCTTTTTCAAATTGTCCTCAAGAGTTAGGTCAATATTGCCTAGAACACAATGAACATTTTGAATATCGAGGTTTTGAAATGTAGATTGTGCGATTTTTAAAGTTTCTGGACATCCTTCAAATGTGTAAACTTGGACATCCGTGTTTGATTTGGCCAAATATGCAGTCGTAACGCCAAATGAGGTACCTAAATCAATTATTGTTTTATAATTGTAATATTTAATAATTCTAAACAAAAGTTGGCTCCACTTTTTCGGTTTAAGTGAAGTCATAGCCAATGAAGATATTTTTTCAGGCGTATTTTTTTTTGTTCCAGCTCCAAAATCTTGCCTATTAATTGTGCTATTATTGGCAATCAATTTTTTTCGTTCAGTCTCAATAATACTAAAATCTGGAAATACAGACTTCGCTTTAAAAATTTTATTGTAAAATTCAAATACGAAAGGAGAATGAATTGTATGAGCGTTATTTGCCCTAAAAAAGTACCTTAAGAAGTCGAGATACATTCGTTAATTCAATAAATAGGGTACCGTCATTATAAATTCGGGTATAACAATTAAAAATGTTTTGCCATCAAGAACGCGTTCCATGGTGTAAAAACCATACATTTTGCCAATTCCAGATTTGAAATTGCATCCCGAAACATACTCATGATAACTTCCTGGCTCAATAACTGGCTGATATCCAACCACCCCATCTCCAATGACTTCACTTGATTGACCAATAGAATCCCAGATGTACCAATGCCTTTTGAGCAATTTCATTGTGGCATCAGAATGGTTTTCAATTCGGATTCTGTAAGAGAAAGCGAAATGATACCTTTCTGGGTCTGAATAGAACGGTTGGAACTCTGCAACTACACTCACTTTTATGCCTTTCGTGACAGCTATTTCCATATCAATTGTTTTTTTAGTTTCTAAACGAAACTTTTATAATTTTCTTTGTAAATAAAAGAATAATTTTGAAATCTATCAATATTAAATAGATAAAAATCTCCTATATGAATATAAAACTAGAGGAATCGTGGAAAGTTCAACTCCGTGATGAATTTGAAAAGATTTATTTTCAGAATCTCATAAATTTCGTAAAAAAGGAATACACTTCTACTGTTTGTTATCCTCCTGGAAAACTGATTTTCCATGCTTTCGATAAATGTTCTTTTGAAAATATAAAAGTGGTTATTATTGGTCAAGATCCATATCATGGACCGAATCAAGCAAATGGTCTATGTTTTTCAGTAAGTGATGGCGTGCCTTTTCCGCCTTCATTGATTAACATTTTTAAAGAAATAAAAAAAGATTTGGGGACAGAAATTCCAAAATCAGGAAATCTCGAAAGATGGGCTGAGCAAGGGGTGTTACTATTAAATGCTACATTGACCGTCAGAGACAATCAGGCAGGTTCGCATCAAAAACAAGGCTGGGAAACATTTACAGATGCCGTAATTTCAAAACTTAATCAGGAGAAAGAGAACTTGGTTTTCTTGCTTTGGGGAGCTTTTGCTCAAAATAAAGGGAAATTTATTGACACCTCTAAACATTTAGTTTTGAAATCAAAACACCCATCGCCGCTTTCGGCCAATCAAGGCGGTTGGTTTGATCAGCATCATTTTTCTAAAACCAATGCGTTTTTAAAAAGTAAAGGTTTAAAAGAGATAACCTGGTAATTCCTTTCTATTTCAGGAGTATATTCAAATTTTAGATTATAATGTTTTAGATTTGTACCATGCAAAAATACGAAATAGTAGCCACTACTTTGATGGGGTTCGAAAACCTCCTAATAGATGAACTGAGAAGCTTTGGTGCAGAAAATATCGAGAAATTAAGACGAGCAATTCGTTTTGTGGGTGATGACGAATTGCTTTACAAAGCCAATATGCTGTCTAGAACTGCCATTAGGTTTCTGGTACCTATTGATGATTTTACCGCCGAAAACGAAACCGAACTCTACAATAAAGCAAAATCCTTTCCTTGGGAAAAAGTACTTCATTTAAACCAGACTTTTTCTATTGACGCCACCATAAGTGGTAATCATTTTAGTAACTCCCATTATGTGGCGTTGAAGGTCAAAGACGCCATAGCAGATCGATTTAGAGAAAAAAAAGGCAAAAGACCCGACGTGGGTAAAGATAACCCAGACATCGTAATAAATATACATGTAACTGGTAGCGAAGTAGTTATATCCTTAGATTCTACAGGAGTAAGTTTGGACAGACGTGGTTACAGAATTAAATCAAACGAAGCTCCAATTAACGAGATACTGGCCGCTGGAATAATTCTCATCAGTGGATGGAACGCTGCGTTACCTTTTTATGACCCCATGGCGGGCTCAGGTACTTTTAGCATTGAGGCCGCACTTATTGGAACTAAAACACCCCCAAATCTTAATCGGTCCTTTTGTTTGCAAAATTGGCGAGATTTTGATTCCGCACTTTTTAACAAAGTAAAAGCCGAATTGAAATCTCAGATAATTGAGCCCGATCTAAAGATTTTTGCAAGAGATATTTTGCCAAAAAACTTAGAAATCATTGCTGAAAATGCAGAATTAGCAGGAATGGACGAATATATTAACTTAAAAAAAGCGGACTTTTTTGAAACTGAACCTACAACTGAAAACGGCATAGTTTTCCTTAATCCACCTTACGGCGAAAGAATGAAAATGGATGATGTTTTTGACTTTTATAGTAGAATTGGAGACACACTTAAACAAAAATATGCCGGTTTTGAGGCTTGGATGATAAGTTCAGACAAGGAAGCGATAAAGAAAGTTGGCCTCAGAGGTGAGCAGAAAATAGATTTACTTAATGGTGGTTTGGATGCTCGATTATTAAAATATGAATTGTATAAAGGCAAAAAATAAGGCTACTTCTATTAAAAAGTAGCCTTCTAAATACAGTAACTTCTAATCTTACTTAATCAAGCTAAACAATCTGCTCCACCTGATTTTGTTCAGCAAACTTCCGTTTGCATCGATAGACATCCAAATAAATACAGCTTTACCAACTATATGATCGGCAGGTACAAATCCCCAGAATCTTGAATCATCAGACTCGTAACGGTTATCCCCCATCATGAAGTAATAATCCTGATTGAAGGTGTATTCATTCACTTGTTTTCCATCTATAAATATCTTCCCATTTTTATATTCAGCGTTTTTGTTCAAATCAAAAACTGTTATAACCGATTTGTACATGGCGATGTTTTTCTCAGTCAACTGAATTTTCATACCTTTTTTAGGTACAGTAAATGGCTCAAAATTGTCTCTGTTGTTTGAAAACAAAGTAGTTTGGTGCGGAAATGCATTATAATTTTGATCAGAAGTATCTCCTTTTGCGATTATATCAGGAAAAATATTCGTCACAAAATCATACTTTTTTAATTCAGCCAAAGCCGACTCAGTGGAATTGATAGAATAATAGATTTTCCCATTTTCAGAACGCTCACCTTTATTTTCGATACCTAATTTCTCAAACAATTTCTCATTTACATTGGTATTCGTCTCTATGCTGTAATACTTTTGGGTATTGGCCGCGTTATCAAATTTCTTATTATTTACATAAACCTCCGAATTTCTGATATCAACTACATCTCCGCCAATGCCGATACATCTTTTGATATAATTGGTTCTTAAATCCACTGGATATTTGTCATAACCACCATAAGGATCAGGTCTTTCAGGGCAACCAGGATAATTAAATACTACCACATCACCATTTTTTACGGAAGTAAAACCTGGAAGACGGAAGTTTGGTATTTGAATTGCATCTGAATAAGAAGGTATTTCAGTGAACCAAATTTTCTGATGAGTAAGTGGAATTTGAAGTATAGTTTTTGGAGTTCTTGCTCCATAATGTACTTTTGAAACAAAAAGAAAGTCGTTTATCAACAAACTTTTTTCCATTGAGCCAGTTGGAATTGTGTAAGCTTCTAGAAACAATCCTCTAATAAGTGTAGCGGCTACCACTGCAAAAAGCACTGAGTCCCACCACTCTCGCATTGCCGATTTTTGTTTTTTGGGTTTCTTATTTTCTTGTTCTGCCATGAAATAATTTCAAATTAATTTTTACAAAAATAAATAAAATACGCCAAAAGCTCTAAAATAATTGCTTGATTGGCAAAATAGATGGATTAATCCACCGAATCGATGATGGCATCAAAGTCATTTTCCATGTCTTTGAAACGCTCAACCACCTTTTTAAGGAAACTATCGCCCATCATTTCTTCAATATCCTCTTCACCTGATACGTCTAACTCAGAAACTTTGTAAATTTGCTCTAGCATTCCAGCTTCAAACTTAATAATATATTTATTGTTGAATTGATAAAGCTCTGCTTTGCAGAAATCATTTTCTATATTTTTTACAAACCTCATGAAAAAGTTATTAATTATTGTTTTGTTGGCTCCTCTTTTTTGGGCGTGCAAAGGTAACAAAGAATCTGCTGAATTTTTTAAACGTGGAAATTTTCATTTTAAAAAAAATGAACTTGAAAAAGCCGAACATTTTTTTTCAGAGGCCATAAAAAAGAATCCTGACTTTGCTGATGCATACAACAACCGAGGTGTCGTTTATTTGAAAGTTGGAAGAACTGATGAAGCTTTGAATGATTTCGAAAAAGCCGTTTCATTAGACGATTCATTTGTGGACGCAAAACTTAACTTAGGCAGATTGTACAGTGAAATGGGAAAAACCACCGAGGCTGAGAATTTGTTCAAATCAATTGAAAAGAAATTAGAAAAATCAAGTGAGTTTTATAATTCTTATGGACAAAACTTCGTAAGACAGAATCATTTTCCCGAAGGGGAGCAGATGCTAATCAAATCATTGGCTTTAAATCCCAAAAATATTGAGGCTTTGGCTAATATTTCGTATTTGAAAACAGTAACTAATCATTCTACTGAAGCCCGAACCTACTTAGCAAAAGCACAAGCTTTGAACAACGAAAACCCAGTAGTTTTCAATAACTTGGCGATTCTAGACGGAAAAGACCGGAATTTTGATTCGGCTATTAAAAACCTTTTGCTTGCTGAAAACAAAGAAGTTAATAATATTATTTATTCCAACAATTTGGCTCTTTTCTATTTTGAAAGTGATAGGTATTTTCTTGGAAAAGAAAAACTGGAGAAAGCCCTTAAAATTGATGATAAAAATCCATATGTCCTTAGAAACCAAGGAATTCAAGCATTTATGGATAAAGATTTTGTTAAAGCCATGGAATTTTTCTCTAAAGTTGAGGCATCCAATCCTGAAGTCGATTACATCTATTATTATATTGGAAAAACACTTTTGGCAATGGGTAAGAGTAAAGAAGCTTGTGAAAATTTCAAAATTGGGTCAAAGCTAAATGACAGTTGGAGCAAGAAATTCGCAGATAATTGTCTTTAAGAATTCTTTTTTAGGAAATCAATATTTCTCATCAAACCTTCATATTTAGTACGCTTTATGGCCGAGTTTTTAAAGGTTTTTGAGAAAACTTCTTGCGTTATTTCTTCCCAATTTTTAAGTTTTTTTAAGTCTTCATTCGGCAGAAACTCGACTGTATTGTGTGGTTTGGCGAATGAATTCCATGGACAGACATCTTGGCAAATATCACATCCAAATGCCCAGTTTTCCATTCTATCCTTAAATTCCGTTGGTATATTTTCTTTTAACTCAATAGTCAAATAGCTGATGCATTTGCTACCATCAACCACATAGGGCTCACTTATTGCATCAGTAGGGCAAGCGTCTATGCATGCCGTGCATGTACCACAATAATCTTTTATTGGGCCGTCATAGTTTAAGTCTAAGTCACAAATAATCTCTCCTATAAAGAAAAAACTCCCAATTTTTCGATTAATCAAATTACTGTGTTTACCTATCCAACCAAGACCCCCTTTTTTAGCCCAAACTTTGTCCATAACTGGGGCAGAATCCACAAAAACTCTTGCGTTTATATCACCTATTTCGCTTTGCATTTCTGATAGTAGACTGGAAAGTTTATCTTTTATAACAAAATGATAATCAGTCCCATAGGCATATTTTGAAATTTTGTATTCTGTTTCAGTAAGTTCTTCTTCTGGATAATAATTAAGAATGAAAGTAATAACGGATTTGGCTCCTTCTACTAGTAAACGAGGATCAAGTCTTTTGTCGAAATAATTGGCCATATAGGCCATTTTTCCATTGTAATTTTTATTGAGCCAAATTTCTAAAAGTCTCGCTTCATCTTCCAAAAAATCAGCTTTAGAAATACCACAAAAATCAAATCCCAGCTCCAAAGCTTTAGATTTTATAAAAGCAGTATTTTTGTCTTTTTGCAATGAAATCAAATTTTCTTCAAATGTACTTTGCTTTATTTTCTGTGCAAAGGTTTTTTATTATCTTGTTTGAAAACTATTTTTGTGTAAATCAATACATATAACGTGTATGACCTATTTTACCCGTGCTTTAATAATTGTTTTCATTTTTGGTATCTCGTGCCAAAGACCGCCTGATTTACCTCCATTCATAATTACTGCAACTGTGCTTGACAATAGTACCTCTGTGCGATTGGATTGGCCATTAGTCGAAGATTCGAGGATAGGGCCAGTCAGATATGATCTTTATTTGGAAAATACCTTGATAGCAAGCAATTTAAATACAATAACCTACACCATAAACAATCTAAATTTCAACACTATTTATAATGGAACATTAGTAGGAAAAACACTTGCGGGCGATACAGAATCTTCTGATTTTTCATTTACAACCGGAAAAGAATATATAGCTATACCAGATGCTGGTTTTGAACAAGCTTTGATTGCTGGAGGACTTGATACTGAAGGACTTACAAATGGAAAAATGATCAAGGTAGATGCTTTATTAGTAAAAAACCTGAAGGCAAATAATAGAAATATTTCTAATCTTGAAGGCCTACAGCACTTCGTGAATTTAGAAGTTGCAGATTTATCCAACAACCAGATAAGTCAAATAAATTTAGGTCAAAATCTCAAAATTTCTGAGCTCAATTTGGGTGGCAACCAACTTTCCAACGTCAATCTTTCACCAAATATTAATCTTAAGTACTTATATATTTTCAAAAATAACCTTTCTCAACTCAACATCACCCAGAATACACAATTGGAGGTATTAGTAGCAGAATATAACAATCTATCAAGCATAGATATTAGTAGAAATACCATCCTAAATACCTTAGGGCTAAGTCATAACCTTATTAATCAAATTAATCTTTCAGCAAACCAAAGACTTACCGTTTTGGACATGAGTTACAATCCTATTACTGGCCTTGGCCTTTCAGCCACGTCTTTGTTACAAAATTTAGCTTGTCAATCTTGTAAATTAACAGGAATTGGTGTTGGTAATTTGACTAATTTGATCTATTTAGATATTTCTAAAAATTCAATTTCAAGTATTAGTTTAACCAATAATACCGCGTTAAAAACTTTAAATGTTTCAAATAACAATTTGAATACATTGAATTTGAAAAATAATCCGAATTTATCTATACTCAATACAGAAAATAACAATAATCTTTCCCAAATTTGTGTCACGAATGTGACTTCAGCCCAAAACAATGAAGATTGGGTAAAAGATGTTTCTACCATATATAGTTCAAATTGTAATTAAAATAGAATGACTTACGCTACAACAGAAATAACCAGTGCAGAGATTTTATCTGACAATCCAGTGCATCAAAGGCTTTATTTTCCCTACGAACTGGCTGCCAAGATAATAAGTGGAAAAGTGCTTGAATTAGGTTGTGGATGGGGCCGTGGTGTTGAAAAATTAATAAGCAATTGTGAACATTTTACTGGTTTGGACAAAAACGAACCACTCATAAAAGCTCTTCAAGAAAAACATCCAAAGCACTATTTTAACACTGCAAATCTTCCTTTTCTGACTGAATTTGAGGACAATACCTTCGATTTCATAGTTACTTTTCAGGTTATTGAACACATTCAAGATGACCATAAGTTTTTGCAAGAGGCACATAGAGTTTTGAAGTCAGGAGGTAAAATATTATTAACAACTGTAAACAAAGAGTATTCACTAAGCCGAAATCCATGGCATATTAGAGAATATAAAACAGAAGAATTGAAGAGTTTGATGTTGAAATATTTCAAAACTCTTGATGCTAAAGGTGTTGGCGGAAATGATAAAGTTTGGGAATATTATGCTCAAAATAAGGCATCTGTAAATAAAATTATGCGTTGGGATATCTTTAATCTTCAACACAATTTGCCAGCTTGGATTCTTAGAATTCCTTATGAAATACTCAACAGATTCAACAGAAATAAGCTTTTGCAACAATCTGAGGGCTTAGCAGCTGAGATTAACTGGGATGATCATTATTTGAGCGATGAGCCTGAGAAATGCATTGATTATTTCTTTGTGGCCACCAAATAATGCACCTCTACATTCATATTCCTTTTTGTAAACAGGCTTGCTATTATTGTGACTTTCATTTCAGCACCAATCTTTCGTTGAAAGACAAGATGGTTGATGCCATTTGTACCGAAATTGAACTTCAGAAAGAATATCTTAAAAAAAAGAAGCTTCAGACCATTTATTTTGGCGGGGGTACACCTTCCCTACTAACAGGTGGCGATTTTGAGAAAATATTCTTTGCCATTTCAAAATTTTATGATGTATCTTCTCTAGAAGAAACTACTATTGAAACTAATCCTGATGATATCAATTTAGAGAAAATCAGTGATTGGAAATCCTTTGGTATTGATAGAGTAAGTTTGGGAATTCAGACTTTCGATAATGATTTATTGAAGTTCATGAACCGTGCCCATGATTCTCATCAGAGCAAATTAGCCTTGGATTTACTCCTCAATAACAATTTAGAAAACATCACTATTGATTTGATTTATGCCAAAAATGCGAAGAAATTTGATATTGAAAAGCAAAATAACATTCTAAAAAATGATTTAGAAATCATTGAAAAGTATAATCTAAACCATATTTCAGCCTACAACTTGACTATCGAGGAATCTACAGTTTTTGGAAAATGGGTAAAACAAAAAAAATTAGAACCAATCGGTGAAGATTATGCAGCAGAACAATATGACATTCTCGTTAATAATTTAACTGGCCATGGATTTGAACAATACGAGGTTTCCAACTTTGCTAAAAGCGGCAACTATGCCCTTCACAATTCAGCTTATTGGAAAAATGAAGAATATTTAGGGATTGGCCCGTCTGCCCACTCTTATAATTTGGCTTCTCGTCAAGCAAATATTTCCAATAATTCAAAATACATTGCATCTATTGATTTAGGAAATATTCCATTTTCAATAGAAAATTTAAGTATTTCAGACAAAATAAATGATTACTTATTATGCGGTCTTCGAACAATCTGGGGAATTGACACAAAAAAAATATCCCAAATAGTCGGAGAAATTCCTCAAACTTTTTGGAATACTTTAAATATATTAAAAAATCAAAATCTTGTTGTTCAATCCGGTAATTCTATCAAAATCACCTCTAAAGGAAGAATTTTTTCTGACCGAATCGCATCTGATTTATTTTTCGACTAATTATTCAGCTACACAAACTTCCTCATAAACAGCTGCCAAATGGCCACCTATCATTTGTGCAGAACGTCCTTCAATGTGGTGTCTCTCTACAAAATGTACCAACTCACCGTCTTTAAACAAAGCAATTGATGGCGATGATGGAGGCAATGGGATGTATTCACGCATACGTTGCGTAGCTTCTGTGTCTACACCAGCAAAAACTGTCACCAATTGATCAGGTTTGGCTTCTGACATTTCAAGAGAAAGCTTTGCTCCTGGACGACAAGTGCCTGCTGCACAGCCACATACTGAATTTATAACTACAAGTGCAGTGCCTTTTTGATTGGCCATAAATTGGTCAACCTCATCGGCTGTTTGCAACTGCTGAAAACCTACCGAAGTAAGGTCAGCTTTCATGGGTTCTACTAAATGGGGAGGATACATTGTTTCTTAATTTTATTCCCCGACCCCTTCGGGGGAGTTTTAAAAATCAACAGCATTTTTGGAGGGGTGTACTCAAAAAAGCTTTTTTATAAAAAACCTAATTCTAATTTTGCAACATCACTCATCATTTCTGTACCATAAGGTGGATCAAAAGTCAATTCGATGCTTACATCATTTACGCCTTCAACTTCCCTTATCTTTTGCTCTATCTCCGACGGAATTGCCTCTGCTGATGGGCAAGACGGAGAAGTAAGTGTCATTAAAACAAATACATTATTAACCGGGAAAATTTTGATATCATAAATAAGACCAAGCTCAAAAACATCCACAGGAATTTCAGGATCATACACCTGCTTTATGGCTTCAATCACCTTGGCTTTCAATTCTTCTTCTTGCGTATCCATTTCAATTAGGTTTTAAATACTTCTAAAAAACACAACGAATTTTAATAAAGTTCTTTATTTTTCTAAACTTTGATAAGCCAAAGCATAGGTTTTCATTTGCTTCACCATAGACGCCAATCCATTTGATCGCGTTTGTGCCAAATGACTTGTAAGTCCTATTTTTTCGATGAAATACAAATCTGCATTTAATATTTCAGAAGGTGTATGATTTGTAAGCACTTTTAAGAGCATACTTACTAAGCCTTTAACAATTATTGCCTGGCTATCCCCTTCGAAAAAAACATGTCCCTTTTCATACTTGGCATTTAGCCAAACTACTGACTGACAACCTTTTATGATATTATCTTCGGTTTTAAATTCTTCAACAAGCGGAGAAAGCTTTTTCCCTAAATCAATGATGTACTCATATTTTCCTTCCCAATCATCCTCGAAAAGCTCAAATTCCTCTATAATCTCGTCCTGTAGTTCGTTGATGCTCATTTTATGACAAAAGTTTTTTTACTTTCAAGATTCCCGCAATTAATGCATCTATCTCTTCAAAAGTGTTATATACTGAAAATGAAGCTCTTGCAGTTCCTGGAATTCCTAATCTTTGCATCAAAGGCTGGGTACAATGGTGACCAGTTCTTACAGCAATACCTTGTTGATCAAGTATAATTCCTATATCTTGTGGATGAATTCCTTCCAAAACAAACGATATTACGCTTACTTTTTCTTTGGCTTTTCCTATAACTGTAAGCCCTTCTATTGCCTCCAATTTTTCGGTTGCATAAGCTAGAAGTTCATTTTCGTAAGCCGCAATATTAGTTTTACCTATGCTTTGAATGTAATCCAAAGCAAATTTAAAGGCCACAACATCTGCAATATTTGGTGTTCCAGCTTCAAATTTATAGGGCAAATCTGCGTAAGTAGTCTTTTCAAAAGTTACCTCCTTAATCATTTCACCACCACCTCTGTATGGAGGCATAGCTTCTAAAAGTTCTTTTTTGCCGTAAAGTACACCCATACCAGTAGGTCCGAATAATTTGTGTGCCGAAAGTGCATAAAAATCGGCATCCAAATCTTGAACATCAATGTCCATATGACTGCTCGCTTGGGCACCGTCAATCAAAACCTTTGCTCCAAAAGCATGTGCTTTTTCAATAATGGTTTTAATGGGATTTATAGTCCCTAAAGCATTAGAAACATGAACGACCGATACCAATTTGGTTTTCGCAGAAAGTAGCTTCTCGAATTCATCCATAAGGATTTCTCCTTCGTTATTAATCGGAATTACTTTCAAAACGCACTCTTTTTCTTCACAAAGCATTTGCCAAGGAACTATATTAGAATGGTGCTCAAGTGTAGAAATGATGATTTCGTCTCCGGCGTTTATAAATTTTCTACCGAAAGTACCTGCCACCAAGTTGATGCTATCTGTTGTTCCGTAGGTGAATATAATTTCCTCGGTCGAATTGGCGTGGAGAAAAGTTTTGACTGCTTTACGAGTTGCCTCAAATGCTGCGGTTGCCTTTTCTGCCAAATGGTGAATTCCTCTATGAATATTGGCATTATACCCTCTGTAATAGTCATTGAGAGCATCTATAACCTGGACGGGCTTTTGCGTGGTGGCTGCATTATCGAAATAAACCAATTTTTTACCATTGATAGATTGCTCTAAAATCGGAAAATCTTGTCTTATTTTATTGATATCGAGTTTCAAAATTCTTTTTGTTGTAAATAAATTCTGGAAAAGAATTTATTTGAGTTTGTTTTCAATCATCGAATCCAACATTTCTCTTAGTTCCTCTATTTTAATTTGAGAAACTACATCCTCTGCAAACGCAACCAGCTGTAATCTAATGGCTTCTGGCTTGGGAATACCTCTAGATTGCATATAAAAGATAGCATCGTCGTTTAGTTTTCCTGTGGTAGTTCCGTGTGAACATTTTACATCATCTGCCCAAATTTCCAATTGTGGCTTGCTGTTCATAGATGCTGTATCTGACGTAATTACATTTCTACAATTCTGATAAGCATTGGTTTTTTGAGCATCTTCCCTAACGAAAATTTTACCATTAAAAACACCATTTGAACTATCCATCAAAACCCCTTTATAAAGCTCATTGCTTTCACAATTTGGCATTTTGTGATCTACAAGTGTATGGTTATCAACATGTTGCTTTCCATTAGGTATGTATAAGCCGTACATGTGATTGTCAATATATTGACCATTGAGAACCAAGTTTAGGTTATTTCTTACAAAACCACCATTCAAGGTAATTGTAGCAGAATAGAAATAGCTTTTATCTTCTTGATTCACCTGGGTGGTACCTACATGGTAACTTTGGTCGTTTTCGTCTTGAATTTTGTAATAATGAGCAATGGCATCCTTATCCACAAAAATCTCCGTAACAAGATTCGAAAATGCTGTTTTTTCTCCTTCAGTTTGGAAAATTTCAACAATTTTTGCCTCCGAATGTTTTCCTACCACAATTAGATTATGAATGTTAACGGCAATATCTGCAGTCTTTACATCAGAAATATAACGGATAATTATTGGACTTTCTAAAACATAATTTTCGTCAATAACAATAACACTTCCAGAATTTGAAAGTGCATTGTTTAATGCCGAAAGGCCTTCTTTTTCTGTTTCAATATAACTTCCGTAGTGTTTTTCTATGACATTAGGAATTTGTTCAATCGCAGCTTCAAGTGTTAAAACTTTGATTTTTGGTGTATTACCAAGTTGCGAAAGTTGCTCACTAAAAACTCCATTTACAAAACAAATAGAGATTCCTTCTAAACTTGAAAAAGGAAGAGCATCTAAATCTGATTTTGAGAAATTTGACTTAGCGTTAAAACTAAATTGGATTTTATCTAAATTTTTAAGATTCGAATACTTCCAGTCTTCGTGTTTTACCGTTGGAATTCCAAGTTGCTTAAACTTTACAAAAGACTCTTTCCTGATTGTATTGAAATCAGAGCCGCTTTGACCGTTTAGTTTTTTTTGAATATTTTCAAATTCAGCCTCAAATTGGGCTTGAATATTCTGAAATGACATTTTTTTTTCTTTTAATGAATTAATTATCAAACCATTGATGCTTCTAATGCATCGGCTTCAGATTTAATCCAATCATAGCCTTTTTCTTCAAGTTCAAGTGCCAATTCCTTGGTTCCTGATTTTACTATTCTTCCTTTATATAATACGTGAACAAAGTCAGGTACTATATAATCTAAAAGCCTTTGATAGTGCGTAACTACAATGAAAGATCTATCTGACGACCTCAATTGATTTACACCATCGGCCACAATTTTCAAAGCATCTATATCAAGACCAGAATCGGTTTCGTCCAAAATCCCCAAACTTGGCTCTAACATAGCCATTTGGAAAATTTCGTTTCTCTTTTTCTCACCTCCAGAAAAACCTTCGTTTAATGACCTTCTAAGAAGTTGATCATCAATTTTTACACTTTTAGCCTTCTCTTTCATCAATTTCAAGAATTGAGCAGCATCTAGAGGCTCTTTTTCGTGGTATTTTCTGATTTGATTGATAGCTGTTTTTAGGAAATTAATAGTAGTTACACCCGGTATTTCTACTGGATATTGAAATGCCAAGAATATGCCTTCCGCTGCCCTTTCTTCAGGAGCAAGCTCTAGCAAATCTTTGCCATTAAACTCTACTGTTCCGCCAGTGACTTCATAGTCTTCTCTCCCGGCCAAAACAGATGCCAAAGTACTCTTTCCAGAGCCATTTGGACCCATTATCGCATGAATTTCACCTGGTTTTATTTCCAAATTTATTCCTCTAAGTATCTCTTTACTTTCTACTCTTGCCTGTAAATTACTGATTTTCAGCATAAATGAATATATCCCTTTAATTGTGGTACAAAGATAAATTATTAAACTTTAATAATAATCATTATTTTTAATAACTCTAAATAGGCAATCCTTGTTCCCAAAAGCCTTATTTTTATTTTTTTTAAACCAATTGATCCGTTCATTCGTATTTAATAAAAAGAAAAAACATGAAAAAAATATTAATTGCATTTTTAGCAGCTTTTAGTTTTACTATGAGCTGTGCCCAGAAGGTCAAAGACAATTGTAACGTAACGAAAGTAAAAAAAACCGAAAAAGAATGGAAAGCCCAGCTGACACCTTTGCAGTATAATGTCACACGACAATCTGGCACAGAAAGATCATTTACAGGTATTTACTGGGATAACCACGCTAAAGGCATTTACAAGTGCATCGGTTGTGGTTTGGATTTATTCACTTCAGAAACAAAGTTTGAATCCGGTACGGGTTGGCCAAGTTTTTGGAAGCCTATTGACCCTTGTAGTGTGGAAGTAGGTACTGATGCTTCCGCTGGCATGGTACGTGACGAAGTTAAATGCAAAAGATGTGATGCACATTTAGGTCACGTATTTGACGATGGTCCAAAACCAACGGGTTTGAGATATTGTATGAATTCAGCCAGTTTGAAATTTGTGGCTGTGAAATAGTTTTTTAAAACCGCAAAGACGCTATTTTGCAAAGGGTTTTCTTTGTGTCTTTGCGGTTTAGTTTTTATAATCTGGGTGCTGTTGGTTTATTCGGTACATCGAAATTATTCGCACCTTTTACTTTTACCTTTCTTTTATACACTTTATCATGCCCAGAGGCATAGATTATATCGAAATTCGGTCCGCCAAAGCATAAGTTTGAAACTTGGCCTTTTGTTTTCGGCAAAGGAAGAATCGCATTGACCCTTCCCAATTGATCCATCACTTGTATTCCGCTCAAACTTGTTACATAAATACGTCCATCTCTATCACATTTTATACCATCGCTCCAAGCATTTTCGTCGGTGTCTCTCACGTGAAGCCAACCAAACTTTTGTTTATTTGCCAAAGTGCCATCTGGCAAAATAGAATATACCCAAACCCAGTGCGAGGCCGATTCTGTTACATAAAGGAGCGTTTGATCTGGAGAAAAACAAAGTCCATTTGCAAATTTAAGTCCTTCGTCTAAGATAACTTTCTCACCATTTGGCCTCAATAATAAAAGTTTACTAGGTTTTTCTCTTCCGTCAGGTTGAGTAATGTAAATATTCCCATTTTTGGCTATCGAAATATCATTTCCAGGTGTATCTTCTGTAAGGGCTTTTATGAATTTACCATCTGCTCCGTATTGGTGAATTTGCTTAGTGGGCGGTTGCGACCACCCACCTGTGATTGTCAACATTTGACCATCGGCTGTAAAAGTAGTTCCACTGGCTTTTTTTGCATCGTCAATATAGATTTCTGGTTGGCCTCCGGAGTTTATTTTGTAAGTTTTTGAATTAGGAATATCTTGAAAATACACCTCTCCTTTCGCATTTACGGCGGTGCCTTCGGTAAAACCGTAGTTTTCGCCAACCAGCTCCCAATTTTCATTTTCTATCAGAATATCTTTTAAAAATTGATTTTTAGACGGCCCAGCCTCTATTTTCTTCGGATAATCTCTCCAAAGCCACCTCATGGCATCAGCAAAAACAGCAGTTCCATGCTGTCCATTATGACCACCTTCTCCCCAAATATGTTTAACATCGTAACCCGCAAATGTTAAGGCCCTTTCCATGGTTTCGTTGGCTTTCCACCAGTCACCTGCATATATATTGAGGTCGTTTGAGCCATCTTGGAGAAATATTCTCAGTGGTTTTGGTTCATGTTTTCTTACCAAAATATCGTACCTATCTGCTCCTCTCAAGCCCACATAAGTGCCAATAGCACTGAAAACCCTTGAAAATTCCTGTGGTTTTTCCCAGGCTGCGGTAAAAGCACAAACTGCACCGCTACTTGAGCCACCAATAGCTCTATCATTACCGTCCTTTGAGAGGATAATTGCTCGGCCATTGCTACTTTTTAGTTTTTCAACCTCTGGCAAAACTTCTTCCAAAAGAAAACGTGCATAATTATCTCCCAAACCATCATATTCGTAACTCCTATTAAATCTATTCAATGCCACGTCTGCATTTTGTGCTCTCACTTGGCCTGGAGTAACAAAAACACCTATGGTAACAGGAATTTCTTTTTGGTGGATTAAATTATCAAATACAATTGGGGCTTTCCATTGAATTCCATCCTGATTTATATAAACACATGCAGGTTTTTTTCCATCGTATTGTGCTGGTATGTAAATACTTACTTCTCTGGTTGTTCCAGGGAATATTTTTGAATTTTCTAAAGTAAATTTTATAATTTCTCCTTTGGGAACACCGGTTTTTTCTACTGAGGCGGGATCTGTTGGATAATTTTCTGGCGTATTTTGCCCAAATGCTTTTCCGATAAATAGGAATAACAGAAATGCGACATTACTTTTCATTTTTTAAGTTTTAAGGTTGAATAATATAGAAATCTATCTCTATGGATGATTTCTTAGACTGCAATTTATCAATTTCGGAATCAATTATCTATTTCGATGGTAATTTTCTTAAAAGCATGTTTTAGATTTGGTTATTGATTTATAAAATACAAAGATTTTGGAAAACAGAAAAGTAAAAGTAGGCGTAGTGCAAGCAACACCTGCACTATTTGATATTGAGAAAACCGTTGATATTGTCATTTCTTGGATAGAAAAAGGAGCAAACCAAGGCTGTGAATTGTTACTATTTCCTGAGTCCTTTATCCCATGTTATCCTCGTGGATTGACCTTCGATGCGGTAATTGGAAGGCGTTCTGAAAAAAGCCGTGAACAATGGCTTAAATACTGGAACAATAGTATTGAGTTGGATGCTGTAAGCAAATCGGCAAAACATCTTTCAAAAATAAGTGAAGCTATCAAAAAGGCCAATATTTTTGTTGCTTTGGGGGTAACCGAAAAAGAATCACTTGGAGGCTCATTACATTGCTCTCTTTTGTATTATGGGAAAGATGGAAAATTGCTTGGAAAACATAGAAAACTAAAGCCAACTGGCTTAGAAAGGTATATTTGGACTGAAAGTGATGGAAGTACGCTGACAACTTTAGATACAGAAATCGGCAAAATCGGTGGACTAATTTGTTGGGAAAACTATATGCCATTGGCTAGAATGGCCATGTACAATAAAGGCGTGGAGATTTATCTCGCTCCTACTGCTGACAGTCGAGAATCTTGGCAATCTACCATGCAGCATATTGCTTTAGAAGGGAGATGCTATGTTTTGGCGGCCAATCAAATTGTTAGAAAATCTGATTATCCTGCTGCATTTGAAGAAGATTTGGCCAATGAACCCGAAATAATGTGTGCCGGCGGAAGTGTGATTTTGTCACCACTGGGCGAAGTTTTGGCAGGCCCGCTTTGGAACCAAGAAGGTATACTAACAGCAGAATTAGACTTTTCAATTTTGGCAAAAAGTAAATTAGACTTTGATGTAATAGGACATTACTCTAGAAATGATGTCTTTAATTTTAGCGTCAATAAGCAACCTGAAACTTTGAAAATTTAAAGGCGTATTTAATCAATTTTTAAACAAAATATTTAAGGTTTTCTCTTTCTTCAAAAATAAGCTTACTATTTTTGCTATGAACAAATTCTTATAAATGAAAAATAATATAAAATTTCTTTACGAATACCTCAACAACGCCTCTCCTACTGGTTTTGAGTCCACGGGCCAGCAAATTTGGTTGGATTATATAAAACCTTATATCGATGAAAATATCGTGGATGTGTATGGAACAGCCGTTGGAGTAGTTAATCCTGGCAAGGAATACAAAGTTGTTATCGAAGCCCATTCGGATGAAATTTCGTGGTTTGTAAACTACATAACTGACTCAGGCTATATTTATGTCAGACGCAATGGAGGCTCTGACCATCAGATTGCTCCTTCCATGCGTGTAAACTTGCATACACGCAAGAATGGCATTGTGAAAGGGATTTTCGGTTGGCCCGCAATACATGTGCGTGATTCTGCCAAAGAAGAAACGCCAAGCTTGAAAAATATTTTTATTGATGTAGGTGCTTCTACTAAAGCTGAGGTAGAATCCATGGGAATTCATGTAGGTACAGTGGCCACATTTGAAGATGGGCTTATGGAATTGAACGAGAAATTCTACGTAGGCAGAGCTTTGGACAATAGAATTGGTGGTTATATAATAGCCGAGGTGGCCAGAAAACTAAAAGAAAACAAGGTAGAATTGCCTTATACGCTTTATGTAGTAAATGCAGTTCAGGAAGAAATAGGTTTGCGTGGCTCAGAAATGATTTCGAGAAGATTAAAGCCTGATGTTGCGGTAGTTATAGATGTAACTCACGACACGCAATCACCGATGTATGACAAGAAAAAAGATGGCGACATAGCTTGTGGAAAAGGCCCGACGCTTTCTTATGGTCCGGCTGTTCAGAATAATCTATTGAATATGATTATGGACTTGGCCGAAGAAAAGAATATTCCTTTCCAAAGAGCTGCGGTAAGTCGTTCAACGGGCACAGACACAGATTCATTTGCTTATTCGGCAGAAGGTGTTGCATCAGCTTTGATATCTTTACCGCAGAAATATATGCATACCACTGTTGAAATGGTACACAAAGACGATGTTCAAGCTTGTATTGATTTATATTATGAGTTTTTACTGAACTTGAGAGCCGGAACAGATTTTAGGTATTTATCCTAATTCTTGAGCCAATTAAAAGAAGTTTTTTCAAATACCAGAAGATACCTACTTTTCACAGTAGGTATTTTTTTTACCTGTTTATACTATTTTTCAAATAAAAGTCAATCCCTGATAAATTTACTTTTTATGGATAGGTTTTAGTGTAACCGAAGACAATTTTCCAGGATGTATTATGTTACTTTTTTAATAATTCTAGTCTTATTTGAAAAAAAGAAATAATTTTGGAAAAATACATCGAACAATTCACACAAGTAGCAATTACTTATGCACCGCGTTTTATCTTAGCAGTCATTACACTTCTTTTTGGATTTTGGTTGGCCAATAAAATAAACAATATTTTAAAAAACATCCTGAACAGAAAGCATGTTGAGCCTACAATAATTCCTTTTCTAGGTTCAATAGTCGCCACCCTTTTAAAAATTTTGGTGGTGATAAGTGTGGCTGGAATGTTTGGTGTAGAAACTACTTCTTTTGTGGCCTTGATAGGTGGTGCTGGTTTGGCAGTTGGCTTGGCTCTTCAGGGAAGCTTGGGTCACTTTGCGAGTGGAGTGTTGATATTGGTTTTCAAGCCCTATAAACAAGGCGATTTAGTGACTATAAATAGTTTTACAGGCATGGTAGAAGAAATACAAATATTCAATACTATTCTAAAAACACTTGATAATAAGAAAATAATCATTCCAAATGGTTCTATTACTACTGGACCAATTACGAACATTTCCGGACAAGAAACCATTAGAGTAGACATGCAATACAATGTCTCGGGCGAAGAAGACATAGATAAAGTCAGAAAAGTGGTTCAACAAGTATCAGATTCTTGTCCATTAATTTTAAATGATCCCAAAATTGATATTTTAGTAAATTCCCAAGAGATTGGAATTACAAAATTTGATGTGAGACCTTGGTGCAAATCTGAGCATTATTGGGATGTCTATTATTTCATGCAAGAAAATATCAAAAGACAATTTGTGAGTCAAAATGTAAAAGGTCCAAAACCAGCCATGGACATTGTCATAGGAAAATGATAACACTTAAGTAGTTCGAGAGAAAATATTTCGAACTACTAAGTTTTTTCTTACTCACAACCCACCACCTTGTAAATTCTCCCATCCGTTTTGGTGTAAACGTAAATTTCTCCATTTGCCCCTTGCCCAAACCTCAGGTCAGTTTTATTGTTTTGACAGATGTTTCTGAAATTGTCAATTTTCCCATCAATTTCTAAAGTAAATTCTTGAATATTAGTTATTTGACCGAGACTCAAATCTTTGTTTTCCACAAATAAAACCTTACCGTTTACAATATCGCCAAATATATATTTTCCTTTCAGCGTCGGGATTTCTTTTTCATTATATACATACCCAGCGGAAACGGCATATCCTTCATCATGGTCATATTGTGCTGATGGCCAAGTGTAAGATTTTGTATTCCCTTTTAAATCAAATACTTGCCTCATGTTCGCATCAGGTTTTATTATGAAGGTACCTTCACGATATGGCCAACCATAATCCAATCCTTTTTGTCCTATATTTAGCTCTTCTACATTGGTATGACCAATATCAGAGATGATCATTTTACCATCTGGCGTCCAATAAATGCGGTTTGGATTTCTGAAGCCACGACAATAAACCTCTCCAGCAAATCTTTTATCAGTTTTGAAAGGATTGGTTTCTGGTATTCCATATTTCCCATTTTTAGAATTATTCCCACTTGGGTTTATTCTAAGTACAGAACTCCAAAGGTTTTTTGGATTTTCACAAATAAACGGATAACCACTTTCAGAAGATCCACCATCACCAATACCAATGTAAAGCAATCCATAATCTTCGTCAGAAGGCTTAGCATACGGATTGAAAGTAATTTCTTGCATTCCATGTATTTGAGAAACCATATCGATTCTGAAAAGTTCTCGTCTTGTTCCTTCAAAAGTTTCAGATGCAGGATTATTCGTTTTCCATTCTGTTAGCACCCACTGAAGTGTTATTTTTATACTATCTGCATAATTAAAGTCTGGTTTTTTCGAATTCGCCTTTTCTGAATGAGCCGTATAAAAAAGTCCATTTTTTAGAAAATCTGGATGAAAGGCAAAAGAACCTAAACCAGTGGCCAAGCCTGGAACATGAATGTATTCAGGTACCATTTTCTTGAAATCAAGATAGGGTTTAAGCTCTTTTTCATTAAAATGATAAACTATTCCTCTCAAATCAGATAAAAAGACTTTCTTAGATGTATCATTTAGTACAACCATTGTGTTTATTCTTGCCAAAGGAATTTTATCACTTGTCGCTGGAGCTGTATAGAGATATTTTAACCTTAAAGTAAGTTCCGACTTTTTGATGGATTCAGGAATCGGATTAATAAGACCATCTGGTGAAATAGCTCTTTTAGGATCTGGTTTTGACTGACGGCTATTAATAAATGCCAAAATGTCTTCTACTTCGTTCTTCTTTAGATGAGCAAAAGCAGGCATGGCAATAACTCTCTTATCGAAATTCAGCTCCTCAGCCATCGTTTTTTGTGGATTTTTGAGATAACTAATCAGCCAGTTCTTTTCTCGTTTCATAATGATTTGAGAAAGCTGAGGGCCAATACCATTCTGAGTAAAATTATGACAAGCGGCACATTGTACTTCAAAAATTTCTTTGCCCGTTTGAATACTTTTTGTGTCTAAATTATACTTGGTTTGCGAAAAAGAAATACGGCTTAAAATACAGAAAAGGACTATAAAAACAGTTTTCAGAAGTTTCGTTGACATTTTAATCTTAAGGTTGAATATTTTTCGAAAAATACAGATTTTTTCTGAGAACGCATTTCTTTTTATGAATATTGAACCATTTGACCTAGATTTGCATTCTGATATAGCAATGGGGGCGACCGGTTTTGACGGCATGATGCCATTGCGAGTATAAGCATGTATGGAGTTGGTGGAAGGTCTCCATTCAAAAAATCTACCGAACAATATCTGGCAATACATCGTATGCCATGGCTGCTTAATTTCGGAGTAAATTAGCATTCGCCATCGTTCCTCTTTTGCTAACCTCTGTTGCGGGAGATTCAGGAGCGTCGAAAATAGAGAGGCGTTTTAGTGCGGACTTCTGACGCTAAAATAGTAAACGAGAAGATAAGGATTGGGTTAGGTACGTCGGACGGCTTCCCAATTTCGAAAATTAAGAACGAATAAACATGTAGAAGGCTCGACAGTAGCCGTGTTCGGACCAGGGTTCGAATCCCTGCGTCTCCACTTTTTTAAACCGTAACTATTTAATTAATAAACAGTTACGGTTTTTTATTTGAATTTTAGTCCACACTTAGCCCACATTTTATGCAGAATTTCATAACTGAATGGTTATTAATTATTCAGAGAATAAAAACATCTTATGTACCAACCATTGGCTAAAAGTATATCACTTTACTAACTTACCATCTCAAGCATTTCGTTCAGCTTAGTAGTAAATCGCCTCGAAAGCTTCTGCTTCTTATTTTTTTAAACTCGATCTTGGTCTTGTATCGCCAACTTTTCTTTTTGTTGACCTATGTCAGTAATAAGCTTATCTACAGTACTATTCAATATTTTGGGCCTTGGGTTAGGTGCCTCAATGGGTATCTAATCATTCATTATGAAGCTTCGCCTTATAGGACCTCAACAATTTTAACATTAGCGGTATTGTCAATGATGGGGATTTGAGAATTCATTCCGAAGCAGAATACAAGTGCCAGTATAAATATTTACTTCAAAAAGGAATCGATATGAGTATCGACCCCTCTTAGAAGTCCTATAACTGTATTCTAAAAACAAGTTAATCAATTTTCGAAACCTTTTCAATGAAGAGAAAGTTAAGACATTTTGACTAAGCTGAGCTCTAGTATATTCTATTAATTCACGAAATTGAAATTAACAGAGCCTCCAATGTTTTTCGGGAAAACAAGGTTGGTTAGCACTGCCTGACCATCATTAGCAAAGATTTCGACAATTGAATTGTCTACGAAAATATCTAATTTAATGATGTTGTTTTCCGGTTCCACAGTCATATTTTCAATACTCGGAAATTTTTCATGAAAATTTACAACACCAGACTTTGTTCGGTCAAAGCTCAGTTTTTTGGTGATTGAATCATAATTTATGGTTGATTTTTCGTCACCATTTTTTAATAAATCAATAGAAAATCCTTTTGAACCTGTTAAGTCTATCGTGAAATTCAGGTGAAACGAATTGCTTTTCATTTCAATGGTTTTTCCGTTGGCCGACTTGCTCATACTCAAATTGATCATTTGGGTTGGAATAACATCTGAAAAAACGGGTTTCTGAACCATCTGATATTCACCATTTTTTTCGATTAACGAAACTTTTCGTGGCATAATGAACATTGATCTTCTACCTTCAGCTGTAAGGTCACCTGCATATGCCCAGTTATTAACCCAAGCCATTATAATTGGGTATTTTTGATCGTCAGGTCTGCTGTTGAAAGGTACTGCAGCATAAAAGTCTTTGCCATGGTCAATCCTCAAAACACCTTTTTGAGCATCTGGTGTGAATTTTTTTCCATCAAATTCACCAATAAAATACTGCATTCCTACATAATCCGTATCTTCATGTGCACTAGATATCATTGAAATCCATTTAAATTTATCACTGTTTTCAATCGGTACTTTAAATAGCGATGGACATTCCCATATTTTAGCATAATCTCCAATTTTTCCAAATTCGCTCACTAATTCCCAGCTTTTTAGGTCAGCTGATTCATAGATTTGAGCAGTATATTCTAGCGATTTTACAACAATCATTTTCCATTTGCCTTCATGCCAAAACACTGATGGGTCTCGGAAGTCTGTCATTTTGAGGTCAAGTACGGGGTTTTTATCATAAAATTTCCATGTTCTTCCTTTGTCAGAACTATAGGCCAAACTTTGTACTTGACCGATACCTTTACCATCCTTCTCAATGTGGGCGGTATAAATTGCTACCATGCCAAACTTGAATCCTTCTTCAAAAAGTCCAGATGTATTTAAACTATCTATCACCGCACTTCCTGAGAATACCATGTTTACAGACCCATCGGAATTCTTGATTTCTGGTATAGCTACGGGCAATTCTTTCCATGTCTTGAGGTCTGTGGAAACGGCATGACCCCAGCTCATGTGGCCCCATTTCTCGCCAAATGGATTATATTGGTAAAACAAATGGTATTCGCCTTCTAAATAAACCATGCCGTTAGGGTCATTTACCCAGTTTTTTTCTGAGGTATAATGATAGGCTGGATGATAAGTAAGTAAATCCTTTTTGGTATCTGCCGATATGGTAGTACAAGCATTAGAAATGATTGCAATTATCAGAATGATAAATATATTTTTCATTGAATAAATGTTTAAATAATATACTCAGATTTAAAAAAATGGTAGCAGTAAAATAACCACTACCATTTTGGACAATTAAATCCTATGAAGATTTATTTTTTTAATACCCTGGATTCTGTTTGTATAATCCATTGGTAAAGGTTATTTCTGCCTGAGGAATTGGTAAATACTCATCTCTTCCTGCCGTAAATTTGGCAGTCGCTAAAAATGTTCTTCTTGATTTTTCCTTCTCTATATATTTATTAAGCGTAGACTCTGCTATGCCCCATCTTACTAAATCAAAAAAACGTGGTCCTTCAGTGGCAAATTCCAATCGACGCTCCCATTGTAAAGCTTTAAAAGCGAAATCTTTTGTCCAACCAATAGACGAGTAGGGCTTTACATTGTAGGTAGAAGAAAAACTACCATCGGATTTTTTTAGTCGGCCTGTACTTTTTGCTGCTCTCTCTCTTACTTGATTGATAAGTGAAAGGGCTTTGTCTTGTTCGCCAAGTTGAATATAAGCTTCCGCCTGAATCAATAAAATGTCGTCAAAACGGAGTATATCATAGTTTTTGGCTGTTCCCATAAATGGTCCTAATTTAAAATATGAACCACTAGAGGCCAATTGCTGAAAACGCATAGTATGGAAATTTCCATATACACCCGGGTCACGTACCCAACTGTTGCTAAACAATTTTGTGTTATCGTATTTGTAAACACGGCCATCAATTCCAACTGTGTGATCAAGTCTAGGGTCAACCATTTGTTTTGACAAATCAGCATTGGTTTCATTAAAAGTATCAAAATTTGGCCAACCGTTGGCATCTGTTGTATGAGCATTGACCAAGTTTTGGCTACCAGCGTGGAATCCACAACAGCCGTATTGAGGAGCACCATGAGGGTAGTTTAAGCCATCTTCATAGCTCATGCGGCCTGCTGTTGTGCCATCATTTACAGTAAATTGAATGGCAAAAATAGATTCTGGGCCGTTTTCAGTTTCAGGCAGAAAGTTATCTCCAATGTCATTACTTAATCTATACTTGCCCGAACTTATTACCGATTGCGTAAGCGTTATGACCTCTTGTAACCTCGATTTGTTGATATTTGTAACTTTATGGGTGGCATCTTGTTCGTAAGCTTGAAACAATCTCAACTTGGCTAAATAGGCTTGGGCTGCATACTTATTTGCTCTACCCATTTCTGCTTGGTTTGTAGGTAAATTGTCTATGGCAAATTGAAAATCTGCGGCAATTTTATTCCAAGATTCGTCATTGCTAAGTGTATTTGAAACCTTCAAAATGTCTTCTTCGGAGGCCGTTTCGTCAAAAATTGGAATGTTTTTGTATAGAAGTTTCATAGTAAAATAACTATGAGCTCTCAAAAACTTAAGTTCGCCCAATCTTACTTTTTTGATTGGGAAACTTGTTTCATCGAGGTTGTTTACCGCTCTAATGGCCACATTAGCTCTCGAAATTGATTTAAACAAGTTTTGCCAAGTCCGTGTAACAAAAGCTCCCATTGTGGGCGTTACAAGATTGTAATGCTCTAATGCATCAATTTCTCCCACATCGCCCGTACCACCGCCACCTTTGTAGGCGTCGTCAGAACGAACCGAGCCATAAGCCCACATACTGTAGATAGGTCCTATCATGTCACCATTACCAATGGCAGCATAAGCTGAGGTTACTAGGCCATCAACCGCTGTTGCCGAAGTTAGGTCTGATGAAGAAAGAACACCTTTTGGAGTGTACTCTAGCACGTTTTCGCATGAGCTGAATGCCAGCAAGCTAGAGGCTAATACTGTTATAATAATTTTATTTTTCATTACTTAAATTTTAAATTTATTTCAAATTCACTTGTTTATCAAAAGAACGCATTAACACCAAACGTGTAAGTTTTTGGAATTGGAATTGGGTCAAGATCAATACGCTCTGGATCTGGGCTTAAATAGCTTTTGCTTTTTATCCAGAAAATATTTTCAGCCATACCAAAAATTCGAACACTTGAAAATACCTTTTTAGGACTCAAATTGTATCCAAGCTGAATGTTTCTCATTTTGAAATAAGAGGTATTTACGATAAAATAATCGGAAGTACGACCTTCGCCGTTGTTATCTTTTAGTGTCAGGGCTGGTACTCTCGTAGCAGTATTTTGAGGAGTCCATGCCTCGAACACACCAGGTCCTACATTTTCTCTACTTCTCATAAGGTTGTTGAAAACCGTATAGACATCAAAACCTTCTCTTCCAGCAACTCCCGACCCAAACACAGACAAATCAAATTTCTTGTAAGCTAAGTCAACTCTTAATCCGTATTCTAAGGCTGGAAGAGTAGTTCCTATCCAAGTTCTATCAAGGTCATCTATTCTTCCATCGTTATTGATATCTACATACTTTATTCTGCCAGGTCCTGCACCTACTTGGTCTGGAGCAGCGTCAACCTCGGCTTGAGATTGGAAAAGCCCATCAGTTTTATAACCGAAAATATCAAATTGAGAGTGTCCAATTATGGTATTAACAAGGTTGCCAGCATAAGCAGGACGTACGTTTTCAGGGAGTTCTGTAATTTTGTCTCTAAAATGAGTCAAATTGGCCACAACATTGTATTTAATGTTATTATTTGTGTTGCCTTTATAGCCCAATACAAACTCAAACCCTTTATTAGATTTCGCTGCACCATTTACCGCTTTTGTTTGACCTTCACCAAGCGTAGCTGCTACTGGAGGCGTAATTAATATACCCGATGTTTTCCTGGTGAAATAATCAAAAGAGCCAAATAGTTTATCTTTCAACAAACCGAAGTCAAGACCTACATTTATCTCATCAGTAGTTTCCCATTTAAGGCTTGAATTAGCAGCTTGAGTTTGAACAAATCCCGATGGTAAAGTACCTGTATTGGCACCAGTTAGTGAGTAAGCCGTACCGATATTCATGTATTGCTCCCAAAATCCACCTACTAACTGAGCCTGTGTAGTTCCATATCTTGTATCAAAAAGACCAAAACGAGCCAAATCACCGATTTGTTGATTTCCAACACGACCCACCCCGATACGGGCTTTTAATTCACTAAATACTTTGTTACCTTCCATGAATCGCTCCTTATCAATTCTCCAACCTGCAGAAGCGGCAGGAAAGATACCATATCTATTGTCGGCACCGAATCTTGATGATCCATCACGACGAACAGTTACCGCAAGAAGATATTTATCGGCATGGTTGTAATCAACACGGCCAAATTGTGACAACAAGCGATGGCCCGAAGAGCTACCTGAAACTGTGGTGTTTCCTGTTCCGGCATTCAATGTGAAATAATCTTCAGATTGAAGTGCGAAGCCTTCCTTTTTGGTGGTTTGGAAATCTATGTCAGTTTTAATAAACTCCGTTCCTGCCAAAAACTTTAAATTATTTTTTTCGTTTACATCCCAATTATAGCGAATGGTATTTGACCAAGTAAGGCTTAAGAAATGATTTTGATCAAAAGTTAAACTATTGGTAGTACGGTTAAAAGCACCTTCAGAAAATGTTGGGGTGATTACCTTATTCAAAAAACGAGCATCGTCAGCTCCCAAGTTAGACTTGAAAAATAGATTCTTGATTGGTTGAATTTCTAAGAAAACATTTCCAAAAGCACTTTGTCTATTGGCATTGTTCCATTTGGCGATGTCTTGCATGTGCAGAGGATTATTTCTATCCGAATATCCACCTCCTGAGGCTCCTGCATAGGTACTTCCGTCTTTTTGGTACACCGGAATAGTTGGAGCCAATGATACAGCCAAATAACTTGTAGCAGCCCCGCCCAAATCTCTTGCAGTAAGTGTTTCGTTAGAATTAGCAATTCGGAGATTTACCCCAAAACGAGCTTTATCGTTAAATGCACGCGTCAGAGCATTAATGCTACCACTAAGTCGCTCATAGCCAGTGAATTTTAGCATTCCTGTGTTTTTCAAATGGCCCAAATTTATTTCTAATGAAGAAAATTTGTTACCATAAGAGGCTGTAAGGTTATTTTGGGTTACTATACCCGTTTTGTACATTACGTCTTGCCAATCCGTGTTACCAACTGGAGTATTAGCGTCACCACCAACAAAAGGTTTAGCACTAACACTATTCAATACTGGGTTTGAAAAGTTTTTGTTCCAATCAAAATTGTAAATTTCACCGTATCCAGCCGTAGGGTCTTGGCCGTCATTTACAGAAGCTTGCCAAAGTGCTTTGCCTCTATCTATCGAATTGAGCATATTAAAACGCATAGATTTTTCTGACTGGGCTGAAACACTGCTATTGAACTGGAACTCTACCTTTCCATTGGTATCTCCACCGTTTTTGGTGGTTACTATTATTACTCCGTTAGATGCTCTTGCACCATAAATCGATGATGCCGATGCGTCTTTTAAGACCTGAACCGACGCAATATTGTCAGGATTCATGTTCTGGAATACCTCAGGTCGAGTGGTTGGAATTCCATCAATAATATAAAGTGGGTCGTTGTTGCCCAGCGTATTTGCTCCTCTAATTAGAATCCTGCCATTTGAACCGTTTGGTGAACCATCTTTTTCAATGTATAGTCCTGAAACTCTACCTTGAAGTGATTGCATGGGATTACCCGAGCTATTATTTTTTACAGGTTTTAAATCTACAACAGAAACGGACCCTGTCATATCTGTCTTTTTTTGTGTTGTATAACCTACTACTACCAATTCTCCCAATTCTTCACCAGCAGAAAGTACTATTTGGAGGTTATTTTGGACAGCAGTTAGTACTACATCTTTAGATTGGTAGCCGATAAATGACACAGTTAAAGTAGCTGCATCTTTGGGCACCTCTAATAAAAATTTACCGTTTACGTCGGTAGTGGTTCCCTTGGTGGTTCCTTTGAGAGTTACACTTGCACCTATTAAATAATCATTGGTGTCGCCCCCCTTTACTACACCAGAAATAGTCCTCTGGGCAATAGCCAATTGCAACGACAACAACATTGCAATGAAAGATAATAAAGTTTTTTTCATCATTTTGAAAGGTTTTAATTAAACATAAGTTAAAAAGGAATTATACTATAAATCGCTCAATTTGAGTTTCTTAGAAATTAGAAGCTGAATCTCTTCTTTTGAAATAAGGGGTGATGCCCCATGATATGTAGCCACCAAAGCCCCCATGGCACAAGCCTCGATTAGGGCGTTTTGGACAGGTTTGTTTTTTAGAAAATTAGAAATAAAGGATGCTAAAAATGAATCGCCACTGCCGATAGTATCCACAACTTCCACTTCAAAGCCTGCACTTTTGAAAAACTCATTGTTGTGCAAAAGCATAGCTCCGTCTTCGCCGAGTGTTACGCAAATTGTTTTGATTTTGAATTGTTCAGATAAGCGAGTTAAATTTTCTTGGATTGTTCCTGATTGAAAAAACCACGTTGAAACTTCGTCGAGTTCTAAATGATTGAGTTTGAGTAAATCAGTATTATTCAATAAAAACTCAATCGTTTCTTTTTCATAATAAGGAGGGCGTAAATTGATGTCCAGCACCTTGAATGGAGCAACCACCAATAATTTTTTAAGTGTTTCAAAAGTCTGTTCAGACCTTGCCGAAAGACTTCCAAAAACGAAACAATCAGAATTTTTTACGGCCTCTAATGCGTCATTTTCTAACAAAATATAATCCCATGCCACTGGTTTTACGATTTTGTAGCTCACGTTGTTTTTATCATCCATGTTCACTTTCACCACACCAGTCAAGTGCGTTTGTCCGTGTTGGATAAATTGGGTATTCAGACCATTTTCTTTAACAAAATCTATCAATTCAGTTCCTAAATCGTCAGTGCCAACTCTACTTATAATAGTGGCATTATTGCCAGAGTTTTTTAAATGAATGGCTACATTCATTGGAGCTCCGCCAGGCATTTTGCCAGTAGGCAACATATCCCAAAGCATTTCTCCAAAGCAGATGATATTTTTATGATTGTTTTCCATGATTCGTTTTTAATGAACTAAAACAACTGATTCCATATTTTCCAATGATTTTCCTTTGGTTTCGGGCATGATTTTCCATGCAAAAAGCAACTGCAAAACCATCATTAGAGCAAAAAAGCTGAATACGATTCCGCCGCCGAAGGTCTCGGCGATATAAGGAAAAGTAAAAGTGATGATACTCGCCATCAACCAATGCGTAAAACTGCCTAATGCCTGCCCATTGGCACGAACTTCATTTGGAAAAATTTCGGAGATAAAAACCCAAATAACCGCACCTTGTGAAAAGGCAAAAAAAGCGATATATGCAAAGAGATAAAATGGAACATTCATGCCCATTCGTTGCGTAAAAAATGCTTGAGCAACCAAAAAGAGTGTAAGAATAAGTCCGCAAGAACCTACTATCATTAAAGCTCTACGACCAAATTTATCAATTAATGAAATACCCAAAAGTGTAGAAACAAGGTTTATGAGTCCAATACCAGCCGAAGAAAGTAAAGCTGAATCTTTACCGATTCCTGCCATTTCAAAAATACGTGGGGCAAAATATATAATTGCGTTAATGCCCGAAACTTGATTGAATACTGCAAATAAAACCGCCAACATAATAGGCTTGCTATACGTCTTTTGAAATAATGAAATCTGAACTTTTGAGGTGTTTTGCTTGATAGAAGCAATGATTTTTTCGGCAGAGTTTGCGTCAATCGTATGCAGAATTGTACGAGCTGTTGCAATATCACCTCTTTTCAAAATCAACCAACGAGGGCTTTCTGGAATAAATAAAACTGTGATAATAAATATGATTGAAGGAAAAGCTTGCACGCCTAACATCCAACGCCATTCGTTTTCGCCTATGCCCGATAAAAGATAGTTGGAAAGATAGGCCATCAAAATACCAAAAACGATATTGAATTGAAACATCGCCACCAAACGACCACGCTTGTGGGCAGGAGCGATTTCGGAAATATATAATGGAGCAACCACCGAAGAAACACCAACACCAAGTCCACCCATAAATCTAAAAACCAAGAAAACTGACCAATCAACGGCGTAGGCGGTGCCAAGTGAAGAAACCAAATAAAGTAAAGCAATGATTATTAGCGATATTTTTCTGCCTAATTTTTCAGCAGGAAAACCACCAATTACGGAACCAACAACAGTACCTATTAAGGCAATAGAAACCGTGACGCCATGCTCAAAGGCATTGAGATTCCAGAGTTTTTGAAGTGTTTGCTCTACGCCCGAAATAACGGCAGTATCGAAGCCAAATAGAAAACCGCCAAGTGCGGCAGAAAGTGACCAGAAGAATATCTTGAGATTTTGATTCATTTCAAACTTGTTGAGTTTTTTGATGAACCAAAATTAGGGCTAAACTTTAAGGGCGGATTTTAGTATTCATTCAAATACTTATGATTTTGATACATTTTTGTAAGTTATTGATTATCAATAAAATAGTATTATTTTTACTTAGATTTTAAATTTTAGATACTATAATTGTAACACGAAATATCACTATTGTTACAATTAACCATTTCGCCATTCAGTAGGCGTTTGATTGGTTTTTTGTTTGAAGAAAGTCGTGAAATAACTTGGAGTACTGAAACCCAATTCGTAAGCTATTTCGGCAATATTTTTTTCTTGTTCTTTCAATAAAATCTTTGCTTTTTGGAGTTTATATTCTGCAATATAATCCGCTACATTTTTGTTGGTCAATGCAGATATTTTTCTAAATAGTTGCACCCTCGACATTCCCAATTCGTGACTTAATTTCTCAACCGAAAGCGTGCTGTCTTTAATATTTTTGTCAATTAAGGCTTCAAATTCTAACAAAAATCTGCGTTCTCCTTTCTGTAATTGATTAGGGTTAATAACTTCATTCGAAAATCTCCGCCTCATTCTATCACGGTTTTCTACCAAACCTTTCAGTTTTTCTTCTAATAATTGTTGGTTAAAGGGCTTCAAAATATAATCGTCTGCACCCGCTTTTGTACCTTCAATTTGACTTTCAATTTGACTCTTAGCGGTCAATAGAATCACTGGAATATGCGAGGTTCTGAAATCAGACTTTACTTTTTGTGTTAAGGCAAAACCGTCCATTCCTGGTAGCATCACATCACAGATAATAACGTCAGGAATATACGACAGGATTTCTTGCCAGCCTTGTTCGGCATTTTCTGTTGCTACGACATTATAGTTTTTTCCTAATTTTTGATTCAAAAACAAGTTTAAATCGCGGTTATCTTCGATGAGAATAATGGTATTTTCAAACGAATGTTTGGTGTTGTTTTTAATTAATGGGGTTTCTATTTCTTCAAATACGCTTGCTTTTTTTGAGGATGAACTCTTAGCACTTTCTTTCAAATTCTGCTTTGATTCCATGAAAGGCAAGATAATCTTAAAAGTTGTGCCTTTGTCTTTTTCTGAATTTATTATGATTTCTCCCCCATGCAGCGTTACAAATTCTTGCGAAAGTGCCAAACCCAAACCTGTTCCCAACGAAATGTTTTTGTTTCCCCTATAAAACAAATCAAAGGCGTGTGCTTTTTCTTCCGCATTCATACCGATGCCATTATCGGCAATGTTAATTTCAATTTTATCTGTATTTTTCAAAATCGAAACATGTATCAAACCACCATCGGGTGTAAATTTGAAGGCATTTGAAATGATATTGAATAATACTTTGTCTAATTTATCGGCATCAAAAGCAAATAATAATTCTTTAAAAGGACTAATAAATTGAAGGTCAATGTGCTTTTGCTTGGCTTTTACACCAAAATCGCCCACAATATCTTTGATAAAAGAAACTAAATCATTTTGACTTAGTTCTAATTCCATTTTGCCAGCATCCAACTTTCTCATTTCTAAAAGTTGATTAACAAGCCGCAAAAGGCGATTGGCATTTTTGTTGATCAATTGAAGCGTGTTTCGGGTTTCTTTTATATCTGTATTTTTTCTTTGAAGTAAATCTTCGGTAGGAGTAAGAATAAGGCTCAATGGCGTTTTGAACTCATGTGAAATATAAGAGTAAAATCGCATCTTATCTTCGGTTGCTTTACGGGCCAAATGAGAAACTTTTTCTATTTCATTTTTTTGTTCAAGAATTGCTAAATTTTGTTCCTCCAAAATCCTGTTGGAATGTTGTTTTTCCTGCAAAAGAAAATATAAAAAAGCTCCCAAGATTACCACAATGGTTAGCAAGGCACTAATAAAATAGAGTCTATTCCGTTGGGTAGAATAAGTTTTATTTAATTCTGTAATTTTTAAAGTTTCTCGCTCAATTTCGACCTGTTGCTCTTTTATCTTCTGAATTTGAGATAACATTATATCCACATTATCAGACGTAATTACATTGGTTAGAAGTTTAGTTTCTTTTTCAAAAGGTTGTTTTTTTAGAATTTTTACGGCAGTTTGAATGGCCTCTGCACCGCCAGTGGGATATAGTAATGTGGCATTTAGGACACCATTTTTTACATCTTGCATACCTTTTGTTACTGGAATGGCATCAATACCAACGAAGAACAAATTTTTACTTTTTCCTTCTTTTTGGGCGGCCAAGTAAGCTGTTACTGCCAGAAAATCGGTATGTGAAAAAATAATATTGGTTTCAGGATGCTCCTTCAAGATACGTGGAATGTTAGTATTGATGTCCTTCAAGCCATTTTTTGTTTCTAGAACCTCTATTATTCTAAGATTTGGAGTTGCAGCAATTGCATCTTTAAACCCCCGATTTCGTTCAGTTGCGGGAGAAGATGTCATTTCTAATTGTACCTCAATGATATTACCTTCACCTTTAAATTGACTAGCAAGGAACTTACCAGCAGTCTTGCCTATTTCATAGTTATCAGCACCAATGAAGGCTGTGTAATTTCTAGATTCGGTTTTTCGGTCAACAAAAACAATAGGAATACCTGCTTTATAAATTTCTTCAATAGCAGCCGTTAGTGGCTTTGATTCATTTGGGGTGATGATAAGTAAATCAATCTTTTGCTTTGCTATGGCTTTGAGCTGCTCAACTTGCTTTTCGGTATTGCTGTAAGATTCAATAGTTTCCAACTTTATATCTGGATGAAAAGCCAATTCTCTTTTCATTTCGCTATTCATCACGTCTCGCCATTCATCGTGGCAGCATTGTAGAAACACTATTCGGAATTGGTGTTCTGGTTGATAAGAACACGAGGTGATTGCAAGTAAAATAAATGCAATGAATGAAACTTTTGAAATTGGAGCCTTCATCTTTCAAAATTATGCAATTACTCGAAAATAGCATTATTAAAAAACGAACAAGTAATATCAAAAATGTTACATTAACATGAATTCGAGTTAAGGATTAGAATAAAAAAAAGGTTCAAAATAGATTTTTGTATAAATTAGAATTTCACAATCTAATAATTAACCCTAATTATTAGATTGTGAACCATGATAACATAAATGAAGTTTTCGTTTGAGTTGATGATTAGTATCGAAAGTTTCAAAAAAGTATCTTAAAAGCAAAAATTTTGGCATTATAATCTAAAAAAATACCTAGAAATAGATTTTCTCAAATGTCGGGTTCTGTAATTATTGCGATAATGATTGGATTTCACCTTGGAGCCCATCGTTGTTTTAAACTTTCCTAATTTCAAGTCATTAAAAAGAAATTCAGCCTTTTGTTTCCACATTTGGTTAATTGGAATCTTTGTATTGAATTACAGTGAAAGTGGCAGTGCCTTTTATGCTTTTTTTAAAGAGTGGAGATAGGAAAGTGTGCCATTTGATGGCTTTCAAGACTACATAACAATAAAAGTTTGTCGAATTCAAAGGATTACAATGATCATTCTATGGCTTTAGTTTATTAAATTCCAAATTGCTGTTGATACTCACTTTTTAGAAAAAACACTAATACCAGATTCTTCAATGACTTTTTCCCATTTGTAAATACTTATATTGCTAATTCTGTTTTTACGAACAGATTCTCTAATGCTATGCTGTCTGCAAAATCTTGCAACTACCTGCGTCTCCACAAAATAACATGCTCAATAACAGCATGTTATTTTTTTTATTCCAATTTAGATCAGCTAAAAAATATTTCACAATAATTTATTATTTCGACTTTCGTTTTCTTAAAGAAGAAACAATCTTGCTTGTATCAAAAAACATTAATCATGTGGGTACATTTCCCTAATTTGTAATAAAATGCCAATATTGAATTATTATTTTGAAATTGATGAATTTGGCACACTATATGATGTAGTCTAAATAATAACTAATGCTTTCAAAAGATTACCTTTTGATTTTTACCTAATAAAATGAATAGTTTAAAACTTTTTCTTCTAATATATCTGCCTTCCGTAGCTTTTTCTGAAGATTATAATCCATCGATTTCAAATTCTAAGTTTGTTTCCCACATTTCTTATGAGATACCCAAGGGATATAACTTAAATTCTCTATCAAATAATAAAATAGTTCAACCAATATCTGAGCCTGATGAGATAGAAGTTGGAAAATGGACTTTACTCCCTGGTAGTATTTTGATCATAAAAAAAACGAATGATACTTATTGGTTGTTGCAGACTGACGAAAACCGAAGCTATTATGTGCTCAGAGGTCTAAATTTCTTGTTTAATTCCGACGTTCAAATTTCCAAACCAATTAATAAAAACAAACTATCTAACGAAATAACAAGTGAAAGAGGATTAATGCCAGCAAAAAATGGTAATTTACCTAGTAAGTGGGAAACGAAATGGTGGACAACGAATGGTTTCTTTAGAAATGCGAAAGGTGAGTTCGTAAAGGCTACAGGGGACAATCAAAACCCGCCAATAACGACGCCACCTGTAAATAACGAGAATGTAGTAGTATCTCCAGTTCCTCCTGTAGTTATAACCACTGTTGATTCCTCTCTCGCTGTAAATGAACCACCTAAAGAAGAAAATATTACACCTTCTAGTGAAAAAATCAAGATTCCAGTTGGTGCTATTATGTGGGACGGCTGGCACAGAGACTACTGGAATGATGAAAATCCTCCTTATGATATATTGATTAATCATGTTTCCAAATCAAGATTAGTAGCAACAGAATGGATGGACAAATTTAGAGTAGTGCCTTTTTATGGTCAATATCAAGAACCCGAAAATATCAAAATAAGATATAATGTAAAGTGGAGTCCAGAATTAGGTAGGAATACTTATGATGAAATGGAAAGAAGTGTTCAAGTGAGATACGATAAAACTCAAGCGGATACCGAAAGAGAAATTCAATATTATGCAGAAGCTGGTTTCGATTTCTTCTGTTTCAATTATTATAATAGCGATAGTCCATTAAGCGAAGCTAGGATTCAATTTGTGAATTCTCCAAATAAAATGGGCATAAAGATGACTTTTATGTTGGCATCCAACAGAAGCAAGGAGGAAATTAATTATATCACTGACTTAATGCTAAAGGACTATTGGTTTAAGATTGACAATAAGCCAGTTCTTTATTTTAATACCCGCGACATGCAAGATTTAGAAAAGTATAAAGCGGCCTATGGATCAAAGGGTGGAGGTGAGATTTATGTTGTTTATTATAGCATGGGCGGATATCCAGGCGAATTTGTCCAATACCAGCAATTTAAAGCAAATGCTGGAAGTTCTTATTCCCTTTTTATAGGTCAGGCCACAGCTGACATGTTGATAAAAGCTGAGGTAGAAGCTAGGAATACTTGGATGGGACAATACAAAAATACACAAATAAACCTAATACCAGTTTTAACTACTGGTTTTGAAAATCTTCATAATAGGAGTAGTTTGGATCTCGTACAAGGTCCTTACGTGGAAAAGGCAACTCTACCACAGATAGAACAAAAACTTGAATTGATGAAGGGATTTATAAAAGAACATCCTGAAAAAGTTCCTGCAATTCTTTGGTACGCAGGTAATGAAATATTAGAGAGTGGAAATCCAATAGTCCCTACAAAAAGAAGGGATGGCAGCATAGATACAAGTATGTTGGATACGATAAAAAAACATTTAGAATAACACAAATTCACTAATCCCATCCCTTAATTAAGGCCATTTAGCACCAATAAGCTAAATGGCTTTTGTTTTATAGTATGGAATTTGCCAAAGTTATTTTTTAATCATAATTTCATGAACATTTATTCAAAACCTTATTATGAATCGCAAATCATTTCTTAAAACTTCTGCTTTGGCGGCAGGGGCAATAATTTCTAGACCGCTGATAACATTGGCGTCTCAATCCAAATATAAATTGGCTCTAATAGGCTCGGGCTGGTGGGGAACCAACATCCTCAGAGAAGCTATTAGGTCAGGAGAATGTCAATTGGTGGCTCTTTGTGATGTAGACGAAAGGCAAGTTAAAAAATGCCTAGAAGAAGTAAATAAACTTACCAATGATCAGCCAAAAGTATATAAAAACTACCAGGAATTGCTTCATAAAGAAAAGCCTGAGATAGTAATAAATGCAACTCCAGATCATTGGCATGCCCTTATAGCAATAGATGCCATGAAAGCTGGTGCACATGTGTATTTAGAAAAACCCATAAGTCATACCGTTAATGAAGGAAAGGCAATCTTGAAAACGGCAAGAGATACACAAAGAATATGTATTACAGGTTTTCATAGACGATATTCACCTCATAATGTGAGCGGTCAAGAATTTTTGAAGTCGGGAAAAGTTGGGCAAATAAAAGAAGTAAAAGCCTTCGTTACTTATAATTTTGGGCAAGGAAAAGTGGTCTCTGATGAACCCATTCCCGAAGGCTTAGATTGGGATACTTGGTGCGGGCCCGCTCCGCTTGTTGCTTATAATCCATCTATTCATCCTAGAAATTGGAGACAAAGAGTAGAGTTTGCCAATGGCCAATTGGGAGATTGGGGTCCGCATTGGTTTGACCAAATACTCTGGTGGTCGGAAGAAACCGCCCCTAAAAAGATTTTTTCGGTGTCAACTGACAAAATAAATACAAATAACAACAATACACCTGAAAGTCAAGTAGTTGTTTATGACTTTGAAGGATTTACTTGTACTTGGGAGCACAGTCAATTAAACGGTCGTCCAACTTCTAAAACTGAAAATGTTGGTGTTTACTTTCATGGAACTGAGGGTACTTTTCATATGGGATGGATTGGTGGTTGGTCATTTTATCCAAAAAACAAAAATGCTGAAGTCATACATGTTGATGCAAAATTGAACCAGCCAGATCAGCAAAATATTGATTTGGTTTGGGCAGATTTCTTGAATTCTATTAAAAGCAAGAAACTCCCATTCGCTGATATTGAGATTGGTTACCAAGCTACAAATATGAGTCTATTGGGTATGGCGGCATTGAAAGCAGGAAAAAGTCTTGATTGGGATGGTAAATTGGGGAAAATAACCAATGATTCGGATGCCAATAAGTTATTAGAAAGGCAGTATCGAAAAGGTTATAATTATCCAAAATACAAATAATGTTTTAATCGATTTTCAAAGATTCCAACCTTTCTTTGACTGAAATAGCCATTCCTTTGTCTAGCAGATTTGGCAGTTCTTGGAGAGCTTTACTTATAAGCTCTCCAACTTTTGTTTTATCGCCATTTAAATTAGCCAAAACTGCTTCTGCAAGAAATATTTGGGCTTTGGGCACAAAAGGACTTGGTTTAAAGTTAGACCAATATTCTTGAGTCTTAGAAAGGTCTTTTCTAGCGAGGCCATAAAAAATACTAGCATCCAACCAAGCTACTCCTCTGAAGGGTTCTGGAATTTCTGTAATGTTGTCTAAGTAATTATTCAAATATATTTCCGCCTTTTCTAGGTCATTTTTGTCAAAAGCAGCATGAAACAAATAACTGATTAGATAAACTTTAAATGGGTCATTGAGCTTATCTGCAAGATAATATGCTCGTTCTAAATCATTTTCATCAATATCCGCATATCGAACTCCAGCATTTGTCTTTGACATTATTTTTAAGAACAGAATCTCCATTTCAGAAGTATCATCATTTTTCATTAGTCTTTTTATTCTTCCTCCATCAGAATAAAAAGTACCCGCTTTGAATGGAATGGCTGTAACTAGGAAAATCAAAAATGAAAGGAATGAAGTGATAATCAAAACTATACCAAAAAACCTGAGAGCATTATTCTGTTCATTTAAGGGAAGAAAATACCATAAAGTAAAGATGAAAAGAGAAAGTAAAATACTGGCTAATGGACCACCTGCGACATAGTTTATAAATCTCTTACGTAAATTTTCCTCAGAAGTGGGCAAACAGACTACCATTCCTCCAGAAAGATTAAGACTTTTATTCCATTTGAATTTCCATTTTTGATTTTCTTTTTCGAAGAAAAATGGTCCGATGATAAACATCCGAAAATCAAATCCCATCATTTTACCAGCAACTGCATGACCAATTTCATGGAATCCAACTACTAAAAAATAGATTGGAATCAAAAAAACGAGCAAACTAAAAACGTATATTTTAGGTAAATCTTTGGGAACAGAACTCAAGCCATACTTGCCAAACAAATACCCCAAAGCCCCACCAACAAGTAGCATTACAGCTATTTTAAAAATTTTATTCATAAACGTCTGGTCTAAAAAATATCACAAATAAAGACAAATGTTTCTGGAGCATAAATTAAATATGTTAACTGGTCGATAATTTACATGAATGATGAATTTGTGAAGACTTTTCTGAAAGGCATTTTTGAAACCTTGGGTAATTAGTTTTCCTTTGTACTTTGAAAAATACATGATGAACGAAAGAAGAAAAATTAAAGAAGAGGAAATCAATCTCATTGTTTTTTTACTAAATAAGGTTGGACTAACTGCAGTTGAGTATCCTATCAATGAGTTAGTAGAAGAGTATGAAGGTTATGTGATGGGAAGTATTGGTTTGGGAAATCCAGAAGTTTGTCCATATGCTGGAGACCTCATTCAAGCAAAATATATTGATACTGATGGCAAAGAAGTGGCCATAACCTTGACAATGGATGAAAACGGCCAATTACTGGATTTGGACTTTTGGAAGGTAGATTTTTCGAAACTTTTAGTATACCCAAAACCTGAGGATTTGTTTTTTGTAGAAGAATAAAAAGCTGTAAACAAAAAAAGTATCAGTAGTGACCTCTATTTTCAGTAGACAATTTTGTCAGCTTTCAATTAGAAAATCGGACTACTAATACTTTCTTTTTAAGCCTTCTAGCTTTATTTAACCACCTTCATTGTTCCATTCATTAATCTCCAGTGACCTGGAAATGTACAAACATAAGGATAATTGCCCACCGTTTCAGGTGCTTTGAAGGTTAACTTAAAACTTTGGTCAGGCGTAATCAATGGCGTAGAAAATAGAACTTCTGACAAAGCCGGAACATAATTTTTCTCTGCTCCTTTTTCATCCATCATCATTTTGTCTGCAGCAATTCCCACTTTTTCCATGGTTTTTGGTTTAACTATCACCAAGTTATGTTGCATAGCGTCTGGGTTTTCAAAGGTAAGTTCTACCGTTTGACCTGGCTTTACTGTAAATTCCGTTACATCATACTTCATAGCCTCTCTAATGGCTTTAATCTTCACTATCTTAACTTCACCATTGGGTTTTGTATCTTCTATTACTTTCCAAGCAGTTAAAAGTCTGGTTAGTCTTGTATCAGGTGTTTTATTGAGATTTGTCAAGAAAACTTTATCCGCAGGTTTTACCTTTACGTCTTTCAACCTGTAATTCCAACCCTCAGAAATGGCCTTCAAAATTGAATTTTTACCGTGTAAGTCTAAACTTTGTGCACGTTTCAGTAAAGCCACCAAAGAATCTACAGGAGCCACAGAGGCATAAGAACGAATAGATCTCTCCAAAGCAAATGCATTCATGTTTGCTGGTGCTCCAAAAGTGATTTTTTTGCTAGAATTGTTGTTTTTTTCATTTCCCTCTGCAATTTCATTGTTTTTGTCCATTGAAACTCTGAGGTTATAATCTCCCACAATGTCGGCAAAGAATGAAATATTACCTACCCAAGGCCCATTGATATTCTTGGTTATCGAAACTGTTTCGCCAGCTTTAATGCCTTCCTTAAAATTTCTACTCAATTGGTCAACTTTTATACCCATTCCTTCAAAAGTCATGTCCAATTGAACAAATTTATCAGCTGGCAAATCTTGTGTTCCCTGATTTTTAACATCTACTACCACTGAAATTCTTTCTCTAGCTGAAGGATTTGCTGGGTCAATTTTTATTTCAGAGATGACCAAATCTACTCCCTCAACCTTGGTTTCTGCTTTGGCTTCCTGCATCATTTTGTTATGGTCATGAGCCATTGGAGCTGCAGCAGTGGGCTTTGCCAATTTAGCGGCTTTGAGCTGATTGCCAAGCTGTTTTTTCATAAGTTTTCCGTTGTTGGCAGATAACACAGTTGCAAAAGCATCTGGAAGCCATCGGTCTTCAACTTCAGTTGACTTGGCCATTCTGTCGAAAAATGCCTTCTCGGCAACAGCATTAAGAGGAGACTTTGAAAGTAACAAAAGGGTATTCAACACAACCAGAGGCTCTTTATCATTCAAAAGATCATTTTTAAGAACAGTTTCAACAGATTTTGCTGAGAAATCCATCACCTTTAAACCATTTTTACGAATATCTGAAGAAGAATGTTTTAATGCAATTTCTATCACATTTTGATCAATCGCATTTAAACCTTTAAGTGTCCAAAGTGCATTGATAGCCGGAGCATTAATACCGATTTCGTCCACAGATTGGTCTCTTAAAATCTCAATTAAAGCAGGCACAACATCTTTTTGTCCTCTTTCTACTAAGAGTCTTTGAGCTTGCATTCTCCAAAACATATTGTTGTTTTTCAAAGCCGCCAAAAGATCAGCACTATTGTTTTTAGAAAGCGACAATGGCTTATATGCTGGAGCTTCTTTTGCTGAAACTCTGTAGATTCTACCATGTGTAAAATCTCTCAAATCAGTGTCGTAGGCATTACCTGCACCATTTTTAAAGTCTCTTGGCACAGGATTGTGCTGAATGATATAGCTGTACCAGTCTGCTACCCAAACCGCCCCATCAGGACCAGTTTCAGCAAAAACTGGTGAAAACCACTCGTCGGCCCCAGCCATCAAGTTGAAACTTTCTTTGTCAAAATAATCCGTTCCTTTTTTTATCAAATTATTTTGGTGAAGAACGTGTCCAGTTGGTTCTGCTACAAATGCTATTTTGTTCCAATATTTTTTAGGGAAAGACCTCGCAGTATAAAAATTATGTCCAGCCGCAGCTGTAAAACCTCCAAAAGCATCCACTTGCCTTACTTTAGGTGTTATTGGTTTCATATCGCGGTGGGTATCTGTACTTCTGCTGCCATTATCCACGTTATTTTTTGAGTTGAAATAGCTATGCGGAATTGCCATATACCAACCATGTGAATTGTTGGCAGTTGAACCAAAAACATCGTTGGTTTCGTTAAAACTCATGCCCCAAGTATTATTTGAGGTAGTGGTCATCCACTCCATTTTGCTTCCATCAGGTAAAAACCTAAAAAAAGCTTGACCAAATTTCAAGGAGTCAGTTTGAGCCAATTTTCCATTAAAGCCAGAATAACCCACGCAACCCCAAATCCAGTTGTCGAATCCATAATGAAGATTTGAAGGCCCAGCATGGGTGTCGAAAGTACCGAAACCTGTGAATAGCACTTTTTTAACATCTGCTTTATCATCACCATTTGTATCCTGCAAGAATATCATATCTGGGGCTTGAGAAACTATCAATCCGCCATTGGCAAAAATCATCCCAGTTGGTATACTCAATCCGTCGGCCCATTTGGTAAATTTGTCAGCCTTTCCGTCTTTGTCTGTATCTTCACATAATAATATATAGTCTGAACCACCCTCAGGTTTACGTTCGTTGGGATAATCTTTGGTTATTAGTACAAACAATCTTCCTTTTTCGTCCCACGAAAGTGCAATTGGGTGCATTACGTTTGGTTCAGCGGCAAACATTTCCAATTTAAATTCTACTGGAATCTGAATATGCTTCATTGATTCTTCTGGTGATAAAGGAAATTGTTGCAATTGAACACCTGGACGTTGCTCATAGTTGGGCAGTTTTGCCTCACGATATCTGAAAGGTTCAGGGTTTCTGGCATTAAAAGCGGCTAAGGCTTCCTCATTTACCGACCACAAAATGGCTTTGTAAAGCATTTCTTGGAAACCTTCGTTTAACCAAGTTCGTTCGTCATGGCCGTAGGCCGTATAAAATACCTTTCCCTTTCCATGGGTTCTTGTCCAAGTGTAAGGCTCCGTTTTTGTATCTGGCTTATCTTTAAACTGGTCAGCTTTTATTTCCCTTGTGGCCAAAATGTTATTGTCAGCCTCTAGTTTAGTATGCAAATAAGTTTCATCAAATGCAGTAAAAGGCTTCAAACCTTGCATAACAGGGTGATTGGGTTGTATGGTCTGCGTAGTGATGGAGTCCATAGTATGTCTCCAAAACTGCCCTCCAACCAATTTTATAAACTCCGGAGAGTTTCTGAAACAATAAGATGCACAGTGAATGGGTAAAAATCCTTTACCTGATGCTACAAAATCAAGCAATGCTTTTTCTTGAGAGGGACTGATTTCGTCCCAATTGGCAAATAGCATTACCGCATCATAATTATTCAGTGTTTGGGGGTTTAAGTCTGCCAAATCATCGGTATAGGTCACATTGATACCTTTAGGACCCAATGCTGCCATCAACGATGGTACACGCTCGATGGGTTTGTGATGACCATTATCGCCTAAGAAAAGAACTTCCAGTCTTCGAGCTTTTTGAGCGAAGGTGGAAACAAACGAAATGGTTAACAGAAAAATGAGTATTTTTCTCATTGTTTTTTATTTATATGTTGAAAAAATCTGGTACTCTAATCAATTCACCTCCTTGCATGGCCGATTCATGAGCCAATATGCCCACAGAGGTCCAGTTTGCAGACTGAGCCGCATTAGGAAATGGGTCACGGTCTTCAACCAAGGCGGTTAAAAACTCATGAGCTAAGTGTGGATGGGATCCACCATGACCGCCACCCTGTGCAAAACTCAAATGGGTATTTTCGTCAGAATCATAAACGCCTTTACCTGTAAACGATTGGATTTCTTTTGGAAGCAAATGAGCATAATCTGGAGTTTCTACTTTCTCAGGAATCTCCGGTTCAGGTTTTTTTGCCGTATGAATCACATTCGGTTCGCCTTCTATCAGTGCCCATTCGAATGATTTTTTTGAACCATACACCTCAAAACTCTCACGATATTGACGGGCCACATCAAAAAGAGAACGATACACATAAGCACTTAAGTCACTGTTTTTGAACTTAATATGTGCCGATTCAACTGCAAATGGCGAGTTGTGTATTTTTACTAAATCTTCCGAAATTGTTCCAGAACCAAAGCAAGAAACATATTCGGCTTCAAGTTTTAACAAACCAGCAACAGGGCCAACGCAATGGGTAGCATAATGCATAGGTGGCAATCCAGGCCAATAGTCAGGCCATCCTTCCATGTCTTGTTGATGCGATGCTTTTAGAAACTGTACCTTTCCCAATTCTCCTTTTTCATACAATTCTTTGACAAACAAAAACTCACGGGCATATACCACAGTTTCCATCATCATGTATTTTTTGCCTGTTTCTTGCGTAGCTTTTACGATTTTCATACAATCTTCCACGCTCGTGGCCATAGGAACAGTACATGCGACATGTTTGCCCGCATATAATGCCTTGAGAGATTGCTCAGCATGATTGGGAATTGGTGAATTGATGTGTACTGCATCAATTTCAGGATCACGCAATAGCTCGTCGTAGTCAGAATATCTTTTTTCGATACCGAATGTATCTCCGATTTTATTCAGACTTTCAACGTTACGTTGACAAATAGCATACATATTAGCGTTTGGATGACGCTGATAAATAGGAATAAATTCTGCTCCAAATCCCAAGCCTACTATGGCGATATTTATTTTTTTACTCATTTTATTATAGTATTAAGATATTCATAACTGTCTTTCATTAATTGCTCTTCTGAGTCGAACATTTTCCTCCAAATATTTGCTGCTGCAAGTTTTTCACTAAATGCTTCAATACTCAGCATTCCTTCGTAATTTATTGATTTTAAAGCTTCTAGAACTTCTGGAATCTCTACTCGCCCATGGCCTAAAGTTCCTCGGTCATTTTCTGAAAGTTGTACATGTACCAATTTATCCCCAATTTTTTTAATGGCCTCGGTCATGTTTTTTTCTTCAATATTGGCATGAAAAGTATCAAACATGATTTTGCAAGCGGGATGATTAACATAATTGACCAAATCTAAAAGCTCGTCAGAACAAGAAACCAAATAACTCTCGAATCTATTCAAATATTCTAATCCGAGTGTAATTCCCATGCTATCCGCATATTCTGATAAATCCCAAAGACCTTCTTTTGCCCAAAGTTTTTCTTGTGCAGTTGCTTTTGAACCCGTAAAAACTCCTAATGCGGAATGAAATGGTCCTGTGAGTAAATCTGAACCCAATATCATGGCACAGTCTAATGCCAATTTATTTCTTTCCAAAGTACTTTTTCTTTCGGCAGGATCAGAACTGATAAAACTTTCACCCGGGCCATTGATGGTAACTGCTATTCTCGCCAATTCCAACTCATCCAATTTTTTTCTCCAAGTGTACCAATGCTCAGGATTTGTATTGAAAATCGGTATTTCCACCCCATCGTATCCGATTTCTTTTATTTGCTCCAATACTGGGAATAAACGCTCATCAATTTCGGTTCCCCAAAGTAAGAGGTTCATCCCGATTTTGTTCTTCATAAGTGTATAGTATATTTAAGTACAATATTATAGAAGAAAATTGCAATTTTGTTCCTTTATATTTGCCAGAACTACCAGTATTTTGACTATTTTTGCATAAATAGTAAATTTGGCGAACAAAAAACAGTACTTAAAATGCCAGTTGTTCTTGAAAAAAATATCGGTAGTCAGCAAGATTCTGTCACAGTTTTAGACTTGAGAGAAAGCTTCTTTGATCCAAATTGGCACTTTCACCCTCATTACCAATTGTTTACAGTTTTGGAAGGCACAGGCACTCGCTTCATTGGCGATAGTATTCAATATTTCGAAGCTGGCGACACCGTTTTTCTTGGGCCCAATTTACCTCATCTTTGGCGGAGTGACAAAATGTATTTCGAAAACAATTCCACCTTGAAAACTCATGGCATTGTTCTTTATTTTACCGAAGATTTCCTTGGAAGTGATTTTTTTGAGAAATCTGAAATGTCAGTTCTGAATGCTTTGCTGAAAAATTCGAGTAGAGGTTTGGTTTGGTCAGGTAAAACAAAGCAACACGTTATTGATAGGCTTTTGGAGTTACGGAACATTAAGGGCTTTAAACGTATTTTAATTTTACTTGATTTATTGCATTCTCTTTCTCAATCGAAAGATTATCAATTTATTACGAACGAAAACTACACCAATCTGCATAAACTCTCAGAAACCGAACGAATGCAGAAAGTTTATGAATATGTGAGCAAAAACTTCAAAGACACTATCAAATTGAGTGATATTGCTGAAAAGGTAAACATGAGCGAGGCTGCTTTTTGTAGGTATTTTAAAAAACGCACAAATCGGTCTTTTGTGGATTTTGTAAATGAAATTCGGATTGGGAATGCTTGTAAACTACTCAGTCAGAATACCCTGAATGTTTCAGGAATTTGTTTTGAAAGTGGTTTTAATACCATTTCAAACTTCAATTTCCATTTTAAGAAAATTGTTGGAAAAACACCTTCTGAATACGCTCGTGCGTTGAAAAATTAGTTTTTATGCCTTGTTTTTGATTTCTCTAATATACAATTGTTCCACTTTTGTTCTAGCCCAAGGTGTTTTTCGAAGAAATGTCAAACTTGATTTTATACTTGCGTCGAATTTGAAGCAGTTTACTTTTACCTCGTCATACATGGCCTCCCAACCGATGTTTTCTACCAAATAATTCAAGATTTTTTCTAGTGTGATACCGTGTAATGGATCCATTTTAAACAAATTTTAAAAGTTTTTGGTAGGCCAAGGCCACGCCAATGGCTATTCCGAAGCTCAATAAGGTGCCTATCAATATATATTCTGTCATTTTTACTTCATGGCTTTTGGTCAAGTCACCGATTCTAAAAACCGACTTGGCCGCCAACAAGAATCCAACGCCTTCCCAATGGTTCAAAACGATAAATACAAAAACCAAAATCCGCTCCATCATTCCAATGTATTTTCCAGCGGTATTTGTGGCTTCATTTTCTTGTTTCCATCTTGAAATCAATATTTTAATGACAACCGACGCTACATAGCTAATGATTATAAATGCAGTAAATAGCAAAAGTGTTTTTGGTTTGAAAAAAAACGGGAAGTTAATTTGAAACGAAAAATACAGTTTTGTGATCAGAAAAATGACCAAAAAATGCAATAATTGATCTAATAAAAATAATCTTCTAGTTTCAATTTTGTCTTTCAATAAAAGTTTTGCTAAGTCAATCAAATAGTGCGAAATAGGTATCAAAAGCAATGCTATCCAATATTTAATATCAAATTGTAAAACTACCAAAAGCAACACAAAATGAATGCAGATGTGATAATACAGGTATTTAGATTTATATGTTTTTCTGTTCTTGTTTTCAATCCATTTGTCGGGTTGAAGCATAAAATCTCCCAAAAGATGTGCGAGTGTGATTTTTAATACCCAAGCTATCATAGTTCACTGATTTTGAGTTTATAATAATTTAAAAGTCTCTGAATTTCGTCGTATCCTGCTCTTTTCAAACCCTCACTTATGGTGCCTTGTGCTGTTTTGTTGAGCAAATTCGCCAAGTCTTTTTGGTTTAAATTCTGGTTTTCAATTTTTAATTTGATCAGTTTTGCTGCGGTCTCTGTCCATCTATCTATGGTTAGTGAGGCCAGTTCTATCATCAAATTCAGCGTTTCGTTCAAGTCTTTATTGGGCGTTTTGATGGCAAGTGTTTGCTTTTTTAATTCTTCAAAGCATTCTCCTGAGTTCAAAAACGCAGTTCCGTTTGATTCTGTAATTTTAGCGGCTTGATAGGTTATTTCTCCAATACCAATTCCAATCCTTACATCCAGGTTTTTCCACTGCTTTATTTTGGCTTTAATGAGAATTGCTGCCATTAAAGCGTCTTCAGGCTTGGTATTTAGTTGAAAACTATCCCCTCTAAATATCTCCCAATTTTTCGGCTCCTTTCCGTACTTTTTGAGTACTTTTTTCAATGCAGGCATCCATTCAGAGGGTTCTACCTGCCTTGAATTAATCAAGTCTCCTGTTATTATTGCTTCCATATTATTTAAAAAACACCCAAATATAATACCATAATGCCTATTTTCAAAAAATATCTGCTAATTAGCAGATATTTATAATTATCGGTCAATTAGCCGATATTTTTAATTATCGGCTTTTAAGCAGATATTTTTAATTATCGGCTCTAAAGCAGATATTATTTAAAAATATAGACTAAAATACACTTTAAAGGATGTTTTTCTATCTAAATATACCCAGAATAGGCATTCGGTAATCTTAACCTTATCTTTGTACCAAAAAACATCCTGAATGGATTATTTCAAAGATTTAGCGGATTTACTAAAAATAGAGAAACTTGAAGATCAAGCACAATATAAAAAACTTACAGAGTCGGCTTCTATCGGCGAAAGGCGGGCAAATGGCCTCACATGGTATCCTGTGGCCATCAGAGGGCAAGAGTTAGGCCGAGGAGACTATCTTACGGTAGAATTTGAACGCACCACACACCAAGACTTACCTCATCAGTTTAGGTTTGGAGTACCAGCGGTTTTGTTCTCCAATCACGACGCAAAGATTGACAGACTCGATGGCACCATAACCTATCAAGGCGGAAATAGGCTCAAAATAAACTTCAGAACGGACGAATTACCAGATTGGAGCAGAGACGGCAAATTGGGTATTGATGTACTTTTTGATAATAATAGCTATGAAGAAATGTTTTCTGCTCTAAAAAAAGCTGAAAATGACGAAGCTGAAATTTCAAAGGTTTTGATAGGAGAAAAAGCCCCAACTTTTCACCTAAAAGAAAATAAATATCATAACGCTCACCTGAATACTTTTCAGAACGAAGCTGTTAATAATGTACTCAATGCCAATCATTTGTCCATAATTCACGGACCTCCAGGAACTGGTAAAACTACGACTATCGTACAGGCAATTAAGGCATTAGTAGATAAGAAAAATGAAAAAATCTTGGTGGTTGCTCCGAGCAATACTGCCGTCGATTTATTGACTGAAAAGTTAAGTGCCGCAGGTTTAAATGTAATTCGACTTGGAAATCCAGCTAGAGTTTCTGAAGATCTTCAAGCACAAACTGTGGAAGGTAAAATAAAAAATCATCCTTCGTTTAAAGATATAAAGACTTGGAAAAAGCAAGCCAATGAATACAAAAACATGGCCCATAAATACAAGCGAAATTTCGGAAAAGCTGAAAGAGACCAACGGAAGGCATTGTTTGATGAAGCACACAAACTGATGAAGGAAGTGGAGAAAATTGAAGAATATATAATTGAGGATCTATCGAATAAAGCTCAGGTAGTTACGGCTACATTGGTGGGTTCCAATCATTATTCTATGAAAAACATCATCTACGACACCGTTGTGATAGACGAAGCAGGTCAGGGAATAGAACCCGCTTGTTGGATTCCTATTTTGAAAGGCAAGAAATTGATTCTTGCTGGTGACCATTGCCAGCTCCCTCCTACTATTAAGTCACAAGAAGCATCAGCGAAAGGCCTTTCAAACACCCTACTTGAAAAATTGACGGTAAAATATCCAGAGGCAGTCACACTGCTACAAACACAATATCGTATGAATGAACAAATTATGGCTCATTCATCAAAAACATTTTACGGCAATCTCTTGAAAGCTCACGAAAGTGTTGCCAGTCATCAATTAAGTGCTGCATATCCTCCAGTTCAATTTATAGACACTGCTGGTTGTGGATTTGAAGAAAAGTTAGAAGGTACAAGCTCCACTAATCCAGAAGAAGCGGCTTTTCTTGTCAAAAGATTAGAAGAACTGGTGAAAGATTTCGTTGAAAAAACGATGCCGAGTATAGCAGTTATCAGTCCATATAAGCAGCAGATTCAGTTATTGAAAGAATTCATCCATGCGTCCAGCATCCTCCAGCCATGGCAAAATAGTATAACCATTAATACCATCGATAGCTTCCAAGGCCAAGAGCGTGATGCCGTTTTTATATCCATGACAAGGTCAAATACCGATGGCGAAATAGGTTTTGTGGCTGATACTCGCCGTATGAATGTGGCCATGACGCGTGCCAGAAAACTATTGGTGGTAGTTGGTGATAGTGCAACAATTGGAAACTTCCCTTATTATTCTGATTTTATAGCTTATACAGAAAAAATACAAGCTTATAAAAGTGCATGGGAATTTATCAATTGAATAGGCATCGCTCGATAAATTTAACACTAAAAAATTGGTATAATTATTGAAACTACAACAAAAATTGTAATTATTGCATTTTAAATATAATTCATTCCCTCATACCATCTTAAGTAAATTAAATGTCGACAACAACTCCGATACCTATAAGTATCTTAATTCCAGCCAGAAATGAAGCCAAAGGGATTAATCGCATGCTCAAATCCCTAGATACCTTAGATTATCCAAAGGAATATTTACAGATATTATTAGCAAATGACAATTCGACCGATGAAACACTTAAGATAATGCAGGATTTTGCTGCTGAAAAACAATGGATTACGGTAGTTGATATTCCTGAAAGAAAACCAGACGAAGATTTAAAAGGCAAAACGAGAGTTTTGGCGATGCTGGCTCATCAAACCACAGGTAAATATTTATTTTTCACAGATGCTGATGTGGCCTTGCCAAGCCAATGGATCAATGGAATGCTTTCAGAACTTCAAAATAACCTCCCTAAAAGAGCCGATAATACGAAAGGGATTGGCGTAATGGTGGGCGTAACGGGCATGAAACACGATAGCTTTGCATCCACTATGCAGGCCTTAGAGTGGTTTTGTGTAGTTACAGTCAATAAATTATTTTCTGATAGAAACATACCCACCACCGGCATGGGCAACAACATGGCTGTGCTAAAGGAAGCCTATTTTGAGGCTGGCGGTTATGAAAAAATCGGATTTAGTATTGTAGAAGATTACACTTTATACAAAAAAATAATCGCTGAAGGTTACGATTTCAGACAAGTTTTTATTCCTGAGGTGGTGGCATACACCGTACCACCAGAAGATTATTTTGAACAGCGAGACAGGTGGATTCAGGGTGCTATAGAATCTAATTCTGGCCCACTGTATTTGGGTATTATGCAAGCAATCTCTCTTCCTTTATATGCCACAATAGCCTTTTTTTCATGGAAAGCTGCTCTGACGGTTTTTCTAATTACTTTTAGTTTTTATAGTTTTTTAGTATTGCGGTTTGAAGCTAGGCTCAAGTTATCTGGATATACTAAATATTTGCCTCTTTTTGCCCTCTATTTACCCACTTCATGGTTACTACAGTTTTTACACTATCTATTTGCTAAAAAAATAGTTTGGAAAGGCAGAGATTATTGAAATATCAAATCTGAAATTGTATTTGATATAAATATTTTCTCTTTTTTTATTCGAAAAAATGAATTCTGAAGTAGATTTTTATCATTTTTGCAAATATTTCCAAAAACGAATGAGGGCATTAGAATTAATCATCGACAATCTTGACACTGTTTTTCGCGGCGACGCATGGCATGGCCCTTCTGTCATGGAAATTATCAATAGTTTACCATTAGAAAAGGTCACGCAGTTTCAGAACTTTTCAAGTCAAACTATAGCTCAGCACATTTATCATTTGGCCGCTTGGAGAAAGTTTACCATCGAAAAACTCAATGACAATATCCACTATAGCCTCGAAACTGAAGAAGACAATTGGGGACCTACGGAATATAATAATCCCGAAAAATTCAATGAATTGGTTGAGTTTTTGAAAAATCAGCATTTTGCTTTGATAACTGAGTTGGAAAAATATGATGATGATATTTTGGAGAAAAACGTACCTGGAGAATACTATAATTTTTATAAACTACTAAACGGATTGATTCAACACGACACCTACCACTTGGGTATGATATGGGTGTTGTGGCAATAAAAACCTTGTTGATATGGCGAACAATACAAACATTAACATCGAAAATTTAAAAAATCTTTTTAATACCGCATTTCATGGTGGAGCTTGGCATGGTCCATCGGTTTTGGAACTAGCCAAAGGTCTAACGGTAAAAGAAGCCTCTTTTTCAGCTGGCAATATTCATAATATAGCCGAACTTTTATATCACATTACAAGTTGGAGGCTGTTTGCAGTAAAAAAAATGCAAGGTGACGAAAATTATAATATTTCAGACGAAAAGGCAAACTGGGGAAATATCGGTAAAATTGATCAGTTTGAGCTGGAGACACTCATGATGGAACTTACCCTCAGCCACGACGAACTCATAAAAGAACTTGAAACAAAGGAAGATTCGTTTTTGCAAGAAATAGTACCTGGTGCTGAATATAACTTCAATACGCTTCTAAATGGAATTATCCACCACGATTTATACCATTCTGGACAAATAGCCATTATTAAGAAATTAGCCAGCAAAGGTGGAAAGGCAGTCGGTGACGATTACACCGAAAGTAGCCGATATTTTGAGGATGATTTAGAAGACGATTTTATCTAATAATAAGAATTCATAAAAAAGCCCTCCAAAGTTTTTATATTTTGGAAGGCTTTTTAGTTTCTGTTGATTTCAAAAATCAATCTGCCTTTGTAAACTTTGAGGTTTTACCAATGAGCGATATTCCAATATATCCTCTTACATCCAATTGAGTCGGACTTACCAACTTCATATTGCTAGAATACGTTTTTCCACTTTTGGGGTCATAAATAGTCCCGTCTGTCCATGCTTTTTCACCATCTTTTTCAAAATTTTTCAAAAAAACCAAACCCAATAGTGGAGCACTCTTAAGTTTGTCATTTGGATTAAATTCGTCCGTACGGGGCTTTCCGTTTTTATTTGGATCTTTTAGCCAAACTATTTTTCCAAATAATTTACCATTTGTTTCATAAAACTGAAGCTTAGCACTTTTTTCGTCGTTATACCAAGTACCTTTGGTGATGTCTTGTGCAGATAACTTAAACACGAGTACTAAAACGAGAACGAACACAGAAAATAATTTTTTCATTTGGTTATTGATTTGTTTATTTCAAAAATAAGGGTTGATATTAAAATTCCAATAAAGCTTCCCAAAAAAACATCTATTGGAAAATGAACTCCGAGATATATACGACTGTAACTAACGATTATTGCCCAGCACAAAAGGAAATATGTCCAGAAATTCCTCTGGCCAAATATTTTATAAATACTAAAAAACAAAGCAAAACTATTGGCTGCATGTGAGCTAACAAATCCATATTTGCCGCCGCAATTTCCTACCAGAATCATTTCACTTAAAAAATCATGACAAGGCCTAAGTCTTTGAAAATAAGGCTTCATTATACCCGAAGCAATAAAGTCACTTAAGCCAACAGCCAACAAAATGAATACTACATATTTCAAACCATCTTTTGAGCCATAGTTTTTGAATAAATATACAACTATGATAAAATACAAAGGAATCCATACTTTAGATTTTGAAAAAAACAGCATTAAAGCATCCAGCCAAGTGGTATGGAATCCATTGAGATATAGAAATAACTGCTTATCAAATTCTAAAATAGTTTCAATCAATTTTATGCGAATTTTAATAGTTTTCTTACTTCATCCATAGTTTGAGCGGCTATTTCTTTTGCTTTTGCTTCACCGTTTCTGAGTTTTGCTTCCAACTCTTCTGGATTTTCCATGTAAAAATCAAAAACCTCTCTTTGTTTTTTGTACCTAGAAAGAATCAACTCTAAGAATTCCTTTTTAGCATGACCATAACCATAACCACCAGCTATATATTTTTCTCGCATGGCAGCAATCTGACTTTCGTCCGCCAAAAAAGAGTATAATTTAAAAACTATACAAGTATCAGGATTTTTCGGTTCTTCCAAAGGTGTGGCGTCGGTTACAATTCTTTTTATTTGCTTGTCCAGTTCTTTCTCAGGCAAAAATATGTCAATGTAGTTGTTATAAGATTTACTCATTTTCTGACCGTCGATGCCAGGAATGGTCATTACTGACTCATTAATCAATGGCTCCGGCAAAACAAATACTTCTCCAAAAACTCTATTGAATGTGGCAGCTATGTCTTTAGACATCTCTAAATGCTGTTTTTGGTCTTTACCAACAGGCACAAAATTCGCCTGATATAGTACAATATCTGCGGCTTGCAACACAGGGTAAGTAAACAATCCTGCATTTACATCCGATAATTTGTCTGATTTTTCTTTGAAAGAATGGGCATTGGCAAGCATTGGATATGGCGTGAGACAACTCAAATACCACAAAAGTTCGGTATGAAATCCAGCTAAGCGAGATTGCCTATAAAAAAAGTTTTTTTCAGCGTCAAATCCACAAGCTAACCAAGCTGAAGCCACAGCCGAGGTATTGGCTTGCAACAAAGCCGCATCTTTTACGGTTGTTAAAGAGTGTAAGTCGGCTATAAAAAGGAAGGACTCGTTTTCGGGATTTTGTGACAAAGCCACAGCAGGCTCTATGGCCCCCAAAATATTCCCTAAATGTGGCCTTCCGCTTGCTTGTATTCCAGTTAAAATTCTAGACATTTTTTATTTTCGCTTTTTTAATCTTACTTTTTCACAAAATTAGACATTTATTATATGATAAGAGAAGCTACTTTTGAATTTTTGAGAAATTTAGAAGAAAACAACAACCGTGAGTGGTTCACCGAAAATCGGACTATTTATGAGCAAGCCAAAGCCGATTTTGCAGAATTCAGCGATACAATGCTTGGAAAACTAAAAGAAATAGAGCCTGATTTTGGTAATACCCAGGTGAAGGACTGTATTTTCAGGATTAATAGAGACATTAGATTTTCGAAAAACAAAGCCCCTTATAAAAATAATTTTTCCGTAGCATTTGGTCCGGGCGGAAGACATTCTGGTAGAATAGACTACTATTTTCAATTACAAAACAACGAGACCTTTATTGGTGCTGGCATGTGGCAGCCCTCTACTACCAACTTGGCAAAGTTTCGTCAGGAATTAGATTATAATCCCGAACTTCTAAAAGGAATAATCGAGGACCCAAAATTCAAACGTACTTTTCCTGTAATCCATGGCGAAAAACTTAAAAGGCCACCCAAAAATTACTCAGAGAATCATCCTGAGATAGAATTATTAAAGTGCAAAGAGTTATTTTTTGTTCGTAAATATCCTAACGTTGAAATTTTAAAAACCGACTTTGCTGACGTACTTTTTGAACACATGAAAGTTATCAAGCCCTACATTCATTATCTCAATGATTTGTTCTTCTCTGAAAATTGTTGAATCAAAATTAAATATTGCTATTGAATCAAATTGCCAAATATATTGTAAAAATGAGCATAGTTTGATTTTAGAACCTGGCAGCCGTTATTTTAACCTCAAAATGGGTAAAATTTAATTTTATTTATAAAAATGACTCATTTTTAATTGCATTATTCCAATTTTTTTATATATTTTTTGAATTATTAGTAATTTTTTAACCTATTTTTTCTTTTTTCACCAAAATTATATTTCGTTTTATTTGGAAATAGCCAAATCAATCGCTTAAATTTGTATCAACAAAACGACATATAAATGAGAAATTCAATTGAAAAAGACGGGTATAAATTATTGTTTGGCATTTTAACTTTCTTCGGTATAGTTCTTGCCATCGTCTCTACTTTATTATTCATTGACTTGAGGGGTTTCGCTCCAAAAACTTTGAGTGTTTCTTCTTCTCTGTTGTTCTTATTAATTGGTGTTACTTTGTGGCTTCGTACTGAATATTTGAAACTTTACAATATCAATCAATATCAAACCAAAAGAATTCCAATGTGGTTTTCGGCTGGTGCTTTTATTTTGGTTGGAATATTTTTATTGGCATAACCTATTTTTACCTATATATTGTACTTTAAAGAGGCTCAGGCCTCTTTTTTTATGCATTTTTTTATGATTTCTTAAACCTACTCTGGAGATATTGGGTTATAATGTTTATAATATTATACATCTAAAATGAAACACTTATTCATCACATTATTTTTAATTACTTCTTTCACAGGCTTTTCGCAAAAAAATGGCAGCATCACAGGGAAGGTCATCGACAAAGGCACCCAGGAGATACTTCCATTTGTAAGTCTACAAATTGTGGGCACTCAAAAAGGTGGCACTACGGACGAAAACGGAAATTTTCGTATCAGTGAGATTCCAGTTGGCACCTACAATATTTTGTTCAGCTATGTTGGCTATCAGAACTTTACCCTTTTCAATGTCGTCATAAATACAGGAAATGAGAGTACTTTTCAAGTAGAATTGGAGCCTCAGAAAAATGATCTAAAGGCTCTTGAAGTAACTGCAAAAAAAGAATCTGCTTTCACAGGCACATTAGAATCTCCTTTGAGTATTCAAAAACTCACTACCGAAGAAATTAGAGCCAATCCTGGCGGAAACTTTGATATCAGTAAGGTAATACAAATTCTTCCAGGCGTGGGTGGCGGCGTGGGTGGCGGTTCATTTCGAAATGACATCATCATTCGAGGTGGTGGATCTAATGAAAACGTTTTTTATCTGGATGGCATTGAAGTTCCTGTAATCAACCATTTCCAAACTCAAGGAAGCAGCGGAGGACCACAAGGGATGCTCAATGTAAGTTTTATTGAAGACGTAAAGCTTAGTTCCTCAGCTTTTGATGCTCGTTACGATAATGCTTTAAGTTCTGTTTTTCAGTTCAAACAAAAAAATGGCAATCCAAATGAACTACAAGGCAACATCAGATTAAGTGCCACTGAATTAGCCACTACTTTTGAAGGACCTATTTCAAAAAATACTACATTTTTGGCTTCAGCTCGAAGGTCTTATTTACAATTATTATTCAAAGCCATCGATTTGCCAATTAGACCAAATTACTGGGATTTTCAAACAAAAATTAGCCATCAAATTGACAAAAAAACTTCGTTGACATTTGTAGGTCTTGGTGCAATTGATGAGTTCAGTTTTGCTATTTCGGATGAATATTCAGCTGAAAAAGCACAAACTATTAATTCTGCACCAAATATTAATCAGTGGAACTATACCGTTGGGGCATCACTTAAAAGGCTGATAAACAATGGCTATTGGAACTTAGCACTGAGTAGAAACATGTTTAACAACGACATAGTAAAATACGAAGACAATGAATCTCCTGAAAGCTCACCTAAAACATTAGATTTAAATTCTCGAGAAGCCGAGAACAAATTACGTTTTGATGTAAATCAAACTTTGAATGGCTGGAAACTGGCTTATGGTTTGTCAACGCAGCTTGTAAAATACACGAATGAAACTTTCAATGTGATACGAAAACAGATTCTTGACGCTAACGGAAAGGTTGTTCAGCCTGAACTAAGTATCAATTTTGAAAGCCCAATCAATCCTTTCATGAAATATGGAGCATTTGTACAAATAGGTAGAAGATTTCAAAAATTAGGTCTTAGTGGGGGAATTAGAACCGATGGTAACAGTTTCACCGACAATGGAATGAATTTATTGAAAACGCTATCACCAAGAATTTCTTTGAGCTATTTTCTGAATAGCCAATGGTCCGTCAATGCATCGGCTGGTAGGTATTTCAAATTACCACCCTATACTATTCTAGGTTTTGCAAATACATCGGGTACTTTATTAAATCAAGACGCTGAATATCAAATCAGTAACCATTTGGTTTCTGGCGTTGAATTTATTCCAAATGAAAGCTTGAGATTTACGCTTGAGGGATTTTATAAATTTTACCAAAATATGCCGGTTTCTAAAAATTCAGGTATTTCTTTGGCCAATTTGGGAGCTGATTTTAATGTTTTAGGCAATGAAGAAGTTTTATTTACTGGAGATGGTAAGACTTATGGAATTGAGTTTTTTGCCCAAAAGAAACTTACAAAAAGGTTTTTTGGTGTCTATTCTTACACTTACTACAGGAGTCTTTTTAGTGGTTTGGATGGCAAACTGATTTCGAGTTCATGGGACAATAGACATTTGATGAGTTTTGCCGTAGGTTATAAATTCCGAAGAAACTGGGAAGCAGGCTTGAAGTTTCGTTTGCAAGGTGGAGCTCCATACTCACCAATTAATGAAAATGCCTCAAGGCTCAATTATATAACCCAAGGCACTACCGTATATGATTATTCACGATTAAACACACTTCGATTGGGTTCATTTAATAGCAGTGATATCAGAATTGACAAGAAAATTAACTTCAAAAGAACTGCCTTAGATTTGTATATAGATGTAACTAACTGGTATTTAGCCAAATCTCCAACTGTTCCAGAATTTACCCTAAAAAGAAACGAGACCAACACAGGTTTTGCAACAACTGATGGTGGCCAAATTAAACAAGATGCATCGAATGGAATTCCAGTAATTTTAAACGAACCATCGGCTTTGGTAACACCTACTATTGGATTTATTTGGGAATTTTAATATTAGAACTTGTTTAATATGAAAAAGCACTTGAAGTTATACTACAAGTGCTTTTTTATATAAATATTTATCAGAAATTCTTAATTCGAGCCTTCAATGGCTTGAGTAAAATCTTCAATTAAATCTTCAATATCCTCCAGGCCAACAGAAACTCTCATACTTCCTTCAAAAATACCCAATTTGGCTTTATCCTCCTTCGATACTTTGGCATGCGTTGTTGTATCAGGGTTTGTAATCGTCGTCCTGCTATCACCAAGATTAGAAGTTAATGAAACTATTTTTAGTAGTTTGGTAAACTTCACAACACGGTCAAATCCCCCTTCTAGTTCGAAAGTTACTAATGCACCTCCTGCTGTCATTTGTTTTTTGGCCAATTCATATTGTGGATGAGAAGGCAAAAATGGATAATTGACTTTTTTAACGCCTTTAATAGTTTCTAATGCCTTGGCCAATTTTAGTGCGTTTTCACAATGTCTATCTAATCTCAATCCAAGGGTTTCTAAACCTTTTGTAAGCACCCAAGCGTTAAATGGTGCCAAAGAAGGTCCAGTTTGACGACAGAAAAATCTAACTTTTTCTATCAAAGCCTTTGTGCCAACTATAATTCCACCCAAAACTCTTCCCTGACCATCAAAAAACTTGGTTGCTGAATGTACTATAAGATTTGCACCATAATCTGATGGTGTTTGGAGCATTGGAGTGGCAAAACAATTATCTACAAAATATATCAAATTGTTTTTTTTCACCAATTCCCCAATCATTTCCATATCCACCAATTCAAGACCAGGATTAGAAGGCGTTTCCAAGTAGATCATTTTTGTATTGGGCTGAATGGCATTTTCCCATTCCTCTTTCGGTGCAGATGCATCGATATATGTATGTGTTATTCCCCAATTGGGAAGAATTTGCGTAATAATCTGATGTGCAGAACCAAACAATGCTTTAGACGAAACAATATGATCTCCTGAAACCAAAGTAGCAGCAAATCCTGCAAAAACAGCAGCCATGCCAGTAGCTGTTGCAATACCTTCGTCTGCATCTTCTAACATACAAACTTTATCCACAAATTCTTGAACTGTTGGGTTCGAAAAACGCGAATAAATATTGCCTTCGAGCGTATTGTCAAACAAATCTTTACCCATTTGAGCATCTTCAAAACAAAAGCTACTGGTCAAGTAAAGAGGCGTAGAATGCTCTCTAAATTGTGTTTTTTCTGTTTGAATACGAATCAATTTGGTCTGCTTTTTCATCAAAAAATATCGTTTTTATAATTATTTATCCAGTTTTTCTGAATTCCTCCCATTTTCCCAAAAAATGGAAGAAAGTACGTTTTCATATCAGCTGCAAAATCACCACTTGGAAAAAATGGATCTGCAATGATTACTTCTTTTTTTACTAGGTCAAAACCAACTCTAATAATTGGAATATTAGCACCGACTGCAATATAATAAAACCCTGTTTTGAGTTTATCCACATTTTTTCGGGTACCTTCGGGGGCAATACCAATCAAGATTTTTTCAAATGAATTGATCACCGCCACCTGACTATCCACCATATTCATTTTTTCGGACCTGAATACGGGTGTTCCGCCCAAAGCTTTAAAAATAAACCCGAATGGTGGCTTAAAAAGTTCTGCTTTACCCAGGTATTTAATTTCTAATCGCATTTCTGCTCTTGCACTTATTCCAACTAAAAAATCCTTCCAACTATTGTGAGGAGCTACTGAAAGTATGGCTTTTTTGATTTTAGGATCAACTTCCCCAATCACTTTCCAACCCAAAAGCCTAAAGCAAATTCGTAATAAGAAGTTCATTTTCAATTAATTGGGTTAGGTGAAAAACAAATAAAGAAAATAAATATTGCCAACCAGCCTAGAATCTTTCTTGTTATTCCCAGTGGTTTACTATCAATTGTCTCAGGATGGTAGACACCCAAAACACGACCAATTAAAAAGCCAAATGCTAGGAATCCTGAATAGCCTGAAATTTGTGGAGCGTATTTTGAAAAAGTCAACTGAAAAAGAATAACCGCAAGTGCAAGTATCAAACCATTCAATTTTTTATCAAATATTCTCGAAAAACACAAATAGTTAAAATAAACAAAAAATAAAAATTGCAAAAGAAGCATGCCTTGCTCTTCCGAATATGCCATTGTAAAGTCCGTCAATTTAAACATACCCAAACCCGAATAAGAAACCAATAAAACCAGAAAAACAGGGGATACTATGTCAAAAGCTTTTTTCCCGATAAGGGCAAAAAGTATATGGCCACCGTCCAGTTGGCCAATTGGTAATAGATTAAGAGCGGTAAAAAGCAAACCCAAAAATCCTGCTAAAATTAGCGGATAATGGGTAAGTTCAAATTTATGTGGTATCAAAGATGGATCGGCAAGATTACTTTCTAAAAAATTATATATCAGGCTTTTACCCAAAGTTATTATCTCACCGTTGGTCTGATATGTATCCAAAAACGCTCTATAATTTCCTTGAAAATTTTTGTATTCGGGATGAATAGTGTAGATGTAATCGTCGGCTGGCAAATAGTAAAATCCACAGGCCAAAACAACTACGGCAACAACGAAACCCGCCAATGGCCCAGCTATACCAATATCAAAATAATCGTTCTTTGAGTTAATTTTTTCCTTGATTTTTATGAAAGCTCCAAATGTTCCAATTGAGGTTAAAACCACAAACCATCCAGGGATATAGTAAGGTAACGTGACATCTATTTTACGGATTTTGGCCATAAAATAATGTCCAAACTCATGGGTAGTAAGAAAACCCAAGAATGGAATAGAAAACCAAAGCCCCTCCTTAAATTCTGCTAAACCCATCATGTCGCTTTGAAAAAAGAAGGATTTACCGTAAATCCACTCGGCCCCAGCAAGTGTGGTGGTAATGATTGTAACCACAAAAAGAATGATATTAATATAAGGGCTTTTTAGCATTTCTAAAGTATATGTTCTAAGATTTCAGTAAAACACTCGGGCGGATTAATTTTTATACATTGTATACCTAAATCTGATGCAGCATCTATATTGTCCTGATTATCATCAAGAAACAAAATTTCATGAGGTTTCAAACTTACTTTACTAATAACAGCATCATAAATTTTGTAATCTGGTTTCCAAAGCCCCATTTTGTAAGACAAAAATGTCTCATTAAAAATAGACTCGAAGTTTGCTATTCCGAATCTTGTCCTGAAATATTGTTTGCACTGCTCAATATGAATATTATTGGTATTGCTGAGCAAATAAATCGGGTATTTCATTTTCAAAGATTCCAAAAAGTCTAACCTTTTTTTGGGCACATCTAACAACAAAGCGTTCCACGCTTGATCAATCTCTTGATCATTAAGCGGATAACTAAGTATTTGTCGGATTACATCTCTAAATTCATCATCGGAATAAAAACCTGTTTCATATTTTTTGAAAACTTCTGCATCTGCAAAAAGTTGCTTTATTCTTGCAGGAGACTTAAAAGTCAATTCTGAAAAAGCCAAAATAGTTTTTTCAACATCAATATTGATGATTACATTTCCAAAATCAAATACAACGGCTTTTATGGTAGATTTAGAACCCATACTATTCTACAACAACGCCCATTGAACAAAATTTATCAATTCTTTCCGAAATTCGCTCTTGTGGAGTCAATTTCTCAAGCTCGGTTATTTCCTTAATAATGGTTTTTTTCAAGGTTTCTGACATTTCATCCCACTTTAAATGTGCTCCGCCTTGAGGCTCAGCTATGATTCCATCTATTAAGCCATTTTGTTTCATATCCACTGCAGTCAGTTTGAGTGCTTCAGCCGCTTGTTCTTTAAACTCCCAAGTTCTCCAAAGAATAGTTGAGCAGTTTTCAGGCGAAATTACTGAATACCAAGAGTTTTCAAGCATTAATACTCTGTCACCTATGGCAATCCCCAAAGCTCCTCCAGATGCTCCTTCGCCTATTATTATACAAATAACAGGCACTCTTAATGTCATCATTTCTTTCAGATTTCTTGCAATGGCTTCTCCTTGACCTCTTTCTTCTGCTTCTAAACCTGGAAACGCCCCTGGAGTGTCTATTAAAGTTACTATAGGCAAACCAAATTTTTCAGCCAATTTCATCAACCTCAGAGCCTTTCTATATCCTTCTGGATTTGGCATTCCAAAATTCCGATGTTGCCTTTCTTTGGTTTTTCTTCCTTTTTGCTGACCAATAATCATCACACTTACACCTTCGATGTTGGCTATTCCACCCACAACAGCCGGATCGTCTCTAACTGTTCGGTCTCCATGCAATTCATGAAATTCGGTGCAAATTCTTTCTATATAATCTAAGGTATAAGGTCTTTCTGGATGCCTTGAAAGCTGGACTCTCTGCCAACGGGTGAGATTCTGAAAAGTTTCAGCTCTCAAAGAATCAATAGCGGATGAGAGGTTTCTCACGGCGTCGCTTACATCAACATTGTTGTCTTCGGCCAATTTTTTCATGTCTTCTAATTTGGCTTCAAGTTCTGCTATCGGTTTCTCAAATTCTAATAAAGTTCTCATTGAAGTCTATTTATAATTCAAATGATTGGTTTTGATTGGGTAATACTACGTTTTCGTAACCTTTCGTTTCTAATATTTCTTTAAAATTTGTCATGGCATCAAAGTCGCCATGAACCAAAAATAACTTTTTTAACTTAGTTTTATCTTGGTTTTCTGCAAAGCTAATCAAATCGTTTAAATCTCCATGCCCACTAAACACATCTATTTTTTTAATGTTGGCATTTACGGCAAATTTCTTGTTTCTGATTTGTAAATCTTTCAAATCCCCTGACAATAACCTACCTCCTACCGAGTCTTCGGTAGCATAGCCTACCATCAATATTGTGGCATAAGGATTTTCGATGTTTTTCTCTACATGATATTCTACTCTTCCACCTTTTATCATGCCCGAAGACGAAATGATAATACACGATTCTGTATGCGTTGAAGCAGCTTTACTTTCTAAATCAGTTTCAAGATAATGGAGATTCTCAAAGTCGAATATTGAATCTGTTTCTTCATAAAAATCTCTGGCCTCTTTGTTTAGTTGTTTTCTGTATTTTTCATAAACCTTTGTACTCACTCTTGCTAATGGACTGTCCGTAAATACTTTAATGGGCTTAATATCGTAGTTTTGATAAAGTCTATTGAGGGTATAAAGCAAACATTGGGTTCGGCCAACGCTAAAAGATGGAACAATCAATCTTCCCGTAATGTCCACACAGGCCTCCTGAATAATCTGTCTCAACACTTCCTCTGGTTCACCAGCATCTGAGTGGTTTCTATTGCCGTAGGTCGATTCCATGACCAAATAATCTACCTCAGGCATAGCTACTGGGTCAACTAAAAGTGGAAAGTTTTTTCGGCCAATATCTCCAGAAAAACCGATTTTTTTGAAAACTCCGTTTTCCTTAACTTCAATAACTATATGAGCAGCACCTAATAAATGACCAGCTGGATAAAATGTCACATATCCGTCGTCTTTAAACTTAAATCTATTGCCAAAAGCTATAGGTACAAAGTTTTGAATAGCTTCGTCGACCTGTTTTCTCAAATAAAGCCCTTGTGTTTCTATGCTTTTCCACTTTTTAGATTTCTTATGGCTTTTCTCTATACTTTTTACGATTTTCGAGTTCAGATTGGCGGCATCGTGCAACAGCAATTCAGACAGTTCCATGGTTGGACTTGTACACAAAACTTGTCCTTCAAAACCAGATTGGTAAAGATTTGGAACTTGACCAGAGTGATCTATGTGGGCATGTGTCAGGAGAACAATATTTACGAGAGAAGCATCAAAAGGAAAATTTCCATACTGAAAGACCTCTCGGTGATTTTGAGAGCCATCCAATGTTGAACCGCAATCAATAAGAATACGATAATCATCCTCTAGTTCTAAGAGAAACATACTACCTGTCACTTTTCTGGCTGCACCATAAAATGTAAGCCTCATTGAATACTGTTTTTTAAAAAATTCATGTAAAAGGACTGCAAAGATAGTATATTGGAGTACTATTAAAGAAAATTTTAGAAATTCATGAAAATATTTTGCATAATAATCTTACAAATAAGCACTTATTCAAGTCAATTAAATACCATTATTTCACAATTTCTAGGAAATTCCTCAGCCGAAAATACAAATATTTCCATCAGCATAAGAAAAATATCAGATGAAAAGGAAATATTTAGCTATCAACCCAAAATGGCTCTACCGCCAGCTTCTACCTTAAAATTAATTACTACAGGAACAGCCCTTGATACTTTGGGGGCAGACTTCAAGTTTCAAACTTTAGTAAAAATTAGTGGCCAAATAACCAATGGCGTTTTGGATGGAAATATCATTATCGTGCCAAATGGAGACCCTAGTTTTGGTTCGAAAAGACTAGGCCTAAACTCGATCAACCAAATAGTGGATGCATTAAAGGTAAAAAAAATTAAGCAAATAAATGGGAGCGTACTGATTGAAGAAAAAAGCAAACATGTGATTCCGAATGATTGGCTTTTAGGTGATTTAGGAAATTACTATGGTGCATTCCCTAAAGATTTTAATTACAATGAAAACTTTTATACCGTTTATTTCAATGGTGGAGATAAAGTCGGTGATTCAGCAAGCATTAAAAATGTTTCACCAAGTTCGATTAAATGGAAAATAAAAAACAACGTAACAACGGCAGATAAAGGCACAGGCGACATGGTCAATATCTTAAACTTAGCTCCTTATAATGAAATAGTTATGACTGGAACCGTGCCCTTAAAGAGTACGAATTTTGAGGTTAAAGGCTCAATTCCAAACATAAACGACGTTTTTGAAGATTTGCTTATTTTGGAATGTTCAAAAAATGGAATTACAATCTCCAACCAACTTTTCATAACTGGTACTCAAATGGATACCTTAATTGTTTTAAACTCTCCTAAACTTTCCACTATTACTGAGCATTGCAATTTTAGGAGTATAAACTTCTACGCAGATGGCTTATCCAACTATTTGATAAGCACAATAGCTGATTCTTCTCAGGACTTTAATTTATTTTTGAAAAATTATTGGTCAAAAAAAGGTTTGAATCTTAACAATTTCAATTTTTTGGATGGAAGTGGCTTATCCCCGATGAATACATTTTCTTGCCAAACCATGACTTCATTTTTATCTAAAATGGCCATAAGTAAAAGCTTCGACTCTTTTTTAGCCAGTATCCCAAAAGTTGGAAAGTCAGGAACTGTAGCTTCATTAGACCCATCAGGAATAACTCGTGGGAGAATTCATGCCAAAAGTGGTTCTATTTCAGGAACTAGAAATTATTCAGGGTATTTTTTTAACGAAAAAAATGAGATTTATGCATTCAGCATCTATCTGAATGGGATAAATGATACCATTCAATTATTTTCTCGACAATTTTTGCAAAATTTATTGTTTAAAATGATTGATTTAAATCAATAGTAATTTTATTTGCCAGTGTTTTAAACGTGTTCCCAAAAAATATAAATTTAACGAAAATACTATCCCAATGCAAAAATGGATGGTATTCTATGTGCTTTTTTAAAAATACAATTCACTCTCTCATATTTTTCACCATAAAAAAAGAAAACAATGGGAGTATCCATCTTTGACAAAATTTCTAAGGATTCAGGTCCGCTGGGTGCCATTTCACATTTTGGTCACCACTATTTTAGCTATCCAATTCTTGAGGGTGAGATAGGCCCCTATATGACCTTTAATGGAAATAAAATCCTCAATTGGTCATTGAATAATTACCTTGGATTGTCAAATCATCCTGCGGTTAGGAAGGCAGACTCCGACGCAATTGACCAGTTTGGACTTAGCTATCCGATGGGTTCAAGAATGATGAGTGCAAACTCTTACCACCATGAAAAATTCGAAAAAGATTTGGCAGAATTCTCTGGCTATGAAGACGCTTTTCTAATGAATTTTGGTTATCAAGGAATTATGTCTGTGATAGAGGCCGTTGTGGATCATCGAGATGTAATCGTTTTTGATGGAGATTGCCATGCTTGTTTAATAGATGGTATCAGACTTCACAAAGCCAAAGGAGGGGCATATTATAGGTACAACCACAACGATATGGCCAGTCTTGAATTGAACCTAAAAAGAGCAACCAAACTTTCCGCTCAAAACGGTGGAGGCATTTTAGTAATAACCGAAGGTGTTTTTGGGATGACAGGGCAAATTGGCAAAATTGATGAAATAGTATCCTTAAAGGAACGGTTTGATTTTAAACTCCTTGTCGATGACGCACATGGCTTCGGCGTTTTAGGTCCCAATGGTAGAGGAACTCCAGAACACTTTAATTGCCAAAGTGAAGTAGATTTGTACTTTGCCACTTTCACAAAAGCCATGTCTGCAATGGGGGCGTTTGTTGGAGCTAGTGCAGAGGTAGTCAAATATCTCCGTTATAATGTTCGATCACAGATTTACGCCAAAGCTCTGCCAATGGGCTATGTTTTGGGCGGTATCAAAAGATTAGAGGTAATTAGAGAGAATCCTCAATTTCGAGAAAAATTGTGGCAAATTGCTATGAGGCTGCAGAATGGCTTGAAAGCAGAAGGCTTTAACTTAGAAACAACCAATAGCCATGTAACGCCAGTTTATTTCAATAAAGATTTTACTCAAAATGAAGTTGGAAATATGGTTATAGACTTAAGGGAAAACCTGAAGATATTCTGTTCAGTAGTCATTTATCCAGTGGTAAACAAAGGTGTCGTGATGCTAAGACTCATTCCTACTTCGATGCATTCTTTTGAGGATGTAGATTATACGATAGAAGCTTTCAAAAAAATTAGAACAAAACTTCAAAACGGTGAATATAATTTTACCATACCTTTAAGAAGTGAAATGTATTCAAACTAAAATATTTTATGCCAATTATTGAGTTAAAAAACGCTTCCTGCAATTATATACTGGAAGGAGAAGGTCAAGAAACCATAGTATTTGCTCACGGCCTATTGTGGAGTCATTGGCTTTTTCATAATCAAATTGCTTTCCTAAAATCCAAGTACCGTATTCTTGCTTTTGATTTCAGAGGTCAAGGTAAATCCACCTCTAAAAATGGCAAGTACGATATGGATAGTTTGTTCGACGATACCGTTGAGCTAATTGAAACTCTCGTTGGCAAGCCCGTCATTTTTGCGGGTTTATCTATGGGTGGCTATGTTGGTATAGCTTTAGGAGCCAAACGACCCGACTTGGTCAAAAAGTTAATTTTGATGGAAACCACCACTGATGCAGAAACCGTGGATAGTATTTCTAAATACAAAATGCTGAATAATATGGTGAAAACTGTTGGGTATTGGCCTGTTGAAAAATCAATAATGGCTATTATGTTTGGTAAAAAGTTTCTGGAAGATAAATCAAGATCAAACCAATATGATGCTTTTTTAAAGAAGCTCAAAGAAAATAACCGGTCGCTGATTGTAAAAGCCACGGAGGGAGTCATTTTAAGAGAGTCAACAGAATATCATTTGCCCAATATCAAATGCAAAACTTTGATATTGGTTGGTAGTCAAGATGTTCCATGTCCTGTGGAAAAGTCGCAACACTTAGCAGATAATATAATAAACTCACAGCTAATAATTATTGATGGGGCTGGACATACCGGAACTTTAGAGGAGCCTGAGAAATATAACATGGCTATCAAGAACTTTATTGAAAATGATTGATACTTTTGGGTTGTTTTTGTTTAAAAAATGATTCAAAATAAAGTCAAAACGGTTTTTCAATATATTTCATTTTCCAGCTTAAATGTAGTGCTGGCTACTCTTGTTTGTTTTATAGCATTCTATAAACTCCCAAACAATCAGCCATTTAAAGACTTTTTATCGCTTGCCCAGCTAGGTTTGACCTGCTGGGCAATTTATATTTTAGATAGACTTCGAGATAATATCTCATCCTTAGAAATTATTACAGATCGCCATAAATTCCATTTTGAACATCAATTTATACTACAAATATTATTGATTTCTTCAGTGTCAATCACAGCGATAATAGCTCTATTTCAACCTTTTATACTCAATATATATGGAATATTACTTTTAGTGGTTGTAGTTTTTTATGTTTATTTTATCTCGCCAAAATATCCATTTCTGAAAGAGCTTTTCATGCCAATTATCTATACAGCAGCGGTGGTAGGTGTGCCGTTTGTTTTAAATTCAAGCATAAGTTTTAGTTCGTGGATTTTAGCTCTCATGTTTTTCGGTGTAGTAATTCAAAATGCCTTTTCATTCTCTTTATTTGAATCGGAGGAAGGCCAAAACACAGAAAATATTTGCAGTAAAATTGGCCAAAAAAATACAAGAAAAGTAATTAACTACGTGACGAGTCTTAATATATTTTTGGTTATTTTCTTTTTTGGAAATCAATTCCACTACCCAAATTTGCTTTCGTTTATCATAGTTACCATTTCAATAGCTACCTCTCTGATTGTTGCAAATTCAAATCGATTCAGAGATAGTTATCGTTGGATCATTGATTCCTTACTTTTTCTTCCCTTGATGGTCTTTTAGTTTTTGTATCCCTCTTCTGTAAAGAGCAAATAAAACTCCACCTATGCCTAGCATCAACAAAAAATAAGTATCCGAAAAAGGGACATCTTTGTAGATAAATTGGTCTACCCAAATTACTAAAAAGCCAATGCTTCCAAAAAATATTAATACATCTACCAGTTTCATATTAGTCAATTAGTTTACCAATTATTTTCATCTTATCAAAAACAGCTTCAGTATGTGGTGCATCCTTAAGTTCAGCTGTCAAATCTTGCCCAGCCCAATGCTCGTAGTGTTTACCGTTTTTCCAAAGTCTCGAATTTGAAACATCATACACCATTCCTTTGTAGGCCACCCAAATTTCTGGTTTGTCAGTCCCATTTCTAAGCGACAAAGCCCTTTTTTTAATTTCTTTTAATTCCAAAAGCTGAAAATTTAATTTCAAAAGTAATACAATTGTTGTTTTTGGTATGTTTTTCAAAGAAAAATGTGGCATTTTTTTTGCCTTATACAACGAATCAAGATATATTTACGTTTTATAAAGAAAACAATTTTATTATGAACAAAAGGTTACTATTTTCAACTATAATCACTTTTGGTGTTTTTGTTATATTTTCTTGTAAGCCTAAAGTTGCTCCAGTTTCTGAAAGAATTGCAAAAATATGGACAGCAAGTTCAGTTAAAGAAAATGGTACTGAGGTATACAAAACTGGTGGAACAGCCAATACGAAACCTGGTTACAGTACTTATAAATTAGACCTTTCTACCCCACCAAATGTCACTATTAGAGAAATTGATGGTGGAACATACACCGGTACATATTCAGTAACGGCCACAACATTGTCAATTAAAGGGCTTACTCCACAACCAACCGGTACAGGTGGAAATTTAGATTTTACGATTACCTCACTTTCTGATGAAGGCACAAACTTGGTTCTTACTGCTACTACTCCTTATCCAAAAACTGGAAATACCACGAATACTTACACTTTAACGACCAGTAATTAATCTTAGTTAAATATAGTCATTGAAGGTGTTTCGAAAGAAACACCTTTTTTTTGTATATAGCTTCTAATACCTTAATTTTGTTAAATGGAAAAAGAAACAATTGAAAGTCTTGGAGAATTTGGACTTATAGATAGAATAAAAAGTAATGCGGTTATTTTCAATACCAACACCGCTTTGGGAATTGGTGACGATGCCGCTGTAATAGATAATGGCAACACTTTTACACTTATCAGCACTGATTTATTGCTCGAAGGTGTTCATTTTGACTTAACCTATACCCCACTTAAACATCTGGGTTATAAGGCTGTTGCTGTTAATGTTTCAGATATTGCCGCCATGAATGGCACACCAAAGCAGATAACGGTTTCAATTGCCATAAGTAATCGTTTTGATTTAGAGGCCATTGATGAGTTTTATGAGGGTGTAAATGCCGCTTGTGAAGCCTATCACATAGATCTTGTGGGAGGTGATACGGCCTCAAGTCGCTCAGGATTAGTTATTTCTGTGACTGCAGTTGGAGAGGTTGACAAAGACAAAATTGTTTATAGATCAGGAGCTGGTGAAAACGACATCGTTTGTGTAACGGGTGATTTGGGAGCCGCATACATGGGTTTGCAAGTATTGGAGCGTGAAAAACAAGAATTTCTTGGCAATCCACAAATGCAACCTAAAATAGATGATAAAACATATGTTGTTGGAAGGCAACTAAAACCAGAAGGTCGTACAGATATTGTACATGATTTAAACGAAATAGGTGTAGTTCCTACCTCCATGATCGATATTTCAGATGGTTTGGCTTCAGAAATCCTTCACCTTTCTAAGCATTCTCAAGTTGGATTTACTGTATTTTTTGATAACATCCCGATTGAAAATATCACTTTGGAAACTTGTACTGAATTCAATTTGAATCCAATTGCCAGTATAATTAGCGGTGGAGAAGACTATGAACTGTTAATTACTTTCAAGCAATCTGATTTTGAAAAGATAAAATCGATACCTGAAATTACACCTATTGGCTTTGTGACAAAAGAGATAGAAAATTGGTTGGTGTTAAACTCCGGAGAAAAAACTAAAATAGTAGCCCAGGGTTGGAAATGAAAAGACTTTTTTTAATATCCTTCATATTATTAAGCTATTGTACATCAGCACAATGTGACGAAGATATTGAAAAAAACAGGAAAATTTATGCCCCTGATAAAAGGACTGTGATTTTCGAAATAAGCTACAATGCTCAATTTAATTCAATTCGAGGAAAGACCAATTCATTAAATGCGAAAAAGGCACTTTCAGAACTATGCCTGCAACGCAATGTCATAGATTCTATTCAATTTTTACCAGCTAAGGAAAATAATTTAAAAAAATACGGAATTGTCCATGTTTCGGTAGCGAATCTTAGGACAAAACCTGAGGAATCTGCTGAGTTAGCTTCACAGATGTTGATGGGAATGCCACTTCGAATACTCGAAAAAAATAGAGGCTGGTACAGAGTCCAATGTCCAGATGATTATATTGGATGGATAGACGGCTCTACGATGACCCAATTCTCTGAAAATGAATATGCTATTTACCAGTCTGCAAAAAAAGCAGTATTTACAAAGCCATTTGGATTTGCATTATCGGATACTTCATCTATAATTCGTCCCATTAGAGATTTAAGTTTTGGGAATCTATTAACGCTTCAAAAAATAGAAAAAGGTTTTGCAGAAGTAATTTTCCCTGATGGAAAAACTGGATTTTTACCAGCTAATGAAATACAGAATTCAGAAGATTGGCTAAAAACTCGCAAAACTGATACTGAGTCTTTGGTTAATAATGGATATCAGATGTTAGGAATTCCTTATTTATGGGGAGGTACATCTTTCAAAGGAGCCGATTGTAGTGGTTTTACCAGAATGACTTTTCTAGCCTCAGGAATGTTATTACCAAGAGATGCCTCTCAGCAAGCATTATTGGGCGAAACTGTTTCGATAGATTCTGAATTCACTAAACTATCAAAGGGTGATTTGTTGTTCTTTGGAAATCTCCAAACTTCAAAAGTAACACACGTGGCTATATGGGCTGGAAACAAATCCTTCATTCATTCTTCCGGAATGATTCAAGTAAATAGTTTTGATATAAATTCTCCAAATTATGATGAATATAATCTTAAAAGACTACTTTTTGTAAAAAGAATAGATCATAAACAATTATATTTATCAGGAAAAAACTTTTACAAATTCTAAATATAGATTTTGTAGATTTACTTATCTATTTAATATTCAACTCTCGATGAAAAAACTTTCAATTTTATTGGCGATTTCGCTATGCTCTTTTCTTTCTGACCAAAGAGAACCCCTGACTTCCGAAGCATATGCCAAACTCACAGAATCTCAGAAAAGGACTGTTGAACATGCCTTAGATGGTATAGAATTAAAAGATCCTGAATTAGAAATTAGTCTTTTTGCATCAGAACCTATGATGACCAATCCTACCAACATGGACATTGACGCCAAAGGTAGAGTTTGGATTTGTGAAGCCTATAATTACAGGAATGCCCTCAATCCAAGAAATCCTTATAACCCTAAAGGCGACAGGATTTTGATTATGGAAGACACTGATAAAGATGGCAAAGCCGATAAATCAAAAGTATTTTATCAAGGCGAAGATATCAATGCAGCCCTCGGTATAGCGATTTTGGGAAATAAAGTCTATGTATCATGCAGTCCCAATGTTTTTGTTTTTACAGATGAAAACGGCGACGATATACCTGATAAAAAAGAAATTCTTTTTTCTGGAATTGGTGGCCTCCAACATGACCACGGTATGCACGCATTTGTTTTTGGACCCGATGGTAAGCTTTACTTCAATTTTGGCAATTCAGGAAATACTTTAATTTCGAAAAATGGAAAATCGTATTTGGATGATAAAAATAAAGTTATTACGGGAGATGGAAAACCATATCGAGAAGGCATGGTCTTTCGAGCAAACGAAGATGGAACAGATCTAGAGCCATTGGCCTGGAATTTTAGAAACAACTATGAACTTGCCTTAGACAGTTACGGAAAAATGTGGCAGTCTGACAATGATGATGATGGAAATAGGAGTACGCGAATAAACTATGTAATGGACTATGGAAACTACGGCTTCAAAGATGAAATGACTGGTGCCGACTGGAGAGTCCGCCGAACAAATATGGAAGATTCAGTATATCGCAAACACTGGCACTTAAATGATCCAGGAGTAGTACCCAATTTGTTACAGACTTATGCTGGTTCTCCAACCGGAATTATTTTCTATGAAGGTTCTCTCCTACCTGCTAAATATCGAAACCAAATAATACATTGTGATGCTGGGCCTAATATTGTGAGAGCTTATCCAGCAGTAAAAAATGGTGCTGGATTCTCAGCCACTGTCTTGAATATTTTGGATGGTTCAAAAAGAGATAAATGGTTTCGACCATCTGATGTCACAGTAGCTCCAGATGGTTCCTTATTTGTGTCAGATTGGTACGATCCAGGCGTGGGAGGCCATGCCATGGGCGATTCATTGAGAGGAAGAATATATCGAATAGCACCTAAAGGAGTCAACTATAAAGTACCTGTTTATGATTATGCCAACGCCAAAGGAGCCACTGAAGCTCTTCAAAATCCAAATCAATCAGTTAAGTATTTAGCTTATCAGTCATTAAAAAATATGGGATCTAAAGCTGAAAATTCACTTAAAGAATTGGTGAATGATTCAAATCCTGTAATGGCAGCGAGAGCATATTGGCTTTTAGCAGATCAAAATAGCCTATGGATTAATCACGCAGCTGAAAGTCAAAATGAAGACTTGAGAGTTTTGTCGGTCAGAATGGCTAGGAAATATTTCAAAAACCCCTATGAGTTTTTAAAAGAAATGGCCAGTGATGCCTCTATACAAGTCAAAAGAGAGGTCGCATTGGCTATTAGACACAAAAATTATTCCGATATTTGGGTAAAATTGGCTTCGGAATATAAAGGGGAGGACCGTTGGTACTTAGAGGCCCTTGGTATTGCCGCCAACGAAGATTGGGATAAATCCTTGGAATTGCTTCAAGGAAAAGAGGGAAAAGAGTGGTTGAGCAAACCACACGTAAAAGAACTGGTGTGGCGAAGTAGAGGAACCAAAACGATGGAATATTTGGCTGAGATTATTCAAAATGAAAAGTCTGAAGCCAATAAATGGAAATATTACCGAGCTTTCGACTTTCAAAAGGGAACAAACAAAAACGACATCCTTTTCAAACTTATAAAATCAGCTAAAAGTGATGAGGAAAAAGTGACCATTTTTAAACTTCTGGATCAGAATACTATTCAAAATAATACCAATTTCAAGGTCGAATTTCCGAAACTATTGGCTGGAATAAAAAATGATTTAGACTTTCTCGATTTGGTATCCAAATATAATGTGAAATCTCAATTTACGAGATTACACCATTTAACATTGAATTCTGTGGATCGCCAAGTTTCTGCTGAAGCAGGCAATGCCAGTGTAAAAATGCATGGATCTAAAGGGCTTTTATTAGAACTGAATAATCCAAAAAATATAAAGAAAGCAATAGACAAATATGGAAATGTCGACAATGCCTTGATAGCCAACGAACTCATTAAAATTTACACCAATAAAAAATATTCTGAGGAAATTAGAACTTTGGCACTTAATGAAATGGGCGGCTGGGAGTCTGAAGCTATCCTTTGGGAACAGTTTAAGGCAAAGAAAGTCCCAGTAGAATTTGTAGATATGGCCTTGAGCATTCTTAAACGCACGTGGCATGGAGATATCAGAAACGAAGTCAATAAAATAATAGCAACGGGTGGCGGTGAAACCATCAACATTGATAACGTATTGAATGGAAAAGGTAACCAATCAGCTGGAAAAGAAGTATTTGCGGCATATTGTGCATCTTGTCATCTAGCCAAAGATTCAGGGATTGACTTTGGGCCATCTTTGTCGCAAATCGGAAATAAATTGAGTAAACAAGGACTTCTAAACGCCATTGTCAATCCAAGTGAAGGCATTGGATTTGGTTATGAAACCCAAGAAATTACCATGAAAAATGGAGATGTTTTGCAAGCCATAATCACTTCAAAAACTGAAATTGATTTAATGATAAAATATCCTGGCACTTCAAATGTCACAATTTTGAAATTAAAGGATGTTCTAAAAATTGAACAAAAAAATGATTCCTTGATGCCTAAATTTGCTTTAAACGAAGCAGAATTAAAAAATCTTATTTCTTATCTAGAAATACTAAAATGAAATATCAAATCACTATCGAGTATTGTCCAAAATGCAACTGGATGATGCGTGCGGCATGGATTGCTCAAGAACTTTTGGTTACTTTTGAAGAAGAAATTGAACTGATGAGTTTGAAACCAAGCCCATCGTCGGGTAGTTTTATAATTTGGATTGGTGATAAGGCTGTCTATGATAGAAAAACCTTTGGGGGATTTGCAGAACCCAAAGTTATCAAACAATTAATCAGAGACTTCATTGCTCCAGATAAAAATTTGGGACATGCTGACCATAAATAAACAACATTTCGGTCAAATATTTGACTATTTTAGAATTTGAAAAACTATGTTTTCAATTTCTTTTTCTTAGCGGCAGGAAACAATACATTATTTAAAATAAGACGATAACCAGCAGAATTTGGATGTAAATTCAAATCTGTTGGTTCTTCATTGACCATATGTTGATAATCCTCTGGGTCGTGGCCTCCATAATAAGTCCAAAAACCTTTTCCAGCGGTCCCGTGTATATATCTTGCTTCATTTGAAAGCCTATTTTCGGCCAAAACCAAAACCTCTGATTTTATAAATTGTTTCTTAAATGCGGTTGTTTGACCCATAAATCCCTTTATTAGATTCTGATGATTTTGCGTTAACATCGTCGGAACAGGATCATATTTTGCAGAAAATTCAAATAAAGTAAAATAATCATTCGACTCATTTACACCACGCTCTGTTGGCTGATTGTCAATATCGGAAAATTCCACTTCGTAAGGATCAGGTTCTAAACTAAAATTCTTAAAAGCAAAGGTTCTATCAAAATTAAGTTTTGAATTTGCCTTAGGATCAGAGCCATCACCATCATATACCGATTCCACAATATCAATTCCTTGAGCCGCCAGTGCAACTTCATAAGTATCGGTAGCGTTACACATCGCAAACATATATCCACCTCCTAAAACAAACTCACTTACTTTTTTCGCAACGGCTCCTTTCAATTCTGAAGCCTTTGAATAGCCAAATTTTTGTGCTATACTTTCGACCTCACGCTTTTGTTCTTGGTACCAAGAAGCACTTTTCATTCTTATAAACTTACCATACTGGCCAGTAAAATCTTCATGATGTAAATGCAGCCAATCGTATTCTGGCAACTTTCCGCTCATAACTTCATCATCATAGACTTTATCAAAACTTATCTCTGCGTAGGTCAAAGCCAAGGTTACCGCGTCATCCCAAGGCTGGGCACTTTTAGGTGTATATACAGCAATTTTCGGTGCTTTTTGGAGCTTAACAGCGTCCATGTTCACGTCGGGATTTTTTACCAATCGAATAATATTAGCAGCCTCAGCTTCAGAAATCACATCATAACTGATTCCTCTTACCACACATTCATTGATAAATGTTTGACTAACTGGAAACATAAAACTTCCACCTCTATAATTTAAAAGCCAATCTATTTCAGTTTCATAATTTTTTAAAACCCAAAATGCCAAACCATAGGCTTTTAAATGATTCTTCTGAGAATCGTCCATAGGAATAAAGACCTGATTTGCAAAAATCCGACTGCTGAAAGTCAAAAAAATGATAAACGGCAAAATGGCTTTCCTCATTGGCTTGCTTAATTATTTTCGAATATGGTAATTTGCATTAAAAACAAAAATACCTTACAATTATTGTTTTAGTATATTTAAAATAAGGTTTTATTAAAAAATAATTCCAAAAAGTTTTACCAAAAGAAAATGAATTTAAGAGAAAATATATCTGAGGGACTTAGGTCAATAAAATCAAATTTACTGAGAACAGTTTTGACGGCAGCCATAATAACGTTTGGTATAATGTCTTTAGTAGGGATTCTTACAGCAATTGAAGGCATGCAAGGCTCTGTAAACAAGAGCTTTGAGGGTTTGGGAGTGAATACTTTTGATATAAAAGTCGAACAAAATAATGGAAGAAGAAGAAGGGGAATTGTAAAAAAACAACCTAAACCAATTTATTTTAGGCAAGCTCTTGACTATAAGGAGAACTTCTCAAAAAAAACTAGGGCCGTCGTTAGTATTTACACGGTAGCCTCTCAAGGTGAAACCGTAAAGTATGAAACTGAAAAATCGAATCCGAATATTTTAGTTATCGGTGCTGACGAAAATTATCTTAATCTAAAGGGTTATAAAATTCAATCAGGTAGAAACATAACCGAAAATGATAGATTCTATTCAAATAAGATGGTTTTGATAGGATTTGAAGTAGCCCAAAAGTTTTTTCCAGAAACGAGCCCAATTGGTAAAAACATAACATTGATGGGTGAAAAATTTAATATTGGTGGTGTATTAGAAAAAAAAGGAAGTATTACTGGCGGTGATGACGACAGAGTAACCATCATTCCGTTGGAAGTTGCCCGAAACTTTGACCAGAATGGCAAATTCTCCTATGAAATTACCACCTCAGTGCCAGATGCCATAGATTTGGATTATACTTTGGCGGAAGCAACTTCTGTAATGAGAATTGTCAGGGGCGACAAAGTTTATAATGAAGACTCTTTCAAAATAGAAAGATCAGATGCCCTTTTGAACGACTTAAATGAAGTTACAGGATACTTGCGTATTGGTGGATTTGGAATTTCTATCATAACACTTCTAGGAGCTTCTATTGCACTCATGAATATCATGATGGTGTCTGTAACTGAAAGAACCCGAGAGATAGGCATAAGAAAAGCTCTGGGAGCTTCTCCAAACAAGATTCGTCTTCAGTTTTTGATAGAAGCCATTGTAATATGTATCATAGGAGGTTTGGCTGGCGTGTTTTTAGGCATAGCGGCTGGAAACATTGTTTCGTATTTTATGACGGGAGGCGGCAGCTTTGTTGTACCATGGAACTGGATAACCCTCGGTCTTGTCGTTTGTATAGTTGTAGGTTTATTATCAGGATATTACCCTGCTTACAAGGCATCCAAATTAGACCCAATCGAGTCTCTAAGGTATGAGTAACACGATTTGTGATTGATTTCTCTGAATATTTTTCACATTTTTTTTGAAAAATAATTACAAAAAACTTGTACTCTTGGGAATCATATTCTACTTTTGCACTCCCAACACGAAGACACGCCCGGATGGCGGAATTGGTAGACGCGTTGGTCTCAAACACCAATGAGGTTACACTCGTGCCGGTTCGACTCCGGCTCCGGGTACAGAAGGCTCCTAAAGAAATTTAGGAGTCTTTTTTTTTTCTACTCCAATTATCTCGTTTTACATCCTAAGCTATTTCACAAAGAAAAATTATTCTCGATAAACCCTGTTTAAAAATTTTGTAAGATTATTCCACGGCAGGTCATTGTACAAGAATAATGGATGGATTTGTGGAAAATTTAAAATACTAGCGTAGATACAAAAAAAAAGGACTGGAACAATTGTTCCAGCCTTTCCCGCTACTAAATCCACACAACTTTTATCTTAAATTTCTTTATTTCTGATTCGATTGCTATCCTATTCTCTGATAACATTACAAAAGTAATCCTTTTTTTTAAATCAAAAAAAAAAACAAAATAATTTTTTTTAATATTTCGCAAAACAATAAATATAAATTCAGATTCTTAAATGATATTTTAGTGCTTTTTCGCTCAAGTCCTTTTGCAATTAACTATTAGTTAACTACATAAATAAAGGATTGAAAAAAAACTGAATGTTAAAATTTATATATCTTTAAAGATATTTTAAACCAACGAAATTGATATATATCAATTTTAGCCTTCCATTTCTCCCCTTTTTTATTTTTTTGAGTTAAAATTTCGCAATTATTCTGACCGTTAAATAAAAATGCTTGCTTTTTTTATGAAATTTATTGTAAGAGGTGTCTAAAATTAGACTCAGTAAAAAATTAAACAACCTTATCTCCTACAGCTATGCCTCCGGTTTTATGAACTACCACATTTTGTCCGAATAAAATCCTATGTTCAAACTTCCTAAACTTTGATAAGGTTAAAATGGGCTCTTTAGATTTTTCGAAAGTCTCCTGATTGATTGTAGTCATTATGCATCTGGCACAAGGCTTGACCCCGTATAGCACTGTGCCACCTATTTTTATCTCCCTGAGTGTATCTTCAAAAAAAGCATCACAATTTTTAATAACAACATTGGGGCGAAATCTTTCCATCGGTATTTTCTCAGGACATTTTGAATTCAGCTCCTCAAGTGAGGCTTCACTGATGATCAAAATCGGATATCCATCAGAAAAACTGGTATGCTCCACTCCATTCACTGCATATTTATAATAAATCATTCTAATCGATTCTTCGGATTGGTAAACCAAATTAACCTCTTGTCCAAGTTGCTGACTAAACCAATCGCTGATATCCTTACCAACTATTTCTGCCATTAATTCATCATCCCATACTTTTACCAGCATTTTAATTCCAGATTTGGGCTGAAATGGTATATTAATTTTACTTTGAGTAATTTTATTTAAAACACCTAAAAACTGATCATTAATAGATAGTGAAAAAGCTGCCAGTTTTGGCAAATTCCGTTGTGTAAGAAATAAGCCTTTATCATCCACCAGCATCCATCTTCTGTCATGTTTGAGACCTCTCATTTCCACTTCAGATTTTTGTAAAGAAATACCACCAAGCGATTTTATGGGGAATATGAACAATTTAGAAATTTCCATTTAGTAAGTAGTATTTGAAAAATAATTCCTAAGTTATAAAAAATATAATGGAGAGAATATCTTTTTATCTAAAAAACCCGCTCCCTTTGCAAGTTTGGGCAACATAGAGAAGTACGTTTATCAAACAATCCAAATTGGTTTGAAGACAAAAAAGGAAAATACAAATGAACTTTAATGTTTTGGAAGACAATACCTATGCTTAGTTCAAGAAAAATTACTTACAAAACATTTAAAATATAATCCTTGGGAGTGTAAACAGGGATTTCTGAAAAGAAAAAATCGCCAATATTTTCTGTAATAATCATATCACATTTGGCATTCAATGCGGCATAATATTGAAGACCACCCTCGTAATCATTTATTTTATTATTGATGTTCACAGCGTATACCTCATCAGGACCAATTGAAGTAATTTGAATTTGGTTTGACAAGATTTTTATTTTTTCGATTGCTTTTTTATTTCCACATTTTTTCTCTGCAAAATAATAGGCAACGGCCAAACAAATTGGAGATGTGAATAATTTAAAATTCTAACGAAAATTAGGTAAACTCATTACCCATGCAGAATAACTAAAAGTCGGCATTTCGTGGTTCAAAACGGAAACCAGTATATTAGCGTCTAAAAATAAATTCATTTTCTTGACTCGTAATACGCTTTCTTCAGAGACTTTGAGCTTTTAGCAGTAGTTTTGTAAGTTACTTGTTCTTCAGCGATCATTCGAATGAAATCAGCAATAGGAATATCCTCTAATGAAGCATAAGACTTAGGTGTAGAGGTTATTTTTTCATATAAAAACTCTGTTAACCGACTCAAACTCATTCCTTGAGAAGCAGCAAAATCTTTGGCTTTTTCTATAATATTTTGATCAAAGCTTAATGTGATTTTAGTATCCATTTTTGCATTTAGATTTTATACGTACAAAAAAATATTTCAATACGTGGACTATCAAGTATTTTGCCATTTTTATATTTAATCATTTAACCAACCTACTATTAGTCCATTCGTAAATTATTTTGCTTCATTCCTCACGAATAGATTGGAAAGTGTAAAATAGTTTTTGAATATTTGAAGAAAAAAACATAAAATGACACCTGTCAAAACAAATACATTTTTAAAAAAAGTAAAAGACATAACCATAAGCGGCTCATTGACAATGCTGATTTTAAGTTCTGGTCTTTACAGTTGCACTTCATCTGAGAGTACCGAGGGTGACTATGAACAAACTGAGGTATATACCCAAGGTGTAAGAACCTATATCAAAGAAACTTCCAAAGGAGAATTTAAAATAACAGAAGAAATAGCTGTACCTGCGGATAGCTCCAAAGCCATTGTAACCTATTTGGATGGTAGAGTAGAAACGCTTACGAAAGAGCAATCAAAAAAGTTGATTGATGAAGAAATCACCCGAAACGAAAACACCATTGGACATAACAATGGCCTTTCAAACGTACTTCTTTATGGTGGTATGGGATATTTTCTAGGTAGAACGATGAGCCCCAATTATGGCTTTTACCGTCCTGATTTCCGTCAAAATAATAATGGAGGTTTTACATCAACTGGTGGAGTAAAAAACACTGCTGATATGGGTAGATATTATTCTAATCCTGAGACTTTTACAAAATCTACAGAAGTAAACAGAAATATCACCAAATCAAGAACAATGGTTACACGCCCGAATAGCAGTAGAAGCGGTTTTTTTGGTAGTAGAAGTAGGTCAGGATCAGGTTTTGGAGGATGATTAGGTTAAAAACTTTAGCAAATTCTCCGCTCCAAACTTTAAAGGATGAAGGCTGGAAATGGATGTTGGGAGAAGATACCCTCCCCTATGTAACCAATGACATGGTAATTGTATCAGAAAAGACTGCTGAGGACTATTATAATGCTGGCAATGAACTCTATGAAATGTTCATAAAAGCTGCGGAACATGTCATAAAAAACGATTTATATGAAGAATTGGGCATTCCACCCCATCTTGTTCCGCTCATAAAATACTCGTGGGAAAACGATAAAGGCTGGCATTTATATGGACGGTTTGACTTGGCAGGTGGAATCGATGGCAAGCCCATAAAACTCATAGAATATAATGCAGACACAGCCACTTGCATTCCCGAAACGGCCATCGTTCAGTGGGCTTCCTTAAAAGCTAATGGTTTTGATGATTCCTTGCAATTCAACACTTTATACGAAAGTTTGGTGGGTGCTTTTGAATCTTTAAGAGAAGAAAATCCAGAATTTCACCCATCTTTATTGATAAGCACAATGGCCGGATTTCCGGAAGATGACACCAATATGGAAATTTTGGCCGAAGCTGCCAAAGAAGCTGGATTTGAAGTAGCCTTTGAAAATATTGAAAAAGTCGATTTTTCGCCAAATGAGGGCATTTTTAAGCATAGTCTAACTGATGGAAGTTTCACGAAATTCGATTATTGGTTTAAACTGATTCCATGGGAATTTATAGCTTGGGACGAGCCTGAACTCTGCAAAATCATTACAGATATTTGTATGGATGAAAAAGCCATAGTGCTCAATCCAGCCTATACCCTGCTTTTTCAGTCAAAAGGGATATTGAAAATTTTATGGGATTTATTTCCGAATCATCCCTTACTGTTAGAAACAAAATCAAGCCCAATTTCTGGTAAAAATTGTATCGAAAAAGTGATGTTTGGCCGAGAAGGAGCAAACGTTAGAATTATTAATGGTAGAAACGAAACTGTTACTTTTTCGAGTGGTGAGTATGCGGAACAAAACAAAATCTACCAAGAATTTATAGATTTCCCGATGGACGATAGTGGAAATTATTACCAAGCTGGCGTGTTTTATGTAGGAGAATCTTGTGGACTAGGCTTCAGAAAAGGTGGGAAAATATTAGACAATACTGCTCAATTTTGTGGGCATTTGATAGCGTGAGTTTGAATATCTCCATTTTATATTTTCCAAAATATAAAGAAGACCAAAAAGCTGTAAAACTTGAATAGTTCCGAATAAAATTCGGGGTTTAAAGTTCAAAAAAAACTGGCACTGAAATGGTCAAACTTTTCATTTCTTATACAAGGGAAGTACTCAACTACGATTTATCGCTTAATTGATATTCTTTAGTCAAATTTGTGGTTATTAAAATTTTATATATAATTTTATTGTAATCTAAAAAAATGTGATTCAACCAAAATCCGTTTACTAATGAAAGCACTAAAATTACTCTCCATTTTGTTTTTAATTTCCCCTATCGTCAGTTTGGCAAAACTTCCATCTGAGGAGGAGGCTAACCTTGGCTGGAAAATAGGTTACACAGCCACCAATTATGGAAAGAAGAAAGACCGAAATGATGGTTTCTTCAAACAATTCGATTTTGTGTGGAAACAAAATGAAAACCTTTATGTGGTAAAGAAAAAAATAATTCTCAAAAATGGTGACGAAACTCAAAACGCCTGGCTAGTAGACAAAAATGGTAGATTTCTTGCAAAAAAAACCTACACTGACATTGGAGATTTTTCAGAAGGAATGGCAGAGGTAACCTTTGGTCCTCATGACTTTTGCCATAGCTGTTATTTTACTGGAAGATATGATTTTGTAGTACACCTTAGCAACACACATGGATTCATCAATGAAAAAGGAGAAGAAGTAATATCACCTAAATATAGATTTATTAGAGGCAGCTTCAAAAACGGCGTTTGTTTGGTTGGTGTTTGGGATGATCAATTGTATTTCGTGGACAAAGTAGGCAAACAAAAGTTTAATAAAATTTTCAAAGAAGGTGAACAATTCAAGGGTCATGTTGCAGGTGTAACTTTCAAAAATGGGGCAAAAAACTTCATTGACAAAAATGGCGAGGTTTTAGTTCCTAAGAAATATCTATACATTCAACCATTTAGTGAGGATTACACAGGCATGATAAGAGCCTATAAAACTTTGGGCAAAAAAGTTGGCTTTTGGACTTCGAATTGTGAAAACTTGGTTGCTCCTCTGTACGATTCTTTCAACTACGCAATGCTTAATGGAAACATAATGGTGGAGAAGAATGGCAAATTTGGCTTCATAGATATGTTTACAGGGCTGGAAACTATTCCAAATTCCTATAGCCAATATCGCTCTGACAAAAACAGAAATTATGTGCTTTTAAAAAATAATTCAGATTGGTACAGACTTGACACTTTATATAAGGCTCAAAAAATTGGAAAAGGTGATGATATTCTCAGTTTAGGTTTTGGTCTTTACAAATTAAAAAGAAACGAAAAATGGGGTGTTGTAGATAGCCTTGGTGTTGTAAGGTCTGATTTTATTTTTGACCAAATTACTGATTTGTACGCTGGAGAGTATTATATAGCTATGAAAGATCAGAATTATGGATTTATCAACGCAACTGGGAAAGTTTGCGTAGAACCAAAATATGACAATGTTGGTTTTCTAAAAGATGGCAATATTTATGGTCAAAAAGGGTTTTACCAATTCTCTTTAGACACCGAAGGCAAGATTTTAGATAAACAATTTAAGCCTGAAATTATCAAAAATGCCTTTTTTGGAATTCTGATAACTTTGATGCTGGGCTTGACTGTTTATGTTTTCAAAGTAAAATAAAGTATTTTTTACAAAATCTAAACAATGAAACCTCTGGTTAAATACTTATTTTCTTCGATATTCATTTTCGCATCTTATTGGACTATTGCCCAATCCAACACCTTCAAAATTTCAGGAAAAGTTGTAGACGAAGACAATATACCGCTAGAATTTGTAACAGTTTACATCAATTCTAGTTCTATTTTTACTCAAACTGACTCCTTAGGAAGTTTTACGCTCAATATTCCGAGCAATAAAATTGATTTTGAATTAGTAGTTTCTATGGTAGGATTTACCATACAAAAACAAAAATTCACGAGATATACAGTTCCAAAATTCTTGATCGTAAAACTTGCAAATAATTCATTAAATGAGGTAGTTATTAAAGCCAAACAAGACAGATATTGGAGTCGAAAATGGCAGGTTTTCAGAAATGGGCTTTTAGGTGAAAATCAATTTGCTCGACAGTGCTCTTTTGAAAATAAAGAAAATATCCACCTAAGTTTAGATTATCGCAAAAAAACAGTTTTCGCCAATTCTTCCAAAACCTTCGTGGTTATTAATAAAGCCTTGGGTTATAAAATTCACATCGATCTTCATTCATTTAGTTCCGACGGTGTAAAAACAAACTATGCAGCATCTAAATTCTACGAAGATAATTTGTCAACTGAGGAAAATAAGAGAAACGCTCAGTTGAATAACAGAAAAAAGGCTTTTGAAGCCACACCGAATTTATTTCTGCACAGTTTAGCCAAAAGAAACTTGGTCGATGCCAAGTTAGAAGTCTTCAAGATAATAAGTATGGTGGATGTTTTTTTAGGTAGAACTACTGTAAAACAACAAGTAGAAGAAGGTAAACTTGTAAAGGTTGCAGATTCTACCATTTATAGGTTTGATTCATTATCAAAAAGACATATTTTGTATTCTGAGTTACCCTTGTTGGTCTTTAACAAAAACGTACTTAATTATTTCCGAAATCCTTTCATCGACTACAACTATATGTTTTCTAAAATTGATCTTCCAAATCAGTTTGCAGTATTCACCGACAATGGATTTATTTCGGGACCTAACGGTATTACTTTTTATTATCAATGGGGCAACGAGGGACTGGCTTCTGCCCTACCTGAAAATTACATTGTACCTTCTGAATCACCGAATGACACTGTTGAACCTCTAATACAATTGGTTTTTGAAACTAACCATACCAACGATACATTAAATTTTAACAGCTCTGTTATCAATAGCAACCAAACTATAGCCTATGAAAAATCTGTATTTGAAACAAAAGAGTCTGATAAGAACGATTTTGTAAAGCCCGATTTCGCATTCAAACCAAGTGAACTTGAAAAAGGAATGGACATTTTTACATTATTGAAAAGAATACCAGGCCTAAGGGTAACGCAAAATATGGAAACCGGAGATTACAGCATTTCACTTACTGGTTCCAACACCAACCTTGGGCAAAATGCAAATCAAGACAATACGCCTGCTTTACTTTTCAATAACCGAATCTTTTCAGGCCGAAGGGAGGTAATGTCCGTGTTAGAGTTTATAGAAACCAACAGAATTACCGAAATTGGGCTGGTAAAATATGGCAACGGTGCCATGATGGGAGCCCGTGGTGGGGCCGGCACCATCATTATAAAAACTGAATAATACCTATTAAATCAACTTTCCTTTTCCAAAAACTCCTTTATTCTTCGGGCTTTGTCTTTACCCAATAGCGTTATCAATTCCTCGTCTGGAGCATTTTTAATGTTTGGAATCGACTTAAAATGATTCAATATCTTAGTAGCTGTATTTTTGCCAATGCCTGGAGCCGACTCTAAACTACTGATAAGGAAGTTTTTACTCCGACGATTTCTGTGATGTGTAATGCCAAATCGGTGTGCCTCGTCTCTACATCTTTGGATGAGTTTTAAAGATTCTGATTTCTTATCAATATAAATGGGAAGTGTATCTTCAGGAAAATAAATTTCTTCAAGTCGTTTGGCGATGCCTATAATTGGAATTTGCCCATATATGCCCAACGACTTTAGAGCATCACAAGCCGCAGAGAGTTGGCCTTTGCCACCGTCGATGATGATTAAATCGGGCAAATCGGCTTTTTCTTCCAACAATCTTGCGTATCTTCTACCCACTACCTCGTTCATGGTAGCAAAGTCGTCAGGACCAACGACTGTCTTAGGAATGTAATGCCTGTAATCTCTGGTCGAAGGTTGCCCATTCATGAAACATACCATAGCAGAGACCGGATTTGTACCTTGAATGTTAGAGTTATCAAAACACTCAATATGCCTTGGCAGATTTTTGAGCTGCAAATCTTGCTTTAACTTTATTAAAACCCTGTCTCTTTTATTGGTAGTTCCGCTAGCTGCTGCAGCATCTCTTTCAGCTTTATCATGTCTAAAATACATGATATTCCTGAGCGACATCTCAATTAATTTCTTCTTATCTCCTATTTGTGGAATAATGATATTGGCTTTAAAATCAATATCAGGGTTGATATTGCTAATGATTTCCTTAGCTTCGCTTTCGTATGTATGTCTTAAATCAAAAATCACAATTCCCAAAATCTCTTCATCGGTTTCATCCAAACGTTTTTTGACTTCCAGTGTTTGGGTACGGATAATGGTGCCATTAACTACCTTCAAATAATTCACATAACCCGCCGACTCATCAGATTGTATCGTAAAAACGTCGGCATCCTGAATAGTTGGTGTAACAACGGTGGCTTTTGATTGATAATTCTCTAAAAACTCAAGTTTCAACTTATATTGATGAGCGTCTTCAAATGCCATTTTCGCTGCAGATTCGCTCATTTTCTCCTGAAAATACTTCTTTGCTGGCGAAAGATTACCTTTTAGTATTTGATGAATCTGATCTATTTCTTTTAAATAATCAGCTTCGGATTGAAGGTTTTCACAAGGTCCTTTACAATTGCCAATGTGATATTCAAGACAAATTTTAAATTTCTTTGCCCAAACATTTTCTTCACTGAGGTTGTATTTGCAGGTACGGATTGTAAACAAACTCGTGAACATATCCAACAATGCATACATTGCTTTGGCGTTTACATAAGGACCATATAATTTCCCACGGCCTTTATCTTCTATTCTCCTGGTTGTAATAACTCTAGGAAAACGTTCATTCGTTATACAGACATAAGGATACGTTTTATCGTCTCTTAATAGAATATTATATTTTGGTTGATGTTCTTTTATAAGGGTATTTTCGAGCAAAAGAGCGTCCCATTCAGTTGGAACTACTGTATATTCCAGCCTATGGATGTTCAAAATCAACCTTCTAGTTTTTCTATCTACCCTTTCAAAATTATAGAAATAACTACTGATACGATTTTTCAGACTTTTGGCCTTGCCTACATATATTATAGTCCCTTCCTCATCGAAATATTTATAAATACCCGGCTCGCCAGGCAATCTAGAGATAATGTCTTTGTAGTCAAATTTAATATCGGCCATTATATCTTTTGAAAGAATAGAATTGTTTGAGCGAAAAAAAACGTGTAATTGATATACAAACAAGCACAACCTGATTTAAGTTTTTCAGATATTTAAACCTCTGAAAAACAAAATTAGATTTTAATAATTGAAAGAATGTTTAATTTCTATTTCTTAGAAAAAGAAACTAAAATCAAGACCAAAGCCGTAAATCCGAGGCCCAAAGATTCACGGCCCAGCTCAATATTGATAGTTTTCATGCCCAAAGTATTGAGCATAACGCCTTCCCACTCAGGTGGAAACTGATTAACCGCCCAAAACAAGTAAGGAATTCCCACCAAAAGCAAAGTATTTCCAGAGAGTTTTCCTTTTGATTTTTGAAACAAAAGATAAATCGGGAACAAATATGTGGGTATCCAAAGCCAAGGATCAGGGTCATTATATTGCACAGCTGTGAAATAAACGAACACCAACATTAAAAAATAATATATGAATTTCATAAAGGTTTTGTTAAAAGGTCGAAGTAATTACATTTAATCCAACAAAGCAAAAAAAAGAAACTGATTGTAATCAGGATTAAAAAAATATCTAAATAATTGGCTGAGCGTTTGTCAAACCGAAGAAACTTCGTACTTTTGTGACGGCAAATTACCAGCTCCTGCTGAATCCCCCAGGACCGGAAGGTAGCAAGGGTAGGCGGTTGTAGCGGTGAATTTGCCATTTTTTTTTGACTCTTCCTTAGTTTTTCAATCAAATATTATATCATGAAGTTTTTTATTGACACCGCAAGCCTTTCAGAAATCAAAGAGGCTCAGGATTTAGGTATTTTAGATGGCGTTACGACCAACCCTTCGCTTATGGCGAAAGAAGGAATTGGCGGTGAAGAAAATGTCAGAAAACACTATAAAGCAATCTGCGAAATCGTAGACGGCGATGTTAGTGCTGAAGTGATCTCTACTGACTACGAAGGCATGATTCGCGAAGGTGAAGAATTGGTAAAGATTGACGATCAGATTGTGGTCAAAATACCCATGATAAAAGATGGTATTAAAGCCATCAAATATTTTTCAGAAAGAGGTATAAGAACAAACTGCACTTTGGTATTTTCGGCTGGTCAAGCACTTTTGGCAGCCAAAGCAGGTGCTACCTATGTTTCACCTTTTGTGGGCAGATTAGATGATATTAGCACAGATGGTCTTGGGTTAATTGAAGAAATTAGAACGATTTACGACAACTATGGATATGAAACGCAAATATTGGCTGCCTCTGTAAGACACCCAATGCATATTTTAGGTTGTGCAAAAATCGGAGCTGACGTTATGACTGGACCACTTTCGGCCATTCTAGCCCTCTTGAATCACCCTTTGACAGATAGTGGCCTTGCAAAATTCCTTTCGGATCACGCCAAGGTTAACAAATAATATTTAATTTAGGCGGAAAATTTTTTCCGCCTTTTTTTATCTACCATGAGCGAAGCTGTAATTTCACTTTCTAATGCATACATTTATCAGAAAGAGAATCTTATTCTTTCTGACGTAAATTTCACTATAAACAAAGGTGAGTTTGTTTACTTAATCGGTAAAACAGGTAGCGGAAAAAGTTCCTTACTAAAAACGCTATATGCCGATCTCTGGCTTGAAAAGGGAAGTTGTACAGTAGCTGGATTTAAGCTAGAAAATATTAAATATAAGGAAATCCCGTTTTTAAGAAGGAAAATCGGAATCATTTTTCAAGATTTTCAATTATTGCCAGATAGAAATATACTTCAAAATTTGAGGTTTTTTATGGAGGCTATGGGATGGGTAGATATAAAAAAGATTGACGATAGGATAGTTGAAGTCCTAGAATTGGTTGGCTTGCCCGATGTTTTAAAAAAAATGCCTCACCAGCTTTCTGGAGGTGAACAACAGAGAATTGCAATTGGTAGAGCTTTGCTAAATCATCCCGAGATACTATTTGCGGACGAACCCACTGGAAATTTGGATCCAGAAAAATCAATTGAAATTCTAAAATTGTTCTTTAAAATAAATGAAGTTTCGGAAACTGCTGTATTAATGGCAACCCACGAACTTGATTTAATAGAAAGATTTCCGAGAAGAACGCTTTACTGTGATGGGGGTGTAATTAATGACCTCACAGGTAACTCGTGATACCCACTTTGAAATAGACACTTTGAGGTTTTACCGACTTTTTAGCATCAATTACCTCATAATCAGCGGTAAACCCAACTCGATCTCTGTCAATAATTTTGACAGAATTAGATTGTGTGTAACCAAGTCCAAAATCTACATAAGTAAATGGTCTCTTCTGACCAGAAATTTTTATACTGCTCCCCATTTCGAGATTATAACTTAATGTGGTAGCCGAAAATCCATAAACTTTATAAACTTCATCTTGACCAGCATTTTCCATCATTCTAGAAAAATATAACTTAGGACCTAATCCTCCATCCAAATACGGCACTACTTTTCTTATAGCTAAATTTGGCAAATATCTAAATTTTAAAAGCGTCCAAACTTGCCGATGATTCATGAAAAAATCACCTTGTGCGGGTGGCAAGAAAAATGAATTTTGTTTGTTACCAGAAATTCCAAATTCTCCTCCCAAAAGAATCGAACTCAACTCGCCAGCTTTTTTTCTTGGATTTACTAAGTACGAAAAAGATATCCCTGAGCTATTCAATTTAGAAAAATCAGATGAAATCGCCTTTTTAAATTGCCCTAAAGGGCTTTTAACATAAAATGAAATATTATAAAAACCCTTATATATTACATCCTTAGGTTCTTCTTGAGCAAAACCTTTGATAGACAACAAAAACAGAAATAAAACTTTCTTCATATCTATTTGGCCTTCAATACAGCAAAAGGAATAATTACTTCTTCTAACGAAACGCCGCCGTGCTGAAAAGTATCTCTGTAATGGCTTACATAATGGTTGTAATTGTTGGGATAAGCAAAGAAATAATCACAAGTAGTAAAGAAATAAGAAGTGGATAAATTTGGACTAGGTAACTTATAAGTCTCTGGTTTTCTGACCTCTATCACAAAATCTCGCTTATCATCTAGGTTGAGATTTCTTCCTTGTTTATATCTCAAGTTCGTATTTACATTTCTGTCGCCCACTATCCTTTTGGCATTTTTAACTTTTACCATTCCATGGTCTGTTGTTATAATTAGTCTGCCATTTTTTGAAGCTATTAACTTTAAGAAATCTAACATTGGCGAGTGTTGAATCCAAGACTTAGTAATGGATCTATAGGCAGCCTCATCAGGTGCAAGTTCTTTTATAACGGCCATGTCTGTTCTGGCATGCGAAAGCATATCAATAAAGTTGTACACCACTACTACTAGATCATCTTTCATTAGATTGTTAAAATTGTCCACCAATGACTTCGCCTGACCATTATTGAGTATTTTGTGATAAGAAAACTTTTGCTGTAAGTTGTTCTTTTTCAATTGTCTTCTCAAAAACTCATCTTCATTTTTATTTAAACCATCTTCATTATCTCCTTCATCATTTACCCAAATATCAGCATGCTGCTTTGACATTTCCAGTGGCGTTAATCCCGCAAAAATCGAATTTCTAGCATAAGAAGTTGCCGTAGGCAAAATAGAAAAGTAAGTTTCGTCAGATTCAATTGTAAAAAACTCGCCTATGATGTCTTCCATTATTTTCCATTGATCAAGCCTGAAATTATCAATCAGAATAAAAAACAACGGAGAACCTCCGTTTAAAAGCGGAAACACCTTTGTCTTCAACAGATTGTGCGACATGACAGGCTTCTTTACATTTGGATCCGTCATCCAACTTGCGTAATTATCCTCAATAAAGTCTGAAAAACGAGCATTAGCTTCAGCTTTTTGCATTTGGAAAACCTCTTCCATTGATTTATCAGAAGAACGATCAATTTCTAATTCCCAAAACACTAGCTTTTTATAGATTTCTGACCACTCATTAAAGTCCAATTCATCATTATATTGCATGCTCAATTGTCTAAAATCTTGCATGTAACTCGAATTGGTTTTTTCGGAAACCAACCTTTTGTTATCCAAAAGTTTTTTTATGGAGAGTAATATTTGGTTTGGATTGATCGGTTTTATGAGATAATCAGCAATTTTAGATCCTATGGCCTCTTCCATGATCCTTTCTTCTTCAGATTTGGTAATCATAACTACAGGAATCGTGGGCTTTATTTTCTTGATTTGGACCAATGTATCCAAGCCCGTCATACCGGCCATCATTTCATCTAAAAAAATGATATCATAGTTGTTTTTTTCGACTAAATCCAAGGCATCGGCACCACTTGGCACTGGCGTAACATCGTATCCTTTATTTTCAAGAAAAACTATATATGGTTTAAGTAGTTCAATTTCGTCGTCAGCCCATAGAATGGTGAATCGTTGCATAAATTGTTTTTTTTTAATGTTATATAGTTCTATACGCTATTTTTTATCTAAAAATTGCTTTAAACGTTCAAAATCTTGCTCTGTATCAATTCCAAAACCTTCACTTGGTGCTTCTACCATATTGATTTTAAAACCATTGGATAGCCACCTCAGTTGCTCTAATCTTTCCTGAGATTCTAACTTTGAAACAGGAAATTTCACCAATTTCTCCAAAATATCTACTCGGTAGGCATATATTCCTAAATGTTTATAAAAAGTATTATTCAGTAGCCATCGATCCACTTTTTCGTCTCGAATATGAGGAATTGGAGAGCGGCTAAAGTACAAAGCTTGATCTCTCTCGCTTTTGACAACTTTTACAATATTTGGGCTCAATAAATCTTCCAACTTTCCTATCGGAAAACAAGCAGTAGCAATTTCTATTTTATTATCCAATACTGAACATAAACCATCTATGGTATTGGGATCTATAAGTGGTTCGTCTCCTTGTATATTTACTACATAATCGAACGAAGAACTTCCACCACATAGTTTTAATGCTTCTGCACACCTGTCAGTACCACTTTCATGATTGGTATGGGTCATCAGCACTTCTCCATGAAAGCCTTCTACATGCTCAAAAATAGCCTCGTGATCAGTTGCTACAACGATTTTGCTTAAACTTTGAGTTTTTTCACACTGCTCATATACCATTTGAAGAATTGATTTTCCCTTGATTGTTTTTAATAATTTGGCTGGAAATCGAGAAGATAAATAGCGTGCTGGAATTATGCCGAGAATTTTCAAAGTGTTAGTATTTTAGAAACACAAAACTAAAATAAAATACTTTATTTATCATGGATAAAAAAAAATTATGCTCTTAAATCTTAAAAATGTAATTTTGCGGTTCATTTTACATTTAATCCATCATGAAAGTTTTAGCTTTATTTCTAATAATAAGTTTGCCTAGATTAGTCTTTTCACAAAATGCTCCCAAAGACTCGGTATATACTGAAGTGATAAATAACATAGTTTATATACTGCATAAGGTTGAACCCGGACAAACATTGTACAGTTTGGTTAACAAATACGAATGCTCTGTTGCCGAAGTTTCAAATGTAAATCCAAGTTTAAAAACTGAGGTAGGCATAAAAGCGGGACAGGTTTTGAAATTCCCAATGATTAAAAATGGAAAGCATGTAAGTGCATCGGCATATTGGGCTATGAGAAAGAAAGCGTGGGCAAGTAAGAATGCACCTTCTACCACACCCAAAACAAAAACTCCAGTAAAAGAAAAAGCCTCAAAGGGCCCGTACCATGATATTAAAGCAGGTGAAACCATTTTTTCAATTTCGAAATTGTATGATCTGGATATTTCTTATTTAGTAGAAGCTAATAAGATCAGCGACAACAAGATAAAAGTTGGCGAAAAACTATTAATTGACAAAAATGAAATTGAAAAAATTGTAGTCGATTTAGAAAAAGAGACAGAACCTGTTTTAGTATTAACCCCAGTTGGCAGAAAAGTATCAGAAGCAGGAATTGCCGAGGTTATCAATACGAGCAATAGAACCACAAAATACCTCGCCTTACACAGAACTGCAAAAGTGGGCAGCAATATAAAAGTTACGAACGAGGCTACTGGTATCACCATCGTAGCCAAAGTAGTGGCCAATTTGAGTAAAAAAGGGCATGATGAAAACGTAATGATCAAACTTTCGCCCTATGCATTTTACAAATTGAGACCGAAAGACTCAAAAATGAGAGCTACCGTGGAATATTACGTCCCATCTAAGAAGAAGGCCGTTCACGGTAAATAAATTATGCCAGAAATAGTTTCACCCGAGGTAGCGGATTTATTAAATGAAAAATATATAAAATTCAATAGCTTAGATTTTATTGCCACCGACCCAATTTGTATCCCTCATCGTTATTCCCAGAAACAAGATATTGAAATTTCAGGTTTTTTTGCCGCAATTTTGGCTTGGGGCCAACGCAAAACTATTATCAATAAGTGTTCGGAATTACTCGAAAAAATGGATAATGCCCCTTACGAGTTCGTGAAAAATGCCAATTCAAATGAAATAAAGAAATTAGAAACATTTGTTCACCGAACTTTTAACTTTGTAGATTTACTGTACTTCCTGGAGTTTTTCAAGGCACATTATACCAAACACGCTTCATTAGAATCAGCTTTTTTGAATAAAGGAAATAAAGATGAAAATCTAAAAATGAATTTAATCCACTTTAAAGAATATTTCTTTTCGTTGGAGGATTCACCAAAAAGAACTCAAAAACACATTTCGAGTCCTGCTTCGAATAGTGCATGTAAACGAATAAACATGTACTTAAGATGGATGGTGAGGCGTGACAACAAAGGAGTAGATTTTGGTATTTGGAACAGTATTTTACCTTCTCAACTGATTATACCTTGTGATATTCATGTAGAAAACATTGCTCGAAAACTAAAACTAACCACAAGGCCTAAAGCCGATTGGAAAATGGCAGAAGAAATAACCAATACTTTGAGAATTCTTGACCCAGAAGACCCTACAAAATATGATTTTGCCTTATTTGGAATGGGAATTGAAAAATATTTTGGGACTTAGAAAAGATATTTTTCTGTAAAAACATTCTTTTTAATACATCAAAGGGAAGTATATTTGTATCGTGGATAAAATAAAATTAGAAATATTAGACCTATCGCCTAGCCAACTTCAGGCAGGTTCGTTTACTTTGATTCTTACAGAATCTAATGGGGATCGTCGCTTGCCTATTATTATTGGAATGTTTGAGGCCCAAGCCATTGCCATAGAAATGGAAAAAATCACTCCAACTAGGCCATTGACCCACGACTTATTCAAGTCTTTCTCCAAATCATTTGATTTTTCAGTGGAGGAAATACATATTTCAGACATTTCTGAAGGTGTTTTTTATTCTAAAATCATTTGTACGGATGGCATTCGTCAGAAAAATATAGATGCTAGACCTTCTGATGCCATTGCCATTGCCTTGAGGTTCAACGCGTCAATATATACAACCGAAAACGTTCTTAACGAAGCAGGCATAAGTGCCGATGATTTAGGTGGACAGGAAACGAAAAAAACTGCACCCAAAAGCATTAAAGTTAAATCGAGTTCTGATTTGATGTCCCTAAACTCCGAAGAATTGTCAAAAATGCTGGATGAAGCGATCAGAAATGAGGAATATGAAAAAGCAGCCAAGATTAGAGACGAAATAGATAAGCGGAATTAATTAGAATTCATCCACAGATTCGGTTCATAAAATCAATCTAAATGCTAAAAATACTTAAAAACTTCTTACCAATACCTGCCGAAACAACCCACCCATTGTTGAAGACCTTGTCGTATTTTGACATTTTGGGTTTGTTTCAAAAAGACCCCTTTGGCAATTGGATGGTATTGAAAAGAATGGTAATATTTATAGCTGGATGGCCTACTTATTGGAGAATAGCCGTTGCCAATAAATTGAAAATTGAGGGTTTGGAGCACCTTAAAGATCTTCCAAACACAAATGTTTTCTTCATCTCAAATCACCAGACCTATTTCGCTGACGTGATTTCTTTTTATCATATTTTTTGTAATCTAAAATGGGGATTTGGTAAGAAATTATTGCCTATTTATCTTTTTTCTCCCAGAGCCACCATCTATTATGTTGCGGCCAAAGAAACCATGAAGTCTGGCTTAATACCCAAACTTTTTAGTTTAGCTGGTGCTATTTTAGTAGAAAGAAGTTGGAGAGCAGAGGGTGTAAACGTAAAACGTGACGTGGACACTTCAGCAGGCGACAACGTTACGAAAGGTCTAAAATCTGGCTGGGTAATTAGTTTTCCACAAGGAACTACAAGCCCATATGCACCTGTAAGAAAAGGAACTTCACACATTATCCTGACTAATAGGCCAGTGGTAGTACCAGTAGTTATCAACGGTTTCAGAAGAGCTTTCAACAAAACTGGCCTAAAATATAAAAGAAGAAATACGCTCTTAACCGTAAAATTCAAAAAACCCATATATTTTGATGAAACGCATAGCCTTGATTATATAACCAAAACGGTTGAGGAAATTATTGAGCAAAACATGCCTGAAATGATAGCAGAATGGAATGCTTTGAAAGAATTGGCTAAAAAAGGTGAATAAATGTTTAAAAAAACTTAAAATGAATTCACTTAAAATACCAATCTTAAATAATTTTTTATCTTTGTACTTAGCTTTTCAAACCAAAAATGAGTTTTAACAAGAAATTAGGTAGTTACCCGGGCATTCTTATTACGATAAGTTTAAGTGTGGCTTTGTTTTTAATCGGATTCTGCGGTTGGATTGCCATTTCTTCTAAGGAGTTAATAAAATATGTAAAACAGAACATAGAAATTCAAGTATATCTAGAAAGAAATCTTGAAAAAAAAGATTTGGATGCAATTTCCAGCAAAATAGCAAGCATGGGTTTTGCGGAAATAAAAAATGGAAAACCTGAAATCAAATTAACTTCGAAAGAACAAGCTGCAGAAATATTTTATAAAGATACCAAAGAAGATTTCAAAGACGTACTGGGCGACAATCCTTTTAGAGATGCGTTTAGTATCCGGCTAAAAGAGGAAAATATTACTGAAGAAAAGTTGAAATACATCAAAACACAAATTGAAAAGCTAAGTGGCGTTTTTGAAGTTGAATATGCAAAAGACTTCTTAAAAGGTATAATAACCAATGTCAACAAAGTTTATAAAGTATTGGCCCTTATTGTATTGATATTTTTTGTTGCAACGCTTTTATTGATCAACAATACCATAAAATTGGCCCTTTATTCTCAAAGATTTATAATTAGAACGATGCAATTGGTCGGAGCCACTGATTTATTTATTCAAAAGCCGTTCTTGATAAAAGGATTTTTTCAGGGACTTATTGCCAGCATAATCAGTACTTTTCTCATATTTGTAACCAAGTATGTGTCAACTTCCCAAATCGACGGCTTGAATCTTATTCAAAATAACACAGCTATTACGTTTTTATTTGTAATACTTTTAATTCTCGGACCAACTATTGGCGTACTCAGTACCTTTCAATCTATCGTGAGGTACCATAAAATGGATTTAGATAAATTATATTGAAATAATGAAAAACACTAAAGATTTAAATGAAACAGCTGAAGCATCAGCATCAGATTTGCCTTTTAAGAAAGGAAATTACACCATCATGTTAGTTGGAGTGGCTTTAATAGTTGCCGGTTTTATTATCATGACATTGGATAAAGAAGAATTCGGATTTGGGTTTTTCGGTATTACTCTTGGGCCTATCGTAGCTTTTGTAGGTTTCATGGTGGAATTTTATGCCCTTCTAAAAAAATAATCCATGAATGTAATTCAAGCCATCATATTGGCTATAATAGAAGGCATTACAGAATATCTTCCAATAAGCTCTACTGGTCACATGATTATTGGAGCTTCTTTTTTAGGAATTGCAGAGCATCCATTTACCAAAATTTTTGAAGTAAATATTCAATTTGGTGCTATTTTGGCCGTAATTGTACTCTACTGGAAACGCTTTTTTCAAAGTTTCGATTTCTATATCAAACTCTTGGTAGCATTTATCCCAGCAGCGATTATCGGCTTTGTCTTGAATGATTTTATAGATTCCATTCTGGAAAATGTTTGGGTAGTGGCCATAAGCTTACTTCTTGGAGGAATAATACTGATATTCATCGATAAGTATTTTGAACAAAGAACCCACAAAACAGAACCCAACCTTAAAGACAGTTTTGTTATTGGTCTCTTTCAATGCATAGCCATGATTCCTGGCGTATCTCGCTCCGCTTCTACAATTATTGGCGGTATGTTTATGGGATTAACCAGAAAAGCCGCTGCTGAAATGTCGTTCTTTTTAGCAGTTCCTACGATGTTTGCTGCATCGGCCTACAAGCTATTAAAAGGCTACAAAAGCGGAGACTTAACTTTTGATAATGAACAACTTATGTTATTAGGTGTTGGAAATTTAGTCGCGTTTATTGTTGCAGTGGTAGCCATTAAATTCTTTATAGAATTTCTACAAAAATACGGATTCAAAGTATTTGGTTATTATAGAATTGTTTTGGGAATAATACTATTGGCATTGCTTTATTCAGGAGTTGATTTAAAAATTGTTTGATGAACGAACCATACAATGACTCCGTTTTACTTCTTGACAAGCCATTGACTTGGACATCTTTTGATGTTGTAAACAAAGTAAGATACGCTGGTAAATTCAAAAAAGTTGGTCATGCGGGTACGCTCGATCCATTAGCAACAGGCTTGTTGATTCTTTGCACTGGAAAAAAAACGAAAGAGATTGACCAATATCAGGCTCAGATAAAAGAGTATACGGGTAAGTTTATTTTAGGAAAAACCACACCGTCTGCCGACGCAGAAACTGAAGTAGATGCGACTTTTCCTATTGAACACATAAATGGAGAAATGTTGGAAACTGCTAGAAATAAGTTTTTGGGGAAAATTTCTCAAGTACCTCCCCTATTTTCAGCTATCAAAGTAAAAGGAAAACGAGCCTATGAAGCCGCAAGGGAAGGAAAAACACTAGAACTTAAGGCTCGCGAAATTGAAATCCAAGAATTTGAGATAGAGGCTGATAATTTTCCAGAAATTTCTTTTCGAGTTATTTGCTCAAAAGGAACTTACATCCGAAGCTTAGCAAGGGATTTTGGCCTTGAAGTAGGCTCTGGAGCATATTTAAGTGAACTTAGAAGGACCAAAATTGGAGAATTCTCGGTAGACAATGCAGAAACTGTGGAAAACATGGTTCAAAAAATCAAAGATTCAAATGAAGATTTATAATAAACTCTCTGATTTTCAGCCCAAAGGCAATGCTGTGGTGACTACTGGAACTTTTGACGGAGTTCATATTGGTCATCAGAAAATCATCAAAAGGCTTATAGAAAAGGCAAAAGAAATCAATGGCGAATCAGTTTTATTAACTTTTTGGCCACATCCCAGACTCATCATTTCGCCCAACGACGATAACCTAAAGTTACTAACAACGATAGACGAGAAAACCGAAATCTTAGAAAAACTAGGTGTTGATCATTTTGTAGTTTTGCCTTTTACCCGAGAATTTTCAGAACTTAGTTGTGAGAAATATATAGAAGATATATTACTAGATGGCTTAGGAACCAAAGCCATGGTAATTGGCTACGATCATAGGTTCGGCAAAAACCGTGAGGGGGGAATAGATTATCTAAAGAAACATTCGGAAAGGTTTAAAATTGAAATCGAAGAAATTTCGAGGCAAGAAATTGAAAATATCACCATTAGTTCCACAAAAATTAGAAATGCCATACTTCATGGGGACTTAAAATCGGCTAGTGAATTATTGGGAAGAGATTATCAGTTCTCAGGACCTGTTGTGAAAGGGAGACAACTCGGCAGGACAATTGGTTTTCCAACTGCGAATATTCAAGTTCAGAAAAAATACAAATTGATTCCAAAAAATGGCGTATATGCTACGAATGTATTTTTAAGAAACCAGAAATACCAGGGCATCATGAACATCGGCAACAGACCCACTGTAGATGGACTTGGTACAACACAAGAAGTTCATATTTTTGATTTTTCGGATGATATTTATGGAGAAACTATAAAAGTTGAAATTTTGGAATTTATCAGAGAAGAAACTAAATTTGAAAGTATTGATGAATTGATCAAGCAAATAAAAGTAGATTGCAATTCTGCACTGGAAATATTTTCAAAAAATGCATAAAAAAGCTAAGTATATATTTTGGACAATTTCATTATTCCTGATTTCAGTTTTATGGTTATTCCAAAATAAAATCTCAGTAAACATTCCTTGGTGGGATGATTTTCATGGGATTATACTTCCTGTATTTCAGTTGTTTTCTGACCTACCTTTTTTAGAAAAACTAAAGCTATTCTTTTCTTTGAATAACGAACACCGCGTTGTTAATGATAGAATATTTCTGCTCGTAATATACTTAATATCAGGAAATTTTGAATTAAAGGCCTTGGCTTTATTGGGTTTCATAAACCTTATAATAACTTTCTTGGTCTTGGTTAGGGTCTCAAAACCACTGTTTGATAATAGATTATATTTGCTACCTATAGCATTGTTGATTTTTCATGCACAATATTATGAAAGTCTTCAATCATTGATGGTCCCATTTCAAAACTTCTCTGTCATTTTATATGTTTTTCTGACCTACTATTTTCTCATTTATAGAAAAAACAAAGGCTTAACTCCAGCATTCATTTTTGCTGTTTTAGCAATTTTTTCGCACGGAAATGGCATTTTGGCATTCTTAATTGGAGCAATAATCCTTTTTTTCAACAAACGTAATAAGGATTTTATAACTTGGAGTGCCATATCTTTACTGAGCATAGTTCTTTATTTCTGGGGATACAAAAAACCGGAATGGAGTTCAGGAGTTTCTGCATTTTCTGAGCCATTGGCAGCATTGAGGTATGTTTTTGAATTTTTCGGAGCTTATGCTCTGAATATCACTGACCTATCTACGAGAGCAAAAGAAGTTTATTCGCACAATGTCTCAGAACTTTTTGGTCTTTTTTTAGTTGTGACATTCTTGGTATTATTTCTAAAAAAATACCCTATACTGACAAAGAGGCGGATGGACGCACTCGACAAATTAAGACATTCTAAAGCAGATCAATTTATAATTTGTGTTTTTGGATTTGTATTTGCCACAGGTTTAATGATTGGGATTTCAAGAACTGGATTTTCAATGCTTAGTCGATATACCATTAATTCTTCATTTATGACCATTGCGGTCTATATTTTCTTAATTTCAAATGTAAAAAGAAAAAAGGTTATAGGTATTGTGACCACCATTTTTTGCTCTATCATACTTATTTTCAGCTATTTTAACAATTATGAAATCGCTCTATTCAACCGCAAGAATGCAATAACAGATGGGATTAACTTTCAGAAAACTGGCACATGGTCAAATCAATACATTGATTCCTCTCACATTTCTAAGCTAAATCCATTGTTGGTAGAACCATATAAAGCAAAGAAATATATCTTTCCGGCCTCTATTTTGGATAATTATTCAAATATAAATTCATCGATTGCTAATGAAAAACTCACATTCAGCATAAATGACGGAATTCTTGAAATCTCTGGCGTGCAAAATAAAAACCTTAATCCAAATTCTGAGGAAGATGGCATTTATTTCTCCTTAGAAAATGAAGATAAACAATTTATTTTTCCGGCATTACATCAGAAAAACAATATTCTGAAAAGTATCTTACAACGAAAATATTTTTCAGACTTTTATCGGACAATTTACCCAGTAAAACTGATTCCAAAAGAGAAATATAACCTATTTAAGATAATGGTGAGTGAAGATAAAGTTTACAAATACGATATGGGTAAAACTTACGGTCCAGACGCTATGATTCGCTAGGCATTTCTCACATAACTTCCAAGAACCTTAATGCTGTCTTGGTGTTTTTTCAATACCTCCTGAAATTTCTCATCTTTGAAATAGCCCAAAAGCTCAATAAAGAACCAAAAATTAAAATCTTCGTCACCCTTGTATGGCCTACTTTCAATTTTTGTTAAGTTAATTTCTTGTTCTTTAAAGTCTTGTAAGAAACTTGCCAAAACCCCTGCTTCATCAGTATGAGGCAATCTGGCAATCAAAGTGGTTTTGTCATTTCCTGAAGGTAAATTCTCGAACTTTTTAGAAAGAATAAAAAACCTTGTTCTATTGTTGCTATTGTCTTCTATGTTATGAAATAATACAGGAATTCTAAACAATTTAGCCGCAATATCACTGCAAATAGCAGCTGCTTCGGGATCTTCTGCCGCCAATTTTGCGGCTTTTGACGTTGACTCAACTTGTATTTCTTCTGGACTGTGCTGTTCAAAATACTTATTTAAGAATCCACGGCATTGACGAAAAGCTATATCTTTTGAATATATTCTTTTAATTTTAGCTGGATTTTCAGCTTCTGTGGCCAAACTAAAGTGAACGGGAATTTTCAATTCTGCAGCTATATTCACATTGGTTTCGTTGAGTAAATCAACGGTTTCATAAACTATACCTTCCTGGTTATTTTCGATAGGTACCACTCCAAATCTAACTCTCTCGGTTTCTACCGCTTCAAAAACCGATTTAATTGTAGGTAGGGTCATGTATTCCGAAAGAGCCCCAAATCTACTTTCTGCTGCTTGATGGGTAAAACTACCCTCTGGGCCAAGATAGGCTATTCTTTCAGGAAGTTCTATATTTCTTGCTGTTGCAAAAATCTCTAAAAATATGGCTTCTATAGCTTCTCTAGACAAAAGTCCATCTGACTGGCTATTTAATCTTTCAATTATTTGTTTTTCGCGTTCTGGCCTATAAATTATTTCTTTTGATTTGTTTTTTATTTCTCCCACTCTTTGCACCCAACGCATGCGTTGATTCAAAAGCTCCAAAAGATGATCATCAATTTTGTCAATTTCTTTCCTTACCTCGTCTAAAGTCACAGTTTTGTTTTTTTAATCTTCTATAATCAGTTCTTTTTCTTCTAATATATCTTTCTCAATAATCAAATTATCAATAATAAATACCTGACGCTCAGGCGTATTTTTGCCCATGTAGTACCCAAGTATTTTAGGAATGGAGGACTCTTTCTCAAATATTACTGGGTCCAGTTTTATTTCTTTGCCTATAAATGCTTCAAACTCATGAGGTGAAATTTCTCCCAATCCCTTAAATCTGGTTATTTCGGGCTTTCCTCCCAATTTATTGATGGCTACTTGTTTTTCATCTTCAGAATAACAGTAAAACGTCTCTTTCTTGTTTCTGACCCTAAAAAGTGGTGTTTGAAGAATATACAAATGTCCTTCACGCACTACATCAGGAAAAAACTGCAAGAAGAAAGTTAGAAGTAATAACCTAATATGCGAACCATCTACGTCGGCATCAGTAGCAATGATGATTTGGTTGTATCTCAAAGTTTCAATTCCATTTTCAATATCAAGAGCATGTTGTAGCAAGTTAAATTCCTCATTTTCATAAACTACCTTTTTACTTAAACCATAGCAATTTAGTGGCTTACCTCTCAAACTGAACACCGCTTGGGTTTCTGGGCTTCTTGCTTTGGTGATAGATCCACTGGCAGAATCGCCCTCAGTTATGAATAACATGGTGTCTAACCTTCCCTCAAATTTCTCATCCATCAAATGATACTTACAATCTCTGAGTTTCTTGTTGTGCAAATTCGCCTTTTTGGCTCTTTCATTGGCAATTTTCCTTACGCCTGCTAACTCTTTTCGTTCTCTTTCTGACTGTTCAATTCTCTTTTTCAATGCATCCTTTACATTGGGATGCATGTGTAAAAAGTTATCTAAATGTTCCTTTATAAAATCATTCACGAAAGTTCTGACCGTTGGGGCATTTTCTTCTAAAGAAATATTGGTAGAGCCTAACTTGGTTTTGGTCTGAGATTCAAAAACTGGTTCTTGGATTCTGACAGATATTGCACCGATAACGGACTGTCTAATATCTTCGGGAGCATAATCTTTGTTATAGTGATCCCTTATGGTTTTTACAATGGCCTCTTTAAATGCTGAAAGGTGAGTTCCGCCTTGGGTGGTATTTTGACCGTTTACAAAGGAGTAATATTCTTCACCATACTGATTACCATGGGTAAGTGCAATCTCAATATCTGGCCCTTTTAAGTGAATTATATTATAGCGAAGCGTAGATTCGTCGGTTTTCCTAAGTAATAAATCCAATAAACCATTTTGAGAAATGTATTTTTTCTTGTTAAAGTTCAAAGCGAGACCTGCATTGAGATAACAATAGTTCCAAATCATGTTTTCTACATAATGAGGAATAAAATGATAATTCTTAAAAACCGAATTATCGGGTATAAACTCTACAAATGTGCCATTCTTTTCCGTTGTAATTTCTATGGGAGACTCTTCAACGAGTACACCTCTCTCAAAAATCGCCTTCTTACATTCTCCTTCTCTGTATGCAATTACTTTAAAATAACTTGAAAGTGCATTAACCGCTTTTGTACCAACACCATTTAATCCAACAGATTTTTGAAAAGCTTTACTGTCATATTTTGCCCCAGTATTAATTTTAGAAACCACATCTACAACTTTACCCAATGGAATTCCACGTCCAAAATCCCGGACAGTAACTTTTCCTTCGTCAATTCCTATTTCTATAGATTTGCCATGACCCATCGCAAATTCATCTATACAATTATCCATAACTTCTTTCAGCAATACGTATATTCCATCATCTGGTGAGGTTCCATCACCGAGCTTACCTATATACATACCAGGTCGTAAACGAATATGCTCTTTCCAGTCTAAAGATTTAATACTGTCTTCGTCATATAACGCTTTACTTTCTTCTGACATAATAATTTTCTATATTTTATGGGTAAAAACAAATTTATAATTAACTTTGCAACTCAAAGTACTTTTTAAAATAAAGACTTTTTAATTTAATTTACCAAAATTCTTCTGTTAATTTTGCGATTTAAATAGCAAAACCTAGAAAGAGCAAATTTTTAATTTATGAAATCTCCCAAATTTAGGAAGACAAATCCAATAGCAAAAGCACTCGTATTAATAATAATACAATTTGCTATAAAAAACACCATTTTTGCCCAAACTATTCCTGCTAATCAAATACCAGCTACAATACCAACGGAAAAAACTGCACCTGTAACTGCAAAAGAAAAAACGGCTACTAACAACCGTACCAACACAGTAAACAGGACACCTATTAATGCTCCAGAAAATGTTAGAGACATCGACCTTACTACAGAGGATGAGCAAGCAATGGTGGATCAAGAAAAACAAAGACTTGAAAAAGAAGCAGAACTCTCGGCAGATCTAGCCAAGAAAAATATAATTAAAAGAACTTTTGGAAGTTCCATATTTACGAATTCAAAATTTGACCCATCTGCCACTGTAAATATTGCGACTCCTAACAATTATGTTTTAGGAGCTGGTGACAAACTTGTCATGGATATTTATGGTTATTCTCAGTTTAAACAAACCACTACTGTTAATCCAGACGGATTTATCGTATTAGAAAAAGCTGGTGTAGTCAACGTATCGGGATTAACCATAGAAGAAGCTGAAAAAAAGATAAAAAATGCTTATTCCAAAATTTTCTTAGGCCTAAATGGTGGCAGCGGTTATCCTGCAAATACCTTTCTTAAAGTTTCTTTAACAGGATATAGATCCATAAAAATAAAAATAACAGGAGAGGTAGTAGCACCAGGCACTTATACAGTTACTTCTTTCACCAGTCTTCTTAATGCATTATATGCTTGCGGGGGGCCTAATGACATTGGTACTTATAGAGATATTAGACTAATCAGAAACAACAGGGTAGTAAGTACACTAGACTTATATGATGTCATCACAAAAGGGTTTTCAAAAGGTGATATGCTATTAAAGGATCAAGATATTGTGCAAGTTGGTCCTTATCTCTCAAGAGTTGCAATGGAAGGTAATCTAAAGAGAAAGGGATTGTTTGAAATACTGCCAAATGAAAATCTCCAAACTGTTATAAACTATGCGGGTGGTTTTGATCAATATGCTTATTCAGAAAGAGTAAAAATCTACAGAAATACCACAAAAGAAAAAAGAATCATCGATGTGAAAAACAATGATTTTAAAACGAGCTTAGTTTACAGTGGCGATTCCATAGTAGTCGAAAAAATATTAGAAAGATTTGAAAACCTGATATCAATCCAAGGAGCAGTTTATCGTCCTGGTGAATATTCCCTCGACTCCAATCCAACTTTGATGGCTTTGATAAATTCAGCTGAGGGACTTAAAGAAGAATCCTTACAGGGTAGAATAAATATAATCAGAACCAACGACGATTTGTCAGTTTCTAATATTTCAGTTAACCTTCTTGATATAAAATCTGGTAGAACTACCGACCAGACTTTGAAAAGAATGGATAAAATTATTATTCCTAGTATTTTCGATTTGACTGAAACTTCTTTTGTGAAAATCCAAGGTGCAATCAATAATCCTGATGCTTTAATTGGAGTTGAAGTACCTTATATCAAAGAAATGACCATTCAGGATTTGATTGTAAAAGTAGGTGGTCTAACTGAAGCTGCATCATTGTCAAAAGTTGAAATAGTCAGAAGAAAACGAAATGTGGATGCCAAACAAATTGATGCCCAGATTTCTGACATCATTGAATTTGAAATTCGTTCTGATTTAAGTTATGATTCAAAAAGCGAAAGCGTAAAGCTTTTACCTTTTGATGAGGTTTTTGTTAGAACCTCTCCAAATTACGAAAAACAGAATTTTGCGACTACAAAAGGTGAAGTAATTTACCCTGGAATTTATGGGATTAAATACAAAGACGAGAAGATTTCTGACCTAATTTCTAGAGCTGGGGGGCTTTCTCCTCAGGCTTATATAAAAGGTGCCACTTTAGTAAGAAAAACGCCTATTAGTGATTTCCAAAAGAACCAAAGAGATGAAGTACTCAACAACCTCAATATCAACGTTAAAGTCAAACCTATCATTGAAGATGTAGAGAATGAAGAGCCACAACTAACCGAAGAAGGAGAAGTTTTAGACAACGTCATAACCGAGTCAGTTGGCATTGACTTAGAGAAAATTCTTAAAAATCCTGGATCTGTAGAGGATCTGATCTTACAAGACGGAGACGAAATAAACATCCCTAAAAAACTTCAAACGGTCAGAATTGAAGGAGAAATTTTGTACCCAACAACTGTAAAATATCATCCCGAATTTAAGTTTATTGACTACGTATCTAAATCTGGTGGTTTTACAAAAAAATCAGCCCGTGGAAAAGCATTTATTATTTATCCAAATGGCTCGGTAGATCGAACAAGAAAATTTCTTTTTGTAAAAATACACCCTAAAGTAGAACCCGGAAGCGAAATTATCATTCCTGGTAAAACAGAAAATACGCAAGCTCAAATAGCTCAGTTTGGTGGTCTTGTTGCTACTTTAAGTGCGACGCTCACCACAATAATCACCATATTCGGATTCTTAAAACTCAATCAAAATTAAGAATGGATCAAAATATAAAAGGAGAACAGATTTCAACCAGAGAGTTTTTTCTTTCAGTTTTTAAGTATTTCAGATTTCTTGGCAATAATTGGCAACTCTTGTTGGTAGCATTAATTGTAGGCTCTATTTATGACATTATAAACAATACTTTTCTTGATTCTGAAGATACTTACAGCGGTCAAATCACATTTCATTTGGAATTGGAAGGTGGTGGAACGCAGAATCAACTAGGTGGATTTGCTTCCGCATTTGGGCTGGGTGCTGGGGCCGGACAAGCTCAAGGAGGTAGTTTGTTGGCATCTTCGAATTTTGAAGCAATAATCCTTTCTGGGAATGTTTTTCATAACGCCTTTATGAGAGAAGTAAAAATAGGTAATAGAAAAGAATTATTTATAAATTATTTCATAGACAGCAGCGACATCAAAAGAAAAGAATGGGGTGGAAATTTATTCAGAGGTCCTTCACCGTATTCTGAATACAGATTTAAAAAGAAAGACATTTCTGAATTTACCCCCTATGAAAACCAAATTTTAGCCGACATCTACACAAAACTGTATAATGTTACGAGAGTAGAACCGGACAAAAATTCTAGCTTAATCAGTATTTATTCCACAACCTCAAATGAGAAGTTAACCAAAGATTGGATTGAGACTTTAATGGGGGCTACCGAGGATTTTTATAGAGATATGAAAACCAAGAAAACTAAACAAATTTTGCGTGTTCAAGAAGGCCGATTAGATAGCTTAGCTTATGCCATGAAATACAATGACAAAAGAATTGCAAGACTAACTTTTGACAATCCCAATGTAGTAGATCCTTCCGGGATAATGAGGCAACAACAAATAACCAGAGACAATACTTACCTTTCCAATCAATACTACACCCAATTGGCCAATGTGGAAAGTCTAAACAGACTTATTATTGAGCAAACACCTATTTTTACAGTATTAGAGCCGGTAAGATTGCCCCTTCAAATAGTAAAAAAGACCGGATTGAGTACACGTTTGAGTGGATTGATAGCGTTAGTGGCCATGATATTTATCATTACCATTAGAAAAACCTATCTTGATGTAATGTCAGAAAATAGCAATTGAAAATTTTTATATGAATTCAACAGAGCGAATAATTACCGCAAAAAAATCTATATCTGCTTACCTTAATGAAATTTGGGATTTTAAAGAGCTTTTTTGGATTTTAGCCAAAAGAGACATCTTAGTAAAATATAAACAAACTGTTCTGGGAATAGGCTGGAGTGTGATCAGACCATTAATAACAATGATTGTGATGGCCTTCGCATTTGGTAAAATAGGCAAATTAGACACCAATACCGCAATACCGTTTACACTTGTTGTTGCACCTGGAGTTATCATTTGGCTGTTTTTTTCCCAATCATTGCAGGCTTTGAGCCAAAGTATTGTTCTGAATTCTAATCTGGTTTCAAAGGTTTATTTTCCGAGATTAATCATACCACTGTCTACTATATTTTTAGGACTAGTCGATGTTTTGATATCAGTTATATTATTTTTTATTATCTGTATTTGGTATCAATTTTTGCCAGATTGGAAATTATTCCTAGCCCCAATATTTATACTATTAACTTTTTTAGCTGCTTTTGGGATTGGATTGATTTCGGCAGTTTTGAATGTAAAATTTAGAGATATTGGCCAAATTATCCCTTTTGTTATTCAGTTTGGTTATTTTATTTCACCAGTTGGGTACCTCACCGAAAGTGTAAAATCTGCTGACCATGCTTGGTATTATAAACTTTTTGTTCTCAATCCAGTAACAGGCTGTATTGATGCTCTTAGATGGTGCATGTTAGACGACTTTGCAGCGTTTAATTGGGACAGTTTTATTCCATTGGTGATATTTATTATTATTACTTTTTTCTATTCCATCAGGTTTTTTCGCAAACACGAAAACTCTTTTGTTGATCATATTTAATTCGCTTTAATCAATGACCGTACTTAGTATAGAAAATGTTTCGAAGAGGTATCAACTCAACCAAAAGGGAAATTCAACAGATGACCTGAGAGATACAGTCACACGTTGGTCTAATTCGATATTTAAACCTTCAAAAAAAAACAATCACAAAGAAGATTTTTGGGCCTTAAAAGACATTAACTTAGAAGTCAAACAAGGCGATAGACTGGGATTGGTTGGTGCCAATGGTGCAGGAAAATCTACCTTGTTGAAAGTTTTAAGTCAGATTACTGAGCCAACCAACGGAATAGTAAGGGTGAAGGGCAGAATGGCCAGCTTATTAGAAGTAGGTACAGGTTTTCATCCCGAACTTACAGGTAGAGAAAACATTTTCTTGAATGGAGCAATTTTGGGAATGCAAAAATCTGAAATAGTGAAACATTTTGACGCTATTGTAGACTTTGCAGGTATTGATAAATTCATCGACACACCTGTAAAACGCTATTCTTCAGGTATGTATGTCCGGTTGGGTTTCGCAATTGCGGCTCATTTAGAACCCGAAATATTGGTGGTGGATGAAGTTTTGGCTGTTGGAGATGCTGATTTTCAGAAGAAAAGTATTGGAAAAATGAGGGACGTATCCAATAGTGGAAGAACCTTGATTTTTGTAAGTCATAACCTTACTGCTGTTCAAGGACTTTGCAATAAAGGAGCATATTTAAGAAACGGCCAACTGATAAAGGCTGGAAAAATAGACGAGGTAGTAAACGAATATGTAAAAACTGTTTCGAAATTTCAATTAAAGCAAAACTGGGCAACATCCGATGACGCACCTGGAAATGAGCAAGTAAGAATAAAAACAATTAGCCTTACACCTAATCAAGAAATATTAGTTGATAATTTCGATACGCGTACACCACTTAAAATGGTGTTTGAATATTGGAACATGATGGATAACGCTGAATTGAACGTCAGTATTTTTCTTTATAGCATGACCGGCGAATGTATCTTTAACATCGGAGATGATGCCAAGATTTACCAAAAGGGAATTATCAGTGCAACTTGTGATATTCCAGGAGATTTTTTAAATGATGGTTCATATTATATTTCGGCCATGATAGTTAAAGACAGATTGGCTCCTGTTTTTTTCTTTGAAGATGCCTTGGCGTTTGATATTTTAGATTACCGAGAAGGAACAGATTGGTATGGAAAATGGCCTGGAGCCGTCAGACCGAAAATGATTTCTGTAAATTCTGTTCAGAAAGAATTGCTTTAAATCATATTTTATGTTTGTACATTAAGCTAGTATTGTAAAAAAATTGAATCGATTTGGAAAGGATTAACGTAACAAAATCATTTTTACCTCCTAAGGAAGAATATCAAGCTTACCTTTCAAAAATTTGGGAGGCCAGTTGGCTCACCAATAATGGGCCTTTGGTGGTTGAACTTGAGGATAAAATTTCCAAATATTTAAATTCACAATACTTTTCATTTGTAGGAAATGGCACAATCGCTCTTCAAATAGCCATCAAAGCTTTAGAACTAGAAGGCGAAATTATTACCACGCCATTTTCATATTGTGCCACTACCACGTCTATCATTTGGGAAAACCTTGAACCTGTTTTCGTAGATATCAATCCTCAAGATTTGAATATCAATGCTGACCTAATTGAAGCTGCTATTACTGAAAAAACATCTGGGATTTTAGCCACTCACGTATATGGAAATCCATGTGATGTTGAAAAAATAGAGGAGATCGCCAAAAAATACAACTTAAAAGTAATCTATGATGCTGCCCATGCATTTGGTGTAGAATATAAAGGCAAATCACTTTTGGAATATGGTGATATTTCGACTTGTAGTTTTCACTCTACGAAGGTTTTTCATACTGTAGAAGGAGGATCGATAAATTGTCATTCTGAAGAATTACACGAAAAAGTGAAACTATTAAGAAGTTTCGGTCACATTTTAGACAACTATTATGTTGCTGGTATAAATGGAAAAAATTCGGAGTTCCATGCCGCCATGGGCCTTTGCAACCTCAATCATTTATCTTCGATTATTTCGGGAAGAAAGCGTGTTTTTAGGATTTATGATAATCTATTAAACTGGGATCACCTTGAAAAACCTACTGAAATTACGCCCGATTTAGTTTATAATTTCGCATATTATCCGGTTGTTTTAGAAAACACTGAGATAACAGCAAAAATAATGGAAGCACTAAACAAAGAAAATATTTACCCTAGACGATATTTTTACCCATCACTAAATCAACTTAAATATTTAACTAATTATCAAAGTTGTCCTGTAAGTGAGGACATTTCGTGCAGGGTACTCTCTCTCCCACTCTATCCAGATTTGGAGGATAAAATAGTTGAAAATATATCTGAAATAATCAACTCAAATCTTTGAATTGAAAAATATAAAAAAAATACTTTTCGTAAGCCACGATGTCAATAGAGCTGGTGCTCAACTTTTTATATTGAGCATCATGAAGTATTTTAAGCAAAAAGATATCGAAATTGTCCTTTTGGCCATCAATGACTGGGGTGCACTGAATGATGAATTTAGTGAGCTATTTCCTGTATATTTTTTAAACAATCGTTCAACTCAAAAAAAGAAATTATTTTTTGGGAAGGAGCAAAATGTGATAGAAGAAATTAAAAGGAATCATTTTATTGATTTGATTTACCTCAATACTATCGCTAGTGTAGATTTACTACCTGAGTTAACCAAAACATTCGAAGTGCCCATTGTAAGTCATATTCATGAATTGCAATATTCGATTGCTCAATATGGCTCGCCAAATTCACTTGAAATTCTATTTAAATATTCTACCAAAATCATTGCTTGCTCACAAGCTGTTTCAGACAATTTAAATGAATTTTCAAATTCAAACGATATACATGTTGTTCATTCATTCGTAGAAAATACAGAAATACTCAACAAATCAGCAAATTCAGATGTTAAATCCATAAAAGAAAAATATGGGTTGAGTTCGGACAAAATTTGGATTTGTGCCTGCGGAAATGCAGATTGGCGAAAAGCACCAGACATTTTTCTTCAAATAGCTGCCGCAACCATGAAAAACAATACTAAATTTGGCTTTGTATGGATTGGAATAAAAAAGGAAGGCGAGTTATTTGACCAGTTAAAATACGATGAAAAAAAATTTGGCATAGAAAATGAGATTAGATGGATAAGCCCGACCAGTGAAGCGGTAGAAATTATCAATTGCTGTGATGTTTTTTTGGTTAGTTCAAGAGAAGATCCATTCCCATTGGTAGTTTTAGAAGCTGCCTTATGTGGCAAACCAATCTTAGGTTTTAGAAATACAGGCGGAGCTGATGAATTTATTGATGATAGTTGCGGTATTAAAGTTGATTACTTGAATGTTTCCGAAATGTCAAAACAAATAACCACACTAAATTCTCAAAATATAAAAAATTTGGGAGAAAAATCCAGAGACAAAGTTTTAACAAAATACAACTTTGAAGTTTCAATAAAAAAAATAGAATCCATATTTGAAGAAATGGTTTAAAAAATTCAAGATTTAGCCATAATGACAATTTTCTTGAGTAGAAAGAGTTATATTCTATGATTTGTAAGTTTTATTTTTAAAAGATTATTATGAAGTTCCCTATAAGCATATTTATAATTACTGTTTTTTTCTCATTCTCGACCTACGCTCAAAAGGAAAAAGGGAAAATCTTAAATGCACCTAAAATTCCGAAGAATAATACAAAACCTACCACCAATCAAAAAGACGCAAAAGATAAAACCAAAGATGAATTCGACTTCACTTTTGAAGATGAACCTAAGTTGCGTTTTTCCAACCAATACGAAAACAGCAACAGTAATAAAGTTACTAATACAGAAAATACAAGTTCAAAAGCTCTAGAAGGTATAAAAATAGAACCTCTCAGAGAACTCAATCAAATTGTGCACGAAGACACTTCAACCATAGACGAAGGTGAACTTTTGGTGGTAGAAATTGAGGAAGACGCACAGTTTCAAGGTGCCGACAAAATGGTGGAAATCGCTTCCTACTATTCAGTTTGGGATACTAAAAGCCTTAACCCATATGGATTAAATCCCAAAGAATTTGAGGAAACTGTTCCAATAACCCTATACAATGTAAGTGAAGGTCGGAACTGGGCTCCTGTATTGGACAAAAGTCATGTTACTTCACATTTTGGGTGGAGAAATAGAAGATGGCACAAGGGAACCGACTTAGATTTAGAAACTGGGGATAAAGTATATGCACCTTTCGACGGTGTAGTTAGAATATCAGGCGTACATTCAGGATATGGAAGAACCATAATTTTAAGACATTATAACGGTATCGAAACGCTTTATGGGCACCTTTCAAAATTCAATTACGAGCCAGGAACTTTCATAAAGGCAGGTGAAGAAATAGGAAAAGGAGGAAACACAGGACGAAGCTCTGGCTCACATTTACATTATGAAACCCGATTTGAAGGCAATCAATTTGACCCTGAAAATATTTATAATTTCAGAAATAATCCTATGGAGCTTAGGAGCTCTGAATTTGTACTTTCACCAAAAGTATTCGATTATTTAAGAGGTGGTTCTTCACGCCCAACGAGTATAATCTCTGATCCTACCTCTGTTCAAAGTAGTGGAACAGCAGAAGACATTGAAGAGGAAATCGAGGATGAGGAAGAGGTTCCAGTAAAAGTCGAAAAGAAAGTTTGGTATACCGTGAGACATGGGGATAACTTAACCGAAATAGCAAGGAAATTCCATTCATCAGTGGGTGAGATTTGTAGATTAAATAAAATTAGTGCCTACAAGAAACTTTTTGTTGGTTTGAAATTAAGAGTAAAATGATGAAAGTAGATATATTGGTTTTGGCTGTTCATCCTGACGATGCAGAGTTAAGTTGTTCAGGAACGATTGCTAAGCACATTCAATTAGGCAAAAAAGTAGCAATAGTAGACTTCACCGCTGGGGAATTGGGAACGAGAGGCACAGCAGAAATACGATTGAATGAAGCGGAGGATTCGAAAAATATTTTGAAATTAGTAGCTAGAGAAAATTTGGGTTTCAGAGATGGATTCTTTAAAAATGATGAGGCTCATCAGTTGGAGCTGATAAGAATTATCAGAAAGTATCAGCCTGAGATAGTTTTAGCCAATGCCATTGAAGATAGGCACCCTGACCACGGAAGAGCAGCTTTGCTATCCGATGAGGCTTGTTTTTACAGTGGTTTACGCATGATAAAAACCATGGATAAAGGGCTAGACCAGCCTGCATGGAGGCCTAAAAATGTCTTTCATTATATTCAGGATAGATACATTGAACCAGATTTTGTAATAGATATTACCCCACATTGGGAAATCAAAGAAGCTTCCATCAGAGCATTTAAGAGTCAGTTTTTTGACCCAAATTCTCCAGAACCCGCCAGTTATATTTCTTCGGCCGAATTTATGGATTTTGTAGAAGCCCGCTCAAGAGAAATGGGACACAAGATTGGAACCAAGTATGGAGAAGGTTTCACAAAAACAAAGACAATCGCAGTCAACGATTTATTTGAGGTACTTTGATATTCTAAAAAGATTAAAAATATCAGCTCGTAAGACAATCCTGATGTGATTCCAAACATTAGAAAAAAAACCAAAGTGGCTATTTAGAACCAAAAATCTATCTTTCCAAGATTTAAAAAGCTGCTGATGTGATGTGCCTCCTTCTAAGTATTTTGATAAAATCCCAGGATAAACAACTACATTTTTCGCAAGTTTTAGACATTTTATTTCCCAGTCTATGTCAGCACTTAGATTATTTTCGATGTATTTTGGGGCTAAAGTTCGTTTAACAATAAATGACTGGTGACAAACTAGCATTCCCTTATTATATCCTTTCCAAGTAAGCTTATCGGGTATTTTATGTGGCAAAATCTCCGTTCTTAGCCCTACAAAACCCCCTTCATTATTCACTAAAATGGTATCTGAATAAATAACATCAGGTTCACTTTTGCTCAAATCCTTCAATTTCTCAATTGCATCCATTTCTGCTATCTCATCTCCTGCATTCATAAACCACACATATTCTCCAGAAGCATTCCGCAATCCCTTATTCATGGCGTCGTAAAGGCCTTCATCTTTTTCTGAAATGATGACGGTAAACAACTCTTTGTTAGATTTTACCAAATCCATTGTATTATCTTTCGACCCACCATCAATCAAAATGTATTCAAAATCAGTAGAAGTTTGATTTCTAACACTTTTCAAGGTTCGCTCAAGAAAATCTTGGGCATTATAGGTTATTGTAATAATAGAAATAAGAGGCACTACAGCAAAATATTTAAGACTTTGAAACAAAAAAGCAAAATTAAAGAAGCCAAATGCCTCCAAACTGGCATGAAATTACATTATTCTTTGCATATTTGTAATCTTTATTTTCTAAAATGGAAAAACTGTTATTCTTTACTAAAATGAATTTTGCTGTGAAAGGAAGCGGCGGAATTCAAAACAAAATTTTCGCACAAGCAAATGCTTTTGACCAACTAGGAATTAAAACGGATATTTTTTATTTCGAAAATGAAAAAATATATTTAAAATCAGAAGAAACTGTATTAATGAATCAAATTAATTCAAAATTTGGTTTTCTAAAATATATCTATGGCGGTTTCTTAAAGGACATCAAAATACAAAATTACGAATACCTGTTTGTTAGGCATTTTCTTACAAATCCCCTTTTTATTTGGTTACTTTTTAGAATAAAACTCGCCAATCCCAAAATTGTGATTTTCATGGAGATACCAACTTACCCCTACAAATTCGAGTTTGGTTTGATGACTTTAAAAAAGAGAATGGAGCAAAAAATAGATGAGTTTTGCACGTACTTCTTTCGGTTTTTTATTCAAAGAATCGTAACATTTTCTGCTAAAACAAAAATATTCGGAATACCCACCATACAGACAGATAATGGCATTGATATTGAAAAATTCGGTTTGACTATTCGTCCTGTTTTCGACGGCAAAAATATTCATCTATTAGGACTGGCTAATATACAGCCATGGCATGGATTAGACAGGGTTATTTGCGGCCTATCTGAGTATTATAAACGAGAGAATCCTATCAATGTTTTTTTTGATGTTGTAGGCAGTGGTGATGAATTACCCAATCTAAAAAAACTAGCAAATTCTCTTTCTTTGGACCAATATGTACATTTTCATGGTTTTGTGAGTGGAGATGATCTATTGAAAATTTTTGAAACCTCTCATATTGGGATTGGTAGCCTTGGAATGCATCGAATTAACGTTGCGAAAGGTGAAACCTCGGCATTGAAATCACGTGAGTATGCAGCAAGAGGAATTCCTTTTGTGATTGCCTATTTGGATCGTGGTTTTCCAGATGACTTTCCATTTCTGCTAAATTTGGAAGCTAATGAAAATCCAATTGATATTCAACAAATTGTCGATTTCTATACCAATTGTTTGCAAGAAAAGGATTATCCAGAAATATTGCATAATTATGCAAAAGACAACCTAACATGGAATGCCAAACTGAAACCTGTGGCGGAAGCTTTAAAAAATGCAAAAAAAAGTAGCAATAGCGATACCGATTTATAAACAAAATTTGACTGAAAATGATAAACGCTCTCTCACTCAATGTCAAAAGATATTAGGTGAATTTCCGATTTATTTTATTCAGCCAGAAGAATTAAACATTGCATCTTACAAGAGCATAATACCCAATTCAAATCAAATAAGTTTCAGCCCTACCTACTTCAAAAGCATTCAAGGTTATAGCCAATTAATGCTTTCACCTCAGTTTTATGCCAAATTTAGAAATTATGAATATGTGCTTATTTACCAAACAGACGCCTATGTTTTCTCTAATCAATTGAAATTCTGGTGTGACAAGAACTATGACTACATAGGAGCTCCTTGGCTAAGCAAACCGCCTTTGGTCAATGGCAAACCTATCGTTGATATGACACCGTGGTTTATTAATAAGGTAGGCAATGGTGGTTTTTCGTTAAGAAAAGTAAGGACTCATTATTTAAATACCTTGATTTTTAGGCCTTTTCTTAAATTTTTCATAAAAAATGAAGACATGTTTTGGGGTTTGTTTATAGAATGGTTGAATCCTTTTTTCAAGAAACCCAACTATCAAGAAGCCTCCAGTTTTGCTATAGAAATGGATAAAGACATTGCCTTTAAATATACCAATGGCCAGCTTCCATTTGGTGTGCACGCTTGGGAAAAATATGAATTTGAATTTTGGAAAAATTGGGTGAAATAAATATGAGAATTTTAGTATTTGTAAAAACATTCGCAAATCCCACGCTGACTTTCATTTACAGTGAGATTCTGGAAATGTCAAAGAAACACGAAGTTTTGGTAGTTACGAATGAGAGAAGAAATGAGGAATTATTTCCCTTTCAAAATGTTAAGGAAGTTCCTTTTTCTACTGAGAATATTGTTTCTAAAATTAAGCTAAAACTTCAGTATAACAATGTCCCTTGGAGTTTTAAAAATACCAACTTCGAAAAATCAATATCTGAAATGGTTGAAAATTTCAAGCCTGATATTATTCATACGCACTTTGGATTCGAATCTTGGTATTTTCTGTACAATTTCAAAAATCGCTTACAAATTCCAATCTTTATTTCTTTTCATGGATTTGATGCTTCTCATAAACTAAATTCATGGCTTTACAGACAATCTGTTAGAAAATTCTTCAAAAGAAATGATATAAACCCAATATTTGTTTCCAATTTCATGAAGAAGCATGTTGCAGACAAGTTAGGATTGAAAACAATAAAAGGCAAAATATTGTACTATGGAACAGATACAGAGTTTTTCAAACCGGATACTGACCGAAATATCAAAAATGAAGAGATAATTTTTCTTCAAATATCGTCCTTTACAGAGAAAAAGGGTCATGAATACACCATTAAGGCCTTTCACAAGTATTTGCAATTAGGAAGCAAGACTAGTATAAAGGCTAAAATGATACTCGCTGGCGATGGTTCTTTAAGGCAATCAGCCATTGATCTTGTCGAACAACTTAAAATTGCTGACAAAGTATCTTTCCCAGGGATTGTGACAAAATTTGGAGCAAGAGAACTCATGATGGAAGCAAATATTTTTGTACATCATAGTATTACATCATTAACAGTCGGTGATATGGAGGGTATACCAAACGCTATTATGGAAGCGATGGCTATGGAATTACCTATTTTATCCACTTTCCATTCAGGAATACCCGAACTCGTCGAAAATAACTTAAACGGCTACCTTGTTAAAGAGCGAGATATAGAGGATTATTCAAATAAGATGGATTTAATATCAAACTGGTCTAAGTTACCAATAAACAGAGAGAAAGTAGAAATGTTTTTCGAGAAAAATACCCACCAAAAATCTTTAGAAAACTATTATTTAGAGGCTTTAAATATTTGATCAGAGAATTTCTTAAACAAAACATTGATATCCTCTGAGATATTGAACTTTATGACGAGGGAAAGAAATATTACAATTAAAAAAATAGATTTAATGCCAATTGAGAGAAAAATGGCTATATAATTTCCACCAAAACTAGGAAAAAAAATGCCAACCATGGCGGTAACCATTATGACAAAAAATGCAGGCAAATCTTTTTTAGAAAAAGGATAAATATTAAATTTAGCATAAACAAAAATTAATCGGATTGCAGAGGATATTAAGGTGATAGAGGCTGTGGCCAAAGCAGATCCATTTATACCTAAATAAGGAATGAACAATATATTAAGATAAAACGCCATAAACGCCATCAAGATTACCAAAAGCGTATTAAGTTTATAGTATTTTGAAAAAGCAATAATCTCAATATTTAATCCCAAACTCATATCAATCCATTTTGCTAAACCAACAATCAGCACTACCATAATACCTTTTTCGTAAATTTCACTTTTAGGTAAAACAGAAAAAAGTTGCTCCAAATTGACTGCTATCAATAAGTAAGTTATTCCACCGATTAAAAACAAATTCAAAGCCGATTTTCTATAAAGAGAAATCAATTTCTCTCTGTCATTCCGAAATATAACATCCGAAATAATTGGACTAGAAATTTGACGTATCGATTTTGAAGGAATCTCAATAATGGCCGCTATGTAAGATGCCACTGTAAATATAGCCACCTCAGTTGGGCCAATCTTTGCCGCAATTATGTTCCTGTCTAAAAACAAAACCAAATTAGATCCAATTCCTCCCAAAATCAAAACTCCACCAAATATAGCCATTTCTCTAAGTATAGACCAGTTCCATACTTCCTTATTCCAACTCCAGTACCATTTTTTAAGAATGACAATATAAATAATTAAAGCGAAAGGGATAAAGGCCATTGTAATTACAAACAAGATAATAAAAAGCTGGAAATCCAGAAATCCAAATCCTAAAAGTAGTATCAATAAAATATTTAAAACCCTCATTATTACCTCTCTTAAAAAAGTAGGTACTGCTGCACGGCCATTACATCTAGAATAAGACTCAAATACAGAGATATATACCCAAATAATTGAAATGGGAATAGTGTACTTGATATAAGGGATTATTACTGGCGATTTGTCAGAAAAAATATTACCAATTTCTGTTTGAAAAAAATAATAAAAGCAAAGTAGAATTGATATTCCCAAAAGAGGAAAAATAGTAATAAAAATCAAAAACCCATTGTGTTTATTCTCATCAGACTTAAATCTTGAAAAAAACTTGTCGCTAATATATGGAGTTCCCAAATGTGAAAATGCGGCAAATATGAGGCCGTTTTCAAGCAATATTCTTGAAATGGCCAACTGGTCAGGCTCAAGAAATTTTGTAGAAATAAATAGCGTGTTAAGGGCACCGAGCAATACGCCTATATAGTAACCTACACTGGACTTTAAACTCTGTCTAAAAATCAAACCCATGAAATTAGAATTTACTTTTAAAATTTATTTAAAGTCCAATATAAACTCAACCTTTGATAGCTATTCTGCCGGTGTAATCAATTCGGTTAAGAAGAATCCTCAGTTTATTTTTTGAAATATATTCATCCACTGCCTTTTTAGCTCCTTGCCAATGTCCATAATCATCAATAATCAACACCCCGCCATCAGTAAGTAACGGATATAGGTGTTCGAGTTCATGCAATGTGGATTCGTACCAATCGGTATCCAATCTTAGAATAGAAATTTTTTCAGGTAAATTTGCTGGAATAGTTTCTTCAACCATCCCTTTTATATATCTAATATTATCTTCAGGGTAATTTGTAAGTGCCATATTCTTTTTTACCTCAAAAATATTAGCCTCACACTTATCACGATTATCCCAAGTTTCGGCAGCATCTTCACCAATCATGTTTTTATCATTCTCTGAAGGCTCATTCATTCCTTCGAAAGTATCATAAAGAAAGAGCTTTCTATTTTTCAGTTTAAGAGAAAGAGCCGCCATCATACTACTTCCACCTTTCCATACGCCACATTCTACTATATCTCCTTCAATATTATTTGACTCGATATACTGAACCGCTTGATTTAAGGAGAACATTCTTTCCTTTGAGGTCATGGTAAATGCCTTACATTTATTATACTTTTCCATAAACATGGCATTTTCATCCATATCTATTGAACCCTTCAAAAGATCTTTCTCTTTTATCAACTTCCACCCAAAAGATCTTAATATTTTATTTATTACTCCCATTATTCTTTTCTCCTATTATTATATATGTACAAGCATCAAAATCTATGACCTCTTGACGCTGAAATTTATCAAAAAGCCAAATTAAAATCTGCAAAGGGGCTACTACCAAAGGCTGAAGGAATTTGGGGAATTTAAATACTAAACCATCCTGAAATAGCTGCAAGCCCATAGCCATTCTTCCAATAATACCCTTAAATCCTATTACTTTGAATCCATTTTTCTCAACTATTTTTTTTAGACCTGCAGACGTCCATCTCCAGTAATCTGTGGGATCTGGATGGTACATCCAATAACCATGAGTGGTCAATAAAATCCGACCGCCCGGTCTAAGAACTCTAAAAGCCTCTGAGAGATAGCCATCTGGATCTTCAACATGCTCCAAGACTTGCGTGGATATGATTACGTCAATGCTATCGCTTTCGGTTTGAATTTTACTGTCATTCCCTACAATTATATCAGCATAAGGATTCCATTCCAAATCAATTCCCAGATATTGATATTCATTTTGATTGAACAAACTGATATATGGCTTTGTGCCACAGCCATAATCAGCCAAAACTACTTTTTCTCCTCCATTATTTTTTACGATGTAATTATCTCTTCCCCACTCAACTAACTCTTTGAGTTTCTTTAAATAATACCATCTAGCGTGTGGAAATGGAGGTTTTATTCTATAATGCTTAGAAGCATCTTCTGGCATTTGCTCAGTTCTTTGACTCATCTCCGCTAATTTTAGATGGACGAAAATGCATAAACAGAGCCCCCAAGACTAAAAAAATCCACGCAAAAGATGCGTAAACATCATATTTTTGACCTTGTTTTACAGTTACGGGTACAAAATCGAAGGTAATTTTATGTTTACCAGCTGGCACTTCTAATCCCCTAAGAATATAATTTGCTCTAAAATGATTGACTGCTTTGTCGTCAATTTTTGAAATCCAGTCTACATTCCCTTTATAAAAGACTTCAGAAAATATCACTATTTGGGCAGTCGGGCTATCAAAATCATATACCAAGTGATCTGGATGATATGAAATGAGTTTAACTGTCCCTTCTGTGGCTTTAGAAGGTTTCAAATTCTTAGCCCCGGCAAATTTTGTTAAATCCACTACAGCAGTTTCATTTGGCTTCAGGCTATCCAAAGCTTTCATTTCATCATCTGGGCTATTTACAAACATAATGTTAGACACAAACCAAGCATTGTCTAAAGCCGAAGGGTTTTGTTGGACCATAGGCACGCCATTTTGACCCGGAGTTATAAAATATTTGGTGTTTAACATGTTCAATACCCCCATATTGTTTTTTGAGATTTGATTGATTATCAAATCATTGTATCTACTCAACTTGGCAGCACTGTATCCACCTATGGATTTATGATAAACACTTGTAAGTGCATTATTAAAGGGACTTCCCGTAACATCTATTACCCTGTATGAAAGACTTTTGTCTTGTTGAATTTGTAGATCCGCCTGTGAAGGAGTAAACTGGTCATCTCTATTCACGACTTTTCTTTCAAAATCATCAGAATTCAAATATCTTTTATCAACTAACCATAAGTCTGTTAGGCAAAGAAATACGATGATGGCACCTACCAAATTGGCATTTTTAAGTTTAGTATTTACAAAAGCCCAAAGAACTCCTGCTGTTAACAAAATAAATATCAAACTTCTCCAAGCATCGCTGCTGATCAATTGTTGCCTATCAGAAATAAGTGCGTTGTACAAACTATTCACCGCACTTTGGTTTTCACCGAAACTTTGTTTCAATGCCTCTTTGAATTCAATATCTTTTTCAATTGTGACATTCAAAAGACTAGGCATAAGAGCAAAAATCAAACAAATACCAGCGGTTATACCTAAACTTATGTAAAATGGCTTCTTGAATTTTTCCCAACTTGGAGGAGATTTGAGTATTTCGTTTAATCCCAAAGCCACAATTACCACCAAACAAAGCTGAAAAAGTGAAAGAATCATGCTTACTGCCCTAAACTTATTAAACAAAGGCAAATAATCAAAAAAGAGGTTATTCAATATAGTGAAATTGCCTCCCCAAGAAATAAACAAGAACAAAACTGTACAAACCAAAAATGGATTTCTATATCTTTTGTCTACAAAAAAGAGAGCCAAAATAAACAAAAAGCAGATAATAGCCCCAGAATAGGTACTTCCGCCAACGAACATCTGGTCGCCCCAGTAGGTTGGTAAACCCTGCACAAATTGGCTTGCTTGACCACTGTCAACACCCAAGTTTGTCAAAACCTTGTAAGATTCAGATTTGTTATCTAACACCCCTCCAGAAGCCCCTCCCGAAAAGTTTGGAATCAAAAAAGTAAACGATTCTAATTTTCCGTAGCTCCACTCATATGCATAATCCTTTTCCAAACCTTTTTCTGAGCCTGCCGCTGTATTTGACTTTAGCTCACTACCACCTCTCATGGTGTATTTTGAATAATCATTGGAAGTCAATAATCGTGAAGCATTGGTTCCAACAGCCAAAAGACCCATTAGGATACACAATCCTGCTGCAAGAAAAAATTTGGACAATTTACCTTCTTTGTAGGCCTGAGATAATTCAAAAATTCCAAAAATCAAGATGATAAAAGCCGAATAATAGGTAATTTGAAAATGATTGGCATTGAGTTCGAAGCCAACACCCAAACTAAATAAAATAGCTCCAATCCAAATTTTACCTCTAAAACTTAAAACTAAACCCGCCAACATTAATGGTAAAAAGGCCAATGCATAAACTTTTGCTAAATGTCCAGCTTCAATTATGAGAACATTGTATGAAAAAAATGCGTAGGCAATAGCACCCAAAATACTGGGAATTGTTTTTATTCTCAAACTCAATAACAAAATATAAGCACCCAATAGATATAAAAACAAATAGGTGCCTTGTTGAGAAAAGAGATTATAAATGTATGGTTGAGCTTTTGAAAAAACTCCTTTTGAATAATCCCCTCCTATAAAAAAAGTTGGCATCCCGGCAAACATACTGTTGGTCCAACCTATAAATTCTCCCTTATTTTCGGCCTCAAACTTCCTTATTTCAGATTGAGCTGCATGGCCATTTACAGTATCACTTTGTCTCAGAGCCTTGCCGCTGAGCATCGGACTCATATAAACTATCGACAAAACGGCAAAAAACAGGACCACAAAAAAATGGGGAGCTGCATTTTTTATATTAAACTTTTCAGTCATAATTCTTTTCTATTTTTGATAATATCAATTAAAACCCAAATTTATTAAAACCTAATGATAGAACAGTAAATTAATTTGAAATATAATGATTTTGATAGCTTAGAAATTACAATTTGGCTGGCTTTTCGCACATTACATTTATTAAAAAACCAAAATATTATTAAGAAAAACCAATTTGTAGTCTATTTTTCTAATTTGTTTGTAAATGCAAATACATGACCAAACAAAAAAATACAAATTAGATATTCCAGAATAAAGCATTATTTGTAATTTAGTTAAAAATATAGAATCCAAAACAAATGAAAAACTGCCCAGAATGCGGAAACATAATTTTAGGAAGAGTAGATAAAAAATTCTGCTCGGATATGTGTCGCAATAATTTCAACAATAAGCTCAAAGCTGTCGAAGTAAATTACGTTAGAAATATCAACAACGCTTTGAAAAAAAACCGACGGATTTTAGAGGAAATTTGTCCAGAAGAAAAAAGCAAAACTACCCGTAATACGCTCAATGACAAAGGTTTCGACTTCAATCATATCACGCACCTTAGAAAAACGCTCAAAGGAGCGGTTTACTATTTTGTTTACGACTATGGATACCTTGAGTTAGACAATGACTTTTTTTTGATTGTCAAAGACAATAGAAGCAAAGATTAAACGTAGTAAATTGCATCATTAAAAATATTTTTATGTTAAGACTCACTCTCGTATTTCTATTTTGTATTTCTCTCTTTTCATGCCAAAGGAAAAATATGGGCGGTTTTCAAAAATCAACCAGAGAAAATTTTTCTTCCAAAACCAATAATTCTAAGCTTCTATTTACTTCAGAAAATCCGATTTTCATAGAGGAAATTCAATCAGAACCTGAAGAATTGGAGGCTTCTATAGATAGCGAGTTGCGAATAGAAACCCTCTCATCCGAAAACAAAAAATATCGCAGAATAAATAAAGAGTTAGAAAACACTTCAAAAATTGAAGTTGCTCAAACAGAATTTGAAGATGCTCAGCTTGTTAAAACTCCTGAGAATAAAAAAGCCAATTTCGTTAAACGTAATCCTGTTTTTAATGATAGCTTGAAAATTGGTTTGGTGTTTCTAATAATTGCTGCCGCCTTAGCATTTGTACCTGCCCTGCTCCAGCTTGCTGTTTTATTTGCAGTGGTGGCTATGGTGTTTTTATTTATAGGCCTTAAAAAGCTATTTAATCGTAGGGCAAAAATCAAAAAAAAGAAGATACGAAAGGAGAATAATGAAATGAGGAAAGAGAAAGTAAAAGAAATGTTTAAGAAATGAAAAATATAGTTTTTTTGCACGGTTTCGGAGAAAATGCCTCCGTTTGGACGGATTTCATAAAATTACTAAATCCTGAAAATCAATATTTTACCCCTGATTTCTCTCCTAAAAAGGATTGTTTTTCTATACCAGAATACGCAGACTGGTTGAAAAACTATTTAGATAAAGAAAAAATTAGAAAAGCTGTAATCATTGGTCATTCCATGGGTGGCTATATTTCTGTAGAATTTTGCAATAGATATCCAGAAATGACCCTTGGACTCGGCTTATTCCACTCTTCAGTAGCAGCAGATAGTGAAGAAAAAAAAGAGAATCGAGACAAAACAATTCAATTTTTAATAAAACACGATACCAATCTTTTTATCAAGCACTTTTATCCAAACATGTTTACGGAGGAATTCAAGTCTAAAAACGGTGAATTTGTTCAAAACAATATTGAGAAATTTAGCAAAATACCTAACGAAGCATTGCTAGCCGCTACTTTGGCAATGAAAAGTAGAGTGAGTTATATTGGCGAGTTGGGTAAATTTGAATTTCCAATATTTCAAATTTTAGGAAAACAAGATACTTTTGTAAATTATAAAGACGCTTTGGAGCAAACTATACTTATGAAATCCCCAAATGTTTTGTTGCTTGACCATATCTGTCACGCTGGAATGTTAGAAAGCCCAGAAATTTGTGCTCAATTTATCGACAATTTTATAGCTTCTATTTAAACCTTGTAGCTTCTGTGGGCATCCAGCTTAAGAAAAATAAAGAGTAGTAAGGTAAAAGACATCAAAGACGAACCGCCATAACTAACAAAAGGAAGCGGTATACCTATAACTGGCATTAAGCCGACAGTCATACCGATATTTACCAAAATATGGAAGAAAATTATACTCGCCACCCCATATCCATAAATTCTTGCGAACTTGGATTTTTGCTTTTCTGCTAAACTCAGCAGTCGTGTTAGTAGTATAAAATATAAACCCAACAAAACAAAACTACCTACAAAACCCCACTCTTCGCCAACCGTACAAAATATAAAGTCAGTGGATTGTTCTGGCACAAAATCAAACTTGGTTTGTGTTCCTTTTAAATAGCCCTTACCCAACACTCCTCCGCTGCCTATGGCTAGTTTTGACTGTGTAACATTCCAAGCAGCACCTAATGGGTCAATGTCAGGATTTACCAACACCTTAATACGCTTTTGCTGATGAGGTGCTAATACATTGTTTATTATAAAATCTACAGTAAGTACAAACCCAGAAAACAATATAAAAAGTCCGAGTATTCTTTGAAAATTTTGTTTGTTACGCTCATAACGTTTTAGAAATAAATACCAAAACAACACACCAAATAAGGCTAAACCCAACACTACTGCCCAATTTGGAAAAACCAAAGCCAATATCAACAAAATAATAAAAGAAATAATCAAAGCTGGATAGACTCCTGGAAGACCTTCCCGATAAAATACAATCATCAGAGCTGCAAAAGTTAGTGCTGACCCTGTTTCTTTCTGTAAAATAATAATAATAGGTGGAATCAAAATAAACAAAGAAGCCCTAAAGGCATACTTCAATTTGGATACATTTACTCCCATCGTACTCAGATATTTGGCCAAGGCCATTACAGTAAAAGTCTTGGCAAACTCTGCCGGCTGAAGTGAGAATGATCCAAATTTTATCCAAGACTTCGAACCTTTAATGTCACTCCCAAGAAAAATTGTACCTATAAGAACGACAATCCAAATTCCATAAAAAATATATGCGAAGGTATCATAGACCTTGAAGTCGACGAACAAAATGACCAAAATAAGCATAAAGGCAACAAACATAAATAATATTTGTCTACCAGCATTATGCTCCAATGAAAAAATAGGCTTGGGATTATCTACGTTGTATACAGCCGCATAAATATTCATTAAACCTACTATTAAAAGAGCTACATAAATCCAAATGGTAGTCCAATCAATTCCTTGTTTTATATCTATATCTTTTGCCATCAGTTTGTAGTTTTAGCAGGTGTACTTGTAGTTGTTGTTCTCGATGCTGAGCCAGCTACAGTGGTCCATCTGGTACTGGCCACCTGCTCTTTATATGCCAGTCTTTCAACTTTCCCTTTCAAATATTGCTCTATCATCAATCCACAGATAGGTGCTGAAGCCGTTCCACCAAAACCGCCGTTTTCAACTACCACCGCAATAGCAATCTTTGGCTTATACTTTGGAGCAAAAGCTATAAAAATTGCATGGTCTTTTCCTCTCTTATTTTGTGAAGTTCCGGTCTTTCCACAAACTTCTATCCCTTCAACTTGAGCGGAACGCCCCGTACCATTAGATACCACGAGTCCCATTCCCTTAACTACTTCTTCAAAATGTCTTGGACTAATATCAGTTCGGTGGGTTTCTACTTTAATTCCCCTAATATTTTCTTTATTGACACCTGTTTTTTGAACCAAGTGTGGCGTTAGCCAATATCCCCTATTTGCCAAAGTCGCACACAAATTCCCAAGTTTCAACACATTCACCCCATACTCTCCCTCACCAATACTCAGTGAATAAATGTTGGAGAACTTCCACTGATTTTTTCCATAAACTTTATCATATCTTTTTACATCAGGCAATACACCTTTGGTTTCTGAAGGCAAATCAATCCCCAATTTTTTACCAAAACCGAATTTAGACACAATTTCTCCCCAAGTCTCTAAACCCACTCTGGCTTGTGCATAAGGACTAGTTTCACTGTTGTTGCCAATTATCTTTCTAAATACATTATAAAAATACGGATTACTAGATTTCTCAATGGCATTATACAGATTAGCCGCCTCATAAGGACCACTGTGGTAGGCAAACATAGTAGGAGCACCAATAAAAGAAGTTCTTGGGGTTATTACACCCATTTCAAGGCCAATTGCGGCTTGAACCAATTTAAAAGTAGATCCAGGCCTATAAAATGCAGAAATCGCTCTATTGTTTAAAGGTCTGTCTGGATTTCTACTTAAAACGGTATAATTCTTTGAAAATGCCTTACCTGACAACAAACTCGGGTCATAGGTTGGGTAGGATCCCATCGCTAGAATTTCACCTGTGGAAGGCTCAATAGCAACAACAGAACCTACTTTATTTTTGAACAAAGTATCAGCCAGTTGCTGAAGCTCTAAATCTATAGAGGTGTACAGATTTTGACCAATTACTGCCATGGTATCATATTTACCCTCGTTGTACTGGCCTTTTTCTTCTCCTTTTACATTCATCAGCGTAAACTTCACGCCTCTTATTCCTCGAAGTTCGTTTTCATAATATTTTTCTAAGCCTGATAAACCAATGTAATCTCCCTTTCTATAGTATTCCTCTTCTTGCTCTTCAAATTTCTTTTGAGGAATTTCTCCGATGTAACCCAAAGCATTGGCAAGCGTTTTTCCTGGGTATGTCCTGAAAAAGGATTGCTCAAAAGTAAAACCAGGATACTGAATCATGGCATCTACCACACTTGCATATTCTTCTTTGGTGAGTTGCCTTAGAAAAAGCGACGGACGATCTTTAGAATATTCTCTGGCGGCTGTTAAAGTACTATCTAGAAAACCTTTGGTAATATTGAAAAGATTGCAAAAAGAGGCGGTATCGAAAGGATAAACCTTTTTGGGTGTAACATAAACGTCATACACTTCCTCATTGGCTACAATTAGCTTGCCGTTTCGGTCATAAATTTGACCTCTGAGCGGAATGTTAATTTCTCGCCTAATAGAGTTTAGTGCTCCTAGCGATTGATACTTGGTGTCTAATATTTGCAAATAGAATAATCTAAGGATATAGATAACCCCAATGGTATAAAAGAATATTAAAATAACTGGTTTTCTACTTTCGAGCATGAATGTAATGAGGACAAAATCACAGCTCAAAGTTCCGAAAATTTTATATCATTTTGTCACTTTCTATTATAAAAAATATTTAAGGTCATTGCTTTAATCTAACAAAATCAATAAGAAATGATAATTTGCCCTAAAAAGCTGATTTTTAGAATATTTATTTAATTGAAATTATACAAAACTTTAAAAAAGTCGCAATTAATAAACTCTAGAATTTTTAAATATTAAATTTGCAAAAAAACAGTCTTAATTGAAATATTTAAATGTTGGGGTAGAGGGCCTCTCACAAGTTGCAGATGAAATAATTAAAATTGGAAATGAGCTTCCAGTTTGGACTTTCGTGGGGAATTTGGGAGCTGGAAAAACTACTTTGATAAAAATTCTAGCCAATAAACTCCACATTCAAGATTTAATAAGCAGCCCTACATTTTCTTATGTGAATGAATATGATGACAAAGTTTTTCATTTTGATTGTTACAGGTTGCGTTCTTTAGAGGAAGCCTTAGATTTTGGAATTGAAGAATACTTAGATTCTGGCAAAAAATGCTGGATAGAATGGCCACAAATTATTGAACCCATTCTTCCTACTCCGTATTTGGAAATAAATATTGAACACAACGAGAACATTTCAAGAAATATATATCTTAAAATTATAAAATAATGGCAACAGATACTTTAAAAGAACTTGCTCGGGCTTCGGCCATCAGTCCTAAAGAATCGCCCTTTGCTATTCAACAAAAACACAATAGCCTAAGCTTGGGACTTCCCAAGGAATCTTCAGAATTTGAAAAAAGAATAGCCTTGACACCTGATGCGGTAGCCCTACTGGTCAAAAACGGCATGTCAGTTTCAGTTGAAACTGGTGCTGGACTGAGTGCAAATTACTCAGACATGGACTATTCAAATGCCGGTGCTCATATTGTTTTTAGCCACAAAGAAATTTTTGAGAATGATATAATTCTAAAAATCGAACCTTTGAAAGAAGAAGAGTTTGAATTTATTAAACCAAACGCTACGCTTATTTCTACGCTCAATTTGCCAGTCTTGGATCAAGCCTATTTTAACAATTTAAATAAGAAAAAAATAACTGCCATTGCTTTTGAATTTATAGAAGATAAGGTTGGAGAATTCCCCATTATCCGAGCTATGAGTGAAATTGCTGGTAGTGCCGTTTTGTTAATTGGTACGGAATATTTGAGTAGTGTCAACAATGGTAAAGGGATTATTCTCGGTGGAATAACAGGTGTGCCGCCAACCAACGTGGTAATTCTCGGAGCGGGAACTGTCGGAGAATTTGCCGCAAGATCAGCCTTAGGATTGGGAGCCAATATCAAGGTTTTTGATAGGCAACTTTATAGACTTCAGCGGCTTCAATATGCAGTCGGAAGTAGAATTTTCACCTCAATTATTGATTCAGTAAACCTAAGTAATGCCATACAAGAAGCAGATGTGGTGATAGGTGCGTTGCGTAGCGAAATTGGAGTAGCTCCGATGGTGATTACTGAAGAAATGGTGGCTAAAATGAAACCAAACTCACTAATTATCGATGTGGCGATTGATCATGGAGGCTGCTGCGAAACCTCCCAGGTTACCAGCCATGGTAGTCCTGTGTTTAAAAAACACGATGTGATACATTATTGTGTACCTAATATCGCATCTCGCTTTGCTCACACAGCCAGTATTGCATTGAGCAATATTTTTACGCCTGTATTATTAAAAACAGAAGGATTGGGTGGTGTTAATGAAATGATTTTTCAGAATAAATGGTTTATGAAAGGAGTAGTTTGCTACAAAGGCAGTGTTACCAATTTACATTTAGCCAAAAGGTTTAATTTAAAATATAAAGACTTGGGCCTAATTCTATCGGCCAGATTCTAAAACTAACAGACGATATGATAAATCACAGCAATGAAAATGTATTAATGGATGATGCCAATTCTCCAGAAATCAATCAAAAGCTCATGGGAAAAGTCTCTTCTGACTTTATAAAAGTTTCTGAACACTTAAAAGAAGCATCTTATCAAATAATTAAGAGGAAGTTTTCAGAAAATCCAATTTTTATTTTAACCGAAAATCCAGTTGAAATCGGAGCTACATTGTTTCAGCAAGTTGATTTTAAGACTACTTATGAATACAGAGCCAGCTTTTTGGAAGAATTCATTTCAAGAAATATGATTGGTGAGGAATCAGTTGAGTTTTTCAAGGAAAACTACAAAGACCCTGAAGAATATTGTTGTCTATTTGTAATAGATCAAGCGTTTGCTGGCTTTATATATCTCCCGTTTCCCAATGATTAGCGGCATCTGCTAATATTTTTTTCCTGTTTAGAATAAACCCATATGCCAAGAGAAACTTTGAGGAAATATATAGCGTCCTAATAATAGGGTAGCCAAATTTAAAGTCTCCTAAAAACACATACCAAGAAGAAATAATATCAGAAACAGCCATTAGGCCAACCGCAATTATGATGTATTTTTTGCCCTCAAAACTGTTGTTTAGCATCAAGGAATACGCCCCCATAATGGCAAATTGGAAAACGTAAAATATCATCAAGACAAATATTGAATCAGGCACGATTTCCATTAAGAAAAATCCAAAAAATAAAAATGCCGTTAGAATATATGGCCAGCCTTTTTTCATTAAATCAAAGTTGGTCATATTCTTCTTTTGAAAATTGGGCTGTCTAAGAAGAATTATATACAACTGATGCTCAACCAAATACAGAAAAACCAATATTGAATTTAAAACCTCAGTTTTTTGGTAAACAAATCCTATCTCGCCCATAAAACCGAAAGCAAAAGCTATGAAGAAAATATTGTCTGTATAAAGAAGCTTTCCTTCTATTTGGATATAATAAAAATAAACCAACAAAGTACCAATGAAAAACTTAACTGCTATGTTTAGGTAGAAATTGCCAGTGTAATAGAAGGTTACCTCTAGTGCCAGTAATAAAAATACTAACAAAAATATCAAACTATTTTTATTCATATTTTGGTTTTAGATTTGTAGAAAAGCTTTCAAAGAGAAATATTTGTGAAAATACATAAAAACCAAAACTAATCCCATAAAACTGCTCAATACTATTCTGCGAAGAGAATAAAAAATAAAATAGTCCATATAAAAACAAGAGGGTCATTCCAAAAACTCCAAAGTAAAATGAGTAATTATTGATGGGCCTATACATGCTTAGAATGAACAAGATAACTACCAAAATGGCGTATAAAACCAGCAGGATGTAATTGAGAACCTTAGTTTCATCAAATACAAAATATCCGAAAATAAGGAAAACTAATCCTGCTGGTATAAAAATCTTTAGAACATCTATTTTTGACTCCTGGACTAAAATTGCCCCTTCTTTTCTAAAAACTATTAAAAACAAAAATTGGATAATTAAATGAAGTGAAATTTGAATTTTATCCTTAATCTGCAAGTCTTTAAAAAAACTGAGCTCTAACAAATCTGATATATATAAGGTCAATAAAGCAAAAATTATGTGTTTATCGACAGGCAACTTTTTTGATTTTCTATTAAATAAATAATACAGAGCAAGTAATGGAATGAAAAGTCCCAAAAATATATTGAAATAGAGTTCCAATTTCAAAAACTTGGTACATACACCCACTACGCCAAATATTATTAAAAATAAAAAAGCAATAGTTTTCATGAACACATCATATTGTTAAACTTAGGCTATTATATAATCTTATCTTTTCCAGGTACAGGTACTGGATAAAATCCCTTGCTGTCAGGAAGAGTTTTTGGCATAGCATTCCAATCAAACTTATCTGGCATGAGATTTATATTTGAGTTAATGGCATCCTCCCATTTCACTTTTTGGCCAGAATATGTGGCCATCCTTCCCAAAATACTCGTCATGGTGGCCATTGCTCCATTTTCGGCATCATTTATAGGTTTGTTATTTACTATACAATCAAACAAAACATCATGTTCTACTTGATAAGGATTTTTATCATCCGCATCTCTGTGTCTCCAAAGGCTATTTCCTGCTAAATCGGTTATTTTACCCTCAGTGGCACGGCCTTTGGTACCCACTAAATGCTCCGAAACGTTAGAAACTGTACCTGGCTGATGCCTACACTGACTATTCAAAATCATTCCATCGCCATATTGGAACTCCACATAATGATGATCAAAAATCTCGCCATATTCATTGCCTTTTCTAACTTCTCTTCCTCCCATTCCAATTGCCTCAGTGGGATGCCCCCCTTTAAACCAGTTTATAACATCAATGTTATGAATGTGTTGCTCACAAATATGATCACCGCATAACCATACAAAATAATACCAATTACGCATTTGATACTCCATTTCTGTCATCTGACTTTCACGCTTTACCACCCAAACACCATCATTGTTCCAATAACATCTCGCAGATACTATATCTCCAATCACTTTCTGATGGATGACTCTATCGTAAGTTTCCAAATATGACTTTTGGTAATGTCTCTGAAGACCCACAACTACCTTGAGGTTTTTTCTTTTAGATTCTTCTGCAGCTTTCAGCACTCTTCGGATTCCTGGTGCATCTGTAGCAACAGGTTTTTCCATAAAAATGTGTTTACCTTGGGCTACAGCTTCTTCAAAGTGAATGGGTCTAAAACCTGGAGGTGTCGTCAAAATCACCACATCTGCTAAAGCAATGGCCTTTTTGTATCCTTCAAAACCGACAAATTTATTTTCTTCGGCCACTTTTACTCTAGCCTTTACTTTTGGGTTTTTATCTGACATTAAAGAGGTGTAACATTTATCTACTCTGTCTTTAAATGCGTCAGCCATCGCTACTAAAGTTACATTTTCTTTGACAGAAAGTGCCTGAAATGCAGCTCCAGTACCTCTTCCCCCACAACCAATGAGTGCTACTTTTATTTCATCCCCAGCATTGGCGTAAAAGGCAGAAGACATTTGTGGAGAGGCCGCAATAATGGCTCCAGTGGCAAGTGAAGTACTTTTTAGGAATGATCTTCTATCTAAATTGTTCATTTTTCGTTTATTTTTTGGTTGAATATGTATAAGTTATTTTTATCGAAAATAGACATTAAAAATTGTAATTTCAAATTCTAAATTAAAAATACATTTAACGGCATCACTCATCCACCGGTGGAAGAGCAAAATAAGCATCAATTTCTTTCTGTGAAGGCACAATCACTGGTCTTACAATTCGAAAACCCAAAAATGGAGCATCTGTGAGCCACCATTTTGAACGTGGTATTTGAGGGTCACGTTGTTTCAAACGAGGTGTAGAAGGCCTTCTGGCTGCACTTCGCAAAAGATCAGCATCGTCATCCCAATGCCCTCCCTTTATGGTATGCGGATACAATTCAAACATTTGATTACTAGGATCTTTTGCTGAAATTTTAGAATAGTAATTTTCTTCATAAAAGTCTGAAGTCCATTCGGCTACATTTCCGTACATATCATGCAGCCCCCAAGCGTTTGGTTTTTTTCCTCCCACTATCTTGTAGGCTCCGTTTGAATTATCGAAATACCATGCATACTCACCAATTTCTTTCGGATTATCTCCAAAATAGTAAGGCGTATTGGTTCCAGCCCTAGCCGCGTATTCCCACTCTGCTTCAGTTGGTAATCTGTAGAAAATACCTGTTGTTTGATATAGCCATTTGCAATAAGCTCTTGCTGCAAACTGTGTTACATTACAAACAGGAAACCCTCCATTTTTTCCTTGGCCAAAGCTCATTTCAACATAAGGTTTAGTTGGCCTGGCTATGGCATCCACTTTTAAGTTTTTTTCTGTTTCAAGTTCTTTGTTTTGAAAAATTAAGTACGTATCCCAAGTGGTTTCGTACTTTGACATCCAAAACGGACTTATTTCCACTTCCTTTTGAGGACCTTCATCTGGTTTTCTGGCAGCTTCAGTTGCTGGACTTCCTATCATAAACTTCCCTCCTTTTATCGCTACCATTTCTATTTTTTCATTAGAATTTGGGATGTTCTGGGTATATGATGTGAAGTCTTCTGCGAAAAAAAAACTTAGAAATACCGCCGCAAATATTGGGATTTTCAACATATAAAAATCTTAAAATTAATTACTTAACAAAAAAAAATCTTCTTTCTTTAAAAAAATACTAAAGGACATTTAGAATTATTTACTCAATGGTATCAACCTAAACACCATACCCGGATTTTCAACACCAATATAAATGAAACCGTCTTGACCCATTTTCACACTTCTCATCCTTCCTATATTGAGTAGTTCCTTGTAGTTTTCTAGCACTTTATTTTCTTTCAAAACTACCCGCTCTAAATAATTAAACCTCAAAGAGCCTATGATCAAATTTCCTTTCCAAGATGGGTATTTATCACCAGTCACAAACGCCATTCCTGAAGGAGCGATAGATGGCAAATAATAATGAATTGGCTGCTCCATACCCTCTTTTTTAGAAAGATTGGTTATGGGTTTGCCATCATAATTGATACCATAACTGATAGTTGGCCAGCCATAATTTACTCCTTTTTTAACAATATTAATTTCATCACCACCTCTTGGACCATGTTCATGCTCCCAGATTTCTTTGGTAATAGGATGCTGCGTTAATCCTTGGGGATTTCTATTTCCATACGTATAAAGTGTTTGACTATTAGGTGCTTTCCCAAAGAAGGGATTGTCCTCGGGTATTCTTCCATCATCAAAAATTCTGTGGATTTTCCCAAGATCATTTTCTGTACCTTGTGCGTATTCAAAATGCTTTCCTCTTTCGCCAACACTTAAATACAAATATCCTTTGTCATCAAAAACAATCCTCGACCCATAATGATGCGTGGTTTTCGTGTAAGGATTTGCCTCAAATATTTCTTTGGATTCAATAAATTCATCCCCCACAATTTTTCCTCTTACCAAGGCGGTGGTGGTCCAGGTTGCTCCTGCATCTTCTTTATATTTTGAATAACTTAGATAGACCCAGCCATTCGAAGCATACTGTGGGTGAATTTCTACGTCCAACAACCCACCTTGTCCTTTTGAAAGAGCTTTTGGGGTATTCTTTATCTCCGTTTTTTGTTTATTTTGGTCTATTTTATATAGTTTACCAGCTCTATCGGTTACTAAAAGTTGGCCGTCTGGTAGTTGGGTAATACCCCACGGACTATCAAAACCCGTCGCCACTGTATCTAATTTCAAATTCATAGAGCCAGATTTAAAAATATTGGTTTTGGGTTTTGAAGAAAACTTATATTGGTCAACATTTGCCAAACTTTTAACAATTTGATTGGCCAAATTGTCTATTTGCTTTGAAGACAACGTATTTTTCCAAGAAGGCATACCAGCATCTACCGCACCATTGGTGATTGTTTTTACAATATCCACCTTGGTGGTTCCATACTTCCATTTTCTATCTACAAACGCCTCAATTTTTTCTCCATGGCAACTGGAGCAATATTGGGTAAAAATAGCATCTGTTTTTGCATCAATTATTTTTTTGGATTTTGCAAAAGAATACGTTGCAATAGATACTAAAATTAAAATTGGGATAATTTTTTTCATAAATGTATTTTGTTCAATTGCGAAACTAAATAATTTTGACGTAATTAAAATTTTTTATTATCTATTTTTAAAAAATGAAAAAATCAGCCCTCATCACTTTCGGATGCTTCCTATTTACATGTATGAATATTTCGGGACAAAAAAATATTAGATTAAAAGATCAAATCATTGAATTAATGTCTAAAACCGAAGGGGATTTTGGACTTGCTTTCAAAAATCTTGATAATAGCGATACTATTTTTATTAATGCCCACGAATATTTCCATGCCGCTAGCACCATGAAAACACCCGTAATGTTGGAAATTTTCAATCAGGAAAAACAAGGGAAATTCAAAATTTCGGATTCCATAATTGTCCAGAATGAATTTGAAAGTATTGTAGATAAAAGCAGATATTCTTTAAGCATAAATGACGATAGTGACGATATCCTTTATCGAAAAATCGGGCAAAAAATGACCATTCATGACCTTACTTTTGAAATGATGACAAAAAGCAGTAACCTTGCCACCAATATCCTTATAGATAAAGTGGGTGCTAAAAATGTCATGAAACTCCTTAGCAGTTTGAATATCAAAGAAAATATAGTTTTGAGAGGTGTAGAGGACCAAAAAGCCTTTGAAGCTGGGTTAAATAACAAAACCACTCCTTTTGGTCTTATGCAAATATTTGAACACATTGCTTTGACGCAACCGAGCAATTCTTTGATGATGGAGATATTATTTGAGCAGAAGTTCAATGAAATAATACCAGCACATTTACCTAAAACCGTAAAAGTAGCCCACAAAACAGGATCGATTACAGGAGTGCAGCATGACTCTGGAATCGTATTTTTACCTGACGGGCGTAAATATGTATTAATACTGCTATCTAAAAACCTTAAAAATGCCGATGATGGTGTAAAAACTTTGGCTGTAATATCAAAACTGATTTATGATCATTTAAATTAAGAAATCACAATCTCCACGACTTCGTTAATTATTAGGGCTGTAGCCCCCCAAATCCACTGATCTTGAATATCAAAACCTGGCACACTTAAATTTCTTTTGCCAACTGTTATGTTTCGTATTCCTTTATTTTCAAGTTTTAAAAAATCCGAAAACTCCACTTCAAATATTTTCTCAACCTCTTTTTTATCAGGAAAAAAATCAGGCTTATAATCTAAATAACCTACAATGGGTTTTACAATAAAATTGCTCACAGGTATAAAAACATCAGTCAATTCGCCTAAAATGTTCACATCCATGGCTTTCACTCCTATTTCTTCTTGAGCTTCTCTCAATGCGGTTCTAACCAAATTTTCGTCAGAATATTCCATTTTCCCACCAGGAAGAGCCATTTGTCCTCCATGGGTGCCATCATAAGCAGGTCTAAGAATTAAAGGAAGATAAACATCTCCATCTGAAGGATAAAAAGCCACCAAAACAGCACTTTGACGAGTAGTGTCATTGGGTTTAATATCGGACATAAGCCTTTCCTCGTGCATGAATTTCCGCTGAAAATCCACACCTGGCAGAGGTCCTTTTAATTTACTTGAAAGTGAGTTGATGAATGGTTCAAAATACACGTTGGATTCCTGTTTGATATACTAAAGATAAAGTTAAAAAACGAGAATTAAAATAATTCTTCTACAAATACTTGTTTGCAAATGCTTCCACACAACGTTCTCCATCCATGGCGGCCGACACTATTCCACCAGCGTAACCGGCACCTTCACCACAAGGAAAAAGCCTTTCTACTTCAAGGTGTTCCAATGTTTCTTTGTCTCTTGGAATCCTAACTGGCGAGGATGTTCTGCTTTCTATACCAATCATTTGACCTTCGTCATAGTTTCGCATTTTCTGACTAAATTGTTTAAAACCCTCCTTTAATGGCTCTGAAATGGATTTTGGCAAAACATCATTAAAATCCATGGCCAAAAGTCCAGGCTGATAAGAGGTCTCATTTAACTGGTATGATTTCCTACTTTTATAAAAATCTTTGATTTTTTGGGCTGGCATAGTTTGAACAAATTCTTTATGAATACCAATAGCCTCTTTTACTTTTTTGTAGGCATTTTGTTCCACTGATTTTTGATATTCCAGAGCTGCCAAAGGTCCGAAAGACTCAAATTCCTTCCAATCATGTTCATTAACAGCTACAACGACACCAGAATTAGCAAATACTGAATCTCTTCTTGAGGGCGACATACCATTTACCACAAGTTCGTGCTGTTCGGTAGATGATGGAACAATAAATCCACCAGGACACATGCAAAAGCTAAAAACCCCCCTTTGGATTTGATTGTAGTAAGTCTGTGCAACCAACGAATAAGATGCCGCAGGCAACAAACCACGGTTGTCAGCATGATATTGGCACTGATCCACAAACATTTGCGTATGTTCTACTCGAACCCCCATGGCAAATGGTTTTGCCTGAATAAGCACTTTTCTATCATTTAATAATTGAAATACATCTCTTGCTGAATGTCCTGTGGCCAAAATCACACCATCGGCCAATATCTCTTCTTTATTATTTATTACAACGCCAAAAATCTTGCTGTTTTTTAGTAAAAAATCTGTCATTCGCGTTTCGAAATGAATTTCGCCGCCTCCATCCAAAATGGTCTTACGAATGTTAGCCACCACCACGGGGAGCTTATTGGTACCAATATGTGGATGTGCATCCACCAAAATCTGTTCAGTGGCATCGTGATTGACCAAAATCTCCAGAATTCTCCTAACGTCTCCTCGTTTTTTTGATCGTGTGTACAGTTTGCCATCCGAATAGGTTCCTGCACCTCCTTCGCCAAAGCAATAGTTTGAGTCAGAATTGACAATATGCTCTTTATTGATAGCTGCAATATCTCGTCTTCTGGCTCTTACGTCTTTCCCTCTTTCTAATACGATAGGTTTTATACCGAGTTCAATACACCTCAGGGCAGCAAATAGACCTGCTGGCCCTGATCCAACGATTATTAAAGTCTTGGTAAATTGTTTTTTGAGGTAGTCATATTTCCCAAAATCAGTATTTTGAAAAGGAAAATCTAGCGAAATTTCTAGTTCAAGATTGATTTTAACATCTCTCTTTCGGGCATCAATAGACTGCTTTAACTTCCTGAAATAAAAGCTCTTGCCAGCCGAAACATTTAACTTATCTCTAAGAAATTGTTCTAAAAGCTGTTCATCCAATGCAATATTTGGTGGTAAAACGAACGTATGTATTTTTTCCATCGGAAAGGTTTTTATCCTTTAATTTTATCTCAAAACTACTAAAATTGTTTTAAAATGAAGCTATATTTGCACATGGCCTACTTTCAAAACATAAAAAGAGGAATAAAAACCACCACCAAGGGCTTGAGTCTGACCCTGAAGCATTTGTGGGCAGCCCGAAAAACCAAAGGTGCCTTGAATGTACAGGACGAAAATTATTTCAAAATTTCGGAAGGATTTGTCACTCTTCAGTACCCGCACGAGAGCATTTCTGTGCCAGAAATTGGCAGATATCAGTTAGATTGTGAGATAGATGACTGTATAGTATGTGACAAATGTGCCAAAATCTGCCCTGTAGATTGCATTGAAATTGAAGCTATAAAGTCACCTGAATTGATAAGAACAACTTCAGATGGTTCGCCAGTTAGGCTTCATGCAGCTAAGTTTGATATTGATTTGGCCAAGTGTTGCTTTTGTGGCCTTTGTACCACGGTTTGCCCAACAGAGTGCCTCACTATGAACAGCGAATACGACTACAGTGTGCTGGATGTCAGCCTATTGAACTTGGCCTTTTCAAATTTATCAGAAAAAGAAGCAGAAGAAAAAAGAACCCTTTATGACCAATTTGTAGCAGAAAAAGAGGCAGCTAAATTGGCAAAAACTGAGGTGGCTGCTCCAAAATCAGATACCGTTTCGGCTTTTAAACCAAAGATACCGAGTGCTTTTCAGCCTAAACCACCAACGTTTATTGATGAAATTAAAACAGAGGTTGAAGCTGTAAAAAAGCCAACTCAGTCAGAAATAATACGAGAAAACTTAGAAGAAATACCGGCCGAAAGGCCAAAACCAATATTTAGTCCTAAGAAGCCGATTATTTCTGCTCCTGAACATAAAGAAGTAGTTGAAAATAAATCAGAAGAATTAAAGCCGAAGTTTGTTCCGAAGAAGCCGACAAATGCTACGGAAACCCCATTTGAAAATATAACACCAACAGAAAGGCCTAAATTCCTGCCTAAAAAGCCAGTTGAAATAACAAAAGAAAATTCTGAGGCACAGACAAATCTGAAATTTATACCAAAAAAACCATCAGCGATAGTATCAGAGGAGATCGTTAGTTTAAATTCAAATATAGATTTAAAACCTAAATTTGTTCCTAAAAAACCGGCTGAAGTTGTTTCAGATGTTAAACCAACAGGATTCACGCCTAAACTTAAGCCAGATATTGATATAAATGAGAACAATACAAACCCAAAACCAGCTGGATTTGTACCAAAACTCAAACCTACAATAACTGATAGTACAGCAATTGAACCTAATCAAAAAGTTGATTCCGGAGTAGAAACAATAAAAGAACCGGCAAAATTTGTACCTAAACTTAAACCCAAATCATAAATGGAAATAGTTCTTAGGGAATTACAAAATGGAAATGTGGCATTTGGCATTTTTTGTCTGGTTGCAGTCATTGGGGCATTGTATGTTTTGTTTTCTAAAAACGTCTTATATGCGTCCTATGGCCTTCTAGTAAGTTTTTTGGGCGTAGCAGGCATATTTGTTTTTGCAGGTGGTGAATTTGTATCTGCTGCCCAAATCATGATTTACATAGGCGGTATATTGATATTGCTAATTTTTGGTATCATGCTAAGCTCCAACAAAAAAATGGGAAAAGGTAGGCTAAATATTGAAAACAAGGATATGGTTTTTAGTCTTACCATTGCGGTCAGTTTGTCTTTGCTACTTTCATTTTTAGTTCTTGAATCAAAGTATAACATTAGTAGCTTTAAACCTCAGCAGCACATCAAAAACCTTGGATATAATTTAATGACAGACTCGGTTTTGATATTAGAGATTATTGGGGTGCTATTGCTTATGGCCTTAATAGGTGCCACTTATATTGCTAAAAAAGATGAATAGTTTAACACCTTACCTTATTGTTTCCGCCATATTGTTTGCCATAGGCTTTGCGATAATAGTTACCAAAAAAAATCTAATTTTGATGCTTATGGGCGTTGAACTGATGTTAAATGCCGTAAACATTAATTTTGTGGCCTTTAGTAAATTTGATAAAATACCAGAACAAGGACAAATTTTTGCATTATTTATTATGTTAGTTGCAGCTTCGGAAGTAGCTGTGGGCTTGGCAATTATCCTCAAAATAAAGAAATATTATGAAAATATTAACCCAGAAAAACTTACAGAACTTAAAAATTAACTGACATTTTTTTTGGAATAAATAAGAAAACCACTACTTTTGCAGTCCAAATGGCTGTGTAGCTCAACTGAATAGAGCGTCTCACTACGGATGAGAAGGTTTGGGGTTTGAATCCCTACACGGTCACAAAGCGAATCGAAAGGTTCGCTTTTTTTGTTTTGAAGCGTCTCACTACGGATGAGAAGGTTGGGCAAGGGTCGCTTCCGACTTTGAATAACAAACGGTCACTAAGCGAATCGAAAGGTTCGCTTTTTTTGTTTTGAAGCATCTCACTACGGATAAGAAGGTTGGGCAGGGGTCGCTTCCGACTTTGAATAACAAACCACTACAAAGCGAATCGAAAGGTTTACTTTGTAGTTTTAGAAAGACTTACCTAAACAGGTAAGTCAATTATTAAAGATACTCAAATCACTTCAACAAATCCGGAAACTTCTTTTTAAACCTTTGGAAACGGGGTACAGATACGCCAACAACATAGGATTGACTCGGATTATTTTTGACATAATCTTGGTGATAATCTTCTGCGTCATAAAACTTTTCCAATTTCGTAATTTCTGTAACTATCGGCTTTTTATAAATACCAGACTTTGCAAGGTCTGCTTTTGCAGCCTCAGCAATTGCTTTTTCTTCTAGGTTGGAGTAAAATATAATTGAGCGATATTGGGGACCAAAATCAGGAGCTTGGCCGATTGTGGTGGGGTCTTGTGATCCGTAAAATACTTTTACCAATGTTTTAAAATCTATCACTTTTGCATCATAATATACCTCAACCGCCTCTGCGTGTCCTGTTCTGCCACTCCCTACCTCTTCATAAGTGGGATTCAACGATTTCCCTCCTGCATAACCGCTCACTACTTCTTTTACACCTTTTACCGACTCAAACACTTCCTCTACACACCAAAAACACCCACTCGCAAAGTAGGCTTTAGACAGGCCAGATAAATTTACTTGAGCTTTTTTAGTTTTCTTTTGTGCTTGCGAACAAGACGACAATAGTATAAGGGCCGAAAACAAAAACACCGACAGAGATTTTAATTTCATGATATCGTTTTTAAGAAATGAATTACCAATACAACAAAGTAAAAACCAATCTGATTCAGAAAAGTTTTGAATATCAAACATATACGTTGATTTTATCCTTTTGGATTTGCTGTTTACTGTTTTTTATCAAAAATTAGCATATGCCGCATTGATTTTGAGAAGAAATTATTCTTCAAAGATGTAAAAATAAGGAACTCCAAAAAAAGAAATACCTTAAATATGAAAATCGAATATCGCTTAGTGCAACTTCGTAAAATCCATTGTAGGTCATTATGAAATAGTTTACAAAGAAAGTAATTACCCAAGAAACCAAGCCTCTAACCATTAAAGTTCAGGAAGACGCCCTTGCAAACCACCAGTGTGCAGAAGGATAATACGCGTTCCTTTTTTAAAATGCCCTTCTTTTATCTTTTGATATACACCAAAAAACATTTTACCAGTATAAACTTGATCTAAATAAAAACCGTGTTTGAGCTCAAATCCTCTTATAAATCTCAATAATTCGTCATTATATTTTGCATACCCACCAAAATGAAATTTTGTTTCTAGTTCTGCATTATCAGGAAAGGTTTTCTCCAAAAAGACAGAAACTTCATTTATCAAAAAATCACTATTCTTTAATACAGAAAATCCTAATACCCTCCCTTTGTAATCGGAATTATTCAACAATCCAGCCATGGTTCCACCAGTACCTACTGCAGTACATATGTATTCGGGATGAGGTTGCTCATCTAAAAGTTCAGCCACCCCTTTGAGTGCCAAATGATTTGAACCGCCCTCTGGAATTACGAAATATTCATTCGAAAACTTACTGCAGAGTATTTCCTTATTTCGATAAGCTTCCCTACTCACAAACTCAAACCGCATCCCTTTTTGAAATGCCATTTTGAGCGTTGGACTACTTTCTTCGTTGAGCTCATCCCCCCTTACGATACCCAAAGTTTCAAAGCCAAAAAGAAAACCAGCCTCGGCGACGGCCGCAATGTGATTGGAATAAGCACCTCCAAACGTCAAAATTTTCTTAAATCCCAAGTTTTTTGCTTCAATCAAATTATATTTTAATTTCCTGAATTTATTTCCAGAAACTTGCTCATGCGTAAGATCGTCACGTTTTACGAATACTTTTATGTCGTTTTCAAGAAATAAATCGTCGAAAATCTCAAATACTGGCGTTGGAATATTTATTAAGCTTTCGAATTCAAGCATATTTTACGAAATTTGCACCCATATGAATACATTAGAAAAAAATATAGACGCTTTTGACGACGAAGAGGACGAAATCATCGAAACCATTGTCATCAATGTTGACCCAGGTCAAACGTTCATGCGTCTTGACAAATACCTCTCGCATCACCTAAAAAGTATTTCGAGAAACCGAATTCAGAATGCCATCGAGACAGATTCTGTAAAAGTCAACGAAAACAATGTTAAGCCGAGCTATAAAGTAAAGCCACTGGACAAAATTACACTTTCATTGGCAAAAGCAAGCGGTATCCCTAGTGAAGTTTTACCTGAGGACATTCCGCTCAATATTGTATATGAAGATGACGACTTGATGATAGTGAACAAATCGCCAGAAATGGTGGTGCATCCTGGCCACGGAAACCACACGGGTACGCTTGTGAACGCCTTGGTGCATCATTTTGCCAACTTACCAACTGGAACAGACGGCAAGGTGCGTCCTGGCTTAGTTCACAGAATAGATAAAGGAACTTCTGGCCTTTTGGTAATTGCCAAAACAGAATATGCTATGCAGTTTTTGGCCAAACAATTTGCAGATCATACTACCGAACGGACCTATAATGCTCTCATTTGGGGTGAGCCAAAAGAGCCAAAAGGAACTATAAACGCTCACATAGGCCGTGGTTTTAAAGACAGAAGAATTTCGGATGTTTTTCCGGAAGGTGATTATGGTAAAGAGGCCATCACACACTATGAAGTTATAAAAAACATGCGTTACGTTTCTTTAATAAAATGTAAGCTAGAAACTGGAAGGACACACCAGATAAGGGCACACATGAAGTATATAGGACATACGCTGTTCAATGATGCAACGTACGGAGGAGATAAAGTTTTGAGAGGAGATTTATTTTCAAAGTATAAACAATTTGTAGAAAACTGTTTTGAAATTATACCGAGACAAGCTCTACATGCCAAATCATTGGGATTCATACATCCAACTACCAAAGAATGGATGCAGTTTGACTCTGAACTTCCAGAGGATTTTACAAAAGTTTTAGAAAAATGGGATCATTACTTGCAATTTAAATGATAAATATTAGAAAAGCTGAAGCCAAAGATGTGCCAGCAATGATGGCTTTGGTAAGAGAACTTGCCCTTTACGAAAAAGCTCCAAAGGAAGTTACAAACACTGAGGAAAGAATGCTAGAAGAAGGTTTCGGCCCAAAAAAAGCATTTGAATGCATATTAGTTGAGTTTGATGGAGAAATAGTAGGCATGTCACTTTACTATTTCAGATATTCTACTTGGAAAGGTCGCCGTTTGTACCTTGAAGACCTTATTGTGACTGAATCGCACAGAGGTAGCGGACTTGGCAAGGTGTTATTTGATAAAACCATAGAAATCGCCAAAGAGGAAAACTGCTCCGGTATGATGTGGCAAGTATTAGACTGGAACATCCCAGCCATCAATTTCTATGATAAATACAGCACCAGATATGATGAAGGTTGGCTCAATTGCCACCTTGATTTTTAGCCCAAAGAAACATCCAAAAACATCATGATAGCGAAACCAACCATTACTCCTATGCTCGAGTAGTCGGTTTCGTTGCCATTATGTGATTCTGGAATCAATTCTTCTACCACAACAAAAATCATAGCACCAGCTGCAAAAGCCAATGCATATGGTAAAATGGGTGTAGCATAAAGAACCAATAATGCTCCCAAAACTCCAGCAACAGGCTCTACCATTCCACTTAATTGTCCATATTTAAAAGCTTTCCATCTTGAAAATCCTTCTCTTCGTAATGGAACAGAAACAGCAGCACCTTCTGGGAAATTCTGAATGCCGATACCTATGGTTAAAGCAATGGCACTTGTCAAAACACCAATTGAAGGGTCTTGAGCTAAAACGCCAAAGGCTACACCAATGGCCAATCCTTCAGGAATATTGTGCAAGGTAATGGCTAAAACAAGTAAAACGCTCCTGTGCCAAGAAGTCTTAATACCTTCTGCATTCTCTGTTTTTTCTCCAAGATGTAAATGAGGCAATATCTTATCCAAAACAAAAAGAAATGCTCCACCAGCGAGGAAACCGACTACTGCCGGTATCCAGCCTATTCCACCTTTTTCTTCAGTCATTTCGATGCTTGGGGCCAATAAAGACCAAAAACTGGCAGCAATCATTACCCCAGCAGCAAAGCCCAGCATCAGGTTAAAAAATTTTCGGTTTATATTTTTAAAGAAAAACACCAAAGAAGCACCAAGTGCAGTAACTCCCCATGTAAAGAGTGTTCCAAAAAGGGCTAATAATACGGGATTTATTTTTAATAGTTCTTCGTAATTCATTGTTAGATTAATCTAATTTATTTGTTATACACACAAAATTAAACTTTTTATTTTAAATTATCTTATAAAAAATACAATTTTGTAAAGATTTAAATCAAAGGACCTAACGAAATAAAATACAGGCCATGACAAATGGAAAATATATAATAGTAGCTGGACTAATTATCGTATTGATTGGTACAATAATTTATTTCTTCGGAGACAAACTTTCTTGGATTGGGAGACTTCCAGGTGATATTAGAATAGAAAAAGAGAATTTCAAATTGTACTTCCCAATAACCACGCTGCTCATTATAAGCATTTTATTAAATGTGATTATCTGGCTTATTAAAAAGTTTTCGAATTGAGCTCTGGATTTTCGTAGGTAAGTTTGGTCAAATAAAAAAACTCTCTGCTACCTATTGAATTCGCAGCCCTAGTAGTTTTATACCCAAAAGCCAAGAATGTTTGTTTGTACCAGGAAAACAAATCGACCGTTACATCAGAAACAAATTCCTTGTTTTTACTACCGATATTGAGCGGCACAAAATCAACTGGCGGTTTGTCTTTGGAAATTAATTTCAAGAAAATAGTTTCATCTTTTGGAAATGCCACCAAAATACCTTCTTTAGCATTGCTAACTTGCACTTTATTGTTCAAAACCTCGCTTTCAAGATTTTTTAAATCAACGCTATAATCCCATGATTTTTTTCCATCAAAATCAAATGTACAAAACAAGCTTTGAGTAAATTTATAATTGTTAAAATCCCGCACAGTTCTGTAGTTTTCACCCAAATGCAATAGTGAATTTCTAGAATAATTTATCGCATTTTTGTACTCTGGATAATATACCTCGCCTACCAATAGTACTTGATTATCAAAAACATAAGGTTGTTGTAGATTTAGCCTATGCCTTATTTTAGGATCACGCCCTTTGAGTTTTTTAGACAATAAACGGCCCTCTATTTTCTCTTGTCTTTTCGGAGAAAGGTAAGTGTAAAAATTCTGCAATTCAGAAAATTTGAAAAATTGAATATCTTCTGTTCTGTTTAGAGGAGTTACATAAAAACCTGAAGAAAAATCCGAGCAATTGTCAGCAAAATTTCCTGCCAAGAAATAGGTATTCTTGGCTATTTTTAGAATTTTCGAGTTCAAAAGAACATGCTTTTTATCGCCTATATCCTTCATATACAACATCTTACCTTCAACATCAAATACTGAGAGTTTAAACTGGCATTTCTTTTCGTCTTTTAGCATTAGGTAAATTTGCTTCTCACTTTCATTAACTTCTAAAGACAAAACCTTGAGAAAGTTCGTATGTATCTGTGGCAAAACCTTGGATGT
>NZ_RJUD01000005.1 GCF_024343675.1 Lacihabitans sp. CS3-21
TGGATTCATAGACCGTGGCGAAAACATCATCATAACTGGAGCCACAGGATGTGGAAAAAGTTACATTGCTTCAGCAATCGGCCACCAAGCATGTTTATTAAATAAAAAAGTCGCTTACTTCTCTCTCCCAAAACTTCTTGGAAAAATAAAAACAGACAAAATAGATGGGGCTTTCAGAAAAGAAACAGAGCGGATAGAATCAAAACACCTCCTGATTTTGGACGATTGGGGATTAACACCATTAGACACTCAGTCTAGACTAGCCTTGCTACAAATAATTGAAGATAGACATAATAAATACGCCACAATTATCACATCTCAATTGCCTGTGTCAGCTTGGCATCAATACATCAATGACAACACCATTGCAGATGCCATTCTCGATAGAATAATACATCAAGCCCATAGAATAGACCTAAAGGGTGAATCACTGAGAAAAAACATCAAAAATCAAAACAATTAAATATCTTTGAATCAAAATCAAATCAAGACCAAACAACTCAACTCAACTGGCTCACTTTGAACCGGAATGGCTGGCTCACTTTCACTGGAATATGCAACTGGTTATTTTATCATTATTTATATAATCAAAATAGCCTTCATTTTGATTATCAAATTCTCAAAATGAAGGCTATTATTTAACTAATACACTATCTTATTTACTTCACAGGTGTATCGTCAATGACTAACGCTTCTTGTTCATCTTCGGGTGGCATAGGGAAGTCTATTTTCTTCATTATTTTAGAAAATAATGCCTTTATCCTTATCCAATTTTGAAAAACAATAAATCCGAGAAGTATAGATAAGATTATTTTTAACAATAACAGGCTGTTATCTTTTTTTACTATATGATTTTCTAAATCATTGTTGGGTAAACTATACAAGATCCTATTATTATTGGACGCATTGCTATTATACCAATCGCCGAAATTCTGATATTCTATTTTCATAGTTTTACTTTTTTAAAATTGAATAATATTTATTGTCATTGCTAGGTCTAAACTGATATTCACCAAACATATAATACCCTTCTTTGGATACAGAAGTGAAATATTTCATGTTGATATTTGTGGCTCTTAAAAGATCAATTGGTATTGGAGTAGATTGGAAAATTTCGAAGATTTTTTTTAAGACCAATCTGTTTTTTTTAACTTCTCCTATGATTTCCTTTAAAGCTTCATTCTTTTTTTGAAAAACCTCATTGTTATGTGATGTTTTACAAAAGGTAGAGCAATATTTTTTATTTTTCCTGCCTTCAAAACTATTTTGGCAGACAGGACATGTACTAACTTTCATACTATAAAAGTTTTTTGCTTTTAATGTACTTATCCAAATCTTCCCTAAGGAAAATTACTCGTTTTTTGGATAGCTGGTAACTTTGTATTACTCCATCCTTTCTTAGGCTAGAAAAGGTAGGCTTAGAAATTTTGAGATACTTTGCTGCTTGCTCAAAATTTAATCTTTCTGGTTGAGAACTTTCAGCTATAGGATTAGCTGTGATTGGCGGCTGCTGTGCTTTTAGGAGTTCTCTGACCAGTTCAGAAAACTCATTTACGCTCAGCGTAAATAAAGGGTTTTTGTTCATTTGTGTGGTGAATTTAATATGTAATAAGGCCTATTCCTTATCCGCAACAAATGTATATTTACTTTTTGTTGAAGTCAATACCGCTATATCTATAACGCACCATTATTGTAATTTTTTTTTGTAGGTGATAGTTTATTTGGCAGGATATCTATCTAAATCGGCAGATTTTTTTATTAAATAAGCTACTTCTTTAGTTTAGAAATCGAATGGGAATCGCTTCAAAAAGCTCATTTATTCGCTTAAAAAGACTTTTTATTCGAATAAAATGTCTTTAAAATGTTTTGAAATGTGTTTGTTCCGAATTAGTAAGTTGATGGTGCTAAAGAACAGTTGAAAAAGCGAACCGAGTTTCATGTTTCTTTTTAGATACTCGAGTATTGCCTCTTTATTAACATTTCCAATTCTCAACATCATTCCGTAAATTGCATTAAACTATTATCTAAAGCCACCCAACGACTTTCGATAATCTCAAACCCCTATTAAACACCCCATGGCACTAAGCTGGAACGAAATAAAAGACCGAGCGTTACACTTTTCAAAAGAGTGGGCAGACACCTCCAATGAAGACGCAGATGCAAAACCATTTCTTGATGCTTTCTTCGAGGTATTTGGGGTTCCTCGTAAAAAAATCGGAACATTTGAACATAAAGTAAAGAAAATCAACGATGCTGATGGGTATATAGATTTGCTTTGGAAAGGCACCATTCTCATAGAAATGAAAAGCAGGGGTAAAAACCTTGATAGAGCCTTTGAGCAAGCTAAAGATTACGCCCTCGGTCTCAAAGCCCATGAGTTACCCAAATACATTTTGGTAAGCGATTTTTACAACTTTAGACTATACGACACGGAGGAAAAAACCACCAGCACATTCCAACTTCCTGATTTTGTAAACCATGTTCAGCTATTTGGCTTTATAAGTGGGTACCAAAAGAAAACCTATAAGGAGCAAGACCCAGCCAACATCAAAGCGGCCGAGCTAATGGGAAAACTCCACGACAGGCTAGAAGAAATAGGCTATACCGGCCATTCCTTAGAGGTGTACTTGGTCAGGATTTTATTCTGTTTATTCGCTGAGGATACCACCATATTTGACAAACAGCAATTTCAGGATTTTATAGAACAACGTACCGCCGTGGATGGGAGCGACCTTGCCGCACGCATTCAAGAACTATTTCAGGTACTCAACACCCCAAAGGAAAGGCGATTCAAAAACCTCGATGAGCAGCTGGCCGATTTTCCTTATGTCAATGGAAAGCTATTCGAAGAAATATTGCCAACAGCCAGTTTTGACACCAAAATGCGACAAGCATTATTAGACTGTTGCTATATTGACTGGAGCCTGATATCCCCTGCAATATTCGGTTCAATGTTTCAAAGTGTCATGAATCCCAAAGAACGCCGTAATTTGGGTGCCCACTATACCAGCGAAACCAACATTCTCAAACTAATAAAACCTTTGTTTTTGGATGAACTCTGGTCAGAGTTTCACAATATAAAAGACAACAAAAACAAACTGCCAGAATTTCATAAAAAACTAAGCACACTAAAATTTCTAGATCCTGCTTGTGGTTGCGGTAACTTTCTGGTTATCACTTACCGAGAATTACGCCTACTCGAGCTCGAGATATTGAGGGCTCAATACAAAAACCAATTGGCGACCAGTATTGAACAGATCATCTGGCTTGATGTTGACCAAGTCTATGGCATTGAGTACGAAGAATTTCCAGCACGAATAGCAGAAGTGGCCATGTGGCTCATGGATCACCAGATGAACATGCAAATAAGCCAAGAGTTTGGCCAGTATTTTGTGCGTTTACCTTTGAAGAAATCGGCCAAAATCGTCCATGGAAACGCCTTGCAGACTGACTGGGAAGATGTGGTTGAAAAAAAAGATCTAAACTTTATTTTAGGTAATCCACCATTCATAGGGTACGCTTGGCAAAGCCAAAATCAAAAAAATGATATGGCTTCTGTTTTTTCCGATATTAAAGGAAGTGGCGTTTTGGATTATGTATCAGCATGGTATTTAAAGTCTGCAAAATATATTCAAGAAACTAAAATTAAAGTAGCATTTGTATCTACAAATTCTATTTCGCAAGGAGAGCAACCTGCAATATTATGGCAAACATTAATTTCCGTATATAATATTTTTATCCATTTTGCCCATCGCACGTTTTCATGGAGCAATGAGGCAAAAGGAAACGCAGCAGTTCATGTGGTAATAATTGGGTTTGCTAATTTTGATATAAATAAGAAATTACTCTTCGAATATGAAAATATTAAGGGAGAACCACATGAAATAATAGTTTCAAATATAAACCCTTATTTAGTCGCTGCAAAAAATGTTTTCATCCAAAAAAGAACAGTTCCAATTTGTAATGTTCCAGGAATAAACAGAGGCAGTGATGCAATTGATGATGGTAATTTATTATTAAGTAAGGAAGAGAAAGACTTATTGTGCAAGGAATCCCCAGAAGTGGAAAAATACGTTCATCCTTTTTTAATGGGGAGAGAGTTTTTGAACAACATTCCTAGGTATTGCCTTTGGTTTAAAAATGCAGAATTGAGCACATTGAGGAATTCTCCAAAACTATATGAAAGAATTAATAAAGTTAAAGAGTTTCGGCAAAAAAGCCAAAGAATTCAAACATTAAAAGCTGCCCAGTTTCCTTCTTTATTTGGAGAAGAAAGACAGCCAGATTCTGATTATTTAGCTATTCCAAAGGTTTCCTCGGAAAATAGGGTTTATATTCCAATTGGATTTTGTGATAAAAATATAATTTGCGGGGATAAACTTTTCTATTTGCCTAACGCAAATAGTTTCCATTTTGGTATAATTACATCTAAAATGCATATGGTATGGGTCAAAAACACTTGTGGGAGAATGAAAAGTGACTATAGCTATTCCAACACAATTGTTTACAACAACTTCCCATGGCCAGAGAATCCTGCAGAAAACCAAGTCAAAAACATTGAAGAAAAGGCTCAGAAAGTTTTGGATGTTCGGTTGGCATTCCCTAATAGTTCATTGGCTGACCTTTACGACCCATTAACCATGCCGCCAGCCTTGGTAAAAGCACATATCGACCTAGACAAAGCGGTAGACCAAGCCTACCGCTCACAGCCATTCACCAGCGAAGCCAAAAGAATGGAGTTCCTCTTCGAACTCTACGAAAAATACACCGCCGATTTGTTCACCAAAGAGAAGAAAAAGAAGAAATCACAAATTTAACTATTCCATCGTCCCAATAAATAGTGAATGATTATTATGATAAATAATTGATGTATGAACAAAATAAAACAAAAGTTATTTGATTTAATCTGTAAAGAGGAAGTTCTACTTTTTGTTGGAGCAGGAATGTCTATGTATGCTGGTTTTCCATCCGGTGCAGAATTGGCGAAGAAATTTTTTGATGAACTTCCAGAAGAATATAAAGCGAAAATTGATTTTACAAAGGATTTGCCAAAACTTACTGATGACATATCCAATTTAGAAAAATTAAAAAAAGATTTCTTACTTAACATTCTAGTACGAGAGTTTCTCCGAGAACCTATAAGTACAAGCATTCACAATTTACTGGCGGGAATGCCTCAATTCAAAACCTTAATCACGACCAATTATGACGACTTAATAGAGAGAACTAACAATAGTATTCAAGTAGTAAGAAAAAGTACAGATTATCCAAAGGTCAACCAAAAGAACCAAATACTCTTTAAAATACATGGCGATTTGGTAGAAAAAGAAAAAATTATTCTTACAAGGACGGATTATATAAATTTTTTTTCTGACTCTCTGGAGGACTCTATATTTTGGAATGCAGTTAAAGAGAGAATGTCAGCGAATCATATTTTATTCATTGGCTATTCTATTGAAGATCCCAACGTGGATACAATAATTAAGAAAATAATAAATCAGTTAGGTCACAGTAGAAAAGATATGTTTTTTATTGCTCCTTCAATTTCTGAACCTAGACGAGGATTCCTTAAAAAAAATGGAATTAAATACTTAAACGGGAAAAGTGAGTTGTTTTTTCCTGAATTGTTCCTTTACCTCAAAGACAATTTCTTCCCAAATGTACCAAGAGGGTTAGTTTCTACTGATACAGCAATCAAATTTGCAAAAAACAATGATTTAAGAATAAATATATGTGCTTCAAATGATAGAATTAATATTATTAGTCAACCAGGGACAAAATCAGAACTTAAACTTAAGTTAAATATTCCTAAAATTGAAAACTATAAACTTACAGACCTAATTAATGGAAAAAGTTACGCCGATTTGGTGATTGATAGTGCTTGGATTAAAGAATTAAGTGTCTATCAAAAAGATTTCAAAATTAAAGAATTTGATAATTTTTCGAACATAATTGTAAAAAAAACACCGTTTTTGGTAGGTCCAGTAGATATTCATTTTTCGGATGGCTTTATCGAACAAAATATTAATTTTGAAATTTATGGAGCCAAACCTTCTGAAAATTCAATATTGTTAAAATTGAATAATAAAGACTTTGAAATTGATATAAGACTTGAAATTGATATTGAAAAAGACAAATCAAATATAGAAGTAACATTCAAACCTAAGGAAGTTCTTTCTAATACCAATTCTGGGATTAAGTTTTATGAAATAACAAATAAATTATTTTCGAAAGATCGATACAAGATTTACAAGGAGAATAGTATTATATATGAAAATGTATTAAATTTTTATGACAAAAAAGAAGATAAAAATCAATTGTTTGAATACTTAAAAAAACTAAAAAAAATAGAGAACCATTTTGGTATCAGATTTTTTGATTTAAGGCTTCAAGAAATGAATGATGATTTAGTAGAAGGTATAATATCTTACATTGATAAAACAGAATTAAAAAGAATTAATCTCTCAATTGATCTACCAATTGATTCCATAATTGATAAAGAATTGCTCAGGCAAGTTGATGTAAAACCGTTAAGGGTAGTAGAATCTGAAAGAATGACTATAACTTTACACAATTTAGAGATAGAGATAGGTCAACCCAATTATTTTATTAACGACGTTTACATTAAAAATTTTACAGAGGTACAAAATGGAACTGCTCAAATTGTTGAGTTTCGTAGTAGAACAGAAAGTGCAATATTAATGTATTTAGACGAGGAATAATAATGAGATTGGTTATTACCGATGCTCATGAATGGGCCAGTAAAAGAAGCAGAAGAATACATACAAAAAGCAAACAAACTATCATCTATGGCCGCCGAGCCAGAGGTGGGATATGGGGAATGAAGAAATAAAAAAAGATTTGATGAAAAATGACATATTAAAAATACCAAATAAGGTTTCGTCGAATGGCTTAACTAAGTTATATAATATACTTGAAGTTAGAAAAGGTGATTCTCTTTTGGATTTAGAATTACCATTAAAAAATTTGGATTCTGACTTCAGTTTATTGTTTTCATTTATTCAACTCGTTTCGACGTGGCTTCGTAAGTCATATTCAGGCAATTTGATTTTGCCAGTTTCTAGTGTTGAAGAAGCAATTGCATATTTAAATGAAAATGAATTTGTATACCCCTCAATTACCCTATGTTGGAATAAAGAGATTAAAACATTAACAGGGGAAAATGTTAGGCTTCAATTAAAAAATCCAAGTAAGGAATATTTTACTAAGATGGATTTTTATAAATTGAAAGGATCCTCTGTACCTATTTATTGTTTTGATCACGATAAAGTTAGTAGAGGAAAGTCCCGAGTATTTTACAATAACGCCTTAGAACTTTATGATGAAGGTGCGATGGGTTTTAATCTCTTTAATGCATATGAGAAAGTAAGTATTCATAATTTATCTTTTTTGAGGGAGAATCTTAAAGGAATAATAGATGATTTTAACGCTATCATACATGAGGCGTTTATGAATACAGATGAGCATGCTGTAACTAATGAAAAAGGACACTATCTCTACCCAAATATTCGTGCAGTGTTGCTTAAGTTTCAAAAAAAGACGATAGCAGGATTTAAAGAAAACCACAAAGGCTTTAATGGTTTATTAGAATACTTCGATTCTAATTTTAATCTTAATACCCAGAATGAGTTATTTTTAATAGAGATATCAGTATTGGACAGTGGACCAGGCTTATATAAAAGATATACTAGGAATTCTGAATATCCAGATGATTTAAATGAAGAAATCAATATTATAAAAGATTGTCTCTATAGGAATAATACCTCCGAAATTGGTGGCAGACGCTCAGTCAAGGGAATGGGACTTGATCGTATTCTGAGAGTTATAGATAAGAAAGGATTTGTTCGCATAAGGACTGGAAGGGCTGACGTTTTCAGGAATATGAGAAAATTTGAATATGAACATCATGAAACAGCACAAGATATTCAATTATATGATTCTATAAAAAATTCTAATAAATCATTCAGTACCAATGCGTGTGCTGAAGGAACTCTAATCTCAATTTTTTATCCACTTGAACTGAAAAGATATGAATAATAATTATTTTACTTTTCAATATAAAGACGACAGCTCATGTGGCAATCTTGGAGTTATAACGGTTGTTTTTATTCATCAACAATCAATTACTAATTTCAATGCCTTTTCCCAAGAAATTGATGTTTTCTTCCAAGAACATGCTCTGTCTGATAAAATAGTTGTGATTTTTGGAAAATATTTAGAACAAAAATCAAAGGATTTTATTATTAAAACTCCAGAGGAAGCTTTCAAAAGAGTACCCGGAAGGTCAAAAGATTTCTTTGACAAAAACCTCTTAGTTTATTCTTTTGATGCAGAAGGGTCGATGGTGTGTGTTAAAGGTAAGACACCCAAAAACGAAAAGGAATTTCACAAATTTCTGTTGCGAAGTGGTTCCACTATCCTATTTAAAAACAACGGAGGACTAGTTGAGTCAACACCCGACCATCATTTTGTTTTTCCATCTGGCAAGCATTGCTCCAGATTTCTTAGAACAGGAAATGTTTTAATTAATCATCCAGAAATTTTCTATTTATCTTTTCAATTATTGCCTAAACTAAAGGAAACTAGTTACATTTATTGTGATACGGCTTCAATCAATGCATTACCGTATACCTTATTTGAGTTGAAAAGAAGATTTGGACAAGATTTTGTTTGTCCGTTAGTCTATAGTTTTAAATCATATGATTTATTTGAAGATAAAACATCAAGTTTCCCGCCTGATAGTTTAATTCTAATTTCATCTTCTACTTCAGGTGGAATTATTGTTAGGATGCTGGAGAAAGAACTTGTTTCGAAATCCCAAATTTGTCTTTTATATTTTTTAGGAAGTAATTCTGATTATAGAGCTCATGCAGAACAAATAATATGTAATCTAACCAAAGAACTAAATTTTGATATTGGTTTAGACGTATTAGATTCATTCAAAAAGAATGAACTTTGTAAATTTTGTGATGAAAACTCTAGGCCAATACCTATTAAAGGAGATGTCTTTTTAACGGTTCAACCACAGGTTAATTTACTGTCTCTCAAAACAATTCCTGAATATGCACCAAAAGCTTTTCCTTATTTTATTGAAAAATTCCGAGGCTTCGGGTCGTCAGAAAATACAATTTTAAAAGTGTATTATAAAGATGATACTAATGGAAAAGAGAATTATGAAATTTATATAGATTACGCAAAACTTATAGAGAATATAGAGAGATTTGGTACTTACAAGAAATCCCTAGATAAATGTATCGATAAATGTATACCTGCAAATTCGAAAGTTATCTTAACCCTTCCTGATGTAGGTTCAAGACACCTTGCAGATTATATACTTACACAGACGAGTGGGGGCATTAATCCCAAAGTTATTAAATTCGAAGACAATTGGGTAGATGAGCTCAATGGCATAAATGGAACAATAGTAATTGTAGCATCCTGCATTTCCTCAGGAAAAAAAATGCTCCAGATAAGTAGATTACTCAGAAAATTTCCTAATTTATGTATAGTTTATTTTATCGGAATTTTCAGACCGCCTAATGAAAATTATTCTAAAACATTATCAAGTAATCTTTCAAAAGGGAGTACTCCAAGTGATTCAAGTCCTGTAATTGCCGTTGAAACAATAAAATGTAGTAATAAGAAAAAGAATACTCCTTGGGCACGAGAAAAGGATTATATAGATAAAGTTATTACTGAAATTGATGAAGAATCAGATGCTGAACTTGATAATTATCTTAATCAAAGAAGGAATACATTACTTAATGCTAAAATAGCTGGAGGGCTGTCTAATGATATATTTCTGAAAACCCTTAATGGAAAAGACTTATTATTAAATAAAAATTTTGCCTTTTGGGAATTTGACTATGAAGAAAAAGAGGTTGCTCAATCCGAGTTATATTTTCAAATTTCTGCAATTTTAAATAAACTTTTCAACAAAGAAGTTACAGATCATCCTAGCCTGAATCAAACAAATTATGTTAGAAATCTTTTAAGCCCAGGTAACTTTAGTAGGTTTAATGATGGTATAATCCAAGCAGCACTTCTTAGAGCAGGAGACTCCTCAGTATTTTCTTATGATTTAGATAAATCCTCAAGCCAAGAAATGAAAGAGCAACTTCTAAGCATGTTAGAAAAATTACAAACCGACGACAGTGAAGCTTTACCTGAATTCATGTTAGCTATTGGTCTTAAAAAGTTGAAATTATTCGACGAAGATTTGATTGAATTTTTAAATAAAGCCATTGGGTGTGAGAATAAAATTATTTCTAGATTGGCGGAATATATCTTAGCAGAGAATTCTAAAAATTAATTTATATGGAATTAAACAGCAAACAAAAAGTTGATTTAGAAGGAATTTGGAGATACGAATCCTCTCAAATTATTAAAATGATTTAATAAGCATAATAATGAATAAAACATTTAACATATATTGTGACGAAAGCTGTCATTTAGAGAATGACCATAAAAACTATATGTTTTTGGGTAAGATTAGTAGTGCCTATAATCAGGTAAAGCACCACACGGAGCAAATTAGGGAACTAAAGAAAAAACACAATTTCTTTGGTGAAATAAAGTGGACCAATGTATCCAAGTCCAAAATTCATTTCTATATTGATTTGGTAGAATATTTTTTCTACACGGATTTGCATTTTAGAGCAATAGGAATAGATAAAACAAAAATCAAACATCAAGAGTTTGGCCAAACACACGATGATTTTTATTACAAAATGTATTACTATCTATTGAATCATAATGTTCAGTCATTGTACAATTATAATGTTTATCTTGACATCAAAGACACTTTGAGTGCATATAAAGTAAACAAATTGAAAGAAATTTTGAACTCTAAATATGGCGTATTCAGGAACATTCAAAATATAAGATCACATGAAAGCATATTAATGCAACTTACTGATTTTATGATGGGTGCAATTTCATATTTGCACAACAATATAGAAAAAAGCAACTCGGCAAAGGTAAAAATTATAGAAAAAATAAAATCTAACAGTAATGTAGATTTGTTGAATACAAATTATTCTGACAAACTTAATTTGTTTTTTATTGAACTAAAATAAAATGCCAACCAATTTACTAAAAACATACAATCAATTGCTAGAGTTCTTGGCTCTTGAAGAAGGCAAACGAAAAGACTCACTGCTTCGGGTTTTTAATCGAGACTTTAATGTTGAAAATCCAATTTTATTTAAATCCAAATGTGTTTATCCCACACCAAAAGAAGGACAAGATAAATTGGCTATACTTTTTACACATTTGACAACTGTTATACAAGATAAAAAAGAGAGAAATAGGATTTTTGATATTAAACGTTCTGAAAGACTTCATTGGGTCAGATATCATTTAAATGAAACAAAACAAGATGAAATGTTGGTATTCTCGGTAAAAGAGCCAGAAGGTAACAGAACCTACATTTATGATAAAAAGGAAAACTATGTGGTTATTCTTGAACCCTTACGTAGAGTCTCTGGATATTATCTGCTTACTGCCTATTATATCGAGGGGAAAGATGTAAAAAGAGACAAAATATTAAAAAAATATAAAAGAAAATTAGATGAGATACTATAAAATGCAAAAAACGCAGAGCATCTAGGCTTGCGTTTTTCGATTTCCTTTCTTCGGATGAAGAATGAACTTGATGCAAAATTCTAACTATTACTTCTGATAAACAAATGTTTTTCCAATTTTAACAAAAAAATAAATAAAATCTTGAGGGAGACAAATAACTTGAACTAAGTTATTTAGTAAATTCAGTTTTTAAAAACTACAAAATCTAACATTATCAAAATAACATGGAACTATCCCGCAAAGAAAAAGTAGAGATATGAAAAAAATGAATTTTTGGGCAATTAGATTATTAGCATTTGGTATTGTCGGAATGTTTCTACTGCCTTTCATAGTGACCCAAACCGCAATGTTAAACTTTTTTAATGTTGATTTTGGCACATCAAATCAAATAGGAGACATGATTGGTGGTATCACCGGCCCATTTGTTGCTCTAATATCTGCAGGGTTTGTCTACCTTACTTTAAGAGAGCAAATAGCCATGAATGATGAATTTAAAAAAAGATTTGAGAAAGAGGATCAAGAAAAAAAGGAAGATTTTGTATATAAGGAGATAGTTTCAAATTTGAAAACTGTAAATGATTTAATTTCAAATTTTACATATAGAGATTATCGGGGTCATACATCAAACGGCGTTAGTGCTATTAATTCTTTAACAAGGGATGTTGCATTTTTATACAAAGAAAATAATAAAGCATACATTGATAAGGAATTTAAAACAGAAATATGGTATAAAGAACTTTCTGGATATATTATTTCGTATTTGGAGATTCTAGATAGGATATTTCTTTTTTGGAAAAGAGGGTATGATGTTATAGAAGAAAAAATCAAATTAGAGATACTTATACTAGAGTTGGAAAAAATTCGACTTAATTCATTGGGCTTGGCTCCTATTTTAGTTTCAGAATTTATTAAGTTACCACAAGTAATTTCTGGTCACATGGAATTTAAAAATAGAGAAGATCTAACGATACACTATGTATATGCCAAAATACTAAAGTTAGAATATAATCTGAATTTGAAAGCATATCCAAATGGGAAGTCTAGAAACCAGTCAGATTTAAAAATAATTTTTGAACATTTACCTCAGATAGAAAAGTTTTTCTTTTCAAATTACCAGTTAAAACTATAAAAAAAGCAATGGAATTATCCCTCATACAAAAAGTTGAATTAAGAGAAATTTGGAAACACGAAGCCACAAATTTTACAAGGTGGTTGGCCAAGCAAGAAAACTTAGCTCTTCTAAGTGAAGAAATAAATATTGAATTAACCGTTATCGAAACTGAATACACTGTCGGTAGGTTTAATGTTTACATTTATGCCCAAGAAACCAACACCGGAAGAAAGGTAATCATCGAGAACCAATTAGAAAGAACCGACCACGACCATCTGGGCAAACTAATCACCTATGCTTCAGGAGTTGATGCTGAAATAATTATCTGGATTGTAAAAGACGGTTTAGAGGAACACCAACAAGCTTTGGAATGGTTAAACGAGAATACTGACGAAAGAATCAACTTCTTCTTGATACGTATGGAAATATGGAAAATTGGAGATTCCAATCCAGCACCAAACTTTCATATGTTAACCAAGCCTAACAATTGGTTCAAAACGATAAAACAATCATTAAGTGCCTCAAACTTCAGTGAGACTCAAACACAGCAATTAAAATTTTGGGATAGCTTCAAAGAATATTGTCAGGCAAAAAAGATTGATCTTAACCTAAGAAAAACATATCCCCAACACTGGTATGATATTTCCTTTGGCCGCTCAGACTGTCACATTGGCCTAACTATTAATTCACAAAAAAAGGAAATGGCATGTGAGATATATATTCCAAATGCCAAAGAAACATTCCAAGAATACAAAAAGCACGAATCAGAAATAGAAGCAGAACTAGGTAAGTTGCAATGGATGGAGCTGCCAGCCAAAAAAGCAAGCCGAATAAAGCTAAACACCAAAGCCGACTTCGCCCAAGAATCTAACTGGAGAGAATACTTTAAGTGGTTTGCTGAGCAAGCATTAAAGTTTCAGGAGACTTTTAATAAGTATTAAACAATGAAAGAGTTTCTATTTATCTTCACAGATTACCTAAAAGGAAATCCAACCTATCCCGCCATAAGACGTGGTTTGAATTTCATTTTGAATACGAGTATTGCTGCGTATTTCTATGAAAAGTTTATTGGAACTTATAATTGGATTGAAATTTCAGATTACAAATCATTAATGGATTTTCTAGTGAAGGGTCATTTTATAATTCCACTCAGTTTTTACGTTCTAATCTACACATTTTTAGGGGTTTCAATATTTTTACTTTTTAACTTCCGCTTAGATTATCAGAAATTCAAGGCTATTCAAAAAATAAATGCAAAAGAGCTGGATAATGAGCGATTCGATGAAATGCTAGAAGGCTTTTCAACACTAAGCTCAAAGTTTAACATTATTGTAATTTCAAAAGAAGAGATTATTTCGTTTTACAAAAACAAATTTGCCAATGTATCCTCAACTGATATAAACGAACTTAAAAATTTAATTCATACCCTTAAGGCTAATTTGAGTAACCATTTTGGGTTAATTTTCAGATTGTTAATAGCTATTTCTATTTATTATTTCAATACTTTGAATTTTCCTAACTGGTTATTTATTACAATTCTTTTCGTCTTGTTTATTTCAATATTCTTAGTTACTCAAGCATTTAGACTTTTAGATGTTTTACCGGCAGTTCACAGATTCTTAAATAAACAAGTGGATGAGTTTAGCAAGGGAAATCAATCAATCTAATTAAATGTCGCGTTAATGTTGTTGATAAAAATTTGACGATTTCAAGTTGAGTATAGTATGTTTATAAAACTAAGTGAGCCACTTGGTATAATTCTTATCTAAAGTATTTGGTTTTATATTGACTTAGCTTTACCATACTTTTAAATATTTTACTTTTACACTTACTTTTACACTTAAAGGAAAAAGACTTACAATCCATTGATTATAAGTCTTTTGATTTTTCTATTTGTGGTCCCAAAGGGAATCGAACCCATATCTAATGTTTAGGAAACATCTATTCTATCCGTTGAACTATGGGACCGTAATTGGAGTGCAAATTTCGTTAAATTTAAGAGAAATAAAAAGTATTCCCTTATAAAAACAAAGAACCCCAGCAGAACTGGGGTCTTTGCGGCATTTACCAATATGAATCAAGTTTGAAACTTGTATTCAAAGTCTTTATATTCTGAGGACACTGAGCGAAGCCGAAGTGTCATTTCTGCGGACACTGAGCGGAGCCGAAGTGTCACTTCGACTACGCTCAGTGACCAATTGTCAGTAACCAATAACTAGTAACCAATAACCAATATTCTAATCTAAATCAATAATCTGCGTTTTGAGGGTCGAAGTTTGTCCAACCTGCTGTCCAGTCAGTAGTGCTAAATGCACCTACATATGTGTTGGCTTCAAATCCTGCTGGAAGTGTTACACCAGCATTCAACAAAATTGAAGCTGAAATAGGCAACAAACTTGGTTTACCTGTCAATGAGTTATAGCCTGTTGGTAAACCCAAAGCTGAAGCTTCCAATGCAAATTGGTTCTTTCTCGAAGCATCATTCAATTTAGCTGCATCTCCCAAAACCAAGCCTTTTGTACCCATACCAGCAAATATCAAACCTTTGAAGTCGTTTTTGCCATCAACAAAGTTTTTCTGAGTAGCAGCATCGCCAAGCTCAAGTCCGCCTTTAGGAAACGCTCCTGTTACCAATGAGTTGTAGATTGAGATAGCCGAGTTTCTTCTGATTCTGTAGCCCGAACGGAATTTTGCGTCTGGTGTTCCATCGCCCATGATAACCGATACGTTTGCAAACATGGCAGAAGTTTGAGGAGTAGCAGCAGATCCAGAAGCGTCGTTGTCAGATTCAAAACCGTTAGAGTCAGAGCATGAACATTGGTCAGCAACTTTTGGGTCTCTGAAAATCAAACCATATTGAACTTTACCAGCGTATCCCCAATCAGTATCAAAATCGTCATCCAAGTTTTTATATGAGATCAAGTGTTTTGCATTTACATTTCCACCAAACCATTCAAAGCCGTCGTCTCCATTCATAGATACTTGAACGTAGTCAATCACAGTTCCACTACCTACACCACCTAGGGTAAGTCCATTGATTTCTTTGTCGGTTTCGAAGGCAATTCCACCAAATTCAAGTCTAACATACTTCAAGATTCCTGAGTTGTCTGCTTCTACATCACCACCGAAAGTTGAAATGTTTTCACCTTCAATCGTAGCTGGAGTTTTGTTTACTTTTCCTTTACCCAAAATGATTAATCCGCCCCAGTCACCGTAGTTTCTTGATCCTTTGGCTTGGTTTGAAGTAAATACAATCGGCTTAGCTGCAGTTCCTTCTGCTATGATTTTGCCACCTGGCTTGATAATCAAAGTAGCTTTTGTAGCTTTGTCTCCTTTGATGATTGTACCTGGCTCGATAGTCAAAGTAGCACCTGATTCTACATAAACAAAGCCTTCAAGGATGTATTTGTTCTTTGCATTCCAGATAGTGTTGGCAGTCAGGGAGCCTTTTACCGTAATGTTTTCTCCAACGGGAATCACGGTTGTGTCGTCGGTGTCGTCAGTTCTTTCGCATGAGCTTATGCCGAGCCCCAATACCATTGCTGAGAGTAATAAAGTTTTAAAATTCACCTTCATGATTTTCTTTGGTTTTGAAAAAATATAAAATAATTAAAGTTTATAATTTAGTGTCAAGAAGTAATTAGAACCTCTTTTGTACTGTTGGAAAATGCCGTCTGTCTCTGTTATTTTATTATCTCTATTGGTATCTTGAATAAGTTTGAACGATTGGTTCAAAAGGTCTTGCACGCCTGCTTTGATTTCTATGTTTTTGAAAGATTTAGAAAGGTTCAAGTCTATGACGTTTCTTGGCATTTCGAAAACATTAGAACTCAATACGTTGTCGCCGATTACGTAGATTCTCTGACCAATCACGTTGTACATCACGTTGGCTTGCACACCACTTTTAGGCTCGCTGTAGAATAATCCTGCATTGATCAAATATGGAGACTGACCTTGCAAGTATCTATTGAAGTCCGAAAGTCCACCCACTGTTACGTTGGAATAAATCAATGAGGTATTGAATACACCCATCAAGTTTTTGGTGACATTTTTACGTACTTCTAATTCAACACCTTGAGAGTAAGCTGATTCTGAGTTTGCTACTGTAAAAGCCACTGTACTACCATTATAGAATACGGCTGCTTCTATAGGGTTTTTGAATTTTTTGTAAAAAGCACCAATCGTAATCAGCTCACCTGAACTTGGGTAGAATTCATAACGTATATCGAAGTTTTGGATAGTAGCAATTTTGATATCTTTGTTTCCTCTACGGGCTACGTCAAATACGAAGTCATAATACGTAAATGGAGCCAATTCTCTAAATTCAGGACGATTTACTGTTGTTCCGTATCCAAATCTTAACACGTTTTTCGGATTGAAATTATAGGTTGCATTTACAGAAGGTAAAAAACTGAAAATCGGGTTGTTTACATCTACTTTAGCACCACCGCCACGCTCACGGCTTTGTAGCATTTGTTTGTTGTATTCTTCTCTGATGCCGAATGTGGCATTAAACTTCTCATTGAATGGTAAGTATATGCTTGCAAAACCAGCAGTTAACAAGTTTTGAGCAGTGTATCTGTCGTCAAAATTGGTTCCTTCTGAATAATATACTCTTGATGATCTTAGGTTTTCGTTGTCAAAGAAGCTATTAGGCTCAAGAGAAAGTAATTCATTGGTTACACGGTTAGGGTTTACTACGCCAAACCATCTAGCTTTGAAATATCTGTCTTTGTATTCTGTATAAATTCCTGTTTTTAAGACCTTGTTCATCGACTCATTGTCTGATTTCTTGCCTAAAATCACATCGTAATTTACTGAGCCAGTGATCACGTACTCATCCATGTTAGAGTAAAAACGAGCTGCTTGTTGTAAGGTAGGAGATTCAAATTGTTGAAGGTCCATTTTGTATCCACCTGTTGATCCAATTTCTCTTGACGATGTAAATCTTCTGAAGTCAGGCTCTTTTCTGATGGTATAGCCCAATGCACCAATCCACTTTAATTTTGCTTTTTCTGAAATTTCATGCGTTCCGTTCAATTGGCTAGAGAAAATACTTTTTTGCTCATATCTGAACGATTGGTTGAAGATTTCAAGATTATTCTCTAAAAGATTTCCATTTCGAGTAACAGTCTCTTTAGAAGCCATTTGATTAAATAGATTCCTAAATTCTATTTTGTTTTTTGGGTTCAAAATCAAGGCCCAGTTGGTCATAGCACCTAACCTTACGTTGTTGGCATAGGATTGGTCAAAGAACTCACTCGCTTTTGATTCGTCAAACAAGAATCTGTTCTGAATTACGCTTTGGTTGGTATTTGTATTTGAATAATTGATATATGAGATGTTGGTCAATTCTTTCGAACCAAAGAAAAATCTTCTGCTGAAGTTAATATTTGCTCTAAAATCAGGATTGATGGTTTTCGTAGCGGCACTGTAGTATGGATTTAGGTCTCTAAAATTTTGTATCATTTGCTCTGTAGATGCCAAGTTAATCACATTTTTTGTGCTTGGAAATCCAGCCGGTAAGTTTCTGTAGGCTGCTCCAAATGCAAGTGCGTCAAGGTTACTGCCTGTGTAGTCAGTGGTGGTTTGTCCTGTAGCATTTGAACGATAACCTATGGTAAATCCTGCTGAGATGTTGTTGCCGTCAGGAACGGTTTTAGTGTAGATTTTTATAGCTCCTCCAGCGATATCTCCTGGCAATTCAGCCGATGGCGATTTGTAAACCATCATTCTGTCGATAGCGGCACTTGGAATCAAGTCAAATGAGAAAGACTTTACGTCAACCTCAGTAGATGGTGTTATGATGTCGTTTAAGAGTACGGTATTGTATCTTTCATTTAACCCTCTGATAACTATAAATCTATCGTCGAAAATAGAAACACCCGGTACACGTCTTACTACTTGTGAAGCATCTCTGTCCTGAGTTTTTACGATTTGTTGAGAAGAAACACCCACCGCAATATTTTGAATCTGTTTGATTTCAGAAATCACTGAGATTTCAGTGCCTGTCATTCTTTGGGCTTTAATCACTACCCCTTCTAACATTTTGCTGTCGTCTTCTAAAACTGCATTAATCAATGTGGTTTTATCTGATTCTATTCTTACATTGTCAATTTCTTTTGGAGCAAAACCGATACTTGTAATAATGATTTTGTAGTTTCCAGCTGCCAATTTTGAAAAAACAAAATTGCCTTCAATGTCTGTCATGGCTGCGAAGGTGGTGTTTGCTATTTTTACAGTGGCACCGATTGCTCCTTCATTGGTAGTTTTCTCTTTTACATTTCCTTTCAGTATGCCTGACTGTGCAAAGATCGTGACAGAAATAAATAGTAATAATGTAGTAATTTTAAACTTGTTCATTGGTATTTTGAATTTCTAATTTCTTGGTATTTTAATTACGCCACAAAAGTAGAATCCCAATGTTAAGAGAATATTAAGCCAGTGTTAAGTTTGAATTTAGTAAATTTGTGTTTAGTTAATGTATTGATTAGTAGTGTATAAGGTTTCTTTTGTATCAAAACTCTTTTCGTGTTTTTTTTAATGTAGTGAAAAAAATATTTTTAAAATAGAAATGCGACGGGGCAGCTCACTATCATTTGTCTTTAAATTTTATAGGTTTTACACCAAAAGCTTCTAAATTCTTTAACGCTTGTTTTAAAAAATTCCACCACTAAATTTTTTAGCAAAATGTTCTCTTTTTAGCCAATCATTCATTTTTTAAGAATTTAAACTTAATTTGCTAGCTTAATTTTTCTCCTTTTTTTACAATGAATAAAACCACAGCACTTAAAAAATACTTCGGGTATGATAGCTTTAGGCCCCTTCAAGCAGAAATAATAGACCATATTTTAGATAAAAAAGATGCTTTGGTTTTAATGCCCACGGGTGGAGGTAAATCTATTTGCTTTCAAGTTCCTGCTTTGGTTTTAGATGGACTTACAGTGGTTATTTCGCCACTTATAGCTTTGATGAAAGACCAGGTAGAGGCACTAAGAGGTAATGGGATAAAGGCCTCTTTCTTAAATTCAAGCATTTCAAATGACGAGCAAGATGCTGTATTTTGGGCAGCCAAATTGGGAGAATTGAAGTTGCTTTACATTGCTCCTGAGAAATTGTTTGCAGGCAATATGGTAGAGAATTTTAAAAATCTCAATATCTCACTTTTCGCTATTGATGAATCACATTGTATTTCTTCTTGGGGACATGATTTTCGTCCAGAATATCGCCAATTATCTATATTAAAAGATCAATTTCTAGATATTCCAGTCGTTGCTCTTACCGCCACAGCCGATAAAGTTACGCGTAGAGACATTTGTAAACAGTTGCTTATTCCTGAAGAACATACCTTTATCAGTAGTTTTGATAGGCCAAATATCAGTTTGGAAGTATTGCCTGGAAGAAAACGCTTACAACAAATTCAGTCTTTTCTTAATAAAGTACCTAATCAATCCGGGATTATTTACTGTTTGAGTCGAAGATCCACCGAATCAGTTGCTGAAAGCTTGAATAATTTGGGATTTAAGGCAGAAGCATACCATGCAGGCATTACTGCAGACAAACGCTCAAAGATTCAAGAGAATTTTATCAATGATGAAACGCCCATTATAGTGGCTACCATAGCATTTGGTATGGGTATCGACAAGTCAAATGTCAGGTGGGTTATCCATTACAATATGCCCAGCAATGTAGAGAGTTTTTACCAAGAAATTGGCCGAGCAGGTCGTGACGGAATGCCAGCTCAAACCGCTCTTTTCTACAGTTTTGCAGATATCGTGACCCGAACCGACATGATAAAAAGTTCTGAACTGCCTGAGGAACAGAAAGAACTGATGCTGGCCAAGTTAGATAGAATGAAGCAATATGCCGAAGCCAATATTTGCCGTAGGCGTATTTTGATCAGTTATTTCAATGAAGATTTAGGTAAAGATTGTGGTAACTGTGACGTTTGTAAAAATCCAAGGAAGAAATTTGACGCAACAGTTTTGGCACAAAAAGCACTTTCCGCAATTTTCCGAACCAACCAGAAAGTGGCCCTGACCATGCTGGTTGATGTACTGAGAGGAAGTCGTAACCAAAGCGTGATAAATAAGGGCTACGATCAGCTTCCGACTTTTGGAGTAGGCAAAGACCTCAAAGCTGAAATTTGGGTCGATTATATTTTACAATTGCTCAATTATGGTGCTTTTGATATTGCCTATGATGAAGGCCATACATTCAAGCTTAATGAGGTGAGTCGGCAAATTTTGAAAGGTCTTAGAAAAGTGGAGATATCTGAATTTATTTCATACGCTGAAAGGCAAACGGCGGAGGTCGAGCAAATTAGTAGAACTGCAAGTAAGTCTGAACAAATCAAAGGAGAGTTGTTTGAAAAACTCAGAACACTCCGTAAGCAAATTTCCGACGCAATAGGTTCGCCAGCGTATATTGTTTTTTCAGACGCTACTTTGGTAGATATGGCCGCCAAAAAGCCAATTACCAAAAGTCAGTTTTTGGAGGTTTCAGGTGTTGGCCAGGAAAAATTTAAGCGTTTTGGTGAAGCTTTTATCAAGGAAATATTTGAGTTTGTTAACCAAAACAAAGAATCAGCCGCTCGAATGGGCAAAGGCCTGACGCAAGCCGTGTCTTATCAATTGTATCAGGACGGATATTCGGTAGAGGAAATTGCTCAGCAACGTTCCATTGCCCAATCTACTGTGATTTCTCACCTCATAAAAATGAAAGAAGAGGGTAACGATATCGATCTAAAGGCTTTGATAGACCCTTGGGATTTGAATGCTATCAAAGATGCCATTGAGGAAATTGGATTCAAAAAAGGCGATGGTATAAAAACTATTTTTGAACACTTTGAAGGGAATATGGGCTATGAAAAAATTAGGCTTTCTTTATGGTTTTTAAGTTTGGGCTGAAAGTGTATAATATGCTGATTATGTGTTTATTGTAATTCGCCAAATTGTCTGTTTTTTTAAGCAATTTGGCGAATTAATTAACTATTGTTTTTTTTGAAACTTGGCTCAAATAGCACTTTCACCTAACTCACTGCTCATGCCTTTAAGTTCGTTATATTCGTCTAAATCACTCTTGAAGTTTTCTTTGTGGCGTTTTTTGAAAGCTCCCATTTTAAATGCCAAAAAGTACAGTACTAAAGAAATAAGCATCGGTATTGCGGTGTCTAACAGAGCTTTTTGAATGCCATATTTTTCTATTTTTGGAGGCAAAAAAGAAAGTGGAACCAAAAAACCGATAGAGAAAAGTATAATGCCAAACCATTTTTCGTAGGTTTTATTTTTTTCATAAAATTCTAGAATACCATGTAGAAAGGTACCAATATTTTTGTCTATAAGTGAGGTATTTATTTTTTCATAATACTGCGTTAGGTTAATGAAAGCCACTATGATGCCCATCAAAAGTAATAAAAAGGGGAGAAACTGAATCTGATATTTAAAATCAAACGGATTGCCGAAAAGTATAGCAAGCATGAATCCCGCTTCGAAAATTAATAAAACGAAGAAACCGAAGTACTGTTTTTTCAATCGCTCAACTCTCGAAACCGATCTTTCTTTTATCATACTTTCTATTATTTTTTGGGTGATTGTTTGCGTAGACATTATTTTTTTGTCATACAATCCCCATGCCGTTTTTAATTCTTCTAATTCCATGATAATCAATTGTTTTTAATGATTTTGCTTAATTTTTGTTTGATTCTGTTGAGCTTTACACCTACATTGGTTTTACTTATACCGACAATCTCCGTTATTTCCTCATAGTTTTTCTCATCTAGATAAAGCATTATGATGGCTTTCTCTACTTCGGTTAATTGTTGAATAGCTTGATAGAGCGTTTTAAGATGTTCATTTTCAGTAATTTCCATTGCTGGTATTTCAAAGTCATCCTCAGAAATGGACTTGCTCAATTTGTTTTTGCCTTCTTTTTTTAAACTTGTTAGAGCGGTATTCAGTGCTATTCTATAAATCCAAGTGGAGAGTTTTGCCTCTTTTCTGAAATTCGCGTAGGCTTTCCAAAGCTGTATCACAATCTCTTGGAAAAGGTCATTTCTGTCTTCCCTTTCATGGCAATACAGGTGGCATACTTTATAGATAATGCCTTTATGTTGGTTGATTAGTCCCGTAAATTCTTTTTCCATTCCATTCATTTTTTACAATTAGTAGATTTTTTGAAGGAAAACTTACAGGTTTTTAGAAATTTATTTTTTCAAAATCATAGATTTAGAATATTTCAACATTTAAATCTTGAGAGAAAGAGGTTTTGATACTTCTGATGAGAAGTTATTTTAAGCTAGTTTTTGTAAATACATATAGGGTAAAATAGTAATTAATTTCTGTGCAAATTTCTCAGCATTTTTCTGTATTGTACTGGAAGGAGATAGTATTTCAATTGATTAATTGGACAAATATGTTTGGTGGATTTGTAAAGTTTGGTCATTCCTATAAGATTTGGAATTCTATATCCGCCAATTGCATTTTTCAACTCTTTAGGTAAAAGCATATCCTGTACAGACAGTAAAATTGAAAATCTGAAATTCCCTAAATGTGTTCGATAGGCGTCGAAAAGTTGATTTGTAAGTATTGAGTTTGCATAGTTAAGTTGCAGATTTTCTTGTCTATGAACTTCCCAATGAGCGAAATTTGTAGGTAAGTTTTCAATTCCCATTTTTAAACCAACTCTGCGAAAAACATCAAAAATTTCGTTTTTTTCGTCAGTCGAAAGTGTTTGATTTAGCAATTCATAGGCAGAAATCGTATAGGCTATCAACATGTAAAGCACATCTTGATAGGCCCAGTTTGGAATGGCATATCCTCGTTCATTTTCTACTTTTTTGTGGATATTTTTCATATTATCCAAAGTCCTTTCGGCTTTGGTTTTTTCTTCAAAAATGATTTGTTTTGCATAAACAACTGTTGAAAAAAGCCTTCCAATTGGATCTTTGGGAAGTTTTCCAGTAAAAAATAACCAATCTACAGACTTGCTTTGGGCAAATTCGCCTGCACAAGCTCCAAAAATAAAAAGTATATTATCGGAGTCACTCCATATTTTTCTAACTATGGAATCTGATTTTACGAAAGTTTCCAAGGGATTTATTTTTTAGAAGTTTCAAATTGTAGTTTTAAGAACAGTTTTAAGATTTCGAAGTTTTCTATAACCAAAATGAATAGAAAGCCCAATGTGTATGCGAGTATGTCGAACCACGAAAACGAGTTTCCAATCAATATTGCTAGCACTTTGTATTTTATTAAACCGGTAATTTCTATAAATTTGAAATACTGTAATATTTCAATGCAATAAGCTATTATTAAGCTAATTGTAGCGATTTTAGTTGAATTCTGGAAAAAGATGCACAAACCACCATATACAAATATGACTGCTAAGAAATCTCCAAAGAATGGACGAATAAATTGGTCATGAACGAAAACCGCAATGAAGATTTCGATGGTCAGTAGTACAAGGGTGAAAATTAAATATTTTATGTTAATATTCATTTTACTTGGTGTTTTTGAGTTTATAATCCATCAGACTCCATGAAAGCCAGGTGTGACTTTTGCTCTCTTTTACATGCCATTTATAAGAATTAATATCCTCTTTTTTCAATTCTGGATGATATTTTAGAATAGAAGGAATTGCATGGATCGATAGACTTTTCACGTATTCTAGATCACAATTTGGTCTTTTTAGGTTGTTTTCTGCAATGATTTTATCAAAATTTATAAAACCTAGAACCAAGAGTACCAATAGGAATGCCCATGAGTTTGAAATGAACAGAAAATTGATATTTAATTTTTTTATGATTTTCCAAGTAATTGTAAGTAAGCCTATTAATGCCAAAATTATGAAGACACACACACCGATTCTTTTGTGTGTCAGACCATACATTTCAACATATTTATAGTTTCTAATAAATACCGATCCTATTAAAATCATGTTTTGTGCTATCCATGCAAATGCCAAAGATGTCAAAAGTTTGATTTTTTTATGGAAATTAAGGTCGCCCTTAAAGAAGAAAACGAGAATACCTATAGAGATTAGGACACTTATAATCAGCAAGTAAGTGCCTGAGTGAACCAATTTTGACATTTCTGCTGCACTGGTATCCGCAAAATTAAACCACAAGTATTGTATGTCTATAAAATTAACACTTAACAATAAGGCATTTAAACCAAATAGGCTTATGGTGACAGTTTGAAACATTTCGTTTCCGATTTCGTCTGTTGGTGGCTTTATGGATGTGTTTTTATTGGTGAAATATTTTATGCCAAATTGCAAATTTCGATTAAAGAAAATTCCCGATAAAATTATGTATCCGAATATCATAAACGCTGTTCTTGGAATTGAGAATGTTGGAAATTCTTTAATAAATAATTCAAATGCTTGTTGAAGAAATAGTGTTTTTTCTAAAAAAATGGGATTCGCAGTCTGGAAAATCAAAATAAATAGTAATAAAAGAGCAATTGGAAGCACACTTATTTTTACGATTTTTAGAATTCTGTTCAGAATTTCAGATTTTGGAGCCATTCCTTCTAATATACTAGATATAGGTGTTGCTAAGTGCCTTATATTGAGAACGGTATTGAGGAATAGTACAAACCCTGCACTAATGGCCGAGTTAATTTGGGGCAACAAATTATAACCCAAAACGACCATCATTATTAGCAGGTTAATTAAAATTCCGATTTCTGTATTTATCAAAAGAACGGAAATGGATGAAATAAATGCAATTGCTAACAATAGAAATGTTATTTTGTTTTTCGGCATGTCAGGATAGTTGAGACCAAGTAATAGGAAGTTGAAAATGAACAAATTCAAGCCAAGTTTTTCTTCCCAAAAGAAAAAATAGTAAGCAACAAGGCAAATAAATAAAGAGATAGCTTTTTGATTATTCATTTTTATAAATTTTTATGAAAAGTACTTTTTATTACAAAGTAATTTCATCCAAAAAAAGCCCAATTAGGGTTTCGTTATTTAAAAGTACTTTGTGTTGCAAAGTGAAATAAAATATTCTTTTTAAGCAAATATTTTTCAATATTTATTTTTGAAAACTCAATGCCGCAATCTTTTTGTGCAAGATTTCCTTCTCATGATTAGAGTTGGAAAGAGAGAGAGCTTTCTCTAAATTCTGCTTAGCTTTTAACAAGTCTATTGTTAGGTAAAGCTCTGCTAAAAGACTGAAATAGAATGGATTACTTTCGAGTTTTAGTTTTTCTGCTTCAGCTATTGCGATTTCATTTCCATAAACTTTTGACAAAGCAAAAGTACGATTTAATGCTGCAATTGGAGAATACTGTTGAAACAATAACAAATTATAAAGCTTGAGTACCTGTTCCCATTTTTCTTTAGAATCTTGTTTTATGGTCATCCAGTAAGCAATACTTGCTTCGATGTGATATTTAGAGGCAGTCTCGCCTTTTGAGGCAAGATGCAAGTGAAATATTCCCTTTTCTATCAAGGCTTTATCCCAAAGGTTTTCGTCTTGGTTTTGGTATAAAACTGTTTGATTATTTTGATCTTTCCTGGCATCAAATCTAGAACTATGAAAACACATCAAGGCATAAAGAGCGTGTATTTTTGGTATTTTATGTGCATAATTTTCAATTAATAATTCTAGAAGTCGGATGGATTCAAAACACAAATCTTTTCTTATAACGGTGTCTTGATTTTCAGAATAATACCCTTCGTTAAAAAGTAAATAAAGTGTCAACAAAACTGTGTCAATTCTCTCCTCAACTTTGTTTTCACTAGGAAATTCGATCTTTATTTTTTCAGATTTCAACTTTTCTTTGGCTCTGAAAAGTCGTTTGTTGATGGTTTCTTTATTAGTTAAGAATGCGGATGCTATCTCGTCTATTCCAAATCCGCAGAGTATTTTTAGGGCCAAAGCAATTTGCGATTCTTGCGAAATACTGGGATGACAAATGGCAAAAAGCATCTGCAATTGACTGTCGGTAATATTCCTCTCTGACAAATCTATTTCGGTCGAAATTTCTGAAATTTGAAAGATTTGATGTGCGATATTGTTCTCAAAGTTGCTTGTTTTAAGGATGTAATTCTTGATTTTGTTTTTGGCTACAGCATAGAGCCAAGCTTTAGGGTTTTCGGGAATTCCTTTATATGGCCATGTTTCTAAAGCACTTAAAAATGTGTCTGAAACAATATCCTCAGCAATTTCCATGTGATTAATACCGAAATGCTTGTTCAAAACAGACGAAATTTTCCTCGATTCTGTTCTGAACAAGTGCGGTATGAGCTTTTCGGTATTCATGCAATATCGTCTCTATTTTGTTCAGAGACTTATTTAAAATCGTGTTTGGCCACTTTTCTAACTTCTAAAGTATTGCCAGGACCTTGTAATACTGGACTTCCTTTGGCAAATTCGACTGCTTCTTCAACAGAGTCGGCCTTTACAATCACGTATCCGCCGATGGTTTCTTTTATTTCGCCAAAAGGGCCGTTGGTTACTACTCCTCCATGGCCCACCACGCGGGCATCATCAAACGAAAGTCCGTTGCCAGTTTCTAACAATTTACCTTGGGCGGCTATTCCGCCTAACCAATCCATGGTTTGTTGCATCCAAGCTTGCATTTGCTCTGGTGAAACTTGTCCGGTGGCATTTTCATGCCTCATAATCAATACATATTCGTCCATAATTATTTTGTTTTATGCCTAGAAGACAATCCGAAAGTATGAAATTGGACAAGAAATCTAAAAAAATATTCTTTGCTTTTGTGAAATTAAATTTTTCTTAGTTAAAAATTCTGAATCACTAGTTCTACAATTTTTAACCAAAGAGATACAAAGAAATGCATTTTTTTAAACAAAAACCTTTGTGAAACTCAGTGCATTCTTCGTGAAACTTTGTGGATTAATTTATTTGGTTTAAGGATCATGATGAAATGGTGAATTTTGGAAAAATAGAAATTTAAATTTCAAATTTCTGTTTCCTCTTCTTAATCCTAATCGGATTGTACCAAAGCCAGAAACCGCTGAAAGAAAGTAGAATAAGGCTCAACGAAGCAGCAGTCGTATAGAATAGTTTAAATTGGTCACTCGAGGTTTTTACGAAATAATCCACAATGGATCCGTCATGTATTTTTTCTATAAAATCTGACTTTCTGGTACTTACAGATAAAATTTCACCGGTTTTGCAGTCGAGTTGAAGTTCGGTAAAATGTTGTGCAAAAACTATCTTAGCAATTCCCTTTTGTGGCCTAATATCAATTCTATCTATTTCGTCTTCCTTTTTTAAGGTGTTTTTTGAATATGACTGAGCTATCAAAACCAAACTGTCAATTTTTATCCAATCTGCACTATTTTCTGTGGCTCCTTTCTGAGTCTTAGGCAAAAGAGCGGTTTGTTTTTTCCAACCCAGCAGTAATCCACTAAATCCAATAACAAACATCACCAAAAACATAGGCACAGCAAGCCATTTGTGCATTTTTCTGTAAAAACGTGTTTGTTTTGAAATGTCTTTTTTTTCCATATTTGATGATCAACGTTTACAAAAATAAAGCATTTCTTCCAATTTTTATGTTCTTGTAAACAATCCGTGTTTCTTTTGAAAAAATTGAGGGGTTTTCGTCCAAATACCTATTTTTTATATAATTTTATCTTTATTCAACCTTCCTTAAATGTTAAAGATTAGATATTCAGTTCTCTTTTTATTTACTTTTTTGAATTTGGCTTTTGGTCAAAAAACTGAAATTGTTAGAGGTTTTACAAGAGAATCTTTCAACTTTCAGGGAAAAGCAGCTTGGCTGATGAAGCCAAAAGTGCCAGCTTTGGGTAATCCATGGGTTTGGCGGGCTCATTTTCCAGATTGGCATACAGAAGCAGACTCGATTTTGCTCCAAAGAGGTTTTCATGTGGCTTATGTTAATACCAATGACATGTTTGGAAGTCCAGCTGCCATGCAAATCTGGGACGATTTTTATAATTATTTGGTTTCAGAAAGGCGATTGGCCACAAAAGTTGCACTTGAAGGAGTGAGTAGAGGAGGATTGTACATATATGCATGGGCGAAGCGAAATCCATTGCAGGTCTCTTGCATTTATGCAGAAGCACCAGTGTGTGATATAAAATCTTGGCCACTGAAACATGGCTCCAAAGCGGACTGGAATTTACTTTTAAAATCTTTTGGTTTTAAAGATGCCGAGGCCTTAGATTTTTCTGATAACCCGATGGATAACTTGAAAGGCTTAGTCGCTTGTAAAGTGCCCATTTTGCATGTTATCAGTTTGGAAGACAAGATTGTTCCCAATGAAGAAAATACGTTTCGATTGGTAGAAAACTACATAAAACTAGGCGGCAAGGCTACTGTTTGGCCCATGACCAAAGGTGAAAAAAGTTTACAAGGGCACCATTTTTTAATAGAGAATCCTGAACAAATTGCTGATTTTATAGAACAGAATTCTTCACCAACCAAGATTCTTTTGGATGCCAGATATTACCATCAGGAAAGAACAGGCTTATCAAACAGTTTTAGGAAATTTAAGAAGGAAAAAGTAGGTAGAGTTGCATTTATGGGTGGTTCCATAACCGAAAGTCCAGGTTGGCGAGATAAGTTTATGCAATTATTGGAAGAGAAATTCCCTGATACAAAATTTGAATTTATCAATGCAGGGATAGCCTCTACAGGAAGTACGCCAGGAGCATTTAGACTACAAAGTGAAGTATTTGCTAAGGGTAAAATTGATTTACTGTTAGAGGAAGCTGCTGTAAATGACAGAACCAATGGCTTTAGTTCTGCCGCACAAATTCGTGGAATGGAAGGAATCGTCAGGCACGCTTTAGAACATAATCCATTGATGAATGTATTGGTTATGCATTTCATAGATCCTGAAAAAATGGCCGATTATAATGCTAATAAAGAACCTGAAGAGATTCAAAATCATAATAGCGTGGCGAGGTATTATAATGTTGGCGTAATAAATTTGGCTAAAGAAGTAACCGATAGAATTAATGCGGGAGAATTTAATTGGAAAGATGACTTCAAGGATTTGCACCCATCGGCTTTTGGACAAGAGGTTTATTTTCGTTCCATGAAAACTTTTTTAAATGATTGTTATAAAAGTACAGATTTCTCTGCTACTTCTGTACCAAGAATTTTACCACAACCAATAGATGACTTCAGCTATTTTCGAGGTGATTATTTTAGTGTAAGAAATGCAAAATTACTTAAAAATTGGAAGATAGCGGATGCTTGGAAGCCAAGCGATGGGGTTTCTACTAGAAAACAATATGTAGACATTCCGGCTCTTATTTCCACTGAGGTAGGAGCAGAATTTACGCTAGATTTTACCGGAACTGCAATAGGAATCTGTATAGCCTCTGGGCCAGATGCTGGCGTATTGGAATACAGTATTGATGGAAAAATATACCCAAAGTTAGATTTATATACCCAATGGAGCAGTTTTTTGCATTTGCCATGGTATCTGATGCTCGATGACCAATTGAAAGATAAAAGGCATAAGCTGACCGTAAAAATTGACAGGGAGAAGAATCCCAAAAGCTTGGGTAATGCATGTCGGATATTTTATTTTTTGGTGAATTGATTGTCATCCTTGAAATAAATATTTTCTCAAACTATTTCTTCTTCAATTCCGATCGGTTTCTCATCGGGATTTTTATCTGCTGTGTTTTTCTTCTCGTTGTGTAAGTATCTATCATTCAATGTTATATAATAATTAGAGATTAATTAGAATATTATTAGATTTTGGGATTGGAGTTTTTTTGATAAATTACAGATGATATTTTTACCTCAAAAATAGGCAAAAGATGTCCTTTGTTTCATTTGCGTTTATTCCATTTTTCCTGTCGGTTTTCACGCTTTATTGGTTTGTATTTAAGAAAAATCTGCCAAAACAAAACCTATTGTTATTTGTCGCTAGCTACATTTTTTATGGTTTCTGGGACTGGCGATTTACATTTTTGTTGCTTTTTTCTACCCTTTTGGATTATTTTCTTTCCCATTTCATTCATAATAGCCGATCTGATTTTCAACGAAAAAATTTCTTTATCCTCAGCTTAGTCATTAATTTAGGCCTATTGGGAGTTTTCAAATATTTTGATTTCTTCTCCGCCTCTTTTGCACAATTAATGGGTCATTTTGGATGGAAAGTAGACCCGATATTATTGAATCTTATACTTCCTGTAGGTATTTCTTTCTATACGTTTCATGGTATTTCTTATATTTTTGATGTTTATACGCGTAAAATTTCTCCAGAAGAGAATTTTGTAGTTTATGCTGTTTTTGTGAGTTTTTTCCCCTTGTTGGTGGCCGGGCCGATTGAGAGAGCCACACACCTCTTACCTCAGATTCAAAAACCTCGAAAATTTGATTATCTCTTAGCTAAGGAGGGAATTCGCCAATTTCTCTGGGGACTTTTCAAAAAGTTAGTTATTGCCGATAACTGCGGTTTTTTTGCAAATATGATTTTTGATGATGCAGATAAGCTTTCTGGAAGTACTTATTTGTTAGGAGCAATGTTTTTCTCCATGCAAATCTACGCCGATTTCTCGGGTTATTCAGAAATGGCGAGTGGAACAGCCAAGTTGCTGGGCTTTAATTTGATTCGAAATTTTGCTTATCCGTATTTTGCAAAAAGTTTGGTGGAATTTTGGCGGAGATGGCACATATCTTTGAGTTCTTGGTTCAGAGATTACCTCTATATTCCGATAGGTGGAAGTGATCACGGAAGACTTAGAAGGATTTTTAATGTCTTTTTTGTGTTTTGTATCAGCGGTCTATGGCATGGAGCCAGTTGGCATTTTGTTCTCTGGAGTTTGGCGAATTGGCTTCTTCTTATGCCCAAACTTTTTACGGGTCATTTCGATATTGCTATAAGTAAGTGGGTTAAAAATGATTTTCAGCAAAGTCTTGTGGATGGATTTCGAATGGCTAAAACCTTTTTATTGGTATCTCTGATTTGGATTTTCTTTAGAATAGAGTCTATTACAGAAATTAAATTAATATTTTCCCAAATTTTCTCCTTGTCATTTTTCACCTTTCCAGCGTTTCAATATATCGAAAACTCATACATTGTAGCCGTTTTTGTACTATTCTTCTTGATAGTTGAATGGTGTGGTAGAGACGGCGACTTCGCGTTGCAAAATTTATTAAAAGGACGTTCTAAAGTATTGCGATGGTCATTTTATTATTTTTTGATATTGGTAATGATTTACAAGAGCGGTAATGAACAAACTTTCATCTATTTCCAATTTTGACAATGAAAAATTTCCTGAAGGATATTTATAATTTTGGTACTGTTGGTGGTGGAATTTTGGCCATTTTATTAGCTGCTTACCTGATTTTCGATCCTTTTTATGTACTCAAAGACTATAAGGATTATTCAAACAAGCTAACAAGCGGAAACAAAGACTTCATTTCCACGACTAATTTTTTGAGAAATTATACCAACGAAAAATATGATTCCTATATTTTCGGTAGCTCGAGGACTGTTGCTTTCCAACATTCGGCATGGCGAAAGCATCTTCCAGATTCTTCAATAGTTTTCACTTATGATGCTTACAGTGAGACTATATACGGTATTTATAAAAAGATAAAGTTGATAGATTCTTTGGGATTAAAACTGAAAAATGTATTGATGGTTATTGAAAAAGATGAAACTTTCATGACCGAAACCAATTCAAAAGGATACCTTTTTATTAAACATCCCGCTTTATCAGGAGAGAGTTTTTACAAATTTCATTGGGAGTTTTTGAAGAGTTACCTGACTCCAAAATTTTTATTTTGCTATTATTCACATTTGATTTCGGGGAAATACTCGCCTTTTATGTTGGGTGTTATAGAGCCATACAAATCTAGAATTTTGCCCTTAAGTAACGAAACCCAATGGCTAGAATTAGACGGTTTGTTGGCAAAGTCTGAAACCGAATATTATAATAAAATGGCTCACTTATTGCCTGTGCGTGATGGCGTGTTACGTATTGAATCTCAGCCGAAAATTTCAGCCAAACAAAAGAAAATGTTACAAGAAATAAAGGCCATTTTTGACAAGCACAATACAAATTATAGGCTGGTTGTCAGTCCTTTATATAATCAGGTAAAGTTTAATCTAACAGATCTGAATGTTCTGAACAGCATATTTGGAAATGAATTCGTTTTTGATTTTTCAGGTATAAACGAGTTTACAAAACCTAAAACCAATTATTATGAATTTTCACATTATCGACCTAAAGTGGGCGAGCAGATTATGCAGCGTATCTATAAGTAATCGAAAGGTGATTTCTTCATAAAAAAAACGAAGCCCAAATCTGAGCTTCGTTTTTTTAGTATCTAAAGTAAACATCAATCCCACTTTGGCAAAGAGCCTTGAATGTAGGGTATTTTGTTGGTTTCTAGTAATCTCTGAAAATCGGTCATGGTTTTATCTAATTGAGCTACACTTTTGTACGTATCTCCGAAAAGTTTTTTCGCATAATCCAAGCCTTGCTTTTGGGTGATCGTTGGCTCAGTAGAATGACCATACATACCGAAGACAATCGTTCTTATTCTGTCAGAAATTCCTGGCAACACCTCAAACTGATGCTTTTCTAATGCCTCATTGCCGTTCAAGTCCAAGTTGATTTTTTGAAATTCTCTTTCCATTTGGGTCAAAGCGGCCATACTTTCTAGTTTTGAATTTGGATTGGCCAGCAATGCAGCTTTCAGTGCTTTGTGTTTTTCTTTCAAAAAAGCCACATGATCACTCGTTCCATTCACTATGCGTGAGAAATCCTTTACCTCGTTAGCAAAACTTTGTAAAGCCTGATAGTCTTGAACTGGCAAGGTCGCCCAGCCCAAACTTTTCACTTCAAAAGGCTCTGCATCCGTCAAATTTTTTACGGTATTTCCATCAAAATAGCTCAATTGAGCAGCATATTTTCCGGGAATGACAGGCAAGCCATCGTTGGCTCCAGCGTTATTTTCGGTGTTAATAGAGAAGCCATTAGAAGTACTGAAATTCCATAAAAATTCGTTCATTCCCTTTTTTGGTTTCACTTGATATCTACGCACAGTGTTTTGTTTATCGTCTGTGATAGTGAGATAATAAGCACCCAAAATTTCGTTTTCTTCAGCCGCTATCGAATCTAAACTTGGGTAGCCTTTTAACTCACCTTTCGCAAATAGGGCCTTTTCATTTTCTTTCCTTTTATCTTTCAAAGATTTGGGCGTTTCTTTTACAAAATATCTAATAGTGGCTCCAATTGGTGGGTTTTCAGCCGTGTAATAGCTATCCCCCTGGGTACCAGTTCCTCTCCCGCCAAGCGGATCTTTTTGGTTAAATGCCCATTCAGATTTTATGGGAAATATCATGGCTTCTTTTCCTTCAGTTTTAGAAATACTTCGCATGGCAGCATAGTTGTCTAAAATATAGAATCCTCTACCAAAGGTGGCCAAAACCAAGTCATTTTCCCTTCTTTGTATTTCCAAATCTTTGATGGCGATTACAGGCAAATTGTTTTTCATCTGGGTCCAAGTTTTTCCACCATTCAAACTAGCAAAAAGTCCAAATTCAGTTCCAGCAAATAGCAAGTTGCCGTCCACATGGTCTTCTGCAATGGTATAAACCGAGCCACGCTCAGGCAAATTACCGCTTATGCTGGTCCAAGTTTTTCCACCATCGGTAGTTTTTACCAAATATGGTTTGAAATCGCCATATCGGTGGTGGTTAAATACCACATAGGCCGTATTTTTATCATGCTGAGAGCAAATGACTTGTGGTACGTAACTCATAGCGGGTACACCAGGAATGTTGTCTATTTTGGTCCAAGTTTTGCCTCCATCGGTGGTTACTTGTACCAAGCCGTCGTCTGTACCTACATATAAAATATTTTCATCCAAAGGGCTTTCAGATATAAAGGTAGATTGGCCGTAGATAGATGTACTGGTATTTTTTTGTACGGCATCCATGCTCCAAACCTTATCCATATATGGTAATTTATTGCGGTCTATTTGTCGGCTTAAATCTCCCGAAATCAACTTCCATGAATTTCCTCTGTCGTCTGACCTGTAAATTTTGTTCGCACCAAAATAAAGTCTTTTTGCATCATATTTGGATACCAACAATGGAGAGTCCCAGTTCCAGCGAAGTGCTGGCTCTCCTTCCATAGGCACGGGTTTGATGTCTATTTGTTCGCCTGTTTTTTTGTCGTAACGTATCAGTCCGCCGTGCTGCCATTGAGCATATACGATGTCGGGATTGCTCCAGTCCACTGCAGATTCAAATCCATCGCCGCCTACTGTAAGGTACCAGTCATTGTTGGTGATGCCTGCTTGGTTGGTTGTACGACTCGGACCTCCGAAACTGCTGTTGTCTTGTGTGCCTCCATAAATATTATAAAACGGAAATGCATTGTCAAGAACCACTCTGTAAAACTGTGTGATGGATAAATTTTGCTTAAAGTGCCAGTTTTGTCCCAAATTGAAGGATTCATACAAACCGCCATCGCCGCCCATAAAAATATGTTGGTTGTCTTTTGGGTCTATGGTAATGATGTGGTTGTCCACATGGATATTTTGGTGATTGAGGTTCACCCAAGTTTTGCCGCCGTCGTTTGAATATTTGGAATACACATCTCCTACAAAGATTCTATCAAACTGCACCGGGTCAGGGTAGATTTTACCATAATATAAGCCAGATGAAGCATAAGAGCTCATTTTTATCCAACTTGCACCACGGTCAGTGCTTTTGTAAGAGCCATTGTTGCCCGTTGTAGCCTCTAAATGTGCATAAAGTACATCGGTATTTATCGGAGAAATGGCTATAGCAATACGTCCGATGTCGCCTCCTGGGAAGCCATTGTTGATTTTCTTCCAAGTGGCACCTGCATCTGTGCTTTTATACAGGGCACTTTCAGGACCACCAGACACATAGCCATAGCCTTTGCGTTGACGCTGGTGAGCAGAGGCATACAAAACATTTGTGTTTTTTGGGTCCATCACGATATCGGCTACACCCGTGTGCTCACTGATTTTCAATACGTTCGTCCAAGTCTTGCCTCCGTCGGTAGATTTGTAAACGCCCCTTTCACCACCGCTATTCCACAATGGGCCATAAGCAGCTACATAAATAATGTCAGAGTTTTTTGGGTCTATGATGATTTCGCCGATATGTTGAGCGTCTTTCAAACCCATGTTGACAAAGCTTTTACCACCATCCTCAGACTTGTAGATGCCGTCGCCATAGCCCACGCTACGTTGGTTATTGGCTTCACCGGTGCCAACCCAAACTACATTTTGATTTTGTGGGTCGAGTGTAACACAACCCACCGAAAATGCACCATAGTTTTCGAAAATGGGCTGAAATGTTGTACCGCCATTGGTAGTTTTAAAAACCCCTCCAGAGGCCACTGCTACATAATATTCCGAGCTTTTGTTTGGATTATGGGCCAGATCTATGATACGGCCGCTCATGAAGGATGGGCCCACTGAACGAAACTTAAAGCCGGAAAGATCAGGTCCTTTTTCAGTGACTGCAACCTCTTTTGGTTTTTCAGTTACAGCAGCCGTCTTTTTCTTTTGGCCAAAAGTGCAAAGGGATACAAAGATTAATAATAGGGCAAAGTGTTTTTTCATAAGAGAGGTTTAGAATGGTTTGTAAATGAATATTAAAGGTAAAGAATTTTCTGTTTGGGGCAAAGGGGTGGGTGGGGAAATGGATTTTTAATGTATTTTTCTTTTCGGTTGACTTGAAATATTGACACAATTAGAAATCATTTTTTATCTTCGAAATATTTTAATCAATAATATCCATCACTCTGCCATATGCCATTTGTTAAGGTTTACATCCATTTTGTTTGGAGTACTAAAAATAGGATCCCATTTTTGAATTCAAAAGAACTTAGAATTTTAGTTTGGAATCATATTCGTGAAAATGCTAAAGAGAAAGGTATTTTCGTCGATTTTGTGAATGGATACGCTGATCATTGTCATTGTTTGGTGTCCTTTGGAGTAGATCAAAGTATTCAAAAAGTGATGCAATTGATTAAAGGTGAATCATCATTTTGGATAAATAAGCACGGTTTAACAAAGGAAAAGTTTGAATGGCAAGATGAATATTTTGCAGTTTCTGTTTCAGAATCAGTAATTGAAAAGGTAAGAGATTATATCAAAAATCAAGAGGAACATCATTCTAAGAAGACATTTCAACAAGAATACGATGAGTTTATAAGCAAATTCGGATTTCAAAAATTTGATGGCTAAGGTTTTGGCTAAAGCCAAATAAGGATGATGATATTTAATCCTCCAGATAAATCTGGAGGCAATTCAAAAATTGTGTTGATTTAAAATTATTATATTTTATATAATTAATGATTGAATAGGAATGTGACTTTAACCTTTTCTAATATTTTGGCTAAAGCCTAATTGGATTTCATAAATTTGTCATCTCCAGATAAAACTGGAGACAATTCAACAATTTCCATGATTTGAAAATCAAAATTTATTTAAAGATTCAATGAATAGGAATGTGGCTTTAGCCCATTCCTTCGGATTGATTATAATGAATAGGAATGTGGCTTTAGCCCATTCCCAGATATGAATTATCAATCAAAATTTCGGCTTTAGCCAAATTATTCAAATCTCAAAAATAAAAATGACCCTGAATCCAAGTTTCAGGGTCATTTATTTCAACTAAAATAATTCAAAATCAAATATTTACAATGCCGTTCCCACCTTTTTCTGCTTCAAATTGATGGCTGGTAATTGGTTTTGTTTTACCAAATTGTTGAAGGCCGGTACGTCTTCGTCCACTATCTTTTTGAGTTTTTCGGAGGTCTTGTCTATTTTGTTGCTGATGTCGTTGAACACCTCATGAGAGGCTTTTGTTGGTTTGGTGTCGGCACTGCTTACTACGCCAGCTATTCCTGCCATTTTGTCGTTCAGGCGGATAGGGTAGGCCAACAAATCCTGCATCGCTTTGGCTTTATTTTGCAAGAGATTCTGCTCTAAATCGTCCAAGTTCTTCAGCATCGGTTTGGTTATTTTCTGGAAATTAGAGATGATTACCGTATCTTTTACAGCCTTCATGTATTCTGTAACTGCCTTGCGTATCTCTCTGATATCGTTGATGTTGCGGTGCGACTCGTCCAGCTTTTTGTGTATTTTCATCAACAAATCAAACTGTGCTTTGAAGTCGGCATCGGTGGCATCTACCCTTGGGTCTTTTTTGATTTCGGCTATTTCTTCTTTCAACAATTTATCGCCCAAAATCATCCTTACCTTATATTGGCCAGGTACCACTTTAGGTCCTGTCGTATTTCCTGCCCACATCGGAGCTTTTTCGCCTTGAATTTCGGTGGCGTCGGCGTATCGCATGTTCCACACAAATCTATTAAGTCCAGCAGTGGTACTTACACTGTTAGGTTTTGGTGCATCTGGGTTTTCATAAAAATCTTTTGAAACCTTAAATGGCTCACCTTTGAGGTCCTTTTTGCTAGAAAACGTGATGATGGTGTCATTGGTCATGGTCAAAAACTGCAGCTTAAGCTCCTCTTTAGGAGTTTCTTTCAAATAATAATTTACCAAAACTCCATTGGCGGCATTTTTACCCTCGTCCAAAGGAGTGCCTCTGCGGCCTCCATCCCCACCTTCCATTCGGTATGCATGACGTGGTTTGAAAAGGTGTTGATCTGCCAAGGCCATTCCATCTTTGATTTGGTGCAAAGGCGTGACGTCGTCCAAAATCCAGAACGATAAACCATGGGTGGCCACTACCAAATCCTTCTCTCTATCGTGAATTTGCAAATCTCTAATCGGTGAAATCGGCATATTGAGGTTCAAAGGATTCCAAGATGCACCATCATCAAAAGATACATAAATGCCTCTTTCGGTGCCCGCATAGAGTAATCCTGGTTTATTTGGGTCTTCACGAACAACTCTTGTATATTCATCAGAAGGAATTCCTTTGCTGATGCTCGTCCAAGTTTTTCCATAATCTGAAGTTTTGAATAAATAGGGCGTTCTGTCGCCAAACATATATCTGGTGGCTGCCAAATAGGCTTTACCTTTCTCAAAATCTGAGGTATGGATCATCGACATCAAAGCGAAATCTCCCAATTGAGAAGTCGGTAAAGTGATGTTTGTCCAGTTTTTGCCATTATCGCGGGTTACGTGTAAATAACCGTCATCAGAACCTGCCCAAATGTTTCCTTTTTCGAGTTTTGATTCTGCCAAAGTAAATATGGTTGCGTAAATCTCAGCACCAGTTTGGTCGAGTGTAATAGGACCACCCGTGGCTCCAGTTGTTTTTGGGTCGTTTCTTGTCAAATCTGGACTGATGATTTCCCAAGAATGCCCTTCGTCATGGGTAACGTGTACATATTGTGAAGTACAATACAGTCGGGTATTGTCATGCGGTGAGAAAATAATAGGGTAAGTCCACTGAAAACGGAATTTCTTTTCAGCTGAAGTGTGCCCCATGTTGTTTTCAGGATACACCATGATGTTTTGCTCTTGGCCGTTTTCGGCATTTTGTTTGGTCAAATAACCATCATACGAACCACCGTAAGTTATTTTAGAGTTTTTAGGATCAATAGCAATATAGCCCGACTCCCCACCAGCTACTGAATACCAGTCTCTTACACCAATAGAATAACCGTTGGTACGGCTTGCGATTCTGACCGTAGAGTTGTCTTGTTGTGAACCATAGATATTGTATGGAAAGTCATTGTCTAAATGTACATGGTAAAACTGTGATGTTGGAATGTCCACATCCGAAAACGTAACGCCATCGTTATAAGTTACTTCAGCTCCTCCGTCGTCGGCTATGATGAAGTTCTCTGGATTGTTGGGATTTATCCAAACATCGTGCGTATCCCCGTGATGCACTCTGATATTTCTTATGGTTTTTCCTCCATCCGTTGATTTGAAAGCGTTTACGTTAAGTATAATAACGCCATCCACATTTTTAGGGTCGGCTTGCAAGTTCATATAATACCAAGGTCGCTGCCAAAGATTTTTGTCATCATTCACCAGTCTCCAGGTCTCACCGGCATCATTTGACGAGAAAAGTCCGCCTTTGGCATTTTCGATTAGTGCATACAATCGGTTGGAATTAGCTGGAGAAATCGCCACTCCAATTTTTCCTAAAAGTCCTTTTGGCATCCCAGGTTTTTCATTTAAAGAAACCCAAGTGTCGCCACCATCTACAGATTTGTACAATCCACAGCCTTTGCCACCGCTGCTCATGCTGTGGCCATTGCGGTAGGCTTGCCAAAGTGTGGCGTATATTACTCGAGGATTATTCGGGTCAATACGTACATGGTAGGCTCCAGTGCTGTCGTCTTTGGCCAAAATATGCTCCCAAGATTTTCCGCCGTCTTTGCTGCGGAAAACGCCTCTTTCTTTGTTAGGAGCAAATGGATTACCCACTGCAGCTACATAAACCAGATTGTGGTCTGTAGGGTGAACTTCTATGGTAGCTATGGCATCGGCTTTTGGCAAACCAATGTGTTTCCAGCTTTTGCCAGCATTGGTAGACTTGTACATGCCATCTCCGTAACTAATGTTGCTACGCATATCGGCTTCTCCCATACCCACATATAATACGTTAGGGTCTGAAGGAGCCACTGCAATAGCCCCCACCGAGCTAGATTTAAAGGTGCTGTCGCCCGTGTATGCCCAGTTTTGACCACCATCAGATGTTTTCCAAACGCCACCACCTACTGCTCCATAGTAGTAGGTCATTGGATGGTCTTTGTGGCCAGCCACTGCTAATGATCGCCCGCCACGGAATGGCCCAACGTTACGCCATTGTAGACCATCGTATAGTTTTTTATAATCTTGTTTGGGAGATTCAACTGCAACGGGCTCCGTTGTTTTGGCTTTTTTCTTTTGAGCCAAAATACCACCACTTACCGATAAGAGTAGAATCAAAAAGGATATTTTTTTCATAGTTTTTGATTGAAGGTTATTAAGAGAATAAAAATAGTATTTTTTTGTTGAAATTCATTCTTGATTCGACAAATTGAAGTTTAGGGTAGATTGAACTGGGTTAAAGTATCTTCAAAAAATCAAATGGAGGTCAATTCGCCAAACCTGCCTCCGCAACCAGAATTAACAGAGCCAATTTGATGGCTAAAGGACCCGTTTCATCATTTAAGTACCATTCGTCTAGAGCGTGGGCGTTGTCTGATTTGCCACCTCTTCCTATTGTTACGGCTGGTATGCCCAAAGAAATAGGAATATTAGAATCTGTTGAGCCTCTGGTAAGCGTTGGTTGAGCATTGAAATAGGAAGTGGCAGCGATGGCTTTTAGAATTAAAGGAAGATTTTCTCCTAATTCTCCAGAAGGCCTTTCACCAATTTTGTCTAAAATCAAGGTCAACTTATCTCCTTTTTTAACGGTTTTGTTGTAGTCTTGAAGTGCTTTTTGCATCTGCTCTTTCAGGATCCTTTCTATACCCAAAAGCTTCTCAGGACTTACAGAACGCATATCTATTTCCATCCAAGATTCGAAAGGAATAGAGTTTACGGAAGTACCACCACCTATTCGACCCACATTGTAGGTTGTTTTAGGCCCATTGGCCACATAAGCACCTGCCACCGTATCGAAATAGTCAATCGATTTCCCAATGGCATGATGTGGATTGGCAACGCCAAAAGCACCCCAAGAGTGTCCTCCTGGGCCTTTGAAAGTGACTTTGTAACGCAATGAACCCAAAGCCATGTTGTTTATTCTGCCTAAATCACCTCCATCAATGGCAATATAAGCGTCAATTTTACGGTTTCCGTTTTTGAAAAGGTGCTTTACACCACGTAAATCGCCCAAGCCTTCCTCGCCCACAACGCCTGCAAATAGCACATCCGAAGAAGTATTGATTTGAGCTGTATTCATGGCCTTCATTACTGCCAATACCATGGCTAGTCCTCGAGTATCATCCCCAATGCCGGGTGCATAGAGTGTATCTCCATGTTTTTTTACTTTAACATCAGTTTCAAGTGGAAAAACAGTATCTAAATGGGCTTCTAAAACTACGGTTCTACCTCTTGTTTTACCTTTTCTTAGTGCCAAAACATTACCTACTTCATCTTTCCATATAGAATCTGCACCGGCGGCTTTTACCATTTGCATAAATCTTTCTCCTCTTTTTTGTTCCATAAACGGGGGAGCTGGGATTTCGGTCAATTCTACAAGGTCCTTCATGGTTTGAGGTTCCAGACTTTGGATTATATCAAAGGCTTTTTGTAGTTTTTTATCTTTTCCAATGGCGGCAATTTGGTTTTTGTAGGCTTCTTGAACTGAAACACTTTTTTCGTCTTGTGCTTTTGTTTCTAATATATAGCCAAGAAGTATTATTAAAAGGGGAATTTTCTTCATGTATGACTGCTAATTTTTTGGTTGATAAAATGTTAATTCAAAAGTATAAAAATATATTTCGTGTTGGTATAAAACTTTATGAAAACTAAAATGAATCTATAAGAATTTGAATTTCTAGTTTTTGCGTTTTGATATATTTTTTTAAAAAAAAGTATAGACAAAAAAGATTTGAGATAAAATCAGTGCTACAGAGGCCTAAGCGTTTATTTTATTTTATTTTTGTATTCATTCATCAATTGTTCTACATGCGGTTTCTTACCTTAATATCTTTTCTTTTTGTTTCCTATCCCATTTTTGGGCAATTGGACACCCTTCGGGATTTGGAGGAAGTGGTCATCTCTGCCAATAAATTTGAGTTGAAAAAGAAAGAAACTCCTAACCAGATTGAGCTCATTTCTGCAAAACAAATTGCTTTTCAAAACTCTCCTAATACCGCCAATCTTTTGGAACAAACAGGCAATGTTTTTGTGCAAAAAAGCCAAGCTGGTGGAGGTAGCCCAGTTTTGAGAGGTTTTGAAGCCAGTAGGGTGTTGATGGTTATGGATGGTGTCAGGATGAATAATGCCATTTACAGAGCGGGACATTTGCAAAATGTATTAAGAATTGACCAAAGCATGCTCGAAAGAGCGGAGGTGGTTTTTGGGCCAAGTTCAGTTATTTACGGCTCAGACGCACTAGGGGGTGTGGTACATTTTAGGACGAAGAACCCTGAGTTTGATGTTAAAAACGTTCGGTCTTATTTAAGATACTCAACGGCAATTGGCGAAAAAACAGGACATGTAGATTTTAATATTGGCAAAAAGCGTTTGGCATTTTTGACGAGTTTTACCTTCTCTGATTTTGGAGATGTTGTGCAGGGAGCACACCGATTGGCAGCTTATCCAGACTTTGGGAAAAGATTGTTTTATACTGAAAGACAGGGTAATGCAGATGTTTCGCTAACAAATAGTAATGTAAATAAACAAGTTGGGAGTGCTTACAGTCAATATGATTTTTTACAGAAAATAAGTTTTCAACAAACCGATAATATTAAGCATACCTTGAATTTTCAATTTTCAAATTCCTCTGATGTGCCTCGTTATGACAGACTTACGGAGCTTAGGAATGGTTTGCCAAGGTTTGCAGAATGGTATTATGGCCCAGAAAAACGACTGATGGTTGCTTATCATTTAGAATTGAAAAATACATTGATATACGACAGAGCTAGTATTTCTCTTGCATTTCAGGATATTGAAGAAAGTAGGGTTTCAAGAAATTTTAATAATGTAAATAGAAAAAGCCAGTTAGAGAAAGTTAATCTATTTTCGTTGAATGCTGATTTTCAGAAAGTAATAAAAGAACAAAACCTTACCTATGGTCTGGAAGTCGTTGGGAATGATGTGAGGTCAAAGGCTCATTTTACAAACATCAGCACCAATGAAGAGAGAAAGGCTGACACAAGGTACCCTGACGGGAAAAATACCATGAACACCTGGGCAATTTATGTGGCGGACCAGCTGAAAGTAGCCAATACTTTAATTTTACATGGCGGACTTAGGTATGCATTTACAGATTTGTCAGCTGAGTTTATTGAGAAGTCATTTTTCCCATTCCCTTTCAGCCAAATACAGCAAAAAAACAGTTCGCTTACAGGAAACTTGGGACTGGTTTACATACCCTTTGCTAAAACTAAATTAGGCTTGATGGGTTCGTCTGGTTTTAGATCACCCAATATTGACGACTTAGCCAAAGTTTTTGATTCGGTAGCTGGGAGCTTGATTGTACCCAATCCAAATATAAAACCCGAATATAGTTATAATGGAGAAGTGTCTATAAATCAGCAAATTGGTAAAAAAATGAAAATTGAAGGCGTCTATTATGTTACCAATATGAGCAATGCAATTGTTATAGATGCCTTTACTTTAAACGGTGAAAGAACGGTGATGTATAATGGCCAAAATAGTAAGGTCTTAGCTGCTCAAAACAAAGCAAAGGCATTTATTCACGGTTGGAATTTGAACCTCAAAGCCGATTTATCAAAAGAATTTTTACTTTCTAGTGCCTTGAATTATACAAAGGGTAGTATTAATGATGCTGCAAATACGCCTTTGGATCATATTCCTCCCATGTTTGGTCGCTCAGCCATTAAGTTCCAGAAAAAAGCTTTTCAGGTGGAGGTTTTTAGTATTTATAATGGTTGGAAAAAGCTAGCAGACTATAGCCCAAGTGGTGAGGACAATTTGATATACGCCACTCAAGATGGTATGCCTTCGTGGTGGACTTTGAACCTAAGGTCTGAATATCAGATGAATAAAAACTTCTCTCTGCAATTTGCCTGTGAGAATATTTTAGATAAAAATTATAGAAATTTTGCCTCTGGCATTTCGTCACCTGGTCGGAATTTTATGATTACCGTTCGAGGAGGCATTTAAGGTATTTCGTTAAAAATCTCAGTAAGAATGGAAATGCCTTACTGAGATTATTTTATATTAACTCACCAAAAGTTAAAGGAGTTTTTGGTGTTTCAATTGGAGTTCTGCCTTGAATAACCGAAAGTTTTCCAGTTTTTAAATGTGGTAAAACCAACTTTGCGAAATATTCACACTCTTCTATCAGCGGGTAGCCAGAAAGTATAAAGGCTCTTACGCCCATGTCCATATAGCGGTTCATTTTTTCAATAATTTGGGAAGGATTACCAACCATTGCTGCCCCACAGCCAGACCTGGCTCTTCCGATACCGGTCCAGAGCATGGGTTCAATAAAGTCATCTTTGTCTGCATTTTTTCTGAATTCGTCTTGACGTAATACCCCTGCAGATTTAGAATCTTGCGTACGGTGTTTTAACATTTCAGCCGTTTCTAAATCGAATTTCGACATCAATTCTTTGGAATAAGCCAAAGCTTCTGCTTCGGTTTCACGTACAATAACATGTATCCGCATGCCAAAATCTATTGTTCTGCCATAAGATGCCGCCTTGCTGCTCATTTCCTTCATCGTAGCATAAATACTTTCTTCGGGTTCAGGCCACATTAAGAATACATCACAATATTTAGCACATACTTCTTTAGAGCCAGGCGAAATTCCTCCAAAATACAATAAAGGGCCTCCGTTTTGTTGGTATGGTTTAACAGGTTTGGCATCCATACTGAAATTATAGATTTCGCCTTTGTGTTCTATTCTATCTTGTGTCCAAGCCTGTTTTAAAATATCTATTACCTCAGCACATCGTTGGTATCGCATTTCATGGTCTTCCTTCAAACCCGGTAAATCTGAATTTATGATGTTAACTGTTAACCTTCCTTTCAGTATATGATCTAACGTAGAAATATGCCTAGCCAGCATTGGTGGGTGAATTTCCCCTGTTCTTATGGCTGCCAGCATATTGATTTGTTGGGTTTGAGGAGCCATGGCGGCTGCAAAAGGCAGTACTTCTTGGCCAATTACGTAGGAGGTAGGTAGTAGGATATTTTCGTATCCAAGCTTATCGGCAGTTTTTATGATGTCTCCACAATGCTCATAATTGCTTCGGCGTGAAGGATCCAGTGTACCCAAAAAGCCTGTATCACCTCCACATAAATCATCAAACCAAGCGACTTCAGCAATTCTTTGCTCGGTTCTAATCCCTACCTGTTCAATTATCATATATTACAATTTAGAATTTCTTAATTTTAATGAAATTATTCAGAATCAATATTTAAAAGTATTTTTGATTTTCAAAATTACAATAAAATATAAAACCGAAATTTTTTGTAATAGAAATGTCTTTAAAAAACTAAAGGACAATTCAATGCTTTGACTCAAAGAGAATAACAATAGCTTAAGTTTTGTCTTTGGCTATACTATCCGCCAAGATTGGATTTGGGGATAGCAGTAAAAATGAACCTAAAGATTTAAAAAACTGGATAAACGTGCCTGTTTTTGTTGTCAATTTGTCTGATGAATCACTTTTAAAGGCCTCTGTAAAAGAACTATGTTCTTTATTTGGTTTTGTTGACTTCAATATAAACAAGGTTATTGTGGTTTATTTGGATCCGTATAAAACAGTTCGGCAGAAGTATGGACAGATAGGTATAATATAAATCAAGCGAAAAATATGGTCATTGATAAGTTGATGATTCATGCATTTAGTCAAAATTGTAAAAACTATGCTAAAATCTCTGGAATGGTTTGATGTAATAGTGGTGGTAACGGTTTTGTTGTTTCTCATTGTTGCCAGCATGTATTCTAGTTTTAAGAAAAAAGATGCCGAAGAATATTTTATGGCCGGCAGATCACTCAGGTGGTGGTCTGTGGCTGGTTCTATTTTCGGTACCAACATACACGCCCAACAGATTATAGGCATGATGGGCGTGGGTTATTCCATAGGTTTTGCACAAAGTCATTACGAAATTTGGGCTATTCCTGCCATTTTGGTTTTATGTTATATTTTTATTCCTATTTATAGAAAAAGAAATTTCTTTACACTTTCACAATTTTTAGAAAGTCGTTTCAATGCTAATGCACGCTTGGTTTATACGGTTCTGATGGTAGCATTTATCCTAATTCAGTTGATCGGTGGATTTTATATTGGTAGCCGAACCTTGGGTTTGTTGTTTGAAGGAACAGGGTGGGAGGTAAGCTATGTGGCAGGAATATGCATAATTGCTACTGTAACCGTCGTTTTTACTGTTTTTGGAGGTATGGAATCCGTAGTAACAGCAGACAATATCCTAACAATCATCATGATAGCGTCCATTTTGCTAATGGGTTCATTTACCTACATGCAGCCAGAAATTGGTGGATTGTCAGGATTGCTAAAATTAGATCATGCTGAAGCCAATAAAATGCATCTGTATTTGCCCACCAATCATCCAAAACTCCCATGGAGCGGCATTTTTACGGGACTGACCATTCTCAACATGTTTTATTGGACAACGAATCAATATCAAGTACAAAGGGTATTGGCCGCAAAAACTGATAGAGATGCCAAACTTGGTTCGATAGCCGCAGGTTTTTTGAAATTGATCATACCGTTTTTCTCTATTGCAGTGGGTTCTGCGGCTTATTATATTTTTAAAAGTAGGTATGGGGTAGATTCCATAAAGCCAGATGATACCTTTTTAACGCTTCTAAAAACTGTAGTTCCAACAGGTTACGGTTTGGTAGGATTGATATTGGCTGGGTTGATGTGTGCGATATTTTCTGCAATTTACTCCATGATGAACTCAGTTTCTACAGTGATGGCTTATGATATCTTTAAAAAATATATTAATCCAAAAGCTTCGGATAAAAAAACGGTTAGATTCGGACAATTGGCTGTGTTTTTAATCTGTATTGTGGCTGGTGTTTTGGCATTTTCCACTTATGATCCCAATTCATCGGACAATTTCTTTTTAAAATTGGCAAACCAAACCTCTTATATCAAACCCGGTTTAGTAGTTGTGTTTTTCTGGGGAGTACTTTGGAAACAAACCAATCCTATAGCTGCCGTAATGGTTTTGGCGGGTTCTCCCTTTATTGGTTTAGGATGTGATTGGATATTTGAAAACCTACTGATTCAATACCCATTTATCATACAAACCTTCGGCGAAACCTTCAACTTTTTGTATCGTGTATTTTCAATTTTTGTAATAGGATCCATCCTATTAGTCATATTGAGTAAGTATCTAAATGCCAATGGAAAAGCCAAGATTGCAGAATTCGATTTAGGCATATCCTTATCAGGCATCGGAAGTACCTTGTTTTGGTTTTTACTTACTCAAATTCCATTTATAGTAGTAGCGTTGTTAGGCCTGATTTCACCTCAAACAGCAGCCACTCCAGCCGCAATTGTTTGTTTGCTTTTGTTTGTTTGGTTTCATAAACGGGCAAAAGATGAAATGATGCTGTATAAATCAGATATATTTTATGCGGGCTTGCTTACTTCTTCCATGATTTGGATTATGTTTTATTTTGCATAATATTACTGCATATTATAAAAAGGATAATATTTCAAACTAATGTCACAAAAAGTAATTATCATAGGTGCAAGTTCGGGAATAGGGAAGGCTCTTGCTTTAAAATATGCCCAAGAGGGGTTTGAGGTCGGAATAACGGCAAGAAGAACAAATTTGCTTCAAAAAATTGTAGAAGAATTGCCAAGGTCCAAATTCTACATATCAGAAATGGATGTAGAAAAAGTAGAAAGTGCTCGGAACATTTTGGCTGATTTGGTTGAGAAAATGGGTGGCTTGGATATCCTCATCATCAATGCGGGCATTGGTATTCCGAAGGCGAGTTTTGAAGACGAACTCAAAACCATTGATATTAATGCCCGTGGTTTTATGGGTTTGGCTCAGTGGGCCTATTATTTTTTTAAATCTAAGGGAAGCGGAAAAATTGTTGGAATTTCTTCAGTAGCAGGTGAAAGAGGAGGGCCAACTTCGCCCGAATACCATGCATCCAAGGCATTTGCGTCCACTTATTTGGAAGGACTAAGGATTCGTTCTAAAAAGAAAAAGCATGGGGTAAATGTAATAGATGTGCGGCCAGGTTATGTGGAAACTGAAATGACAGACGGTCAAAGAGGGATGTTTTGGGTCGCTAAAGCCGAAAAGGTGGCGAACCAGATTTTTGAGGCAGTCTTAGCGGATAAACCTGTGGTATATGTGACTAAGAGATTTAGAATAATAGGTTTCCTAATGCGTAATTTGCCGGAGTGGCTTTTGGTAAGAATGATGTAAATTTGAATACAGCCAGACGAAATACCTTCGTCTGGCTGTAAAAATTACTTTTTCTGATTGGCTAAGAATGTGATCAAGGAAGCCAGTTCTTCATACGACAAAGCGTTGGCCAAGCCTGTTGGCATCATAGAAGTTTCTAGCTCTTTACGAGAAATTATATCTGATTTTTTGATTTTACTCACATTTCCGCCAATATCTCTCAGTGTCAATTGTGTCGAAGTTTCCTCCGTCACGAAACCCATATAACTCTTGTCACCTTTGGCTTCAATAAGCACAGATGCAAAACCTTGAGAAATGGAGGCGTTCGGTTTAAGAATCGATTCTGCTATTTGTTCGCGGTTCATTATAGATCCTATTTGCCCCATAAATGGCCCTTTGATAGTTTCTGAAGTACTTAAACTGTGGCACGCTATACAACCTTGTTTGGTAAACAAGGTCTTGCCCAATTCCGCTTTTCCAGGTATTTTAGCCATGGCCAGCATCACATCTTCTATAGATGCTTCGCCTACTTGCCCTTTTTTATTGCGTATTTTTTGTAGGTCCACTTTTACTTCTTCTTTTGCTGCCAAAGTTTCACCAGTTCCGAATTCCGGAATTCCCATGCGGTTTTTGTCATTTAGCTCAACGAAAAAAGTCTTATCAGTTGCTTTTTTCCATTCTTGAAGCAAAATCGCTTTAATAGCAGGAGAAGATTCCCAAACGATGTCTTTATAGTAGGGTCCATGTGTGTCCGGACGGGTACTCCACCACCACGAACTGTCATAAGGAGCTTCTTTTTTATATAAACGCGAAAGTGTAGTTAATATCTCTTTTTTGGTTTTGGCATCTTTAACTACTTTATATTTGGCAATCAAGCCATTCACGGCTTTTGGGTGGTGCATATATCGCAATGCCCAAAGTGCTATGGTAGAGTTTTTTGTACCTATCGCCGCTATACAAGCGTCTACTGCATGGAGGCTTACCAAGGCTCTCACAGCTAAGTGAGGTGGAACAATGGCAGAATTTGGTGTTGCATGAGGGCCTTCCTTGCCTTTTTCAGGTGAAATGAATGTAGCTGGTAATTTCACATCAAGAAGAGCTTTGGCTGCTTCTATCTTTCCTAATCGACCTAAACCTATGGTGGCCGCTATTTGTACGCGAGGAGAGGGGTCTTTTAAACTTTTCAAAAACAAGTCTAAAGGAACTTGATTGGCAAATGCTTTGCGGTCTGCCAAAGTTTTTAGGACGATTTCTCTGATGGAATCTTCATTTGCGAGTTTAACCAAATTTGGAATGCCACTGGCTCCTGCAGCTTGAGCATAGGTAAATATTCCTGCAACCCGAATATCCAATGCTAGGCTTTTGTCTGAGGCAATGGCCCAACTGATTTCGGCGGCATCCATATTTGAGCGTGATAAAAGTTCTTGCTGAGCGGCTAATCTGGCCATTCCACTCTCTGATTTCAAAAACTTAGCTATTAGGGCTAAATCTGCTTTTTTTAGATTGGGAAAAGCTTCATATTTCCAGTCTTTTGGCACTACCCTTACCACAAATCCTTTGTTTGGATTGCCAGAATATCCAGCTCCATCCCATGCCGAAAGGTACATTTGTCCTGTAGCGTCCACATCCACATCGGTAATCTGACTGAGTTTTATAAACTCTTCTTCTGTTTGAGTGAAAGTGGGGCCATCTGGCTTAATTCGGTGAACAAAAAGTTGATTTCTGCCCCAGTCGGCCATCATGGGTACTTTGTTGTATTTTTCAGGCCAATTTGCATCGTCTATGAAGATTGAACCAGTACCCGAGCCACCACCTAAATCAACCAAAGCTGGAATAATCTCTTCTGTAAAGTTTTTGAATAGTGTTGGATAACCGTATTCTCCAGACTGAATATGATGGCTAAAGCGGATGTTCCATCCACCGCCATCGTTCGTATTGTCGCGGGTAAAAATATTCATGAATGGGTCTATTGCCGTGTCGTAAATGTTACGCGTTCCGTGGGTGAAAATTTCGAGTTCTGTGCCATCAGGGCGAACTCTCACTATTCCACCACCTAACATGGTAAGTTTTTTTCCAGACCTGTCTACAGCATCGGTAAAGCCAAAGTCACCTACAGATATGTAAATCCAACCGTCAATACCCATGCGAATTCCATTGGTCGAGTGATCGGTGCCTCTACTTTGCAAAAATTTCGGGGAGCATATATTTTGTACCAAAGGCTGCGGTAAACCGTCGGCTATGCCGTCATTGTTTGTGTCCTCAAAAACCACTAAATCCATCCCAGAGGCTTTGCCTGTTTCTTTGCTGAAAGTGGTATGTAATACGTACAATTTATCGCCAAAGCTGATTATACCTCTTGGATTGTCCACCATAGCAAACACCGTGTGGCTATCCATTTTTCCATTATGGTCGCTGTCAATCAGTTTTACTATACGGCCTTTACCTGGTGACTTACCCAAAGAACCAATCATATCAACGCCTACAAATACCTCTCCTGATGGAGCCACCGCCAGACATGACGGACTCGGTACAATACTGGGTCCAGCATAATAGTTGGCCAATAGTTCGGGCGGACAACTGAATCCTTTTGGCAAAGAATCATTGTCTATTTTTAACACATCTCTTTTGATTGTTTTTGAAGGCTGAAAGAATATGCCATTACTAAGGAAGATAATAAAGGCCGTGAGTAAGCCTAAGTTTACTTTTAACATGTCAGGGTTGATTATAAATGATGAGCAAATCTAGAGATTTTGATTAATATTAGGAAGTGTTGTTGGTCAATTAATCAAGGTCTATTGGATTTTAAAGTTGTAATAAAAATTATTATTTGGTATTGGAAGTCAGGAATTTCACCTTTATAAACTTATCTTTCACTCCATTTTTTAGTAAATATCTAGATATAACTATTCCAATAAAAGACTAGGTTTAAAGTTCAATCATCCATTTTTCTTTCAATGAAAAAAGGTATTGATTTCAAAGTAACCTTATGTACCTAAGAGATTTAAAGCCTTTTGGATTAAATAAATCGAATTTGTTTAGTAAATTTAATTATCAAAAGACGGCTTTAGGCGGATTTAAGGATTTGCTGGACTTTTGAAGTTTATTCAACCTTAAAAATAACAGCTATGAAACTACTTTTGACTTGCCTCATGGGCGTTTTGAGCTATCTTTCCATGGCCCAATCGAGCAATAGGGAAGAAGCTTTCTTGAAAAAAGACAGTATCGTTTCCAGCCTTGACGCTTACACTCAAGTTTTTTATTATCACAAAGCCGAAGCTGTCCAAGATAGACCTTTGGTTATTCAGCTGCATTCGTGGAGTTATCCTGCAGATTCTCTAAAAACTATTGGTTTGAGTACATTAGCCAAAAATAAAGACTATAATTACGTATTTCCCAACTTCAGAGGAGTCAATAACCACCCGAAAGCATGCTGTAGCGATTATGTGATATCTGATATCGACGAGGCTATAGACTGGGCTTTGAAAAACATGAACGTTGACAAATCCAAGATTTATATGGTGGGCTACAGTGGTGGAGGTTATGCCACTTTGGCCATGTATATGAAGTCGCGACACAAAATTAAAGCTTTTTCGGCTTGGGCTTCGATTGCTGATTTGTCTGCATGGTATGCAGAATCCTTAGAACGAAAAAACAAATATATACAGGAAATAACTGCTTGCATAGATGCCATGGGCGGTTTTGAAGACCTAAAAGCTAAAGAACGCTCTCCATTATATTGGAAGACACCTACCCAAAGACGGAAGAATAGTAGTTTGCATATTTTTGCTGGCATAAAAGATGGCCACCTTGGCAACGTGGTTCCGATTACACAGTCTATAAGTTTTTATAATAAAATACTACATGATTATAAAGAAAAAGAAGAGGCTAAATATGTCAGCAAGGCGGAAGAAAAGACCATGCTTGAAACGCAGACCTACCCAAATAATAAAATAGAAAAATTGTTAGACAGGACTATTTATTATCAAAAAACTTCAAAAAATACGATGCTGACTATTTTTGAAGGTGGCCATGAAATGTTAAGTTCAGCTGCCATGGAATACATAGAACGAGCTGTAGGGAACAAATAAGAGCAAAAACCTTATGGTGTTTTGTGATTTTTAATTCAAATGACCCAAATTTTGAAACATTTTGGCATAAAATCGGATTTGATTTGACTGATAAAAATACTATTTGATATTGAAATTGCTAAGACGTAAAATTTATATTAAAGTCACATTTAAATAAAAATTTATTTTAGTAAGTCAGGAAACTATGGTGGATCGGAGTATTTAGAATTCTTTTATTGCTCTTTTGCAATTGGCTTATTGTCAAAAAGGGAATAAGGTTTCAAATAAAGTATAAGCTTAAATGATCTAAATCTGTTTCTTTTTTCCTTATGAATAAATTGCTATTTTGGGTTAATTTTTTTTCACAATGTGCTATTAAATAAGTTTTTAAGTCTTTTTTAAATATTGAAAGAATCTAAACCATGAGGTCTGATGAAATTAACAGAACTGGTTCTAAATATTTTCTATATTTACATCAAATCAAGGATTAAAGTATTTGTAGATTGTATTGTGTTTAAGATTGGGCATGATAAGTTAAATACGAAATCTTTATAAATTATAAACCAAAGACAAAAGGGGAATAATTCAGCAAATTAATACTCAAATCTTATAGAAAGATGGACTATTTAGGCAAAATTATCACTGACTTTGAATTGCATTCGGTGGAAGGAATAAGGGAATGCTTTGAAAATGGCGTAGATCCTAACCTAATTGTAAAAGGTAAACCTTTGGTTTATGAACTCATCAATATGTACAATCGAGGGTCAAAGTTTAAAGAATGTTTGAAAATATTTGTAGACTTTGGTTTGGAGTTTGAAGACAAAATTTTACTATCTGTTTTATTGGACGATTTCGAAATGCTGGATATACTTTTGGTTGAGAATAAAAGTGCTTTAACCCAAAATTATAGTTTAGATTGCACATTTACGCCTCTTTTTGAAGTTTCCTTGCTGCACATCTGTGCTGAATATAACCACCTCGCATGTGCTAAAATACTTATAAAGCATGGAGCAGATATTAATAGTAAAGCAGGATTGGATGATAACGGCTTTGGTGGTCACACGCCAATTTTTCATACAGTAAATCAAAATGCCAATATATGTATCGATGTTTTGAAATATCTGGTTTCACTTAATGTCGACTTAAATCATACTGTTCAGGGTTTAATTTGGGGAAAAGGTTACGAATGGGAAACATTCGTACCAGCCGTAAATCCTATTAGTTATGCCATGATGGGTCTGCTCAGACAATTTCAAAGAACAGAAAAACAGATTTACGAAGTGGTGACTATTTTGCTAAAAGCCAATTATAAGCTAGATTATTTCCCTACAAACGTTCCTAATAAATATTTGAATAGTTAAATGTTGTCAAAAAGGCTTTAGTTTTTGGTAACTTTTAAATACTGGTATCTAAAAATTACATTGAAAAACCACAAATATATTTATTGCTCTGTTCTAGGGTTAATAAGTAAACTCAAAGGTACACAACACTGATTCAGAGAGTTTACTTTTACTTTTTAAATAGGGTTTTGAGTTGAATTATTAAGCGATATTGCAGAAAATTATTTAAGGATATACATTTAAAATGGACAATATATCTCTTAATTTTACCGGTGATGAATCTAGCAAACATGCATGAATAAAACCTACATAAGCATTATCTGCGAAGACGGCTTTCCATTGGCAGCCACCTTATACCAACCCAAAACTGTAAAGGCTGCCGTAATGATCGCTCCAGCAACTGGCATAAAGCAGACATTTTACAATTCTTTCGCTTCATTCTTGGCCGATTCTGGGTTTGGAGTGATTTGCTATGACAACAGAGGAATAGGAAAGTCACGAAAAGGGTCAATCAACGATGGGGATCCCTCACTTATTACATGGGGAAGGGAGGATATGTCGGCAGTTTTAGAAAAATTAAAGGACCTCTTTCCAGAAACAACTTACCATTTGGTTGGGCATAGTGCTGGTGGGCAGTTGGTTGGCTTGATGAAAAATACCAATGACCTTGGCTCTATGTTTAATTTTGCTTGCTCATCAGGCAGTATTCGTAATATGGGATTTGCATTTAAATTCCAGGCTTATTTCTTTATGAATGTTTTCATTCCTATAAATAATTTGCTATTTGGGCAGACGAATTCTCAATGGGTAGGAATGGGTGAGCCTCTACCCAAAACAGTAGCTACTCAGTGGAGTCAATGGTGTAATGGAAGCGGTTATGTAGCAATGGCGTTCGAAAAAGAAATAGATAAACATGCTTATGATGAAATCGATATTCCTTCACTATGGTTACATGCCACTGATGACTCCATCGCAAACCTTGCCAATGTGAAAGACATGATTAGCGTTTTTCCAAACCTGAAATCAGAAATAGTAACTCTTGAGCCACGAATTCTTGGTTTTAAAGAAATTGGACATATGAAGTTTTTCAGTTCGAAAAACAAGAAACTATGGAATTATGCAGTTAATTTTTTGAATGAAAATCTAAAATAAAGGTGGTTTTGACCTGATTAATCTCGTTTTTGTTGGTTAAAATAGGAAATAACCAATTGTCAGTTCATATATTTGTTTTGAAAATAATTTAATCTTAAAACTCTATGTCGTTCCAAGCATACATAGACAACATCAAAACCAAAACAGGAAAATCTCCGGAGGATTTTAAAAAACTGGGGGAAGAAAAAGGTTTTTTGGTTGATGGAGTCATATCAAAAAATATAAAAGCAACCGAAATTACGAATTGGCTCAAAGAGGAGTTTGAGCTTGGACACGGTCATGCTATGGCCATATTTGCCACTTTGAAAGGTAAAACGGAATAAACTTAACCAAAAAAAACATGTTAACCTCCATCAACCCTAAATTGCCTATGAGAAACAAAGCCGCCTCAAGGGAATTTTATATTGAAAAACTAGGCTTCAGTTTTTTTGGAAATGCCGATTATGATGGCTACTTGATGGTTGAAAAGGATAATATTCAACTTCATCTCTTTGAATTTAAGGAGCTTAATCCGCTCGAAAACTACGGTCAAGTTTATATCCGTACCAACAACATTGAAGATTGGTACAAATTGGCTATCGACATGAATTTAATGTTGCCCCAAGCTGGACATTTAGAGATTAAACCTTGGGGAATGAAAGAATTTTCACTACTCGACCCTGACCACAATTTGCTCACTTTTGGGCAGGATATTTAATACACAGGCTAACTTATCTTTTCGATTTTAAATCTTTTATGCTTTTACACAATAAGAAGCTCAAGTAAAACTTTTTTTACTAGAAAAGAAAATATTTATTTATTTTGAATAATTATTTATTGTTTTTTAATAAATAATTTTTACTTTTGTGCATCATTTTAAAATAAAACAAAAATGTCAAACACTAATAAGTATGTATTTTACGGCCTAAGGGTTATAGCTTGGATTATCTTCATTGGTCTCTGCATTGAGGCTGGAGCATTGTTGGTCAACTTTGTAATAAGTATTTACAAACCAGAGATTGTTTCCAGACTTTATGAAAAACTAGACTTAAGTGAATTGTTTGCTTATTCAGTAGATGCCTATTATGGCATGTACAGCTTCATTTTGGCCCTAGCCATGCTGAAAGCCTACCTATTTTATGTGGTCATCGAGCTTGTAAGCAAGCTTAGTTTATCCAAACCTTTCAGCGAATACGTAGCCGACAAAATCAATAAAATCAGCTATTATACATTTTCTATTGGCCTAATTAGTTACATAGGAAAAGAAACAGCCAAACATTTTGAACATCGTGGTATTGAATTAAACGCGTTGAACAAATTTTGGGCAGATAGTGAAGCTTTTATATTGATGGCGGCAATAATTTATGTAATCGCCAATATCTTTAAGAGAGGTATAGAAATACAAAATGAAAACGACTTAACGATATAGATCATGCCTATAATAGTAAACGTAGACGTGATGATGGCCAAGCGAAAAATGTCGTTAAACGAGCTTTCTGAAAAAGTAGACTTGACGCTTTCGAACCTCTCGATCCTGAAAACAGGCAAAGCAAAAGCCATAAGATTCAGTACTTTAGAAGCCATTTGTAAAGCTCTCGACTGCCAGCCGGGTGATATTTTGGAGTTTGTTGATTAAGATTTAAGATAGATTAAAGGACAAATTCCTAAATCTTTATAAAATCTTTATGCTTGAATAGATAAATTTGTCTATCAAATAAATCAAATCTTGGGCTTCTTTCCAACGCGAAAATCCAACATCGTTCTCCAAATATTCTGGAGTGTATTCTCTGTATTATTTATCGCTTTGCTTTGTTTTGTATCCAAAGAGATAATTGGTTACAGAATTGTGGCTCTGATTCTTCTAATGACAGTTTCAGTATTGGCGATGTTATTTGATATTTTGGCGGTTTTATTGGCTTCCATCCTGAGTGCCATCATCTGGAATTTCTTCTTCATTCCGCCTATTTTCACATTTCATATTGGCAGTACTGAGGACCTCCTGATGTTTTTTCTATACTTTGTTATTGCACTGATAAATGCCGTTTTGACTTATCAAATAAGAAAAGAAGAGCAAAAATCAAGAGATAAAGAAGAAAAAGAGAAAACCATAAAACTTTATGATACCCTACTCAATTCGCTTTCTCACGAACTCAGAACCCCTATTTCTACCATACTAAGTTCCGTAGATATGCTCAAAGAAAATCAAAATATTTCGAAGGAAAATCAAAAAGAGCTATTGACTCAAATAGATATTGCCACCATTCGGCTCAACGGACAAGTAGAAAACTTGTTGAATATGAGTCGATTAGAAAGTGGGATGTTGAAACTCAATCTGGATTGGGAAGATATCGGCGATCTCATTAATTCAGTCATTCAGAAAATTCAGACCAATTTTCCAACGAGAAAGATTGAATTTGAGTCCAAAGAAAAACTCCCACTCTGCAACATCGATACTGGAATAATAGAGCAAGTTGTCTACAATATTTTACAAAATGCGGTCCAATATTCACCTCAAAATAGCCTAATTTTAATAGAGAATGAAATTAAAAACCGAGAACTAAGAATCACTATTCAAGATCAAGGCAACGGTATTTCTGAAGAATTTTTAAAAAAAATATTTGAAAAATTTTACCGTTTGCCTAATTCAAAAGCGGGCGGAATCGGCCTTGGCTTGTCTATAGTAAAAGGATTTTTGGAGGCACACAATGGTTCTATTGTGGCTGAAAATTGTACGCCTCAGGGGTTAAAATTCATCATAAATATTCCGGTGGAGGTTTCATATATCAACAATCTAAAAAATGAATAAAGCAGAAATATTGATCATTGACGACGAACCACAAATAAGAAAATTGCTCGAAATCAATCTGGAAAGTAATAATTATAAGGTATGGCAAGCAGAAAACGCAAAAGAAGGAATTCTTATGGCAGCCAATCATCCACCAGAATTGATTTTGCTGGACTTGGGATTACCAGACAAAAGCGGCCATGAGGTTTTGAAGGAACTCAGAACTTGGTACAATAAATCCATCATAATTCTTTCGGTCATCAACAACGAAAAAGACATAGTACAGGCCTTAGACAATGGAGCCACCGATTATCTCACCAAACCATTCCGCAATGCCGAACTTCTGGCAAGGATTCGCTCAGCCATTCGTAGAAACCAAACCGACAACACAGAAAGTAAAAAAGTTTGCGGCGATTTAGAAATTGATTTTGTTTCCAGAACCGTAAAAAGAAACCAAGAAATACTAAAATTGACCGCAACAGAGTACAATTTATTGCTATTATTTGCCAAGAACGAGGGACGTGTTCTGACACATCAATACATCTTAAAGGAGATTTGGGGCATTGGAGCACAACTTGAAACCCAATATTTGAGGGTATTTGTAGGTACTTTACGCAAAAAAATAGAGCAAAATCAGAACCAACCACTTCATATTATCACCGAAAGTGGCGTTGGGTATCGGTTTGAATAGACCAGCACTTTTCTTTTTATATTTTCTTTATATTCTCATTCATTTCTTTACTTTTTCATGATGCTCTGAGATATTCCTTTGCAGCATGAATTTGAACAAAGAAATTGCTTCTCGACTCATCGTTTTGTTTGAGAGCTGCAACCAACTCAAACTTCTGGCAGAGGAAGCTCCTTCTAATCAGCATCTAAAGCCCTTTGCTGAACAGCTCTATTGTGGTCTAAATGACCTGTTCTTATTTCAAGAGCTTCACAAATTCGCAGCCCCTTTAGAAAAACTTACAGCCAAGGTTATTGAATTTCAAGGCAATATCTCAGCTGAAATTCCCACTTTGGCAAAGGATCAAATTGAAAATATCAAGAAAAATTTAATAGAAATTCAAAATTTAATTGGAAATGAATAAATCAAACATTACAAACAAAGTAACGGCCGCCTCGCTCTTGGTGGCACTAGGCATCATCTATGGTGACATTGGCACGAGTCCGCTATATGTACTCAAAGCCATCATTGGCACGAAAGCTATAACCGAGAATCTTATATTCGGGGGTATCTCTTGTATATTCTGGACCTTGATGATTCAGACCACCATAAAATATATTTGGCTGACTTTACAAGCCGACAATCATGGGGAGGGCGGAATTTTTTCATTATATGCTTTGGTAAAACGTTACGGCAAAAAACTGGTCATTCCCACTATTTTAGGTGCCACGACTCTTCTTGCCGACGGTATCATTACTCCGCCCATCTCAGTAGCTTCAGCAGTAGAGGGTATTCAGAACATTAAAGGATTAGAAAATATCCAAACAGTGCCAATTGTTATGGTTATTTTATCATTTTTGTTCTTTTTCCAACGCTTTGGTACACAGAAGGTTGGCGGTACTTTTGGCCCGATTATGGTGCTTTGGTTTTCTATGCTTTTTGTGTTGGGTTTAAGTCAAATCATGCATTTTCCAAGTGTGCTAAAAGCCTTGAATCCCTATTATGCCTATCAATTATTAACGCAGTATCCCAAAGGTTTTTGGTTATTAGGAGCTGTATTTTTGGCAACAACTGGTGCAGAAGCTCTGTACTCAGACTTGGGACATTGTGGCCGACAAAACATCAGAATTACTTGGTTATTTGTAAAAATTGCCCTCGTGACCAATTATTTGGGCCAATCTGCCTGGGCATTGCATCAAGGCCAAGAGTTTTTAAATGGCCGAAATCCATTCTACGAAATAATGCCTGAGTGGTTCTTGATTCCAGGAATAATTATTGCAACATTGGCCACCATTATTGCCTCACAAGCCCTCATCAGCGGTAGCTATACGCTTATTAGTGAGGCTATTAACCTTAATTTTTGGCCTAGAGTGGCGGTGCGTCAGCCAACAGAAACCAAAGGGCAAATTTACATACCGAGTGTCAATAACCTATTGTGGGTGGGTTGTATTATGATGATTCTTTACTTCCGTTCATCAGAACACATGGAGGCTGCCTATGGATTCTCGATTACTGTAGCCATGATGATGACCACCATACTTTTGAGTTATTTTCTTCTTTACAAAAAACATTGGAACAAGTATCTGGTATTCGGTATTCTGACAATTTTTGCTACTGTGGAAATCTCTTTTTTCATAGCCAATGTATCCAAAATCAAAGAGAGATGGATGTTCCTTTTCTTCGAATTGTTCATATTTATGGTAATGTATGTTTGGTATTATGCCCGAAAAATCAATAATCGATTTACCAAATTTGAGGAATTGGGTAAGCATATCCACCGCCTCAACGAACTCAGTGAAGACGATGCCGTACCCAAATTTGCAACACACCTCATCTATCTCACCAAAGCCGACCGCAGGCACGAAATAGAGGAGAAAATCATTAAGTCTATTTTTTCTAAAAAACCAAAAAGAGCAGATGTCTACTGGTTTGTGCATATTCATCGCACCACCGAGCCTTATACACTTTCTTATAATGTAACCGAACTGCTCGACGACAAAGTCATAAAAGTGAACATCCATGTGGGATTCAGAATTCAACCAAAAACTGAGTTATATTTCAAAAAAATAGTAAGAGAATTGGTGGCAAACAAGGAACTGAACCTCCATATTAGGCCTGACGGTTCTTCAAAGTACAACAGTGAGCCAGATTTTAAATTTGTGGTCATAGAAAAGTTCTTATCTGTGGAAAATGAATTTACTTTGCGAGATGGACTTTTGCTCAACGCTTACTTCAAACTAAAACACCTAGGTCAGAGCGACGAAAAAGCCTTTGGTTTGGATAAAAGCGATGTGATTGTAGAAGATATTCCACTGGTTTATCAGCCGCAAAACAATGTGAATTTATTGAGAGAATAGGTATGAAATTTTGTTTAGGCTTAATGCTTTCATTCTTGGCAAGTGCAGTTTGTGCTCAAAATGATAGTACTAAAATATTGACATTCAGTGGATATGCTGAGTTGTATTATAGCCAAGATTTTGATCAATTTGTAGATGAAGAAAAACCAAACTTCATCTACAATCATAAAAAATTAGGAGCCATAAACATGAATCTGGCATTTATAAAAGCCAACTATTCGACTAAAGGGCTTCGAGGAAACTTTGCTCTAATGGCAGGAAATTATGCCCGATATAATTTGAGCAGCGAACCAGCTTGGGCAAGGATAATTTATGAGGCCAATTTTGGTGTGAGCTTATCCGAAAGTTATAATTTGTGGCTTGATGCTGGAGTTTTACCGTCGCACATCGGTTTTGAAAGTGCCATTGGGGCAGATTGTTGGACCTTAACCAGAAGTTTGCTTGCCGAAAATTCACCGTATTTTGAAAATGGCATCAAACTTTCGTCAGTTTCGAAAAACGAAAAATGGAATACCGCCTTTCTGGTGTTGAATGGTTGGCAAAAAATAAAAATGCCAGAGGGAATAAATAAACCGTCGTTTGGTTTACAGATAAATTTCAAACCCAATTCAAATATCACTTTAAATTACAGTAATTTCCTTGGATCAGATAAACCCGATTCATTGAATTCAGTTAGGATATTTCATAATTTTTTTGCTCAAGTTCAGGCGTCTAAAAATCTCGGATTCATAATGGGTTTTGATTTAGGTTCAGAGAAAAATAAATCTTCAAAGGGAAAAATTTGGTATTCCCCCGTGGTAATTTCAAGGTTAAAAATAAACGAGAAAAACTTCTTTGCGGCCAGAATAGAATATTATTATGACCGCGAAGAAACTATAGTTTCTACAAATACCATGAATGGATTTCAAACTTTTGGTTATTCTTTAAACTATGATTACCAGTTTGCAGAAAAAATGCTTTTCAGAATGGAGGCAAAAAAATATCATTCAAAAGACGCTATATTTCATTCAAGAGAAACTTCCTCCAATCAAAATTTCTCCATCACCACTGCTGTGACTTTAAAATTGTAAATCAATATTTGACTACTCAAACTGCTTCAAAAGCTCTAGTCCAGCAAGCCATTCTCCATAACCACCAGCTACATTGATATGACCAGCTTCGCCGATACAAATGAACTCACTTCCCCAAACATTTGCAAAAAAAAGGGCTCGCTCCTCGGATACCCAAATGTCATTTGAACTTGCTACAACAATACTCTTGAAAGGTAATTTTTCTAAAGGAATCGGCGTAAAGCCATTCATCGGAAAAGTATACACAGGGTTGTCAATATCGCTAGGAGCAACCAGCAATGCACCTTTGATAGTCTTCGGAAAACGTTTGGCCCAATGAGCCACAGCCGTGCAACCCAAACTATGAGCAACCAAAACAACTTCAGAAGGTTTATACGCCGAAATTGCATTTTCAATGTTCAAAATCCAATCTTCACAAGCGGGTTCGTCCCAACTTTTTTGGTTGATTCTGATGAAATTTTCGCCCGAATTCTCAAAGTGTGTTTGCCAATGGTTTTCGTCAGAATTGCCAAGGCCTGGGATAATGAAATAGCTTGTCATTGAAAGATTGTTTATTTTTGAAACAGTATTTTCAGATAAAATGGTTTCTTCTTTTTCAATAATTGAAATACTTGGATACATATCTCAAAATCACATTTCTACAAATCTTAGCAAGAATCGGATTTTTTGAAAAGAAAACTATATCGACATTTGTAACATCAAAATTGACGAAATGGAAACCCAAGACCAACTTAACTATGATAGAATTGCTGAGGCTATAGATTTTATCAAAACCAATTTTAAGACCCAACCGAATCTTGACGAAGTGGCCGAAAAAGTGCATCTGAGCCCTTTCCATTTTCAGAGGTTGTTTAGCGATTGGGCAGGAACAAGCCCGAAAAAGTTTTTGCAATATATAACCGTTGAACACGCCAAGAAACTTCTCAAAGATAATCAAACTTCACTCTTTGAGACGGCTCATGAAACAGGACTTTCTGGCACCAGTCGTTTGCATGATTTGTTTGTAAATATTGAAGGAATGAGCCCAGCAGAGTACAAAAATGGAGGCAAGAACTTGGAAATAAATTTTAGTTTTGCCGAAAGTCCTTTTGGCAATCTCTTGGTGGCATCGACAGCAAAAGGCATCTGTCACATGGCGTTTTATGACCACGAACAAACCGCCTTCGATATACTCAAAGGCCACTTTCCAGCGGCCATTTTCCAAAGAAAGCTAGATATTTTACAACAAAATGCCTTGTTTATTTTTCAAAATGACTGGAGTAAACTCCATCAAATAAAACTGCATTTGAAAGGCACAGACTTTCAGCTCAAAGTCTGGGAAACACTCCTGAAAATTCCCATGGGACAATTGACCACTTATGGGGCAGTAGCACAACATATAGAAAAACCCAATGCCTCACGGGCGGTTGGAACTGCTATTGGTAGCAACCCTGTAGCTTTTTTGATTCCCTGCCATCGAATTATTCAGTCTACAGGAAACTTGGGCGGATATATGTGGGGAAATACACGCAAAACGGCTATTATTGGTTGGGAAAGTGCTAAAATACGAGTTTGAAATTTATAAATGTTAAGCCATTTAGAAATAGGCCCTGAAGATTTACACCAAAAAATCCATCAAAAACGAATTAGTTTGGGTGGAAATTTAAAACTCAAAATCTACGGAAAACTCAATTGCAAATCAGGAAAAAGAATGAAAAAACAGAACAGGGTGTTCTTTAGTTCTGAAGAAGAGGCCATTGAGCATAATTTTAGACCCTGTGGACATTGTATGAAAAGTAAATATAAAACCTGGAAAAATGGACTTGTTTGATTATAAACCCGAAGCATCAAAAAACTGGCTGCCTTATGAAGGAACTGTATATTATTATGGAAAATTGCTGAATCAAGAACAGTCAAACCATTATTTGAAGGCATTGTTAGAAAATATCGAATGGCGGAACGACGAAGCCATTATTTTTGGAAAGAAAATTATCACGAAACGTAAAGTGGCATGGTATGGCGAAAAACCGTTTGAATATACCTATTCCAACACCACCAAGCATGCACTTCTATGGACCAAAGAGCTTTTGGAGCTGAAAGAATTGATAGAGAAGGAAACAGGTGAAACTTTCAATTCATGTCTCCTAAACCTCTACCATACTGGCGATGAAGGCATGGCTTGGCACAGCGATGGCGAAAAAGATCTAAAAAAAGATGGAGCAATAGGTTCGCTGAGTTTTGGAGCAGAACGAAAATTTGCTTTTAAACATAAACAAACCATGGAAAAAGTTGAGCTCATACTCGAACATGGCAGCTTGCTTGTAATGAAAGACACCACGCAAACACATTGGTTGCACAGACTACCGCCTACCAAGCGTGTTTCCACTCCGCGTGTCAATCTCACTTTTAGAACCATTGTGGAGTAAGATTTACTTCAACTTTCTACCTAAACTAATAAACCCAAAACACCCAAAAAACAAGATTTTAATATTTCTGTCGTTGATTTGCTGTGACCAAAGGGAATTTTTATCACTTTAAATTCATTACCTATACACAAGCCAATTAGTAAATGTCAGCATCAAAAAGATTTGTAAAAGATACTATTTTAATCATAGTCGGAATTTTCTCGGCTGCTTTTGGCTTTAAAGGATTTCTGTTAACCAACCATTTTATTGATGGCGGGGCCACAGGTATTTCGTTATTGATTTCGGCATTGACGAAAATTCCACTTTCCTATCTAATCGTAGGTATAAATCTGCCCTTCATCGTATTGGGTCACCGCATAGTGGGTAGGCAATTTGCCATAAAAACAGCTTTAGCCATTTCTGGTTTGGCATTGGTATTGGCTACAGTTACATTTCCGAATATTACGAATGACAATCTCCTAGTGGCCATTTTTGGAGGGTTTTTTCTGGGTGCGGGCATAGGTTTTGCCATTCGAGGAGGAGCGGTCATAGACGGAACGGAGGTTTTGGCCATCTATCTCAGTCGTAAATTCGGCACGACCATTGGAGATGTTATCATCGTTATCAATGTCATGATTTTCGGTGCTGCCGCCTATTTTTTAGGCATTGAAGTCGCCCTTTATTCAATGATTACTTATTTGGCAGCCTCCAAAACCTTAGATTTTATAGTTGAAGGACTGGAAGAATACATCGGCGTAACGGTGGTTTCGGATAAAAATGAGGAAATCAGACAAATGATTATTGACAAAATGGGAAGAGGTGTAACGGTTTACAGTGGCAAAAGTGGCTACGGGAAGCGTGGTGAAATGAAAGAAACTGATATTATTTATACCGTTATAACTCGTTTGGAGCTAAATAAACTCAATTCCGAAATTGAGAGAATTGAACCCAATGCTTTTGTAGTCATGAATAGTGTAAAAGACACAAAGGGAGGACTGATCAAAAAACGCCCTTTGCACTGAAAATTAACCAAATCGAAACATAATTTCAATATCTTTACTTTTCAAAAAACAAATATATGCAAGCAAAAATAGAGGAATTTCAAGACATTATACCCACCGGCGGAACTTGTATGGCTAGTGGAAAAATCACTGAAGAGGGCTTGAAAGTAGGCTTTATGTACCGCGAAGAACCTGAAGATGAGTTTGATACAGGGTGGAGGTTTTACTCGGGTACCGAAGACGATGAATATGTGGAGAACCCAGATAATATATCTATTTATGATGTAAACACGATTGCTAACTACGATCGAGCCATAGTAGCCATGCTCAAAAAACCGATAGGGTCGGAGTGGGAACGTGTGGAAGGAACTAACAGATTTCAGCTGTTGGAGGAAGAATAAAAAGAAGACTGCTGACATAGGGTTGTCAGGCAGTGGTGGTAAACTTGCATAAAAAAACAAATATGCAAAAGATTGACATTCTTGGAATTTCGGTAAGAACGAGTAACAACAACGGAGAAGCTGCAAGGGATATTCCTGCCCTATGGAACAGATTTATTATCGAAGATTTTGCCAGAAAAATTCCAAATAAAGTGGACGAAACTATTTACTGCCTTTATACCGACTACGAAAAAGATCATACTACGCCTTACACCACTATTTTGGGTTGTGCGGTAAGTACACTGGCTGCTATTCCCGAAGGTATGGTTGCTAAATCCATAGAAGTGGCTAATTATCAAAAATATACTGCAAAAGGAAACCTAAACGATGGCATTGTATTCAATGAATGGGTGAAAATCTGGAACAGTGACTTGGATAGAGCTTATACCACCGACTATGAAGTTTATGGAGTAAAGTCAGGAAATAGGGAAAATGCGGAAGTAGATATTTTTATAGCTTTAAAATAGCGTTTTTGGATATAACAAATTTATGAAAGAGCATACCACAAATTATTTTAATACTTTTATTGAAATAGCAGAAGATTGCCCAATCGACCAGGCCGAAATACCGCCATTAAAAGGCGATGCAAAATCTGTGGCTAACCTTCAGTTTGAAATGATCAACAAGAATCCCTACAAATTCAGTTCTGACGATGTGCTATTCCAGGTTTTTGTAGATAGAAAAGAAATTTTGAAGGAGGAAATAGCCACAGCTCGCAAGGCGTTTTTCTCCAAGGGGCAAGCCTGTTTTAGGGCTTCGCCTCTTACCAAACGTTACGCATGGGGTATTCATAGCAACTCAGAAGGCAAAATTGCTTTGATAGCAGCTGGAACTGACGAATACGAAAAACTCATAAATGACCCAAGCTTAAAGAAGTATAAAGCTATGAAGTCAAAAAGGTAAGATTGACTGCTTTTTACTTTCATTAACTGTTGAAATATATTTTCGGGATTGCCTAAAAAATCGTTCCAAAATGCTTTCGATGTTCTTATAATTAAAACATATTTATTTTATTTGTAAATAAGAAATAATTATAAGGCATGACAATCACTCAGTTACAGTATATTCTGGCAGTTGAAAAACACCTCAATTTTGTGGAAGCCGCCGAAGCGTGTAATATCTCCCAGCCTGCACTAAGTATGCAAATAAAAAAGCTAGAGGAGCACCTTAATGTTAAAATTTTTGATCGAAGCCAGTCTCCTGTAATGATTACTCCTGTTGGACAGTTGATATTGGATCAAGCCAAAATAACCTTGAAAGATTTCAACCAAATTTATAATCTTGTTATCAATGAGTTCGATGGTTTGCAAGGTGAAATCAGATTAGGCGTAATCCCCACTGTATCACCCTATTTGCTGCCTTTATTTCTTAAGAACTTTCATGAGCAATATCCACTTTTGCAATTACAAATAGAAGAACTCACCACTGAGAAAATTCTAGAAGGTATTGAAAATGGAACACTCGACTTGGGGATTTTAGCTACACCCTTAGGCAGTATAAAACTTAGAGAAATTCCGTTATTTTATGAAGAATTGATGGCTTATGTTTCTCCCGAAAACGAACTTTTTGAGAAAAAATATATCTTGAGTAACGAGATTGACTTGAATAGCTTATGGCTGTTGGAAGAGGGACATTGTTTAAGAAGCCAAATAGAGAATTTTTGTGAACTAAAACAAAAACAAAACATAATAAGTCAGCTCAATTTCAAGACTGGTAGCCTAGAAACCATTGTTAGGTTGGTTGACAAATACAAAGGCATTACGCTATTGCCTGAGCTTGCAATTTTAGATCTCAATGAAGACCAAAAGCACAAAATTAGACGTTTTGAGGGAGAAAAACCTTTAAGAGAAATAAGTTTGGTGTTGGACAAAAACTACCCGCGTTATGCAGTGGTGGAGGCTTTCAAAAATTCTATCAAACAAAGTCTTCCGACAAACATTCTCACTGCAAAGCCTAAGACTATTTTGAGCTTAAATTAAATCAATTTGTAGTTTAAGTGGTTGTATTTGTCGTTTTGAAGCAGGCTGTTTTTAACTAAAATTCAATTCTGATTATTAAATTGTAACCCGATTTTTTTTATCAACTTTTTGCAATTTGATAAATAGTATTTCATATGGGGCGTATAAAAAAAACACCCCGATCAATTACTCAATCAGGGTGAATTTTATCAAAAAAACAAAATATTCTTAATTCTCTGCTGCTTTGTATTCCTCAAAACTTCTGACTTTCAGTTCAGGCATTTTGGCTTTTAACATTGCAGGTGCCAATTTGTCAAGACTAGCTTTGAAACCTTTCATTTGGCTTTTTGCCGCATTAAGCTTCTCTTCTAAAACTTTCATGCTGGCCAATTGTGCATTGGTTGGGCGTCCTGTATAGCTCAACACTTCACCGTATAGTCCAGAGATTTTCTCTCTCAACTGTGGCTCAGCAGCACCCACGTAGTTGTCGCCTTTTAATACCACCAAAGTTTCTTTTAAGGTTTGCATTTTACCTGCTATGTCTGTTAAAGGAAACTGTTTCTTCAATTTGGCAGTAGTCAATTTTGGAGAGATTGAGTCTATTTTTATCTTGTAAGTGTCAATTTGGTCTACCACATAACCCAATTCTTCACTCATATTGAAGAGCTTCATGGCGGTTTCAAATTGCACTTTGCGGTCCTCAGCCGTATGAATAGACTTTGGATTCGCTATCAAATTCAGATTACTTTCATAGATTTTCGCTCCTTTGGTAACCTTAATTTTGTAGGTGCCAGGCAAAACTGTAGGGCCTTGAAAGCCTCCAAACACCAAGGTTTTTCCTTTGGCCACTTTTGGTGGTTTTAGGCTATAATTCCAATCCACGTAGTTGATTCCTTTTGATTTTCCTGGAGCCAAGTCTGCTATTTTCTTGTCATTTTGGTCGAAAATTTCTAGAGACATTTTGCCAAAAGTATGTCTACTTTTTAAGAAATATACGATTTGAGCCATTGAGCTAGGATTTTCTCCAACAAATTCTCCCATTCGGGAATATCCGCCAAAAGCACCAGATTCAGCCATTTTGGTTGGTTTTGTGGTGAAGAAATGCAGGTCTTTTGCAATAATCTCTTTGGTCAATTGACGTAACGGCGAGATATCATCCACGATGATTACACCACGACCGTGTGTAGCCATTACCAAAGCATCCTCTGTAGGGTGAAGGGCAATCCAGTGTACTGCCACAGGCGGCATATTGTTTTTGAATTGCGACCAATTTTGTCCTCCATCAATGGTTACATATAAACCACCTTCAGTTCCTAAAAACAACAAATTAGGGTTTTTGTAATCTTCTTTGATGTTTCTTGCGAAAGACTTGACATCAGTTGAAACAATGGATTTCCAAGTCTTTCCAGCATCAGTTGTTTTATATACATAAGGTTTAAAATCCCCACTTGTATAACCTGTAAATACCGCATAAGCTGTATTCTTATCAAAACTACTTGGTTCAATAAAATATGCCCAAGTGTTTTTCGGTAGGTTAGGAATATTGGCCGTAACGTTGGTCCATGTTTTTCCGCCATCTTGCGTTAATTGAACGTTTCCATCGTCTGTTCCGATCCAAATGATGTTTTGGTCTAAAGGAGACTCGTTTATGGCAAATATGGTACAGTGATTCTCAGCACCTGAATTGTCCATGCTCAATCCACCCGAATTTTCTTGTTGTTGTTTGGCTGGATCATTGGTGGTCAAATCCGGTGAAATTTTTACCCAAGTTTCTCCTCGATCATCAGATTTGTGTAAAAATTGGCTACCCACGTACAGTCTATCTGGATTGTGCGGACTGGTTGTGATTGGGGTGTTCCAGTTAAATCTAAACTTCGGATCATTGGCTTCAGGAAAAGGCTTAATGGTTTTTGCTGAGTTTTTTTCGAGATTAATTCTCCAAATATTCTCTGCACCTTGCATTTCAGAATACACAATGTTAGGGTCTTTAGGATGAGGAAAAGTACGGAAACCGTCGCCAGCACCTACCGATATCCAATCACGGTTTTCTATGCCACCTGGCTTTGACGATGGTCCTATCCACGAGCCGTTGTCTTGTAAGCCACCATAAACTTTAAATGGCGTTTGATTGTCAACCGCTACTTGGTAAAATTGCGAAATAGGCAAGCCTTTTGACATATCCCAAATACTACCGCCATCATAAGAACGATAAAATCCGCCGTCATCACACAAATAAATCCGGTTGGAATCATGTAAATCAAACCAAAAGTCATGTACATCGGCATGAATTCCGCCTCCAATGTCTTTGAATGTCTTTCCGCCATCTCTACTCAATGAGCCATTGAGGCCAGCTTTGAGTACGATATCAGGGTTTTTCGGGTCAACTACGATTCTTGAGAAATAGAAAGGACGAACCACCAAACCAAAGTCACCATTCGTTCTCTTCCAGCTAGCTCCTGCATCGTCAGATCTGTAAAGACCTTTGTCAGTGTCTTTTTCTGATTCAATTACCGAATAAAGTATATTTGGGTTTGAAGGTGCAGCAGCTATCGCTATCCTACCCAACTTTCCTGCTGGAAATCCATTATGAATTTTGTTCCAAGTTTTGCCACCGTCAGTGGTTTTATACAATGCACTGTTTTCACCGCCAGAGCTAAATGAATAAGCTGTTCTGCGGAATTCCCAAAAAGAAGCATACATAATGCTTGGATTTTTTGGATCCATGACTAAGTCGGAACAGCCTGTGGTAGCATTGATATAAAATACTTTCTCCCATGTTTTCCCTCCGTCACTAGTTTTATAAACTCCACGGTCTTGGCTATCGCTCCACAAAGCTCCCAATACACCCACAAATACTTCGTTTGTATTATTTGGATTGACTTTAATAGAACTTATTCTTTCAGAATTGGCAAGTCCCATGTTGGTCCAGTTTTGGCCACCGTCGGTAGTTTTGTAAATGCCGTCGCCTATAGTTACGGAGTTACGAGTCCAAATTTCTCCAGTACCCACCCATACCACTTGGTCAGGATTTTTAGGGTCCACCGTTATTGCTCCAATAGATTGTGTGTGTTTTTCGAAAATGGGATTGAAAGTAACTCCCCCATCTCCAGTTTTCCAAACACCACCACCCGCTGCACCTACATACAATACTTTGTTGTTGGTAGGGTGACCTTCAATGTCTGTAATACGGCCACTCATCAATGCAGGACCAATGTGTCTGGCTCGCATAGAGCCGAATATTTCGTCGCCTTTTATAGGCAATGCTTCTTGGGCATAAACACCCAAGTTTAAACAGAGTAGAAGACCTAATAATGTAGATATTTTCATAGTATAAGGTATAAAAAAAGCCTCATTTAAGGGTTTAAATGAGGCTAAGTTTGTAATAAATATTAATCTATTGGGAACGCAAATTCTTTGTTGTCGATAGCCACGTTCATTTCAAGTTTTTCCATAGCCATCGTAAAAGCAACTTGACCATTTATTTTTTGGCTAACTGTAAAAGGGAAAAATAGACCATTTACTTCTTGATAATCACTCATAAGAGTTTCAACAGCTACGTCTTTCATTTGACCTTTCTTACCTACTGAACGGTTCATTATAATTACACCATTTTCTTTGTCGAAGAAATAATAGCTAAAATCTTCCTCTTCTTTTCCATCTACTTTGATTGGCTTTTTTGTCAATTTAACTTTGTAGCAGTCTGTACCTTCTACTTTCTCCTCACCTTCCAAAGCTACACTGTAGCCTTTTGCTTTATAGTCAAGAAATGGGTCAGGAAAATCTAAAGACTTGGCTGCATTTTCGCTATCTTCTGCCTCTCCTTTTTCAGCTTTCATGGTCATAAAGCTTGTTTTCCACATTTCTTTTCCATCAAATGCAGTAATTGTAATGTCTTTACCTTGAAAATTGATGGTTTGCTTCATAAGATTGGGAGCTTTTTGAAGGCTTGTAATCGGAAATTCCATACCACCTTGTTTGCCTTTTGCAATCATTTTTACAGATTTTACTTCAGCCCATTTAGCTGCTCCACCTGTAGCCTCAAAATACTTGTTGATAATGTCGTCGGCAGTTTGTGCCTGTGCGATTGTAGCTGCGAAAACCAATGCTGACGCAAATAATAGTTTAATCGTTTTTTTCATTTATATAGATTTTAAATTATGCTGTAAAAGTAAAATGTTCATTAAACTCTTAACCTTAAAATAGTATAAATGGTTTTTTTTCTATTTAGACATAACCTTTTAGTATCTCCAGCTTGTTAGGTCCTTATTTTTTGGTGTAGTTTTCTTCATATCTTCCACCCATTTTGGAATAAACATTCTGTGATATCGCAGTCTACTAATATAGTTGGGCTGGGTGTGATCGCCATTCCAGCAATGTTCTGCTCTATCGCCATAGTCCACTTCACCTTCGTAAGCTGGGTTATTTAGGTTTTTGAGTTCTTCCTCGGCCAGATATACGGCATTGTTGAGATAGTAGTTGTCCATATCTCCACAGTAAATTCTGATTTTCCCTCGCCATTTATCACCATATTTTGGCCAATCACGCTTAAGTATGTAGCTTAAGTCATAGTTTTCTTTCCAATATTCAGCTACTTTTTTGTTTAATTCCCCAGTCTTTTTATCCCAAATGGGCTCTGGATAACCATCTTTCCCTATTGGTGAGTAAACGGCCTCCCAAATATCCCATTGTTGCCCTCCACGAGATTTTGTCCCTAAGGCCAATTCCCTCATATTCATGTCTTTTAGAGAAGCTGAAATTTGACCGAGATAGTTGCGGTGGCCGGGCTTTAAGGTAGGTTTGAATTCGCTTTCGTAATAATATGCGTTTTTGTCTTCATAAATATTTACAGTTGTAAAGGCCCTAAAATCTATTGGGTCAGGACAAGCCGCATAGCAACCATTGTATTGGTCGGGGTATTTGACCTGCACGGCCAAGGCCTCCCAACCACCAGTAGAACCACCATAAGTAAAACGAGCCCAACCTTCGCCAATGCCTCTAAATTGCTTTTCAATAAATGGTATCAATTCATATGTGATAGCATCGCCATATGGGCCAATGCTTTCTGAATTTACGGCATAAGAGTCGTCATAGTAAGGGCAAGCATGTTGAATTTCAATGGCTAAAACCCTCGGGAAATTTGGCCCAGTCCACATTTTATAGAAATCATAAGCTTCCTGTTGGACAATTTTTTCATATCCAAAAATGTTAAATCTCGAATTGTAATCATTGGGTAAATTTTCATCTGGTGGGGTGGTTCTGAAACCATCAAAATCACTCGGAAAATGTCCGTGAAATATTGCCAGTGGGTATTTTACTTCTTTTTTCTCTTCAAAACCTTCAGGCAAAAGCACATGAGCTCCTAAGTACATAGGCCTTCCCCAAAATTCGGTCAAAAGTTTGCTTTGAATTTTGATATGCTTGATATACTTGGTGTCTTTGGGCTCTTCTATAGGGGGAATGGTTTGATCTAAACTGACTTTAAACGATTGAGGACTTTTAGGATTAATAGATATCTTTACCGGCTTGGAGTAAATATTTCCCGGAGCCAAATTCCACTGCTGGCCTTCTCCACGATCCATCGGCAATTTTACGATTTTGCCATCTTTGCGGTGGAAGGTTTCGTATTTATGGAGTAATACTTGCACATAATAGTCTCCGGCTGGTATGTTTTTTAAGGCTTCAATAGGATAACCAAAGGTATTTCCCGTGGTCATTATTTGGGATTTGGTACTTGGCCAATTATCTAATGTTAAGCCAAAGACCAATTGTGTATCATGGCCATCAAGTACCTGAAAACGTGGCTCAGCCTTGTCGTTTTTGGATAAAAGAAGTAGCAATCGTCCATCAAGAAGGCCTTTTTGGTTTGGAAACGAAACTTGAAATTGCGTTTGGGCAAAAGCATTCGAAAATAGGATCAAAAATATTACGGTGAGAATCTTATTCATAGTTTAAAGGTCTTTAAACCTAAAGTTATAAAAAAAGCCATTATTAAGAATGGTTGAAGTCTGAAAAAATAATTTTTTCTCAATGTTTCCTTATAGTCAAGTTGGATGATCATCAATCTGAGGTTTGATTAGGATTGAAATTTAGTTAGTATATAAAATGTGCTGACCCAATTAAAATTTGTTGAAGTTTTAAAAATTAAATTCATTTTGAAAATATATTTTTCTTTCAAAAAATGTTTCTCATTTCACCCAATTGATTATTTTTGTTTACAACCTTAAATAGTAAAATGCATAGATATTTTGTAATTTTTATTATACCAGTTCTTTTTGTTATTTCTTGCAAAAAGACCCATCAAAATCCCGAAGGTTTCGAGATTCAAGATGGTTTCAAATTAGAATTGGTAGCTTCAGAACCACTCATAAAAGACCCCGTAGATTTGGAATTTAATGAAAATGGTGACGCATTGGTACTCGAAATGCCGGGTTACCCTATGGAAGATAAGCAAAGCCGTTTGTTGGTTTTGAAAGATAAAAACAACGATGGCGTGTATGATAGCACCATTGTTTTTGCCGAAAATTTAGGATTATCCGATTCGTTTATGCCTTATAAAAAAGGCGTTTTGGTAGCAGCTCCTCCATATCTACTTCAATTGCATGATGACAATGAAGATTATAAAGTAGAAAAGATTGACACACTTATGGGTGGATTTGCAAAAGAAAATCTGCAACACAATTATAATGGACTTACTTACGGCATCGACAATTGGATTTATGCTGCCAATGGCGGAAACAGTGGTAAACCATTTTGGTGGGGCGATACCACCACTGCCTTGGACTTACGCGGACAAGATTTGAGATTTAACCTTGAAACCCGTCAAATGGAACGCCTCGGTGAATCTTCGGGGGGCTTTGGACTGGGAATGGATGGATATGGACGCATTTTTGAGACGCACAACCTCACGCATATTTCGCATTCAGTTTTCCCGGACAGGTATCTTAAGGACAAGCCCATTTTACCCGAAAATACGCTTCAAAACATATCAGACCATGAGGAAAATGGTCTTGCTCGGATTTTTCCAATCGGCGAGCAGGAAGATCGCGTGAATCATCCCGAGCAATCGGGTTATTTCTCGGGTTCTTGTGGCGTAACATATTATGGTGGAGGTGCGTTTGGCGAAAAATATGAAAATACCGTTTGGGTAGCGGACGTGGTGCTGAATCTGATACATGTCGATAAAATAAAACCCAACGGAGCATCATTTACGGCTTCAAGGATTTTTGAAAATAAAGACTTTTTGGCGAGTTCTGACAGGGCGTTTCGGCCAGTGAATATGAGCGTTGGACCAGATGGCTCCATGTATGTGATAGATATTCACCGCAAGGTGATTGAGCATCCCGAGTGGATTCCTGACGATATCGAAAAAACATTAGACCTCAATGCAGGTAAAAATCAAGGTAGAGTGTATAGGATTTCTTTGGCCGAGGGGTATGAGGAGTTTGATTTTCAGCAATTTAGGAATACAGAAGGCTTACTAAAGTCGCTCGAAAGCTCTAATCAATGGGTCAGAAATACGGCTCACAGGCTCTTGATGGAGAATTCAATAAGCAACGATGTTTTTGCGGGATTGAAAAAACTGCTCAATTCAGAAAATCAACTTTCTCGCTTGCACGCACTTTGGATTTTGAGTCATTCGGGTAAGTTGACAGCCAATGAAGTGGTAGAAGCATTACAAAATAGTGAGGGTTCGCTCAGAGAAAGTATTTTGAAAATTGCAGAAAATTATATTAGTGAAAATGAAAGTATTTTGATAAAAATTGTGGAATTACTGCAAGATTCAGACGCCCGTGTGCGTATGCAAGCGGCTTTGAGTTTAAGCACCTTGCCTGAAACTCATCCTACCTTTCAAAAAAATCAGGCAAAACTGTTTCATGCCTTGGTTCAATCGACACAACTATCTACTGATGCGTGGAATGTAGCGGCAGTGACTTTGGCGGCTCAAAGTAAAACAGCTCAACTTTTCTCGCAAATTGCACAAGAAAAACGTCCTAATTCGAGTTTACTTGCTTCTTTGGCTTTGAATACTTCGGGTTCGGTTGATAAAGTTGTTTCAGTGTTATCGAGTCTTCAATCATCCAATATTTCAGATAAAGATCGAGCATTTGTAATGAAACAGTTAGCTCAAAATATGGATAAAATTGCGGGAAAAGCTATTGAAAAACAATTAGAATCTCTAGAGAAAAATGCACAATTAGATTTATTGACTCAATTGGCATCAGTAAGGCAAAAACTAAAATTAAAGCCTGCTCCCCAATTTTTGAAGTACAGCAATGAGGCCTCAAAAAATGTATTGAATACCAAGTTGCCAGATTCAGTTCGGGTGCAATATCTATCTTTGCTTGATTTTGTGCCTTATTCTCAAAAATCAACAATTTTATTTGAATGTCTGAAAAATAGCCAACCGCTCAAGTTGCAAGAAAATGCTCTGCGACAGCTTTCTAATTACAGAGAAAAAGAAATTGGAAATAGGGTTGTGTCAATGTGGAAAGACCTTAGTCCACAGACCCGCCGCTACGCCAGTGACTTATTGTTATATATTGAATCTAACCACGATGCCTTGCTCACTGGCCTTGAAAAAGGCATAATTAACATTGGTGAAATGAATTTTGACCTCGAAAGAAGACGTACTTTACTTTGGTGGACAGATAATGAAAGCACCAAAATCAGAGCCAAAAAACTTTTCAGTGACTCGGGTGTGAGTAATCGTCAGGCTGCTATGGACAAAATGAAACCGGCCTTAACCTTAAAAGGAAATAATATAAAAGGTGAAAAAGTATTCAGCAATACCTGTGCTACTTGCCACAAATACGGCAGTATTGGCAAAGAAGTTGGCCCTGTTTTGACAGAAATCAGCCGAAAAAGTAAAGCTACCATGTTACACGATATTCTTGACCCCAATGCTGCCGTTGATCCTAAATATGTGAATCACAGTATTGAAACAAAAAGCGGTGTTATACATATGGGAATTGTAGCCAATGAAACCGATAAGTCTGTAACCTTTCATAAAATAGGTGGCGAAAAAGTATTAATTAATAAAAGTGACATTAAGAAGTTTCGGTCTTTAGGTACTTCTTTGATGATGGAAGGTTTCGAAAATGCACTTTCTAACCAAGAAATGGCAGATTTATTAGAGTTTTTACAAAAAGGAATAAGATGAAAAAAATCGTTTTTGGTTTCATTATGCAGCTGTTTATTCAGGAGACCATTGCTCAAAATTTGACGGTAGGTGCTTCTTCAGCCATCATAAATCCCCAAATTGGGGCATATATAGCTGGCGACAAACAAGATAGAAAGTTTACTGGAATTCATGACAACCTTTACGCCAAAGCAGTAGTTATCAGCCACAACAACTCACATCTGGCGATTGTCACTATCGATTGTATAGGTTTGCTCTATACCGATGTTTTGAAAATAAGAAAAAAGACGTCTGAAATATGCAAAATACCAGCCGATAGAATAGTGATAAGTTCTACCCACACACATGCTGGGCCTGATGTAGTGGGTATTTGGGGCAAAGACTATTCAGCAAGTGGTGTAGACGATTCCTATATGCAGTTTTTGATTGGGACTACTGCTGGTCAAATTAAAAAAGCATTCGAAAATCAAAAGCGTGCGAAAGCCTATACCGCTGAAACTACTTACGGAGAGCCTTGGGTGCAAAATATTTGTAATGAAGAATTGGATAGAAGTTTAAATATTATCCAATTTCGAAATTCCAAAAATAAGAATATTGCCACATTAACCAACTTTGCATGCCACCCTACATTTATGGATGCCGTGGCATCAGAAGTTTCTGCCGATTATATTCATGGGTATTATGAAGAACTAAAAAAGACTACTGGTGGCGAGGTGCTTTTTCTGCAGGGAGCCATAGGTGGCTGGGTGCAACCTGAAAATGAGCCAAAAACGTTTGAAAATGCTTATAAAAGAGGTAAAGAATTGGCTGAAAAAGTGAATGAGGTTGTAAAAACGGCAATTCCACTAAAAAGTTCAGAGCTGATTTTTAGAAGCAAAAAAATAAAAATTCCCGTAGAAAACGAGGCTTGGCAACAATTGGCGGCTATAGGTACCATCAAAAGGAATTTTACAGAAACCGTAGAAACCGAGATTTCATATTTTAGAATCGGAGAAGCTCAGTTTGTTACACATCCAGGAGAAACTGCCCCTTTTTATTCTTTGGAGTCAAAAAAAATGATGAAAAATGGCCCTAAGTTCATTTTGGGTCTTGGAAACGACGCCTTGGGGTATATCTTAAAACCTGCATATTTTGAAAACCCTAGCCTACTCCATGCCGAATACCTCACCCGAATGTCGGTAGGTAAACAAACTGGCCCCATGATTTTGGAAACTGTGAAAGAATTGGTTCAAGATTAGATTCTATTTACAAGTTTTTGAAATAGACAAATGCATAGTGATTGCACTGGCTTTAAATTGCTATTAATCAGTTTTTAGCATTTATTTTTTAATTTATAATTCTCCAAATCTGTTAATTTTTAATATTTTTGGAGAGTTATAACAATTTATAATTCTCCGAATCCGGTATTTTTTATTGTTGTAACCTTGAAAACTTTATCGCTCAAACTCCACAAAATGTTCTGAGGCATATTCGTCGTCGCCTGGCTTAATTCGTTTTACAAAAAATCGTGCCTTTTTGCCTAAAATCAAACAGGTATATTTGTTTTTGATGTCCTCCTCGATGTTTAAGGGTTGTAAAGATGGATACCAAAGTGTATAGCTCGGCTTATGGAAAAACAATTCGGGCTTTGTCCAATCCTGACTATTTGAGCCCGATGAAAGGTCTTTATTTTTATTAAATGAGATGTAGATTTTATCCCCAACCCATGATTTGCCCTCTACTTTTCCCATCATCATTACCCAGCAGTCCAAATATGTATTCCAACTTACCGATGGCCCCCAATGAAAGCCACCCGTGGGAGAAGAAGACGGCCCACCGCCTTCTTCCAATGGAATTTGTAAAGAGCTAATTGGTTTGCCAATACCATTATATGGTACAGTAAAAGCCTTTCCGTCCCATCTTTTGGCCTTTCCAACGGGGTTTTCGAGGTCTTTCAAGGCAATCCGAGCCACACTAATGCACTGCCCCGACCATTCGGTTTTTGGGTCATACGTTTTTTCGTTATAAATACCAGGATATCCATATTCACCATAAAATAAATAGAGGTATTCTCCGCTAGGTACAGCGGAAGGATCTCCCACACCTCCTGCAAAAGTATTAGAGGTGTTAAATGGCTTTAAAATCATTCGGGGATCTAGGTCTTCAATGAAAATACCTTTGTTTTTCCAACTTTTACCACCGTCAGTCGATTTCATGATGCCTATTCTACATACTGCTGCCGCACTTTTTGGGCCTCTCAGACCCTGAGGCCATTTGTTGTTTTTATACCCTTCTCCAGTTTTTGGATTGTAAGGAAGGGTTTGGGGGTAATTTTCATTGTGATAAATACCATAAAGTGTCTTCCCTGATTTATCTTTTGAGTCTTGGTAAACCGTTTCAAACCAAACAGCACCATGCAAACCAGGTTTGCCAACTGGGGCATTTTCGGGCATTATGGGTTCAAAGAAGTTTTCAGAGAGGCTTTTAAACACCTCATCTGCATTTTTTCCATCGGCATAGCGATTATCCACACCAAGTCCCCACACAGGGTCTTCGCCATATTTGCCAGGGAAAATCCTAAAAGTATCACCTACCCAAGCCTCTGCCATATTGCAGTCAACAAAAGAGTTAAACTTAACTTTTTCAGCTGGTAAGAGTTTAAACTTGGGTTTAAAGGTTTGGGCTACTCCAAATAGATTAGAGAACAACACAATTGCCCCAATAAAAAAGACTTTTTTCATTTTTAGCTTTAGGTTAAATAGATAGTTTTTTGATTGAATCAAAACATATTACACAATCATCAAATCAAATATAAATGAATATTTTTAGAGGAAAAATCATAATCTGATTAGAATATTTGATGTTATGAAAAAACTATATAATTAAGCTTTAAGTAGTCAAACTTTTTTCTAACATTATATTTGAAAAAAATCAGCATAAGCAAATTTTAATACTCAAAACCTATTTTTAGGTGTTTGATTTTAAAAATGATATATTTTTTGATTGATACTACTAAAAGCCCAGTAGCTCAAAAAGAATTTCAAGTAATTCAAATACCTTATCGATTACATAGTTATAATGTCACTATTCCATCAGTTCTACTATGAAGCCGTGTTTTTTCATGCTTGGTTTTTAGTAAATCTCGATTTATGATAACCTCATCAGGCAATTTCGTAAATCCGGGATGAGCCCCATATACCAAGGCATTAAATAGTTTGGGCAAATTGAGTTCTTTTTTGTTTTGAAGTTAATCAAGGTTAAATCAAAGCAATGCCGCTAGTGTGTTTGCTACCCATCTACGTCAATCCCATGAATATAGTATAAGGCAGCCTTACAAAGATTTGACAGGAAACAGAATTCTTACGATAGGTACCATAGATTTTCAGCCCATAAACTTGTACATTCAAATCTTTTTGAAGTACTGCCGGTGATTTTGCAACGGGAAGCCTTACTAAATCGCATGGTTTTTTATAGAGTTGCGGATTAAAAATATTTTGAGTGATTGCATATTTTATAGATAAACAAATTTCAAAAAGTTTCAATAACCAAATCAAAAGAACCTCAGGGGAATTAATTAATAGACCAAAAAATAATTGAACATATTAACGCCAATTGACTATTTTCGTAAAATAAGTAGCATTAAAAGCCAATATTTAAATTTAGAAAACAATGAAAATCAAACAACTGATCCTTTTTAGCATATTGATTTTTATAACATCGTTTGTCCCAAAGAAACAAAAGCCAAATATCATTTTCATTTTGACAGACGACTTGGGTTATGGAGATTTGGGGTGTTTTGGTTCGAAAATCATCAAAACACCCAATTTAGATCAAATGGCCGCTGAAGGTATAAAATTAACGAATTTTTACAGTGGAAGTACCGTTTGTGCACCCTCAAGATGTACCCTCATGACGGGGAAACATACAGGTAACGCATATATTCGCGGTAATGGTGAAGTGCCATTGCGGCCATCAGATATTATTTTACCGCAATTATTGCAAAAAGAGGGATACAAAACTGGGCTTTTTGGCAAATGGGGACTTGGTGATATCAATACCACCGGTAGCCCTGAGTTTAAAGGTTGGGATTATTTCACAGGTTTTTTGCACCATGTGGAGGCACATTTTCAGTACCCTGGTACTGCTTGGAAATCGACGCCTGAAATTCCTAAACCTCAAAGAATTGGTGGCAATATTTTCCAGGGTTATGCTGCTGACTTTTTCGCAAAAGAGGCAACCGATTTTATAAAAAACAATGCTTCTACTCCCTTTTTTATGATGCTTTCCTTACCTATTCCACATGCCGAATTACAAGTGCCAAAAGGAAATTTGGCTGCCTATTTGGATGATAAAGGAAATAGCATTTTCACAGAAAAGCCGTTTAGTAGCAATCATTATGGAGGTCAGAATATGCCAAAAGCTACCTACGCGGCTATGGTTAGCAAAGCCGATGAGTATGTGGGTAAAGTAATGAAGGCCTTGAAAGACAATGGTTTATCGGAGAATACTATGGTGGTTTTTAGCTCAGACAACGGAACGCATATTGAAGGTGGCCGCAGCATGGATGATGTAAAACTGATGAATAGTTCAGGGAGCTTAAGGGGAGTTAAAAGAGATTTGTATGAAGGGGGCATACGTGTGCCAACCATTGTTTGTGGAGCAGCCTTGCCGAAAGGAATTATTCTTGACCAGCCTGCTGCATTTTGGGATTTTTTACCTAGCTTTTTAGAATTGGCTGAATCCTCACAAGAAATTACAACCAGTGGTATTTCGCAACTTTCATATTGGAAGTCGGGCCAAAAAATATCTGAAAGGCCGCTTTATTGGGAGTTTTATGAAGGCGGCTATTCGCATGCTGTGCGATATGGCAAATGGAAATACATTTTTTTACATAAAAAAGACCAAGGCCCTAAAAAAGAGCTTTTCGACCTCTCTGTAGATTTATCTGAGACTAATAATCTAGCCGAAGACAACCCGAAACAATTGGCCATTATGGAAAAATTTGCTAAGGATATGCATGTAAAATCGGAGCATACACTTTTTCGCAGGGCTGAGGAGAAGTAGTTACTAATTATTGAAAATTTGGAAAGTATAGGGAAAATGAGAATCACTTTTAAGCTTTTAATACACATACCCAGTCGCCCATTTCGATGGCCTCGTGTTTTTTCTGCGGTGCTTCTGGCCCAGAATCGTTGATTGATTTAAATTTCAAGAAAAAAGGACTGCATTTTAATTCCGACGATGTCTGTACCATCAAAATGATTTTCAAAATCAACTGGTCCGACACAGATAACCTCAACTATAGCATGGAGCAAGCTGAGTTGGTGAGGTAATCAAAACTGCCTTCTTTCGGGGAAAAATATATTAAATCGGGTGGTATTGTTTACGGCTCTATCCACATCGGCCTGAGCAAAGTCGGTATTGAAAGTGAAATCCAAAACAGAATGAGAATTAACAGCCCATTTGATATCTCCACCCAGTTTAGGGTTAGAAACAATGCTTTTTTTGCCATCTGCTGTAGTGATTCGGTCGTTTTGGTATAAAATGTAGGGATTTGCCCTAATATTTACAGAAGGTTTGGGCAATTCTAAACCTTTGAGTTGTGCAGCATAGGTCATTCGATAAGGCGAAAATGACTGCGGTATGGCAGGGAATGAAGTCAGCTCATAATCTCGACGAGCCAAGCGAGAAAAAGTTATCCCCCAAGAAACTTCGCCACTTTTTTTCTCATATCTGAGCGATTTGAAGGGAATTGCAAATTCAGCAAAGTAGCCCTTTTCGGTTTGGAAAGTTCTCACTCGCCAAAGTGCATCCCAGTCATTGTCTCTGAAAGTATCGTCAAAAGCTTGTAAGTCACGTTGATTGCCGTAGGGCGTGGTCTGAAAACTCACACAAAAACGTTGCAGATTCATAGGGTCGAGCTGCACATAGAAAATGTCATTTTCACCAAACAAAAAATCACGTCGTAAATCCTGCACTCTGATTCCTTTTTTGCCCAAACTATCGGCACAAAATACTCCGAAATACAAATTTTTATCATCAAACAACACTTTTACTTCGGTTTTGTGTTTTATTGTTCCCGCTTGGCGGGGTTCCATCATAAAAAAATCGGAGGTGATTGGGGCATTTTGCCAGTCGGTTTCATCGAGTTTTCCGTCAATACTGAGCGGTTCTTTCGCACGAATGGCCTGCACAATAGCTGCTTTGGCATTTGGTGCAAAATTACCCGTTGCGAAAGAATCTTGAGCTTGGCTTTTAAAGTATAGTATAGTTAATGAGAGTAGTAATAGTTTTTTCATAAAAAGTATAAAATTACAATTCCAGTTTTTCAAGGGGAATATCAAGCAGTTCAAAAATTGTGTCGCTCACATAATTAAAATGCCACCATTCCATCGGGTCCACTTTGAAACCGTGTTTTTTCATGACGGTTTTTAGTAGCTCTCGATTCTTAATGACTTCTTCTGGTAATTTCTGGAATTCAGGGTGTGCCGCATATACCAAGGCATCAAATGGCGTTGGCATTTTGAGTTCTTTTTTAGTTTTGAGGTCAATCAATGTCAAATCTAAAGCAATGCCTCGATTGTGCTTACTGCCTGTCCACGGCAAACCCATATACAAGGTATCGGGCAGCATCTCAAACATCTGACAAGTAACCGAATACGGTCGATAAGCATCATAGATTTTCAGTCCATAACCTTGAGTATTCAAATCTTTCTGCACCGCAGCCAATGCCTTTGCCACAGGTAACCTCACCAAAGCCGCAGGTTTTTTGTACAATTGGATGTAGAAAACATTTTGGGTAGTGGCATATTTGATGTCCAAGGTAATATTGGGTACATAATCTTTGATTTGTACCAATGCCTTATTGGGGTCTTTTTTGATGGTTTCTTTCAGGATTTTGGAGTCTGAGATGATATTTAAACCGTAAATATTAGCTTTTTGAGCATTTGCAAAACCAAAAAAACAAAGCGTAATTACAAAAGTTTCTACTAGAATTTTTCTCATCATTTTTTCATCATTAGCCCAATTCCCCAAACCACAATCACACTAAACAGCAATAATAAAATACCATTACTGGCTTCTTTGCTGATAGGTTTTTTCTTGAATTCATATTTCGGAATTTGCTCAAAATCAGCCAGTTTGAAGGTTTTGTTTTGGAATATTTTGGTATAAAATAAGACTTTCATTTCAGCATGAAAACGACCCACTTCATCCAAAAAACTGTAATGATTTTGGGTATCGGTTTGGGCTAAAGCATTGAATATCTGCTGTGTAAGTGCCGCACTTGACAAAATGCCCAATTTCTGTCCTACCGATTCTTTTTGCAGGTTGAGATTTTGGTATTTGGAAAATAACGGAGCTAAACGTTCATCATAGAAATGATATTCGGCAAGCATATATTTGTCTTCCCAGTTGTAGCTCGTGTCCGACTTGTAAGTAGGATACTTAGCCGCCAGTTTTTGAGCTGTTTGATAGCGATGGTCTTTGTCGTCATATTTGGCCCAAATTTCTTCAAACTCGTGTCTGATGGCTTGGGTGAGGTCGTTTCGGGGCGGAGCAGCATAAGCACTCGCCAAGTATAGATTGATAAGTGTTGGAACTACAATTACAATCACAATCCACGCCCCCAATAAACTAAAGGCATTGAAAGAAGAATTTCGTTTTAAATTATTGATTATCAAAACTATACCCATCCAAAAAGCAAAATACAAAGCCGTAGCCAACAACCACCAAAGCAGTGTACTGTCTATTTTTATACCACAAATGACTACGGCCAAAACAATCAAAAACAGAGCAATTCCAAAACTCAGCAACCACCTGAAAGCTATTTTGATGTACGTAATCTGGCTTTCTGAAATAGGATTTGATAAGAGCAAAGAAAGTGTGCCGCCTTCTCGTTCGCCCGAAATAAGATTATAGCTAAGGGCAATAATGAACAAGGGAAAAATGTAAATCAGCACAAAGGCCAAATCAAAATTACCCGTTAGCAGTTTCTCGGGATTGGCAATCTCGGCAGTCATAATCTGACGGCTGAGAGAATAGTATCGCACGTAAAGATGATAAGGGAATATATCTCGCTGACCAATGGAAAGACTGGCCAAGTCGGAAGGAGGATTTTCAACCAAGCGAAAAGTACGATTACCAATGACGTTAGGCAGGGTATCGGTAGAAATTTTACTCCTAAGTGATTCCATTTTTTTTGCTTCATCGGCTCTAATTTCTTTCAAAACCGCCCTTTGATGGTCTATTTCTGATTTTCCGTAATAAATCGCATACAATCCAACCAACATCAACAAACCTATCGCTACTTGAAACAAGCGACTGCGAACCAAGCCAATGGCTTCGTATTTGAACAATAATCGTATATTTTTCATCTTAGCTTAGGCTTATGTTTTTAAGATTAGACACCATTCTTACACATAGAATAATCCAAATCAAGAGAGCCAACAGAGCAACCCAATTTTGTCTTAAAACCGAGATAATGGAAGGGTTTTTGAAATCAAAATCAGGAATTTTGGCATAAATGCTGGCATCGGCTTTTTTCTCCCAGTCTCCTGTTTTTGAGAAATCCCTCATGTGCGTATTGAGTGTTTCAACCATTTCGTAACGGTATTTTTCGGCATATTTCTGAAAAGCCAAAGCCGTTTTATAATCGCTTCCAGCCATGCCCATCGAAAGGTTTCTGACCGCCATAAATGGATTCAAAATTGCCGAATAAGCCGCCACCGAGTTTTGATTTTGATAAATGTTTTCCATCCTATCAAAATGCTTGTTATACACCATCGTAGAGTATTTTTCGCCTTCTTGCATGGCTATGGCATCAAAATTTACTGGGAGTTGCTCCACAGAATCGACCTTATATTGTGTCAACACTTGTTTTTTTAGTGCCTCAAAACGTTTATCCGAAGGGTTATGGCCGTCAATGCCGTTTTCTTCGTCTTTGTGAATGGCCTCTCTAAACTCAAAATTGGAGGGTGCTTTGAAAATACTCGCTCCTATATTGGTGGTTGCTTTGGGCAAAATCACACAGGCCAGCACCCAAATTCCTAATAATGAAAGGAGTGCATTGCGAGAAGAACCCGCACGTGCCGAAATAACCACCGAAAGACTAATAAAAACAAAGAAATAGATTGCGTAAGCCAGTAAAGTTAAGGCAAATCGGAGCAATAAATCGGCTGAGAGTGAGCCTTCTGTACCGATTAAAATCAATACAAAAGTGAGTAACAAAGCAGGTACTATAATCCACGCCAATGCTTTTGAAAAACCTTGAATCTTGCCCCAAGCAATCTGGCTCATACTTACGCCCTGACTGAGCATAAGTTTGAGTGTATTGTCTTCTTTTTCCTGCGAAATGCTATTGAAACACAAGAAAATAATGAGCAAAGGCATCAGAAGTTGAAGAACAAAGGCAACAGTCATTTCGCCAAAACGAATCAAGGACGAACTATCTTGAGCTGCCGAAAACTTGGGGTTGTTTTGTCGGTGAGCTTCCAAATATACATTTGTCCCCGTGAATGAATCTACACCGAAATCGAAGAAACTCATTTCGGACTTGGGTCTGAATGCAAACGAGCCGTAGTGAGCGGCCGAATGCGGATTTTTTTCTCCTTGATTAAGCCAAGTTTCACGGGCTTCTTTTTGTGCTAAATCTCGTTCTTTTTTGAGCGAACGATACGAAGCAAAACCGCCCAAAAGTGCCACCAAAAGTAAAGAGGCAATCAAACCACCCATTATTTTGAAGCGTTTGTCACGCAGTAGGGTAGTATATTCTTTGTTTGCGATTATTTTTTTCATGTTTTTACACCGTTTGTAAATACAACTTCTCTAACTCATTGGCCGAAATTTCTTTGGCGTCAATCACCGAAACTAAGTTTCCTTCTTTCATAATTCCGATGCGGTTGGCTACTTCTTTTGCTCTGAAAATATCGTGGGTAGCCATTAAAACAGCCGTTCCGTTTTGAGCCAATTCACGTAAAATCTCCGAAAATTCGTTCGAAGCTTTGGGATCAAGTCCCGAGGTAGGCTCATCGAGCAATAGGGCTTTGGCTTTTTTAGCAATGGCAATAGCAATGCCTACTTTTTGTCGCATACCTTTTGAATAGCCACCAACTCGTTGATTGTGAGCATTTTTTTGCAAACCTGCTGTGCTCAAAAACGAGCTTAATTCTTCTTTTCCGTAAGAAAAACCTGCCAAAGATGAGAAAAACTCCAAGTTTTCGATACCTGTTAGATTAGGATAAAGCATCACCGTTTCGGGAATATAAGCGAGGTACTTTTTGGTTTCGAGGGCATTTTCTGCCACCGAAACGCCGTTAATGCTTGCCGAGCCACCCGAAGGCTGGATAAAGCCCAAAAAGCAGTTGATGGTGGTGGTTTTACCCGCACCATTTTGCCCCAACAAGGCAAATATTTCGCCCTCATTGATGGTCAAATTCAGACTGTTGAGAGCTGTTTGCTCTCCATAAGTTTTGGTTAAATTCTTTGCTTGTAACATATTCAGTTTTTTATTAAATCGTTTCTAATTCATTACTTTCTGGCACTTTATCAAATAAAATGGGTAATTTTCTTGCACTTCGGTCACTTCGAGAAGCCCGACGTTGATGAATTCTCTCTTAATACTTTCATCGTCATAAAAGTATATTTTTACACCACCAAACATCTCGAATCTGTCTTTACTGATTAGCTCTCCTTGTCCATAGATTTGAGCCTCTTTGGTAATAGCTGTGAATACCATAAAACCACCCTCTTTTAACTGTTTATAACAGTCATGAATTAATTTTAGGCGTTCCATTTCGTCCAACAGATAAATAAGGCCATAGCAAAATACCCCATCATAGATTTTATCATCAAAAGGCATCTCTGTTACGGAGCCATGAAATATTGTCAATTTTTCACCAAAGTGTTTTTTAGCAATTTCAATAGCAGTCTCAGAAATTTCAATACCAGTTACTTTTATCTCGTTGTCGATGAATATTTTGGCATTTCTACCATAGCCAATACCTGGAATTAATACATCCTTTATGCGATGCTCGATAAAAAAATCTTTTGTCAATTCGGCAGAGTTTGCAGGTGCATGACCCCACATTTCTTGTTTTTCTTTAAAGGCTTCTTCCCAAAATTCCGACATTTCTAACTTATTTTTTACAGATTTTGTCTTCCAAAATCTCAATATTGACTTTTAAATTTCTTATGGAACTCATAACTTTTTTGGTGTTTACAGTTGCTCCTTCTACCCTAAAAATTGTATGTCCACATGGATAAGCCAAACCTGTTTCGTTGAGGTCGTAATTGGCCTTCAGTTCGGTATTTTCGGCTTTTAGCTGGCTCAAAATATAGTCTGCCTGAGTTTTTGTTTGAATATCGGTTATGAATATTTCTGTCATATTTTTTGTGATTGAATTTTCAAATCATCTTAAATTCCATTTTTACGAAATTTCAATTTCGCCCAAAACACACACAAAGTGCTGATTATCAATAATGGCAAAAGCATTTTTAGCCAATTGAGACTCGGTTTTTCTTGATAAAACTCTAAGCCAAATTTCTTCCAGTTTTCTTCGCTTACTGCCGCTTCGGTAAAGATTTTTGGATAGAAATAGAGTCGTTTTTGCTCATGAAAATTTTCCAGTTTTTCGATAAAATTCAGGTAATTATCCATATCCGAAAGACTCAAAGCATTGAGACTTAACTGAGCATGAATACTGGGAAAAAACATGCCCGCCGTACTGCTAAAGGCATTGCGTTTTTTTAGTTTTTCTTTGAATGCCAAAGCTTCTTTTGCCGCCTCATCGTCGCCCATTTGTTGCATGGCATAGTACCACAACCAACTATAATCTTTGCCTTCGGGGTGCTTAAATTGACTAAACTGTGGATAATGCTGATGAAATTTTGCCACAGTAGGTTCTTTAGGCACATCCCACTTGTTATGGTAGCCATCCCGACTTTCCAGCAAGGTGCTGAATGCTTCGGGAACAGGATAGAGATTGACCGTAATTGCATTGATTCCAGCAGGAACTACGATGGTAAGCGTTACCCAAGAAAGCAATAAAATCAAGGCATTTTGGCTTGAATTTTTATGAAAACTGGCCACTAACCAAGCTAACGCAAACCAAAAAACAACATATAAAATGGCAGTAAGAATAAATGCCCAAAATGCGGCACCAAACGAAATGGCTAAGTAGAATTTAGCAATGATCAGCAACAATACTAAAACCAAAAGCACACTCACGAACCGAATTAAAATCTTTATTCGCAGCATTTTTAGCGGATTTCCCGACTGACTCAATACCAAACTCCAAGTACCTTCTTCTTTTTCTTCTGAAATCAGATTGAAACAAAACGCAATAATGATAAGTGGAAAAAAGTAAATCAACACGAAACTAAAATCCATATTTCCGAGCATCTGATACATGGGGTTCATTAAATCGGTGGCGTATTTTTGTTCTTCCAAATTGCGAATCGTTACACTTTGCAGCGATGGATTGATGTCTCGCTGACCAATGGCCAAACCCGCTAAATTAGGTATATCATTTACCAATCCAAAACGCACATAATAAAGCAACAAACCAATTTCTTTTGGGTGAAATTCTACGTTTTTTGCAATGCTTTCTTGCTGATAATGAGCAGTTTTTTCAATGATTTCCTTGTTTTTATCTAAAAAATGTTTGCCAATATTGAGGCTAATCAAGCCCGCCACAAACAGTATCAAAAGACCCGTCATCAAGCCTTTTGAACGAAGAAAGTTTTTTAATAATAGTGCTTCCATGTCAAAATGCTTTTAGGTTTTTAATCGAATATTTAACTAAGAAAACTAACCCTAAACTCCATAAAATCAGTGAGATAATAGAAATTATTTCGTTTTTAAAGACTTCTACTAAGCCCAAAAACTGATGATGAAAATCGGGAAGGTCAGACCAGTGTTTTTTGCTGATGATAGCTTTTTTATCGGCCGAAGTTTTTACTTTATTGCCGATGTATTTTATCTGTAATTCGTTCATGGTTTGAGCCAGTTTGTATCTAAAATCTTCGGCTTGATTCTGAAAATCGTTGTAAGCCGAGTAGTCAGTTCCCGAAAGTGCCATCGAAAGGTTTTTGATAGCCATGTAAGGATTCAGAAATGCCGTAAAACGTACCACATTTTGTTGTTTTTGGTAAGTTTCAACCAAAGTTGCTTGATGTTTTTTGTAGGTTTCGGCACTGAGTTTTTCGCCTTCACGCATCACATAACCGCTGTAATTGAAAGGTAGTTTATGCGTAGAATCTACTTTGTAAGTGCTTAGTAATGAGTATTTTAATGCTTTGTAATGCGGGTCGTTAGGATTGTGGCTATCGCCCTGCTTGATGAGTTCTTGTTCTACGGTGGTGTCAAACTCAATTTTTGAAGGTGAAGGAAAAAGATTCTGTCCAACTACTTGCGAAACTTTAGGCAACATTAGGGTAAAAAACAACCAAAATCCAATGAGCGAAGTTAGTGCCGACTTGGAAGATTTTGCCTTGGCCGAAACCAAAATAGCTAGTACAGAAAGTATGAAAAAGTAAGCTAAATAACTGATAATGAGAAAGAAAAATCGTAAAAAGCTTTGCAGATTTTCGGAAGTAAATTTATTGAAAATCAACAAAATAAGGCCAGTAATGACCGATGGAACAAAAATACTCAGAGCCAAGGCAAACAAACCGAGCGATTTGCCTAAAATGAGTTCTTGCCAACTTACACCCTGCGTGAGTAAAATTCGCAGCGTGCCATGTTCTCTTTCACGAGCCACCAAATCGAATCCCCAAAAGAAAATGAGTAGGGGCAGTAAAAGTTGCAGAATCATTCCTGCCGAAATTTCACCAAAACGCAGCAATCCATTCGACAGACTGGCTTCTGAAAAGTTGACGGTATTTTGTTTGTGAGCTTCTAAAAAAACGGCATTTCCTACGTAGCTATCCATGCCAAAATCGAAGAAACTCAGCGGAAAACGATTTCGGAATGCCACATAACCATAATGTGCCATGCGGTGCGGATGTTTATCAGGTCGGTTTTCCCAACGTTCACGCACTTCGTGACTGTAATGTTCTACAGTTTCTTGTTGATTTACAAGGTTTTTGTACCCAGAAAACAAAGCAAAAAGCAATAAAACATTAAAAATCCCAATCAGCCAAAGCGTACTGGAATTCTTGATTTTACTACTCCAAACCTGTTTTGAATTGAGTTTTAGTATGTTGATTCGCATTTTTCTTAATTTAAAAAAGACTCTTCAATAAGTTCTCTATTGGCCATAACTCCTGCCAGTGAACCTTTGGCCACGGCATTGGCCACTTGGCGAAGTGGCGTAGCATTATCGCCAGCAGCAAAAACACCTTTTACATTTGTTTGCTGAAAATCATTGACTTTTATTAGGCCCATCTCGTCAAATTCACAGCCAAGTTGAGCCGCAATGTCTGATTTTTGTGCAAATTGGGCCCGATGATAAATCACAGAAATGGGGAAATCATCAGCATCATTTAAGCCAATTGATTCTACTTTTCCATCCTGATGATTGATTTTTGTAAGCTGATTCTCAATAATTTGGATGCCTTTCGATTGGATTTTTTGAGATTGCTCTTCGGTTAAGGTTGAGCTACCATTTGTCAAAAGCGTGAGGTTTTTCGTCCAATGATTTATCATTTTTTTGTACTCAAAAGCCTCATTTCCATTGGCTATGATTGCCGTTGGCTGATTTTTTACCTCATAACCGTGGCAATATGGGCAATGAATAACCGAAATTCCCCAACATGCTGCCAAACCTTCTATTTTTGAAGTATTGTCTTTCAAGCCCCATGCTAAAACCAGTTTTGGAGCTTTTACCTCGCCATTTTCTTTGAGTTTAATTTCAAACAAATCCTCTGATTTGCGGACACTTATAGCTGTATCATTTATAAACTCTACGGTTGGGTATGCCTCCAATTGTCTGCGAGCTTCTGCCAAAATTTCAAGTGGTGGTTTCCCATCTTGGGTCAAAAAGTTGTGTGAATGTGGTGTCTGTATATTGCAAGGTTGCTGATTGTCAATGATTAATACCTTTCTCATCGAACGTCCCAAACTCATGGCAGCCGACAGCCCCGCAAAACTTCCACCAATGATGACTACTTCGTAATTTTCCATATTTTGTTTTAAGCCACGAATTCACGAATTATTTATTTTCAATTAGTGAATTCGTGGCAAAATTTATTTTAAAATTTATAGGTAGCCGTCAGCATGAAATTTCTTGGTGCTCCTGGAAACAAACGGGTATAATTTTGAGCTCCAATCCAATACGTTTTATGGAAAATATTGTTCATGTTGAGAGCCATTTGTACGTTGCTTTTGCTTGGCGTGTAATAAATAGCCGCATCGAAAGTGGTAAAGGCTGGTACTTCAAATGCTCTGCTAAACCACGGGATTCTACTACCTTGGGCGTTCATTCCTGCTCCAACTCCCAAATCTTTTAGTTTAGAATTTGCCCCGAAATTGTAGCGAGTCCAGATATTACCACTGTGTTTGGCCACATTCTCTTTGCGTTGTCCCACCAAAGTTTCGTTGGCATCGGCCATGATTTTAGCATCAATAAAGCTGTATGAAGCATTGATTTGCCAGTTTGGCAAGATATATCCCGCCAAATCGGTCTCGAAACCACGACTACGGTCTGCTCCACGTTGTACCAATAAATCGGGTTTGGTAGGGTCATTGGCATTCATCAATATATTTTTTTGATTGATTTCGTACACAGCGGCATTTAAAGTGAATCGCTTTTCGAAAAGTTCAGTTTTTACACCCAATTCTTTCAAATCGCTGATGAGTGGCTTGAAGGTAGCAGCCGAAGTTGGTGTCCAAAAATATGCCCCAGTACTTGGCAAAAGTGTTACGGTGTTTGATTGTGGCTGATAGCCTTCTAAATAAGTACCGTAAACATTGATGTTTTTAGTTACTTCGTAAGTCAAGCCAATTCTTGGAATCAAAGCTGTGTTTTTGAATGATGCCTCGTTTGGAGCGTTGTAGTTGGTTATATCTTCAAACCATTCGTTTCTTAAACTCAACAAAGCCGAGAATTTGCCAATTTTAAGCTGCTCTTGAATATAAATAGCGTCAGTCGTAGTCAATGCCGATGGCACTGCAATTCGACTGTTGAGTGTATAATCATTAATATTTCTAACCGTATAAACTGGATTACTCAAATCAAAATAATTAGTATTAGGTCTTGGTAAAGTTTTTCCACCAATCGAAACAGTCTGATAATTAGTTGCGTTGGCCAAAACAAAACTTCCTGCCACCGAGCCATCTTTCAACAAAAATCCACGGGCTGCGTTCTGTCCCCCACCTTTGAGTTTATTCCAGCTCTGTAAGTCATAGCCTACCAAAAGTTTATGCAAAGTTTTGCCTGCATTAAAATTGAAATTGAAGTAAGCGTTTAGGTTATCAGTATTCCATAATTGCTTGCGTTGTACCATTTGCATTCCTACCAAACTCGTCACTTCGGCACCTGTGATGTCTCTCGCAAAGGCGTTGGTGGTGCGGTGTTCCTGCAAATCTTCAGACCAGGTTTGTTTCATGTAAGAGGCATTAAAACTGATTTTCTCGCTGAATTTGTGCGAAAGATTTGCCGTAAGAATCAATTCTTTCGATTTGAAAAAATCGTTGGCTGCTCCTAAATTCAAGCTGATAGGCGTACTATTCAAATTTGTTTTACCAGCCACTGCCCCAAAAATAGGCTGACCACGGTCGAGGTTGCCCACCATATTTGAGTAAATCAATTCTGTATTGATGGCTGTTTTATCGTTTGGCAAATAGGTGATAGATGGAGAAATCAAAACCGAATTATTTTTCACCAAATCACGGTAAGATTGTGCCTCTTGATAAGCTCCGTTGATGCGATAAAGCAAGGTTTTTGATTCATTCAATGGGCCAGTAAAATCCAAAGCCCCACGAACTGTACTGAAACTTCCTGCACTTAAACTCACCTCTCGACGAGTTTCGGATAAAGGTTTTTTGGTTACCATGTTGATACTTCCACCTGGGTCAACACTGCTAAAAGTAACTGAAGCGGGGCCTTTCAACACCTCGACACGCTCCACATTGGTAGTAAGCGGTTGTAAGAAATAAAACTGGCGGGTACGCATTCCGTTGATTATTTGCCCTTCCTCGTTTTGACTTATTCCTCTGATATTGAATTGATTATAAAAACTCGAAGGCGAAACTCCAGAGGCTATTTTTACTGCATCGGCCAATTGAAACGCTCCACGGTCAGCAATCAATTCTTTGGTAACGGTGCTGAGTGCTTGCGGCAACTCTTTGTTTTTGATGGCAATTTTGGTAGCCGAAAAACTATAATCGGAGTTATAATCTTTACGGGCTCTACCCAGTACTTCTACGTCCTGAAGCATGGTTTCCGATGGTTTCAGACTAATTTCAAGCGTTTGATTGGCCTTAACTTCCTGTGAAAAAGCTTCAAAGCCTATTGAGCTGATAGTCAGCTTGTAATTTTGGTCTAAAAGGTTTGTAAACTCAAAATTTCCATTGATATCACTTAAAGTATTTTTGGTTTCTGAGTTGGAATTTAGTTTAACTGTTGCTCCAATAACAGGTATTTTCCCATTTTCTTTTATGGTACCTTTTAAGGTATTTTGAGCAAATGAAAAAGTTGAAATTAAAAGTAAGAGCGTGAGTAGTTTTTTGAAATTCATAATATTTGTTTTGGTTAATTATTTAAATTTTGGGGAAAGGGTCTGTAAATTGGCCACCGGATTCCATACTTAATATTTCTTCCTCGGTGCAAAGGCATTTTTCAAGCTCTGAACAGATTATCTCTTCGTTGAGGTCTTGGCCAATGATGACCAATTCATTTTGTCTGTCGCCAAAGCGTTTGTCCCATCGGCTTTCTATTTGCTCCTGATTGTTTAGAAATGAGGCGTATTGTGATCTTTCTCTAAAAGTCATGCTTGCCCACCAAACTCCAGCACTTTCGGCTCGTAAAGAACCTCCTGCCTGACTCCAGTTTAGAGCATCGTCAGAACGTGATGCCATCCAGAATAATCCTTTTGAGCGTATGATACCTACATGCCATTCTTCTCCAATATAATTCCAAAATCTTTCAGGATGAAAAGGTCGTTTGTCCCGGAAAACAAAACTACTTATACCGTATTCCTCCGTTTCGGGTGTATGCGTTATGCCTTTGTTTCGGTTTTCAAGCTCCTGAATCCAACCTGCGGAGTTTTCGGCTTTTTCGTAATCGAATAGTCCAGTGTTTAAAATTGAGCTACTTGGCACTTTCCCAAAACTTGAGTCAATTATTTGAGCCACAGGGTTGAGCGATTTTAAAATGGCCTTGAGCTCACCCAGCTGATGGGGCGTCACCAAATCTGTTTTATTCAGTATTATTATATCGGCAAACTCGATTTGGTCTGTTAACAGATTTACGATGGTTCTGGTATCATTCGGGTCATTGTTGAGATTTCGTTGCCAAATATTATCGGCCGAACCAAAGTCTTTTCCAAAATTATAGGCATCCACTACGGTCACCATGCAGTCAATTTGGGCATATTTAGAAAGGTCAATACCATTTTCTTCGTCCACAAAACTAAAAGTTTGAGCCACTGGTACGGGTTCCGAAATGCCTGTGGATTCGATAAGTAGGTAATCAAAACGCTTTTCTTTGGCCAGTTTTTCTACCTCAATCATCAGATCTTCACGAAGCGTGCAGCAGATACAGCCATTGCTCATTTCTACCAGTTTTTCCTCAGTTCTTGATAACGTATTTTCTTTTTCGACCAGGGCTGCATCTATGTTCACCTCGCTCATGTCGTTTACTATCACGGCCACTTTTAGGCCTTCTTTGTTGTGTAGAACGTGGTTGAGCAAAGTCGTTTTTCCAGCTCCGAGAAAACCCGAGAGCACGGTAACGGGGAGTTTTTTATTCATGATGGCATTTTTTGCAATAACGCAGGTTATAAATATGACCAATTATTAAGCCTAAGCTGGCTAAGTAGCTAATTTCGTGAAGGATGTGAAATTCGTCTTCGAACAAAATACAAACAGTGAGTAAGAAAAAGCTTGACCAGATTATGCCTAGTGCAACCTTACTTTCTGTGTCTTTGGAAGCTTCATAAGCAGCAAAAAAACTGATGATTAGAAACAAATAGGAAACCTCATGCCACCAAGAAAAGTTAGTGGCTATGAAGATGAGAAAAGGTGTAAATAGGCAATGCACCACACAAAGTGATGCACTTGCGATTCCTAACCAATCTGATTTAAAATTCATATGTTATATAAATGCAACAATGTTGCAAATATAAAAACGCAAATGAAATAAATGCAACAATGTTGCATAAATATTTAATTGAATTGAATTAGGCTAGCATCGTCCAAGATATAGTTAAGATCATCGACATTGTCAGAATTGAGCCTGAACTTGCCTTTAACGGTGATGATTTGGTCTGTTTTAAATCGATTTTTCGTGGCGAAATTGAGCTGAATGATAGATTCTGGCCCCGAACCGCCACAAAAGAAACAAGCTGCCATAGGTTTGGCAGAAAGCACATAGAGATTTTGACTGACTGGAATTACATAGCCTTTTATCTCTACATACTTCCCTTCTAGTTTTAAAAGAGAGGCTCCGAAGGAAGGGTAGAGGAAGTCTAACTCATATTCCTTATTGAATTTCTTTGTGAATTTGACGTCTCTCAGTGTAACCCAATTAATTTTTTGGGTAAGTGTTTCTTGAGCGTAGCCCTGGATTGCGAAAATTATAAGAATTAGAACAAATTTTATTTTTGGCATAAAAGAATTTGTATTTTTGCACCAACGTTGCAAAAATAAATATTTTTATGAAAATCAGCAGACTATTCTATCTTTTTGTTGTGCCGCTTGGATGCTCAAGTCCGAAAGTCGAATTGACCAAGGCCAACAAAATTCACTTGGAAAATGCCGCCATCTTTGAAGTTTTAGAAAACAAATTGGATAGTTTACAGAAAATCCGCACAAACGAAACCCAAAATGCTGACCTTCAAAACCTTAATCACGAATTAAAAGAACTAGAAGAAAATATGGTAGAAGTGCCTGGTTTTGAACACGAACACCATCATGAGGGCCATAACCACAGTCATGCGGCACCTATTAACTATACTGATGATCAGATTTTGGCCATTCAAAAAGAAGTAAAATCGGAACTTTTAAAGATAAAAGCCAAAGTAGAAAATTTTAAGTAGGTTTCTAGGTTGAAATCATCTGCCAAAGTAAATCAAAAGTTTCGGAGATAATATGTCCTCTTTTGCTTTCCTTCGGTTCCGAAATTATCAGATACTGATTGATGCTGAATGTATGACCACTTATTAGTGTAAACAGTATTTCTAAATCCATATTTTTCAAAACACCCTCATCTATAGCGTTTTGTAAAAGTTCTTTTAGGGGTTTTACATATTTTTGGATTTCGTCTTCTGCTATTTTTTTTAAGTATGGAGAAGAATTAAATTGCTCCATGAACTTGAATTCGGCTATATGTTCTTTGGCCCAATCCAGTGTGGTGGTGTAGTATTTTTTTAGAATATCTTTGAAGGAGGTTTCCTGAGAAATGCTTTCTGTTATTTCACAGCCCAGTTTGCCTTTAATATCTAGATAAAGAGCTACCACCAACTCATCTTTGGTGGGGAAAAAATAGAACAAAGTACCGCTAGAAATACCTGCTTCTTTGGCAATTTTGCTAGTAGGTGTATTGTGAAAACCAAATTCCACAAAAAGCTTCAAAGCTGCGTCTAATACTTTTGCTTTTTTGTCCATGATTATTCTATTTTACGCTTTTCCACCATTCCGTAAACTTTTGGTTGGGGTCATTTAAATCCACTTTTTCACCAATCATGGGAGTTATGAGGTTTAGATTTTCGGTTTTATTGTTCTCTACGATTTTGTTCAATGGCTCGTCCCATCTGTGGTTGGCTAAGGCAAATTTAGCAGAATGAACCGGAAACAAACGCTTGGTTTTTAAATCTTTAGCCGCTTGCAGAATTTCGTGTGGCATGAGGTGAATGTGTTTCCAGCTTTTGTTATATTGGCCGTTTTCGAGTATGGCCAAATCAAAAGGTCCAAATTTTGCACCGATTTCGGCAAAGTGTTTGTCGTAACCACTGTCGCCTCCAAGGAATAGATTCTGACTTGGTGTTTTCAGTACAAATGAAGTCCACAATGCTTGGTTTCTCTTTATTGATCTTCCAGAAAAATGACGTGCAGGGGTAGTATTTACCCAAAAACCACCGCCTAAATCTATGGTTTCATTCCAGTCTTTTTCTATGATGATATTGGGGTCATATCCCCAGTACTCGAGGTGTTCGCCAGTCCCTAAGCCTGTTATTACGGTTTTAACTTTAGACTTTAGCTTTAAAATTGTTTTGAAATCAAGGTGGTCGTAGTGGTCGTGAGAAATGAATAAATAATCGATTTCTGGAAAATCATCTACTGTATACTGGTCAGTGCCTTCAAATGCTTTGGTGGTAAAAGACAGAGGCGATGCATTACCACTCAAAACTGGGTCCATTAATATTTTTTTGCCGTCGATTTGTATAAAATAAGAGGAATGACCGAACCACACCAATACGTTTTCTTTAGGGTCAAGCTGAAGTAAGTCGGTTTTGTGAGAGGGAATTCTCGTTTCAGGCTTTTGACCTTTTTTGTCGCCCAAAGCAAATTCTTTCATTACGGTGTAATATGTTGCACCTTCTGTTAAATCAGGCGTAAAGCTTTGGTTTTGAAAGGCCCCATCTCTATAATTTGGTGATTTTTTTATACGTTTTAATCTGGCTCCAGATGGCATTCTTCCGAAAACGGACATTCTAAAAAAGGCATTTACGCTCATTACTGCTCCTATAATTAATATTAATATTACTGTTCTTTTTTTCATATAACTGACTAATCAGTCAGTAAAAGTAGTATATTGTTTTTACAATTGCAGTTTTATTTTTTATGAGAGGTTTTAGTGAAGGATGAAATGCTAAATTTAAGATTTTTATGTTTTTGGTTAGAGAAGTTTTAGTTTCATTCCTTGATGACTTGCTATATAGCCTAAAGATTCATAAAATCTTAAAGCTTCTGGTCTTTGCTTATCGGTGGTTAGCTGGATCATGTTACAACCTTTTTGCATTGCCTGTTCTTTGATATATTCAAACATTTTGCTGCCAATTCCTTGTCCTCTATAATCCGAATGGATTCTAACAGCCTCTACTTGTGCTCTTAAACCACCTTTATGGGTTAAATATTGAATAAATGTCAGTTGAAAAGTTCCAACTTTTTTACCATCCAATTCGACTATAATAAGCTCTTGGTTTGGGTCTTTCGCAATATTTTCAAATGCCATTTTATAGTTTTCTAAAATATTTTCATCAAACTGTTCTCTTTTAGAACCTAGCTTATCATCAGAAAGCATTTTTATTATATCCAAAAGATCATCATGCATCGCAAGTCTAAAATGAAGTTGATTTTCCATAATTAATAGTGCAAATATCAAAAAATTAATTAGTTAGTTATTTTAGCTGACGTTTAGCTTTGCCATAGCTCTAACGGGGAAAGTGCCTACTCCTTTGAATTTCGGTGGAATCGCACTAAACCTAAAGCCCTCTTGTGGTAGTAAATAAAGATTGCAAAGGTGTTCTACAATCAGTATTTCGGCACCTAAAAGCGTGGTATGAACTGGTCTGCTATTGGTAAGCGTGTTATCTATATTGTGTGAATCTATACCCACCAATTTCACTTGGCCGGCTCTTAGATATTCAGCGGCTTCTTGTGTTAAATATGGATGGTTTTCGTAATATTTTTCGGTATTCCAGTGATTTGACCAATCGGTGTGAATCAATACAGCCCGGTTTCTAATTTCAAAACCTTCTAGATGTTGTTTGGTGATGGCCAAGGTTTCAGTAAATGAAACTGAAATTTTGATGCCTTCTAAATCCGTAAAGGCTTCCAAACCGACCTCTGAAAGGTCTTTTCCGTCAGAAAATCTATGGAATGGGCAGTCGAGATAGGTACCGGTGTTGGTTACCATCTCTATTTTACCAATCTGAAACTCTGTACCTTCTTCATAGAATTTTTTAGAATCTTTTCTACTCAGATAATCACAAACAATAGGAGCGGGAAGACCTTTGTAAGTGACCAAACCGTGTTCTATCGTATGACTGAGGTCTATCAATAACGAATTTTCTGTTTTTTGAGTAATTGGTTTTCTTTTGTGTTGTTCAGCAAAAACTATTTTATTCAGAATTTTAATCTGGCCGACCATCAGTAGCCGCAGGTCTGCCACTAAATATTCTGCTAATTCTTTATCAGAAATAGAATCCTTATCAATATCTAGTCTAAAATCTTCCCCTTTCAGGCTTCCCCCATTGGTGAAATATATCTCAAAATCAAATTTTACTCTTTTGTCCATATTTATTTATGAAATTAGAAATAAATCCAAATTAGGTTAGAAAACTATTTTTGGTGAAAGAAAAAGTGAATTTTAGTTAAAGTATTTATGCCAAGTCAGAAAATAAATACTGCGAGAATCTCAAAGAATCTCGCAGTTTCTCGCAATTTTATTCTATAGAAGACTTCCGATATTCCTTACAAATCATTGGCCTTGCTTCCCAATATTTTTGTACCACTTATTTCCTCGTATTTGTCCTGCGACACTGTGAAGCCATCGAATTCTGTAAAGCGGGTGTATTTGCCCACAAATCGGAGGTTTACACTATCCACAGAGCCGCTTCGGTTTTTGGCTATGATAACCTCGGCCATGCCTTTGGTACTTTCACCCGTTTCGGTTTCTGTAATCTGGTAATATTCAGGACGATAGAGAAACATTACCACGTCCGCGTCTTGTTCAATGGAGCCAGATTCTCTCAAGTCCGAAAGTTGCGGGCGTTTGTCTCCTGCCCGCGTTTCTACCGAGCGACTTAGTTGAGAGAGAGCTATGACTGGTATGTTTAGTTCTTTGGCAATTGTTTTGAGAGACCTAGAAATAGCCGCAATCTCTTGTTCTCGGTTCATGCCACCTTTACCATTGCCAGCAGTCATAAGTTGCAGATAGTCAACTATCAATAGACGAATGTTATGAAAAGCTTTCAGTCTTCGGGCCTTGGTTCTAAGTTCCAGCACCGATAAGGCAGGGGTATCGTCAATGTAAATAGGTGCGGTAGCCAAATTGTTTAGTCTAGAATGCAAGGCATGCCAGTCCTCAGTTTCCAAGTCGCCTTTTCTAAGTTTTTGTGAGTCTATTTCTGCTTCAGCAGAAATCAAACGGAGCATTACCTGCTGGCTGCTCATTTCAAGTGAAAATAAAGCAACGGGTAATTTAAAATCTATGGCTGCGTTTCGAAGTGCTGATACCACAAAAGCCGTTTTACCCATACCTGGTCTGGCTGCAATGATGATAAGCTCAGTGTTGTGCCATCCACCCGTAACTCTGTCTAGCGACGGAAACCCTGATGGAACACTGGCAGATCCTCCATCTTGTTCAGCTTTATTTTTGAGCTCTTGGATGGTTTTCTGAACTACCATCTGGAGATCGGGTATATTTTTGTTGAGGTTACCTTCTTGTATTTCTCTAAGATTTTGTTCGGTATTGTCGAGCAAATTAAAGACGTCAGTGGTGTCTTCGTAGGCTTTGGTTACTACGTCACCCATTATCTTCACGATATTCCTCCGGATTGCATATTGTACAATTATCCGGGCATCATGCTCAATGTGGCTGGAAATTGATTTGGCACTTATACGTGCCAAATAAGCCGCTCCGCCAATAAATTCCAGCTCACCTGAAAGCCTTAGTTGATTCGTTACTGTCAACAAATCCACTGGCTCAGATTTTCCAAAAAGGAGTAAAATTGCTTGGTAGATGGCTTCGTGTTTCTCTGAAATGAAGCTATCTGGTTTTAAGACATCTATCACCGTAGTGAGGGCATCTTTTTCTTTTATGACTCCGCCCAGCACGGCAGCTTCCAATTCAATGATGTGCGAAGACTGCTGAAAATCAAAGATTTGTTCAGGGTTTCGTTTAGGTTTTTCAGGAAATCTTCTTCTTTGTTGTTTCATTTTATGAAATTACTACCTGTTGAGTCTAATTTTAGCATAGACACCTCTTCTTTTTTACCCACACCCAATGGAAAAGGCTTTGCTTTTTTGTTGTTGAGCAAAGAATTGAAGTTTCGAGAAATAATAAAGTTTCCACCTGATACTATCACATTGCCAGTAGAAGAGAAAGTATAATAATTGGTAGGAACACTTCTGGAATACAGTCTAAATTTATATTCACCATCTTGGGAAAGGTTATACTCTAACTCACCACCCACTGAAAGCTGCCCAGTAGTGGTGGCATTTATATTGTTTTCAAGACTATTGATAAATGAACTTTTCCCGCTGAGTTTTATGCGGTTATTTAGAAATCTGTAACTAAAATTCAGCTGCATATTATTCAAAATATTTTCACGAAAATCGCCAAATTGTACGCCCAGTTCTAGGTTTGGATTGAGTTTGTTAGCCAGATTTCCGATTTGGTTTGAAAGCAGATTGCTCACATTATCGATTAAAAACTCTTGTGCCATAGCAGCGGCAATATTGTCAGGGAATATCTCATTGAAAACCAAGATGCTAGATACATTTCTACTCAATAACTGTTCATCATTTCGAAGTTTTTGTTCAAAACCTAATAGTGCAGTTTGCCCAGTAATCGGAATTTGTTTGAGGTCAAAATTTACATCATATTTGATGGTTGGCGTAAGTAGTCTATCAGATAAAAGTACCGTCACATTTACTGGAAATCGGGAGGAAGTATTTGCTAATTCAGGAGAAATGGAGGACGGAATTGGGATGTTGGCTGTGTAGTTCGCTCTAAGATCTAAGTTGGCCTCATATGGGTCTCCAGACCATGAGATACGGCTACCATCTACAATGTTAAATTTGCGGAGGGAAGCTAAGTTCTGAAAACTGAAATTGTATTTGCCGCTTCTGACCACATATGGGCCACTGATGGTGAAATCGCCACGTGTATCATACAATATACTTAATCGGCCTTCGCCAAAAACATTAAGTACGTCATTATTGGTTCGGTCAAATATGATTTCGCACTCGGCATCTTGGGTAAAGCTTAAATTAAAAGCGATTTTAACTCCACCGGTTTTTATTTTAGGTTTTTTGGTTTTAGCAATCAATGTAGAATCAATTTTTTCAGCTTTTTTCAAGAATGGAATACCTTCTTGTTTGAGGTCAATTTTTTTTCCACTGTCCATTGGAATCGTAATCTTTGTACCTTTTTTACTGTTTAAATTACCCGTTACCACAATATTTTCAAAGTCTCCAGTCATCTGCAAATCTCCACCCGCAAATGCAGTTCCATAGAAAACATCGCTCTCGAAAGATTTCAAGTTCAATACCTTAAAGCCATCTTTTCCTTTTATCGAAGCATTGAGGCCAACCATGAATTTGCCAGAACCGCCATTAAAAACACCCCCTTGTATGGTGGCTAAATTGCCTCCAATAGGTGCATCTCTTACCGTTACGCCCTCAGGCCCAGCAACAAAACCTTCTTCGTTGAGCAAAATTTTATCATCAAAATAAATTGTCGTTCCTGAGGAAATGACTTTCAGCGAGCCTTTGCTTATATTTATTTGCCCTTTGAATATGGGGTCTAAGGGAGTTCCAAAAATCTCTACATCACCTTCTGCAAGGCCAGTCATATTGGTCATTACACCGGTCAACATTCCCTCAAACATCTGTAAATTTAGATTCCTGACTTTGGCTTTTAAATTGAGCGAATTATTTTTTATTTCAGGATCATAGTAGCCACTCATCCTGAATATTTCTTCAAACTGCCTAAATACGCTTCCGTTAATCTTTAATTTATTGGCCAAATTATCCCAGTTGGCTTCAGTAGTAACTGTTCCAATTAAACTGTTTCGATATTCAAGGTTTTCTATATGAAGGTTGCTGGTAAAAAGTGGATTTTTATAATAATCACGCAAACGAAGTTCCCCATTTGCAATTCCTTTGGTTTCTACGTTTGTAAATGGTTTAAGCGTAAGTAAATCAAAATCTTGTACAGATAAAATTGATTCCTGTTGAGGATCGCTTGAAACTATCCCATTAAACCTTACAATTTGATTATTATTTGAGAGTTTTAAGTCGTTAAAAACTACCTTATTCTCTAAAACATTGATGAGGTTGTTTTCTGAAAACGTCCATTTTTTGTCTATCAAAAATACTTTGCTATTTTTTGGGTTAAATCTAATATCAAATCCTTCTGGTGTGAATTTTACTGACCCGAAAAGCTCAATATTACTGTTGCTATTTTGTTGATCTATTGAAGCATCAAAATTAATGGTATTGCCTTGGCCCCAATAAGCATTTGCATTGAGATTTTCGGCAAGAATGCCATTACTAATTTTTTGATTTTTTGAAAAAAGAATCAAGGAAGTCAATACTTCGGGCGATTTAAAGAATTTGGAAGTATTAAAGTCTATCGTTGAACTATAAAATTCGTTTCCTTTAAAACGCATGGTGTCAATTTCGGCCTCTAAAGAAAACTCTGAAGTTGCTCTGGAGGAGAACTTTCCCTTTAAATTTGAGCCTGAAGAAACATAAATGTTAGGATCAAAAAAGCCGAAGAAGCGTCTGCTATCTTTGAAATAGAGTTGATAGTTGGCATCATAAAAATCAGTTTGAGCGTTTTTCTTGACATTTTTGGCCCGATAATAACTTAGTCGGTCTTCTTCTGTTTCTTCAAAATAGAGTTTGTATTCTTTTACCAAAATGCTGACATCAGAAATTATTTTACTGGGTACAAAATCTCCATTGATATAGATATTAAAAAACTCCGAAACCATCGAAAAACGTCTTTGATTTTCATTAATACCCGAGTTAAAATAAAGAGAATCAATAGCCAAAGAGTGATTGTCATCCTCTAAAACTGTGTTTGAAAATCTCGCTCTACCAATCCAGTCGTCCAATTTATTTCCTATAAAATCGAAGTTGATGGTTGATTTTATCTTCAGATTTTCTTTAGAAATTCCAAGAGGTTTAAGATTGGCGTTTTCCAATAAACCCTTAATTTTAAAAGTGTTGAGTTCTTTATTTAAGTCGGCTCGGCCTTCTACTTGTGCGGTAATATTCGGGTCTTTGATATCTATGTAACCATCAAAAATTGATTGACCAAGGTTGCCATCAACTATTATATTTTTGTAGGTGTAGCCGTTATAGCCAATCTCAGAAACTTGACCATCCAGCTGTAATAAAGCACTTTTTACTTCAAAACCTGTTCCACCTATTTTTCCCTGAAAAGAGAGTTTATCTAAGGATGGTTCATCAAAAAGTTTACCCAAATCAAGCTGTTGAATATTAAGGTCGCCTTTGTAAGTAGCTTCATTGGCAATCTGGACTTCCATTTCACCATTAATTTTGCCCAAACCCAAAGCATTCAACTCTGACTTGGTCTTGAAATTATTATAAACGCCAGCATAGGTGCCAGAAAAATCAAGTTTTTCAATCTTCTTTATATATTTTTGAAATCCAGGGTTTTTACTGTATTGGCTTACGTCTTTAGCCAGCATCGTCGAAGGTTTTAATGCCAGTGTCGTATTGGTTTTTTTAAGATTTGGAAATCCCTTGAAGTTCACGTCACCTTTTAGGTTAGAGCCAGAACCAAACTTTAAGTCGAAGTCTTTAAAATTTAAATCAACATACAACCCATCCATTTTTGCTGAAAGCATGTAACGTTCTTTGTAATTGTACATTTCAGAAGCAAACCTGCCCAAATCTTGGCTATCCAGAATGCTATTTTTAAGATTTGCATTCATTTTTACCTTTCTAAAAAAATCATTAAAAGCAGAGGGTCTTTCGTAAAGGAAATGAATTTTATTGCCCAAATAAGAATCATTTATGTAGGCCGAAAGGTTGTCTAGGAGCATAGCGGTCTTGCAATAAAGAAAATTAGTTTTGATATCTTTTATTTTCAAGTCGCTTCTATAATCCACAGCAGAAAGATTCCTAGTTTTAAATGCTACAGTATCGCCTAGAATCAGTACGTTTTCAATATTGGCATTAATTTTATCAAACCTAAAATTGTAATAATCAAAGGTTTTCTCGGGAAAACGATCTTTTCTGTTATCACTGAGGCTAATGTTTCCATTGGTGACATAGGCGTTGTCTATAGTGAATGGTTTATTCTGGTTTGGAACAGATTTCTTTGTAGAATCTTTTCCGATTTTTTCGATGGCTGCAATCCAATAGTCAATATTGAGCTTTCCTGTTTTGTCTTTTCTGAGTTTAACTTCCGGGTTTTTGAGCAAAACATAGTCGAGATTGTTATCAAATTTAAAGATTTTATCGGTGTTGAAAGTAATGGAAGGAATATGGTTTTTGTCGAATCCAATCTTAAGATTGTTGGCAAGGTCAAAAGTGAAGTTAGTTTTACAATTTATGTATAGCTCTCTTACAAAAATCATGTCTCTACCATCAAGATCTTTTATGTTAATGTCTTCAAAAGTTATTTCATCGAGCCACGAAATTCTGGCTTGCGAAATAGTTACATTTCCACCAACTTTTTCACTAAGCCATTCTGTGGCCTTTTGGGTGATATTTGTTTGTACTTCAGGTAGTTGTAAGGAATAATATGCCAAAACAGACAACGATACAATCAACAAGAATATGATTCCTGTGATATTTATTAGTATGTTGAATATGCGTTTCAAATTCCTTGGTTTTATAAAAATGTTAAGGCCTAAAATGCTTAATGTAAAGATAGAATAACCCGTCTTGAGACATTTTTTGAGAATTCACTGTCAAATTCCAAATTCTATCCGACTATCAAACTATGCTCCTTGGCTTCTTATGCTCTTCTACGTATCTTTGTTGTTCGAATTAACCCACAAAATTTCTTAAAAATAATGATAATAAAAACTAAATGCCTCTAAATACTCAAAATATAGTCATTTTGGCCATAGAGTCCTCTTGTGATGAAACTTCGGCTGCGGTTATTTACAACGGCAAAATGTTGTCTAACATTGTGGCTTCCCAAATCATTCATGAGCAACATGGTGGAGTAGTGCCCGAATTGGCTTCGAGGGCTCATCAACAAGACATTGTTAGGGTAGTAAATGCCGCAATTGTGGAGGCTAAAATTCAAAAAAACGAGCTTTCGGCCATTGCCTTTACCCGTGGACCTGGTCTTTTAGGTTCACTACTGGTTGGGACTTCTTTCGCCAAGGCATTCGCTTTAGGATTAGACATTCCACTGATTGAAATCAACCACATGCAAGCTCATGTATTGGCACATTTCATAGATGAACCTAAGCCTAATTTTCCATTTCTATGCTTGACAGTTAGTGGAGGACATACGCAGATAGTGCTGGTAAAGAGCCCTTTGGATATGGAAGTATTGGGCGAAACTGCTGATGACGCTGTTGGAGAAGCCTTTGACAAAGCAGCGAAGATGTTGGGTTTGGGATATCCCGGGGGACCCAAAATTGACCAGCACGCCACTTTGGGTAATCCAGCAGCATTTGAATTTCCTATTTCTGAGATGCCTGGGTATAGTTTTTCTTTCAGTGGAGTGAAAACTTCCTTGCTGTATTTTATTCAGAAACACGGGCAAGAATTTGTAACTGAAAGATTGAATGACATTTGTGCCTCCTATCAACAGACATTAATCACTACTTTGGTACGCAAAATCAGAAAAGCCGCCAAAGAATTGAAAATAAAAGAATTAGCAATAGCCGGAGGTGTTTCTGCCAATAAAGGTCTAAGAAAGGCTCTTCAAATAGAAGCAGAAAAGCAAAGGTGGTCTTTGTATATTCCTGATTTTCAGTATTGTACTGACAATGCAGGTATGATAGCAATGGCGGCACATTTTAAATATATAGAGAAGGAATTTTCGCATCAGCAAGTGAGTCCTATGCCAAGGTTTCAGATTTGACTTTTCATTTTCTGTAATTTTTTGGTAATTAATTGTTAACTGGTGCGTTCAATCATTTAAAATATTAATTTTGGGTTCTAAAATCAATCTTGCCTTTAAAATATGAATCTTCCAATTCTCAAAAATTTGGCCCCCGGCAAATTCAGTTTTCTCTTAAAATTATTCTATAGATTTTTTTATTTGGGACTGGCGGGATTCCTTTTTTTTATAATTGCTCTTAATTTTAACCTATTCTGGCTTTTTGGTAAAATGCCATCGGTTGACGACTTGGACAACCCGAAAAGCGACGTGGCTTCAGAGATTATCTCTTCCGACAATAAGATTTTAGGGAAGTTTTTTTTATATGAAAATCGTAGCAATATGACTTTTGAGGAAATTCCTGAAAGTTTTATCAATGCACTTATTGCTACTGAAGACGTGAGATTTACCAAGCATTCTGGTATTGATGCAAGAAGTATGTTGAGAGTTTTTGGAGGCTTAATTACTTTCAATAAAAAGGGTGGTGGTAGTACGATTTCTCAACAGCTCGCCAAAAATCTTTTTAAACTTAGGCAGGATGAATCCTATGAAGGATTTCTTTATAATATACCAGTTTTGAGAACTTTAACTATTAAAGCCAAAGAATGGGTGACAGCCATAAAACTCGAACGCATATATACCAAGAGTGAGATAATGACCATGTATCTCAACACCATAGAATTTAGTAGCAATGCTTACGGTTTAAAGTCAGCTTCTAAAACCTATTTTAAAAAACTCCCCAAGGATTTGGAACCAGAAGAGTCAGCACTTTTGGTGGGCATGATTCAAAATCCATCGAAATATAACCCTAAGTTTTTTCCTAAAAATTCGAAATCAAGAAGAGATGTAGTAATATCTCAAATGGTTAAGTTTAATAAACTTACACCTGAAGAGGGCGAATCCATGACTGAAATGCCTATAATCCTCAATTATGCTCCAGAAAGTCATAATTATGGGGTTGCTCAATACTTTAGAGAATATTTGAAAGACATTGTGAAAAAGGATCTCAAGAAACTGGGTTACGAAGAATCAGATTTGTATACCAAAGGCTTTAAGATTTACACCACCATAGACTCGCGTATGCAAAATTACGCAGAGGAGGCTATGAAAACCCACATGAAGGATCAACAGACAAAGTTTAATAATGTCTATAAATACAAAAATCCTTGGGTGCAGCGGAAAAGTGAGAATTCTTCTCAATATGTAGAAATTCCAAACTTTATTGAGAATAATGCAAAAAGAACGGATGTTTATAGAATGTTAAAGGAAACTTATGGCAATGATGATAAGGCGATTTTGGCACGAATGAGAGAGAAAGTACCCATGAGAATCTTTACTTGGAATGGCGAGCGAGATACGGTAATGTCTCACATTGACTCTATAAAACATTATAAGCGATTTCTTAACATAGGCCTATTGGCCATGGATCCTCGTAACGGTAATATCAAAGCTTGGGTAGGCGGAATAAATTTTAAGCATTTTAAATTTGATAACGTTTATCAAAGTCGTAGACAACCTGGCTCTACTTTCAAACCATTTGTGTACGTTACTGCTATCGATAACGGCTTCTCAACCTGTGAAAAAGTGGTCGATGAACCCATCACTTTTGGGTCTGAAGATGGGCTTTCTAGGTCATATACGCCAAAAAACTCCGATGGAAAATATTCTTATGCTTCGCTTACTTTGAGACAAGCTTTGGGGCAATCCATAAATTCAGTAAGTGCCAGATTAATCAAAGAATTTAAACCCTCCAAAGTTATAGAATATGCCCATCAATTGGGAATAAAAAGCGAATTGCCCAATTCACCTTCACTTTGTTTAGGGGTAGGCGAGGTTTCTTTGTTCGAACTTTTGGCTGGTTATGCCGTATTTGCTAATCAAGGTAAATACACTGAACCCATGGTTTTGGTAAGGATTGAAGATAAAAATGGACAAGTAGTAAAAGAATATCTTCCTGATCAAAAAGAGGTATTGAGTAAAGAAACAGCCTATAAAATGATACATTTGATGCGTGGAGCTACTGCTGGCGGAGGAACTGCTGTAGGATTGGGCCGGTTTGGCGTGCTAGACGGCAACGAAGTGGCGGCAAAAACTGGTACAACTTCTAACTTCTCTGATGGTTGGTTTATGGGTATGACCCAAGATCTGATCGGTGGAGTGTGGGTTGGGGGCGAGGACAGAGCCATCCACTTTCAAAGTATTGAACTAGGACAAGGAGCACGCATAGCCATGCCAGCTTGGGGATTATTCATGCAAAAGGTATATGCTGATAAAGATTTAGAGTACAAGAAAACCAAATTTTTGGTACCAGAAGGTATTCGGATAGCAGGAGATTGTGTACTCAGTCCAAATGAAGGGTTTCCAGTGCCACAAGGTGACTTAAGTACGCAGCCAGCCTTAAAACCCGCCGATGATGATGAGTTGCTTTAATGAGGGAAAAGTTTTAAATGTCTGTGCATATATTCTCTGAATTTGCTGCTCATTTTCCTTAGTTAAATTATTGAAAGTCAAATTTTTGCATAATTGTTTTTAGAAATACTATGTCCATATTTGTAACAAAAGTTGCTTTCATTTTTTTATATTTGGGATCACTTCAAATTCAAAGAGGATCATACAAAACCCTCCAAGGCCAAGCCCAAGGAAGTACATACAGAATTGTGTATGAAGACAAAAAAGGAATAGATTTCTCTAAATCTGTAGATAGCTTATTTTCCTTGGTTGACCAGAGTATGTCCTTATGGAACAATACTTCTTTAATATCTAAAATAAATGATAATCATCCTTATGGAGTGGTCGACGAACATTTTGAGAAGGTATTTCGAGCCACTGAAGTAGTATCAAAAAAAACCAAAGGTTATTTTGATGTCACTGTTGGTCCACTTGTAAAAGCTTGGGGATTTGGCAAAGAAAAAACTAGGCGTGTTCCCAATATGGAGTCTTTGGACAGTTTAAAGCGACTTGTCAACTATAAAAACATAAGATTAAATAAAGGAAAAGTAATAAAAAAATACCCTGAATGTCAGCTAGATTTCAACGCCATAGCACAAGGTTATACGGTAGATATAATCTCACAGTTTTTGATAAATAATGGTGTTTTGAATTTTTTAGTAGAAGTTGGAGGCGAAGTGAGAGCAAGCGGGATAAATGCGAAATTAGAAACTTGGAAAGTAGGAATAGAAAATCCAAAAAATGAAAATAATCTCCAGGCAATAGTTTCGCTTGGTAATAAATCTTTGGCTACATCAGGGAGTTATCGTAAATTCTTTATTCAAAATGGGCAAAAATACGCTCATGCTATAGATCCTCATCTGGGCAAACCAGTTGCTCACAATGTGTTAAGCATGACAGTTTTAGCCAATACTTGTGCAGAAGCAGACGCATTTGCAACAGCGTTTTTAGTCATGGGTTTAGAAAAAGCAAAGCGTATTGCTAAAAAGGAGAAAATTGATTTTTTCGCTTTATTCGAACAAGATAACGAAATAAACACATTCGTAACAGAAGGAATGAAAAGCGTAATTATAGAAAATAATTAAAAAGAGTTTCAGTAAATGACTGAAACTCTTTCAAAACATTAAATATCACAAATCTCGACGCATCTTTTTAATGAAGCCAGCATTCCGTCTTTATCTTTTGGCGTAGGCACAAACTCCTGACCAAGGTATCCTTTATATCCTGAATCAATGATGGCTTTTATTACTGCGGGATAATAGATTTCTTGGGTATTGTCAATCTCTTTTCTGCCAGGCATGCCACCTGTGTGATAGTGACTGATGTATTTACCATATCTTCTTACATTACGAATATGATCTCCATGCATACTTTGCATGTGGAATATGTCATATAACATCTTAAAACTTTCAGAATTGACCATTTCACACAGTGCAGCTCCCCATTCTATCGTATCGCACATGTAATCTGGGTGGCTGTCTTTTGAACTTAAAAGCTCCATGGACAATATCACGCCGTTTTTCTCACAAACTGGAATCAGTTTTCTGATGATTTTGGCACAATTCATCATCCCTGTCAAATCGGTCATGCCATTTCTGTTCCCTGAAAAACAGATTAGATTTTTTATGCCATTAGCCGCTGCTTGAGGGATGAGTTCTTCATACAGTTTTATCAGTTCTTCGTGATTTTTCGGGTTGTTAAAAAAGTTATTCAATCCCATGCCTTTAGGCCATTCGCCCCAACCTATGGCACATGTCAATCCATATTGCTTCAGAATTGGCCATTCTTTCGGACCAGTAAGTTCAATGGAAGCCATACCAATGTCCTTTACTCCTTGGCAAAGCTCTTCAAACGGAATGGAACCATAGCACCATCTGCAAACTGAATGCTTGATGTTGCTTTTAAGCGGTAAATTTCTGGCTGAACTTGCAGCATTTACTGCTGAAATTCCGGTAAACGATATTGCAGACGCTGTTCCAAGCGACATCAACATTTTCCTTCTTGAGGTTTTATTTTTCATTTTAAGATTGATTGAATAGGTTGCTTACATTTCGAATTATAGATAAAATTCGATTTTCGAAATTTATCTAGATGTTCATTCTGACAGGCATTCTGTTTTTTTTCTAAAAATAAGCTTCTTTGTGTCTTTCTACAAATTAAATAAATAATTTATCTATGATTTATGTCATTTTTAATTTATTTTTGAAATAGAACCTTTGTGAAGGAATACTAAAATAATAATTGATATGGACGCTAAAACACTTGAAAACCTTGTTGAAACCAACAAAATGTATCAGCTAGTAACTGAGAGGCTAGAGGTTGTGGATCCCGCTGCTCAGGATATTTATGCAAGGTTCAATATGGAATCTGAATTGATGGAGCTTATCTTAGAATTGTATCACAATAACGAAGAGGATTTTCAATATCAGAACCTCAATAAATTTTCGATAGAACAAGTTTTATCTTATTTACAGGCATCTCATAAGTTTTATTTGTCTAAGAAATTGCCCGAAATTGAGCAAACAATGATGCATATTTTTAATAAATATGGTCATACGCATTCAATATTGACAAGTCTGACATCTTTTTTTAACAATTATAAAAATCGATTGATTGAACATATTAGAATGGAAGAGAAAACTTTCTTCCCCTATATTAAGAGTTTGATTTCTGCTTCAAAAGGAGATATGTCAGCCCAAGAAGTTGAACTTTTGTTAAGTAATTGTTCTATAGCCTCTTTTGACGAAAATCATGACCCCATAGAAGATGACCTAAAGTCTGTATCTTCTATTATTCATAGTTATTCTGCCAATGAAGAAACTCCGCTGCCTTATCGTGTATTTTTGAATCAAGTGGAGTTGTTTGAAATGGAACTTCGTAAACACGCCATCATTGAAGACCACGTTTTGGTACCAATGGCCCGTGAAATAGAGTCAAAGTTGAGACAAGTTTAAATATTTCTTAAGAATAGTTTTTGATTAGTTAGAAAGAAGGGTTTTTGAATTTCAAGAATCCTTCATCTTTAATTTCAGTTCACATGCACTTTTACCAATTCGTTTGCCATTTTTTAAGCCTTCCTCATTAGACATCCGGTAGTGAATGCCTCCATAAAGTCTAGATAGTGCGGCTTCTTGGGCAAATTCAAAGAAAGAATCAAATGAGCGTGGTTTTAAACCTCGAGCTTCGTGAGAATAGTCGGTGAAGTGATAGTTGTAACCAAACATGTCTGACAACACTGCCGCAATGGCTCCTGAAACCGTACCATGACCTGAAGTGTATTCTGGAAACGGTGGATTATCCAGCAGTGATTTCCAATTTGGGTCTATTGTAGTTTGAATAAAACTTGTGGGACGCAGGATATTGTATTTGAATTTACACTTCCAGCAAGAAACAAAAGCGTCGTTAACGGCTATTCCTATTCTACAAAGCGTTTCAGCGGTTTTTTCTAAATCAAAGTTTTCCTTTTTTATCAATTGTAAAGCGATTGAAATGCCATGACCTGGCGGTGTAAAGGTCTTTCCGGCATCGTCCGCCCAGAAAAAAGCAATTTCTTTTTGTTCTTCAGTAATGTTTTTACCTACACTATAAACCTCAAGAGCTTGCGAAAACATTAAAGATGAGTTGCCAATTTCACATTTTGGAGGTATAGGCAAATCAAAATCTGCATTGCCTTTGATAAAAGTTCGATTGTTTCCCCAGTAAGGTTGTAAAGCTATTTGATTTCCTATTGGAGTCCACATACATGATCCTGGAGAACCTTTAAAGTCTTTTGGGAAATTATTTTTTTCGGCATGGTGGCCGCCATCGGTTTTGGAGTATTTATAAATGGCTTCGGCAATTTCTTCGCCAAATTTTACAGATAACTTGAATGTTTTTTCATTTACGCCTTTTTGGAGTTTAATATTAATAGCATCTCTAAGCTCAATTATTTTGGACGTGTTTTCCTTGTGATTGGTAGCATAAAGTTCTCTAGTGATTATATATTGAGCGTTATTCGCCACAATTTCCCAATCATAGTTTTGACCTTTTAAAGGCAATGGCAATTTGTCTAATTCTTGAAGTTCGCCTGCCAGAGATTTGTAATTGGGCATGCCATGTACCAGAGACTCATAGAGTGTCAATCCTGAATAACCCAGGGCTCTTGAAACAACAGGAGGAGTAAATCCGGGAGTTTTAGGAATTAACTGCAATTGAAGTTCAAACCATTTTGTCGCAACTTCGTGGCTAAGTTGCGGTACTTTATTTTGACAAAATCCGTTTTGGAAGTTGACCAAAAGCACTAAAAGGCTCAATATTTTAATGATATTTTTTTTCAAAACCTCCTAAAGATTTGCTAAGTAGTAAAATTACAAAAAGAAATCTACTGTTTTTTAAACTTTAAATTCAAAATATTCTGAGCTATTATTTTACCGTTGTCGTAACCGTTGGTGCAAGAAAATTCATATTGATTTCCACCATAAAGGCTTGATTTTGAAGTTTCTTCTCCATATTTAGTAAAAGTTTCATATTTTCTATTTGGCCATAGGCTTTCATAAGTGTTGTCTTCAAAAGCATAGTTGACACCTAAAATGCTTTCGAGAAGCGTTACGATTGCACCTGCGGCGGTGCTGTGTCCAGATGCATATTCTGGAAATGGAGGATTACTTAATAATGGATTCCAGTTTTTATCAATGGTTTGGTTGATGTAAGTGCTGGGTCTCATTAAATAATAATTGTATTTGCCTTTCCAACAGCTTATAAAGGCATCATTCAGAGCCAAGCCCACTTTTACATAAGCCAAAGCGACCTCGTCGAGCTTAGATTTTTTCTTTTGGAAAATTATTCTAACTACATTGAAATGATGTCCAGGTGCTGTAACAGTGCCTGTGCCATCTGCAAAGAAGTTTGAAATGGCTTTTTGATCGGAAGTTAGGTTTTTTGAAGTATCATAAACCTTTTTGGCTTCTGAAAAAAATGATGTATTTTTTTCAAAAGAAAAAGGAATTGGACTTTTAAGTTTATCCACTTCATTTGCCTTTACCAGCGGACGGTTATTTCCCCATTCGGGCAAAAGGGGAATCAATTGAGTGCCCGTAGGTTTCCAATATCCAATCCCATTTGGGACAACATAGTTTTTAGGAAAATTAGTTAAATGTCCGCTTGATCCACCGTCTGATTTGGAGAACTCAAAAATTGATGTAGCCAACAAAGCACCATATCTTACTGACCTATCAATAACTTCGTCGGTTGAACCTGTCTTATGTTTGTTTTCGTAAACGACTCTTACGGAGTCTAATTTAAGTTTGTTTTTATCGCTTGTGGTGATGAACAGTTGCGTAAGCAAAGTATATTGGGCAACACTTGCTACCAATCCCCAGTTATAGATTTTTGTGGTGTCTATAAGCGGCAACATGGCCAAGCCATTGATTTGACCTTTAAGCGAATTGTGTCCCGGCATGCCTGCAACCACGCTTTCATAAAGTGCCAATGAGCTATATCCCAGTGATCTAGCTGCAACAGGAGGAGTAAATCCAGGAGTTGATTTTATTAAATCCAAATGGATTTTTAACCAATCCGAAGCCAACTCTCCATCAAAGGTGGAAGCCGCCGGCGAGGGGTTAGAAATTACTGGGTCTACTTTATCAGCACCTTTTTTGCAAGAAATAAATAAGGAAAATGCAAACAGTAAACTTATGATAATTTTTGTGTCCATTCAATAAGTTTTTAATACTGTTTTCTTCAAAAATCTTGCCAAATGTGTCTTTTTTGTTTTTAAATTTATTGTTAGTCGGGATAAATGCGAATAAGTAATTTGTATTATATTATTTTTTCAACATTATTGTTGATTTTTTCATTATTAAATTTTACCTTAGAAATCTAAAAAACCTAAACATCATGCCTACTTCAGTAAAAACTATTTTAAACAACAAAAAAATCAAGTCTATACTTTCGATTTTGCCGTCAGCTACTGTTTTTGAAGCTTTGGAGGTAATGAGTACCCATAATATAGGAGCCTTGTTGGTTATGGAAAATGATAAACTCGTAGGGATTTTTTCTGAAAGAGATTATGCTAGGAAGGGCATCGTTCAAGGAAGAAGTGCCAAAACTACTACCATTTCCGAGGTTATGACGCCTAACGTTTATACGGTGGAATCCAAAATGACTTCAAAAGACTGTATGGAGATTATGAATGCAAGGAAATTTAGGCACCTGCCAGTGGTTGACGATGGCCAAGTAAGTGGAGTTTTGAGTGTTGGAGATATCGTGGGAGCCATTCTTGATGAACAGAAAGAACACATCAAATACCTAGAGAGTTATATTGTTAATGGTTAACATTCGAAAAATAATTGCAATAAAAAAAAGCACTTGATTTATTTTCAAGTGCTTTTTTATGAATATTAGGCGTTCTTATTTTTCAGTTGTAATCTCTTTTGGAGGAAAAAGTAGAGATGCTCCAATACTTATACCCAAAATCATAACTATCACAATCAAAGAATGTAAGTTCGTGAAGCCCATGCCTTCTAACCAACTGTGGGCTAGCATTTTTAAACCAATGAAAGTTAAGAGTACGCCCAAACCATACTTCAAATAGGCAAACATATCTATGATATTTACCAAGAAAAAGAACATCGAACGTAAACCCATTATAGCGAATACATTGGAGAAAAACACGATGTAGGGATCCTTGGTGATACTAAAAATGGCTGGAATTGAGTCCACAGCAAAAATGACATCAGTGAATGCAATTACCACGATTACCACGAATAAAGGAGTAATAAACAGTTTGTTAGCTTTATACTTATGTCTGAAGAAGAATCTGTCTGAAACGAATTTTTCATAAACATTAAAAAACCTAGAAGTTACTTTTACTGCAGGGTGATTTTTGGTGTCTATGTTTTCTTCCTCATCTTTTGAGAACAAAATTTTAATTCCTGTGTAAACTAAAAACGCTCCAAAAATATAAAGAATCCATTCGAACTGTTGAATTAATGCCGCTCCAAGAAATATAAACACGAATCTAAGTACTATGGAACCTAAAATACCCCAAACCAATACATCTTTGTAGTTTTTCTTTCTTACTCCAAAAGAGTTGAAAATAAGTATGAAAACAAAGATATTATCCACTGATAATGAGTATTCTACTAAATATCCGGTAATGTATTCTAAAGCCATATTGTTTTGGAAAATCTTAAGATTTTCAGTATGGTCAGAACCCAATTTGAGGGTTTTGTAGTAAAGCTGCTGAACAGTCTCTAAGTGACTCGCATCGCTGATATCGTGAATAAAATAGCCGTAGTTGCGGAGGAAAAAGTAAAAACCCACTGATAGTCCCACCCAAATGGCACTCCAAAATGCTGCTTCTTTGAATTTTACGATGCCCGCTTTTTTTGGATTAAATGCTCCAAGGTCGAGGAGCATCACAAAAATGACGAACAAGGCAAATGCACTGAAAAATATAATTTCGTTAGACATATTTAAAAATTAGTAAAAACTGAATTAATTCGCAATTTGCACAAAAAAAACGTAAAAATGGCTTATTGTGGAGGATAAATACTGTTAACCCCTTCTATACAACAGAACCTAGCTCTTCTGCAATTAGTTTTATTATGCCTCTTTTTTTGCCAATGGTGTTCATTATTATTTCCAAATCCTCTTCAGAGGATTCGTCTATTTCATTAATTAAGCTTTCTATTTCTTTTTGTATTTTCTCTTTTCTTATTCTTAAAACCATTTTGTAAGAAAACTCATTTAACATCTCTTCATACTTCGGAATAAATATTTCGAATGTATTCCATTTATCACTCAGCTCATGTTTGGGACTCATCCAACTCACTGCTATGTCTTGAATCTGTGGATTGGGATTCGAAGAGAACATTTGGGTGGTAGGGTTGCTTCCATTCAGGTATTCAGTTTTGTAAAGTTGGTATATTTCATGAAAAATCGGCGTCTCTATTTTTAAATCATTGGTTTCGTGAAAAAGATAGTCGGCCAGCGTGTGATTTTGTCCAGTTTCCTCATCTTTTTCAATCACAAAATGCCCATAAAGCACCAAGTCTTTTACCAAAGATTCTTCCTGGACATTAAACTTTTTCAGAGAATCAATAATCTCCAATTCTTGATTTCTAACTGGTGGAGCTGGGCTTATTATGCCTCCATCGCTTTTTTCAAGTCTTTTGTTTTCCCCAATTTTGGTTTTTATGTACTTGTTTCCCTCATTTATCAAGATATTTTCATCAATCTGTAACATTTTGGCTACTTCCTGATAAAACACAGATCTTTTTATTGGATTCGGAATTTTGGTAATCGAAGTAACCAAATCCGCAATCAATTCAGCTTTTTTGATTGGGTCGTTGCCCACATCTGCCAAAGAGAGTTCTGTTTTGAAGTTGATAAAGTTTTTTTGGTGGTTTTTTACATATTCTGAAAACGCCGCACCACCCACTTTTCTGATATAACTGTCGGGGTCGTCTCCATCAGGAAATACCACAGACTTTACGTTCATATCTTCTTCCAAAATGATGTCGATACCTCGTAATGATGCTTTTATACCAGCCGCATCACCATCATATAGCACCGTAATATTTTCGCTAAATCTTCTGATTAGCCGCACTTGCTCAGGTGTTAGCGAAGTTCCCGACGAAGCCACCACGTTTTCTATTCCTGCTTGGTGAAGCGAAACTACATCCGTATAACCTTCCACCAAATAGCAATTGTCCGCTTGTCTTATAGCATTTTTAGCTTGATAAATGCCGTAAACAATCTGGCTTTTATGGTAAATTTCAGTTTCAGGTGAGTTAATATATTTAGGTGCTTTCGGATCAGTTTTGAGAATTCTAGCTCCAAAAGCAATTGGTTTACCAGCTACGTTGTGTATTGGAAATATTACTCGACCGCGAAACCTGTCTATTTTGACATCGCCTTCTTTTATACTTATTAATCCCGCTTTTTCAAGAATATCACTACTAAAACCGGCTTTTTCTGCCTTTTTGAAAAATTCATTACGAGAATCTAAAGCGTATCCCAGATTGAATTTTTCAATAGCATTCTTTGAAAAACCCCTTTCTATAAAATACGATTGCCCCACACTTTGGCCTTCCTCAGTTTTGGCCATGGTTTCGGCAAAATAGTTTTGGGCATACTCCAACACTATAAAAAGACTCTCTTTTTCGTTTTGATGGATGAGGTCTTGGTCAGTAAATTCCCGCTCTTTTACCTCAATATTGTATTTTTTTGCCAACCAACGTAAGGCATCAGGGTAGGAGAGGCCCTCCAAGTCCATTACAAATCTCAGAGCATCTCCGCCTTTGCCACAGCCAAAGCACTTGTAGATACCTTTGGAAGGTGAGACGTTAAAAGATGGGGTTTTTTCGTTGTGAAATGGACAACAAGCAATCATGCTAGCCCCTCTTTTTTTGAGGCTTACAAATTCGCCCACTACTTCCACAATGTCGGCGGCTTGGATGATTTGCTGAACAGTATCCTGAGGTATCATACTGTAAAATTATCTTTATTTTTCTTTCCAAAAAACTTTAAACCTAGATTAAACATATTATTTGGTAAGAAAAGACTGAACAAGTGAAACCCAATTTAAACCATAAACTGACCAAAGGCATTTTTTATATTTTGGTTTTTGTCAACTTTTGCAAAAAAAATAGCCCTTTTGGTTAAAATTAATTGTAATCAAATAGATCCTTAAATTCTTTATTATACTAAATATTTCAATCTTATGAATTTCAAAATGGTTTTGGTTGCGAATAGAGTAGCTCTTTTTGTCGTATATTTTTGGTTTGGTTTATTAAAAGTCATTGGTCTTTCTCCTGCCACTGGCTTGGTAACGGACTTGGCTCATGCGACTTTGCCATTTGTTGAGGCCGATAAATTTATTGTTCTATTTGGTATTTTTGAATGTTTGGTTGGGCTTATGTGGCTTTGGCCAAAATTAGCCAGAATGGCTTTTTGGTTTACGATCTTTCATTTAATTACCACTTTTTTGCCAACTATCTTTCTTCCAGATGCAGCGTGGAGTCAGTTTTTTACTCCAAGTTTGGTTGGGCAGTACATTATCAAAAATCTAGTAATATTAGCTTCAATATTTACATTGTATTTTGCTTCGGATCAATCGCATTTTAATTCAAGGATTTGATTTATAATTAATTGCATGATTTTGGTCTTGTATTGTGTTAAAAAACTTTTCCACAATACGCTTACTTATCTACATATTCAAATGCTGTCAGTGTAGTTTTTTTAAAATTAACTATCTTTGCACTTCTTTAACAGCAGACAAAATATGGGGAAAATAATCTCGATAGTAAATCAGAAGGGTGGCGTTGGTAAAACTACCACGGCCATCAATCTTTCGGCGAGTTTGGCGGTATTAGATTATAAAGTTTTGATTGTAGATACAGATCCGCAAGCCAACGCAGGCTCAGGAATAGGTATTGACAGTAAAGACCAAAAAAATAATATTTATTCAGCCTTGGTGGGTCATTCCAAAATCAAAGACTGTATAATCGAAACTCAGATTCCCAATTTACATTTAATTTCGAGCCATATAGATTTGGCAGGTTTTGAGTTAGAAATTGTCAATCAAGTGGCCCGAGAGTATATTTTGAAAGAAATAATTCAAGATATAAAAGAAGACTACGATTTTATCTTGATTGATTGCTCACCTTCGCTTGGTCTTATGGTAATCAATTCTATTGTGGCTTCTGACTCGGTGTTGATACCCGTTCAATGTGAATATTTTGCTCTGGAAGGTATTGCCAAACTTCAAAACACGATAGATATTATCAAAAAAAGGTTGAATCCAAGTTTGGTAATGGAAGGCTATGTGTTGACGATGTACGACGGCCGTACCAATTTGTCGAAGATGGTGGTGGACGATGTAAGGAAATATTTTGATAAGGTGTGTTTTGAAACCATCGTACCTCGAAATGTTAAACTTGCTGAAGCTCCAAGTTATGGTGTACCTGCTTTGTTAATGTTTTCGGGCGACAAAGACGGTGAGTTTGATATTAAGTTTTTGGAGAATAAGGGAGCTATTAGCTACATAGATTTGGCCAAGGAATTGTTGAAACGTAATAATTTACCAGAGATAAAAGTAGTTGATGGAACAAAATAGGAATAAAGGCTTAAACTCTCTGCTGTCAGATTCTGACTTAGTGGTTCAGCGAAAAGTGGCGGCATTTAGAGGAGTTAGCGAGGTAGAAATAGATAAATTAGAGGTTGGTTCACAGCAGCCAAGAAGCCATTTTGATTCAAAATCAATTGAAGAATTGGCCGATTCTATCCGTGTTCATGGACTTATTCAACCCATCACAGTTCGTGAAAAAGAAGGAGGTAAGTTTGAAATCATTTCTGGAGAAAGGAGGTTCAGGGCAGCTAAATTGGCTGGACTTGAAAAAATGCCTGCATTCATAAGAGACGTGGACGACCATCGATCCATTGAAATGGCTTTGATTGAGAATATTCAAAGAGAAAATCTAAATCCAATTGAAATAGCCTTGTCTTACCAAAGAATGGTTACCGAATGTCAGGTAAGTCAGGAAGAATTGGGTAAAAGGGTAGGAAAAAGCCGGTCTGCTGTTACCAACTATTTGAGATTGCTCAATCTCCCAACTGAGGTACAATCGGGACTTATATTAGGTGTAGTTTCTATGGGACAGGCTAGGCCATTGATTCCGATTCAAGACACCAATTTGCAAATAGATATTTATCAAAGAATATTAGAAAGCGACCTAAGTGCCAGAGAAATAGAGGCTTTAGTTAAAAAAGGCAATGCTTTTGAGGCAGGAGCAAATGAGCTCGATTTGCATAAAGAAGACATGCGAATTGAAGAAATAACACTTAAAGGAAAAACTTTGGTTCCTATAAAAATTCAAATTCAGGATATGAACAAAGGCAACATTGCAATCAAGTTTTCAAATGCTGAGGAATTGGCAGATATATTAGTAAAGTTGGAGGTGGGTTGATTTTGGTTTTCTGAATAGCTCGATTTTTTTCTTCGTAATTTTTTCAGTATTTCGCTTTCTCTGGGCTAAAGTTAACTAGCTCACTTGTTCGTTATTGAACAAACATTTACCTCCATTTTTTTGACAAATATTCCAACAATTTTCACTATATTTGTGGGTTAATATTCTACAATAAAAGCAATACAAAAACAGTTCTGAGTATTCGGAATTTATACTATTTGAAATAAAGTTTATGGCAGAAAAAGATTTAGAGAATAGGGCAGATTACTCCGCCAACAATATACAAGTTTTAGAAGGTTTAGAAGCAGTAAGAAAGAGGCCAGCCATGTACATTGGCGATATCGGTTTCAAAGGTCTCCACCATTTAATCTGGGAAGTAGTAGATAACTCTATCGACGAAGCAATGGCAGGTTACTGTAACACCATTGACACCATAATCAATATTGACAACTCAGTTACAGTAAAAGATAACGGAAGAGGTATTCCTACAGGATGGCATGATAAAGAGCAAAAATCTGCTCTTGAGGTTGTTATGACAGTGCTTCACGCTGGTGGAAAATTCGACAAAGACACTTACAAAGTTTCTGGAGGTTTGCACGGTGTGGGTGTGTCATGTGTTAATGCTCTTTCTACAGATCTTAGAGTAGAGGTACATAGAGAAGGTAAACTTTACGAGCAAGAATACAAGATAGGTAAGCCACAGTATCCTGTTAGAGAAATTGGAACTACAGATTTGAGAGGTACTGTAGTTACGTTCAAACCAGATGATACTATTTTTCAGGTTACTGAATACAAATATGAAACGGTCGCTAATCGACTCAGAGAGCTTTCTTTCTTGAATAAGGGAATTACACTTACTTTGACTGATATGCGTGATTTGGACGAAAATAACGCACCAAAACACGAAGTATTTCATTCAGAGGGTGGTCTTATAGAATTTGTAGAATACTTAGACCAAAGCCGTGAGCGTTTGATACCTGCTCCTATGTGGATGGAAGGTGAAAGAGACGGAGTCCCTGTGGAGGTTTCGATGATTTATAATTCGTCTTACACAGAAAATGTGTCGTCGTTTGTAAACAACATCAACACGCCCGAGGGTGGTACCCACGTTTCTGGTTTCAGAATGGCTCTTACACGTACTTTAAAAGCATACGCTGACAAATCGGGTATTTTGGTAAAAGAAAAAATCGAGATTTCGGGTGATGACTTTAGAGAAGGTCTTACCGCAGTAATTTCTGTGAAAGTTCAAGAGCCGCAGTTTGAAGGACAAACCAAGTCTAAATTAGGAAACTCAGAAGTGACAGCGGCAGTAAGTAACTGTGTTCAGTCCATGTTGGAGAACTATTTGGAGGAAAATCCGAAGGATGCTAGAACTATAGTTGATAAAGTAGTACTCGCTGCCAAAGCACGTATAGCTGCTAAAAAAGCCCGTGAAATGGTTCAGCGTAAAAATGTTTTGATAGGCTCAGGCTTACCAGGAAAGCTAGCTGACTGTGCTGAATCTGATCCAGCTCTTTGCGAAGTTTACTTGGTGGAGGGAGACTCAGCTGGTGGTTCTGCCAAACAAGGTAGAGATCGTAGTGTTCAGGCTATTTTGCCATTGAGAGGTAAAATATTGAACGTAGAAAAAGCCCAAGAATATAGAATTTACGAAAACGATGAGATTAAAAATATCTTTACGGCTTTGGGCGTACAGATGGGTAAAGATGGCGACGATAGGGCATTGAATTTAGATAAATTGCGTTATCACAAAATCATCATCATGACCGATGCTGATATTGACGGTAGCCATATTCGTACCCTTATTTTGACATTCTTTTATCGTTTTATGAAAGAAATCATCGAAAAAGGATACTTGTATATCGCTCAACCACCTTTGTATTTGATCAAAAAAGGAAAAGAAGAGGAATATTGTTGGACTGAAGAACAAAGGCAAGCTGCTGTGAAGCGTTTGGCTGGTTCAGGAAAAGAAGACAGTGTTGGTCAGCAAAGATATAAAGGTCTTGGAGAAATGAACCCAGAGCAATTGTGGACAACTACCATGAACCCTCAATTTAGAACACTTAAACAAGTTACGATTGAGTCAGCCACTGAAGCCGACTTGTTGTTCTCGATGCTGATGGGTGACGAAGTGCCACCTCGTAGAGATTTTATTGAGCGTAATGCAAAATATGCCAATGTAGATGCATAATTTAAAGTGTATAAATATAAGTGGCGAGCTGTTAGCAGTTCGCCATTTTTTTTGCCCGATTTCTGATTTGTTTATTTCAGTATACATGTAAATATTGCTAAGTGGATTAATTTACACAAAAACTATAATTGTATTTTTTAAATAATAAATAGGTGTTTTTTTTTATAAATAAGCCCTTTTATTATATTTGTAAAACACTTAATCATTCATTAATAACAACCTTAAAAACCAAATCAGATATGTCTGTTAAAGAAAATGATTTTACTTGGGTAAGTAAGTACCCTAGTGGTATATCAGCAGAACTTAATCCCGACGCCTACCCATCTCTTGTAGAGCTTATGGAGGAGGGCTTCAAAAAGTTTAGTGCTCATCCAGCCTATACTTTTATGGACAAAACCCTGACCTATGCTCAGGTAGATAAAATGTCAAGAGATTTTGCAGCTTATTTGCAGGGTTTAGGCCTCCAAAAAGGTGACAAGATAGCCATTCAAATGCCCAATTGTTCGCAATATCCAATTGCTCTTTATGGTTCTTTGAGGGCAGGTTTGGTGGTGGTAAATACCAATCCGCTTTATACGCCAAGAGAAATGAAACATCAATTTACCGACTCTGGAGCAAAGGCTATTGTGATGGTGGCCAATTTCGCATTTAATCTTGAAAAAGTCATAGAGGAGACACAAATTAAGCATGTGATAATTACAGAGTTAGGCGATTTGTTAGGTTTTCCAAAAAAACAAATCGTAAATTTTGTGGTGAAAAGCGTTAAAAAAATGGTGCCGGAATACTCGATTTCAGGTATTGTGAAGTTTGGAGCTGCTCTTTCAATGGGAGAATCTGCCAGCTACACTAGGCCAAGTTTAGCCGGAAGTGATACCGCATTTATTCAATACACAGGTGGAACCACAGGTGTTTCTAAAGGTGCAGTTTTGAGTCACCGCAATATGGTGGCCAATACCGAAGGAATTTCCGCTTGGTTTGGTCCTATGATGGATTTTACTGGCCCTCGAACCATACTTGGAGCTTTGCCATTTTATCATATTTTTGCATTAACTGTTAATGCTTTCTCTACTTTTAAGTTGGGCTTTCACAATTTGATGATTCCTAATCCAAGAGATCAAAAAGCATTGTTGAAAGACCTTAAAAAACATAAATTATTTGTTTTTCCAGGCTTAAATACGCTTTTTAATTCACTATTGAACAATCCTGAGTTTTTGGCCTTGGATTTTTCAAACTTAAAAATTACCATTTCTGGGGGCATGGCTCTGCAAAAAACAGTGGCTGAGGCTTGGGAAAAAGCAACTGGTTGCAGAGTAACAGAAGGTTATGGACTTTCAGAAACTGCTCCTGTACTTTCCTGTAATCCGGTGGATGGCACGCAACAAATTGGTACTATTGGTTTGCCATTTCCTTCTACAGAAATGAGAATCTTGAAAGAAGATGGTAGCTGGGGAGAAGTAGGCGAAGTAGGTGAGATTTGTGCATTTGGACCTCAAGTAATGTCTGGATATTATTTAAGAGCAGAAGAAACCGCGAATGTTTTTATTAATGATGAAAAAGGAAGGCAGTTCTTTAAAACGGGGGATATTGGTTTAATGCAGTCAGACGGTTTCTTTAAAATTGTGGATAGAAAAAAGGATATGATTTTGGTGTCAGGATTTAATGTTTTTCCAAATGAAATAGAAGAAGTAGTTTCGCAGTGTCCTGGTGTATTGGAAGTAGCTTGTATAGGTGTTCCAGATGACAAATCGAGTGAGGCAGTTAAGATATTTGTGGTAAAAAAAGACCAAAGTCTAACAGAAGAAGCTGTGAGGGATTTTTGTAAAGAAAACCTGACTGGCTATAAATGTCCAAAACACATTGAGTTTAGAGCAGATTTGCCGAAAACCAATGTAGGTAAAATATTACGTAGGGAGCTTAGAGATACTAAATAGAACCTAAAAAATATTTATGGTGTTTTAAAAACAGGCCGAGAGCCTGTTTTTTTTATGAAATTAATTAATAAGATTTTCGGAGGATTTCTGATTTTAATAGTAAAGATTTACCAGCTTGGCATCTCGCCTTATTTTCCTGATTCCTGCCGCTACCAACCCACTTGTTCTCAATACATGATAGACAGTATTAAAGAATGGGGGATTTTTAAAGGTACATGGTTGGGTATGAAAAGAATAGCCAAATGTAACCCTTGGGGTGGCCATGGTTGGGATCCTGTAAAAAGAAAACACGAACATTGATTAAGTTCGGGGGTTTTTGGACAAGAATAAGAAGAGTACTAAACCACTGATCAGCGTAATGCCGCAAACCATCGACTGAAAAAAATTCGGTTTGATTACCCACATGGCTCCTACAAACTGAACTAAAAGAATGATATTCAGAAAGTTAGCTATGGCGGTTCTTGGAAGTTTGGAAACAACAAAAGACCCAAGTGGGGCAAATATAACAACAAACGGAATACATGCTATCCACATTTCGAATGCCTCAGGCTGAAAATCGTTTACTACGCCAGCATGAATAAAAAAGCCCAGAATGGTTTCAATACTCATGATGATAATGGAGGAAGGAACTGCCACTTTTTCGTTTATTCCATAATAGATGGTCATTAAACAGAAGGTGAAAATATTGATGCCCGTTCCAAAAATGGATGAGATTACGCCGCCTATTAATCCAAAAACCAGTAATCTAGACATATCGGATTTCTGGAAATTTTCTATCAAATCATGCACCACCCTCGTAGGCTTAGAATTTTCACGCCAGAGAACAATGCCAAAACTTAGCCACAGGGATACAAAAAATAACTTGGCCATCGGAGGTGAAATTAGCGGAACAACATAATAAGTACCAAGAATAAGACCGGCGATGCCACCAATGGTTACATATTTTATGTAGTTCCAATCTACTTTGAGTCTTAAACCAAGTATGAGAAGTGAAGCCGCAGTCATTCCGATGCTCTGTATTGCAAATGCAAAGTTTCTGGCACCCGCGGGTTGAATGTCCAGCAATAGCGTAAATACTGGATAGGCCACAGCAGCACTACCTTCGGGGCTGGAGCCTGCAATAAATGAACCGAATATCATGGTTATTACTGCCCAAAGATGTTTCTCAATATAATAGTATAAATCATTCTGAGTTACATAAATCAGCCACGATGTAATAACTAAGAGAAAAAAAGCAATGTATAATTTAGGTAGTTTTTTCAAATACTTTAGGTCTATAGATATTTTTGGACTTCCAAATATAAATGGGAATACAGAATTTTGGAAATATATATCGGAAATATATTATTTTCGTAAAATTTATAAATTAAAACGACCGATTTCTAGAAACTCAAACAATTCTTTATGGCAAAATCAAATGATTTAATAGAAAATGTTGCAGACCAAGTTTCGGATATGACTAAACGTTTGACAGAAGTGACCTCACACATGTCAAGTATGGTTGAAAATTACGATTTTCTGTTGCAAAATCAAACACAAGTAGCTGATAATCATGACTTAGTAGTTGCAAATCAAAATACCATAATTCAGAATTTAGGAATAATTATTCACAACCAAACGGCCATAATTCATAACCAGTCTAAAATCGTTAAAAATCAGGCTTATCTCAAAACTTTTCTTTTTGCACAAGTTGAAATTCTTACCTTGTTAACCCAGAAGCCGAAGGAGGAGATTTCTAAAGAAATAAATACCTACTTCGAAAATGCCCAAATTGAGATTTCTAAGGGCTTTGAAAATCCCATTGGTGAATGAAATTCTATTTCTGAATAAGTGTTATTTTTTCTTGCAGCAAAATAATCTGACTTTTAAGAAGTTCTATTTCTGAGAGTTTGCTTGCTTTTAGTTGTTCTTGTAATCGCATTTGTAAAGTCAAAGATTCTGCCTTTTGTTTTTGCAATCTCAACTCCAACATCAATTCATTTTTTTGTTTTTCCAAAACCTCGGCATATTCTTTTGCCTCTAGAATTTGTTTAGGATGCGATTCTTTGTTTGCAAGGATTAGTTCGTTTTTCTCATTTTTTTCCAATATCTCGGAAAATTCTAAAATATCGATACTTGTTTTAAAATAGTCGGCAATCTTTCTGCATACAATCAGCGATGGGGAGAACTTCTCGTTTTCATAGTCTGAAATGGCACTTTTACTCACATTTATTGCATCTGCGAGGTCTTCCAGTGTGATTTTGTGATATTTACGCAAGTTTTTTAAATTCTCTGCAAAGTAACTTTTTATCATTCTGTAAATTTTCTTTATTCCAAAATATTGGATTTTATTTTTTACCTTTTTAATATTGTGCAAGCTAATTCATGTAAAAATACTCGTTTTTGTGTATTTGATTACAGAATTCTGGAAATTTATAAAACCTATTAATTTATGAAGTTGAAATTTTACCTCGTTTTAGTTGGTAGTTTTTTGGGTGTTCAAATAACTAAGGCACAAATGCCACACGATGCCATTTATATGCCCAAAAGCACAGCTTGTTTGGCTGTGAGCTATGGTAGCAGCAGTTGGAAAGAGTATTGGGAAAATACGCTCAAAAGAGAAAATCTAAACATTGGAACACATACTACACAAAGCGTTATGCCGATGATTGCCGCAGGAATTACGGATAAACTGAATGTTATCGTGGGTTTACCTTATGTTTCTACAAAGGCGAGTGCGGGAAATTTGATGGGTCAAAAAGGTCTCCAAGATCTTTCTCTGTGGGTCAAATATAAGATGTTCGATGATGGCGGTTTGTCCCTGCATGCCATAGGAGGTGCTTCTACTCCAGTTTCGGACTATGTTCCTGACTTTTTGCCAATGTCTATAGGTTTGAAAAGCAAAACCGCCACAGGAAGATTGTTGGCCAATTATCAACACAAGTCTGGACTGTACCTTACCGCTCACGGAAGTTATTCAGGTCGCTCAAAAATAAAAGTTGACAGAGATGCATATTTGGCGAATGGCAAGATGTATAATACAGATGAGGTAGCCCTACCCAACACAACTGACGCAGCTATTAGGATTGGCTATTTGAAAAAGGCGATTCAAGCGGAAGCATTTATTGAAAGAAATGCTTGTGTTAGCGGTGACAATATCAGAAGGAATGATATGCCATTTCCAACCAACAATATGAGAATGACTATCGTTGGAGCTTATGTCAAATTTCAGCCCAAAAATATTGGTTTGAATGCCCGAGTAAATTACGTTACGAATGGACTTAATGTTGGTCAGTCATTTGGCTACAGTGTCGGTTTATTGTTTCAGATTAACAATCTCAAGTTTTAATTTTTTAAAGAATATTCAAAAATGAAAAATATTTTAAAATCTATAGTAGGATGTATAGCTTTTTGCATAGCTTTTTCCTCATGCGACAAAACTGTGGACGAGCCCATAACAGATGCTTATATTCCAGCCTCGTTAGACTTAGGTGCGGGTTCTTGGAAAACGTATATTTTATCTTCACCTACAGAGGTGCCAATAGCTGAACCAAAAACTGCTTCCTCTGCGGAATATTTGGCCGAAATTGCTGCATTGAAGACAACAATTTCCACGATTACACCTGAGAACAAAAAAGCCATTAAATATTGGGGTGCTGGAGCCACTTACAGGTGGAATGAAATAGCACGAGAATTGTCGGCAAAGTATAATCAACCTCCAGCATCAAACTCAGAGGGTAAATATCCAGTGCCAGACGCAGCCAATCCACTTGCTGATCCTCGTTTTCCTTTTGCTAATCCGCCTTACGTTTCTCGTGCTTTGGCTTATTTGAGTGTGGCTCAATACGACGCTTTGGTAAGTGCATGGAATTATAAAACAAAGTATAATAGAAAAGCTCCTTCAAAAAATGATGCTGCGGTTTCTGTTCTTTTGCCAGTTTCGGATTTGCCATCATATCCTTCAGAAGACGCCGTTGTAGCGGCAGCTTCTTATACTATTCTTGTGGCCATGTTTCCAGGAGAAGTTCCTTATCTAGATGGTAAACTTGCCGAGGCAAAAAATACTAGATTATGGGCTGGAATGAACGTACCGAGCGATATTTCTGCTGGTGATGCTCTTGGAAAAGCGGTTGGGGCCAAAGTTATGGCTAAAGCCAAAACGGATGGTATGGCTGCATCTAACAATCAGGCTTTAACAGCTGGAATGATAGAAAACGCTAAGAAATTGGGTATAAAAACCCCATGGGCAAGTCAAGAAACGCCAGCAAGACCACCTATGTTGCCTAATTTTGGATCGGTTTCCACTTGGAATTTTGACAAAGCCGCAATGATTAAAATCAGACCATCAATACCATATTTAGAAGATACTAAGGAATTTCAAGATGATATAGCCGAACTCAATAAAATCAATAAAAACCAAACCCGAGAACAATCTAGAATTGCTAATTTTTGGGCTGACGGTCCTGGTAGTTACACGCCTCCTGGTCATTGGCATAGAACTGCTGCCAATGCAGCCTTTGATGCTAAATTCAGCGAAGTTAGAATGGCAAGAACTTTGGCTTTGGTTGGTACCGCTCTTATGGATGCTGGAATAGCTTGTTGGGATACAAAATATTACTATTATACCCCTCGCCCCCAACAGTTTGGATTAAAAACCTCTGTAGGTTTACCTAATTTCCCTTCTTATACATCAGGCCATTCTACTTTTTCTTCGGCAGCCGCTACGGTTTTAGGTTCAATATTTCCCTCAAAGTCAGCTGAGTTTGATGCTCAAGCTTTAGAAGCTTCAAATTCGAGGGTTTTTGGACTGATTCACTACAGGATAGATTGTGAGATGGGATTAGCCCATGGTAAAAAAATCGGGGACTTTGCCATTGCCAGAGGTAAAGCAGATGGGTCAGGGCTTTAACAAAAAAATTAAATAACTAAGAAATGAAAAGAATATTATTTTTAATTGGTCTCGTTTTTTCAATCACTCAAGCTTATTCCCAAGGTTGTATAGCGGTTAGGCACATGGCTTGTGCTTCAGGAAGAGTAAACAATGGGACATCGACAATGTTAGATGGTCAATGGCAATTTACCACTGGATACAGATATTTGCACTCCTATAAACATTTTGTGGGAACAGAAGAGCAACCTCAACGAGTTGCGGAAGGTACAGATGTGAGAAACTGGTCACATTCCTTCGATTTTGGTCTTTCCTATGCTGTAAATGATAGACTCAATATTGCACTCAATATGCCCTATAATGACAATGCAAGGTCTTCATTATATGAACATTATGGAAACTCCGTAGAGGTAAATCCTGAGAGGAAGAGGTTTTTTACTTATTCCAGAGGAATTGGTGATTTGAGGCTCACCTCTACTTATTGGGTTCTAGATCCTAACACCCATTTGAAAGGCAACTTTGCTATTGGTTTGGGTGTTAAGGCTCCTACTGGCGATGCCAACGTGCAGGGTGATTTTTATAAATTAGATAAAAATAAAAAAGAATATATTCTTAGCAAAGCCGTTGATCAGTCTATTCAATTGGGCGACAGTGGGTGGGGGGCTAGTATCGAAATTCAAGGATATCAATCTGTATTCAAGAATGCAACTGTCTATTATAATGGGTTTTATCTATTTAGTCCTAAAGGAGTTAATGAGCAAACGGGCCTTTCAGTACCCGATCAATTTGCTGGTAGAATTGGAATGAATTATAATATTTTGCCAAAAAAAGGTTTAGCTCTGAGCTTGGGAGGAAGAGTGGAAGGATTGCCCGCCATTGATGCAATTGGTAATAGTGAGGGTTCTCGCAGGCCTGGTTATATTGTTTCAATCGAGCCAGGTGTGGTGTGGATGAACAGCAGACATACCGTTGCGGTTTCTACTCCTTATGCCCTTATTCGTAATCGAATCAAATCGTGGAGTGATCGCCAAGATCCAGCTGGGTTAAAGCATGGAGATGCCGCTTTTGCAGATTATTTTGTTTCAGCAACTTATTCATATAGATTTTAATAGTAATTAATCGCATAATTCAGTCTTGTTAGATAGTTTTAGCAGTATTTATTGGTAAAAATTATAGAAATCAAAATTGTGGTCTCATTTTTGATTTCTTATTTACCAACATAAATAGCGTGGTATGAAAAGTAATGTTTTTATTTTGTTTCTAGTAGGTGTAGTTTCTTTTGTTGGATGCAAAGACACAACTGAGGTGCCTGTTGCTCCAGTAGAATTAGAAATTGCCAATACTGTAGCTGACAAATGGGGAGAAATGACCCTACGTCACTTGAAAGTCCAGAATTTAAAAACGCCCACCTATGTTTCCAGGTCTTTGGGCTATATCGGGCTCACCATGTATGAGACAGTGGTAAACGGAAGCATAGTTTACCAGTCAGTAGCCAAACAGTTAAATGGATTAGGTGAGTTACCAAAGCCCGAAATAGGTAAATCCTATGATTGGGAGACTTCTTTAAATGCAGGACAAGCCTATATGATTAAGCAAATGTGGCAACATGCTATGGCAGATGATAATAAAAGAATTGATTCTCTCGAAAATGCCATTTTTGCCGAAAGAAGTTTAGCAATTAAAGATACAGCCATTGTGAACCGCTCCAAAAGATATGGTTTGAGTATAGCAAAAGCAATCTACGAATGGTCTAAAACTGATGGTGGACATTTGGGTTATTTGACAAATTTTGATGCTAAGTATGCTTTTCCAAAAGGAACTAATTTTTGGACACCTCCTTTAAACGGACAATCCTCGGTTTTGATGCCTTTGCACCCGCATTGGGGCAAAAATCGCACCTTTACATCCACAAATTCCCAGCTTCCTGTGCCTCAAATTATTCCTTATTCTGACGATAAGAACTCAGCTTTTTATAAAGAATTTAAGGAAGTTTATGATATCCAGTTGGCTTTAACACAAACACAAAAAGAAATAGCCAATTGGTGGGGTGATGATCCTTCAGAAACTTATGCACCTCCTGGGCATTCATATAGTTTGGCTTTACAAATTTTGAGAGTAAAAAAACCAAACTTATTTACCGCGGCAGAGTCTTTTGCCAAAGTGGGTATGTCCGTGGCTGATGCCTTTATCAATTGTTGGAAATGTAAGTATACCTATCACTCCGTAAGACCGGCGGCTTACATTAGAAAAAACATCAAAGGTTCATTTGAGCAATTTTGGCCAGAGCCTCCTTTTCCAGCTTTTGCATCAGGACATTCCACACAAGCATCTTCTGCTGCAGAAGCTCTGATAAGTGTTTATGGCGATAACGTAGCGTTTGATGACGTTACGCACGTAGGTCGTCCTAAAGACATATTCAGAAATGTTGAATACAAGAAAAGAAGTTATACTTCAATTTCTCAAACTGCCATTGAATGCGGTATTTCGAGACTTTATGGAGGAATTCATACCCGCCAAGATAATGAAGTAGGTTTGGCAGAAGGTAAAAAGATAGGGGCAAATATCAATGCTCTTTCTTGGAAAAAGTAATTTTTTTAAAAAATATATATCGTCAATTCTGAAAAATGGCCTCTTATGAGGTCTTTTTTTTTGAATTTTATTTCCAAAGCATTTTCAGAAAAAATCTGTACATTTGAACTTCAACCATTTCTTAAAATATGAAAACTATTATCTGCTTTTTATTAGGTATTTCCTTTGCATTTGCCCAAAAAAAATCTGACTGGCAAAGTCTTTTTAATGGCAAGAATCTCGATGGCTGGGATATCAAAATCTCAGGTCGTGACGTAAACGAAAACTACAAAAATACTTTTTTGGTAGAAGATAAAATGCTCAGAGTAAGCTACAAAGAGTACGAAACTTTCGGAGACAACTATGGACATTTGTACTTTAAGACTCCTTATTCACATTATATTTTGGACTATGTTTATAGATTTACCGGTAACCAAACTCCAGGAGGAGCGTCTTGGAATGTTAGAAATAGTGGTGTGATGTTTCATTCACAATCGGCTCAAAGTTTGAGTTTTGATCAAGACTTTCCCGTGTCTTTAGAAATGCAACTATTGGGAGGCTTAGGGAATGGCCCAAGACACACAGCAAACCTTTGTACGCCTGGTACACATGTTTACATCAAAGACAAACTTAGAATGGAACATTGTATAGACTCAGATTCAAAAACGTATGACGGCGACCAATGGATAAAAGCCAGATTGATAGTTTTGGGAGATTCTATGGTGCATCAAATCATAGAAGGTGACACCGTTTTGAGTTATCAAAAAACCAAAGTAGGAGAGGGAACCACAAAGAATTTCAATTGGAAACAGTGGGGATTTAGCGAAGAAGCTGCTACTTTTTGGGAAAAGCAAAACGGACAACCACTCAAAGAAGGTTATATAGCTTTGCAAGCCGAAAGTCATCCTATTGATTTTAAAGACATTAAATTGCTGAATCTAAAAGGATGTATGGACAAAAAAGCTAAAAATTATAAAAGTTATTATTTAGAAATGGATAAGAATTCCTGCAAGTATTAATTAAAGTCATTTCTAAATCTGCTTGGCAATTTATATTTTATAAAGTATCATTTTATCTTTTATCATCTTATTTTCTTGGATGTGATTGTCGAGAAAAAACAGCATTTTGTAGTTGAAATCTCCAAGGCTATGGATTCTGTGAAGTAATATCTAAAAATATTTATATTTTTAGATGAATTATTTATTTTCAGCCTTTTATACAATACAAAAATGAAATCATCAAGACGAAATTTTATCCAATCACTCGGTGTGGTGGGAGCTGGATTAGGAATCTCTAGCGAAACACTCGCTCATGCCAAAGATATTAAAGGTACAAAGCCAAACTCCGATGACCAGCAGCTGTTTGTGGGGGACAATATTGCCATCACAAATACTGAACACGGAAAAGTGAGGGGATTTATACTTAGGGGAATAAACACTTTTCTTGGCATTCCCTACGGTGCAGATACTTCCGGTAAAAATCGTTTTATGCCACCTCAAAAGCCTTCCGCTTGGACAGAGATAAAACCTACACTCTGGTGGGGGAATTCTGCCCCTCAAATCATGGAGAAGCGTTATGCAAATACTTATGCCTCATTTGTAGATCACTGGAATTACGACGATGTTTCAGAAGATTGCCTCAAAATTAATGTTTGGACACCCGCACTAGATGCCCAAAAACGCCCAGTTTTGGTTTGGCTGCACGGCGGTGGTTTTGTAAATGGCAATGCCATTGAGCAAGATGGTTACCATGGAGAAAATATTTCTAGACTTGGTAATATCGTTTTTTGTTCATTAAATCACAGATTGGGAGCTTTAGGCTATAGCCATTTGAAAGCCGCTGGTGGTCATCCGGCCTCGGGCAATGTTGGAAATCTTGACATGGTTTTGGCTCTTGAATGGGTAAAAAACAATATCGTAAATTTCGGTGGAGACCCCAACAATGTAACCATTATGGGTCAGTCGGGTGGAGGGTCGAAAGTGACCACATTGATGAATATGCCTTCAGCAAAAGGACTTTTCCATAAAGCTGTGGTACTTAGTGGAGGTTCATTGACTGGTGTTAATAAGGAATATGCAGAGAAATTGGGCCAAAAAGTTATGGAGGAGGCCGGTTTGAAAAATGGTGAAATAGAAAAATTGCAACAGATTCCATGGAGAGAATATATAGATATTGCCGATAGGTCTGTTGTCAAAATGTCTGAAGAAGCTAAACGACTAAACATTGCCAGAGGAGGTTTTTCTCCTGTTGCTGATGGCGAATATATGAATGGAGGGGCATTCTTTGCAGATTCTAATCATTTTTCAGCTGATGTACCAGTGATTATTTGTTCCACTTTTAATGAGCAAAGTCCAAGTAGGACAGATGCCAAATTAGAGGGAATCACTTTGGCCGAAGTCGAAGAAAAAATTAAGCCAAGATTCGGTCAAAAGTCAAGTGAAATTGTGGAGGCTTACGCCAAGAATTTTCCCAAAGCCCGTCCAGTTGAGATTTGGTCAATGATTTTATCAAATCGTAAAAATGCAGTAGCTATAGCAGATGCAAAAGTTTCGCAGAAGAAAGCACCAGTTTATTTGGCTTGGTTTGGTTGGCAGCCGCCGCTTTTTGATGGCCGCATGCGTGCTTTCCATTGCGACGATATTTGCTTTTGGTTTTACAATACCGACCTTATGCTTACGCATACGGGTGGGGGCAAACGACCAAGAGCTTTGTCAGAAAAAATGTCAAAATCACTTTTAAGTTTTATAAAAACGTCTAATCCAAATGGTGGCGGATTACCAACATGGAAACCCTATACTACCCAAAACGGAGAAACGATGATTTTGGATGATAATTCAGTGTTAGCCAATAATCCTGACGGAGAAGCGAGGAAATCTTTGGCTTAGAAGTTTAAAAATTGCCACGAATTCATGATTTGTTGTGGGTTCGTGGTGATTTTTGCTAAACAATCTTGTTGTCAAGTTTTTAGGTATTTTAGACTACGGTATTTACCGCATAGAGTGCAATATTTGTTAACCACGCTTCCTTTCTAAACTTGCTCATTGAAGTTCTATAAGCATTTTTGTTATCAAATTTCTCCACAAAAACTTTCAGGCTTTTGGCTTTTAGATTTTCCTCGGCTTTCACTTCAAGCGGTATTATTTTATTTTCTCTTTGGAAAACGAATTCAACTTCAGCATTACCCAGAGGTGCAGACCAATAATAAAGATTAGTTTTTGGAAATAATTGTTGGCAAACATACTGCTCTGTCAATGCACCTTTGAATTCCGATAGTATTGTATTTTTCTCCAATAAAATTTGCTTATCTAGTCCTCCCATTGCATTCAAAAGCCCTATGTCTAAAAAGTAAAGTTTAAAATTGTCAAATTCTGCATATGCATTGAGTGGTATTTCTGGTTTGCTTAGGTTGTTTACCCTAAGAATAAGGCCCGCATCCACTAGCCAAGCGATTGCCAATTCAAATTCTTTGGCTCTGCCACCTTTTTTTATTTGCCCATAAATGAATTTCTTATTTTCTTTAGAAAGTTGACTTATTATGGAATTCCAAACCAATTTGATTTTAGGAACGATTTCATTTGGTGCATATTTCGCAAAATCGTTTGCATATCCAATCAAAATTTTGTCTTGTATTTCTCTGACAGTTTCAAGGTTTTTGTTTTTCAAGTATTCGTTTACGGCATCTGGCATACCCCCAATGTAATAATACAAGCGTAATTGCTCCACAAGTCTTTCATGAAAGCTGTTCAATAAGTCCCAATTGGAGTTTTTAATTTCAGCAGCTAAGCGTTCTTCATTATTTGACTCCAAAAACTCAATAAATGACATAGGATATAAATTCAAGAAATCAACTTTTCCAACTGGAAAAGAATGTTTTTTTTGCATTGAAACGCCTAGTAATGAGCCTGCGGCCACTATATAGTATTCTGGAGCGTTTTCATAGAAATATTTGAGTGCGGTTAATCCTTTTTCAGCTTCTTGAATTTCGTCAAAAATTAATAGCGTATTCCTTGGTTCAATTTGTTGATTAGTTTCTATTTCTATAGCCGCTATGATTCTTTGAATATTGTAATCTGGAATGAACAAATCTTTCAGTCTTGTGCTGCTTTCAAAGTTTAGATATACATATTTTTTGAAGTTTTGGTCGCCAAAATTCTTCATTAACCAAGTCTTTCCTACTTGCCTTGCTCCTTGGATTATAAGAGGCTTTCTAGTTGGAGAGTTCTTCCATTCTATTAGTTTTTGACTTAAATCTCTTTTCATGTTGATTTACAGTAATTTAATGCTGTAAATTTATGAATTATTTCATTATGATGCACTTTTTCGTATGGAAAAGTGTTATGATTTTCATTTATTCATATGAAAAAATGTTATAGAATACATTTTTTCGTACGAAAAAGTGTGAAAAATTAAATTGCTTGGAAAATTCTGCTAGCAGGATTGATAAAAATCAAAGGATTTCAATCTCCAAACTCCAATATTCTTTGAGTTCTTCTTTGATTTTTTCAATGTAGCTGTTCCTTACGTCTAAAATTATTCCGCAGCGATTTTCGTAGGTTTGTTCTTTTACGGTGAGTTCAAGTTTTCTTACCATCTGCATTAAGGCATTTGTCTGATCAAAATCATAGCTGATTTTAACTAAGCTATTTATGGTTTTTGTTTCAATTTCGGCAATCGAGAGTGCTTCCTTTGTTGCTTCCTTATAAGCATTTATTAAGCCCGGAACGCCCAAAAGTGTTCCACCGAAATATCGAATAATTATCACCAAAGTATCGGTGAGTTCAAATGAAGTAATGGTATTTAAAATAGGTTTTCCTGCCGATCCCGAAGGCTCCCCGTCGTCATTGGCTCTGAAATTGGTTTCGTCAATTCCAAGTTTATAGGCATAGCATGCATGTCGTGCTTTGGGATGTTCGGTCTTAACTGTTTCTAAATAAAAACGCACATCTTCTTCGTTTTTAATAGGAAAAGCATATGCAAAAAACTTGCTTCCTTTATCTTTGAAAAGTCCTTCGGAACTGGATTTTAGGGTTTTATATTCGTCCATCATTTGCACAAAATTAGGATAAATTTATTCTCTACTTTTATCCAATTCAGCTTTCTTTTTGGCGGCATCTTCTAACATTTGATTCAATGCCGATTTATCAAAATATTTTCCTTTGGTAAAAACCCCGGCAGTTTTGCTAACGGCGTTTATGTCAAGCAAAGGGTTTTCATCCAAAATGACCAAATCTGCCACTTTACCAACATCTAGACTTCCCATTTTATCGAATTTTCCCATAAACTTTGCTCCGTTCATCGTGGCTGATTGTAGTATATCCAAAGGTTTCATTCCACTTTTTTGAAACAATCCCAATTCTTCAATCAAACTAGCCGCAGGATACACAAATGTATTCAAAGCAGCACAGTCGCTGCCAGCAATTATCAACATACCTGCGTTTTGTACATAGGGCAATTGCTTCGCAATCAATTGGTAACGATCTTTTCTTTGTTTTTTTTGTTCTGGAGTATCATTGGCCATTCTATCTATCCGCCATTGATAATTAGACATAAATCGCTTGGTCAAATATCTCTGAAAATCATCATTTTTGTGGTTGTTCTCATCCAAATAAGCCAATTGTTTGCCTCCAATGAGAGTTGGGCAAACAGCCACATTTTTTTTGGCTAAATCACTGTATGCTTTGATAGCTTGTTCTTGTTTAAAATTCAGTAGAAAGTCTTTTTCTGCTTGAGCTTTAGTAAGTGTTCCACTCAGAATTCCTTTTTTACTAAGATTTTCATCATTTCCGAGTCTCAATAAATAGCTGGCGTGCTCTATGGCAGAAAAACCTTCATTGGCCAAATCGTTAATAGTCAAATCATAAGGCACATGCCCTGTCACCAAATAACCTCGTTTTTTAGCCTCGATTACACTTTTTAAGAACAAATCTCCTTTCAATGTATTTTCTGTAATTTTTACAAAATCCACTTGCAGTCTGTCTAAATAATTCAACATTTGGGTCAGTTGTGCTTCGTTTTCTATCTCCAAATCGCCCTTCCAAATAGAATTTAAGCCTTCAAGCTTTCTTCCAGCTGTGAAAATCGTTGGTCCTAAAATTTTGCCTTCGTTAATCTCCTCTCTCCATTTCAAAACTTGTAAACCCAAATCGCTCGCAGCATCTCTGACCGTTGTGATTCCGTGGGCAATAAAAACAGGAAACAGAGCTTTATTGTCTTCTACCAAATCTTGTCCTTCAATGTGAATATGCATATCCCAAAGACCAGGGATTACATATTTTCCTTTGGCATCTATTTTTTCGGCCGCTAGATTATTGAGTTTTTTAAACGAGCCAATATTTTTTATGGTCTGATTTTCAATTAAAATGGCTTTATTTTTGGAGATTTTTCCAGATTTTACATCAACAACATTCACATTAAATATCAAGACCGACTTGTTTTGTGAATTTGCATTCCCGAAAACCAAAAGAAAGAAAAATAGAATGAGAAATTTTATTTTTTGAGAAAACATATTGCGGCTTATTTATAGATTGCGAAAGTTTAAATTTAGCGATAAAAAATGAAAACCGTTAACGATTTATTGGTTTTAGGAAATCCAATACTTTACGAAATTTCTGATGAGGTGATGTATAATGAATTATCATCGTTAAAAAATTGGGTACAGGATTTACATGAGGTGATGGAGGACATAAGGGCCAAGTACAACTTTGGAAGAGCGATAGCAGCCCCACAGTTGGGTATAATGAAGCGACTGATATATATGAATATTGACCAACCTATGGTTTTCATAAATCCAAAAATCACCAGCAAGAGTACCGAAATGTTTGAAGTCTGGGATGATTGTATGTGTTTCCCCAATCTTTTTGTGAAAGTTCTGCGACACAAATCCATTGAGATTGAGTATTTAAATGAAAAGTGGGAAAAGCAAACCGCTCTTTTTGATAATGACCTATCTGAACTTTTTCAACACGAATTTGATCATTTGGAAGGGATTCTTTGTACCATGAGGGCCATCGATAGCAAGTCATATCGGTGGAGGATTTAGTAATTTTTCTTAACTTTATAAAAAAATAAACTCCAATGCTAAAAAACATCTTTGACAAAACTGTTACTGACGAAATTTTAAACAGAATTGACAAGCTAACACCCTCTACCCAACCACTTTGGGGCAAAATGTCTGTAGATAAAATGTTGGCTCACTGCAATGTTTCCTATGAAATGGCCTTCGAAAATCTTCATCAAAAGCCTAATGCATTTATGCGTTTTATCTTGAAAATGATGGTCAAAAATACGGTTGTAAACGATGTCCCATACAGGAAAAACTCCTCAACTGCTCCAGCATTTGTTATCAAAGACGAGAAAAATTTTGAGGCTGAAAAAGCTAGATTGAAAGCCTATATCACCAAAACCCAAGAACTCGGTGCTGAATATTTTGAAGGAAAAGAATCGCATTCTTTTGGAACCCTCACAAGCACTGAATGGAACAATATGTTTTACAAACACCTAGATCACCATTTGGGGCAGTTTGGGGTGTAGGTTTTATTTTGAAATGGGAATTCGGCTAAAACCAATGAATCTTTGAATCCATTTAAACAATCGGGCTGAAGCCCGATGCAATTCATAGTCGTTCATCTGGGGAATTTCAATTTGGAATGGGCTTTAGCCCATTCTCATTTTTGGAATTAGCGTATTTGGCTTTAGCCAAAATATTTTCACCACTAATTTTTAAAGGATTAAATAAAAATCAGACTTTTCAATCCAAAACCTGAATAACCTTCACCGGACAGGCCTCCGCTGCTCGTTTGTTTTCCTCAAGTTCGTCGTAATCAAGTTCTACCTGATAGATGCCTTTTTTGTCTTTTCCGCCAAGCAGAACAGCTTTGCCATCTTTTTTTGACATCCGCCAGCGGTTGTAGGCTATCTCTACGCAAGCATTGCAACCTATGCAGCGTTGGCGGTAATGAAACATCTTAGGCATCGGCAGCTACTATCTTGTATAGTTTGTCAGAAGCTCTTATTTTCTCACCTATTTGTAGTGAAATCGTATTTCCTTTTACTGCTTGTTGTACCGAATCACCAGAACCCAATCTGATTTCTTCTACCGTAGTTTCTATCAAGCCAGTTGTTGGGCCAGTTACTATCAGTTTATCCCCGATGTTGATATCGTGGCTTTCCATCAAAAACTCACCCACGCCTATTTTTTCAAAGTATTTTACGCCTTTCCCAATATATATTTTCTTGGTGGTAGCTACAGAACCGTGTACATTGCTCCACTCGCCCATTTTACGGCCCAAATAGTAGCCATCCCAGAATCCACGGTTATATACTGAGCTCAATTTTTCTCTCCAAACTGCTATTTTCTCTTGCGTATAAGTACCTTCTTCAAAAGCATCTACAGCTTCTCTATAACATTGGGTAGTAGTGTATACGTAGTCAGCCGCACGTCCGCGACCTTCTATTTTCAATACTTGCACACCCGCTTCGAGTATTTTGTCCAAGAAATCTATCGTACAAAGGTCTTTTGCCGACATAATATACTCATTATCAATCTTTAGTTCTATGCCTTCTTCATCAGTTACGGTATATTCTCTACGGCAGTTTTGAATACAAGCCCCACGATTGGCAGAGGCATTGTGCGAGTGTAAACTCAAATAACACTTACCAGAAACCGCCATACATAGTGCTCCATGAGCGAAGATTTCTATTTGAACCAAATTGCCTGAAGGACCAGTGATATTGTTCTTTTTGATGGCTTTTACCATGTCGCCCACTTGTTTGAGTGTAAGTTCGCGGGCCATCACGATTACGTCTGCATAGTCAGAAAAAAGCTCAACGGTCTCTAGGTTGGTTACGTTGGATTGCGTCGAAATATGCACTTCCATGCCTTTTTTGCGGCAATAGTTCATTACGGCAAGATCTGAGGCTATTACTGCAGTTATACCCGCTTCCTTGGCTTTGTCTATGATTCTCCTCATCAACGATATATCATGATCGTAAATGATGGTGTTCATCGTGATGTAACTTTTCACACCAGCTTCGCCACACACACGAGCTACTTCTGGCAAATCATCCACTAAAAAATTATTGGTTTGGCGAGCACGCATGTTCAACTGCTCTACACCAAAATATACCGAGTCAGCACCTGCTTTTATGGCAGCCATCATGGCTTCCCACGAACCCGCCGGAGCCATCACCTCAAACTTCGTATTTTTTTGCATTTCTTTATTCATCTGTTTTGAAACAGAATTTATAAGCGAATAATTTCCAATCTGTATTTAAATGCAAAATTAATGAATCATTTTTGTGTTTTATCACTTATTTTAAAGTGGAATGTACACAAAATCATAAATATGAAATTTAGAAGGGCTGAGGAAGGGGATTTAGAGAATATTTTGAGCTTGTTTAAAGCGAATGTTTTAGCAAATGAAGACTATAATGAAGAACAAAAGGAAGTTTGGGCTTCATCGACAGAAAATAGAACGATGTGGTTGAACAAAATAAAAGGGGAGTATTTTTTATTGGCTCATCAGGATACCAAATTGGTAGGCTTTAGTTCCTTAGGACCCATGGATTATGTAGATTTGATGTTTGTTCAGAAAGATGAATTTGGGAAAGGCATTGCAAAGCAAATGCTCGAAAACATAGAAACTGAGGCGAAATCTAACGATTTATCGGAATTATACGCTGACGTAAGTGTGTCAGGAAGAGGTTTCTTTGAAAAAAGTGGATATCACGTCGTAAAGACCAATAGAAATATCAGAAAAGGAATTCATTTGAAAAACTTTAGGATGAAAAAAGTCTTTTAAAAAATTTCCCTAATGAAGAATTGATAGAATTTTTATATTGTTTTGAATTTTTTAAAATAAGTAAATTATTCATGAATAACGGATTTTTAGATTCAACAAAGAAACAATTTGAGTATTATAAATTGCTCGGAGAAAAGACTTTTGAACAGATTTCTGACGATCAAATCAATTGGCAATACAATGCAGAATCAAATTCTATTTCTCTTATTGTTAAGCATTTGGCTGGAAATATGCTCTCGCGTTGGACAGATTTTTTGACTACCGACGGAGAAAAGGAATGGAGAAACAGAGAAGGTGAATTTGAAGGAGGAATAGAGTCCAAAATACAATTATTAGAAATTTGGAACAGAGGCTGGAATTGCCTTTTTGATGCAATTGATAGTGTCTCTGATGAAGATCTAGATAAAATCATTTATATCCGAAATCAAGGCCACACGGTGATGGAAGCCATCAATCGCCAACTGGCACATTATCCATATCATGTTGGCCAAATAGTTTTTATTGGCAAAATGCTTTTGGATGAAAACTGGCAAACGCTTTCAATAGCCAGAGGTAAAAGCTCCATATATAACGCTGATAAATTTTCAAAAGAAAAGCAGAAAGGTCATTTTACGGATGAGTATTTGGGTAAGAAATAATTTTCATAGAACATGAAAAAAGGGATACTTGTACTTTGGATAATTTTCAATTCTTGCTTTGCTCAGAATCAAAAAATGACTAGTAATCTGTTAGATTATGAGCGTCAGGTGGTGCCTTTGATGGATAAATACAAGATTCCAGGCATGTCTGTCGGTGTTTCTCATAATGATTCAGTTGTTTATTCCAAAGGATTCGGGTTTGCCAATATTGAAAAGAAAATTCGGCCAGATGGAAACACGCCTTATAGTATAGCTTCCATCACTAAGCCTTTTGCCACAGCCGTGATGATGCGTTTGGTAGAGGAAAATAGGCTGAATTTAGACGCAAGAATAAAGGATTTGTATCCAGGCTATGAGGAAAGATGCAAACGAATTTTAGGGTATTTTAGAGAAGAAATGCCCGAATATACCTTTATGTTAGAAAATTACCATCCTGAAAGAAACGATATTACACTAAGACATCACTTGACCCATACTTCTGAAAATACACCTGGAGACTCATATAAATACAATGGTTTTTTGTTTGGAATGCTTTCGGTAGCTGTGGAAACTGCAACAGATTCAAAATTCGATGAATTAGTGGATAGCTTGATCATCGACAAACTGAATCTGAAGAACACTGCATCGTCTCAATTGGACAAATCGAAAAATGTAATGTTAAACAAAATTGCTTTGCCGTACAATCCTACTGATTCTGGTTTTGGGAAAGCTGATTTTCCTAACCCAAAACTGAATGCAGGGGCTGGTATAATTTCATCGGTAAATGACTTGTTGATTTTTGATAAAGCCATCAATAACAACATTTTGGTTTCGGAGGAAACCAAGAATTTGCAATTTGAACCCTATAAACTGAACGACGGGAGTCTGTCACCTTATGGTTATGGTTGGTTTACACAGAAATATAAAGATCAGACCCTAATTTGGCATTATGGACACCATCCAGGTTCATTTTCTGCCTTGTATTTAAAGGTTTTAGAGAAAAATTTAACACTCATAATCCTTGCCAATAGCGACCGTCTGAGTCATGATTTTGATTTGGGTAAAGGCGATGTGGTTAAATCAGAATTTGCAAAGCGTTTTTTGGATTTGTTTGTTGGTCAATTATAAACTAATTCTTCTAACCAACTTTATCTTAAAAAACATAAATAGTGATGTAACTCTTAAACCTCATTAAGTTTTTCCGCAAAACACCCTTTCAACATTTCCTCAAAAAAAGCCTTATCCAAATCCTTCCCAATAAAGACAATTTTACTTTCTCTAATTTCATCTTCATCCCAAGCTTTTCCACCAGAAATGCTGAGACTTTGACCCACAGATTGCAAAATCAAGCGGTGATTCACATCTTTAGCATTTATGATTCCTTTGATTCTATACAAACCTTTGGCTTCAAAAACCAAATATCCAAAAAGTCTCATTTGCAATTCTTTGTCTATGAATGGCTCTGCGAATCTGAAAGTGAATGATTTTATTTTGCCATGTTTGTGTTCATGCGAATGAGTTTTTGGTTCGTTTTCTTCAATTTTGATATCAGCATCTCTAACTGTTTCGAAGATTTCTTTGACCGGAAAAGTCATTCCTTTTTCTTTACAGAACTTAATGAAAGGATTTATTGACAATAATTTACCTTTTAATTCATCGAGATAAACTTCCGATACGCTGGCAGTTTTATTTAGTAAAATAATGTCGCTAAAGGCCAATTGTTTTATGGCTTCCTCGGTTTCAATGAGCTGGTCCTCGATAAGTTCTACATCCACCAAACAGACGATTCTTTTTACCGGAAAATCTTTTTTGATTTCAGAATTAGAAAAAAAAGGACTGGCTACATTGGCAGGGTCGGCAATGCCTGTAGTTTCAATTATAAGTTCATCAAACTGCTCCGTTTTTTGGGAAAGTTCGTTTAGAATATCATAAATACCTTCGTTTAGTGAACAGCACAGACAACCATTACTCAGTTCAAATATCTCATTGTCAGGCTTTATGATAAGTTCTCCGTCAATGCCTGCTTCGCCAAATTCATTTTCAACGATGGCAAATCTGGTTTCTGGTTTTTGCTCCAAAACTTGGTTCAAAAAAGTCGTTTTTCCTGAACCCAAAAAGCCCGTGAGAATGGTTACTGGTTTGCTCATACGATTGCTGGTTGTTTTCTAAGGTCTTGTCGTTCACCTATTTGCTGACGCCACATGGCATAATAAAGGCCTTTTTCTTCAAGTAAATCGGCGTGTTTTCCCACTTCAATGATTTCACCTTTTTCCAAAACATATATCCTGTCGGCATGCATGATGGTACTCAATCGGTGAGCAATCATTACCGTTATATAGTCGCCGTTTTCAGTTACTTCCCTTACGGTTGTGGTTATTTCTTGTTCTGTTAAAGAGTCTAAGGCCGAAGTTGCTTCATCAAATACAAAAATTTTAGGGTCACGAAGCAAAGCTCTGGCAATAGAAAGCCTTTGTTTTTCGCCTCCCGAAATCTTCATTCCGCCTTCACCAATTACGGTATCAAGACCATTATCGGCTCTTTTTAAAAGGTTATGGCAAGCAGCTTTTCGCATTTTATCTAACATCAATTCGTCTGTTGCGGTAGGATTTACAAAAAGTAAATTTTCACGAATAGTGCCCGAAAACAGTTGCGTATCCTGGGTTACAAAGCCAATTTGATTCCTGAGCTCGTCAATATTGAGATGATCAGAATCTATATTGTTATAGAAAACCTTCCCGTCGTTGGGTTTATAAAGTCCAACTAAAAGCTTTACCAAAGTAGTCTTTCCAGATCCCGATGGCCCAACAAATGCTATAGTTTCACCTTTTTTAACTTCAAAATTTACGTTTTCAAGAGCATGATTTTCAGCACTTGAATGTTTGAAACTTACATCAGTAAAGGTCAATTTATTGACTATTCCAAGGGGTTTAGGATTCTCCGGATTTTTCTCAATGGGGGTGTTTAAAAGTTTCTGGAAGTTGTTTAAAGAGGCTTCGGCTTCTCTGTAGGCTAATATTACGTTACCTAGTTCTTGCAAAGGTCCAAAAATAAAGAATGAATAGAATTGTAATGTAAGTAGTTGGCCAACAGTAAGTTCATTTTTGAATATCAAAAACAAAAGTATAAAAAGAATTACTTGTCTGAGTAGATTTACAAACGTGCCTTGCACAAAGTTTATCGAACGGACACCTCTGACTTTCTTCAATTCGAGTTTAAGAATCTTAAGGGTGTTCAACTTCAGACGATTAATTTCTTGGTCGGCCAAACCGAGGCTCTTAACTAATTCTATGTTTCTCAGCGATTCGGTGGTAGTTCCTGCCAAAGCTGTAGTTTCTTTTACAATCGTTTTTTGAATTTCTTTGATTTTTTTGCTCAAAATATTGGTTAACGTGCCCAACGCAAATGCACCAATAAAATAAACTGCCACCAAAGCTGGATTAAGATTTATAGCGTAAATTATTACGAAAACTATACCTACAATAGAAGTAAACGCAACATTTATGAAAACTGTGATGAATTTCTCTGAATCAGACCTCACTTTTTGTAAAACCGAAAGTGTTTCACCGCTGCGTTGGTCTTCAAACTGTTGGAAGGGTAGTTTGAGTGTATGTTTCAAACCATCAATAAATACATCAGCACCAAATTTTTGGATTACACTGTTCATCACATAGTCTTGCAATGTTTTGGCAATTCGGCTCACCATGGCTACCCCAATTATGGCCAGAATTATAAGACCAGCTCCTTTTAAGAATTCTTCCTGACTATATTGATTGGGATTTTTTGCAAATTTATCAATCAGTTTTCCGAAAAAAAATGGATCCATTAAAGAAAATGATTGGTTGATGGCGGCCAATAGAAAAGCCAAAAAAACACCAGATTTGTATTTAGATAGATATCGGAAAAGTAGTTTCATAAGGGTTTGGAGGAAATTTTCAGATTAAGTATTACTAACACATTTTAAAATATTAAAATTCCGGAGTACTTAAATTGGATAATTTCTTAAAATTTTGACATTCATGTCCTTGACCTTTTCGCTGAAATATTATATTTTATCTGATAATAATTTAAGTTTTGCTAAAAAGATATATATTTGCTAAAAAAGTATAGATGGCCAATATATTCCCTCCTTGCCCCAAATGTGACTCAGATGATATCTCCAAAAATGGTGTGATTAAAGGCAAACAACGCTACAAATGCCGTAGTTGTTTGTACAATTTTACTGTTGAAAAAATGGGTAAAAGTATAGATAGCTACTATGTGGTGAAGGCTCTTCAGCTCTACATTGAAGGCGTAAGCTATCGAGAAATTGAGCGTCTGTTGGGTATTAGCCACGTATCGGTGATGAATTGGGTGAAAAAGTACCAAATAAAGGTACCCAAGCAAAATCTTGCCACACCAACATACAAAATACTGAATCAGAAGGAGTTAGCAGAATTCGTTTCTCGCCCACAGAATGTGGAGGGAAAGGGAATGCTCATAACTGAGCTGGGGGATAAGTTTATGGTCATTCAGTGGAACAGAATCACGTTTAATTAATCTATAGTATCCTACCAAATTGGTATATTACTTCAAAATTCTAAACTCTACAAGTTTGGTGTATTTTTAAAATAGCCAAATATTATTCTGAAATTTTCATTCGTAATAATTTAAAATCTTGCTTTCCTGTTCTAATGCTGCTATAAGTCCATTTTTGTTGTTATCTATATCAATTTACCTTAACTATATTCAAATTTCGATTTGAGCAATAGAACACTAATCTTTGTCAACGAAAAGTACAACAAAACCTCAATAAATTTAAAATCTATGAAAAAATTAATTATTCTATTTTCCGTGCTTGTCACCGCGGTGATTTCCTCCTCCGGCCAAGGTTCTTCTGACTATGGCGGTGGTATAAAACTCAACGTAAATCAGGAAGGCACCAAATATGTTAGGTTCATAACTTGGAACCAAACCTGGTTTAGGGCCTCACAAATGAATCCGGGAACAACCATAGGAGGTGAAGCCGCTACTAAAAGCTATGATGTCGGTATGAGAAGACTCAGAATGTTAGCCTATGCCCAAATAAGCAAAAGATACATGGTTTTGGCTCATTTTGGCATAAACAACCAAACTTTCTTGAACGGCGGAGCTTCTGGTTCTACAGGTACTGGTGGTTATGGAGCAGGCAAAAAACCTCAATTGTTTTTTCATGATTTTTGGAACGAATATGCAGTCATACAACCAACCAAAGAAAACAAGAACTCAAGCCTTACAGTAGGTGCAGGTTTGAATTATTTTCTTGGATTATCTAGAATGACTTACGCTTCTACTTTGAATTTCTTAACTATTGACTCGCCGATATTCTCTTGGGCAACCATTGAAAACTCTGATCAGTTTGCTCGTCAGATGGGCTTTTTTGCAAAAGGAAAACTCAATAAATTGGAGTATAGATTTGCCCTTAATAAACCTTACGCTACTAACCTTGCTCCGGGCAATGCGTCAACAGCAGACAAAGCCGTAGCGGTGGACAATAACGGAAAGAGTGCTTTTGCAAAAACAGGATACGTGGAATATCAATTTTTGGATTCTGAATCTAATTTACTCCCTTTTAAAGTCGGAACTTATTTGGGAACAAAAAAAGTGTTTAACATAGGAGCAGGATTCTATAGCCAACCTAAAGGTACCAAAAGCCAAGTAAATGGAACAGTGAGCACACACAACATCAATTTGATGGCTGTAGATGCATTTTTGGATATGACCATCGGCAAAAAAGAGAAAAATATGGCCATCACTGCATATTCAGGATTATTTAACTATAATTTCGGGCCTAATTACCTTAGAAATCTCGGAATAATGAATGTGGGAGTGGCTGATGCAAATTTCAAAGGTACAGACAAATTGATGGCCGGTGCAGGAAACGCCCAACCGATGATTGGAACAGGAACGATTTTCTATACCCAAGCGGGTTTGCTTTTGCCGAAAACCAAGGAAAAACCTAAAATGCGGGTTCAACCGTTTGCGGCGTATACCATGAAAAACTTCGAAGCATTGCCAACCTCTGTTTCTAATGTTGACCTCGGTGCAAACTGGCTCATAGATGGTCACCATGCCAAAATCACCACGCAGTATTCCATTAGACCTGGCATAGAGGCAACAACAGGCAACAAAAAGTCTATGGGCGAATTCATTATGCAATTACAAGTGTATTTATAATTATCAACCTTTAAATATTTTAAACTCTTAAACTTAATATTATGTCATCTACTAAAAAAAGTTCGATGTTCTCTATAATCGGGGCATCATCAGTAGGAACCATGATAGAATGGTACGATTTCTATATTTTTGGAAGTCTGGCCACTATTATTTCCACAAAATTTTTTCCAGCTGGAAACGAAACATTGAGCTACTTAAGTACGCTTGCAACTTTTGCCGCTGGATTTATTGTAAGGCCATTTGGTGCTTTATTCTTTGGTAGACTTGGGGATCTTATAGGCCGTAAATATACCTTTATGGTTACGCTACTTTTAATGGGTGGAGCTACATTTTTAATTGGTCTAATACCATCTTACGAAACCATAGGTATGCTGGCCCCAATAGGTGTTCTTTTATTGAGGTTGCTTCAAGGACTTGCTCTAGGTGGTGAATATGGTGGGGCGGCTACTTATGTGGCTGAACATTCCCCTGACAATGAAAGAGGCTATATGACCTCTTGGATTCAGATTACGGCCACTGCTGGTTTGATTATATCTTTAATCGTAATAGCCATCACTAAGGCTTCACTTTCTAAAGAGGCTTTTGATGATTACGGCTGGAGAATTCCTTTCTTAGCCTCTATTATAATGGTGGGTGTTTCTTATTTGATTCGTAGAAACATGCACGAGTCTCCTCTATTTGCCAAAGTCAAGTCAGAAGGCAAAACTTCTGCTAATCCATTAAAAGAATCGTTTGGAAATAAATTAAATTTCAAATTTGTACTATTGGCACTTTTGGGTGTTACGATGGGTCAAGGTGTGGTTTGGTACACCGGTCAATTTTATGCCATGTCATTCATTGAGAAAGTAATGAATGTGCCTAAAGAACAAGTAGATAGTATATTGATTTGGGGACTTTGCTTGGGTACACCTTTCTTTGTATTGTTTGGTTGGTTATCTGATAAAATCGGAAGGAAATGGATCATGATGGCAGGTATGTTGGTTGCCATTTTATCTTACCGAACCATATATTCTAACATGTATGATAGGGCAGATATCAAGCTAAAAACTGAAATTGTTGACAAAGCCACTTCGATTGCAGAAATAAAAGAAAATGCCAAAAACAAAAATGGTGGTATGGATTCAGTTTACACCGTAACCAAGGCCTTTGAAGATGGTACCACTTACAAAGAAGTTAAAACCGTAACTTTGAACAACGGGGCTGTGGATATGAAAGATGGAAAAGCTGTAATAGATGTTAAAAAGACAGTTACTATAAGCGATTCAGACAAGTGGTTTTTGGTTTTAATGGTCTTTATTCAAATGCTTTTCGTAACCATGGTTTACGGTCCTGTAGCGGCTTTTTTGGTGGAAATGTTCCCAGTTAAAATCAGATACACATCGATGTCCTTGCCTTACCATATCGGAAATGGTATATTCGGAGGATTATTGCCAGCCATTGCAACTTTCTTGGTAACCAACGCCAAAGGTCTCAACGACAAGGCTAAAGAGGCTAGACTTGAAATAATGCCAGTTGAAAAACCTTATTTGGAAGGACTTTGGTATCCTATCATTATAGCGGGTATTTGTTTCGTCATCGGAACCATCTACCTGGATAGTAAAGACAATAAAGTTAACGATTAATCATAAACCATCATTTTATTTAACATTATCATGAATATTATAAAGAAATTATTAGGTGTAGTTTGGATACTAATTGGCCTTGCTGCAGTTTATTATTTAATCATCAATCAAGCAATTCCACTTTGGAACAAAGGCGGAGAAAACAGAATACCCGCTGTCATATATACGGTTATTTTAGGGCCTATGATTGCTGGTTCTCTTGGAGCATTTGGCTTATTCTCCATCCAGGGAGAATACGACGAGAAATAGTTAAAAAATTAGCCAGAATATGCGTACTGTTCGGGCACAATAAAAAGATTATAGTTTTTTAATATTTTTTGAATTTTTACAGTCAAATATTTTATTGAAAAATTATGGTATTAGGGTTAAATATAGCAATATATGCCAATTGAGAGTAAAATCCGTTGGCATATATTCTCAAAAACCTTAAAAACATATTATCATATGGGAAACAAGACCAAAGAACAAAAGCTATTTTTACTTTTCATACTGTTATTAGTTTTATTGAATTTTCCGATAATTTCGATTATTCAAAATGACCAATATATTGTGGGTTTTCCTTTGAAAATAGTAATAGTTTTTATTATTTGGTTTACTATTATAATGTTTGCGGCGATTTTCGTGAATCGAAAAAAATGAATGGATTTTTAATCTCAGTAGTTTCTGTACTCTACTTAGGTTTCTTATTTTACTTGGCTTTTGTGGCCGAACGTTTCAAAAGTAAAAAAAAGAGCCTGATTGACAATCCCTATGTCTATGCCTTATCGCTTTCGGTGTATTGCACGGCGTGGACATTTTACGGAAGTGTGGGTAGAGTTAAGCAAACCGGTCTGGAATTTCTCTCGGTTTATATAGGTCCTACCTTGGTTATGTTGCTGGGCTGGAGTGTTTTGAGAAAAATCATCCGAATATCTCATGTTCACAGTATTACAAGCGTAGCCGACTTCATTTCTGCCAGATATGGCAAATACCGTTCTTTGGGAGTTTGGGTTACTATTATTTCGCTTTTGGCGGGAATTCCATATATCGGTTTGCAAATCAAGGCTATTTCTAAAAGTTTTGAGATATTGTCTGGTATGACACATGGCCAATATTTTTACCAAGAACCGGCATTTTATATTTCTATGCTTTTGGTGGTTTTTACCATACTTTTCGGAACTCGTAAAGTCCAAGCCAACGAAACCCACGAAGGTATGATATTCGCTATAGCTGCTGAGGGTATTTTCAAGCTTTTAGCTTTTTTGGCGGTGGGTATTTTCGTTACTTTTTGGATGAATGATGGCTTTGCTGGAGTTTTTGAGAAACATTATTATCAAAAAGAAATCCAAAAAGCTTTCGATTTTGAGAAGCAACCGGGTTACGGCAACTGGTTCATGCATATTTTGGTTTCGGCGTTTTCATTTATGTTTTTGCCCAGACAATTTCAGGTAGCGGTGGTCGAAAATCAAAATGAAAACAACCTCAAACAGGCCATTTGGTTATTACCACTTTATATGTTTTTGATCGATATTTTTGTGATACCCATCGCACTTACTGGTAGTTCAATATTCGCAGGCAATCCTAACATTCTTGCTGATAATTACGTGATTGAACTTCCACTCAGTGTGTCGGCTAATATCATTGCACTTATTGCTTACATCGGTGGTTTTTCGGCTGCTACCGGTATGATTATCGTAGAAACTATTGCTATCAGTACGATGCTAACCAACAGTTTGGTGTTGCCGGCTCTCTTGGAAAACAAAAGGTTTAAAGAAAAATACACATTCCGTATTATCAATTTTGCGGTATGGATTCGTCGTGGGGCTATTATTTTGACAGTTCTTCTCGGCTTTTTTTATTACAAAACTGTTGCCAGTTATTTCTCACTGGTCTCTATTGGTTTGATTGCCTTTGTAGCCATTGGGCAGTTCGGACCTATTATTTTGGGCGGAATTTTCTGGAAAGGAGCCACTAAAGCTGGAGCATTGCTGGGGCTTTTATCAGGTTTCACCATTTGGTTGTTTTCGCTCATTTTACCATCTCTTTTAACCGATTCGTCGGGTCAATATATCAACACTTTTGTGGCGGGTTTCTTCGAGTTTTTTGCACATTTCAAAATCCAAGGATTCGATGATATCTCAAATACTACTTTTTGGAGTTTATTGGTGAATTCTCTCCTGTATTTTGTGGTTTCTATGTGTACCGAAGTGTCGCCTTCAGAGGCAAAACAAGCCTTACTTTTTGTGGATGTTTTTAAATATTCCACCAAAGAAGGTCAGTCGGTTTTGTGGAAAGGAAAAGCCAGAAATGAGCATTTGATAGAGCTTTTGGTGAGTTTTATTGGTAGTATGCAGGCCAAAGAAGAACTGGAGGATTTCGCTCGAAAAAACAATATAGATTTGAAAGACGTCACTGCGGATCCCAAGTTGGTGAGTTATGTTGAAAACACCATCAGTAGCATTATCGGTACATCTACGGCTCGCATGTTGGTGGCTTCCATTACCAAAGAAGAAGTGGTGAGTATCGACGAAATTTTGGAGGTGTTAAAACGCTCACAAAAGATTGTGGAAGACAACCAAGAGCTTAAAAATAAGACACATCAGCTCGAAAAACTCTCGAAAGAACTTAAAACTACCAACGAGAAATTACAAAAATCAGATACTATCAAAAATGAATTTCTGACCACCGTAACACATGAAATAAGAACACCCCTAACTTCTATAAAAGCACTTTCAGAGATAATTTACGACAATGAAGATTTGGAGTTTGACCAAAAAAAGATTTTTCTAAACACCATAATCGACGAAACAGACAGGTTGAGCCGTCTGGTAAATCAGGTTTTAGATCTTGAAAAATACGAATCTGGTAAGCATAAATTGATTAAGAAAAATATAGACATTTCGCACCTGATAGACAATGTTTTTCTAAGAATGGAGGAGTTGGCCAAGGAGCGAAATGTAAAACTCAAAAGCTTTATTCACAAAGAAATAACGGGTTTCAAGGCGGATGAAGACAAACTGATTCAATTACTAATAAATTTAGTGTCCAACGCCATTAAATTCTCAAGAGCAGAAAACGGTTGGGTTTTATTGAGTGTAGATATGAGCAAGAAGAAAGTGCTTTTTACGGTTGAAGACAATGGTTTAGGTATACCGCAAGAAATGCAAAGTAGAATATTTGAAAAGTTTTATCAAGCTGATAATCAAGGTTCTATAAAAGAAAAAGGCAGCGGTTTAGGTCTTTCAATAACAAAAAAAATAGTTGAAATTCACAAAGGAAGCGTGTTCTTGGAGAGTATGCCAGATAAAGGCACCAAAGTAATAGTAAGTTTCCCCAATTAAAAAACAAAGGTCATGATTCGAAGAAATGAATTAAAAGTATTGATAGCAGACGACGAACCAAGCATCTTGATGTCTTTGGAGTTTCTTTTCAAAAAAGAAGGTTACAAAGTTCTGATAGCAAGGGACGGTCAGGAAGCCATAAATATGTTTGATTTGGAGCAACCAGCCATTATGATTTTGGACATCATGATGCCCAATGTAGATGGTTACAAGGTTTGTTCTTATGTCAAAACAAATTACAAAATAAAAGCTCCTAAAGTGGTTTTTTTAAGTGCCAAAAACAAAGAGACAGAAATAGAACACGGCTACGAGTTAGGTGCAGATTTGTATATTCCCAAGCCCTTTTCCCCACGTGAATTAATTAAAAAAGTCAATTTGATAGCAACAGACATGTTGTAAAAAATATAAAAAATGGAGTACAATCATTTTTATCAACAAAGTATTTTAGAAAAAGGTAAGTTTTGGGGAAGAAAAGCCGCGAAAATCGCATGGTACAAAGCCCCGAAAACGGTTCTGACTTTAGACAAGCATGGCTACTATAAATGGTATCCCGATGGTGAGCTGAATACCTGTTATTTGGCTGTTGATAAACATGTTAAGGATGGTAAGGGTGATGATTTAGCCATGATTTATGACTCGCCAGTAACCCATACCAAAAGGAAATATACTTATGACGAAGTCAAACGAAGAGTTTCTAAAATAGCTGGAGCTTTGCGTCATAAAGGTGTAGAAAAAGGGGATACGGTCATCATCTATATGCCTATGGTGCCTGATGCTGCCTTTTCTATGTTGGCTTGTGCTCGTTTAGGGGCAATACATTCAGTAGTTTTTGGCGGATTTGCTCCGCACGAATTGGCTATCAGAATAGACGATGCCAAGCCCAAAGTCATCATTTCGGCCAGCTGCGGTATTGAGTTTGACAAAATAATTCCTTACAAACCACTTTTAGAAAAAGCCATAGAAGAAGCTGAACATCAGCCTAGTGCTTGTCTTATTCTGCAAAGAGAAATGCACGTCTGTTCGCTTCAAGAAGGCTTCGATTTTGACTTTGATGAATCTGTCAATGCAGCTGAACCAGCAGATTGTGTTAAAGTGAAAGCAACTGATCCATTGTACATTTTATACACTTCTGGAACTACAGGTAAGCCGAAAGGCATAGTGAGAGACAATGGTGGACATGCCGTAGCCATGCAGTTTTCCATGGATTACGTTTACAATACCAAAAAAGGTGATGTTTTTTGGGCGGCTTCAGACGTGGGTTGGGTGGTGGGGCATTCCTACATTGTTTATGCACCTCTGATAGCTGGTTGCACCACTGTTTTCTTTGAAGGTAAACCAGTAAGAACGCCCGATCCGGGCACGTTTTGGAGAGTTATAGAAGAGCATAAAGTAAACATATTTTTTACTGCTCCAACGGCTTTCAGGGCCATCAGAAAAGAAGATCCCGAGTCAGAATACTTGAAAAAATACGATTTAACTAGTCTAAGATCTATTTTTGTGGCGGGTGAAAGATGTGATCCATCTACGCTAAAATGGCTTCAAGAAATTACCCAAAAACCCATCATCGACCATTGGTGGCAGACAGAAACTGGGTGGGCGATAGTGGCCAACATGATGGGTGTGGAGCAATTTCCTGTAAAAGAGGGCTCAGCCACGAAACCCGTTTGTGGTTATGAAGTTCAGATTCTTGATGAAACTGGAGAAATTTTAGGACCCAACCAAGAAGGTTTCGTGTGTATCAAAGAGCCACTTCCTCCGGGTTGTTTACCCACGCTTTGGAACGACGACGAGCGTTTTCAGGAATCGTATATGGAAAAGTTTCCTGGATACTATTTAACCGGAGACGGCGGATATATTGACCCAGACGGTTATGTTTTCATCATGGGTAGAATTGACGATGTCATCAACGTAGCAGGTCATAGACTTTCCACTGGCGAAATGGAGGAGATTGTGAGTAGCCATACCGCCGTTGCCGAATGTGCGGTCATAGGAATTGAGGACGAACTTACAGGCCAGAAACCTTTGGGCTTGGTGGTTTTGAAAGATACCTCAACAATCTCAGGAGAGGAGGTTCAAAAGGATTTGGTGGCCTTGGTTCGGGCTCAAGTGGGTGCAGTGGCAGCGTTCAGAACGGTGGTGATTGTCAAAAGGTTACCCAAGACCCGTTCAGGCAAAATCTTAAGAAAAACCATGCGTATGATAGCTGATGATAAGGTATTTACGGTGCCGTCAACGATAGACGATCCAGCCATTTTAGAAGAAATAAAAGTGATTTTACAAGTTAATAACATAGGTTTAGTTTCAAAAAAACAATTTTAAATAAAAATACATCAATGAGAATTAGAAGTTTTGAGGATTACGAGAAAGCTTACAAAGAAAGCGTAGAAGATCCCGAGAGTTTTTGGGGTGAAGTAGCCCAAGAATTTGTGTGGAAGAAACCTTGGAAAAAAGTCTTAGAGTGGGATTTTAAAAATTACGACGTCAAGTGGTTTAAAGGCGGCAAGATGAACATCACCGAGAATTGCCTCGATCGCCACGCCCAAAATAAGCCCAATCAGCCAGCCATCATTTGGGAACCAAATGATCCTGCTGAAGAGTCTATTACGCTGACTTACAGGGTCTTATTTGATAGAGTGTGTAGCTTTGCCAATGTGCTGAAAAAGAATGGTGTAGTCAAAGGTGACATTGTGTGTATCTATATGCCGATGATTCCTGAATTGACCATTGCCGTTTTGGCTTGTGCCAGAATCGGAGCCATTCACTCGGTAGTTTTTGGTGGATTTTCGGCCCAATCTATCGCTGATCGTATCAACGACAGCCAGTGTAAAATGGTCATCACAACCGATGGAGCCGTTCGTGGAGCCAAACACGTACCGATGAAAGACACCGTGGACGATGCCTTAATCGGCTGTCCGTCCGTGAAAAAGGTAATTGTAGCTACACATACCCGCACGCCCGTTTCGATGATCAAAGGCCGTGATGCTTGGTGGGAGCACGAGGTGAAACTCGTAAGTGCCGACTGCCCAGCCGAAGAAATGGACTCAGAGGATCCATTGTTCATTCTCTATACTTCGGGTTCTACAGGCAAGCCAAAAGGCGTGGTGCATACCTGTGGAGGATACATGATTTACAGTACCTACACTTTCCAGAATGTTTTCCAATACGATCCAGGTGATGTGTTTTTCTGTACAGCAGACGTGGGTTGGATTACCGGACACTCTTACATCATTTACGGCCCCTTGGCTTCAGGAGCACAGTCTCTGATGTTTGAAGGCGTACCGACTTATCCTGACGCTGGCCGTTTCTGGGACATTATCGACAAGCACAAAGTGAATATTTTCTATACTGCACCTACGGCCATCAGGTCATTAATGGGCTTTGGCGATGAGTATTTCAAAGACAAGGATTTGAGTTCACTAAAGGTGCTGGGTTCGGTAGGAGAGCCTATCAACGAGGAGGCATGGCATTGGTACAATGACAATATAGGTAAAGGCAAATGCCCGATTGTAGATACTTGGTGGCAGACAGAAACAGGCGGTATCATGATTTCGCCATTGGCCGGAATCACCAAAACCAAACCTTCATTTGCAACATTGCCCTTACCAGGGATTCAGCCGATGTTGGTAGACGAGCATGGTGTGGAAATTGAAGGAAATGGCGTAAACGGAAACTTGGTCATCAAATTCCCATGGCCATCCATTATACGCACCACTTGGGGTGACCACGAGCGTTGCAAAACGACTTATTTCTCCACTTACCCAGGCTTGTATTTTACGGGCGACGGTTGCCAAAGAGACGAAGACGGATACTACAAAATTACGGGTAGGGTAGACGACGTGATCAACGTTTCTGGCCACAGAATAGGTACAGCAGAGGTAGAAAATGCCCTGAACATGCACACCGGTGTGGTAGAATCTGCTGTGGTGGGTTATCCGCACGATATCAAGGGGCAAGGCATTTATGCCTATATCATCTGTGAGGAAACACCAGAAGATCCAGAGATGACCAAAAGAGATATCCTGATGACCGTAACACGTGTAATTGGACCCATAGCGAAGCCAGACAAAATATTGTTTGTTTCAGGCTTACCAAAAACCCGCTCAGGCAAAATCATGAGGCGTATCCTCAGAAAAATAGCCGAAGGCGACGTAAAAAACCTTGGTGATATTTCAACACTTCTCGACCCAACCGTTGTAGAAGAAATCGTAAAAGGAGCTGGGTATTAAATTATAAAGTTTTAGAGTTTTTGAAAAAATCGAAGTCTGTTTGGGCTTCGATTTTTTTTGTTTTTTGTGCGGAAATATTGTTAGATTTTTAAACAAATGATTTTTAGTGTTTTATGTTAAAATTTGTTTCATTGCATAGGCATTTTTCGAACTTTTTTGTCTCATTACATAGGCAATTTTCGAGTTTTTATGTTTCATTACATAGGTAATTTTAGTATTTTTTTGTCTCATTACATAGGTAAATTGAAGTAATAATTGAACAAAAGAATGCCAGTTGGCTATAGCTGATATTCTCGATTTAGAAAGAATATATTGGTCTAACCTATTGAAGAGTTTTTCTTGGCGACTTTAGGTGAAATAAATTATACTGTATTTCGAGCAAAACTTTAAGTCCATTACTACGAGGGTGCAAGTATCAAAAGGATAGAGGTAATGTCTTAAGGATCAATTTAGATATTTAGTTTAAAACTATAATATGAATCACCAAATATTTAAATTTTACTATATTTTTGTAAAGCGATAAATTTTATTTTTTAGGATTAAATTTTACCAAATATGAGCACAATTTTATTGACAATAGTCACCAGTCTTTTTAGTTTCAACCCAATATCCGATTCCGTAAATATCCCAGATAAAAATTTTGAATCGGCATTAATTGAAAAAAAGATTGATTCTGATAAAAAGTTGAATGGTAAAATTTCAACTGTAGATGCTTTAAATGCCGAAGAATTGAATCTTTACAACAAGTCAATTAATGACTTAAAAGGAATTGAGTATTTTATCAATCTCAAGAAATTATTTTGTTCTGAAAATAATTTGAGCAAAGTAGATTTGTCAAATTTGAAAAAATTGACATCATTACATATTGGTTCAAATAGGCTTAAAGATTTAGACATTACAGAATTAACGAGTTTAGTTAATTTGAAAATTGATGGTAATCAACTAATACAAATCGATTTGTCAAAGAATATTAATCTTAAATATTTTGATGCTGGATGGAATGGAATTAACAAAATTGATTTTTCGAATAATATAAATTTGGATGAAGTAATATTAATGCATGGGAATAAAATTGATTCCCTGAATTTTTCTAAAAATATAAATCTTCGAAAATTACTTATTGATAAAATTGAATTAAAACACCTAATCCTAAATCCAAAAATATTTTCAGTATTCGCAGAGAAAAATTTATTAACGGAAATAGATCTTAGTACATGCAGTGAGATAGAATACTTAAATCTATCTAAAAATTCAATAAATAGCATTGATTTGGAAAAAAATAAGAAACTTAAAAGTTTGGCCGCAGATTATAACCCATTAAAGAAAATAGATTTATCCAATAATAAAAAATTGCAATTTGTCTCACTAATTAGTACTCAACTGCAAGGTGTATTTAGTTTTCAATTGCCAGAATTGAGGAAAATAAATTTAGATTATAATAGTATCGTGAGTTTTGAGAGTAAACTTTATCCGAATTTGGAATATTTGAACCTTAATTTTAACAAAGTTTCATTCTTGGATTTAAGCAAGAATTTACAACTACAGGAGCTGCATCTAGAAAGTACTAACCTTGAAAAGTTGGATTTGAAGGGGAATATTAGATTAAAAGAATTACATGCATATAAAAACAAAATTTCAAAAATTTCATTGCCAGATAGTTTAAAATGGATTGGAATATCGAAAAACCCTTTAGAAGAAATAGATTTGAAAAATAAATTAATGTTACAGTCACTACATGTTGATGGTACTTTATTAAAAAAAGTAGATTGTAGTGACTGCAAGAAAATAGCTTATTTAGGATGTGATAAAATTCTAACATTGAAAGAAATTATATTGCCAACTTCTCCAACTATTTCGTTTTCTTTAAGAAAAGACTCAAATGTGCAATTATCAAATATTCCCAAAGATTTAGTCTATAAATATGATGAAGTGGATACTAGGCATATTTTTACTAAAATTCCTCCAAAAAAAGTTAAGAGCCCCTTTGATTACCCTGAAGGACCTCCCGAGGTTATTGAAACAATTCGACAAAAAAACTGAGCAAGTGTAAAAGATCTATTTTTTTTCATTTTGTCCATCCAAAGCCATCCCTTTACGGGACTCTGAATAAAGCAGCAGTGCCTATTTGTGATCTTAGGAAAAAGCAGACTCCATAATGGAGGCTTTCCTCGAACTTAAAAAAAAGCACCAGTCATTTAAAACTGGTGCTTAAATATTATTTCTATACAATATCACCTCAACAACCCGACCGGCAATTCCTTCTCCAACAGGTTTTTATAGATAAATTGGGTTTTTAGGTTATCGAAATGTAGGCCTTTGTTGCCGCCCCAGCCATGTCTTCCGCCTGGGTAAAACATCATCTCAAAGTCCTTTTTCTTTTCTTGTAAGGCATCTATGAGTTGTATGCTGTTTTGGAGGTGTACGTTGTCGTCCATGGTGCCATGTACAATCAGAAGTTTGCCTTTGTAGTTATCCACATATTTCAATATTCCGCCGTTTTCGTAGCCTTCGGCGTTTTCTTGTGGGGTATCCATAAAGCGTTCGGTGTAGGCAGAGTCGTAGAGTTTCCAGCTGGTTACACTTCCGCCCGCCATGCCGTGGGTAAATACATCAGAGCCTTTTGTAAGTGCCAAGCAGGTCATATAACCACCATAGCTAAAGCCCGTTATGGCTATTTTTGTTGGATCGGCTATGCCTTTTTTTATGAGATCTTTTATCATGGTTTTGTAGTCGTCAAGTTCCCATTTGCCGAGGTTGCGGTGCATATAAGCCACGCCTTCTTTGCCAAAATGACCACTGGCTCTGTGGTCCAAAGCCACCTGAATAATGCCTTCTCTTGACAACCACTGCGATCTGGCACTCCAGTTCCAGGAGTCATACACCGTACCGGCATCTGGGCCACCATAAATACTTACAATAACAGGGTATTTTTTACCAGCCACGTAGTTTTCTGGGTATACAATGGTCATTGGTAAATCAAACTTGCCATCGTCGCTTTTTACTCTTACCAGTTCAGGCTTGTTGATGGCATAATTGTCATATTCTGAGCCTTTTGCTGAGCCGAGGTCTTTCACTATTTTGCCGGTATTGTCTATGATGGCCAAGGCGTTTGGTGTGCTCAAGTTCGAGTAGGTTGTTACGAAATAGCTCAAATCTGGCGAGGCTTCTATTCTTCTGTGGTTGAAATCTCCGAAAGTCAGACGTTTCATGTTTTTGCCGTCTAATCCTACGCGGTAAAGGTCAAATCTGGCTGAGTTTTCCAATCCTCTTGCGTGGAAATACAAAACACGGTTTTTTTGGTCTATGCCTTTTACTTCGGTTATGGTAAATTTGCCTGAGGTAATTGGGTTCTTCAATTTGCCATCTATTCCGTGCAAATACAATTGCTTCCAACCGGTTTTATCGCTGATGATGATCATTTCTTTTCCTCCGTCCAATACGGTCAATCTTTCGGCGGCTTCGTCTATGCCTATCCAAGAGTTTTGTTTTTCGTCATACAGCTCCGTTTTTTTGCCTGTTTTGGGCGAAACATTAAAAAGCTTTAGGTTGTCGTTGCCTCTGTTGATCCACTGGACCATCAAGCCTGAGCCGTCTGACATCCACTCTGGCCAACCAAAATATTGGTCTTGGTTTTCGTCAAAATCTGCCCAAGTGGTTTTATTGCCGTCTGGATCTACAAACGCTAATTTAGCAGTTGGATTTGGGTCACCAGCTTTCGGGTAGCGAGTTTCTTCTATGAATCCATGCTGACCTTCACTGCTATAAATCGGGAACATCGGTGTCTTAGACTCATCAAATCTCATGTAAGCAATGTTTTTGCTATCAGGACTCCACCAATAGGCTCTGAAAAGTGTCGGTCTACCGAATATTTCTTCCCAATACAACCAAGTCGCAAAGCCATTCAAAGTAGTTTTTGTTCCATCAATGGTGAGTTGGGTCTCTCTTTTGGTTTTTAAGTTGTATGTGAAAAGATTGTTATTTTTGGTATAGGCGATGTAATTGCTATCGGGTGAAAACATCGGGTTTTTCTCTATAACATCTTGGTCATTGGTAATTTTTGTTTCGCCTTGAGCGGTGCTTAGATACAAATCGCCATTTTTCAAAGTTACTTTTTTTGAAGGATTCACTGCTTTACTTACATCTATATTGCTGGCGTCTTCTATTTGTCCACTTTTCAGATTCAGCACCACGTTTTTCATACTTTCTGTCGGCGAGGGCTTCATGTAAATCAACACTCTGTCGTTATCTAACCACTTATTGATGGTCGGTAGGGATTGCAAAAAGTTGTCGGGGTTTTTATTGGCAATGAGCAGACTGCTCTCTATCTTTTTTTGTTGGGCCGATAGTGTGGAAGAAACAAATAAAAAGAAAACAAATATTTTTTTCATGCGTTTGATGATTAAAGTTTAGGTAAAAATAAGTGCAAATCTTATCTTTTTCAAATGCATTGAATTGATTTTGGATTTTATTGTTTCTATTTGACTGCTAAATGAATTACACTTTATCTGATTTTATATGCATCGCCTTATTTTATTTATCTTATTTTTAATTAGTCAAACTGCTTTTTCTCAAGAAAAAGGTATTTTGTTTGAGATTTCGGGTAATAATATTCAAAAGCCTTCTTACATATTTGGCACCATGCATTTGCTGTGCGAGGGTGATTTTCAAATGAGTGAAGAGATGATTTCTAAGATAAAATCTTCGGAAATTTTGGCCATGGAAATGGATCTTGATGATCCAACGATAGCTTTTAAAATGATGGGCAAAATGAAAATGAAAGCAGACACCAGTTTGAGTGATTTGATGCCACAAACCAGATATGACTCTTTAAAATCATACCTCAAAGATTCATTGAATTTGCCTCCAATGATGTTTCAAAAGACCAAGCCATTTTTGATATATTCATTGATTTTGACCAAATTATTGCCTTGCAAAACCCTGATGCTCGAAAACGAAATCATGAAAATAGGCAAGGGTAAGAAAGTCGTAGGATTAGAAACGCTTGATTTTCAAATGGGTTTGATGGACAAAATGAGTTATCAGCTTCAAGCCGATTATTTATTGGAAACGCTAGCTGATAAAGCGAAATCAATTCGGGAATTTAATGAAATGGCTGAGGCTTACAAAAAAAGAGATCTGGAGATTTTATTGATATCCATCGATGCAGAAAAGGGCATGATGGCGGATTTTGAAAACGAAATGTTGCACAAACGGAATTTGGCTTGGATTCCTGAAATTAAGAAACTGGTTTCTGATAATTCAACCTTTTTTGCAGTAGGAGCAGGACACCTTGGAGGAGAAAAAGGTGTGTTGCAATTGCTTAAAAATGAAGGATATACACTGAAAGTAATCGAATGATTTACTTTTTAGATTTGTCTTTTCCGCCAAATAACGAGAAGTGAACGTATCTACGCGGGTTGCTCTTCATGTCCGACAAAAGCATGTTCAACGATGCGGCTGTTTTGTCTAAATTTACATACAGAGAGTCATTTCCAGCCAATTTGCCCAGGGTTCCTTTACCCTCATTTATGCCATTCACAACGCCTTGTAGATCTTTAATAGTAGCATTTAAGCTATTGACAGTCGAACCTAATTTAACTTGACTAAGTGAATCTGTGAAAGTTCCAGTTTTCTCCAAAATGGGCTTTAATTGGGCATCCAAACTTTTGGTTAGTGTATTGAGATTTTGAGTTAGCACTGCTGCATTGCCTGTTATGGCCGAAAGATTCTTTGAGTTATTGGCTATGATGCCATTAACACCAGCTGTAGAAGTTGTTGCACTGGCCAAAAGGACCTTTAAAGCTTGTCCAGTTTGAGCAAATTCGCCAACTACTTTGGTAAGTGTAACGGTCAGGGAGTCAACGTTTTTCAAAGTTGGATCAAGTTTACTTTGCATCATTTGCATCAATCCTGATTCTATTTCTCCTTTAAACTCTTGACCATCTTTTGCATTATCGCCTGGCCGAATTTTTAGTTTTAATAATTTACCTCCAATCAATCCATCATCAGCCAACAATACAGTGGTGTTGTTGGTTAGTTTCACTTCTTTTTTTATTGCTAAAGTTACTTCAACTCTGTCTTTGTCATAATCGGGTTTCATGCCCAGCACTCTACCGACTACCACACCACTATATGTGATTGGATTGGAGACTTCCAAGCCCAATACGTCTTTATAATAAACTTTGTAAGATTGTGTCGTAGAAAAGAGATCAGAACCTTTGAGGTAGCTAAACCCAAAATATAGTATTACGATTCCAATAAGACCCAACAATCCAACTTTAGCTTCTCTTTTAAAATTCATTTCTATTTTATTTTCTTTCCAGAACCTATTTGGCTCGCAATTTACAAATTATTATTTTTCAATTTGATTTTTATACTCCTCAAATGCCCTAAAAATCGCTAAGGCTACTTTTTCTCTGCCACTCGTACTAGCCAATAAGTTCGAATCTTCGCTGTTTGTAAGGTATCCCGTTTCAACCAATACGCTGGGCATGGTAGTTTCCCAGATAACAATAAATCCAGCCTGTTTTACACCTCTGCTTCTATGACCTACTTTGCTCATGTTTTTTTCAACTTTGGCTGCAAATTCCAAACTTTGATTCATGAATGCATTCTGATAGTTAGCAAGCATAATGTGTGCCAACGGAGAAGCTGGGTTATAGCCTTTATATGATTTTTTATAGTTTTCTTCGTAAAGAATTACATTATTTTCATTTTTTGCCAAGTCTAAGTTCTCCTGTGTTTTGTGAAGCCCCATTACATAAGTCTCAGTACCTCTGAGGCTTTTGGAGTGTGGGTTAGCGTTGCAATGTATAGAGATAAACAAGTCGGCTTTGCTCTTGTTGGCTATGGCGGCTCTTTCATGTAGCGGCACAAAAATATCCTTATCTCTTGTGTAGATCACTCTCACATTAGGGAAATTCTCCTCTATTTTTTCGCCCAATTTAAGTGTGATATCCAATGCATATTTTTTTTCCTTACCGTTACCAGTGCCAGGGTCTTTTCCGCCATGGCCAGCATCCAGCACAACAGTTTTTAATCCTCTTGCATAAAAATTATTTCTGGAGGTAAAGCCCAAGAAGATAGCTGCAGTGAACACCCACACCAAAGCTATTTTAAGATTTATTAACTTCATTTTTCAGGAAAACATTAAAATCTATATCTTTTTATTAAGATATAATCGTTTTTAGATACACTTTCTACTTAATTTTGTCATTACAAAATTAGTGTTTTTGTTAGAACATAAAAAAAATATAAATATTGTGCAATTTTCTATCGCAATTGGCCAAGTTACTGCCTGATTTTATTTGAAAATCAATTAGAAAAATCGAAATACTTTGAATTTAAGACTTTATTTGATTTGTTTTTTTTGTTTTTGGGCATTCAATGTAGTTGCTCAAAGGCCCACTTTACCCGCAATAGGTGGAGGTGGAGGCAGAACTTTTGGGAGTCCAACAAGTACACAAAGTCAATTTCCTAAAAACCAAAATACGCAGAATGCGAATATTAGTCGTCAGCCTTCAAAATCAGCTGCAAAAAAGAATAAAGTCGTCAGAGATTCACTTTCTATAGTTATTCCAGATTCTTTAAAAAGCTTAGAAAATCAGTTGGAAACTACTGTAGAAACTTTTTCTTCTGACTCCACCATTCTCGACATTGAAACGCAACGTTATCATTTGTACGGAAATGCTCAAGTGGTTTATGGAGAAATTGAACTCAAAGCTGATTACATCATGCTTGATTGGGGCAGGAGCGAGGTTTATGCCCACGGGATGCCAGACACCACCAAAAAATCAGGGCCTCCAGTCAAAGGTAAACCTGTTTTTACAGATGGTGGAGAAACGTTTAATTCGGATACTATTAGATATAATTTTAAATCTAAAAAGGCCTTAGTTAGTAAAATTGTTACCGTGCAAGGAGATGGTTTTGTACAAGGGCAATTGGTTAAAAAAGATGCAGATGACAATATGTATCTTTCCAAAGCCAAGTACACCACTTGTGATTTGGCTGAGCCACATTTTCATATCGCGGCTAAAAAAATTAAACTGGTCAATAAAAAATCTTTGATTTCTGGGCCTTTTAATTTCGTACTTGCGGATATTCCTTTGCCTATTGGCCTTCCTTTTGGTTTTTTTCCAATACCCAAAAAACAAGAAATAGGCACTTCAGGATTTATAATGGGTTCTTATGGAGAGCAGCGGAGAGACAATAGGGGTTTGTACTTCAAAGATTTTGGATACTATCATGCCTTTAATGAATACCTCAGTTCTACACTGAAAGGCGAAATTTACACCTATGGAAGTTTTGGGGTTGGTTTGAATACCACCTATTCTAAAAAATATAAATACAATGGTGATTTTAATGTTCAGTTTAATCGTAACATAGCCTATAGCAGTACAGGATTAGACACCACAAAATCCAATCAGTTTAATATCAGATGGTCCCATGCTCCGAGAAGTTTGCGGTCTGACAGAAGTTTCTCTTCTTCCATGGATATTGTTTCGAATGGCTTCAATAGAAATAACCGTAGCTCTGCCGATGTTCAAAATCTTACCAAGAATAATTTTGGAGGTACAGTAAACTACATGAGAAATTTCGGCAGATTTGTAACTACCAATAGCTCGTTTAGAGTAGATCAATCTTCTAATTCTTTTAGGTCTTCTTTGGGCTATAGTTTTGGTATTAAACAGTTTAATCCGTTTATTCCAGAAAAAAAACAGATTGGTCGTTGGTATGAATCTTTCAGAGTAGGGCTTGATGTTAGTGGGGGTGTTTCTGTTACCAATGCTCTTCAAAATAGATCCAATTCTTATACCGATTACAACATAGCTGGAGTGGATAACAAGCCGCTATCTACAACCCAACAAAGAAGAATTGAGGAGATTAGGAATTTGTTGGCTGATCCAAATGTTTCTACCGAATTAAAAGTTATTTATCAAAAAGAATTGTCAAAACTTGAGAGCCCAGTTTTAACCGATTGGGGCCAGATTTTGAAAAATAACGTCATAAATACTTCTTACACTGTGCCGATAGTGTTGCCCAATCTCAAAATTGCAAAATATCTAAATCTTACTCCAAGCCTTTCTTATAGAGGAGATATTTATACTAAGGAGTTGAACTATACATTTGTAAATCCGACTTCAGGCATACAAACTGTTACAAAAAGCAATGGGAAAGTGGTAAACGTTGGGGTAAACCCTGCTGCTGATTCTATCAAAAATGAGTATTTAGCCAATGGAGATTTGAATGTCACACTCAATCAAAACAGTGGTGGTGTAGTAGTGGTAGATACCATTTCTCGTCCGAGTTTTGGCCAAACCTATTCTTTTGGTACAAGTTTAAATACCCGTATGTATGGCATGTACAGGTTCAGCGGGAAAGGTAAAGTGCAAGCCATAAGACATACCATTGTGCCTTCCATAAACTTAAATTATACACCCACCAGTGAGGGACAATACGCCTCGAAAGTTCAAATACGTTCGGATGATGTATATAGATTTTTACCAAGATTTCTCAATGGCGGAGGTTCTTCAGGATCGGCTTCTGGAAATATAGGTTTTAGTCTTACCAATCAATTAGAAGCAAAAATCAAGAATAATTCGGACACTTCTGAAAACGTATTTGAGAAAATATCCCTCCTGGATAACTTGAATATTGGTGGAGGTTATAACTTATTAGCGAAGAAAGAATTGGGTGAATTTGCTTTGTCAAACATCAGCATTGGTACCAGTACTTCATTGTTTAAAAATCTGATCAGTATAAATGCCAACGGTTCGTTAGATCCATATGCCTATGAGCCCGACAAATTGGTTACTTCTAACTTGGCGGGGGCCAGAATTCCTGTTTTCAAATGGAACTATAAACCCGAAGATGGAGTGGTAAAAGCCAATTATTTGAGTTCATTCAATTTTTCACTGAATACCAACCTTTCTCCCAAAACCTTTAAGAAAGGCGAAGCAGCTAAGACTACCATAAACGGCAAACAAGATCCAGCAAAGGAGGCTATGTCTAAAATTGTCCAAGCAAATCCCCTAGAATATGTAGATTTCAGTGTTCCATGGACCATGGGAATTAGTTATGCCTTCAACTATAACAAGCAAGGACTTTCGGAGGCGAGAGTTACACAGAGTATAAGCATAAATGGAGATTTTAGTTTAACGCCCAAATTTAAATTTACCTATAATTCTGGTTGGGATTTCGAATTTAAACAAGTGACCCTAACCAATTTTGGAATTGTGAGAGAGTTACATTGCTGGAGTATGAGCATGAACTGGACTCCAATTTCTGGTAGCAATATCCGCGGAGGTGGATTCTTCTTCACTATGCAGCCTAAGTCTTCTCTTCTTAAAGACTTGAAACTTACAAAACGTAGAGCAGGTAATTTCTAAACAAAATGGAGAAAAAAAATCATTATATAGTTTTGTGATTTTATAATTAAATATTTGTATAAATAAATTATTATTGAAAAGTTAAACTAAAATGATTCGTGTTTTACAGCTTAAAAGTTGTTTCTGCTACACATTAGGTTAAGGTTTATCACGCACAAAACATAAAAAAAGAGAGACTGTCTGAGTCTCTCTCTTTAAATATTATGGATCTTTTCTAGATTATCAATCTATTATTTCGAAGCTCGCCAATTGCACAAATTCCATAACTCTATTATTGATTTCTGTTGCAGATAGGTACTGCATTCTTTCAGTTCCAAATTTCTCTACACAGAATGACGCCATGGCAGAGCCATAAATTATGGCTCTTTTCATGTTTTCAAAGCTCAAATCATTGGTTTTGGCCAAATATCCAATAAAACCACCTGCAAAAGTATCTCCGGCACCAGTTGGGTCAAATACTTCTTCTAGTGGCAAAGCTGGGCAAAAGAATATTCTATCTTCTTGAAATAATAAGGCTCCGTGTTCTCCTTTTTTGATGATTAAGGTTTTTGGTCCCATTGCCATGATGGACTTGGCAGCTCTTTTCAAAGAGTAATCTCCTGAAAGTTGTCTAGCTTCTGAGTCATTTATGGTCAAACAATCAATTTCAGCAATAACCTTTTTGAGGTCATCCATCATGATGTCCATCCAAAGGTTCATGGTATCCAGCATTACAAACTTGGGTCTGTTCCTGAGTTTTTTGAGTGTTTGGTATTGAATTTCCGGAACCATATTGCCCAACATTAGAAACTGTGTGTCTTGATATTTTTCTGGGATAAGTGGGTCCCAATTCTCAAAAACCCCCAATTGGGTGTCCAAAGTATCGCGGTTGTTCATGTCCTCATGATACTTTCCATGCCAGAAAAAAGTCTTACCGTTAGGGTCTATTACTAAACCCTCGGTATCTACACCATGCTCATTGAAAGTTTCAATCATCTCTTGTGGGAAATCTTCACCCACAATACCAACTAAATAGTTATTTTTAGTAAAATAAGAGGCTGTAAGTGTAATAAAGGTGGCTGCTCCTCCTACAATTTTATCTGTTTTGCCGAATGGTGTTTCAAGTTTGTCGAATGCTACTGATCCTACAGTTAATAAGCTCATTTAATGTTTTTTTGTGCAAAATTATGCCCAAAAAATTAAAAAATCGATTATTTTGAACGTTTCTGTAAAATAACCATGGATATATTTTTAATCTAAGGCAAAAAAAATTTACTTTGCATTGTATAATGGCATCCAGTTTGCCTATTATTACATGTTTTTTTGTTTATTATTTAAAAATTGTATAAAATTTCTCACAATGAAAAAGAGATTAAATTTTATCGTACTGAATGTTGCGATACTTTTAGCGTTAGGTATCTCATTCCAAAGTTTTTCTCAAACCCCTTGTAGTGCAGACCTTCATGCTGTGTTTGGAAACTCTTCCACTGATAAACCTGTAGTTTTGAATAGACTGGGGACAAGTCCACAGTTTGGCGAGATTCCGAAACATACTGCCCAAGCAGCTTACAACCATTTAAAAACAGTCCACAAGAAAAACGCTCACGACAGTAAGTCTGAGATAGATAATTATCTTCGTGCCTTGGGTTACACAGGTTTGTTAGATCCAGAATTTGGACCTTCTAAAATCACTCCAGAATTTTTGCCAAAAGGTAAAATTGGTTGGATGGGTGCTTATGCTAGAGGTCACAAATACAAATGGTCAATTCTTGGAAGAGAATTTGAGACATTCAGAATCGCGTCTAAAGATGGATCTTGTTATGCTTACATCATGAAAAAATGTGGAAATGCATTTTATGACCCATCTCCAAGAGAAGCTGCTCAAGCTGAGGCTGCTGCCTTAGCTTTCAAAAACAAACCGAAAGTAGTTTGTGCTACTCAAACCATAAATTTCTCGGGTAACGGTAAAATCCAAGCCACTGATGTTTTGAATACTACGAAAAATCTTCCTGTGGTTGCTTCATACAATGGTAAAAGCCTTTGTTTAGGAGACTTTACTGTCCCTGTAAGACTGACTTACGAAATGACAGCTTCTGGAGAAGTTAATTATTCGAAGGTCGTTCAAGTTTGTGATTATGGTAATGGAGTGCCTGCTACTGCCAACATTAATATGCCTCTTTTGTTAAACTATAATTTGGCAAGTTCTGATGTCAGCATCGGCGATGATGGCAAAATGACCATGGTCATTAACAACAAGCAATACAAGGCATTGAAAAAGGTGTATAAGGCTTGTCCGACAGATGTGGCTTCATCCCCTGAAAATAAAACTATGACAGCCACTAAAGTAAACACAGCATCTGTAGCTTCCCCTGCCACGGTATTATCTGCAGCTGGAGATGGCAAGAATTGTGTAAAACAAACTTTAAATGTAGCTGGTAATGCAGTAAGAGAAGACATATCTTCAAAAACTTCTACGAACGAGGTTACTATTATTGGTATGTATGCAAAAACTGGTAAGTTACAAAAAGGAGAGACTGCCAATAAATATTTGTGTTTGGGTTCGTATAATGTACCTGCTAAGTCTGCATTGCAATATGCATTAAAAGGCAATAGCAATCTAAGCCATATTTTGGAAGTTTGTGATACTGGTAATGTAAATCCAAACGAGTCTTTAAATGCGGAGATGAAATTGACCAATAACTTTACCAAACAAGAAACTATGATTGGTGATTATGGTAGAATTTATCGCACACTTTCAAAGTCAGAGTACAAAAAACTTGGCAAAGTGTTCAAACGTTGTTGTAGCGACGGTAGCTCAAAATCTAAATGTTATTGATAAATAAAAAGCCTCAGAAATGAGGCTTTTTTGTTTTTTTGAATCGATTGTTATTATTTATTAGCTGAGTTTACTCTACCTCAAAATTTAACAAATTTTCAAACGCTTGATGAACTTTTTCGAAATTGAAAGATTGAATTACGTTATTCATCATTTCTTTAATTTCAGGGTTACAAAGATTTCCTATGCTTCCTTCCAAGGTATGATTTAAGGTTTTGATTGGTTGGTAAGTACCAGCTTCTATTTCGCCACCAATAGCCCTGTAGGCATCTCTAAATGGCATGCCTTCAATAACTTTCTTATTTACATTCTCGACGCTGAAGAGCAAGTCAAATTTAGAATCATCAAGCAAGTTTTCTTTGATTTTAAGATTCTTAATCATAAATGTAGCGACACTGAGGGTTTCAGAGAAATCATCCAAAGCAGGCATAATGATTTCTTTTATGAGCTGCATTTCTCTGTGATATCCTGATGGGAGGTTAGTCTGAACAAACGCAATTTCCGAAGCTAAGCCTTTGAGTTTATTAGCTTTTCCACGAAGTATCTCCGCTACGTCGGGGTTCTTTTTATGTGGCATAATACTGGAGCCTGTGGTCATTTCCTCTGGTAAGTTGATAAACCCAAAATTCTGACTGTTGTATAGACACACATCCATGGCCATTTTAGAGAGCGTATTTGCAAATACACCTAAAGCTTGTGCCATTAAGAACTCCATTTTGCCACGCGTCATCTGGGCATAAACCACATTGTAGTTGAGGTCGTCAAAGCCCAAAAGGTCTTTGGTAAGGTGTCTTTTTAATGGGAAATTTGAACCATAGCCAGCACCCGACCCAAGTGGATTTTTGTTAACAATTTTATAAACACTCTGTAGCGATATTAAATCATCCACTAGGCTCTCTGCATAAGCACCAAACCAAAGACCAAAAGAAGAAGGCATGGCTATTTGTAAATGGGTGTAGCCCGGCAATAAATCATTTTTGTGAAGCTCACTCTTTTCTTGTAAAGCTTTAAACAAGTCTTCGGTCAGAAGGACTATCTCTTCAATCTTGTGGCGAAGATACATTTTCATGTCAACCAACACTTGATCATTTCTCGATCTACCACTGTGAATTTTCTTTCCGATATCACCAATTTTTGTGGTTAAAATATATTCAATTTGAGAATGTACATCCTCAATTCCCTCAATTATTTCAAATTTTCCTTGTTTTATATCTTCATTATATATAATCTTGCACTCCTGAAGAATACTTTTTAATTCTTGCTTCTCTAATAAATCGATGCTGGTAAGCATAATTGCATGAGCCATCGATCCGAATAAATCAAAAGGTGCTAGGTTAATGTCGAGTTCGCGGTCTTTGCCGACTGTAAACTTGTCAATTATTTCGTTTGTTTTTTTTGAATTTGCTTTTTGCCAGAGTTTCACTTTTTTGAATCGATGTTTACGATTGCAAAGAAACGAAAAATTGTGACCAACTGATAAATTGCCTGTCAAAAATACAAATTAGTAGACCAAAAAAATAATGTACCCAAGTAATCAGTTTTTTAGCATGGTTTTTGCAGTATATTACTAACAAACAAAAGGTGAATTCGTATAATATGTTGATTTACCGCGTGAAATAAAGGTTTTGGAATTTGAGTGTTTCTGAAAGTTGAGTGAAGATGGCGTGTATTTGAAGTTAGAATTTCAATAATTCGAATGACAAATTCTATGCCAAGTTTATAATTGAGTGAATCTATAAAGAATGAAAAGAAATTTTACTTTAAAAAAGTTTAATTTATCGTATCGTATTATACCAAGTCTAAATTTGGTTGTGATACTTATGTGTTTTTTATTCCCTTTCTTGTCAGTTTCGACATTTGCTCAAAAGAAAAAACAAAACGCTCAGATTGCTACAGAGTGGGCAAAGCTAACCCTACAGATACTAAAAACAACTCCTGGAGGATCACCTACTTTTAATTCCAGATTTTTGGGCTATTGCGGTCTAACTATGTACGAGTCAGTAGTTAAAGGAAGTTCTGATTTTCATTCTTTGGTTGGTAAAGTAAACGGGCTTGATGCTTTGACTATCCCAAATCCAGATATGAAAATAAATTGGGCTTTGTCACTCAATGCTGGTCAAGCTCAAATCATCAAACACATTTACGGATTTACTTCAAAAGCTAATTTATCAAAAATTGATAGCCTTGAAAGTTATTACTTGGTTAAAGAGTCCAAAGGATTATCTTCAAAAGAGATAATGGAATCCATAACCTTTGGTAAAAAAATTGCCAATGAGATTTTTGAATATTCAAAAACAGATGGTGGCCATTTGGGATACAAAAGAAACTTTGATTCAACTTTTGTAATCAAACAAGGAAATGGTCTTTGGTCTCCGCCTCTTAAAGGCCAATCTCAAGTCCCACTTCCATTACATCCTGAATGGGGAAAAAATAGAACTTTTGCATCTGAAAATTACACATTGCCAATTCCTGCGATGATGGATTATGACTTTAAAAAAGGTTCAACCTATTATGGATATATGAAGGAGGTTTTTGATGTGAGAAATTCTCTCACACAAGAACAAAAGGAAATTGCTAACTGGTGGGGAGACGATCCATCAGAAACTTTCTCTCCTCCAGGGCATTCTTATTACATGGCTTTGCAAGCAGTAGAAAAATCTAAAGTAGATATTTTCAAAGCAAGTCAAACTTTTTCAGCTGTTGGCATGGCAGTTGCAGATGCTTTTGTGAATTGCTGGAAAACTAAATATCACTATAATGCAGAAAGACCATTCTCTTTCATATTTTACAATGTGAGTACACTATGGGATTTGTACTGGCCAGAGCCGCCATTTCCCGCTTTTTATTCTGGACATGCTGGACAAGCGTCTTCGGCTGCAACTGTTTTGACCCATTTGTATGGTGAAAATTTTGCATTTACCGATCATGCCCACGTGGGTAGACCCATGGACATGGAAAGATTGGTGGAGTATAAACCCCGAAAATATAATTCGTTTTTTGAAGCCGCTGAAGAGTCGGCTCTTTCGCGGTTATATGGAGGTATACATACCCGGCATGATAATGAGATTGGATTGATTGAAGGAAAAAAAATAGGAAAGAATATAAACGACCTGTTTAAGAATAATAATAAATAAGCAAATACAATTTTTCGAGTGAAACTTTACAAATACAAGCAAATGAGAAACTTTACCTCTACCCATTCTTTAAATACCCCAGATTTAAAGAATGAAAAAAAAGGAAATCCTTTTAAAGCATTTAGTGCTTTTTTGATTTCCTTTATTTCTCTTATTATTAACATAGCCAAGACCCATCTGCAAAGCAGCTTGCGTCAGGTGCCGTGGATTAATAAGATTAGACTTTCAATGTTGGGAGGTGCGTTTGCATTCTTTGCCACGTTTGTGAGTTTGGTAAATGTTTCATTTGCTCAAAATGCACCTCTCGGAGAGGATAAGTATTACTTGCTTGTTGGGGAGCTTTTGTGGAATGGTACGACCAATACTGCTAGGACTGACGTCTATCAGTACACTACGGGAGCAGGTCTTACTGGCTGTTCTCTACCTGGCGGTGGTGGTGAAGGTATGGTTGTAGATCCAACAAAAAATCTTGCTTATATTGCCACCTGTTGTGATGTTGGGCAGGTGAGAATATATGATTATAATACAGCTACTTTCCTTACACCAATACAACTTCCCGCGGGCGAAGATATTTTGGATATTTCAATATCTGGCCCAGCTGATAACTATGGATTTGTTTATGTTTCCACTTACAAAAACTTTTACAAGATAAGCACTACTTCGAGATCGGTTGTTGCAGTAGTTCCTAAAACATCTTTGGTAAATAATACGACAGCTGATTTTTGGGGATCCGCTGTTAATAACAATAATACAAGAGTTTTCTTTTCTACCAATTGGAGGAAAGGTTCTGGTACAAGTACCATAGAATCTTTGCCAACTACATTTACAAGTGCAAGTACTAGTACCCTTTTTGCAACTGCTCCTTCTGGTTTTCATTATAGAGGTATAATATTTGATGCCACTGGAAATCTGTGGGCAGTAGCTGCTCATGATAATAATTCGGTTCCAGACAGAATATATAAATACAGTTCTAGTGGAACTCTGTTAAATACTTATTTATTTCCAACGCCAATAGCAAATAGTGTTCCTGCAACGGGGAAAGTTGATCCTTATGATTTGGCATTTGGACCGGATCAGAACTTGTATGTAACAACTTTCGCTGGTGATTGCGTTACTAAATTCAATGTAACGAATAATACTTTTTCCACTTACTTACAATATACCTCAGGAGTTGGAGGAAAATCAATCACTTTTATAGGCGGTAATTTCAAATGTATTTGCACATCTCCAGTTTTAAACATAGCTAATTTAACCCAGACCTCAGCCTCATGTAATGGAGCTATACCTAATAATGACGCAACAGTGACTATTGGTGGTTTAGTTTATAGTTCTTCTGATATTGTAAAAGGTGACATTAATGAAGGAAATACTTTTGGACAAACTCCAATTTATGGTGCTTCTTCGAATAAAACTCTTGGAAGCGGACAAAGTTCATTAACGTTTACCAATCTAAAACCAAATACCTCCTACACAATCAGAGTTTGGAGTGGCAAAGATGCTTGTTATTCAGATTTGACATTTACAACCAACCAAGGCGTTTGTTTTACATGTGTGTGTACTTCAAACAATTTGTCGGTTAATGGCGATATGCAATTGGGGAATCCACCTTCAAGTTGGACAGCTCCACAAGGTCAGTGGGGATTAGGTACGGGTTCTTCAACTGGTAATTTTGGTGTTTTAAATAACAGTGATTTTAATTCTGATTATTATGCCTATCAAGATATAGCTTTATCTCCTGGAGCGAAAGTTACTTTTGATGCATTAGCATCGACACATGCGGTGAGCACAGTGGGTGCCATAGCCGAAATGTATTTGGAGTTTTATAACGGTAGCACCTTATTGGCGACCTCATCAAAATCAAATACAACGGTTTCTTATAATGGAACTTTAGTTGCTTTGAATACCATAAAGTTTGTTGCTCCCAACAATACAACAATGGTTAGAATAGTGGCTCATTCGAAAGGAAGAGCTTTGAAGTATGACAATGTGGTTTTAACCAGATGTTATGATGCTGTTAATTTAACACTAGGTAGCAAAGTTGATCCAAACTGTAATTTGAATAATGGCTCTATTACCGTTGTAGGTTCTGGTGGTAGCGGCTCTTATGAGTTTAGAATAAATGGAGGGGCATGGCAGAATTCGAACGTTTTTTCAAACCTTAGCGGAACCTCAACCGGAACTAATTACACTTTAGAAATTAGAGATAAAAATGCACTTGCTTGTATGAAGACTTTACCGGTCTCTCTTGTATGTGTACAAAATTGTAATATAGTAATTGGCGGTAGTGTAATTAAAGTAACAACTTTTGGTGGAACCAATGGGTCAATTGATGTTACGGTAACTGGAGGAATAGCTCCTTATACCTATCTATGGACAGACGGTGCCACAACACAAGATCGTGCAAACTTGAAAGCTGGTGTATACTGGTTGAAAGTTACAGATGCACAAGGCTGTGAAAAACTATGGCAGTTTATAGTTGACCAACCAACTGGAGATTGTACTGGATTCAGAACTCAAACTCAAGGTGGGTGGGGAAGCAAAGCAAACGGAGAAAACCCAGGTACTTACCGAGATGCAAATTTTGCTGCTGCTTTTCCAAGTGGTTTAACGGTTGGATGTGGTACAAAACTTCTTAAACTTACCACTGCAAAAGCTGTTGAAGATTTTTTACCATCTGGATCTACTCCATCAGTCTTACCAGCTGGAACACTTACAAATCCAGCTCAATCTTATAGCAATACATTTGCAGGTCAGGTGGTTGCTTTATCATTAAGTGTTGGTTTTGATAATTATGATTCAAACTTTGGCCCATCAAATGTTAATCTCAAGAATTTAAAAATAAAGAGCGGCGTATTTGCAGGAAAAACAGTTCAGTTTGTTTTAGACGAAGCTAACAAAGTTTTAGGAGGCTGCACCTCTACCTATTCGATTTCAGATTTGAATACGGTCGTTACCAATATTAATGAGAACTTCGTTAATGGAACTTCGACTGGTACTTTCTTAGATTGTGTTCAGTGTAATATAGTAGTCAGTGCCGGGGCAGATAAGAATTTGTGCAATACGGACGAGATTGTTTTAGATGGTACTGTAAGTGGTGTTACAACATGTGGTACCCCAGGAACCATCAACTGTGCAAATGTCATCTCAGGTTCTACAGGCTGGATTGCTGATTTGAACACCGCGAAAGTATGTGGAGATAATTCAGGTGCTAAACTTTGGACAAAGTCTGGCCAAGGTACCTCTTCAATAACATTAGATTTAGGTTCAACTCTACCGGCAGGAACTGTAATAAGAGTAAACCTTAAACTGGAGCATTGTGAAAATACATCTTCAACCCAATCAGATGCCAAAATTGAGGCATCATTAAGTTCAGGTTCAGGATTTGCAGCACTTCAGGCTTCTTTATTGTTTAATCATACTTCATATAAGGAATATACCTATACTTTAACCACGGCAACTAGATATATCAAAGTTTCAGATAATGGAAAATGTGCTTTTAGGTTAGATTACATAAAATATAATACGCCTGATACCTACACCGATGCGGTTGTATATTCTTGGTCAGGACCAGGAATTGTAGGAGCTTCTAATCTAAAAAGTGTAACTATTAATCAGTCAGGTACTTATACCTTTACAGTGACAGATTGTTATGGTTGTATTGGTAGCGACATTGTGGTAATTACAAAAAATACAGTTACAGCAAATGCAGGTCCAGATAAGGAAATATGTCTTGGAGAAACAGTTACTTTAACAGCTACAGCTGTAACAGGTGCTACATACGAATGGAGAAGTTCTACTAGTAGTACTGTTATTTCTACGAGTCAAAGTATTACGGTAACTCCAACAGCCACTATAGATTATGTTTTAACAGTTATTAAAAACGGTTGTGATGAATCAGATGAAGTTAAGGTAACTGTCAAACCAAATATTACAGTAGATGCTGGTCCTGATAAAACTATTTGTAATACAGATGAATTAGTTCTTGATGGTTCAGTTACTGGTGTAACTGCTTGCGGAACTCCTGGAGTTACGAATTGTGCAACCACAATAAGCGGTTCAACAGGTTGGATTGCTGACTTGAACACTGCTAAAGTGTGTGGAGATAATGCGGGGGCTAAACTGTGGACTAAGTCAGGACAAGGAACCTCATCTATTACATTGGATTTAGGTTCAACATTGCCAGCTGGAACAGTCATTAGAGTAAATCTTAAATTGGAACATTGTGAAAATACTTTATCTACGCAATCTGATGCTAAAATAGAGGCTTCATTAAGTTCGGGTTCAGGTTTTACAAGCTTGGCTTCTTCTTTATTATTCAACCACACCTCATACAAAGAATATACCTATACATTAACCTCATCTGCTAGATATATAAAAGTTTCAGATAATGGTAAATGTGCCTTAAGACTTGATTATGTAAAATATACCACGCCAGATACTTACAATAATACTGTAACATATTCATGGTCAGGACCAGGAATTGTGGGAGCAAACAACAATAAAAGTGTAACCGTTAACCAACCAGGTACATATACTTTCACAGTTACAGGTTGTAATGGTTGTACAGGAACAGATGTGGTGATAGTTACTAAAAATACTGTTTCAGCAGACGCAGGTGCTGACAAAGTGATTTGTATTGGAGAAACAGTTACCCTTACAGCTACGCCAGTTTCAGGTGCTACATATGAGTGGAGAAGTTCAACAAGCAGCACAGTTCTTTCAACTAGTGCAATTTTTACCGTAACGCCTACCATAACTACGGACTATATTTTGACTGTTCTTAAAAACGGTTGTGATGCTTCCGATGAAGTAAAAGTAACAGTTAATCCAAAACCAACTATTACTGGAAATATACCTCCAGTAGATCCAATTTGCGTTGGAACTGTTGCTACTTTAAAAGCAGGAACTTGGACCAATGCTTCCACATATTCATGGACTGGACCAGTTGGATTTGTAAATCAAACTGGTGTAACTGCCACGACTACAATTCCTGGAACCTACACTTTATTAGTTACTTCCTCAGCAAGCTGTACTGCCACGGCTACAGTTTCATTAGTTGTTAATCCAAACCCAACTATTTCAGTTGACTCTAAAACGGTTTGTTTAGGTGGCTCTGCTACCTTGACTGCTACTGGATGTGTTGGAAATGTAACTTGGAATACTGGAGTTTTAGGAACAACACTTACTATAACGCCTATTGCTTTGGGAGAAGTTGTATATACTGCAACTTGTACAAACTCAAATGGCTGTAAAGCTACTAACACAGGAAAAATTACCACTGTTGCTAAACCAACAGTTTCATTAGGGCCAGATGTAGAAATTTGTCTCGGGAAATCGATCGATTTAGTTGCCACAGGATGCGTGGGTGGTACATTAACTTGGAATCAAGGAATAACAGCCACCACTACAACGGTCACTGTATCTCCTTCTATTACTACAACTTACATGGTTACATGTAAGACATCTACAAATGATGGATGTATAGCAACCGACGAAATAACAGTTAAGGTTAATCCTAATCCAACTGTAGTTCTTTCAAAAGTAGATGCCTTATGTAAGGATGCGAACAATGGAACAATAACCGCAACTGGATCAAATGGAACACCACTTTATACTTTTAGTATAAATGGGGGTGCATTTACTTCAACACCTGCAACAAGCAATACCTTCAATAACCTTAGCCCTAACAATTATTCTGTCACAGTTAAAGACTCCAAAGGGTGTACTGCTACTTCATCTGTGGCAATAACTCAACCAGATGCCTTGGTGCTTACCAAAACAGTAGTCGATCCAAATTGTGAAAAAACCAACGGGTCAATTGATCTTTCTGTGTCTGGTGGAACAAGTCCATACACCTATTTGTGGTCGAATGGAGCTACTTCTCAGGATTTGTCGAATCTTGGCGAAGGCACCTTTTCAGTTACTGTAAAAGATAAGAACAATTGTACAAGTACTTTGTCAGTTGTTTTGGCTTCGAAAGACTGTAAGTTTGATTTGGCCTTAATTAAGCAACAAAAAACTCCTGGCACCATTTATAAGCCTGGTGATAATGTAACTTTCGTAATAACTGTAAGTAACCAAGGTACTGTTACAGCAAAGAATGTCCAGGTTTCTGATTACATTCCAACAGGACTTACCTTAAATGATGCTCAATGGTCAGCTCCGGTTGGAAATATTACTACTCTGAATTCGGTAATACCTACGCTTAATCCTGGACAGAGCATTACAAAAGAAATTACTTTCAAAATAAATACGAATGCTCAAGGACAAAATTTAATAAACAGAGCAGAAATAAGTGGTGCTTCAAATGATAGAAGCTTATTAGACATAGATAGCACACCTGATCAGATAGTAGGCAACGACGCAGGTGGAGTACCAGGAAGCCCAACTGACGATAAGTTAGATGGAAACGGAACGGACGACGAAGATGATGCTGACCCAGCCCAGATCACAGTACAGAAATATGACTTGGCTTTGGTTAAGAGAATGACTACGCCGACACAAGTTATCAAAGAAGGTGATAATGTAAGCTTTACGATTACGGTAGTCAACCAAGGAACAATTCCTGCAACAGGAATCCAAGTGACGGATTACATTCCAACAGGAAGCCCAACTGACGATAAGTTAGATGGAAACGGAACGGACGACGAAGATGATGCTGACCCAGCCCAGATCACAGTACAGAAATATGACTTGGCTTTGGTTAAGAGAATGACTACGCCGACAAACATTGAACGATGCAA